>CAVYPD010000034.1:0-466519 GCA_963770275.1 uncultured Alphaproteobacteria bacterium
GAGCGTATTGCTAACCCCTGTTCGGGGCCGACTTCGAAACCAAGTTTCCTTCCGGTCTGTTTGAGTTGGATGAGGCCGCTAAATGCATGGCGCTGGGGCGAGGCACGTCCGCTGTATTCCACCTCATGCGACTGATGGAGATTGGTCTACGCGCTGTAGCGCGATCCGCAGATACCCGATCCCCTTAAACCAGCCCAGCGGAGCTGGGGCGATCTTCTACAGAAGATATGGGACGCCACCGAACAGAAATGGCCGACCACAGCAAACCGGATGGCTGGAGACGGTCAGATATTCGAAGCGCTCTATGTCTCGCTGGATGCGGTCAAAAACCCTTGGCGAAACGCAACGATGCACGTTGAGAACAAATACACGACGAAGAGGCCGAGCACATTTTCGTAGCCGTGCGCGGCTTCGTGAAGAAACTGGCTTCGCGGATGGACGAGGACGGGAACGCGAAGGCTTAGGCCCCCGACTAGGGGCTATCCATATCTGAAGCCCTCGACGATCGTAGTCTCGCGCCGCTCATATGCCGCGAGCGGCCGGATCCAGGGCGGATAGGCGTGGGCGGCTCGAGGGGATTGGTTTCCGGCGTCGCTTTTCGCCACGTCGAGCCGGGGCGTGCCGAGGCGCACAGGGGGGCGCTGGCGACTTCGATCGGCTGAGGCTCCTTTCCGGACTGAGCCAGAATATCTGACGGCGGAACCTCGCCCATCCTGCGGAGAATGTCGGCGATCGTTCGGCACGCCATTGTCAAGAACCTTTCCCCGTCAGCCCCGAGGCCCGCATTACCAGCGCTCCTCTTCGCTGAACGGAATGATCAGGTTGGACGCGATCAGCACCGGGCGATCACCGCCAAGGAGATTGAGCAGAATCCGCTCGCGATCGCGCGGCGACTGACCTTGGTAAAGGCCGAGATGGCCGCCGAACGGCCCGGCCGTGATCTTCACCTTGGAGCCGATCGCGATCGCGCGCTTGGCCGGACTTCGCGGCCTTCGGGCAATCTTACGAAGCCGTGACCATCGATCATGGCCTTGAGATTTTCGATCTCGCGATCGGGCATTTTCGACGGACAGTCGCCTATCTTGACCAAGCAGAGCACGCCGAAACAGGTGCTGATCGTCCGCCACTGCTCAATGATGTGCACGAAAAAATAGGAATTAAACAGCGGTTGTGAGGCCCGCTTCGTCGCGACCAGGGGCAGGAAAGTTTCATAGCGCGCAGCTCGAGCTGGGACGCGGCGAAGCGCTCCTTCTTCGGCATGCTGCGCACGACACCCCAAAAACCAGGCATGCCGCGAACCATGCCCGGCTGCGCATTTTTGTCGCAAATGAAATTTGAGTTATCGTTCGCTAAATCCACCTTTGCCGGAGACGCCCGTGGCGCTATTTTTGATCCCGCCGAGGAACAAGATCTCCTGCACACGCTCGCCGCGCCGATCGCCCCGCAACGCCGGCCCGAGTTTCTTGACGTCGTGACCGCGAGGCTCGAAGGCGCAGACGCGATCGGGCCGGGAGCCGTCCACCGGGCGGCGAGATCAGTGTTGGCGCAGTTCTGGAGTCCGCCGCCGGATTTGCGCACCGGCTTCGCGCAGAGCCGCAGAACCCCTGGCTGAAACCATGGACTGGACTCAAGCTGGAGCGCCAATTCCGAGCTCCTAGAGGCTCACTGGGCTCTACGGCGAGATGTTTTTCGCCCATAATATTGAATTTTTCCATCCCTTAACCATCTAAAAACCATCCAACCGGATGGAGAAGGCTAGATGGCAAGCGTTCACGAACTGCGACCCAAAGCGCCGGACAGCGAAAAGATCACCGTGAACCTCGGCTTCATCGATCTCGGACGCATAGACCTCATGGTTCGCGACGGCTTCTACGCCAATCGTGCTGACTTCATTCGCACAGCCGTTCGAAACCAGCTCGAACGGCAGGACGACGCAGTCCGTCAATCGGTGGCGCGCAGACAACTCAAGCTCGGGCTGTCGCACTATACGCGGCAGGATCTCGAGGCGGCCCGCGATGCCGGGACACCGCTCCAAATCCAGGTTCTCGGCCTTGCCACCATCGCCGGCGATGTCACGCCTGAACTCGCCCGCGCCGCCATCGCATCCGTGCAGGTCCTCGGCGCCTTCCAGGCCAGCCCGGCAGTGAAGGCCGCGCTGGCCGACCGCACCACCTGAACATCTCAACAAACCGCCCGTCCGCCAGGCATCCCGCCTGTATCGACGCCCAGTCAGGAAAGCACAATCATGAACGCGTTCTCGAAGATCGACATGGGCGAGGTCACCCGTCTCACGCAGGCCGGCAAGCTCGCCGAGGCGATGGCGCTGCTTCAAGGTCACACAGCGTCTACCATCGCTCGGGGTAGCCCCGGCTCGGATGTCCCTCGATTGGCCCTGGGGATCAAGCGCCCGTCGCCGTTGCCAACGATCGACATGGTCGCCCCGTCGGCTCCAGGCGGTGCCTGGACGGCTCCCACTCAATTCAAGTGGGGGGCTGCTAGCAAGTCCATACGGTCCGACAAAGCCGTGGGGCCGCCCGACCTCGCGCAGATGATGCACGCGTTTCGTCGGCTACCCAAATTGGGCGCGCTATCTAGTGTCGGTGACGGCTGAGGAACCGCGCGACCGGCGCCGGTCCACGTGCCGGACGGGGCTCGATTCGAGGAGCGGACCTTCTCGAACGATGCAGGAAGTCGGACCTACAAGGTGTATGTGCCGAGCGGCTATACCGGGCAGTCCCTTCCGGTCGTGGTCATGCTGCACGGCTGCACTCAGAACCCAGACGACTTCGCCGCTGGCACACGGATGAACGAAGTGGCCGAAGAGCAGACGTTCCTGGTCGCCTATCCGCGTCAACCCCAGTCGGCCAACATGCAAAAGTGCTGGAACTGGTTCAACGCCGGAGACCAGCAGCGCGAGAGCGGCGAGCCATCACTCATCGCTGGCATCGCCATGCAGGTCGTTGAGGAGTTCTCCGCCGATCCGGCTCGAGTCTATGTGGCGGGTCTCTCGGCTGGCGGGGCGGCGGCGGCGATCATGGCGGCCACCTATCCTGATATTTTTGCAGCCGTCGGTGTCCATTCGGGGCTGGCTTGCGGCGCGGCCCGGGACATGCCGTCGGCCTTCGCTGCCATGGGCGGCGGCGGGACGATTCGGCCGAGGGGTGACGGGACGGATGGTGCCGACCATCGTATTCCATGGCGATGCCGACCGGACCGTCAACCCTTGCAACGGCGACCACGTCATCGCCCAGGCAAGGCAGAACGCGGCGTTGACCAAGATGGTGATGCATGGCGAGACGCCAGCCGGCATGGCCTATACCCGCACGGTCCAACTCGACGACGAAGGTTGGGAGGTCCTTGAGCAGTGGGTCCTTCACGGCGCGGGCCACGCTTGGTCGGGAGGGAGCGCCAATGGCTCCTACACGGACTCGCGCGGACCCGACGCCAGCCGAGAGATGATCCGCTTCTTCCTGGCGCATGCGAGTGCAAAGGCGACGACTAAACATTGATTCGGTACAGCGCTGCGCTAGCCGCCTGTCGGCTCAGGCGGTCAAGTCCCTCCCACGTAAGAACCGCGTTCGCCTCGGCGGCGCATAGCTCAGTGTAGGATCGAGCAACATATCGCGGGCGACGACGGCCGCCTGCTCAGGTGACGAGGCGCGAACCTCGACCGCAAAACGCACTTCGTACTTTTCATTCACCGGCGTTTCGCCTCTTGTTTGCCCAGCGTGGCGAAGGCGCGCTCTTTATCGAGCCCGGCCCCTTTAAGTTTGCAGATTTTCTTGCATGGGAAAGACGAGCGCGGTGGTCGGTTCAGGAGCCATGAAACGCTCGCCGAAAGGCCCGAAGGCGACGCGGGCGGAAACCGACGTGCGCTAAAGGTTGCCGCCGCGCCGATCGTGGCAACCGTTCATCGTCTTGACCAGCATGTCGAAGACTTCGGCGTAGGTGTCCGGGAGCTCTGCTTCTCGGCACGCTATGAAATCGGACTTGGCGCATTGCGGCACGCGCTCCACGTGTCGTGAGGTGTCATTTTCTGTCAATCCGTCGATCCACTCATTTTCGATACCGCTTGCCTATCCACGCTTTGGCCCTGACCGGAACGCCGAGCTTTTCGGCCCACGCCGGCCGCACCGACATGATCCGCTGCATGGTTTCCCTGGTGATGTCCGGGTGCTCGACAACGATCTCGTCGTGCACCGTGAAGACGATCGGATAGCCCGCGGCCTCGAGGGCGAACATGCAGAAGACCAGGAGTTCGCGCGACAGCGCTGAGACGACATTCTCGGTCAATTGTCCGCCATAGGGCGCAACCTCGCGCCACTGCCCTTGGCGGTAGGGATTGTATATCCAGCGTGGCCGGCCCCATTTGTCGGCGCCGTCAATCCGCGCGTTGAAGTAGTGCAGCAATTTCCCGTTGAGCAACGTGCAGATCAGGCACGGCAGTCCGACGCGCGTCGTCAGCAGATAGACGACGTCGCAACGCGCGGTGACAGGCTTGCCAGGTTGCAGCATCGCCCGGCGCGCCGACTGCTCGAGGTCGCGCCATAGCCGCGGAACCATGGGCGCCCATTGATGGCGATAGACGCCAACGATCCGAGCGGCGAGCTCCTGGCCGCCTTCGACATGTCGGCAGAAGCGCCGATAGAAACCTTCCGCGCCGATCCCGTAGCCGCTGCTCAGGACGCCGTTCTTGCCGATGCGGCGCTGTTCGGTCTGCTCGGGCGAGAGATTGTCCTCGGGGATCGCCATGAAGGCTGCGCGATCGAGTCCGTAGATGGTCGACGCCATGTCGCGATAGACGTCGACGCCTTGGGCGATGAGTTCGCATTTGTCCTGTTGACCGGCGAGCGCCAGCAGCACGCAACATTCGATCGCGCTGAAATCCCCGGCGCCAAAGACCGCGCCTTCAGCCGCGGTCAGCGCATGACGCAATCCGGAGACCAGCACGCCGCTCGGCTTGCCCCAGCGGCGAAGCGCGTCGGGATCCCCGGTCTTGACCGCGGCCGTCAGTTCCTCGGGGTCGACGTCCTGCTCAAGCGTAGGCCGGGGCAGGTTCTGCGGCTGGATCAATTGCCCGGACCAGCGCCCGGTAGTGGCGCCGTGATATTGCAGAAGACCGCGCGCTCGGCCATCGGCGCCGACGCAGGCGAGCATGGCGTCGAGCTTCTTCAGGCTGGTCGCGGCGACAGTCTGTCTGATCTCGAGCACGCGGCGCACATCATCGGGAAGATCGAGCTCGAGCGTGTCGCTGACGGTGTCGCTGTCGAGATTCGGTAAGGCCCATTTGCGGCTCTTCAGCCACACGCGGGTTTTTTGCACCTGGTGCGGCGAAAGGCCGCCGGTCGCCTTTGCGAACTCCTCGATCGCCTCACCCATCGCCTGATCGGCGATCCGCTTAGCCGCCTGAACGAAATCGACGTCGATCGCGATTCCGCGCGCATTGATCCGCTGGTCCAGCTCCCACACCGCCTGTTCGGCGGTAGGCAGGGCACTGAGCCCCTGCTTATGCATCGCCTCAAGCGCGAGAATATCGATACGGTTATATTCAACGACCCGCGCGACAATCTCTGGGGTCAGCTCGGGGTAGGCTTTGGCCTTGCGGTCAGGCTTGGACAGGCCGCGGACGAGACGCTGACCAATCTTGTCCTTTTCGATCGGCAGGCCCAGCGCGGTGAGCGCCTTATCGAGCGACCGCGGCAAGGCGAGGCAGCAGCACGCAGCGCGGAGGTCGATCCATCGCCTTGTCGGGATCGGCGGAAACCCATGCCGCTCGACCATGATCTTGGCCCACACGGTCGCCTCGAACCCGCCGAAGCAGGCGAACATCGCATCGGGGCCGCCTGCGAGGCATTCGAGTGGATCGCGTGAAGGGTTGGTTGGCGCCCATGAATGATCGACGCCGTCGACGCGGTAGCCAAAGCAGAGGATTTCAGTGCCTGGATCGGCGGCGTAGCGCCAAGCGCCGGCCTTGGTGAGGTCGCAACCGCTGATGTTTCGGGTTTCGAAATCGCAGAATACGACCAGCTCGGCGGGATTTAAATCGTATTTATGCGCGGAGCTAATTCCGGCTGAAAGACTGATAGTTTTCAGTCGATTAAGATTTATATCGTCAATATCGTTTCTGTCGCAGGCACTTTTGTTTCTAGTTTCGAAATTACGAAAGGCGTGGCCATTCACGCCGGGTGACGGCGCGCCGTTACTCTGAACCGCGCCGGTTCGCGACCGTCGATACAGCGCTCGTAAACTCGCTAACAGATCCTCACCCATGGAGCACATCTAAAAGTTGCGGACCAACCGCAAGCACAGCTAAAACGCCTTCACGCCTACGACAAAAACGATATTGACGATTTATATGCTTAACCAATTGTTGTTGCTCAGTTTTTGGCGAACGCTAAAATTGCGGAATAAATACGATTTAAGTCATTGTCGGCGCGTCCAGATCTCAGTGGGGCGCCCGCGACCGTTGGGCTGGCGTCGGCTCATCATGGCCAAGCCGAGCGACTGCAGCTCTTGCAAGGCCGTCGCGACCGCTCCCGCTGGCGCGTTGCGGTCGAACAAGTCACGGATCTCGGTACGGGCGAGGCCTTCCGGATAAGCGTTCCGGAGCGCGGTGAGAATCGTGTCGGCGATCGGATTGCCAACCTTTTCGCCGAAGACGTAGCGCGCGCTCGCCTCGCAATAGTTCTGCACCGCCAGGGCGGCCATCAAATGCAGCGGCTCGAGGAGGGCGGAACCGTCCCAGAGTGCATAGACCATCGCCAATCGAACGACCTGGGCCTCCGCTCGCGCGGTCAAGGCGCCGATCAATCCGGGCTTGGCTCCCGAGAGACTGGAGTAAATCTGTTCCCAGCCCTCCGCGCCCCCAGGGGTCTCTGCGCTACCAGTCGACCATCGCACCTCGCCAATCTGACGAGCGCGTTGGATCGCAAAGCCAACCTCGACCCCGAGTCTGGTCACATCCTGCGGCGGCAGGCTTCCCGCCAAACGGCAGGATGTTTGAGCGCCGTACGCAGGTGAATAGAAACCGGTTGCCTAGGCCGTTGACCATCGACACCTGATCCATCAGGTAGATGAGTTCGCTCTTGGTGACGTGCCCGATTACGGAAATGTGCGGGTTGGTCGCACGCAGCGGGGATTGCTTGACCAGGGTCGCGAGGTCGCGACCGTCCCATCCGTCGCGCAGCACCGTGCTGAGCAGCGAGCCGTCGCGTTTTATCGCCTGCAGGGCGCCGCCGAATTCGGATTGCACGATCAGAAGACGCTTGTCGGTCAACTCCTTCGTCAACGACTTGCTCTTCGCCTTTGACAAGCTTGAGGACCGGGTCACGCACCTCGGCGATCAGGCCTTTCCCGATGACAGGCCGCTCTTGATCCGGAACCCGCACCAGGTTGGTTCGGCCAATTTGAAGATTTGGCGAAGCCGCCCGTCGCCGGTGCCCTTGCGCGCCTTGGAGGTATCGCCGACAAACAGCGCATAAAGGTTAGAGTAGTGTGGCGTGCCCTCGACGATATGATGCGGCCCATGCCCGAGCGTATTGCCGAAATAGACGAGACTGCCGATCAACAGCAGCGCCGGGTCGCTCTCGGTATGCGGCGCGATGGCTTATGGCGATTTCACCGGCGGGGCCATGAAACGCCTCTTCCGCCAGCACAGGAAAATCTGGAACTGCAGACCCGCAAGCGGCGGTGTCGCTACTATCGTCCTTAGGCTTCGCCGACGCGTTGTCAGCGGTCACCGCCTACACCGGTTCTCCTCTGCTCCAGCCATCTCTCCCAGGTCCAGCATCGAACTCTTCAAAGGGCATCGAGCTGGATGTCAAACGTCGTCGATGTTAACAACATCGCTCTGGGTGGGGCGCACCTCGCGGCCCTGGGCGGTAATCCGTCGTCGCGGCTATAACCGTCCCACTGCCCGGTTTCCGGTCTGGTCATTGTCTGCAGCGATGAGCACATTGCGGACGTCGGGCGGCAAGGCGAGGCTGTGCAACCGTCGCGTAGACTGCGGACCAGCAGGGCCGGATAAAAAGCTCCGCCGCGGCGAGGCCGGTCTCGACGCCTTCGCAAAGGATGAGTTCGACGTCGGGGTTGAACGGAACCAGTCTGATCGCGCCGCCCGAGAGAGCACCACGGCATTCGCGCTGAAATTCTTTCGCGGGGAGGTTGGCTTTGCCCCCGCCGTCAGCGCGGAGATAGGTAATATGTACGCCGGTCTGTACGCCGCATAGTTCGACGATTCGGCGAGCATTGCCGGGAAGCGCGCGCCGAGCCGGTGCGGGGCGTGCTTGCTAAACCTCAAGACCGGTGAAACCAGATTGATGCCGCGAGAGCGCGGTCAATCTGGATCCGCTCGTCTTGGACCCCGTCGGCGTAGATCGCCCTCGCCTGCTGAATTTTGTTGCGACGCCGATCGTCATCGGCGCGGCCAGAATTTGTCCGGCCGTGGAGTGGCGCGACGAGATCTACGTCGTCGCCGTCGAGCAACCCGTATTCAACGAGCGCCGGCATGATCTCGCTGAATGTGCAGCCGCCAAAACGGTCAGCCAGCAGCCTGCCGTCTTCACCGTCGCTCAAGGATAAGGAGTACCCGCAATCGCGCGGGCAGAGGCAGCGCATAGCCCCTGGCGCGTCCCTCCAGTTGGCGAGCTATGGCGGCGGCGCCCATTTCCGCGGCCCTTAAGCGTAGGGGATGGGGTCGCCGTCTAAAATATCGTCGATGTTGTCGTTAGGGTCGCTGGTCTTCGCCTTGACCTTGGCTTTGGCCTTCGCTTTGATCGGCTTCTTCGCGTCGGACATTAACGGAGCCGAAGCCGCCGACACGGGCAGGACTGGTAGGGTCTTGGGCGGCAAGACGGTCGGCTCGCGGGTCGCCCAGCCCGGCACCTTGTCGCGCTCAACCCAACCGATGATTTTGATCACCGGCCCGCGAAGAACGTTTTATTGACCGCCTTGACCGGGACTGGGACGCGGTCGACAAAGCAGACGACGGGTTGCAAGCCCTCCGCGGCCTCCGGCGCAAACCGAGCTTGGTCCCATACACTCGCGATGGCCCGCTGGAAAATCACCGAATTGGTTTCGAGCCGGAGCTCGCCGAGGTTTCGATTCCAAGTCCAGCACCCGAGCGCCGGCTTGTATTCCTCGTCGCCTGGCCAGGGCGGCGGCGGCCTGCCAACCGGCGTCAGCTTCATGTCATAGACGCCGGACTTGATCAGCCCGTAACCGCGCTCCCCGTGTAGCCAGGTCAAGGGCGAACGTAGCCGGCTTGCCAAGTTCGACTTGCTGCAGCTCGCGCTCACCGGTCTCCGTGTTGAAGACCGAGATCGCAGAAATCCGGTTTCGGCGCAGTTCCAGCGAACCGAGAACCGGATCAACACCATGAAGATCGAGAGATCGGACATATTATTGGCTCCTCATTATTTGGTTGCTGATGAAAGAGGCGAGCCGCGTCGACCCGCAGTTACGCGACGCGTACGCTTGACTAATCTTCGCCATCGCCCTCATCGAGCGCAGGCAAGCCATCTCGGGCGTCGGCGATCGCGCGAGTGGCCAAGGCGAGGTCGCTTAATGTGTTGCCGAAGGCGCTCGTCGCCCCGGCCGTGCCGAACGCTGTACGAGCTGCGTCTCTCGCCGCTTCGACGCTGTCATGTGCATACTCGACATAGAGTCTTCGCTTCATCGATCGACCGCAAAGCGAATGCGAGACACTCGTTATAGGCTGTAAGCTCTTCTTTGGTGGGGTGGTCCGCCATCGCTGTCGCTCTTTAGCCTGTTGCTGTTCGATCTTATTGATCGTGCTCTGTAAGCCTTGACTGGTCGTGCCTTAGATAGTCGTAAGCGTACTGACGAACCTCTTCCCTTCGCCGGAAAGGCGCGCTTCCTGCGTTGTGATTCGGGTCGGGGAGAGGTTTGTGACTCTTAGACGGCCTGGCCGATCCCGAGCACGTCGCCCAATCGCATGCCAACTCTTTTCGGCCCGCTTCACGATCAGATTGCGGTAGTGCTTGCGCAGCGTGTCGTGCTGACGCCAGATAGTCTCGAAGCTTCCTTCAGAGGAACGATGCGCCTTGCGCTTCAATGCCGGCGAGGAGCTGGGCGTGATCTGCGGTCCGCTTGGCATATATGCTTCCCTCCGTAAGCGCCCATGACCGCACGGTCACGATTGTGTGCAATCATTGTTGGGCCGAGTTGTCCCGCCCGCCAAACTCCCTTTTGGGATTAGTTCTAGGGTAGGAAAACCCTAGGCGTGGGACGCTTCGGGACAAGCCCCCGGACAACCGCGGGAGGCGCGCGGGACAATCTCGCGACGCGTTTTAGCGGCGAGAGCTCTTCGTTTTCGGCCGGCTCGGAGGGGCAGGCTCTCCATTTGCGCCGCCCTGGGTGGCGCGCCCTGCCAGAGCGCGGGTTCTCTCCGCACGAGTTCGGATAAGCGGCTGATGAGCGTCTTCCGGCATACCGCGGAATTGCGATTGACCAGCACCTCGTCAACGTAGCGGGCTTGCGTATCGTTCTTTTTGGACGAGAAACTCGCTGGACATTATTCCCGAGCCATTGTTCTGTCTTCCCGCGCTGTGGGACCGGCAGCGGATCGGCTGGTCGGATTGGTGGGCGGCGAACCGACGGCGGCGGGCACAGATGGCGGTAGCCGTCCAAACTCTTGTAGTTTCTTGATTCCGGCGTCGACATTACCGTCCTTCGCCCGCACTGCCACAATAAGCGGCGCGGCGGCGAACTGAATGACGCTCAGGTGGATCTCGATCCACCACCGAAATCCATCACCGTCGCGTTTTGCAGTGTTCCCGGACTTGCCATTGATCCCGATTAGGGCGCTGGGCGAGGCCAGAAACACCGGGCGGCTGCCGTAACTGGCTGAGTTGTTTTCAGCCCAACCCAAGCCCTTTCGAACCTGCCGCCGAGAATCCGGTCTGGATGGCGGCGTCGATGTCTTTTTTAAGATCTGGGAAGCGCGCGCGCTTCCTTTCCGGCAAAGGCGGCTGTTTCGGCGTTGTCTTCTTGGCGTAGCCGCCGCTGGCAATCCTGACGCTCTCCTCAACGGTAAATCTGCGCTGATACCGCCATTCAAAAGACGGATCGCCGCAGGCGTGATCGAGCAGGAGTCTCCTTCTGCTTCGCCCTGGCCGAAGTTAAAGGCGACGCGGACAAGCGTCAGGGCGTGGGCCCGCATTAACCAGCCGCCGTCAGGCGTGCTAAATTCGCCAGGAATTCCATCCATGAGCTTGAGCCTCAAGGTTGGGATTGGGCCGGCTCAGCGCCTACCGTCGAGCCGGCCCTGTTTTTATTCTCCTATGTGCTTACAGGCGCAAGCCGCAGGTCATCGATGTTTGCCGAAGTTCATAACCTTCGCGCTGGGCGTCTGGCCGGTCGCGATCGCCTCGAGATGCGCCGCCCATTTCTCAACAATCCGGCGGCGTTCGTCGACATACTGAGCGAGATTGTAAACGGCCTGGATGCCGCTCTGGGCGTGGCCTAAGGTCACCTCGGCGAGGTGCGGCGCGACGCCAAGGCATTCGGTCAGCGACGTCGAGATCAGACGTCGGAAGTCGTGCATCACCCACGGCTCGAGCGGCTTGCCGCCGTTCAGGGCGGTGACGCGAGCGTCGAACTCTTTCTTGGCCTTCGACCAACCGCTAAACCCACTGTCGCGGCGGCCGAACACGTATTCGCGCGGCTTATCCGGATCGAGCTTCGCGTGACGCGCCCTCAAGATCTTGAGCGCCGGCGGGCTTAACGGAACGATCCACGGTTTCCCGTTCTTGGTGCGGCCGACCGGGAACGAGATCGCCGCATTGTCGAGCTTGACCTCTTCCCATCGAAGTCCTCCGATCTCGTCGCGACGCAGTCCCTCGTAAAGCGCGAACTTGAGAATGTCGCGATAGTCCTCGTCGACGCGCCCCGGTTCATTGAGGGCTAGCAGGATCGCCCTGGTTTCGGGATCCGTGAGCTTGCGCTGGCGTGGAGCGATCGTGACCTTGTTGGTGCGTTCGACTGGGTTTTCATCGCAAAGGCCCTCGTCGACCGCCCATCCAAAAAGCGACGAGAGGTCAGAGCGGGTGTTGTTGCGGGCGCCGAGGCCACTTTCGACCGCAATCTCCTCCAGACGTACGGCGATGATCGCTTATCGATCGCGGACATCGGCAACGGGCGAAACAGCTTGGTATGCGCGTTGAGAGAATAGGTCGCCTCCTTGTGGGTTGGCGCGGCTTCCATTCGGTCAGCTGGTGCGTGAGAAACTTCAGTAAGAGCTGATCGAACGTCTCGCTCGACACGGATCTTCGCCTTCGCCTTATCCGCCTGCGGGTCCCTGCCCGCGCGGAAAGCGGCCATCCACTCTTGCGCTGTTCTGCGCGCGCTGGCCGCCTTGATCTCACCCACGCGGCCGATCGCTGGGCGTTTGCGATTCTTGCCGCTGCCGTATTGGAGGACAAAAGAGTTCGCACCGGAGCGGCGAAAGTGGACGCCGAAACCGGGCTGGTCGTCGTCGAACTCGAGCTGCTCGGCCTTGCCGGCAGGCAAGCGATAGCGCGAAATTTCGTAGTCGGTGATTTTCATGAAGCGTTCCTTCCGAGTATCATCTGGGTATCACTCGGATCGTCCTCATGTACTTACGTGCGCGTTCCTACGCAACCGAAAATATGGTGGTCTCGCGCAATCTCAGCTGCTTAGCGGATGGCTGAGTATCGCGCATGTACGCGCATGGCCGGACACGTGTGGTGTGCACAATTCTACGAATCTGGGGGTCGGGAGTTCGAATCTCTCCGGGCGCGCCAGTTCAATCAGTTACTGAAGTCTTGCAGCGTCAGAGGGGCTTTTCTTCGATGGCTGGCAACACGAGTTGTACTGACCCGCTCACCGATAGCCGGCGGCCATCCGGCTTGCGGCTACCGTTGCGGGTGCCTGTTGCCTAGATTGACCCGCGCTCAACCAATGGTGGTCCGTTCGCGGCCTCCGCCTGATTAAGCCGTGGCCGGCCGACCACCCCACCCCTGTTCGACTAGTGGTCAAATCGCGCGCCAGAGCTGCCGACCAATTTTTCCGGTTGGAAGCCCAAGGATATCTCGATCGAACCGGGGTGGCGCGGCGGGCGGTAACGCCGCGGAGGCGTCAAGGGGAGCCGTCGCGTCGCCACTGACGAATTTGCTCATGATAAAGAGGTCGCTGCGCCAGCGTCGAGCGTGGCTGAGCCTGTGAGTCGCGGTTCCGAACGACGCCATCCGCGACGACCGGCGAGCTAAAGGTGTCGTAGTGCAATGTCCGGATCGGCGCTCCGACCTAAGCCGCCCGTCTGGATCGTCCGGAGCTCGGGGACAAAGATCTTTGGCGTGCACCGTGCCAATTTCGGTTTCAGCCGTGCAATTCCGTCGAGCTGAACGGTAACGTCCCCCGGGTCGAAGACCTGCAACTTGACGAAGTCCAACACGGCGCGCTGTGGTTTGGCGCTCCGGGTCTATCAAGTCGAACACAATTTCGACGAGCGTGCGAAGGTTGGCTTGTTCCGGCCAGCCATTGACCTTCACAAAAACCTCATCAAAATGACAGCGCCAAGTGACAGTGACGAACGCCCGCAATGTGTGTTGCCATGAGGCACAGATGATTGAAGTTGGATCGTCGACGCGGTGGCCTCGGTGTCTGCTGCGTCTGAGTTTGTCGACGGTGGCGTCAAAGACAAATAAGCGCGAAGCCACGCCGACGCTCGGCGCCTCGCCGTGGCGCTTCCTTGGCGGCTGGCGCCGCGGCAACGAACAGGCGGCGGTCCTGGTCACCCTTGCATTGCTCGGCGCGCAAGCGCCTGCCGGCGCGGCGACGCGCACATTGCAACCCCTCAGCGGATCTTTGTCTTGGCATTTGGCTCAGGCTGCGCCCGCCCCGCAGCCCAACGCCGCCGCCCCAACGCCGCCGGATGCCGATAAAGGCAAAACAGAGAAGGCGAGTGTTCCAGCCAGCGTTGTAGACGGGGAGCAGCTTGAAAGCGTTCTCGGCGTCGAAGCGCTCAGCTCCGCCGGCGACAATATGGGGCGCATTGTTGACATCATCGTCGATCGAGATGGCCAGGTCGCAGCCGCCATCATCGATTTTGGAGGTGTCCTCGGTGTGGGCTCACGCAAGATCGCGGTCGACTGGCGGTCATTGCATTTCGACCCCAAGAAGGCAGGATATGTCGTTGCGAATTTGACGAAAGATCAAGTGCGGGTTGCGCCTGTCTACAAAACGGGCGAGCCAGTCGTCGTAATCGGCGGCCCCGGCGTGAAGCCTTAGAGGTCGGTCGATCGCCTGTTTCGATGCGCGATGATGGCACTTCGGACCGACTAAAACGGTTCTAAAGACCTCATGTCCGATCACGCACGAGACAGACCGCCAAGAAAGAACCTCCTTTCCAGGGTCGAGGGGGGGCCGCCGTCGCCGTCGGCCCCAGAGCGTCAAAGGACCCTCTCACCGAGTCCATCGCCCAGGAGCCGTCGGGGCCTCGACTGGTTCGTCTTTTTTTTAGCGGACGTGCAGACCGGATTTGGCGCCTTCGTATCTGTCTACCTGACCACTGAAAAATGGACCCAAACCGATATTGGTCTCGTCTTGACGGCTGGCGCTATCGTCGGTTTGGTTGGGCAAATTCCAGGTGGCGCGATCGTTGACGCCGCACGGTCGCAGCGCTGGGTCGCGGCGGCCGCTGTCGCCGCCGTTGGGATCAGTGCGTTTGCGCTCGCCGTGTCGCCGATCTTTGCCGTCGTCTTTGCCTCTCGGATTCTGCAGGCGGGCGCGAGTTGCGTGCTGGGCCCCGCGATCGCGGCGATCAGCCTCGGCCTTGTCGGCCAGCGACGGATAAGCGCGCGTCTGGGTCGGAACGCGGCTTTCGCTTCAGTCGGCTCGGGCGTCGCGGCGGCAGGCATGGGCGCTTTTGCTTATTACGTTTCGGAAAGAGCGGCCTTTATCCTGGCAGCGAGCATGGCCGTTCCGGCGCTGTTCGCCCTCTATCAAATACGGGCGCAAGAAATTGATCCTGCAAGAGCGCATGGCGGCGTCGCAGAACCCGGGAAGGGGAACGCTTTAGCCGGGCTGCGCAGTCTTCTTCAGATCCGACCGCTCATGATCTTTGCGGGTTGCATTGCGCTCTTCCAACTGGCCAACGCCGCGATGCTCCCGTTGGCGGCGAGCATGATGACCTTGCGCTCCAGCCAGTTCGCCACTGTCCTCGTGGCCACTTCCATTGTCGCGCCTCAACTCATCGTGGCTTTGCTTGCGCCCTGGGTCGGCCGCAAGGCCGAGCAATGGGGACGGCGCCCCTTGCTCGTTCTTTGCTTCGTCGCTTTGGCGATACGCGGCTTGTTGTTTGCGTTTCTGATCAGTCCTTACTTGCTGATGGCCGCACAACTCCTGGATGGGGTGTCAGGTGCGGCGCTCGCGGTGCTGGTTCCGCTGATCATCGCTGATGTTTCTGGCAAGACCGGTCATTTCAATCTGGCGCAGGGCGCGGTCGGCTGCGCGGTAGGGGTCGGCGCGTCGATCAGCACTACGCTGGCGGGATATGTCAGCGATCGCTTCGACAGCCCTACGGCCTTTCTGATGATGGCGGGATTCGGGCTCCTCGGTCTCGCGGCCGCGGGGCTAGCCATGCCTGAAACCCGTCCGAGCGCTGAAGAGTTAGCCGGAGACTGAGGCAATTCGTGGGCGAGGAGCGGTCGCGCCGAGCAAATCCCGGTACACAGCCAAATAGTCTCTCGCCATGCGGCGCGCCGTAAACCGCTCCTCAAAGCGCTTTCTGATCGCAGGCCGCGACAATCGCGAGAGATGACGGAGGGCGCCAACGGCGCTCGTTTCGTCCTCCACGACGAATCCTGTCACGCCATCTTCGATCACCTCCGAGACCGAGCCGCGATTGAAGGCGACGACCGGCGCGCCGCAAGCCATCGCCTCGATCATGACCAATCCGAACGGCTCCGGCCAGTCGATCGGCACGATAAGCGCAAGGGCGCCGCTCAGAAATTCGGGCTTTTGCGCGTCGGAGATCTCGCCAATGAATTCGACGTGCGGCTTGGCGAGGAGCGGCCTGATCATCTCCTCGAAATAGTCGTGGTCGGCGGGGTCGACCTTGGCCGCAATCTTGAGCGGCAATCCGCACCGCTCAGCGATGTGAATCGCCCGATCAACGCGTTTCTCCGGAGAAATTCGACCTAAAAAGGCGAGATAGGACGGAACCGAAGGCGTCGGTTCAAGCAGCCCTTCCGGCATCCCATGATGAACCGTGCTGATCCAATGGGCGTTCGGCGCAGGGCGCCGCTGCGCGTTGGATATCGACACAACAGGAACGGTTGGAAAGGTGGAGAAGACCGGCTCATGCTCCGGCAAATCGAGACGACCATGCAGCGTTGTGAGGAAGGGCGTCGACTGACGAGACATCACGGAGAAAGGGTAATAGTCGAGATGGAAATGCAACAGATCGAATTCCTTCGCGCGCCGCGCCACCTGTTCGATCATGCTGACGTGGAGAGCGTTAGGATCACGCACGGAGCCGTCGAGTTGGAGGGCTGTCGGCCACATCGGCTCGAGCCGGGCGCTGGTGACGGAATCGCCGCTCGCAAAGAGCGTAACCTCGTGGCCGAGCGCGACCAGCTCCTCGGTCAGCCACGAAATCACCCGTTCGGTTCCACCATAGAGTTTCGGCGGAACAGCTTCAGTCAATGGCGATATCTGGGCGATGCGCAATCCTACCTCCAGTCCATGTATGGTCGCCGCAGCTCCTCGATGAACGGTAGGTTCGTGGATGTTATGTCTATCGCGGTGCTTTGGTCGAAAGCGCGAAACGCGTCATTGCGAAATAGGTTCCAACAATAGATTATATTTGCAGATCGGTTCCCTGAATGCGCTGAGGCGATCGAATCGCCCAACTTTGACCATTTTTGCCCAACCATTTCCGCGTCGATGGGTATGGGCGAAGCCGACCTCACAACATACGGATCTCGAACGTTAGGCTTTCTCGGGCGGTACGCCCGTGCGCGCGCGGCGCCTCATGCGGCAATCGCGGTCGCGGTGGTCGCAGCGGTGACGTGTTCGGTCAGTACGCAATACGGGGTCAAGAGGCTGGTCGATGCGCTGTCGGCGCCATCGAAGAGCGGAAGTCCCTGGCTCGCGTTTTGCGTCCTGTTGTTCTTTATTGCAGCGGACAACTTGTTCTGGCGCGTGGCGGGCCTCATCGCGAGCTTTACGTTCGTGCGCGTCACCGGCGACATCCGCGCCGACCTGTTTCGGCATTTGACAGGGCATGCGCCAAGCTATTTCGCCAGGCGCATGCCCGGCATGCTGACGAGCCGGGTGACGGCGACGTCGAACGCTGTCTTCACGATCGAAAACATGTTCGTCTTTAATGTCGCGCCCCCCTGCTTGGCGACAGTCGGAGCAATTGGGTTTCTCGCAATGGTCAATGTCTGGATGGCGGGCATCTTGGCTATTGTATCCTGCGGCATGATTGTCGTTATTTTCCAGATCGCCGCGGCCGGCAAACCGTTGCATCACGACTTCGCCGATAAAGCCGCGTCGGTCGATGGCGAAATGGTGGACGTCATCGGCAATATCTCGCTCGTGAAAGCGTTCGGGGGTCTGTCGCGTGAGCAACGGCGCTTCGACGCGACCGTTGCGCAGGAGCTAAAAGCCCGTCGCCGCAGCCTGATTTACCTCGAGAAGTTGAGGCTGACCCACGCCCTTGTCACCGTCATTTTGATTGTCGGCTTGCTTGCCTGGGCGATCCGCCTCTGGCAACGCCACGAGGCGACCGTTGGCGATGTTGTCCTGGTGTCAACGCTCGGCATCTCGGTGCTCAGCGCGACGCGCGATTTCGCCGTCGCGCTGGTCGACGTCACGCAACATTTGGCGCGGCTGTCGGAGGCGTTGGCCACGTTGCTCTCGCCCCATGAACTCACCGATCATCCGCAAGCCGCCACTCTTGCGCCGAAGCGTGGCGCGCGGATCGTCTTCGAGCGAATAAGCTTCGCCTATCCCGGGGATCGGCAAGTCTTTGACGAGTTTTCTCTCGTCGTTGAACCTGGTCAGAAGATCGGGCTGGTTGGGCCGTCAGGAGGCGGCAAGTCGACGCTCATTGCGCTTCTCCAGAGGTTCTACGATTTGCCGAGCGGGAGGATCTCCATCGACGGACACGACATCTCGCGAGCGACGCAGGAGAGCCTTAGGCAGGCCATTGCCGTCGTTCCCCAAGACGCCCCGCTGCTCAACCGTTCGCTGATGGATAACATCCGCTACGGCCGTCCTGAAGCGACCGACGATGAGGTCTGGGAAGCGGCGCTCGGCGCCCGATGTGGAGAGTTCATTGAAAACCTGCCGGCCGGCCTCGACACGATCGTCGGAGACCGGGGCGCTCAATTGTCCGGCGGTCAGCGTCAACGCGTCGCGATCGCACGAGCCTTCTTGAAGAATGCGCCCATTCTTCTGCTCGACGAAGCGACCTCTGCTCTCGACAGCGAAGCCGAGGAGGCGATCCGAGACGCACTTTCGCGCCTCATGCAGGGACGGACCGTCGTCGCCGCCGCGCATCGGCTCTCAACGCTACGAAATTTCGATCGGCTCGTCGTCTTGAGAAGCGGCGCGATCGTTCAAGATGGCGAACCGGAGGACCTGTTGCAAATGGACGGGCCATATCGAACGCTTGTGATGCAGGAAGTCAAACGTCTCTCCCGGCAGGCCGCGTGAGCGATCTGCGCTGCGCAATGTGATCGAGGACAAGAATCCGCTCCTGCCTGGTCTGTACCCGCACAGCCTCCATGTCAGGAATGTTCGATAATTGCCGCGCGCCCGTCATTCGCGTTGCCGCAACAGGAGCTGCCGACTCTCGCCGAGAGCCTGCCACCGAAGACCGGCGCCCAACGCGAACCCTTATTTCGTCGGTTCGACCAGAGGCAGCAGCCCTTTAGCGATGAGCGCGGCGCCAGAATCGGAAATGTGATTTCCGTACGAGTATAAATAGCTCCGGTTGACGACCATCGGGCAGATTCCACGCTCGTAATCGCAGAGAGCGTGCGTCGGATCGTAGACGACGAGGCCGGGGCGCCGCGCTGCGAGTTCCGCGATCATCGCCCGGTAGCCGCGGGTTTCGCTCAGATGGTCCGCCAGGAGCCGATCGCACCGTGTGACCTGCGCCGCCGTACGGTCGACCCCGAGGATCGCGCGAACCCCGCTCCATCCCAACGCAGCGCGATCCATGCAGTCGCGCGGATCGGGCAGATCCGGGTTGTCCATGACCAGCACGACTTTCTTGCCGTGGCGCTGCAGCCCGTCGATTATCTCGTCCAGCCGGCGCTCGAATGGCGCCGCATCGCTGTCTGCGCCCGAGCGCGCAAAAGCTGCGTTCGGAAAATTCTTAGCCGCGAACGTGAGCACGACGGTATCGAACGAATGATCCTGCTCCAGCGCCCGATTGATGCTCTCATCGAGGCTCGCGCAGAAAGCGGCGCCCGGCCCTGTAGAGAACCCCGCGATGAAGAACGGCGGACATCCCCAACGTCCGACCAAGCTCCAGCGCCGTCCGGGTGCGGAGGCCAGCAGCATTCCATAGTAGAGGGGCTCTGCCTTGCTATCGCCCCACAGCAGCACGCGCGCGGGTTCGCGCCGATCGCTTAAGCAGAAGAAGGGATCGCGGAGTTCGCCTGGCGGTATAAGGCATCGCGGCTCGGCCAATTCGCGCCCGCGCCCCAGGCTCGCCGTGCCGACATCGGCGAAAGGGCTGGAGCCATGACGAAAATCCAGACCATCGCGCTTCCAAGTGATGAAGGCGACGGCAATGACGGCAAGCATAGCCACGCACAGTCCAACTGCCTTGACGTTCGCCGCGCGCCCGTTGCGAAACCAGCGTTCGACAAAGAAATAGGTCAGCCAGGAAGCAACCAGACTCAGCGCGAGCAGCCACAGGCGGCTCGTCCAAAACGGCGGTCCGCCGACCAACACGGTGCTGTAGGAAAACAGCACCCAATGCCAAAGATAGAGCGGATAGCTGATGCGGCCGAGCCCAACCAACCACGACCGCTGCAAAATCGATTGGTTGACCCAAGCATTGGATCCCGCGGCGATCACGGCCGCGGCGCCGCCGACAGGAATTGCGGCGCGCCAGCCGGGAAAATCCTGCCCTTCCCGCAAAAGAAGCGCCGCTGCGACAATGGCGGCGAAACCCGCGACAGACACCAGATCGGCAACCGGCGCCCGCATAGAGAATTTGCCCCACGCAACTGCGAGCAGGCCGCCGGCGGCCAGTTCCCACATGCGGCCAAAAGGCAGGAAAAAAGCCGCCATCGGATGAGCGCCTATCGAGGCGATTTCGATCGCAAACGACAGGGCCGCGAGCAAAGCGATCGCCGTCGCCGCGGACACGCGCAAGCGTTTGCCGACAATGAGAAGGAGAGGCCAGAGGATATAGAATTGCTCCTCGACCCCCAGTGACCACAGGTGCAGGAGCGGCTTGGTTGCGGCGGCGACATCGAAATATCCGGTCTCCGTCCACAGCACGATATTGGCGGTGAACGTCGCGCCCCCGATTATGTGAAGAGCCAGCCGCTTGAATTCGTCAGCGTAGAGGCTCATCCAGCCAAATGCGTAAGCCGCGGCAAGAACAACAATGAGCGACGGAAATATGCGCAAAATGCGCTGTCTGTAGAACCAAACGATCGAGAAATTATTGTGTTCAATCGACTTGGAAATGATTCCCGTAATCAGGAAACCTGAGATGACGAAGAATACGTCGACCCCAACAAATCCCCCGGGCGCCAGATTAGGAAAACTGTGAAACAGGACGACAGCAAGCACCGAAATGGCGCGCAGGCCGTCGATATCGCTCCGATAACCGATCCGTTGCGCACCTCGGACATCGTCTTGCGAAACAACTTTCATCTATCGGTCCAACAGCCCCGCGGCGTCGAGACATCTTGGCGGAAGCCATGCCCGAGCGGGCAAGGAACTGCAATCCTACAGGGAGACATATTGCATCGCCCTGGCGCTCGGCCACGCCTCTAGAGACGCCCTCGTATTCGACCCGCGGCACACCTGCCCGGCGCACGCGCAGCAGTGCCTCCGGTAGCCAGCGACCTTTTAAGCGGCAAAGCTAGTCGACTGAAGCGTCAACGTGCGCTCGTCATCTCGGATGGCCGGCAACATCATCATCTCGGCCAAACAGCGGAAAAGGAACCTAATTGAGGGGAGCGCATCGGCTGCGGCGTCATCGGTCTGGGGCGACAGCGCAGAAACGATCGCCGGCGCAAACCGCCCGGACCTGTCGGAACAGATGAGTTCCGTCTGCCTTGGACCGGTGACCTTGCCTTGGAAGTAGCGGCAAAAAAGGAGGCCGCCGTGTCGCCACGGCGGCCTTGAGTTTAGGGAGGAAACGCCCAAGGAGGGCATATGCGGCAGGTCATGCCGCACCGCAGCAATATCGTCGCCGACCCTGACAATTACAAGAGCTTTTTTCCATAAAATACCGGGCGTTTCATAGTTTTGAGCGAACGTTCAATCGGCCTCTTCAATTGACGCGCGCGGATCTCCGTGGCTGCCTACACTTCGCATTCGGTCATGGGCGCTTCAAAAGGGATCAAGCAAACCGCAAGGCCGGGGTTAAACTTCCTTTCGGCGGAGCATCGCCGACAACAGGAGGGAACGGCAATGATTTTACGCAGTCTCGTTGCGTGCCTGGGCCTAACGGCAGCGCTCGTCCCATCCGCTGTTTATGCCGCCGATCCCGCGACCTGCGCCAAACCGCATTTTTCGGACGTCGGCTGGACCGACATAACCGCCACCACGCAGATGGCGAACCAGATTCTGACGGCCCTCGGTTACAAGCCGAACATCACTGTTCTCTCGGTGGCCGTCACCTTCCAGTCGCTCCAAAACGGCGACATCGATGTGTTTCTCGGGAATTGGATGCCGCTTCAGGAGCCGAGCCAGGCGCCCCTGGTCAAGGCTGGCAAGATCGACGCCGTGACGAACAACCTCAGCGACGCCCGCATCGGTTTTGCGACTTCAAAGGCCGCCTTTGATGCCGGGCTCAAGACTTACGCCGACATCGCTAAGTTCAAGGACCAGCTCGACGGCAAGCTCTATGGCATCGAGCCCGGCAGCGGGGCCAACGGCACGATCTCGAAGATGATCGCGGACAACACGTTCGGTCTCACTGGCTTCAAGCTGGTCGAATCCAGCGAACAGGCGATGCTTGCCGAAACTCAGCACCGGATCAAGGAAGGCAAGCCCGTCGTCTTCTTCGGCTGGCAGCCACATCCGATGAATGTCGACCTTCCGATGGTCTATCTCTCAAAGGGCAACGACGTGTTCGGACCGAACGATGGGGGCGCCACGGTCGTCACCCTGACGCGCGCCGGATACGCAAAGGAATGTCCTAATGTCGAACGTTTGCTTTCGAACCTAACCTTCGACTCCGCGATCGAAAACCGCTTGATGAGCGATATCCTCGACCAGGGCATGCAGCCTGACGCCGCAGTCCGCGCCTGGATCAAGGCGAACCCCGCCGCGCTCACGAAATGGCTGGACGGCGTGACGACGATCGACGGCAAGCCCGGGCTCGAGGCGGTGAAGAGCGGGCTCGGGATCTAGCGCGAGCTGCTTTCGTGAGGATGCGGACGAAGTGGAAGGATCGGACGACAAGTATTTGCGAAAAACCAGAAATTGAAGTAAACTCCGCCCCATGAGCAATCCTGTCCTTCCGCATAGCCTCAACCAGGGGCGCCAGATCTGGCGCTTCGAACCGCCGCAGGGACGAAAAGCGCCGAGAAAAACTTTTGCGCGTTTATCCCGCGCAACCCATTGATAAGTCTAGATTCGGACGAGAGAATCCAAGGAAATCCAAGGAAATCCAACCCTCAAGATCGGGGATTTTCGCAGCGAAACGACGACGGCCCAAGAAAATCCAAATCAACGCCGCAGCCGGCTCTGAGCGAGAGGTTCAGGAAATCACATTTTGCTATCGTAATTAAACACCTATAGCCTCGCCCGGCGCGCGGCGGACGGGGGCGCCCCGAACTGCCGCCGGAATGCCCGTGACAGGGAAGCGATGGCGGAAAAGCCGCTCCGGTCGGCGACCTCGGCGATCGAAAGATTGGTGTCGAGCACGAGGCGTCTCGCGACGTTGAGGCGCAGCGCGACGAAATAGGCCCCAGGCGAGGCGTCGACGGTCTTCACGAACAGCGTCTCCAGCGCTCGCGTCGAGACGCGGACGCGGCGCGCGATGGCGGCGATCGTCAGCGGCCGGTCGATATGCGACTCCATGATCCGGATTGCCTCGGCGACGCGCGGCTCGTGCTTCCGGATCCGTCCGAGCGACACGATCGGCTGAGCGTCCGAACTGGTTCGCACCTCTTCGTAGATGTAGAGGCTCGCAACATCGAGCGCGGCCGAGTAGCCATTGCGCGCGCGGATTAGCGAGAGCAGGCAATCGAGCGCGGGTGTGGCCCCGCCCGTCGTGAAGACCGGCTCGTCCACCACGAAACGATCCGGCTGGACGTCCACGTTCGGAAAGCGCGCGGCAAAGTCCTCGAGATCCTCCCAATGCGTTGTCGCGCGGCGTCCGTCGAGCAACCCCGCCATTCCCATCAGCCACGGGCCGGATTCGACGCCCCCGACAATGGCGGAGCGTTTGGCGCCCGCGCGCAGCTTTCTCAGGACCGGCGGTGTCGCATATCGCATCGCTTCGAAGGCCGCGATCAGGATGAGGGCGTCTTGCTGCTCGGTCGAATCGAAGGCGCCGTCCAACCGGAATTGGCAGCCCGCAACTCGCAACCGGCATGTTGCCGTCGATCGACTTGAGCTTCCAGCAATAGGCAGGCCAACCCAGCACGCGATTGGCGCCACGCATGGGATCAAGCGTCGCCGCGAGCGACAGGAGCGAAAGGCCGGGGAACAGCAGCAGCGTGACGTTCAGCGGCGCATCGGAATGAGCAAAGATCATCGCTTCGCACAGGAGAAAACGGACTGCGCAATGAGTTGCGCCACGCTTCGCCCTGCCCGTCAAGTTTCGCGCGCTCGATCCGGAGACCGCCATGCCCTTGTCTATGAATCGCGATGTCTTCATCACCTGCGCCGTCACGGGCGCCGGCGATACCGTGGGCGTCTCGCGGCTCGTGCCGATCACGCCGAAACAGATCGCCGAATCCGCGATCGACGCGGCCAAGGCCGGAGCGGCCGTCGTCCATTGCCACGTCCGCGATCCGGAGACGGGAGCCGCGTCGCGCCGGCGGGATCTCTACCGGGAGGTGACGGACCGGATCCGCTCGGCTGACGTCGACGTCGTCCTGAACCTGACCGCCGGCATGGGCGGGGACATCGTCTTCGGCGACGTTGAAGCGCCCTTGCCCGTCAACGAAGACAGGCACCGACATGGCGGGGGCGACCGAGCGCGTCGCCCATGTCGCGGAGTGCCTTCCCGAGATCTGCACCCTCGATTGCGGAACCATGAACTTCAATCTCGGCGATTATGTCATGACCAACACGCCCTCGACGCTGCGCGAGATGGCGCGGCAGATGACGGCGCTTGGCGTCCGCCCGGAGATCGAGGCGTTCGACACCGGGCATCTCTGGTTTGCACAACAGCTCGCCGCCGAAGGACTGATCGAGGACCCCGTGTTGATCCAGCTTTGCATGGGCATCCGGTGGGGAGCGCCGGACGACCTCAACACTTTCCTGGCGATGGTGAACAACGTGCCGGCAGGCTGGACCTTCTCGGCCTTTTCAATCGGCCGCAACGCCCTCGCCTACCCGGCTGCAGCCGTTCTCGCCGGCGGCAATGTCCGCGTCGGGCTTGAGGACAATCTTTACATCGGCAAGGGGCAACTCGCGACCAATGCGCAACTCGTGGAAAAAGCCGCGGGCGTCGTGACAGGCATGGGCGCCCGGATCATGGGCCCACGGGAAGTTCGAGACAGGCTCAAGCTGGTGAAGCGCTAAGGAAACCTCACGATGAGCTCGACAAGCGCGCCCACGAAATCTCTCGCTCCCATTTCGAGAGCAGCCTGCATCGGCGGCGGCGTCATCGGCGGAGGCTGGATCGCCCGCTTCCTGCTGGCCGGTGTCGACGTCAACGTATTCGACCCGCATCCGGAGGCGGAGCGCATTGTCGGCGAGGTGTTCGCCAATGCCGAACGCGCTTATGGCCTACTGACCAATGCGCCTCTTCCGCCTCGCGGCCGGCTGACCTTTTCTGCAAGCCTCAAAGAGGCGGTGGCGGGTGCAGAATGGGTGCAGGAAAGCGTACCCGAGCGTCTCGAGCTCAAGCGCAGCGTGCTCGGTGAAATCGACGCCGCATGCCCACCGGATGCGCTGATCGGCTCCTCGACTTCCGGTCTTCTGCCCTCGGAACTTCAGGCGGGGCTCGTCCACCCGGAACGGCTCTTCGTCGCTCACCCTTACAATCCGGTCTACCTCCTTCCGCTGGTGGAGATCGTCGGCGGCAAGGCGACGATCGCGGCGACCATCGACCGCGCCCGCGCCGTTCTCGACGCCATCGGCATGAAGGGCGTTGTCATCGCCCGCGAGATCGAGGCCTTCGTTGGCGATCGGCTGCTGGAAGCTTTGTGGCGCGAGGCACTTTGGCTGATCAAGGACGATATCTGCGACGTCGAGACGCTGGATAATGTGATTCGCTATTCATTCGGCTTGCGTTGGGCGCAGATGGGTCTGTTTCAGACCTATCGCATCGCGGGCGGCGAGGCAGGCATGCGCCATTTCCTGGCTCAGTTCGGCCCCTGCCTCAAATGGCCGTGGACCAAACTCACCGACGTCGTCGACCTCGACGAGGCTCTGATCGAGAAGATCGCCGCTCAGTCGGACAAGCAGGCCGCCGGCCTGTCCATCCGCGAGCTCGAGCGGATCCGCGACGAGAACCTCGTCGGCATCCTGCAAGCGCTGAAGACGGGCCACGGCGGCGAGGGTTGGGGCGCCGGAAAGTTGCTTGCGGAGTTCGAGGAGCGACTTCGCGCGAGCGCGCCTGCCGCCGACCGACTGCCCGCGGACTGAGGCGCCACGCGCGCTTGGAGGCAGTGCGCGGCCAGACGAGCCGACGAAGCATGCCATAACTGCCCTGGGCGCTGATGAACATCGAAGGGCATGTGATTAGGCCAACTGGAGACCGAGGCAAGGCGCGCCATGAGCTGCAGGCCAATGCTCCTGGGCCGCTGAAACGGCGGCCGGCGGAGAATTCTCGAGAATCGCACGGCGACCGTCCGGGAGATTTTTCGCCTTGAGCGGAACTTTTTCGTTAAAATTGCGTAACCAGTACGCAGTCAGTTCAACCCCGATTTGTGGCTAAGAACAGCGAGGTAGCGCCAGCGGAAAGGTTTACAACCGCTCGCGTGCAGAAAGCTTGACTTTTGATACACATTGTGCACGTGTAAACTTAAGCGGGTACGATCTTAATGAATGCGCTGACCAATTCCATAGCGCTGCTGCTTTTCATAACCGCGACGGCGATTGCGGCTTATCTTTTCTTAGCGCCGAGTGACGAAGCTTTCGACGCCGCGGGCTCGCAACCCCGGATGCAACGAGTTCCCAACCCCAGGATGGAATCTGCAAGCAGGACGAAGAGCGGCTCGCGCGGCTCCGGGCGAACCCCTCGTTGGACGAGGGCCTGAGTTTCGTCAGCGAGATTCGGTGCCTGCGATTATGGCCGCAATTGCAGACGATCATGGACGGCCTCAGCAATCTCAAGGCCGACTGCAACATCCCGCTCGAGCGGGGCTGCGTCGGACACGATACCCGCCAGCGACGTTGCGTCGGCGCCGGGAACGACGTCCGCAGCATTGGATGACGCCTGCAAGCGTGACGAGGATCGTCTCGCCGAACTTCGGGCGAATCCCTCCGTCGAAGCGGCGGTCCGCTTTGACAGCGAACTCAAGTGCCCAAGACTGCAGCCGCAACTCCCGGCAATTCTGAGCCAATTAAGCAAGACCGCGAAAGGTTGAAGCGGCCAACCGAAAGGCGCCCACGCCCGACACAATGTCGACCAGCGCTGCCGCGCCGCCAGCCTCATTGCCGCCGGCGTCGGAAGTAACGTCCGCGACGTCCGATGACGCCTGCAAGCGGGATGAGGAGCGGCTTGCGGAACTTCAGGCCAAGCCCTCTCGCGACGAAGCGGTGCGTTTCGAAGACGAGTTGAAGTGTTCCAGGTTGCAGCCGCAAGTTCTGGCTCTCTTGGACACCCTCAGCCAGGCGCCGCAATCGGCGGGGACGCCAACCCCGACCGGAGCTCCGACCAGCACAACATCGGCTAGGGAAGCCACGCCACCAGCTTCGGCGCCGCCGTGCGCGAGAACGAGAGCTCTGCGGAGCGGGCGCGCCCGAGTCCGGACTGGAGCTCTGGCCCGGACACCCGACAACATCCGCACCGGCGAGACCGCGCACCCAGGCCTTGGAGCCGCCGGCCATCGACGCAGCGCGACACGCCGCCGCGTCCAATGACGCCTGCAAACAGGACGCGGAACGCCTGACGCGGTTGCGCACGAATCCTTCGAGCGAGGAGGCGACGCGCTTCGCCCAGGAACTGCGTTGCGAGACGTTGCGGCCTGAGTTGCTGGCCTTAACAGGTGAACTAGCAAACCCGCCGCCGACGCAGATCGATAGTGTCTCAAACGAGGCCCGCGGCGCGAGGAACGCGGTAAACGACGCTCAGCCCCCCTCACAGGCAATCGCGGACGCGGAACGTCGGATCGCGGCGCTCGAAAGCGACAAGGAGGCGCTTGCCGCGGAAGTGAGCAAGCTTCAGCATGACCGTGAAGCGCCCTCCGCCGAACAGGCCACGCCCACGCCGTCGCCGCAGCCAGCTAGCCCTGCGGAACGATCCGAAGCTGAAGCCGCCTCACAAGCCGCCGCGGACGCGGAGCGACGTATTGCTGAGCTCGAAAGCGAAAAGGTGGCGCTGACTGCTGAAGTCAGCAAGCTCCAGCGTGATCGGGAAGCGTCCTCCGCCGACCAGGCCAAACCCATCCCGCCGCCACCTCCGGCTGCCCCCGCCGAACGGTCCGATGCTGAACCAGCCGCGGCGTTGGCCTCGCTGCCCGAGGGAATGCCGGCGCGCGTGCTGATCCGCTATCTGAAGAACAACGCGGACGCTCGGGCGCAAGCCGAGAAACTCGCCAGCGCACTGGCGGCGCAAGACGTTGAGGTGACCGACGTCCGCGAGAGCCGCAGCGCAATCCGAACCGAGCTCAGCTTTTCCTATGCGCCCGACGAGACAATCGCGCGGCAAGTCGGACGCATCGTCGGCGTCGCGCCCGTGCGCCGTCTCCAACCCAAGGACGGCCTCATGGTTCGCCCGGGCACGGTCGAACTCAACCTTTCTGGCGACAGCCACTTGGCGGTGATCAAAACGACTTCAACAAGGGAGAGTAACCATGAATAAGCGTATCCTGCCGGTCGTCCTCGTAGCCTCCTGCCTCGCCGCTTCGGTTGCGGCTCGGGCGGCGGACTCATCCACGCCCGCGAACAACCCGCCTGCCGCCACGAAAACGGATGTCGCCAAGACTGACGCTGCGGCGCCGGCCGCGCCCGCGCCGCTCGTCGTCTATTTCGACATGGGCAGCACAGCGATCCGAAACGAGGACAAGGCGGTCCTCGACCACGCGTCTCGGGCCTTCAACGAAGGCAAGCCCATCGTCATGATCCTGACTGGCACCGCTGACCGCACCGGCGATGCGGCCGTCAATCTTGAAATCTCGCAGCTCCGCGCGGCGGCGGTGCTCAGAGGTCTCATCGCTCGCGGCATTCCGGCCGACCGGTTCCAGGTCTTGGCCAAGGGCGAGACGGAACTGCCTGTCCCCACCAATCAGGGCGTCGCTGAGGCCCAGAACCGGCGGGTCGAGATCACCTGGAGGTGATAGCGCGATGAGGATCGCGACGGGGACTTACATTGCTGCGATGGCCATCGTGGCGGTCAGCGGGTCTGCGAGCGCCGCCGAAGTCTTGAGCCCTGCCGCGCCCACGCCAACGGAAGAGAAGGGTTCGGCGCAGGCGCAGGTCTGGTTCGAGCGCGCTCTGTCGCTAGACGTCGGCGCCGAGGGGGCGCCCGACGCCGTCCAGGCTTTTGCAGCCATGCGGCGCGCGGCGGAATTGGGTCACACGCAGGCGGAATTCAATGTCGCGGCCATGCTCGACAGCGGCCGCGGCGCGCCGCGCGACGTGGCGCAGGCCTCTATCTGGTATGCGCGGGCGGCAGCTGGCGGCAACCGCCGGGCCGCCTTCAACCTCGGGCAGCTCTATGAAAGCGGCGAAGGCGTGACCGCCAATGTGGATTTGTGCTCGCGCCTGGTACGCCGCCGCCGATCTGCCCGCGGCCCGTGAACGCCTGACGGAAACCGGGGCGACCGCCGAGCGGCCAGCGCTTGTACAAGCGCCGGAGCCGCTCTTTCCTTCAAGGAAAAGCTCGCTTCAGCCTGGCTTGCAACAAGTCGACCTCGTCTGGACGTCGCCTCTCGAACCCGAGGCGGTGCGCTTCTTCGTCGAACTGCGTATCCTCGACGCCAGCACGTCTCGGGAGGCCTGGACCGGATTCGTCGACGTGAGCAGCCTGCGCTTGCCGCTCCCGCCAGGGGCTCAGAATCTGGCTTGGCGCGTCAGCGCCGTTGCGAGGGGCTCGGCGAACTACGCCGTGTCCGGCTGGTCGGTTTTTACGATCCCTCCGTCGTGACGCACGACGCCAGCTCCGAGGCCGACTGAGGTCTTGGTAGCGCCGGGACGCCATCGACGGTCCAACGGATGAGTTGACCGGCGCTGGCGGACGACGGATCGAAGGACAGGCTTCGGCGCGCCTTAAGGCGAAACCGGAATGAGCTTGCCGACAAAAACCGGCGTTCCCGACGGCTGCCCAGTGGGCGAGCCGCCCGGCGGTTCGACTGTGACCGCATAGGTCGCGCCTGCGACGACGGCGGGATCGTATGCGGACAGGCTCGCGCCGCGCGGCGTATCCCCGATCACGCCGAGCGAGCGTGGCGCCCCGAGTTTCGCGTCAATGATCCAAAGCTCGTACGACTTGCCCGGCGGCGCTTGCGCCGCGACCGGACGAACCGTGAGTTCCTGCTTGTCGAGATTGACCGTCACCGCGAAGGCGGGTGAAGCCGGGTCCTTCTGCAGGATCGCCACATACTCATGCGGAGCGGACCGCCTGCTCGTCTCGCGGGCGACAATTCCGATCGCCAGCACGCCGGCGAACAGCGATGCGGCGATCGCCATGGCGCGCCAGCGCCTGATGCTGCGCTCGAGCGCGACAATCGTCCCATTCCCCGGCGCTTCCGGCGACGCACCTCGAATGCGCGCCTCGATTGCGGGCAGAAGGTCGCGCGGCGGCTCGATCTCCGGCACAGCCTCCGCGAGCGGCGCCAAGCGCGCCTCCCAGCCTCGGATCGCCTCGTCGAGCTCGGGCTCGCGCAACCGCCGCGCGGCCAGCGTCGCCCGCTCGCTCGCGTCGAGGGTGCCGAGCGCATATTCGGCGGCGGTGAAGTCATCATCTGGCGAGATCGTCATGACGCCAGGCAGTCCCTGAGCTGCGCAAGACTGCGATGAAGCCAGGTCTTGATCGTCGGCACGGGCCGCCCGAAGCGCTTGGCGAGCGCCTCTCGGCTCGACCCTCGATAATAGGCCAGCAAAACGATCGCGCGCTTCTCCTCATCCAACGCCTTCAGACAATCGACCAGCGCGGTGAGCCCTTCGGACCGTTCACGCGCCGCAAGCGGATCGATTTCCTCCGCCGCGGGTTCGAAGCCCTCCGGCTGATCCTCCAGCGAAACTGGGCGCACGCGCCGCACCTCGTCGAGCGCACGATTGCGGGCGATGGTCGCCATCCAGGCAAGCGGCGAGCCCTTAAGGGGATCGAATTCGCCAGCCTTTTCCCAGATGCGCACATAGACCTCCTGAAGCGCATCCGCAGCCGCGTCGCCTCTCGTAAGTATACGGGCGACAACCCCATAGAGTTTCGCATTTGTCTGCTTGTAGAGCGCCGCAAAAGCGGCCGCGTCGCGCGTGGCGATACGGCTTAAGAGATTGCTAAGATCGTCGCTGGCCCCAGTCGGCGCCCGACCGCCTGGCGCTCCTCCCCGGATCGTCATTGCGGCATCCTAGAGAGCCTCCGGCGCCGGCGCAAACGAACGCTCCCTGCCGGCGAAACGGAAAGGGCGGGCGCTAATGGCGCCCGCCCCGCTGCTACCCCCTTGAGCCGTAGGAGGAGGGCTCAGCTCGGCAGCAGAACTTTGTTGATCACCTGAATGACCCCGTTCGACTGCATGACGTTCGGGATCGTCACTTCGGCCTTGTCGCCCTTGGCGTCGATGACCCAAAGGTGGCCCGCGCCGCGCGCAAAGGTAAGCTCCTCGCCCTGGACCGTCTTCATCATCGCTTTGCCGCCGCCTTGCTTGATCATCGCGTCGATGTCGGCTTCGGTGAGGCGGCCCGGTACGACGTGGTAGGTCAGGACCGTGGTCAACATTTGTTTGTTTTCAGGCTTCAATAGGGTGTCGACCGTGCCCGCCGGCAGCTTGGCGAACGCCTCATTGGTCGGCGCAAAGACGGTAAACGGGCCGGCGCCTTCCAGCGTGTCGACGAGACCGGCAGCCTTGACCGCGGCGACAAGCGTCGTGTGATCCTTCGAATTGACCGCGTTTTCGATGATGTTCTTCGATGGATACATCGCCGCGCCGCCGACCATTTTGGTCATCTCGGCAAAGGCTGGCAGACATAAGAGGGCGCGGCGAGGCCGATCCCGGCGGCGAGGGCCGCGGCGCAATACAAAAGCTTGGCGTTCATGTTCGTCTCCGTTGTGGTCCGAACCGATCGCAAGTCGCGCGCCTTGATCGGGATGAATGGGTTACGGAGCGGCTCTTGCGAGGTTTCAGACCCGCGCAAAAAAAATTGGCCTAACAAAAATCACGATTCCGGCGCGAAACGCCGGGCCAAGCGGGAACGAAGTGAACATCGGCCCTAGCCCCGCCGAGTGGAGACCCTGAATTGACGTCGCTTTCGTCCGCCCTGACCACGCGCGCCGCGCCGGAGGGCCGGCTTGTCTTCAGACATTCGGCCCTGGTGCGCGTCTGCCACTGGGTTAACGCGATCTGCTTTGTCGTGCTGCTCATGAGCGGGATGCAGATTTTCAACGCGAGCCCGTTGCTCGACCTGGGCGCAGACGACCAATTTCGACAGGCCGTTCTTCTCGCTCTCGGCGCGCCGAGACGATGATGGGAATGCGACCGCGGGCCTAACGACGATCTTCGGACATGCCTTCAACACGACCGGCGTGCTCGGCGCCTCGCGCGGGGATGACGGCGGACTTGAAGAGCGTGGCTTTCCTTCCTGGGCGACGCTGCCGTCTTACCAGGATCTGGCGATGGGGCGGCGCTGGCATTTCTTCTTCGCCTGGATTCTGGTGCTCAACGGGCTCGTCTATTTCGCAAGCCTCATCTTCAGCCGCCATATCCGCGACCTTTGGCCGAGCCTTGCCGATTTAAGAGCGATCCCGCATGCGATCGTCGAACACCTGCGGCTCCGGTTTCCCTCGGGCGACGAGGCGCTGCATTACAATGTGTTGCAGAAGCTCGCTTATCTCAGCGTCGTGATCGCCTTCCCGATCCTTATCCTCGCGGGCCTGACCATGTCGCCGGCGGTCGATGCGGCTTTCCCGTGGCTCCTCACGCTGTTCCACGGGCGACAGGCGGCGCGCGCCGTGCATTTCCTGCTCGCGGCCTACCTTGTTCTGTTCCTGATCGTGCATCTGGTGATGGTTGTCCTGTCGGGCCCGATCAACAACATGCGTTCCATGATCACCGGCCGCTATCGGATCAAGGAGGCTCAGCGATGAGCGGCGAGCGACTGATCCGCCCGGCGCGAACACGGCTCACCCGCCGCAAGCTTCTCATCGGCCTCGGCGTCGGCGCTGCGGCCGCGCCGCTCTCGGCCTGCAGCTTCGACACCGGCTCGCCCGCCGCGCTCAATATTCTGGAGAAAGCCGAGGCGCTGACCAAAGCCGCCCAGCGCGCGTTCCTCGGGCCCGAAACGGCGATGGCGCGCGAATTCCCGCCTGGCGCAATCTCCGCCTATTTCAAGCCGAACGGCTCGGTCGATCCCGAGGATCCCGAATATGTCGCGCTGCGCCAGGGCGGGTTTAAGGACTGGAAACTGGAAATCGGCGGCCTTGTCGAGCGGCCGATGAAGCTCTCGCTTGCAGACCTGCGCGCCCTGCCCTCGCGCTCGCAGATCACCCGCCACGATTGCGTCGAGGGCTGGAGCTGCATCGGCCAGTGGAAGGGCGCGCAATTGTCGACGGTGCTGACCGCCGCGGGTCTGAAGCCACAGGCGCGCTACATCGCATTGTTCTGCGCCGACACGCTCGAGCAAACGCTCGACAACACCGGCCGCTATTACGAGACGATCGGCCTCATCGACGCGTTTCATCCGCAGACCATCCTTGCTTACGAGATGAATTACGAGCCGCTCAAGGTCGGGCACGGCGCGCCGCTGAGGCTGAGGGTCGAGCGCCAGCTCGGCTACAAGATGGCCAAATACATCATGCGCATCGAGGCGATCGACGATTTCGCCAAGATCTCGCGCGGCCGCGGCGGCTTCTGGGAGGACCGCGGCTATGAATGGTACGCGGGGATTTGAGCCGCGGCGCAATCAGCCTTGCCCTTACCTGTCATGCCCGCGAAAGCGGGCATCCAGACACTTGTCGAGACTCTAGATTCCCGCTTGTCGCGGGAATGACATGACGGGCGATTGCGTCCGCCTTCCTCACGCGGTGTGACTGTCCGGCGTCAACTCATCGACGCGGATCCGGGCAAGCGCGCTAAACTCTCCGTTGGGATACTTTTCGAGGTAGGCCTGGATCAGCGCGGGATTATCGCTCTCGCGGACCGACTCCCAAAACGACAGTTCAATTTCCCGGTCATGCGGATCGCGCATGGTGACGGAATCTTGCTTGATCGCCTCGAGACGAACGCGGGCAAGCGCGACGAAGCCGCCCTCAGGATATTGCTCGAGATAGGCCTCGTACTCGCTGGCGAGAATGCTGTTTTTGATCGAGTCCCAGAACTCGATTTCCACCGCCTGCGGGTCGGAAGCCGGGACACTCGGCTCGCCTTCGGAAAGCGAGGGAATGTCGGCCTCGACATCAGACGACGGCGTCGCAGCTGGGCTCGATCGCGACTCTGGACGCTCGCTCGTCCAGGAGCAGCCGGTAAACGCGGACGGGCTGCGCGATATTCTTGACGCTCTGTTCACCCAGGTCCTCGAACTCAAACGGCAACTTTTTCATGACGTGATCGTGAATGCCGCGCGAGATGCAGATACCGCCAGGATCCGCCAACCCTTCCAGACGCGCTGCGATATTCACCCCGTCGCCGAAAATATCCCCGTCCTTCAGCATGACGTCGCCGACATTGATTCCGATGCGAAACTGCATCCGGCGATCTTTTTCGAGGTCGTTGTTCGAGTGAGCCAGTTCGTTCTGGATTTCGACCGCGCATTGGACAGCCGCCAAGGCGCTGCCGAACGCAGCAAGAATGCTGTCGCCGGCGGTTCCGCAAATTCTTCCTTCGTGCTGCGAGATAAGACGATCGGTGACCAAGCGGAAAGCTGACAAAGTCGCCAAGGTTCCTTCCTCGTCGATTTCCATGAGCCGGCTATAGCTCGCGACATCGGCCGCAAGAATGGCGACAAGTTTTCGCTCGAGGGGAGGCGCTTCCATGTGGCTCCTACGCCCTCTACCAGAGACAGCGACAATCGCTAACTCTTCTCAAAACGCGAGCGCGGGCTTGAGGGAAACGCACGGAACGCCAAAAGGTGACAAACAAGCTTATTAGGGCGCGGCGCGTCGTACGCGCAGGTCCCTTCGCGATCTGATCCGGGGCCGCTCTCTAGCGCGCGGCGCCGATCGTGTCGGCCATCACCGCGCCCCGCTCTCCCAGCGGCTTTTCGGTCCCGACCGTGGAATCCTTGGCGGTTTGATGCTCGATCTCGGCGTTGAGCTCGCCGCCAAGCAAAATGACGATGGCGGAGATCCACATCCACATCATCATGCCGACGGCGGCCCCAAGCGACCCGTAGGTCGCGTTGTACGCGCCGAAATGGGCGATGTACCAGGAGAAGAGAACTGACGTGATCAGCCACCCGATGGCTGCGGCCGCGCTCCCGACCGAAAGCCATTGCCAGCGCGGTTCGGTGCGGCTCGGCCCATAGCGATAGATCGCAGCCAAGGCGACCGTCACAAGGACCAGCAACAGGGGCCAGCGCAGAACGGCGATGGAAAGGCTCAGGAGAGACGAAAGACCGATGGCGGAAAGAACCATCGGAGCAATGACCACCGCTGCCAGCGCGACCATGAGGGAGAAGATCGCGATGAGCGTGAACAGGAGTGTGAGAAGGTTAAGCTTCACGAAGCTGCGTTTTTCCTTCTCGTCATAGACGACGTTGAGCGCGTCGATGATCGCCTTCATGCCGGCGTTGGCGCTCCAGAGCGCGATGGCGAGCCCGGTTATAAATCCAAGACCGAGCTTTGCGTCGCTTTTTGCCGTCAGCCGCGTGATCTGTTCGTGAAGGATGTCGACCGCGCCGGCGGGAAACACGCCTGCGGCCAATGAAAGATGCGAGTCAATCGTCGAGGCGTCGGCGATCAATCCGTAAAGCGAGACGAACGCCGCAATGGCGGGAAAGATCGCCAACAGTGAGAAGAAGACGACGCCACCAGCGACCGCGAGCAACCTATTGTCATTCACGCTCGCATAGACGCGCCAGAGGATATCCTTCCACCCGGCCCAGGGAATTTGCCACGGAACCACGGCATGTCGTCCCCTGCCCGGCTCCTTCGCGCGGCGCATCTGGGCGGAAATCGGCTGGTCGTTCTCGACTTGCTCCTGCGGCCTCTTGTCGGCATCCAGGTTCGGCGCCGAACGGGATTCGTTCGAAGTCTCGCTGGTGTCATCGGGAGCGGGATAGATTGTCCGGTAAGGCTTGCGAAGCGTCCCGTGTCTCTCGTTCTCGGGTATTTGGCCCGAGTCTTTGCGAAGCACCGCGGCGATCGCGGCTAGGCCCCCATAGACCAAAAGCGGCCAAATCCTCCGATGCTCCGACATTTGTTTTCCGCTCGCCCTGAACCGGGGCGCCCAGGCCCGCGGGTATCAGTAAATCGGGGAGAACGCGCGTTGTTCCCTTTCGGAGTGTGGCGAAGGCGCCTTCGCCGCCGAAGCAGGAACTGCGACGGTCCTTGGAGCGTTTGCTTGAGAATTCGTCGGCAAGAGTGCGGCGGGGACCCATGTACATCAGCTGTCTGGCCACCGATTACGACGGCACGCTTGCGCAGGACGGGATTGTCGACGACGCAACCGCAGACGCCCTCGTAGCCTTCAGGCGGTCCGGCAGGAGACTTCTTCTCGTTACGGGGCGTGAGCTGCCTGATCTTACGCGCGTCTTTCCGCGGATCGATCTTTTCGATCGCGTCGTTGCGGAGAACGGAGCGTTGCTGTTCGACCCGGCCACGAAAAAGGAGACGCCGCTCGGTCCTGAGCCCTCGGCCGAATTGGTGGCGACATTGCGCAAGAAGGGCGTCACTCCGCTTTCCGTCGGACGCTCCATTGTCGCGACCTGGGAACCAAACGAAAAGCTGGTTCTCGAGGCCATCCGTGAGCACGGACTGGAGTTGCAGATTGTGTTCAACAAGGGGGCGGTCATGGTGCTGCCCCCCGGCGTCAACAAAGCCAGCGGCTTGCACGCGGCGCTCGAGGACTTGGGCCTTTCTTCGCATAATGTCGTTTCTGTCGGCGACGCCGAGAACGATCACGCATTCCTGCAGGCGAGCGGATACGCCGTTGCGGTCGCCAATGCTTTGCCGACGATCAAGGATGAAGCCGATCTCGTCACCAAAGCCGCGCGCGGCGCGGGCGTCGCCGAACTGATCGAGGCGGTGCTCAAGGACGACGTCGACGCTTTTCACTCGAGCGAAGCCCACAACAGCGTCGAGGTCGGCGTCGACGCCGATGGTCGTCCGATTGTCATTCGACCCCATGGCGGCTCGGCGCTGATCTGCGGCTCTTCGGGCGGGGGCAAATCGACGGTTGCGACCGCGTTGCTGGAGCGGATCGTCGACGGCGGCTATCAGATCTGCGTCTTCGATCCCGAAGGCGACTATGCCGAGTTTCGCTCCGGCATTGTGTTCGGCGACGCGAAGTCGCCGCCGAAGCTTGCCGAAGTCGTAAAACTGCTCGAACGGCCGGACGACAGCTTCGTCATCAACATGCTCTCCGTGCCGCTTGAGGACCGGCCAGCGCTCCTCTCCGATTTCATCTCCGCGATCGCCAACCTGCGCGCGAAGATTCGGACGCCCGCACTGGGTCTTGATGGATGAAGCGCACCATCTCTTGCCTGCGGAGCGTGACGTGAGCGCGACCGCGTCTCTCGACTCGCTTCCCCCGGTCATTCTCGTGACCGTCGAGCCCAAGACCTTGGCTGTCGACGCGCTGCGGCAGAGTCGATGACATCTTCGCCGTCGGCGACAAGGCTGCCGAAGCCATCGAGGGCTTTGCTCGCGCGCTATCGATTCCCGCGCCGGAACTGCCGCGGGCGCCGCCGGACAAGGGAGAGGCTCTCTTTTGGCGAAGAAGCGCAGGCGATCGCGCGCAAATCGTGAAGTCTCACGCGCCGGCCGAGAAGGCCGAGCGTCACATCCGGAAATATGCGGAGGGCGCGCTTGGCGAGGACAAGAGCTTCTATTTCCGCGGTCCTACGAACGCCCTCAACCTGCGGGCGCAGAACCTGACCATCTTCATGCAGATGGCGGACGGCGTCGATGACGACACGTGGCTCCACCACCTCCAGGCGAATGATTATTCGCGATGGGTTCGCGAAGCGATCAAGGACGACCAACTGGCGGATGAGCTTGAGCAAATCGAGGGCCAGCCGACGCGCGATCCGCAGGCGACGCGACGCTCGGTGCGCGAGGCGATCGAACGCAAATACACTGCGCCTGCGTCGGCTCACTGAGCCTTGGCCCTACCTACCCTGCGCCACGGCCTTGAGAAAGGCGGCCCGGCTGTCCGGCAATGGCTCGCCATGGAGCGCGAACAGGTCGCGGGCGAGAAAGAAGCCGGTCAGGCGAAACCCGTCGGCAATCTCCTCAGCGCTCGGCCGCGCTTCGAGAGGCGCGTCCTCGCGCAGGAACGGGGGCAGCGGCAACAGCCGATCGCGCCAGGGCGCCCCTGCCTCGGCGCTCACCGCACGCCCGGACTTGGGCGAGACATAAACGAGGTCGTCGGTCACGCCGGTCGCGGCGCAACAGCTGAGGTCAAGCTGAAACCCGCATTCGGCCAGGATCTGCGCTTCGAACCGGGCGATGAGCGTTGGCGCAAGCGCGCCGTCGTCGAGCGCCTCGGCAATAGCGCTCGCCGCCTCGTAAACCGCCTCATGCGGATCGCGCTCCGGCAGCACCCGCACCAGCGCGGCGACATAGTTGATTCCGGCCAGCGCCAGCGCGCTGTCCATCAACCTGCCGGCCCGGAGCGAAAGCGGCTCGACGGCGTAGGAGCCGAGATGCTCGTCGAGCCGAGCGCGCCAGACGAGGCCGATCGTATTGCCAAGTTGGAGCGTCGCGCGCAGCCGCGCAGACCGTCCGCCGCGCACGAGGCCGAGATGGCGACCGTGCGCGCGGGTCAGGGCTTCGACGATCGTCGAAGCCTCGCCGTGCCTGCGGACCCCGATGATGAGCCCCTCGTCGCGCCATTCCATGGGCGAGCCGCCTCCGCTTACGAAGGGCGAAGATGCGCCGGCGGGGGCACGCGGGCGAGCTTCAAGGCGATGAACAACGCAAGCGCAGACATTCCGCCGAGGAACGCGGCCTCTCCCAGGCCATGCGCCGAGGGTGAAGACCCAGCCGCCGATCGAGCCCGCAAGGCTCGAGCCTACGTAGTAGAAGAACAGGTAGAGCGCGCTTGCCTGCGCCTTCGCCGTCTCGGCCCTCAAGCCCACCCAGCTCGAAGCGATCGAATGGCCGCCGAAAAACCCGATCGTAAGGACGCCGACGCCAAGGATCGTGAGCCACAGATTATTCGGCAAGGTGAGGAGGACGCCGATCGGCATGAAGGCGATGGGCGAAGCCGATGACGCGACGCCGGCCGTAGCGGCCGGCGAGTTCGCCCATCAGGGTCGAGGCGACCGTGCCGACGAGATAGATGCAGTACACGAAGCCGATCGTCGTCGGGCTCAGCGAAAAGGGCGGCGCCTCCAGTCGAAAGCCGATGTAGTTGTAGGTCGTGACGAAGACGCCCATCAGCAGGAAGCCCAGCGCGAACAGATATCTGAGACCCGGGTCGCTGAAATGGGCGCGCAGGATGTCGGCAGGAGCGCCGCCTGCCCGTCTTCCGCGGCGCCCGGCGCTCTCTCGGCAGGCGAAGGCGAATGCGATTGCGCAGCCGAGCGAAATGAGCCCGACAAGCACGACGGCCTCCGCGCCAGCCGCCGACTTCAGCGATCGCCGCGGTCGCCAAGCGTCCCGCCCATGCCACCCAACGTGTTGCCGGCGATATAGAGGCCCATCGCGAGCCCGATCGCAGAACGATCCATCTCTTCGACCAGATAGGCCATCGCGACGGCCGGAACGCCGGAGAGCGCGAGGCCGGTCAGCGCTCTAAGCGCGACAAACGTCGTCCAGTTCGGCGCAAAACGAGGCCGCGAGCGTCGCCGCTGCAGCGGCGGCCAGCGAGGCCGTCATGATCGCCTTGCGTCCAAAGACATCCGACAGCGTTCCGGCGAAGATCATCGCGACCGCCAGTACGCCGGTCGCCGCGGACAGGGACAGGCTCGCGGCGGCGGGAGAAATCGAAAAGGCGCGGGTGAAGAGAGGCATCAGCGGCTGGACGCAATAGAGCAGCGCGAAGGTGGCGAAGCTGCCAAGAACCAGCGCGAAATTAACGCGCCAGAACCGCGCGCCGCCGCGCCCGATCAGGAGCGGATCGCCGGTCGGCGCTTCCAATGTCACGATCATGGGGGTTGACGTCACGGGACGCAGACTTCTCGCCTGCGCGGGACAAAGGCAAGTCAAAATCGAGAGCGCGCCGTACCGCGCCCCGAGGGCGCCGCTCGCTACAGCGGGAGCGCGGCCTGACGTCCGGGATCAGACAGTTTGGCTTGTCCCCGCCCTTCTCCGAGGCACGCCTCGATGAATTCGTCCATCTGCCGCGCGATGGTGCGGATATCGAACAGCGCCTCGACCCGCTTGCGTCCGGCGACCGCGAGATCAGCGCGCCGGTCGGGCGCATCCAGCAATTGGCCGAGTGTCGCCGCAATGCCATTGGCGTCGCTTGGTTCGACAATCACCGCGCATGGACCGCAGATCTCGGCCAAGCCGCCCCGCCCCGAGGTGATGACCGCAGCGCCGCTCGCCATCGCTTCCAGCGCCGTCCGGCCGAACGGCTCGGGGCCTGTCGTGAGCACCATTCCGACTTCCGCGCGCTCCCACGCCGCTTTGACCTCGGTATAGGGCACGTTGGAGTCGACCCTGATCCGGCCCTTGAAAGGCTCAGCGGCAGCGCGAAGCGCATCGACAAGTTCCGGGTCCCGGTCGGCCGCCGCTGGGTCGGACACCATGAAGCGGGCGCTCCATTCGGGCCTCGAGGGCAGAACGCGCGTAATCGCCGCCATCGCTTCGATGTGGCCTTTGTGCCGGAGCGCACGGCCCACACAGAGGATCGACTTGTCCTTGGGTTTCGTCGCTGACCAGGCCTGCATGTCGAGTCCGTTGGGCACGGCGCGCTGCGCCGCGCGCACGCCGGGGAAATCGGTGCGGAACTGGCTCAAGGCGTAGTCGCTGACGAAGGCGCAACCGGAGAGCAAACGCAGCTCTCGGCCGCGGAAGGCGCCGTCAAATGTGCTCGTCGGCGCCTTGACATAGGCGTGGGTTTGCAAAATCACCCGCGCTCCCGAGGTCAGCGCGATGAACGCCGCCGCTGGCAGATGATTTTCGACAATGGCGAGATCGATGCCGCGGCGCCGCAGCAACTGGGCGACGCCCCACGCTTTCCCAAGATTGCCGCTGATTCCTGGGTCAGGAATCGTCGCAATCTCGATGTCCTCGAACGGCTCATCCACCGGCGGGCACACAACCAGCGTCGAGCGCGCATATCGGCTGTGAATGACCAAGTCGCGAACGCAGAGTTCGACCGACGCTGCAAGCCGCGGCCCGAAATGCGCATTGCGCAGCATCACATAGGCAATTTTCGGCTCGCGCGCCATCACCACATTCGGAAATTCAGGGCGCGCGGCCCGCCGCCCGCGAGCGTCCTTACACGGAAGGGTCAGGCTAAGACAATCGATCCATCGATCATTGCCGCCTGCGGTGAATTTTGCTTGAACGGACGGCTGAACAACGGTCAATGGACAAAGCTCATGCAGACGCTTGAGCGAAGGCGCACCAACCCATGGTCTCATCTGCGGACGTATCGAAGCCGCTTACCCATATCGGCGCAGACGGCGAAGCGCGGATGGTCGACGTGTCGGACAAGGCGGCGACCGACCGGGTCGCGATCGCCGAAGGACGGGTGCGCATGGCGGCGCCGACGCTGACAACCATCCTGTCTGGCGACGCCAAGAAGGGCGACGTCATCGGCGCGGCGCGGATCGCCGGCATTATGGCGGCCAAGAAGACCTCAGATCTCATTCCGCTCTGCCATCCAGTGGCCCTGACCAAGGTTTTGGTCGACATTTCGCCGGACCAAGCGCTGCCCGGCCTCGCCGTGCGGGCCGAGGCTCGATGCTTTGGGCCGACGGGCGTCGAGATGGAGGCTTTGACCGCCGTTTCCGTCGCCTGCCTGACGATCTACGACATGGCCAAGGCGATCGACCGTGGCATGAGCATCGAGGCGGTTCGGCTGATCGAGAAACGGGGTGGCAAATCGGGCGAATGGCGCGCTGCGCATGAGCCGAGGAAAGAGCGCCGATGAACGCCATGATGACGGTTGAAGAGGCGCTGGCGCGAGTGATCGCTTCCGGCGCTCCACCGCTCGACGAGGAGGAGGTTGCTCTCGAGCAGGCTTATGGACGCGTCCTGGTCCGCGACCTCAAGTCGCTGCGCACCCAGCCGCCGTTTCCCAATTCCGCCATGGATGGCTACGCGCTACGCGCGGCCGACACGGCGCCAGCGCCGACGACATTGACGGTGATCGGTGAATCCGCCGCTGGCCGCGCTTTTGAAGGGGCCGTCGGCCCCGGCGAGGCGGTGCGTATCTTCACCGGCGCGCCGATGCCGGCCGGCGCCGATTCCATCGTCATTCAGGAGGATGTTGAGCGCGAGGATAAGCGGATCCGGCTTTCGGCCGCGACACCGCCCGGCGACAATCTGCGTCAGGCCGGCATGGATTTCCGCGAAGGCGAATCCCTCATTCCAGCTGGCCGCCGCCTCAGCCCTCGAGATGTGGCGCTGGCGGCCGCTGCAAACCATACAGCGCTCGCGGTCCGTCGCCGCGCACGGGTCGCCATTCTTGCAACAGGCGACGAACTGGTCGCGCCCGGCGGGTCGCTGGGACCAGCGCAAATCATCGCGTCCAACAATTTCGCCGTCGCAGGGGTTGTCGAGGCCTACGGAGGCATCGCGGTCGATCTTGGTATAGCGGTGGATGAAGTCGATGCGATGAAAGCGGCGGTTAGCCGCGCTCGCGACGCCAAAGCCGATGTGCTGGTGACGCTGGGGGGCGCCTCGGTCGGCGACTACGACCTCGTCCAGAAGGCGCTTGTTTCGTCCGGGATGGAGCTCGGTTTCTGGCGCATCGCCATGCGCCCCGGGAAACCTCTGATGCATGGACGGCTCGGGCCCATGCGCATCCTTGGACTGCCCGGCAATCCGACTTCGTCCATGGTGTGTTCGATCTTGTTCCTGCGTCCGCTGCTGCGCGCTTTGCACGGCGAGCCCGACGCGGGCGCGGATCCCAGCCAGCCCGGCCGCCTTGCGGTCGATTTGCCCGCGAACGGCGTCCGCCAGGACTATATGCGTGCATCGCTCAGCCCCGGCGAGGACGGAATTCTCGTCGCGACCCCGGCGTCGGCGCAGGACTCTTCGCTCGTGAAAACAATGGCGAGCGCTGACGGCCTTATCGTGCGCCCGCCGCACGCAGAGCCGTCGAAGGCTGGAGAGGCATGCCGCGTCATCCCGTTTCATGGGCTCGGGGTGTAGGGCGCACGGCAATTGGGTCGGGCCTAACGGAATCTTGGTAAATCCAAATAATAAAATATTTATTCCCTATTTCAGAAGACTACGCTATACTCGCTAGATCGGGGTGACGTTTCTCCCGCAAAGTTTTGGCTAAAAGAGCGCACGCGAAAACGGCGCGAAACGAAATTGGGCTCAACCCATTGAAAACAAACGATTCCGCGAAATAGCTGATTCAGTGTCCTCAATGATCTCAATGAGTTGCGACCCTCGCCGCGAAGCCGTTCGTTTCGTTTGGCGAAACGAAGCGCTTCGTTTTCGCGGTTTTGGGCAGTCTGGCGCAAGGAAACGAAACGAAAGCTTCCTTTCTTTGGGGCCACAAATTTGTCAGCGAGCTTTCCGTGAAGGTTGATGACAAACTGGCGGGCAAGGAGCTCACATGAGAAACCCATGCCTTGCGATCACCGCGATACTAACGCTCGCGAGCGCGTCGGCCAACGCAGCAGACCTGTCTCAGCCAAATCTGACTGCGCCGCCGCCCGATCCGACGATCTTAACCGGATCTATTGTGCCGAACAGCGCCTTCTTTCTTGGCCTCGGCGCGAGCGCCAACTGGACGAATTTCGGTCACCAGCATGTCTATGCGATCGGAACCTCGAACGTCTTCACGGACGGCGTGCTGTCGGCTTCTGGAAGCGCTCAAGGGCCGACCAATGTTCACATGGAAGACAGGTTCGCGTTCGCGCCATCGTTCCAGGGCGGCTACTTCCACCGCTTCGGGGCGAGCGACTGGCTTTGGGGAGCAAAACTCTCGTACAATTATCTGGGAGCAACTTCGACCAACGCGAACTCCATCATCCCGCAGTTCGGCACATTCACCACGATCGCGAACCCTACACCTGTGCCTTTTAGCGGCCCCGCCTTTGTGCGCGCCGCTCAGACGAGTCTTTTGCAGGAAATCGACCTGGTCCCATTCCTTGGTCGCTTTTTCGGTCAAAGCTACGTCTACGCCGGAGGCGGTCCGACGCTTTCACAGACTCGCACCAGGTTGAATGGCCTGGTCGGTTTTGCGCTTGTCGATGGCGGCATCGTCGATCAATCCGGCGCGCCCCAAGACTTCTCAAGCTCGAGCTGGCTCATTGGCGGCGCGGCGATGGTCGGCGTCACCTACTTTCTCACCCCGACCTGGTTTCTCGACTTGAATTACACCTACGCCGCAACGGCAGGCCACACCGCGAATTTTGCGAGCCCATTCATCGATCACAGTTCGACGAGCGTGGGAACATTGGTCGGCAACTCCGCCTGGAGAGCGGAGACGCAACGGGTGGGGCTCACGATTAACAAGGCTTTTTGAAAGGCCCCTCACTGAAGGCTCATGCTGAAGAACCGAGCGCAGCATCGCCTCTCGAAAGAAGGGCCAGAACGCGGCCATGGGCGGCCGAAAAAGTTGCGCAAAAGAGCAGCTAAATTGCTGAAATCATTGAGTCGCGTAAACTTGTGCGCGGCCGGCTATCGCCGCACTCGCGTGGGCCAGTGTTCTCGAAGCACGGCGAACAGGAACGCAGTCGAGAGGCCGAACAGCATCATGCCGTTCAGCGCTTCGATAGCGCCCATTAGCTGCCAGTGCTTCGCCAGGAAGACGTCGGCGTGGCCATAGCTCGTCATTGCGCTGAGCGAATAAAGCATGGCGGAAGCAACATCGGGCCGTGCGCCCAGGGCGACATAGGCGCCGGCCCACGCGCTCGCCTCGACCGCATGCAGGACCGTCAACAGCAGCACGGTGACAATGATGAGAACGGCGAGCACCACGGAGGATCGACGCGCGCGCAAAACCAACGGCAGCTGAATCACGACCCGGTCGCGAATCTCGACCAGGGCCAACGCGTGGACTAACACTGTCAGAACGATGAGCGGCAGACCCCAGGCCCAGTTGTTGGACCAAGCTTCCTCCGCGACGTCAAACACGATTATCGAACCGGGCGCTTACGGCGAGCCGGACGCCGACAGCGGCCCGCCCGTCACGAGGAGAGACCCGATCGGATCGGTGATGATCAATACCATCCAGGCGCGTAGGGGCCCCAAACGCCGCCCCAATCCATCGCCGCTTCCTGGTTCAGCACCGCGGTCGTCTCTTGCATCTGCGCGATGTTGTTGGCGGCGCGGATCTGCTGATATTGCTGATAGGCGGCGTCGGTGCCGATGAAAGCGCAGTTGCAGCCCGCCGCGTCCGCATAGATATAGACGTTGCCTTTCTTGCGCTGCGAAAAGACGATCGTGTTTTGCGGCAGCGCCTGAAGCTTGGCCATCTTTTGCGGGCGTATCCGCCTGCTGCCGCACGAAGCCCGCCGCCGCCAGCTGCCCTTCCTTCTCCTGAGCGCCCATAGCCATGCAGCCGGCCAAAGCCGCCGACGCTGCGAGAGTCGCCAAAACACCCCGAACCGTTTTGCTCACCGTCAGCTCCTTCGATCGACAACCGATAGAGGCGAGGACGAAGGTCTTGATGATTCTCACGGCCCCCCTCGGGGCGACCTTCCCCCCTGCTTCTCCCCCTGTCAATCGCAGGGTGCGAGCAGCTTCGACCACCCTCGCCCTCATGACTGCAGGGCGCACTCAGTCGGGATGGGCCTTGCGCTCTGGCGGTCACTGAGCGCATGAAAGAGACCGTCTTGTGTGTGAATTCAGGACTACCGGGCATGTCCAACCCGAGGCGAGCGCGAACACGTGCGACGGCGTCGATCGCCAATGTTCGCCGCTGCGACCGTCGGAGCGATCCATGATGATCACGATCCCTGGGCTCGCGGCCGAAGCGCTTGGCGCGTATCTGGCGAACGACATCCGAGACCGGTTTCGGGGTCTCGCACGCGCGGCTCGCCGAGATCATTCCATTCGCGGCGCGGCTCGCGCTCGAATGCATCGGCAACAGCGACGCCCTTTACCACAATGTCGAGCATACCATGCTCGTCACCTTGGCGGGCCACGATATTTTCAAGGGGCGCGCGCTTCTCACCAACTCGACGCCGGACGACTACTCGCACTTCATCGTCGCCTGCCTCACCCATGACATCGGCTACGTTCGCGGCGTTCTCAAGGGCGACGGGCCGGACGGCTACGTCATCGACGCGGCTGGCCACAAGGTCACCTTGCCGCGCGGCTGCTCCGACGCTGCGCTCGCGCCCTATCATGTCGAGCGGTCAAGGCTGTTCGTGCTTGACCGCCTGGCGTCGATCGACGAGCTTGACGGCGCTCGGGTTGCGAACGCCATCTATCATACGCGCTTTCCCTACTCGTCGTCGCCCGACGACCATGACGTCCACGAGGACGCCGCGTTGCTCCGGGCCGCAGATCTTATTGGTCAGCTCGGCGATCCGCATTATCTGCGGAAGGCCAATGCGCTCTACCACGAATTCGAGGAAGTCGGCTTGAATGGGCAGCTTGGCTACGAATCGCCTGCGGACCTCGTCGACAAATACCCACAATTCTACTGGAAGAAAGTCTCTCCCTACATCCGTGAAGCGATCCGCTATCTCAATGTGACCGCGAGCGGGCGCCAGTGGATCAACGGTCTCTACAGCAATGTCTTTCGGGCCGAACACGAACACCTGCGACTTTCCGGCCCGCAACCCTAACCAAGTCCGCGTAGGGCGGACCCGGCGTCTCAAACCCGCCTCGCCGACCCCGTCTCGGCAGGTCTATAAGGGACGCAAGAGGAGCCGATGAACAAAGCCGCCCGCGTCGCCGCGTCCCACCGCCTCGACCTCACCCACCGCCCGCGCCGCAATCGCAAGGCGGAATGGGCGCGACGGCTGGTGGCGGAGAACGTGCTGTCGGCCAGCGACCTCATCTGGCCGCTCTTTCTGATCGACGGGGACAAACGCCGCGTTCCCGTCGCCGCGATGCCGGGCGTCGACCGCCTGACCGTCGAAGAAGTCGGTGCGCGAGGCCGAGCGCGCGGTCAAGCTCAACATCCCGGCGATCGCCTTCTTCCCCTATACCGAGGCTGCGCTCAAGGACGCTGAGGGGAGCGAAGCGTTCAACGAGGGGAATCTCGTCTGCCGCGCCTGCCGCGCGATCAAGCGCGAATTTCCTGAGCTTGGCCTCGTCACCGACGTGGCGCTCGACCCTTACACCAGCCACGGCCACGACGGACTCGTGCGCGAGACCGCTTCGGGCCACCTCACGATCCTTAACGACGAGACGGTCGAAGTTCTCGTTCGCCAGGCGCTCAATCAGGCGCGCGCCGGCGCCGATATCATCGCGCCCTCGGACATGATGGACGGACGCGTCGGGTCGATCCGCGAGGCGCTCGACGCCGAAGGCTTCCTCGACGTGCAGATCATGGCCTACGCGGCCAAATACGCGTCTGCCTTCTATGGCCCGTTTCGCGACGCTTTGGGCTCGTCTGGCGCGCTCAGGGGCGACAAGCGCACCTACCAGATGGATCCGGCTAACAGCGACGAGGCGTTGCGCGAGGTCGAACTCGACCTCGAGGAAGGCGCGGACATGGTGATGGTGAAGCCCGGCATGCCCTATCTCGACATCATCCGCCGGGTGAAGGATGAATTCGGCGCTCCCACCTTCGCCTATCAGGTGAGCGGGGAATATTCGATGATCATGGCGGCGGCGAACAACGGCTGGATCGACGGCGACAAAGCGATGATGGAAAGCCTGATCGCGTTCAAACGCGCCGGGGCCGACGGGGTGCTGACATACTTCGCTCCGAGGGCGGCGGAGAAGCTGCGCGTTCGATGAGATTCCGCCTATCGTTATTCTGACGTTCGGCGTCTATCGGCGGCATGGACGGCCCCCTTCGTCGGAGTTCGCGACAGAGGAATGCTATGGTCCGTAAATTCATGATCGCCGAGGGCGTCGGCCGCAGTCCTTGCAGTCTCGCCCGCGGCTTTGGGGCAGCAAACTGGCGGTACGGCCGAAGAAGCAAAGGCGATGCTGATGAAAGCGGTCGCCGCAGTGAGAGCGGATGAGGCCAAAGCGCTCGACATGTTCAACAAGGGAGAAGGCGGATTCCGGGATCGAGACCTCTACGTGTTTTGTGTAAGAACTAGCGACGGCACGATCGTTGCGACTGGCAATCCCAAACTCAAGGAAGCGCTTGGAACAGACATGCGCGCCGCTCAGAACTCTACCGGCAGAGCCGTTTGGCGCGGAAATCTACGCGGCGATTCAGAAGCCGGAAGGTCAGATCACCGAGGTCAGCTATATGCTGCCAAGGCCGGGCGCCGATAATACGCCCGTTGCGAGAGTAAGCCTGGTAGCCAGGGCCGACGCTGATATCGGCTGCGGCGTCGGTTATTATAAGTAGACGGTTCCCTATTTTGCGCCGCCGGCGCAAAACCTCAAGGCTGCCTTAAGATGCGAACTGCTGATTGCGGCGGCCGAAAGGTGAGGATCGCCTGACAAGCCGAGTTGCAGGAACGCCACACTCAGAACTACGATCCGGATTCGGCGGCGGTCGGAGAACGCAGGCTGGATGGGAGGTCGCATGGCGACGGTCGGAAAGAGCCGCGGCGGACGGACTTTACGCCGTGCCGTGCTCGGGCTGACGGCGCTAACCGCGCCAGGTGTTTGCCCGTCCCGCGCCGAGGATTGCAAATATTTCAGCGCACTGCCCGATGATTGCGCCCGCGCGGGCCTTCGAAAATTCGATGGCTTGCGCGACTATCGCTATGAGGAAATTGAACTCTTCGCCAAGGATCCGCTCAAGAAGGTCCTCTACGTCACGGTTTACGATACGACGGGACTGAACGGTGGGGATGATTCGCGCAACTCGGCGCCAGCGTCGCTTGCGCAAAATCTGGATCCGAAGAAGATCGCCAAACAATATCAGGCGCTCTCGGCGCGGATCGATCCTCCCTATCACTGGACAATTGACTGGCTCGCCGATCGCGTTGGCACCGTAAGAAGCTTCGACGGACTCAACGCGGCCTGGATGGGAAACAGCTTGGCGCCCAGCGCCGCGATCTCAGCCAAGCCGACTCCCCGCGTCGCGTATCATCCGACCTCAACTGCGAGAACAGCCGTCGCAGGCTTCAAGAAAGGGTCGGAAATCTACCTGCTTGACGACCCTAAGGGCCAAGCTTGGGTGATGGTTTCTTACAGGGATATGCCGGACCTGACGATCGACAAGCTCAAGTCCCTCGGCGATGTCCTCAAGCTGCCACAGGGATGGAAATTTCGCACCGCTGCGCTTTCTAATGAACTGACCCTTGAGCCGAAGGCCGGATCCGCCGGCGTCATTCAAGACGACAAAGGGAACCTGTATCGTTTGACGGGACCGCGGCAGAGCAACTTCGTTCCGTGATCCAAGGCGGATCTCGATCGCGGCGAATTCTCATTGCGAGGAGGACCCGGGCGCTGGATTATACGCAGATCGGCCTGACCCAATGGGTTCGATTGTCTCATCGCGACCAAAGGAGATCCGATAATGGCGAAGATGCGCGCAATGGTTGTCCGGGAGCGGGGTGGGCAGTTCGTGGCGGAAGAGCGGGACATTCCCGTCCCGGGTCCCGAGGAGATGCGCATTCGCGTCCAGGCTTGCGGCGTTTGCCACAGCGATGTGATGACAGTGCAAGGTCTCGTCCCAATCGTGCAATATCCGCGCGTGCCTGGGCATGAGGTGATCGGCGTCGTCGACGCGCTTGGCGAGGGCGTCCACGGCTGGAAGGTGGGTGCGCGAGCGGGCGTCGGCTGGTTTGGCGGCTCGTGCGGCTATTGCCGCCAATGTCGGCGTGACAATGCGTTCGTCTGCGAGAACGTGCACGAAATCAGCGGCGTGACCCGCGACGGCGGCTACGCCACTCACATGGTCGCCCACGTCTCGGCGGTGGCGCATGTCCCGGACGGTCTCGATGCAGTCGAATCTGCGCCTCTGCTATGCGCCGGCCTCACCACCTTTAACGCTCTTCGCCATACCGGCGCCGGTCCCGGCGATGTCGTCGCCGTTCAGGGGGTCGGCGGCCTCGGGCATCTCGGAATCCAGTTCGCGGCGCGTCAGGGCTTCCGCACCGTTGCGGTCAACCGCGGCGGCGACAAAGAGGAGTTGGCAAAAAAGCTCGGCGCCAACGACTACATCGACAGCGACGCACAGGACCCGGCCAAAGCGCTGACGGCGATGGGCGGCGCAAAGGCGATCCTCGCCACGGTCACTGACGGCAAAGCGATGCAGGCTATCTCTGGCGGCCTTGGCCCGAACGGGGTGATGATGGTGATTGGCGCTGTTGGCCCGTTGACCGTCGATTCCTTCGATCTGCTCGCCAAGCGCGCCTCGGTCAAGGGGTGGTATTCTGGGATCGCCCGGGATTCCGAGGACACATTAGACTTTTGTCGGCGCAACAACATTGTTTCGATGAATGAAATCTACCCGCTTGAGAAAGCGCAGGAAGCCTACGACCGCATGTTGAGTGGCAAGGCCCGTTTCCGCGTCGTGCTCAAGATGGACAGCTGAGTTCTCGCGCACATTCACGGTCGCATCCGATGTCGGCTCATCCACGCAGACGCGGCGCGACGCCTCGCGCTTGAGGGCCGCCTGAGGCCATTCAGGATGTAAGGAAAAACCCGCGATCGAAAACAACCAAGGAGCATGGTCATGGACAGGAAGAAGGCATCAGACTTCCCGCAAGAACTTCTGAGCCTGTTCGACCTTTATGTGCATGGCGGAATGAGCCGCCGCACTTTCCTCGATGGAGCGCAGAAGTTCGCTGTCGGCGGCGTCAGCGCCGGGGCCCTATTGGAAATGCTCAAGCCCAACTACGCCTGGGCGATCCAGGTGCCCCCCGACGACAGCCGCATCGTCGCCAAGAGAGTCGATGTTCCTTCGCCGCAGGGCAACGGCTCGATCAAGGGCTATCTCGCCCGTCCAGCCGGAGCTGAGAAGCTGCCGGTCGTCCTGGTCGTCCACGAGAACCGAGGCCTGAATCCATATATCGAAGACGTGGCGCGGCGCTTGGCGATCGCCAATTTCATCGCCTTCGCGCCCGACGGCCTCACTTCGGTCGGCGGCTATCCCGGCGACGACGAGAAGGGCGCGGCGCTGTTCAAGCAAGTCGACGGGGCCAAAATGCAGGCGGATTTTGCCGCCGCCGCTGAGTGGCTGAAGTCCCTGCCAGATTCGACCGGCAAGCTCGGAGCGATCGGCTTCTGTTTCGGCGGCGGCGTCGTCAACAAGCTCGCGGTGAGCATGGGCTCGGGCCTGGACGCTGCAGTTCCTTTCTACGGGCTTCAGCCGAACGCCGCCGACGCGGCCAAAATCAAGACGCCGATCAACGCCCAATATGCGGAGCTCGATACGCGCATCACCAGCGGCTGGCCGGCGTTCGACGCCGCGCTTAGCGGAGCTGGCGTCACTCACGAGGGGCACATCTATAAGGGCGCCAACCACGGCTTCCACAATGACACGACGCCGCGCTACGACGAGGCTGCGGCGAAAGAGGCGTGGCAAAGGACGCTCGATTGGCTCAACAAGTATCTGCGGACCTGAGCGTAGGACGTACCGAGTTCCATGAGCCGGATCTTTCTTGCAGGCGCGGTAGGCGTGATCGGGCGTCGGCTCACGCCTCTTCTTCTGGCCCACGGCCATTCGGTCTGGGGAACGACGCGCTCGCAGGGCAACCGCGAATTTCTTCGGAAGCTCGGCGCTCGTCCGGTGGTGGTTGACGTCTTCGACGCAGAGGCGCTGGCGACGGCGGTCCTTGATGCAAGGCCAGAGATCGTCATTCACCAGCTAACGGACCTGGCTGTGGTTCACGATCCGGCAAAGCGATCGAGCGCCCTGGCGCGTAACGCGCGCATTCGAGACGAAGGAACTCGCAACCTTGTCGCTGCCGCGCGCGAGGCTGGCGCCCGTCGACTGATCGCACAGAGCATCGCCTGGGCCTATGCGCCTGGACCTCGACCCTATTGCGAAGACCATCCGTTGGATCTGAATGCGGAGGGCGACCGGCTGGTAAGCGTGCGCGGCGTCGAGTCCCTCGAGCGCCAAGTCCTCGGAGCCTCGGCGATGGAAGGCATGACGCTGCGCTATGGCAGGCTGTACGGCCCAGGCAGCGGCACGGATACGCCGCCCAGCCCGCCAGCGGTGCATGTCGATGCCGCGGCTTACGCCGCACTGCTCGCAATCGACCATGGCGAACCGGGGGCCTTCAACATCGCCGATCCCAATGACGAGGTGTCGACCGACAAGGCGACTGCCGCACTTGGCTGGCGCGCTGACTTTCGGATGGATCCAGCCTAGGGCGACGCTATTCAACAGGATAGAGTTGTCTTTTCGTCGCAGCAGCGGGCCGCTACGGCGCTCCCGGGTCGGTCTATTTGGATTTCCTTGGCAGTCAGCCGTTTCGCTGCAAAAACCCCCGATTATGCGGGTTGGATTTGTTTGGATTTCCTTGGATTCTCTCGTTCGAATCGAGACTTATCAATAGGTTACACGGCATAAACTGCAGAAATTTTTTTCCATCGCCTTCTCCCTGGCATCAGCCGCGCCGCAGGGGGCGCCCGCGGTTTTAGCAAGGGGAAGCGCAGGACCGCTCATAAGGCAAGTTTAAGCTATTTTCTGATTTTCTGCAATTGATTGTCGTCCGGAGCCGGTCCCTCTCCGGCCTCCTCGACCCAGATACTAAGGGATTTGTACCTGTACGCATTTTCTTCCCGCTTCGCCGTCGAAACACGGCAAGATCGACCGTCTTTGCATTGAGCGCGGCGCAAAGAGCTGCGCGATCCTCAAGGAGAAAGCCATGCAGTACCTGTTGATGATCCATTCAGACGAGAAGGCAATGCAGTCGGCGCCCAAGGATGCTGTGGGGAACATGCTCGCCGCCTACGGCGCCTATACCAACGCCATGAAGGAAGCGGGCGTCCATATCGGCGGCGAGCGCCTGCAGCCTAGCTCAACGGGCACGGTGGTGCGCACCAACAACGGCAAGACTTCGGTGCTGAACGGCCCCTACGCCGAAATCAAGGAGCAGCTCGGCGGCTATTACCTCATCGAGGCGCCCGATCTCGACGGGGCGATCGAATGGGCGGCCCGATGCCCCGGAGCGCAGTATGGCGCCATTGAAGTGCGGCCGATCTGGCCGATGGAAGAGTATGCTCGCTGACGGTCGTCCCTAGGGGCAATTGTTGCTGGCGCCTTCTCGTCCGCCGTCTACTGGTGGCTCTGTTAGCTCGCTGGCGAAGCCGAACTCGACGAGCGCTCAATCGGTCCAGCCTCGCCGCCGAGCGCATGACACCTTGCCCTCGAGACAGGCGCAACCGAACTTGGGTAGCGCCTGATCTCGCCATCGCGATTGATATGACCGATCAATGAGAAGACCGAAGGTCCACGCCGCGCGCCCGCGCGACCCTCCACACACGCGGCCGCGCCGTCGATGCTGAGGCTCGCGCGGTCGCGGCCCGCGTGGCGCGCGAGAGTTACGGCAAGCTCGTCGCCTATCTCGCGGCGGCGTCGCGCGACGTGCCGGGAGCCGAGGACGCGCTCGCCGACGCCTTCGCTTCTGCGCTTGCCGTCTGGCCGAGCCAAGGCGTGCCCTCGAACCCGGAAGGGTGGCTCGCGAAGGCGGCGCGACGGCGCCTCATCGACGCTGCGCGCAGACGGCGCACCGCCGATCAAGCGTCGGAAGCGCTCGAGTCCTGATCGACTCCGAATTGAAGGAGGCCGCCGACGCGCGGGACGGGATCCCGGATCGGCGCCTCGCGCTCATGTTCGCTTGCGCCCATCCGGCGATCGAGGAGTCCATACGCGCGCCGTTGATGTTGCAGACGATCTTAGGGCTGGACGCGGCGGCGATCGCTTCGGCCTTTCTGGTTTCGCCGGCGACAATGGGCCAGCGCCTCTCGCGCGCGAAGGCGAAAATCCGCCTCGCCGGCGTGCCGTTCAAGATTCCCGAGCGGGAGGATTTGCCCGAACGGCTCGGGGTGGCGCTGGAGGCGATCTACGCCGCTTTTTCGCATGGCTGGGCGGAAGCGTTCTCCGACGATCCGCGTGGGCGCAACCTTGCCGAGGAGGCGATCTGGCTCGGCCGCGTCGTCGTCACCCTCATTCCGAACGAGCCCGAGGCGATGGGACTGTTGGCGCTGATGCTCTACGCCCATTCGCGCCGCGAGGCGCGACGCGACGCTTCAGGGACGCTACGTTCCGCTGAGCGACCAAGCGGTCGAACGCTGGGACTGGTCTGCGATCGAGGAGGCCGAGGGGTTGTTGCACGCGGCGAGCGCGTTAGGCGCGCCGGCACGCTTCCAGCTCGAGGCCGCGGTTCAGTCGGTCCACGCCGCTCGCCGGCTGACCGGGACCACGGACTGGGAGGCGATCGCCGTTCTCTACGACGCGCTCTTCGCCCTGACCGCTTCTCCCGTCGTCGCCGTCAATCGCGCCGCGGCGGTCGCGCATGCGCGTGGGCCGGCGGCGGGATTGGAATTGCTGGACGAGGTGGGGGCGAAGGGCGGGCTCGCCGGATTCGAACCCTATTGGGTCGCGCGCGCCGATCTTTGCGCGAAACTGGGCGACGTCGTCGCAGCGCGGAGCGCCTATAGTTTGGCGATCGGCCTCCAGACCGATCCAGCCGCACGCGCCTTTCTCATCGAGCGGCTGGCCGCGCTGGCGTAGTCGATCACCCTCTCGGTTCACGCCACCAGTCGCCAGAGATCTGGATAGGACCGAACAAAGCCGTTGGGCGCGATCTCGAGCAAGGCCCGATAGGGAACCGTTGGCGCCTCGTACCAGTAGGACGCTTCACTGCGTCGCTCGTATCTTTGGGGCAATTCTGTCAGCGACGCGCTGTCCAGATCGAACCACACGACCGGAACCTCGGCGCTTTGACCGAGCTTCAGCGCGATGCGCGACAGCTGCAACACGTTGGTCGCGGGCGTGAAGCCAAAGTCCAGGTCCACCAGATGGTCGAGGCCTTCGACGGCGACACCGTTCAGTCTCCAACCTTGATCGTCGCGTCGTATCTCGTGCTCGACCGTTTGGTCGCCAAGGAAGCCGCTGATGAGTCCCCGTTTGGTCTCCCAGCGCGCGTCGACCTGCACCTGATAGGCGACCGCCGCCGATCCGCCATCGTGATCGAATGCGGCCGCGCCCCGAAGCAACCAGCCGTCCGCTGCTCGGCCTCGAGCAACGCAGCGTCGCGCCCTGGCCGGTCGAGCCGCATCCATGCCGCGAATTCACTCAACCTGGCGCTCCCGTCACCGGATAGGGCGCGCCCTCGAACCGCTCGGCATGATAGCCCTTCACGCCGACCTGCCTGGCGAGCGGGCCCCGGATGTCGCCGGTCGCGCGCAAGCGTTCGACAATTGCGACGAAGTCCCATTTCGGCCGCCACCCGAGGTCTTGGCGCGCCAGCACGTTGTCGTAGACCCGGTCGATGCTTGGAAACATGCGCCAGCCGCGTCTTGAATATTCATCCTCCCATCCCGGCGCGCGCAGGCTTAACGTCGCCGGCGCATCCACGCGCAGGCGCGGCGCAATCTGCCGGCAGGAACGGCGTCGTCGCGCTGATGATGTATTTCCCGAAGCCGATCGCCGCCGCCCGTTCGATTGCGAGAAGATGCGCATCGACGACGTCCTCGATCGCGACGCGGCGAAACAGATATTCGTTCGCCTTCGCGTTGTCGTCGGGATAGGCGTTGCGCGCGGCCGAATCGTCGTCCTCTTCCGGAAAGAAGCGCGAGGTCCTGAGCACGACTGACGCCAGGCCCTCGTTGCGGTGGAACAATTGGCAAAGGTCCTCGGCCGCGGTTTTGGTGACGCCGTAGATGTTCTTGGGGACCGGCGCGATGCGCTCATCGATCCACGCCGCCGGCTGACCCTCGGGAGGCTTCAGCGCGTCGCCAAATGTGCTTGTCGTCGAAGTCATGACGAAGGCGCGGACGCGCGCGCGCACCGCCTCCTCGAGCAGGACCAGCGTGCCGCGAACATTGGTCTCGACAAAAGCCTCAGGCGCATGAGTTGCGACATGGGGTTTGTGGAGCGTCGCAACATGCAGCACCGCGTCAACGCCCTGCAGGCTGCGCGCGACCAGGGCGCGGTCGGCGATCGACCCGATGGCGTCGGTGAACAGCCCAGGAATGATATCGAGGCCGAGAGCTGCGCGGCCCGAGGCGCGCAAAGTGCGCATGAGCGCTTCGCCCAGATGCCCCGAACTGCCGGTGACGAGCACGGTCATTCTCGCATCAGACCTCGTGTCAATTCCCTTCGCCTTTTAGGTCGAGGAGCGGAGTGCATCAACGTGATCTTCGGGCTCTAGGGCGCGCGGCCCGGTTCGCCGCCACTCACAGGCCGGCGCCAGCATCGATCCCCGGGGGAGAGCTTCGCGTTGCCGCCTGCAGCGTTGTAGGCTCGGCCTTGGCCACTTTTCTTGTCCTGACCTTTGTTACCTTCGGATGGAGCCGTTGATGTATCGAAGCTGGTTTTTCGTAGCGGCGGCTATGGTCGCACTCTCCGCGGCCCAAGCGGCGGCCGAGGTGCCGCTCACCGGGTTCTTCATCGCCCGGGAGGCCTGCCCGGCGCTGCAATCGATCCGCAATGGCACGAACCCCGGCGCGGTCGAAACCGCGCCCGGCAAGTCTTACCCGATGATCGCGAAGAACAAGCCGAATGCGTCGCACTATTTCATCGAGGTCGAGGGCGCCGACCCGGCGCGCCGTTGGGTGGCGGTTGATTGCGGCGAGCATGCCGTCTCGGCCGACGGGTCAAGCCAGCCGCAGGAGCCCGGGCCCGGCGAAGAACGGGACAGCGACCCAACGCGCGCCGAATACGTCCTTTCGGTCAGTTGGCAGCCGGCCTTCTGCGAAATGAAGCGCGATAAAGCGGAATGCGCAACCCAAACGCCGGACCGCTTCGACGCCACGCATTTCACGCTGCATGGCCTTTGGCCACAGCCAAGGCGCAACGCCTACTGCGACGTGCCGCCGGAAATGAGCCTGGCGGACAAGGATGGCGACTGGGATCGGCTCCCGGAGCCCAAACTGAGCGACGCAACACGACAGAGACTGGCGCAGGTGATGCCGGGCACGCAGTCCAATCTCGAAAGACACGAGTGGATCAAGCACGGGACCTGCTTCCATGCCGACTCGGCGGACGAATATTTCTCCCGGGCGATCGCACTCGTGGACCAGCTCAATGCGTCGAAGGCCCAAGGCTTGTTTGCCTCCAACGTCGGCGGCGAGATCACCGGCAAAGCCATACGCGACGCGTTCGACGAGAGTTTCGGCGAGGGAGCCGGCGATCGGGTTCGCGTCTCCTGCAAGCGGATTCGCGGACGGAACCTCATCGTGGAGCTGACGATCGGTCTCGCAGGCGAAATCGGCGACGAGCCTTCGCTCACCAATTTGATCGCAGGGTCCGCGACGACCGATCCCGGCTGTCCCGGCGGCGCGGTCGATGCAGTCGGAACGCACTGAAGCGACTGCTGCCGCCGCGGAATCAGACTCGGCGGCGCCGCGCAGTGGCGATTTCGTAAGCCGCTTCAGGACGTCCGCGCCAGCCCCCTCAGAAAAGCGAGGTCGACCAGTCCCGCGTGCTGCTTGGCGACTTTGCCCTTTTCGAACGCGATCAACGTGGGAATGCCGCGGATGCCGAAGCGCGCCGCAATCGCGGGCTCCTCGTCGACATTGACCTTGGCGAAGCGGGCGCGGGGCTCAAGCTCCTTCGCCGCCTTGTCGAAGATCGGCGCCATCGTGCGGCATGGCCCGCACCAGGGCGCCCAGAAGTCCACGATCAGCGGCATGTCGTTGCGCTCAACATGCTTGTCGAAGGTCTTCTCGGTCAGCGCTATCGGTTCGCCGGTGAACAGGTTCGCCTTACACGCCCCGCACTTGGCCTCGGAGGCGGGACGGTCTGCGGGCACGCGGTTAACCGCCGAGCAATGAGGACAGACAACGTGATTGGATTCGGTCATGGTATGCGCCCTCTCGACGGCGCTCGCCAATATTTGGCCCCAATCAGCGTCGTTTCAAGCGGTCAAATACCTCCGTCTGCATGGTTGATCACGAACTCGTGATCAACTCTCACGGTAACCGCGGCTCGCCGGAGGACGTACTGGCTGCAGGAGCCCCAAGCTCCAACGGTTAGGCTGCGGTGCGGCCTGCCCGACCCGATCTCATTGCTTCTTTGGAGATTTTCGGATGAACGCTAGATCAGCCATCACCGCCGCCACCCTCGCCTGCTCGCTCGCCGCCGCGCTCGCCACCGCCGCCAAGGCGGGGCCCGCCCCGGCCCAGCCCGGAGCCGACAAGTGCTACGGCATCGCCATGGCCGGCAAGAACGATTGCGCCGCCGGCGCCGGAACGAGCTGCGCCGGAACGTCGACCGTCGATTACGATCCCGGCCACTGGAAATATGTCGCCAAGGGCGCTTGCGAAGGCATGACGACCCCGAAAGGCCATGGTTCGCTGACCGCGATGTAAATTTGGGCTCATCCCTTCTCCCTCCGGGAGAAGGTGGCCGACGACAGTCGGCCGGATGAGGGAAGCGCGTTTAAAGCTAGCGAGCGCTTCGCGCAAACCCTCACCCCAACCCCTCTCCCGTAGGAGAGGGGAATCGCGCGCTACCTCCTTTAGCATGCGGCCCCGTCCCCTCCCCGGCGGGGCCGTTACGTCTCCGGAAAATCCTCGATCCTGAATTCCGCTTCCGCGCGTTCGCCACGCTCGGCGAGCGCGCTTTCCCGCATACGCAATTCGACCCGCCGGATCTTGCCCGACACGGTCTTGGGCAGTTCATAGAATTCAAGCCGGCGCACAAGCTTGTAAGACGAGAGGCGGCCGCGCATGTGCTTGAAGATCGCCGCCGCCGTCTCCCGATCCGGGGCGCAACCTTGGGCAAGCGCGACATAGCCTTTGGCGATCGTGTAGCGCATGGGATCAGGCGCCGGCACGACCGCGGCCTCCGCAATCGCCGGATGTTCGATCAGCACGCTTTCGAGTTCGAACGGGCTCAGGCGATAATCGCTTGATTTGAACACGTCGTCGGCCCGGCCGATGAATGTGATGTTACCGTCCGCGTCGCGCGAGGCGACGTCGCCGGTCTTGTAATATTCGCCCTCAATCGGCATCAGCTGCCCGTGCTCGTTCTGATAGCCGGACATGAGTCCCACGGTGCGCGGACGCAAAGGAATCGCGATCTCGCCGCTGTCGCTCTCAAGCCCTTCGGCGTCGATGAGCACGACCCGGTAGCCCGGCAAGGGCCGCCCCATCGAGCCGGGCACCACCGGCTGTCCGGGCGAATTGCCGATCATCATGGTGGTCTCGGTCTGCCCGTACGAATCGCGCAACGGCAGACCCCATGCCCGTCGCACCTGCTCGATGATCTCCGGATTGACCGGCTCGCCCGCCGCATTCACCTCGCGCAAAACGACCTTCCATTGCCTGAGGTCGTGCTGGATCAGCATCCGCCAGACGGTCGGCGGCGCGCAGAACACCGTGACCTGATGCTCGACCAGCGCATCGAGCGCGGCGCGCGGCTCGAAGCGCAAAGCGAGCGCGACGATGGTTGCGCCGGCGTTCCAGGGCGCGAAGACGCTCGACCAGGCGTGCTTCGCCCAGCCGGGCGAGGAAATGTTGAGATGCGTGTCGTCGGGCCTGATCCCGAGCCCGTACATCGTCGAGAGGTGGCCGATCGGATAGCTCGCATGGGTGTGCACGACGAGCTTCGATCGCGCCGTCGTGCCCGAGGTGAAATAGAGAAGCATCGGGTCGTCGGCCTTGGTCGGGCCGTCGGGCGCGAAGACTTCGCTTCCGAGAAGTGTAGCGTAACGCCGCCACGGGGGCGGAGCCGGGCCGACCGCGACGCGCGTGACGCCCTCGGCCAGCCCGGCGAATTTGTCCGCGTCGGCGCCATGCGCGACCAGAAATTTCGCCTGGCCGCGCTCGATCCGATCGGCGATATCGGCTTGGCCCAACGTCGGCATCGCCGGGATCAGCACGAGCCCGAGTTTCATCGACGCCAGCATTGTCGCCCACAGTTCGGGAACCACGCCCAGCATCATCAGGAGACGGTCGCCACGCTTGGCGCCGAGCGAGCGCAGACCGTTGGCGAGGCGCGACAATTCGAGACGCAGATCGGCGAACGTCCGCGTCTCGACGCGCTCGCCGATGATCTTGAGCGCGACTTTACGCCCATGCTCTCCGGCCGCGAGTTCGGCGTCGAACCATTCGAGCGCCCAGTTGAACTCATGCGGACGCGGCCAGGAGAAGGCGGCGCGCGCGCCGTAATAGTCGTCGCTGAGCTCGAGCAGCCGGTCGCGCGCCTCGCGAAACGTCAGAGGCTCCGGAGCGGCGCTGGGCGAGGAGAAGGGGGAGAGGGACATGAGGCCATTGTGACTCCGCTTGACGGAGGGGACAATGCGCCGAAGCGCGCGAGCGATCGCGTCGCCGGCGTCGCACCGCAACCAGCGCGCGAACTCGCGTGCAATAAAAGTCAATAAACGCCAGTAAATGCGCATAAACGCTAGTAAATTAGCTAGCGTTTACTAGTGTTTATTTTTCGAAATCGGGACTTTTCAATGGGTTACGGCCGATTGAAATAAAAAAAATCTCCTCGCCGTAACTCGCGTCTCAGGTTGTGGGCGAAACGCCTCAAGGTCGATTTTCCTGTCCTTTTCTCCCCGCACGACGTGCCGGAAGGACGCGGAGGTCGGATTCCGTGAACTGTAGGGTATAGCACGAATTCTGTTTTTTGTAAATGATTGCTCCTTTCGGGCTTCAGCAATTCTGTCTTACCCAGGTACACGTGCTCTTCCCGTCCCGCTTACGCTCTAGCCGGTCCTGATCGACAGCCAATGCCGCTACGCAAGCGTCCGCCAACTCCTTGAAACCTTTGGCTTCTTCAAGACTTGGTACCAATGAGAGATCGTGCACGACGCGATTGCGCACGGCCCGAAGGTCGTCAAGTATGTAGCTCGTGCGGGGCGTTGATAATTTGGTTGCTTCTCAGCCAGCGCATCTGGAACAGAGCAGACCTACCACGCTCGCTGGGGACACCCGCCGTTCCAGCAATGGACATTAGCGCTTCTTCCACCTGCAGCCACGACTCCAGTATCGCGGCTCTTGGGCTCACCGAGGCTACTGTGTTGAATCTTCTCGGTTTCCTCTTCCGTCGGCGGCGATAGGCTTTCGACTCGGGGAAGCTGCCCTGCTGTTTCCTTCGCCATGTCTAGGCGAAGGTCGACTTCGGTCTCGTTATGCTTGAGGCGCAGCCGCGCGTAAGGCAGAAGCGGCCTTATCTACCTCCGGAATAAGTGGATAACGGAACCTACCGTGCCGGGCCAAGCGAGTGACTTTATTGCTTCGTCGCTCCGCCTCTCGCAATGACGATTCCGCCTGAACGCGTCGTGCTCTAGGTGAAATTGCCCATTGTCCAACGGTCGGACGTTAGCCAGTCTGGGCTGGTAAAAGTCGGGCTGGGAGGAATCCATGAAAACGCGACGAGCCAGTGCGGCTGCGTTTGAGGTCGCGAAGGCGATGAAAACGGCCCCAATCAAGATTCTTGTGGCGGCAATGATGCTGCCCACGATGGCGTTGCCTGCGATAGCAACCAATGACGGAACGCTGCCGGAAGGCGCGATCCCGCTGACCGCAGCAGAGACTCAGGCGCTCTACGTCGGTCATACTGCCAAATACGACATCCCTAACGGGGTCGCCCGCTACACGTGGAAGGCCGATGGCAAGGTTCTCGCGACGTGGGAGGAAAAAACGGGGACGTCTCCCCGGCGGAGGGCGCCTGGACAGTTTCTGGCAACCAGTTTTGCTATGACGCGGACTTCTTGAGCACCGACACAGGCAAGTCAGCCCACCACGAATCGGTTTGCAGGCAATGGTGGAAGGCGGGCAAGGCGCGGTGGCTCAAAAACGCGTCGGGCGACGAGTATCAACACCAAGGCGATATCTACAGAAGCGAATACGCGAACCTGACCAAGGGTGACCAAGTCTCAGCGAAATACGCCAAGTTCAAAGCGAAACTGCCGCGAAGTTAATCGCTCGCTGCGGGAAATTGGTCCGACGTCGCGAGCCTCACCCCGCGTTTGTTCGGATTGGCGGCAGCTCGGGCGCGTCGAGCCCCGCGAACGGATCGCGCCAGGCGGGGATATCCATCAGCCGCGCATGCCAGGCGTCGACCCGCGGAAAATCCGTGAGCGGCAGGCCGGCAAGGTCGGCGAACGGCAGGACGCAGGCGACACGGAAATCGGCATAGGTGACATGGTTCCCGACGAGCCAGTCGGCGGCGCCGAGATGCCGTTCCAGAATGGCCGCTGAGGAGGCAAATTCGTTCAGTCCCGATTCCACCACATCCTGCCGCACTGGGCCGATGCCATAGCGCTGCTTGGTCACGCGCTCGAAATGGACCTGGTCGCAGGCCCTGACGAAATTCCAATAGCCCCAGCTTATCCAGCGGACGACGTCGGGCAGGGAATCGCCCATTGGCCAGAAGTCGGAATTGGCGAGTTGCGAGAGCCGGCATGCGATCGCGTCCGCCTCCCAAAGCGTCTTGTCGCCCTCCACCAGGATCGGAACGCTCAGGTTCGGATTGAGCTTGATAAATTTTTCGCTCTGCCCGGGCGAGAACGGCGAAGCAAATTCAAATTCGACCGGCGATTTCAGGAAACGCGCCGCGGCCACCGCGAGGCGCGGATTGTAGTTGCGGCTGAAGTAGAGCTTTCGCTTTGCTCACGCGAACGATCATGCCTCTTTGCGAAACGACCGCCAACTGGCTGGCCGCATCCTGCGCGCAGGCGCGGCAGGATCGTCAGATCGCGGCAGCGCCGCCCAACGCCTCGCGCCAATGCGCAATCCGCTCCTTGAGCGCGCGATCGCGTCCGTAGGTCAGTTCATCGAGATCGATCTCTTCGAGGATCTTGAAGGCGAAACTTTCGGGCCCATGAGCGTTCCAGGCGGACTGAAGCGCTTGGTTCATCTCGACGCCTTGCCGCAGCGCGAACGTGCGGCGGGTCCAGATCGTGGAAAGATCGGGCGCCGAGCCGACCCATTGCTCGTCGGTCGCCGCGCAGCGGATCGCATAGACGCCGGCGACGGCCTTGCGCTCTTTGTAGGCCGAGACGGCGGCCTTGCGTTCGCTTCGGTCCATATTGCTACTCCCACCGCTTCTTCGGCGCGTAAGGGTTCTTGCTCCCGGCGCGCATCGACAGGCGGATCGGCACGCCGATGAGGCCGAAGGTCTCGCGCAGGCCGTTGACGAGGTAGCGCTTGTAGCTCTCGGAAATCTTGTCGACCGAATTGCCGAACAGGACGAAGTACGGCGGGCCGCGCCTTGGGCTGGGTCATGTAGCGGATCTTGACGCGGCGCCCGGAGACGGCCGGCGGCGGCGTGCCGTCGATGACGGGCCCGAGCCAGCGATTGAGCCGGCCGGTCGAGATGCGGATGTTCCAGATCGCGTCCGTCGCCATGATCGCTTCCATGAGCCTGTCGACATGCGCGCCGGTCAAGCCGGAAAGGGGGATCACGCGCGTTCCGCGCAGCTGCGGCAGGAGCCGGTCGGCTTCCTCGCGCAGCTCGCGGGCCTTGTCGCTCTTGTTGTCGACGAGGTCCCATTTGTTGAGGCCGATGACGAGCGCCCTGCCCTCCTTCTCGACGAGATCGGCCAGCGTCAGGTCCTGCCTTTCGAAGGGAATCGTGGCGTCGAGCAGAAGCACCACGACTTCGGCGAAGCGCACCGCGCGCAACGCGTCGGCGACGGCGAGCTTCTCCACCTTCTCGACGATCCGCGACTTCCGGCGCAGGCCCGCGGTGTCGAAGATCTTGATCTTGCGCCCGTTCCACTCGGTGTCGAGACCGATCGAGTCGCGGGTGATGCCGGGCTCGGGGCCAACCAGCAGGCGATCCTGGCCGAGGATGTGGTTGATGAGCGTGGACTTGCCCGCGTTCGGGCGCCCAAGCACGGCGATGCGCAAGGGCTTGGCGAGATCGAGTTCGCTGCCGTCCTCTTCTTCGCCCAGGACCAGCGGCTCGGCCTCGCTCTCCTCGTCCGGGTCGAGACGCGCCGCGGCCGGCAGGACTTCGACCAGCGCGTCGTAGAGTTCGCTCAAGCCCTCGCCATGCTCGGCGGAGAAGGCGATCGGCTCGCCAAGGCCGAGACCAAACACCTCGTAGACGCCCGCCTTCCCCGCGGTGCTTTCCGCTTTGTTGGCGATGACGATGATCGGCTTGTCGGCGCGGCGCACCGCTTGAGCAAAATGCTGGTCGGTGGGGGTGAGCCCGGTGCGCGCGTCGACCACGAACAGGATCGCGTCGCAATCGATGAGGGCTGCTTCCGTCTGCGCGCGCATGCGCCCGGCGAGCGTTTCCGGATCGCCTTCCTCAAGTCCGGCGGTGTCGACGATGGTGAAGGAAAGGTCCGCGATCCTGCCCTCGCCCTCGCGGCGATCGCGGGTGACGCCCGGCTCGTCGTCGACGAGCGCCAGCCTGCGGCCGACCAGCCGATTGAACAGCGTCGACTTGCCGACGTTCGGCCGGCCGATGATCGCGACTTTGGCGCTCATGTTGTTCCAGTGCAAAGCCACCTCATGCCTCAAGGCGGCCCTGCGCCAGCGGGGCCCTCGAAGGATGGTCCAGCTGGCGCGAACGTTCCCGCGAACTCGCCCGTCCTTCGAGGCCGCTTCGCGGCGCCTCAGGACGAGGTTGCTCATCTTATTCCAGCCGGCGCGGCCGGCCGTAGAGTTACTTCGCCGCCGTCGATCGGTTCGACGCGATAAGGCCGAGCCAGCGGCTCGCCGCTTGTCGCTCGCCGGGCGACACTTCGGGATCGCCCAGCACGAGATCGAATTGCTTCGAGGCGTCGTCATAGTCCTTGCGTTCGAGCGCCAAGCGCGCCGAGCGCGAGCGCGGCCAGGCGCCGATACGGTCCGCCGGCGGCCGAAAGCGCGGTCAGCGCCGCTTCGCCCTTCTGCTGCTCGGCGGACATGTCCACCCGCAAGAGCGCGGCGCGCAAGCGGGCGGTGTCCCGCATGAGCGGATCGATCGCCGCGTCGCCGGCGACGGCGTCGAAGGCGCCGATCGCGCCCTGCGGGTCCTTGCTCGCCTGAGCGCCGGCTGCGGTCATTTGCGCGAGCGCCCGATAGCCGCTCGGCCCCTGGGCCGCGATCTTGTCGAGACCGGCCTTGGCTTCGTCGGCCTTGCCGGCCTCGAGCGCGGTCAGCGCCTGCTGGAACTGGTCGCCGGCCGCCTGCGTCGCCCTTTCGCGCTCATATTGCCAATAGCGAAAGCCGGCCGAGGCGAGCACGATCAGCACGGCGGCGGCCAGGATCTGATTCTGGTATTTCTTCCAGAATTCCGCCGCCTTGTCGCGCCGGACTTCCTCGTCAACTTCCTGAAAGATGTCGCTCATTATGCGCGCGGCCTATCACAGAGGGCCCGCGAAAGCGAGCGGCGGCGCCAGCGGCGCGACGGCGGAACCGTCTAGCGCAGGGGATAGGGTTTCGCTGGGGTCTTCGCCTCCTTCGCCAAGCGCAGGATCACGTCGCTCATGTCCTCGCCAGACACGCGCGCTGCGTCCAAATGGGCGGCCAGGTTTTTTGGCATCAGCACCGTGTACACCCCTCTTTTTCTGGACTTCGCGGTCACGCCTTCTCGAACCAACTCGAACGCCGCGGCTGTCAGATCAACTTCGATCATCAGTTTCCTTCGCTGCCCTGTTCGCCCGCGTAAGTTAACGGGCGTCAAAGGGCGGCGACGGTGGGCGCGCGCGTCGAGGAAGTCCAACAATAGTTGGGCCATCCCCGCCCCACAAATCTGCAGAGATGCACGAGCACAGGTTGAGAGCTGGACGTGGTTTCAACAAATGGCGTTGTCGCTATATGCGGACAGATATAACGTGCGTCGCGGCCGCCGTTCGGCCTCGAAAACATCGGAAGTGAGGGATCAATGCTCATCAGTCGCCAGCTCAACGCGGTCACCGCGCTGACCTTCATCAGCCTCACTGGACTGACCGGCGCCGCGGTCGCAGCAGCGCCCTCCTCGCAATTCGACCTGAACGGCGACGTCGTCACGCCGGGCGTCTACGACTTTTCCAGTCTCTCGACCTTGCCGGCGACGACGGAGAGCGTCACCTATAGTGCGGGCGGAAGCCCGGTCACGGACACCTACACCGGGACGGCGCTTTGGACGCTGCTCGGCAACTGCAGGCGGAATGGTCCCGATCCCAGGGGTCAAAAACAGCAGCCTTCTCAACTATGTCGTCGCTGTCGGCAGCGATGGCTACGAGGCGGTCTTTTCCGGCGGCGAGATCAATCCGATGTTCGGCGGCAGTTCTACGAGCGCCGGACGCGGTTGCCTATTCCGACACCGGCGGTCAGCTCAGCCAGGGCGGCGGAGACGGATTTGCGAGGATTGTCGTCCCCGGCGACAAGGCAGGCGGCCGCTATGTGTCCAATCTGGTCGACCTCACGGTCGGCGAGGCGCCTGTGCCGGCCAAAGGCACGGGCGACCTGTCGACCGAGTTCACGCTGAGCGGGGTTGAGAATCCAGGCACATACACCGCCTCGAAGTTGGCGTCCTTGAATCAGTCGCAGACTGTGACAGCGACCTACAAATCCGCGGGAAGTCCAGTCACGGACACCTACACCGGCGTCTCCTTATGGACGCTGCTCAACGACGCCGGGTTGATTACGGACCCAAACATCAAGAACGATGTCCTGCGGCAATATGTCGAAGCGATCGGCAGCGATGGCTATGCGGCGATTTTTTCGCTTGGCGAGATCGACCCCATGTTTGGCAATCAGCCGGACCTCGTGGCCTATGCCGATACCGGCGGCCAACTTGGTCCAGAGGGCGAGGACGGGTTCGCACGGATCGTCGTGCCGGGCGACGCCGCGGGTGGACGCTATATCTCCAACCTCGTCGCGCTTGAGGTTTTTACCGCTGCGCCCGTTCCGGAGCCTGCGACCTGGGTGCTGCTCATCGCGTCGCTACCGGCCGTGGCGTTCCTGCGGCGCCGCCGACGCGTGTTCGCCCGTGGGCAGGCCGCGCACTAACGAAGTCCGGGACCCACGTCGCCCACGAATAAAAGCGCGTCCTGAGGTATTATGCTCTCGCCTTGCGCGGCCCCTGGCTGGCAAGGCAGATTACGTAAGCACTTGGGCCTGAATGCGAATGTGGAGCTGTGGGAAACCCCGCGCTGGTGGTTCCTGTGTAATTCTCAATCTCCCCCCTCGCCCTGAGGCGCCCCGAAGGGGCCTCGAAGGGCGCTCCGGCATGCGCCGATCGGGCGCAGCCCTGTGGAGCATCCTTCGAGACGCAAAGCTTTGCTTTGCTCCTCAGGATGAGGGCGGTAATTCGCGCGGCGCTCGTAGAGCGCGCGGCCACGCTCTAGTCGCGCCCGGATTGCTCGCCATCCTCGTCGCGCTTCTCCCAGTCCCCGCCGCCATCGCCGACGATAGCGCGCCCATGGTTTCGCCCGACCGCATCGAGGACGCGCCCTCGATCAAGCCCGACCCCTACCCCGACTTCGACAATTTCGCCTGGCGCGCCTTCATCGCGCTCAACTGGCCCTCGCTGACCGATCCCGCCCATCGCGGCGAGCCCGACCGCGCCAAGACGCTCGGCGATCCAGGGCCCCGCGTCTGGGAGACCTTCAAGGCGCGCTATGAACTGTTCCAGGTCGGTCCCGACGGGCGCCCGATCGCGCCAAAACCCTGGGCGACCTACGAGGCGGCGAACCCGTGCGGAGCGGATGTCGACGATCGCGCCAAGACGCTCGCGACCTTCACGCCCTTCATGGATTTCAATCAGTCCGCCTTCTTGCCGGGCATCGGCGCCAATCCGCTGGTGGCGCAAAATCGAACCTATACCCGCTACGAAGGGCGCCTCAACGAACCCGAGTACTCGGCGCTGGCGGTTCATGGCTGGAGCTCAGGGCCAGAACCTGCCCGATCCGGCTCACCCTGCGGACTTGCCCGTAGGCTCGATCGCGGTCAAGGCCGCATGGCGTCCTCTCAATGCGGCGGACACGCCGGCGGTGAGAGCGCGCTATTACGTGGTCGAGAACGCCAACGTCGTCGACGTCGCCAAGACGCTCGCCGCTGGGCACGTCGTCTGTTCGAAAAGCGACGTCGCGCTGGTCGGCCTGCACATCGTGATCCGGACGAAGGACCGGCCGCAAGGGCTGTGGGGCACGTTCGAGCATGTCGACAACGTGCCCCCGGCTGGCGAGGGCGAGGCGCGCGAGCCCGACGCCAAGGACGCGGGCGCGCCCTATTCCTATTTCGACGCTTCGAAGCCCAAGCTCGGCCTTTGGCCGACGTTCGGCTTGCCCGACACTTTGCCGGTCAGCATCGATCATCCGCCCAAGCTCGACCCGACGCCCATGCAGGTGGTCCGCCGCCATCCGATCCATGGCCTCAACCATGGCGCTGAACCGGGCCTATTGGGCGCTGCCGGGAATCAAGGGAACCGTGTGGGAGCATTACATGCTGGTCGCCAGCCAATGGCCGACGATTCCCGCCCCGCCAAGCCCGCAAAACGACGGCGGCTATTTCCCCGGCCAGCCGCTGACGGCGGACGCGCCGCGCGAGAACTATCAGTCGGCGGACGCGCCCAAGGAAAACCTCGTCAACACGACGATCGAGACCTATTTCCAGGATGCGCCGTCAAGCTGCATGTCCTGCCACCAGAGCCTCTCCAACGCGCTCGGGCGCGACTTCGTCGGCATGCTCGGCAGCTTTCGCTGAGGCGTTCGCTCCCTGCGGCGAGGTGGCTCTCCCGCGAAATCGCCCTCTTTTCACCTCGTCCTGAGGAGCGCCGGAGGCGCGTCTCGAAGGACGCTCCAGAAGCGCGCGAACCGAGGCGGCACGGAAGCATTCCTTCGGGACGCCTGCTCCGCAAGCTCTCAGGATCAGGTCCAGGGCGGCCGAAGCGGCCGCGCTCAGAACGATAACAGCGGCCGGCCCAAACCGATTGACTGCGCGCCAGTTTAGAATCATTCTAAATCGAGTTTAGAATCTTTCTAAACTGGCCGAGCGGTTCGTTGGGATTGGCGAGCCCGCTTCACGAGATCATCGACGGAGGAGGCGCTCATGCGCGAGACTTGCAACACATCCGGCGTCAGCCGCCGCACTGTCCTTCTTGCTGCGGCCGGCGCCGCCCCCCTGCTGGCGCTGACGGGCGGCCAGGCGCAGGCCAAGATCGCGCAAACCGCGGTCCATTATCAGGCCATGCCGAAGGACGGAAAGCAGTGCGACGGCTGCAACTTCTTCATCGCCCCCAATGGCTGCAAGATGGTCGACGGCGACATCGCGCCGACCGGCTGGTGCGCTCTGTGGGTCAAGAAGGCCCCTGCCTGAGCAACGCGCCGAGCACCGCGCTCAGCCCGATCCGCAAGGCGCTAAGCGCGGCTTACCAGCAGCGACGGTCGTCGCATCGCGTCTCAAGGGTGATCCGAATGCGCCCGAAGCCGGCGTTCCGGGTCAGGCCCGATCGTCGTCGAGCGCGTCACTTGAGTTCGCTGAAGAGGAGAGGGCGACCTCCAAGGAATTACTATTGGCGGCGTAAATTTGTGGCGCATTCCTTACCTTGGCGCGGATGAAATAGCACTTGACCGAAGTATTAACTTTGCGTAACTATCGGTTTTGCGGAGCGAGTTTGGAGTTCCGCAGCGTTGTATTTCCAAACTAGCGTTGCGGCAAATCCCATTCGTCGTCAGACGTTTAACGGGGGAAACAGGAATGACACACTCAATGCGAATTCACGCTAATCGGCTCAAGGTTCTTGGCTTATCCGCTTTTGCCCTAGCGCTCGCCGCCTATAGCGAGCAGGCAATGGCGGACGTGCTTCCGGTCCAGAACCTGACGTTCACTGATTTCGGCCCGGTGAACTTCCCGCCAAAGACGATGTTTCTTCTGGCGAACGCAGTTGGATGGACCGGCCCCGCAACCTGGTGATCTTGTCGTCGATTGATGCCCCTGGCACAGCGACCAAACTGGCAGCGGGCCCAATTCGTATGCCGTTTACGGTCCTTTCGCTGATCCGCCGCCCGGTGGAAACTTCATCCAGATGGACGGCAATCCGACCTTCGAGAATTCGTTCAACCAGGTCATCAACGGCCTGACGGCCGGCACCACCTACACTTTGAGCTTCTGGCAAGCCGCCGGACAGCAGCAGGGATTTACCGGCGCCACGACCGAGCAGTGGAAAGTCTTCTTGGCCGGCGACGGCGGCAGCTTCACCGTCAATTGCATCGGCCGACCCGTGCTCGATCAGCACCACCGGCGATATCCAAGAGGACGATTCGACTCTCATGAACACGCCCTCCCAGGGCGTTCATCCTTGGGAATTGGTGAATATGAGCTTCGTCGCCAGTGCGACCACCGAAACCCTGAGCTTCCTGGCCTGGGGCGACAATGGCGAGACGACCAACCTGCCGCCGACGGTCTTCCTTGCTGGCGTCAATTCGCCATCGCTGATCCCGGAGCCGTCGACCTGGGCGATGATGATCTGGGCTTCTTCGGTATGGCCTTTGTCGGCCGCCGGAAGCTCCTTGCGAAGCGGGCTGTTGCAACAGCTTAAGCTTCGTTTAAATTAATCAACGCCCGGGAGAGGCCTAGCGTTTCTCCCGGGCGTTGCTATTTCTACCGCTCGACTTCTGTGCTAGGAAGCCGCAGTGACGTCACTTTTGTCTGACCCGCATATTTTGAGCTATTTGCGCGACCTCGTCAGGGCGTGCGCCTGGCTGCTGATCTTGTCGCTCGTCTTCATCCCGCTCGAGATGCTGTTCCCGCTGCACAAGGAGCGGACGTTTCGTGCGACGACGCCGAGCGACCTCGGGTTCTATTTCGTCAGCACGTTTCTTCCGCCGTTCGTGTTGCTGATCCCGCTCACGGTCGCCGCCTATTTTGCCTACAAAATCGTCCCCGGTTTTTGGCGGGCCGAGGTCGCGTCCTGGCCGATCTGGGTGCGCGGGCTTGCTGCGTTCGTGGTGGCCGACCTTGGCTTCTACTGGGGCCATCGTTGGGCCCACCAGATCCCATTGCTTTGGCGGTTTCACTCGGTCCACCATGACCCGAAGCACGTCTACTTTCTGATCAGCGCGCGCGCCCATCCTATAGACAACGCCTTCATCCGGCTCTGCGGGCTGATCCCGATCTACATTCTCGGATTCGGCGCGCCGCAAAGCGTGCAGGGAACGATGATCGCCACCTTGCTGATGCTGCTGGTGACGTTCTGGGGCTTCTTCATCCACGCGAACGTGCGCTGGCGTTTCGGCCCGTTCGAGTGGCTGATTGCCACGCCCGCATTCCATCTGTGGCACCACACGCTTTCAGGACCGCGCGACCGTAACTTCGCCTCGATGCTGCCGTGCTGGGATTGGTTGTTCGGAACGAGCTATCTGCCGGACGAATTGCCCAAAGATTACGGGATCGACCATCCTTTGCCGCAAGGCGTGCTTGGCCAAATGATCCATCCCTTCCTGCCGGCGGCCGGCGGGGGCGAACGTCCTCCAATCCAGCCGCAAGCGCCGGAAGCGCGCGCGGAACTGACCGGGGAACAAGAGCAGCGCGCCTGAGCGTGAGGGTGCGGCGCGCGCACAAGCAACCCCATTCGAGCGACCGGCTCGTCGTGCTACGCTGCGCCGAAAGCAGCTTTAAGCTCCGGAGCCACTGATGAAAGAGATGCTTGCCCGCCTCGACGCTCGCCGCGAGCGCGCTCGTCTCGGCGGCGGCAAGGAGCGCATCGCCGCGCAGCACGCCAAGGGCAAGCTTACCGCGCGCGAGCGCATCGAACTCCTCCTCGATCACGACTCGTTCGAAGAGTTCGACATGTTCGTCGAGCATCGCTCCTACGACTTCGGCATGGCGGAGACCAAGATTCCGGGCGACGGAGTGGTGACCGGCTGGGGCACTGTGAACGGGCGCACAGTGTTCGTCTTCGCCAAGGATTTCACGGTGTTCGGCGGCTCGCTTAGCGAGACGCATGCACAGAAGATCACGAAGATCCAGGACATGGCGCTTAAGAACCGCGCGCCCATTGTGGGCCTATTCGACGCCGGCGGCGCCCGCATCCAGGAGGGCGTCGCCGCGCTCGGCGGCTACGGGGAAGTCTTCCAGCGCAATGTGCTCGCCTCGGGCGTCATCCCTCAGATCTCAGTGATCATGGGCCCCTGCGCCGGCGGCGACGTCTATTCGCCGGCGATGACAGATTTCATCTTCATGGTGCGCAACACGAGCTACATGTTCGTCACCGGCCCGGACGTGGTGAAAACGGTGACCAACGAAACCGTGACCGCCGAGGAACTGGGCGGGGCGCAAGTGCACACCACCCGTTCCTCCATCGCCGACCGGGCTTATGACAACGACGTCGAGGCGCTGTTGCAGATGCGGCGGCTCATCGATTTCCTCCCGGCCTCCAACCTCGAACGATCGCCCGCGTTACCGAGCTTCGACGACCCCGACCGAACCGACGCCTCACTCGACACACTCATTCCGGACAATCCCAACAAACCCTACGATATCAAGGAGCTGATCCTGAAAGTTGCGGACGAGGGCGATTTCTTCGAGATCCAGGAGGCGCACGCCAAGAACATCGTCACCGGCTTTGCGCGCATCGGCGGCGCAACGGTTGGGATAATCGCCAACCAGCCGCTGGCGCTTGCCGGCGTCCTCGATTCCGACGCGTCGCGGAAGGGCGCGCGCTTCGTGCGCTTCTGCGACTGCTTCAACATTCCGATCATAACCTTTGTGGACGTGCCCGGCTTTCTGCCCGGCACGGCGCAGGAATACGGCGGCCTCATCAAGCACGGCGCCAAGCTCTTGTTCGCCTACGCCGAAGCGACGGTGCCCAAGGTCACGATCATCACCCGCAAGGCGTTCGGCGGCGCCTATGACGTCATGGCCTCCAAGCACTTGCGTGGCGACATCAATCTTGCCTGGCCGACGGCGCAAATCGCGGTCATGGGAGCCAAGGGGGCGGTCGAAATTATCTTCAGGTCTAAACTTAACGATCCGGCAAAGATAGCTGAAAGAACAAAGGAATACGAAGAGGCGTTCCTGTCGCCCTTCGTCGCGGCCGAGCGCGGCTACATCGACGAAGTGATCATGCCGCACGCGACTCGCAAGCGACTGTCACGCGCGCTCGCCATGCTGCGCAACAAGAAGCTCGAGAATCCCTGGAAGAAACACGACAACATTCCGCTGTGAGACGGGCACACGCGGAAATGCGGAGAGATCGAGAAGGAAAGGCCATCGCTTCGCGATGGCCTTTTGCCGAGTGTCAGGCGGCGGCCGAGACGCCGGTTTTGCGCGTGCGCCGGAACGCAGCGAAGGCGAGACCAGCGAAGCCAGCGAGCATCATCGCCCAGGTCGAGGCCTCAGGCACCGCGCTCCTGACGTTGACGAACAGGTATTGATCATCGTTATAGTCGAAATCGCCGCCGTTCGGCAGATCTTCCCATCCGACATAGGTGCCCGCGGGGCCATGCCTTCAGCGGTCAGATTGCGAGAGGACTATTCGGCGGAAGAGCTTGCGCACGCTGGCCCGCCGGTCGAAGGACGTCAACCAGAGCCGACGGCTTCTGTCGTTGGCAGCGGTTCGAGACGGAATGGACCGAGGGGCGGCGGCGAAGATCGGCGGCATGGACCGCCAGACGCTGCGCGACTGGGTTCACCGCTTCAACGCCTCGGGTCCGGAGGGCCTCATCGACAACTGGACGGAAGGTCCCGAAGCCTCGCCTGTCGGCGGAGCAACTGGCGCAGTTTGCGCAGATCGTCGAGGCTGGCCCGGATCGCGAGAAAGACGGCGTCGTGCGCTGGCGGCGCGTCGATCTCAAGCGCGTCATCGCCGAGAGGTTCGGCGTCGACTTCCATCGCGCGCTATGTCGGAACGCTTCTGAAGAAGCTCGGCTTCTCCCACATCAGCGCACGGCCGCGTCATCCGGCGCAGGACGAGCGGATCGTCGAGGCGTTCAAAAAAACTTCCCACGCGCGCTGAAGGCTCATCTCGACGGTCTGCCCGAGACGACGCCGGTCGAAATCTGGTTCCAGATGCTATGCAGCCGGGGCCTCTGCCAGACTGGAAAGCCCCACATCTGGAACCGGAGCGCTTGCATGTCGTCGAATGTTTGCCATCAGATCATCTATCTCGCTATCGAACTGAGCTCTTCCTCCTGGGTCATCGCGTATCGTGTGCCCCGAAACGACAAGGCTAAGCTTCATCGTCTGGAAGCGGGCGACGGCGCAGGACTGCTTGCTTTCATCGCCGGCCTGCGCCACCGGCTGGATCCTCCGGATGACGCGTCTACGCTTGTCGTCAGCTGCTTTGAGGCCGGGCGGGATGGATTTTGGTTGCATCGACTTCTGACCGCGCACGGCGTGATCAACCACGTTGTCGAGCCGACCAGCATCTTGGTCACCCGAGGCGCCCGCCGCGCTAAAACCGACCGGCTGGACGCTGTCGGGCTCCTTCGCGTCTTGGCCGCAAAGTTTGCCGGCGATCCCGGTGCTTGCCGGACCGTGGTCGTGCCGTCCGTGGAAGAGGAAGACGCGAAGCGGCCGCATCGGGAGCGGGAATTCCTGGTGCAGGAGCGCGTGCGCATCGAAAATCGCATCGCCGCGTTGCTCGCCACCCAGGGCGTTCGGGAGAGGCCGTCTCTCCGTTCCTGGGACGCCGACATGAGGGCTCTTAGAACGGGCGACGGCCGCCCGCTGCCGACCCATCTCGTCGCAGAGTTGAACCGCTTGCGCCGGCGGCTGTCGCTGACCCTAGAAATGATCCGCGAACTCGACGCGGTTCGCGAGCAGGCTCTGGAAGCGCAACACGACTCCGCAAGCCGAACGGTCAAAGCGCTTTGCACGATCCGCGGAATCGGCGTGAACTTCGCCTCCGTCCTGACGAGGGAGGTGTTCTACCGGACGTTCGACAACAGGCGGCAAATCGCCAGCTATCTGGGTCTTGCCCCAACGCCTTTTCAGAGCGGCGGCATGGATCGCGATCGGCGCATCAATCGCGCCGGCAACAGCCGAGCCCGCAAAACGCTCGTCCAACTCGCCTGGCTTTGGCTTCGCTACCAACCGGAGAGCAGCCATGCGGCATGGTTCCGGGACCGTGTTGGCTCGCTTCAGGGTCGAATCCGCCGCATCACAATCGTCGCCTTGGCGCGCAAGCTCTTGATCGCAATCTGGCGCTTCGTCACGCTGGGCCTCGCACCGGAGGGGGCGATCATCGCCGCATAGAATTCCGTCGCCGATCGATCAGCGGCGGATAGTCGGAGGTCGCGACCGTCTTCGTCATTGGGAGCATCTGTTCCCGCGTTTCAGGTGGGTCGCGTCAGCCGGGATCGAAGCCTCGTGCATGAGGCATTGTGGTTGCGATCAAGGGTTCCACGCCCAGCGATCGGACCGTATGTAAGGTTATGCAGCGCTCGCTGCGGATACGACGATCCCCAATCCAACAGTCCGCCTCGAGATCCGTTGCGCGACCATCGTAGGGAGCGCTCGATCATGTCTTGACAGGAGAAGTCTCATGTAAGGACGAGGCCCGGATCGGCCAGAAGAACGGCCTCGTTCGCCAGTGGGCCCGGCGCGGAACGCGGCCCAGACAGCCTGCTGACCAGCGATACGACAACGCTTATCTGTTCGGCGCGATCTGTCCGGCTCGCGGTGTCGGAGCGGCTCTCGCGCTTGCCCTACGCGGACACCGACATGATGCAGCTTCACCTCAACGAGATCTCGACGCAATGTCACTGAGGGCGCGCACGCCGTCCTGCTGCTCGATCGCGCCGGATGGCATACGACAGGCAAGCTCGACGTGCCTGAAAACATCACGCCGATTTTCCTGCCTTCGCGAGCGCCGGACATAAACCAATAGCGGAACATACGTGAAACCTCCGCCTAATGACCTTGCAGAAGGCTTCCCTTCTGTCAATGCGCCGCTCCACGGCGTGGCGCCGTGATCTCTCAGTGTGCGAAAGCCCGGCGTCGTCACGGTGCTGGTGAGCAGCCGCTTAGGATTTCTTGCCCGGTTGATTCAACGCCTGGCCGCTCGGGCCTTGAGACTTCTTGTAGTCGGACACCGAGCTCTTCGGCTTGTCAGACTTTGGCTTTTTGGCTTCCTTGCTATTCCGCATTTGTCCCTTAGCCATTCAGTCCTCCTGTCAGCTCCGGCCGAAGCCTAACGGCAAGGTTTGTCACAATCCGACGCGGCCGGCCACAGGAATCGCGCCAGACAAAGGGGTGACCGCCACGAGCCGCGGCTCGGCGAACTGCGCGAGCTACTGCCCGCAGCAGAGGCCGCGACGTCCATAAGTCAGGGACCCGCGGGCAGCTAAACGCGTAGGCCGTCGGCGGCTCAAAACGCCGTCAGCCGTCGCGGCGCCAGTGACGCCCCTGGCCGCGACCGATGGATCCATGAAAAAGCACCGCGAACCGGCGCTTCTGGCCGTCGTCCAGGCTGTCGTAGAGGGGCTTCGCCGCCGCGGCCAGCTTTTGCAGGTCGGCGGCGCGCGCGCTTAGCCTCTCGGAAGCGCGGGCGAGGCGGTCGATCGGGCTGATTTCCGCGTCCCCATCCTGATTGTCGTCGCGACGCTCTCGCCAAGCTGCGAAGCGCTCGGCTCGTTGCTTGGCGAGATCGCGCATGGCCAATTCGAGCGGGGGCCAGTTCTTTTCCTGTTCGGCGTTCAGTTCGAGGCCGGCCTTCAAGGCGGCGATGCGCGCGTCAAGGAAAGCGGCGCGGTCTTCCGAACTGAAACCCTCACCATGCTCTTCCCGCTGGGCGGAATCGTCCGCCACGGCAAAGCTCCCCGTCAACGATGGCGCCAAAGTCAACGCGGCTACAACCGCAATCGCGGAAAGCGCTGTTTTCATGGAACGAATCTCCTCGATACATGTTTGAGGACCACGCGAACGCTAGTTCAGCGCCGCGTGGTGGTCCAATGACAAGGGCGTGAGGACTTCCTTGATAGTTCGTTAACGCGGCTTTCATCTTCGTGAAACCATGCCCCTTTGCTGAAGCTTAACTGTGCCAACACGCTCTTCATCACGTTACGCCCGGATTCACCTGCGGGAAAATATTGAGGCGCAGGGTCTCTCCGTATCCAGACCCGTCGGCGGAGCCGTCGGATCGGAGAGAGTGCAGGTGCGTATGATGGCTTTCGCGATCGACAGGAGCCGAACGATCATCAGCGCGATGATCCTTGGCCGCCGTGTAACGGCCCAGGACGTCGCCTGGTTGAAGCGCGAAGTGTTCGCCGATCGAGAAGTCTCGCGCGAGTCCGCCGATGAGCTGTTCGCCGTTGTCCGCGCCGAAATGGATAATGCGCCTGAGTGGAAAGAGTTTTTTGTCGACATGATTGCCGAACACGTTGTCCGGCAGGCTGAACCGCCAGGCGTCGTCAGCGATGAGCGGGCCGTCTGGCTTCTGGCCCATGTCGACGAATGCAAGTCGATTGAAGCCTTGGCCGCCCTGGTCAATGTCTGCGCCGAAGCGCATCGCGCGCCCGACTGGTTCGTGACCGCGGTCAAAGAGCGAGCCGCCGCGCGGGGGTCCGGCGCCGACGCCGCGCTCCGCGCAACAGCCGGATAGCTGTTCCCTCTAACCCCTGACGGCTTGCCGGCGCCCATCGCGCGCGCTATTCGGATAGCGACGGCCGCAAACGAGCGTTCAGATCGCGGTCGCGATCGATGGGGATCTCGGCATGACCAAAGCTGCAGCCTCCCTTATGGGAGCCGCCGTTCTCGCTCTCGGCGTCCTTTCTCTGTCGAATGCTGCTCAGGCTCAGCGGTGGGCCTACCCGCCCGAGCGGGTCGATTGGAAAGTCGGCCCCGGCTACTTTGGCTTCAGCGGCTTTCCGTGGCCCGGACCGCCGTTCGCGTCGCCGGATCTCAGGCCGACTTATGGCTGCTACTTCACTCGCGCGCGGGTGAAAAACGCCTGGCGAGAGGTTGAAGTCTGCTCCTGAAGCTGGCCGGCCGCCGCGCTCCCTTGGCCAAGGCGAGCCGTCTTGGGTTGTTTACCCGCTTCGGTCGTTCCAATAGAAACGACCGTTGAAGGAAAGCGGGGCGCTTTTCTCGCAAGGGCGCGATGTTCAAGACAATCCTGATCGCTAACCGCGGCGAGATCGCCTGTCGCGTCATCAAGACGGCGCGCCGTATGGGCATCAGGACCATCGCCGTCTATTCCGACGCGGACAAGGATGCGCTGCATGTCGAGATGGCGGATGAAGCGGTCCCAATAGGGCCGCCCGCCGCGGCGGAGTCCTACCTCGCGATCGACAAGATCGTCGCCGCCTGTCTTAAGACAGGCGCCGAGGCTGTCCATCCTGGCTATGGCTTTCTCTCCGAGCGCGCTGCATTCGCGCACGCGCTGGCCGAGGCGAACATCGTTTTCATCGGCCCCAATCCCAAAGCTATCGAGGCGATGGGCGACAAGATCGAATCGAAGAAATTCGCCAACGCGGCCAAGGTCTCGACCGTCCCCGGCCATCTCGGCGTGATCGAAACGCCGGAGCGCGCGGCTGAGATCGCCGACGAGATCGGCTATCCGGTGATGATCAAGGCGTCCGCTGGCGGCGGCGGCAAGGGCATGCGCATCGCCCATTCCCGCAAGGAAGTCGCGGAAGGTTTCGCCCGGGCCCGCTCGGAGGCGAAATCCTCCTTCGGCGACGACCGCGTCTTCGTCGAGAAATTCATCGTCAATCCACGCCATGTCGAAATTCAGGTGCTGGGCGACAAGCACGGAAATGTCATTTATCTCGGCGAGCGCGAGTGTTCGATCCAGCGCCGCAACCAGAAGGTGATTGAAGAAGCGCCCTCGCCGCTGCTCGACGAAGCAACGCGAAAGCAGATGGGCGAACAGGCGGTCGCGCTCGCCAAGGCGGTGCAATACGATTCCGCCGGCACGGTCGAATTCGTCGCAGGCCAGGACCGCAGCTTCTATTTCCTCGAGATGAACACCCGCCTGCAGGTCGAGCATCCGGTGACCGAACTCGTCACCGGCGTCGATCTTGTCGAGGAGATGATCCGCAGCGCCGCAGGCGAGCCTCTGCGCCTCAAGCAGGCGGACGTGAAGCTGATCGGCTGGGCGGTCGAGAGCCGGGTTTACGCCGAGGATCCGACGCGCGGCTTCCTGCCGTCGACCGGACGGCTCACGCGCTATCGTCCGCCGGCCGAAGGGACGCGTGACGGCGTTACGGTGCGCAACGACACCGGCGTGTTCGAGGGCGGGGAGATCTCGATCCACTACGATCCGATGATCGCCAAGCTCGTCACCCACGCGCCCGACCGGCTCGGCGCGATCGACGCGCAAGCGACCGCGCTTGACGCCTTCGTCATCGACGGCATCCGGCACAACATCCCTTTTTTGTCGGCGCTGATGCAGCATCCGCGCTGGCGCGAGGGACGGCTCTCGACCGGCTTCATCGCCGAGGAATTTCCCGACGGATTTCATCCGCTTGTCGCCGAGGGCGAGACCGAGCGCCGTCTGGTGGTGGCCGCGGCAATGATCGATCATACGCACAACCTGCGAAAGCGGCATATTTCCGGGCAGTTGCGCGAGCCCGATCAGATGCGCTTCGAGCTCAAGCGGGTGGTCGCGATGGGCAAGAGACGTGTCGAACTCGAGATCGAGCCCCGAATGATTGGCGTCGCGATCGCGTTCGCGGATGGTCGCAAGGTCGAAGCGCATTCGGACTGGAAGCCGGGCGATCCCCTGTGGCGCGGAACCATCGACGGCGCCGACATCGCCGTGCAGGCGCGCCCGACTCCTCAACGGCTATGCGCTCTCCCACGCCGGTGTCGCCGTCGACACGCGCGTCTATACCCGCCGCGAGGCTCAGCTCGCAGCGCTGATGATCGAGCACAAGGGCGCCGACGGCTCGCGTTTCCTGCTCTGCCCGATGCCAGGCCTCGTCAAGGCGGTCGCGGTCAAGGTTGGGCAGGAGGTCAAAGCGGGAGAGCAACTCTGCATCGTCGAGGCGATGAAAATGGAGAACGTGCTGACCGCCGAACGCGACGCGACGGTGAAGGCGATCCTGTGCAAGGAAGGCGATTCGCTCGCGGTCGATGCTGTCATCATGGAGTTCGCATGAGCGATCGGAAGCTGATTTCATCGGGCTCGCCGTTCGAGATGGCGCACGGCTATTCGCGGGCCGTCGTCACGGGCGATGAGGTCCATATCGCCGGCACGACCGGATACGATTACGCGAAAATGACGATGCCAGACGACGTCGCCGAGCAGACCCGCAACATCTATGCGACCTTCGCCAAGGTGATGAAGGAAGCCAGCGGCGAGCTTGCCGATATCGTGCGGTTGCGCACTTTCGTCACCGACGTCTCGTATTGCGAGCCGGTTGTCACGGTGCAGGGCGAGGTCTTCGGCGCGATCCGCCCCGCAGGCACGATCGTGGTCGTCTCGGCGCTCTTAAAGCCGGAAATGAAGGTCGAGATCGAGGCCGACGCGCGGCTCCGACGGCCGGACGCGTCACGATAAGCCGTCCTCTTTCGTAGAAGGATAAACCTTTCAGCGTTCCGAACCGAGAAAGGCGCCCGCTTCGAGGCGTGCGTCAGACGGGCCCGCGCAATGGCTCCAACCGGCCTACGGCGCCACCGCAATTTGTCCCGTCATGTTCGGATGAAAGCGGCAGAAGTAATCAACCTCGCCGGGATGGGTCAACGTCACGCGCCCCACGCCCTTAGCCGGTATGGCCACATCCCAATCCTTGTTTTTAGCCGTCGCTGTGTGAACAACGAAATCGCTGCTCACCCATTCGATCGTGTCGCCGACATGAGCCGAAATCTTGGGTGGATCGAAGTTCATCTTGTCGACTGTGACGCGGATCGTCTCGCCTGCAATTGCAGGCGAGGCGATCAAGGCGGCGACGGTCAACAGCGCCAACGGGACTATCTTTAAAAACACCGCCCGCTCCTATTTCAGGGATTGGGCGACGTGCTCGGCATGCATCTCGTGCCCCTGAAATATCTTGAGGCCGGTCTTGAGGAGGTCCTTCAATTCGGCGTTTGTCGGCGTCTGGAATGAGCACCGTTTCAAGCGCGCCGTCGACCGTCTTGTGATAGGCGACTTCGTTGTCAGCATAAGCCTTATCAAACTTCGCGCCGCTTAGTTTTTCGAGTTCGGCGTGCTTCGTTTCGGCCTGCTTGGTGAGCGCCTTGCTCGTGTCATTGTCCTCGGGCGTTACGTTTAGCTTTTTCACCAATGCTAGCGCCTGGTCGTTGACCGCTGTGTGGTCGCGAACCATGTTCTCCGCGAAGTCCCGCACCTCTTTGTTCTTGGACTTCTGGAGCGCCAGTTGCGCTGCTTTGATGTCGATCGCTCCCGCCGTGTAGGCGATATGGGCGATCTGGGCGTCGTTGGGTTTGGCGTCCTCGGCCAACGCCGGAAAGGCTGTCAAAACTAACGCGAAGCCGGCTGCAGTTGCGACAAGACGCATCTTCTCCTCCATTGTTTCGCCAGCCGAGAGGCCGGCAAGTCATTGGATGAGAGTTGGATCAAAAGGTTCCCGAAAATCAGTGGAGACCGAGGCGCGTCAGAACATTCGCAGTGAGGCGTTCGCAGCGTTCCCCTGCAAAGGGGAAGACATTGCCGAGGACGGGTCCGACATGCCGCTCCATTTCCGTCCGCAGCAATGCGCGGGCGCGAAACAGCCGAGTTTTGACGGTTTGAGGGGGAATTCCAAACAATTCCGCGGTTTCCATCACGCTCATGCCCTCGACCAGACGGGCGATAAGCACCTCCCGGAAAGCCGATGGCAGCTTGTCGATGGCCAGCTCGAGCAACACGCGAATTTCGCTTTGGGCCATTGTCGTCTCGGGGTCGTGAACACGGTTTGAGTCGGGGAAGGGTATGATCTGGGCGTAAAGCGCCGGATTGGTCGAGATGAGGTCGATGTCGATCGCCGGTCGCCGGCGTCGAATGCAGCCCAGCGCCTCATTGATGACGATGCGCGCCAGCCAGGTGCCGAGCCGCGCTTCGCCCCTGAACCCGTCCAGCCCCGCGAAGGCGTGGACGTACGCTTCTTGAAGGACGTCTTCGGCATCGGAATCGTCCCGCACGATGCTCCGCGCGATGCGGTAGAGCCGCTGGTTGTGCTGTTTGATGATCAGCCGGATCGCGTCGCGATCTTTTTGACGCGCCAGTCCCAAGAGCCGGTCATCTTCGGTGATCAGTTCAGGAGCATGCGCGGCCATTTCAATCCTCAGACGTCAGCGATCCTAGGATTGGATGCAAAGCGAGGCAAAAGGTTCCCGAACTCTTTGCGGACGCTTGCTGACAAAGGAGCGCTTAATGGCGCCCTGCCGGCGCCAGCCACTCGGCGCGGCGCCGCCGGACTGGCCAGCCAGCGGCCCCCGGGGTGTTCCTCTTGGCGAAGCTGCACCCTCGTCGTATGAGTGCAGATATAACGAGCGCGCGAACTGGGGAGAGATGTGGATGTCAGCCGCCTTCGAACTGATTGACGGCATACCAAACTACAATCTTTACGTTGGCGGAAAATGGGTCCGCTCCTCGCGCAACGAGGCCGTAGAAAGCAGAAATCCCGCGACCGGAGAATTGTTCGCCAAGGTCCAGCAAGCCGGCGCCGCGGAAACCGAACTCGCGATCTCGGCCGCTCACGGGGCTTATAAGGCCTGGGCGGCGACGCCGGTATCCGCGCGCGAAGCCATATTCTTCCGCGCCGCCGACGTGCTGGCGGCCAAAACCAATGAAATTGTCGACGTCCTCATTCAAGAGTCCGGATCGATCGCCGGCAAAGCCGGCTTCGAAGTCGGCTTTTGCTTCGATCTTCTGAGGACTGCCGCCGCCGAGATGCGAAGATCGCCGGGGGAAACGATGCCACTCACGGCGCCCGGCCAGTTTGGTTTTACTGTGCGCCAGCCGCTCGGCGTGATCGCCGGCATCGCGCCCTTCAACGCGCCATTTCTTCTTGCCATGAAGAAAGTGGTTTTGGCGCTTGCCGCAGGCAATGGCTTCATTCTGAAGCCGTCGGAACTTACGCCGGTGACGGGGCTCAAGATCGCAGAGGTGTTCGACGAGGCTGGTCTGCCGCCCGGCCTCCTCAGCGTCGTCCCCGGGCTAGCGTCGGAAGTTGGCGCGGCCATTTTCGCCGACCCGCGGGTGCGGATGATCACGTTCACAGGCTCGACGCAGACCGGTCGCCATCTCGCCATCGAAGCCGCGAAGACGCTGAAGCGCTTCACGCTCGAGATGGGCGGAAAGAGCCCGCTGATCGTTCTCGGCGACGCCGACGTCGATTACGCCGTCCGCGCGGCCGCGTTCGGCATCTTCTTCCATCAGGGCCAGGTCTGCATGGCCAACTCACGCATCTTGGTCGAAGAGCCGATTTTCGACGCGTTCTGCGAGCGTTTCGTCGCGGTGGCGAAGAGCCTGAAGGTCGGCGATCCGCGCGAGCCCGACACCGTCATCGGTCCGCTGATCCGGGGAACCCAATGCGCGGTGATCGACGGCCATGTCGAGGACGCCGTCGACAAGGGCGCGAAATTGTTGTGCGGGGCCAAGCACGAGGCTCAGTACTATTGGCCGACGGTGCTCAGCGGCGTTACCCGGGAGATGCGCATCTTCCACGAGGAGAGCTTTGGTCCCGTCACTTCGATCATCAAGGTCCGCGACCACAAGGAAGCGCTCGAGATCGCCAACGACACCGACTACGGCCTCTCCGCTGGCGTCATCACCAACGACATGCAGAAAGCGATGGAGCTCGCCTTCAGCCTCGAATCGGGCATGGTGCATCTCAACGACTGCACAGTGTCGGACGAGCCGCACGCGCCGTTTGGCGGGGTCAAGAACAGCGGTTATGGTCGTGAGGGCGGCCGCTTCTCGATGGAAGAGATGACCGAACTGAAATGGATCACCATCCAGAGCGGTCAGCGCGCCTTTCCGATGTGAGCGCGCTATTGGGCGGGATCGCCAGCTGACCCCGTCCGATTTGCACTAAAGCGCACCTGGCGTCCGATCAGGAGGGGCGCGCGAGTCTCACCGCGACTGCGGCCGTCTCGAACTCGCGCCAGCGCGCCTCGCGCCGCGCCACGGCCTCCGCATCCGCGCCCCAGCGCTCGGCCTGGAAGTCCTCGTCGACATGCGCCGCTTGCCACGCGGCTTCGGCCGAGAGAAATCCCCGCGCGACCGCGAGCGCCAGCAGCGCCGATCCGGTCAGCGTCGTCATCACGCTGAGCGCGGCAAGCGCAACGGGATCGTCGTACGCGTCGAGCTCTGCGCCAATCGCCGCCAGCGCCTCGGGCGGCTGCGCGACATGCATCACGCTGGTCGTCACGTTGAGACGCGCCCCAAGCGAGTCCGCGGCCCAGCGCAAAACAGGATCGAAGGCGTGCCGCCTGGCGCGCAACCAGAATATCCGGTTCCTCGGCGCGGTAGCAGATGAGGTCGGAGCCGGCGTAGCTCAGAATATCGGCCCGCGTTTCGGCCATCGTATGCACGACGCCGTCGATCGCCGAGTTGAGGAGCCGCGTCAGCGGCATGTCGGCGGGATCGATTGTCTCGCTGCTGCCGCTCCCATTCGGCCGCCACTGCGAGCATGAGCGCCCGGCTCTGCGCGGCGAGCGGATTGCGGCCCGGCGTCCGCGCTCCGCGGCCGTCGAGCATGAGCGCGTGCCGGCCCATCCGCTTCGCGGACCTCGACCGCCTTGAAGAAGCGCCTGACCGGCTTGGGCCGCATGTTCGCCTGCGCGGCGCGCATCGGGTCCTTGCCCCCCGGTCCGGTGGGTAAGGGCTCACGCATCGGGCGCATCCTCGATCGGATCGCGCTCGTTCTCGTCGAAGCCGAACATGGCGAAGCTTTTTTTCATGTGCTCCGGAAGCGGCGCCGTCACGTCAATGACGCCCTTGCGCGGATGGGGCAGGACCAGGCGGCGCGCCAGGAGATGCAGCTTGGGTTCGAGCCCGGGCGGAACGGCCCGCAACGGATCGTTCCGGGCCGGATCGTTGACGGGGCGCCGATTGTATTTCGGATCGCCGACGATCGGATGGCCGATCTCTTCGCAATGGGCGCGCAGCTGATGGGTGCGGCCGGTGACCGGGCGCATCGACAGCCACGCCAGGCGCGGCGTGACCTTGTCGACGACCGCATAGAGGGTGAGCGAATGCTGAGCGTCCGGATCGCCGTGCTTGGCGACCCGCATGCGCTCGAGATCCGCCCTGCCCTGCCCGCGCGTTTCTCCCATGCCCTCGCCCTTGGCGAGAAACATCGAGATGCGCCCCTGCGCCGGCTTCGGCACGCCCTCGACCAGCGCCCAATAGATCTTCTTCGCCCGGCGCGAGCGGAAGATCTCGCCAAGCTCCGCCGCCATCTTTCGCGATTTGGCGATCAGCAGCACGCCCGACGTGTCGCGATCCAGCCGATGAACGAGAACGGGCCGATTGCCTTCCTTGTCGGCGAGCGCCTGCAAGCATGCCGTCGATATGGCGCGTGGTCCCCGAGCCGCCCTGGACCGCGAGGCCGAAGGGCTTGTTGAGCACCATCACGTCGCGATCCTCGAACAGAATCATCGCGCGGATCTCTTCAGCGTCGCCCGGATTGGCGCGCTTGACGGCCGAGGCTTTGTGCGGGGCGATCTTGAGCGGCGGCACGCGCACGCTTTCGCCGGTCGCGAGCCGGGTCGAAACGTCCGCCCGCTTACCCGAAACGCGCACCTCGCCCTTGCGCACGATCCGCATCAGGTGCGAATTCGAGACGTCCGGAAACCGGCGATGAAGCCAGCGGTCGAGCCGCATGCCCGCTTCGTCCTCGCCGATCTCGTAAGAGGCCACCTTGTCGGGGGGAGCGGCGTCCGTGGTGGTGAGGTTGCCATCTTTCCGCATGAAGCGCGTCATAGCGCAGCCCCATCGCGCGCGGTAGGGTCAAACGCAAATCCCTCAAAGGAGGCCGCAATGGCCGATCATTATCACGCCGTCGTCTGGATCGATCACAAACAGGCGCGCGTTTTCCACTTCAACGTCGAAGAGGCCGACAAGACAGTGGTCAAGGACCACGTCGTGCGCGACCTTCATTCGCGCGAAAAGCACACCGGACAAAGGATCGAGGAGAACAAGCCGTTCTTCGAGGATGTCGCCAAGGCGATCGCCGACGCCAGCGCCATTCTCATCGTCGGCCCGGCGCAGGAGAAGGACTTTTTCGCCAAATTCCTCGCCGAGAAGCATCCCGCGATCCGCGCTCATGTCGAGGGCGTGGAGAAAGCGGATCATCCGAGCGACGGCGAGCTCCTCGACTTCGCGCGCCGCTATGTCAAAGCCGCCGACCACATGCGGCCGCAGATCGACCCGCCGGAAGCCGGCAAGCCTTAGCGCGGCGCCCGCACGTCACGGCGCGTCGTCCCCTTATTCTCAAGCGAGGAATTCCTATGCCTTATGAGCTCTACTATTGGCCAGGCATCCAGGGGCGCGGCGAGTTTGTGCGCCTCGCGCTCGAAGCGGCCGGCGCCCCTTATGTCGATGTCGCGAGGGAGCACGGGGCCGGGCGCGGCGTGAAGGGCATGACGGCGAAACTCGAAGGCGGCGCGCCGCAGACGCCCTTCGCGCCTCCGTTCCTGCGCGACGGCGAGATCGTCGTCTCGCATGTCGCCAACATTCTCCACTATCTCGGTCCCAAGCTCGGGCTCGCGCCGAAGGATGAGGCAGGCCGCATCTTCGCCAACGGGCTGCAGCTCACGATCACCGATTTCGTGGCCGAGATTCACGACACGCATCACCCGATCGCGACCGACCTCTACTTACGAGGACCAGAAGAAGGAGGCCAAGGCGCGCTCCACTGCCTTCCTCCAGCATCGCGTGCCGAAATATCTCGGCTATTTCGAGCGGGTGCTGAGCGACAATCCGGCGGGACAAAAGCACGCGGTGGGCGACAAACTCACCACCGTCGATTTGTCGTTGTTTCAGATCTGGGAAGGCACGGCTTACGCCTTCCCGCATGCGTTCGCGGACGCGAGCAAGCTCTATCCCGCGCTCGCGGCGCTGACGAAGTCGGTCGCGGCGCAGAAAAACGTGGCCGCCTATCTCGCCTCGGACCGACGCATTCCGTTCAACACGTCAGGCATCTTCCGCCACTATCCTGAGCTCGATTCGGGGCCTGCGAAGGCGACGAAAGCGGAAGTCGTGATCCGGCTGCGCGCGTCCCGACGGACGTTTCGCGCCTCATGAGAGTGAAGCCTGCAGCCATAGAGGCCAAGGGCATGCCCCTGCCCTCGCCGCCGTCGCGTTTAGGCTGACCCCATTCCGTAACGTTAACCACGCGCGTCCGGTTCGGACGATGCGTCTTGCTCGGTTGCGTTGACTCGAACAATAAGAGAACATATCATGAATTTATCGAGATCAAGGAGGCCAGATGCACACCATCGCCACTTACGCGCTGCGCGACATCGCCGAGATCGCCGCCCTTGGGGCGTTCCTCGTCATGATTGCGTTCATCGCCCGCGCCATCGGCTCGTGACGCGGGCAACGCAGGGCGTCATCCACAGGCCCTGCCCCGCCCGCCCTCGACCCGCGCGCCGGCTCTTGCGACAATCGAGCGCATGGACTCGTCTGTCATCAAAGCCGTCGGCTTCGTGCATCTGCACGTGCACAGCGCCTATTCGCTGCGCGAGGGCGCGCTGACCGTCGAGATGCTGGCCAAGCTCGCCCAGGCCGACGCCATGCCGGCGCTGGCGATCACCGACACCAACAACCTGTTCGGCGCGCTCGAATTTTCGGAGAAGCTCGCCAAGAGCGGCGTGCAGCCGATCATCGGCGCGCAGATGACGGTCGATTTCGCCGACGCGGCCCCCGCCTTCTGGCGTGGCGTCGAGCGGGACAATGCGCGCGCGCCGATCGTTCTCCTGGCGCAGAACGAGACCGGCTACCGGACATCTGATGCGCCTCGCCTCCGCTTTGTGGCTCGATCCCAAGGACGGCGACGATGCGCATCTTCCGTTCGCCGCGCTGGAAGAATGCCCAGGGCCTCATCGCGCTCACCGGCGGCCCCGCCGGGCCGATCGACCGGGCGCTGAAAGCTGGACTTGGCGACCTGGCTGAGAGCCGGCTCAAGCGCCTGGCGCAAGTTTTCGGCTCCCGGCTCTATGTCGAGATCCAGCGCCACGGGCTCGATAGCGAGCGCGCAACCGAGCCTGACCTCATCGCTCTCGCCGACCGTGTCGGCCTGCCGCTGGTCGCGACCAACGAGCCTTATTTCGCCGGGCCTTCGGATTATGAAGCGCATGACGCGCTGCTCTGCGTCGCAGAAGGCGCGGTGGTGTCGATGTCCGAGCGCCGGCGCCTGTCGCCCGAGCATCGGTTCAAGACGCGCGCGGAAATGACCGAATTGTTCGCCGATCTTCCCGAGGCGACCGAGGCCAGCGTCGAGATCGCGATGCGCTGCGCCTATCGGCCCTTGACGCGAAAGCCGATCCTGCCACGCTTTTCGGTCGCTGGCGGCGTTCCTGTTGACGAGGAGCACGAGCTCAGGCGTCAGGCGAGCGAGGGCCTGAGCGCGCGCCTTGCCGTGCATGGGCTGACCCCTGGACATACCGAAGAGGAGTACGCAAAGCGCCTCGCCTTCGAGCTCGACGTCATCGTCAACATGAAGTTCGCCGGCTATTTCCTGATCGTCGCCGACTTCATCAAATGGGCGAAGGCGCAAGGCATTCCGGTCGGTCCGGGGCGCGGTTCGGGCGCAGGCTCGGTCGTCGCCTGGGCGCTCACCATCACCGATCTCGATCCGCTGCGGTTTGGCCTTCTGTTCGAGCGATTCCTCAATCCCGAACGCATCTCGATGCCCGATTTCGACATCGACTTCTGCCAGGATCGCCGCGACGAAGTGATTGCTTACGTGCGCGATCGCTACGGCGCCGACCGCGTGGCGCAGATCATCACCTTCGGCTCGTTCCTGGCGCGCGGCGTCCTGCGCAACGTCGGCCGGGTGCTTGAAATGCCGCTCGGCCAGGTCGACAAGCTCGCCAAGCTCGTGCCCCAGAATCCGGCCCATCCGGTCACGCTCAAGCAGGCGGTGGCGGACGAGGCGCGGCTGCAGGAGGCGGCGAAGGCGGACGAGAAGGTCGCCAGGATGCTGGCGATCGCCGAGCGGCTCGAGGGCCTTTACTCCAACGCCTCGACCCATGCCGCCGGCGTCGTCATCGGCGATCGGCCGCTGATCGAGCTCGCGCCGCTTTACCGCGATCCGAAATCGACGATGCCGGCGACCCAGTTCAACATGAAATGGGTCGAGCAGGCGGGCCTGGTGAAGTTCGACTTCTTAGGGCTGAAGACGCTGACCGTTCTCAAGCGGGCCGTCGACCTCATCGCCCGTCGCGGCGAAGCGATCGACCTTGAGAAGATCCCGCTCGACGACTCGAAGACCTACGCGATGCTCGGGCGCGGCGAGACAATCGGCGTGTTCCAGGTGGAAAGCGGCGGCATGCGCAAGGCGCTGGTCGACATGCGGGCCGACCGGTTCGAGGACCTCATCGCGCTGGTCGCGCTCTATCGCCCGGGCCCGATGGCGAACATTCCGACTTATTGCGCCCGCAAGCTCGGACAGGAGAAGCCCGACTACATCCACCCGATGATCGAGCCGGTGCTTAAGCGAGACCTACGGCGTCATCATCTATCAGGAACAGGTGATGCAGATCGCGCAGACGCTGTCGGGCTATTCGCTCGGCGAAGCCGACATGCTGCGCCGCGCGATGGGCAAGAAGATCAAGAAGGAGATGGACGCGCAGCGCGCCCGCTTCGTCGATGGCGCGGTCGAGCGCGGCCTCACGCGCGCCAAGGCCGACGAGATCTTCGATCTCCTCGCCAAATTCGCCGACTACGGATTCAACAAGAGTCACGCCGCGGCCTATGCGTTGATCGCCTATTGGACCGGCTGGTTCAAGGCCAACCATCCGGCTGAATTCCTCGCGGCCTCAATGACGCTCGATAAGGGCAACACCGACAAGCTCGCCGAGTTCCGCACTGAGGCGCAGCGCCTCGGCATCAAGGTGATCGCGCCGTCGGTCAATGAATCCCTGGTCGATTTCGACGTGCGAACGGAGGCCGGCGCGCCGACCATCCATTACGCGCTGAGCGCAATCAAGGGCGTTGGCGAAGCGCAGGCCGAGGCGCTGGTCGACGCGCGCCGGGCCCGCGCGTTTGTTTCGCTCGGCGATATGGCGGCGCGGCTCGATCCTCGCGCCGTCAACAAGAAGGCGCTGGAGAGCCTTGCGGCTGCGGGCGCCTTCGATGGCCTGGAGTCCAATCGGGCGGCGGCGTTCGCGGCGATCGAGCCGATGCTGGCGATCGCCAATCGCGAGGTGATGCAGAAAGCTGCCGGACAAAACGCGCTGTTCGGAGAAACGGAGGCGGCGCCGCTGAGAGCCCGGCGCCGCGCCGTGGCCCGAAGCCGAGCGGCTGAGGCGCGAGTTCGACGCCGTCGGCTTCTTCCTCTCCGGCCATCCGCTCGAAGTTTATGACGCGGCGCTCAAGCGCTTGAGGGCCACGCGCTGGGCCGAGTTTGCACGATCGGTGCGCAACGGCGCTTCGACAGCGCGTCTCGGGGCGAGCGTGCTCGACCGTTATGAGCGGCGGACGAGGAACGGCGGCAAGATCGGCATCGTGCAGCTCTCCGATCCCTCCGGCACTTACGAGGCGATCATGTTTCAGGAGGGCTTGAGCCAGTTCCGCGATCTTCTGGAGAAAGGCGCCGACGTCCTGGTCACGCTACAGGCGGCTGTCGAAGGCGAGGATGTCCGCGCGCGCATCGTCAATGTCGAGCGGCTCACCGAAGCCGCGGCCAAGGTCCAAAAGGGCCTGCGGGTGTTCGTGCGCGACGAGGCGCCGCTCGAATCGATCGAGCGGCGCTTGACCGCGCCCGGCGAAGGCGAGGTGTCGCTGGTCTTGATCCTCGGGCCGCAGGAGGGCGAGGTCGAAATCCGCCTGCCCGGCCGCTATTCGGTTAGCGCGGCGATCGCCGGCGCGCTCAAGGCCGCGCCGGGAGTGGTGGCGGTGGAGCAAGTCTAAGCGCACTGCGAGGCGCCAGGCCTTCGTTCGCTCGCGGGGCCGCAGGCGGCGATCGAACGGCACGGCCACGGTCCGAAGCGCTTGCGCCGCCCGCCTCGCTTCGCTATTGACGCCGCACGCCGACGCGCGAAAACGCGCCTTTGGGCGGCCGTTGGGGGATAGTTCAACGGTAGAACAGCGGACTCTGACTCCGTCAATCTTGGTTCGAATCCAGGTCCCCCAGCCAATATTACGCCGCTGACACTGATAGTCTTTTTGTTTTCGTGTCACTGAGGAAAGACTCCGTGTCACCATAGTGTCACGGCCCGCTCCGCTCAAGACCTCTCGTGCTTAACCGAGCACGTGGGGCGACACATCGGTGAATCGATGGGAGGACCCTTTCGGTCATGCCCTTCTATCGTGAGCATACCGAGCGCCTCTTCCGCGGTTTACTGTTCCAGGACCTACGTTGCGCAGAAGCCCTAAATTACTAAGGCTCGGCCTCCCGATTTACACTCCCTGGACGGACGCGATGGACGAACAGATCGGATCGTTGGGCAGCTGACCATTAATCAGCAGTCCAAGGGTCGAGCCCTTGTGCGCTCACCGTTGAAATACCTGTAATTATTTACAATTTTGCCCTGAACCGAACGCACTTGGGCGGCCGATCGAGCGGCACATTTTCCCCGGAGGCTCCAACGAAAAAGGCATGACCTACGAGAACCTTCGCTGGTCGCGGTTCAAGAATTTCGCTGCTCCCGAGATGTCTCCGATCGTCGACGAGAACGTCTTCCCGTTCCTGCGCGCGCTCAACGGTCAGGACGGCGCCTACGCCACGCATATGCGAGATGCTCGCTTCCCAGATCCTCAGCCCCATCTTCTCGCCAAGGTCGTTGATAGCTCGACAAGCTGGAGATGGCCGATCGGGATGCCACGGCGAAGTTTACGAATACATGCTCGCGAAGATCGCAACGGCTGGCCAGAACGGCCAGTTCCGCACGCCGCGCCACATCGCGCTTAATCAGAACACTGATTCGGGAATCCCCTCGATTCAAGCCGCTCGGCTACCGCTCTAGCCGCATGGTATTCGATTGGGTTTGCTATCTGTCCAAGGGAATTGGGTTGCGGGAGTCACCCGGCAACAGGAGCTGGGGGACCTGAATGAAGCTCCAGGAATCGTCATTGCCTTGACGCTCGAAAACCCATACCAGATCGAATCGTAACGGATCCCATTTCGTGGGGCATTGGCCGCGTTCGCCCAAGATGTGGCCGGCGATCTTGGGAATTCCCTCGGGCTGCCAAGCGATAAGCACGACGCCGCCGATCGCCTTGACGGCCTTCACGAGGGCCTTTTCGTCCTCCTTCGAGAAGCTCTTATCGATGCCTAGGCCAAACGCTTGGGAAAGCGGCGTGAGTGTTTGAAGCGGGCGCAGACTCCTGTCGATCGCGGACGGCGCCGACGCGAAGGGGCGTTGGGGCTTCACGACTTCTGGACTCTTGAAATGCCCAAGGGGTGGATCGAAGAACGCGACCAGCGCATCCGCGCGCTTCCAGCCCGTCGCGGTCAAGGCTTCATTGTTCGGTGTTCCGTCGGACATGACGCCGGGTTCGCTGTTTGGCGCCGCCGTCGGATTCTCCGCGTGACGAATGACCATGATTTTCTTCGTCGGCATCGCTTTCTCCCGTGGCTTCGGTCAGAGCTCAGTTGCCCCACTTCTTCGTTGCGCGGCCTTTTGTTCTGCGCCGCCTGACCGTGGTGATCCCGTGGCGTCCGCGCGCGGGGCCGACTGGGCCAGCCGCCGACGAAAGCCCCCGGTCTGCACCTGCAGCATCGGCTAAATTCACGGTGACACTTGCGTAGTCTCCTAAACTGCATTCGATGAAGGTCCTCCGCTATACCTCATACTGCGGAACGACACGCGGCCAACGCGCCTTGCTCTCTCGAAGACGCGATTGCGACGCTCGCTCTGCTCAGCGGACATTTCCATCTCCTGGCGATCCAGCCATTGCGCGAGATTCGTCGCGACGGTACGACCAATTGAACGGTGACGGAGCAGCAGCCTGCGGACATCTCAACTATATCCGCACAGGCTGGGGTAACAGCGCGCCGCTAGAGAGCGAGGAATACAGCGGCGGCGTGCTCCTTGTCGTCGAAAGGCCCGATAAACGGAAGCGTCGAGCCGGCCGGCCTCAGCCGCGTCGCGGCCCATCCAAAAAGCTGTCGGCACATTCACCGAACGGAGCGCGGTCAAAATGCAGAGTGTCGATTCGAAAGCGCGCCCACTGTCGAAATCGCATCGCGCCGGCCGACGTCCGGACCTCTGGCGGCGAGAATGCGCAGCTCATCATCGCCGTTCGCCGCCGCAAGCGCGACGGGCGCACGTGGCGCCGCCTCATAATGCGCGGTCATCTGCGTCGCCGTCGCCGCCCAGACGCCACTGAAACTCGACGGGTAAATGCCCATCCAAAGCGTCACGACGATCAGCGGAACGAACACCGCGACTTCTCGCCAGGACAGGTCCTGGATAGCCAATAGCCTAGGCTTGGTCAGTTTGCCGAATATGATCCAGCGATAGAGATAGAGACTGTAGGGAACGCCGAGCACTATACCCATCGAGCCGAACAGCGACAGCCAGAAGCTGATGCGAAGCGTGCCGATCAGCACCAGGAACTCGCCGACGAAGCCCGAGGTCGCCGGCAGGCCCATGCCGGCCATCGTAAACGCCATGAAGAAGAACGCGTAGCGCGGCATACGGTGGCCGATGCCGCCGAACGTCGCGATCTCATGAGTGTGCATGCGATCGTACAGGACGCCCACGCAGAGGAACAGGGCGGCGGAGACAATGCCGTGCGACAGCATCTGGAACATGGCGCCGTCAACGCCCTGCCGGTTGAACGTGAACAATCCTAGCGTCACGACGCCCATGTGCGCGATCGACGAGTAGGCGATCAGCTTCTTCATGTCGATCTGCGCCAGCGCGACCATGGAGGTGTAGACGATGGCGATGATCGAGAGCGCGTAAACAAGCGGTGCGAAATATTGCGAAGCGTCGGGAAACATCGGCAGCGAGAAACGGATGAATCCGTAACCGCCCATCTTCAATAGAACGCCGGCCAGAATGACCGAGCCTGCGGTGGGCGCCTCGACGTGCGCATCTGGCAACCAGGTGTGGACCGGCCACATCGGGATCTTAACGGCGAACGAAGCGAAGAAAGCCAGCCACAGCCACTTCTGCATGGCAATGGGGAAATGCGTGGTCAGCAGCACCGTGATATCCGTGGTGCCTGCCGTCCAATACATCGCCATGATCGCCAGCAGCATCAGCAGCGAGCCGGTCAGCGTAAAGAGGAAGAATTTGAACGCGGCATAGACCCGCCGCGGGCCGCCCCAAATGCCGATGATGAGGAACATCGGGATCAAGCCGCCCTCGAAGAAGAAATAGAAAAGCAGAAGATCGAGCGAGACGAAGACGCCGATCATCAGCGCCTCCAGGACAAGAAACGCGATCATGTATTCCTTGACGCGCTTTTCGATCGAAGCCCACGACGCCGCTATGCAGAAAGGCATCAGGAACGTCGTCAGCAGCACGAACGGCAAAGAGAATCCATCAACGCCGAGTTTGTAGGAAATGGCGTGCGACACCCAGTCGTGCTGCTCGACGAACTGGAAGCCGGCGTTGGCCGGATCGAACTCGCGCCAAGCCTCGAGCGACAAAACAAACGTCAATATCGTCGTGAGCAGCGCGATCCAGCGCGCGCCTTTGAACGTCGCTTCATGCTCGCCGCGCAGCGCGCCAATGCACAAAGCGCCGACTATAGGCAGGATGAGCAGGCCGCTGAGAATGCCCATTCCGAACATCAGCGCACCCCTCCGAACATAAACCACGTGATCATTGCGGCAGCGCCGATCAGCATCGCAAAGGCGTAGTGATAGACGTAGCCGGTCTGCAAACGAACGACATTACGCGTCGCATCCACGACGCGCGCCGAGATGCCATCTGGCCCGAACCCGTCGATGATCCCCACGTCGCCGGCCTGCCAGAGCTGGTGCGCCAGCCAGAAATACGGACGGACAAACAGGAAGCGGTAGAGATCGTCGAAATACCACTTGTTTACAAACAGCAGATAGATCGGTCGGAACGTGATGGCGAGCCACGCCGGGATGCCCGGCGCCAGGACATAGCAGACCAACACTGTGGCCATGCCGGCCAGCGTCGCAGCGAGGGGAAGCGAGGCCGCCCAGGCGGGCAAGCTTTCCATCCCCTCGACTGCGTGGTTCCACGAAGCGATCTGGATGCTGTTCCCCCAGAACGCCCGCCACCCTTCGCCAACGAACCAAGGGGCGAGGATGAAACCCAGCACTGCGGCGCCGATCGCGAGCACCGCCATCGGCCCGGTCATCACCGGCGGCGCCTCGTGGGAATGTGCATACTTCTCAGCAAGCATGCGCGGCTCGCCGTAGAACACCTGATGGAGTTCACGGAAGATGTACACGCAGGTGAGATAGGTGGCGACTACCCCCGCCACATAGCCGTAGGCGCCAATTCGGCTGCCGGCCCCGAAGGCCGCGTGGAGTACCGCGTCATGCGACTGCGCCCCGGCGAACGGCCACAGACCGCCGAGTGAGAGCGCCCCAACCCAGAACGCCGCACAAGTGATCGGCATCTTGCGCCAAAGCCCACCCATGTTGCGCATGTCCTGTTCCTCGTGCTGCTGGGTGATCACCGCACCGCAGCAGAGGAACAGCAGCGCCTTGAAGAAGGCATGGCAGACCAACAGGAAGATCGCGGTCTGGTACGCGCCCACGCCGATTCCGATCATCATGAAGCCGAGCTCGGAGCAAGTCGAGTACGCGACGACCTTCTTGATGTCGAACTGCACCATGCCGATGGTCGCCGCGAACACCGTGGTGGCGCCGCCGATCAGCGTGACGAATGTCAGCGTAGCGGGCGCGTCATTCAGCAGGGGGCCCATGCGCGCCATCAGGAACACCCCCGCCGTGACCATCGTCGCTGCATGGATCAGAGCGGAAATCGGCGTCGGCCCGGCCATCGCGTCCGGCAGCCAAGTGTGAAGGAAGATTTGCGAGGACTTGCCCATGGCGCCGATGAAAAGCAGTGTCCCTATCACCTCGTAGACCGGCAGGGTGACGCCGAACAGCCGGTAGGTTTCGCCGACGTTCTGTGGAAGGGCAGCGAAGATTCCCTCGAACTCGATGGTACCGAACGTCAGGTAGATCAGCGCGATGCCGATTGCGAAGCCGAGGTCGCCAACACGGTTCACCACAAACGCCTTGATGGCGGCGTCGTTGGCGTACTCCCGGTCGTACCAGTAGCCGACCAGCAAGTAGCTGCAGAAGCCCACCCCTTCCCAACCGAAGAACAGTTGCAGCAGATTGTCCGATGTCGCCAGCATCAGCATAGAGAAGGTGAAAAGGCTGATGTAGGCCATGAAGCGGTAGCGCGACCCGTCCGGCTCTTCGGCCATGTAGCCGACGGTGTAAATGTGGATCAGCATCGAGACGAAGCTGACCATCCCGACCATTACTGCCGAGAGCGTGTCGTAGCGCAGCGCCCAATGCGCCTGAAAAGTGCCGGACTGCATCCAGTGGGCGATCGGCACACTGGCGTAAGACCCGCCCTCGAAGGCGATGTGTCCCATCACGATCACGCCGGCGGTTGCCGAGACAACCATGCCGAGGATGGCGGCCAGTTCAGCCGCGCGGTCACCGATGGCCGGCCCAAGCAGGCCCGCAACCAGCGCACCCGCCAGCGGCGCGAAGACGGCAACGGAGTAGAGCATCCCCTCAGCCCCCCAATCAGATTTTCATCTTCTACGTGGTCTGAGCTGCGTTAAAATAGATCGCGGCGCAACGCAGACCGATCAGTGACTGAAGCAAACATTACGAATGCGTGCATCACCGTATCCCCAGTATTCCGAGAACGCCAACACGCTTATTTTGTGAGTCGCGGCGCCATCGAATTGACGTTGGCTTCGCGTCGCGAAGACCTGCGTAGGCAGTTTCGCTTGACGTGAGCCGTAACGCACGGGGACACTCATCACTGAAGCGACCACGGCGCGTCGTGGAGCCGCGATTCAAATACGCCAAACCATTCGCGAGAGGTCTCGACTCCCGCCGCCATAGAGCGAGCATCGTGCTTGCCCTCGATGGATCTGGCATATATCGTTCGAATCGGGCATCCGCGTTCGCCCTGTGTCGAAGGCCTGCTATGCGCGACTCTCGCTCCACGACCCCCCAGGCGCGGTGCGATCGAGCACCGGATGTGCGGCAGAGGCCTCGGCGCCCAGTCTTACGTCTCTTAGCCGTCGTGTGTGCCGCCGCCCTCCTCGCTTCCTGTGGGCAGCAGGGCATTCTCGATCCGCGGGGGCCGATCGCGTCGGCGCAGTTGCTTCTGTTGATCAACGCCACCGAAATTATGTTGGTGGTCGTGGTTCCAGTCATCCTCGCGACCCTTGGGTTTGCGTGGTGGTACAGGTCCTCCAACGCCCGCGCCATACGCAGAGAAGAGCTGGCCTATGAAGGGCGTGTCGATTTTGTCGTCTGGTCGATACCTGCGCTCGTCGTGATCCTGTTAGGCGGGGTCAACTGGATCAGCTCCCACGAGCTGGATCCACGGGCGCCGATCGCCACGAACGTGAAGGTGCTCGAAGTGGACGTCGTCGCGCTCGATTGGAAATGGCTATTCATCTACCCCGAGGACGGCATTGCCGCCGTCAATCAGCTGGTCATCCCGGCAGGAACCCCGGTGCGGTTTCATCTCACCTCTGCGACGGTGATGAATTCTTTCCTGATCCCGCAACTCGGCAGCCAGATCTACGCGATGCCTGGGATGACTACCGAGCTGAACCTCCTGGCGGACAAGCCCGGCGAGTTTCCGGGTATTTCGGCGAATTTCAGTGGCAACGGCTTTGCCGATATGCGGTTTATTGCAAAGGCGGTGCCCGCCGCCGATTTCGCTAGCTGGGTCGCTCAGGTGCGCGGCTCGGGATCGCCGCTCGACTTTCCCGCCTACGTCGCATTGGCGAAGCCAAGCCAAGCCGTACCGCCGACGACCTATCGTTCGGTCGACCCTGAACTGTTCGGGCGCATTGTCGACCAGACGGCGCTCGGTCCCCAAAAGCACGCCAGCGGGGCCTGGCGGCTGCCCGCGCCACATGCCGGAGGCTGAGATGCTGGGCAATCTGAGCTGGGCGGTGATCCCATTGCAGCAACCTCTGCCGCTATACGCGATGGGGGTGGTAGGCATCGTGATTCTCGCCATGCTTGGGGTCATCACCAAGAAAGGGTGGTGGCCCTATTTATGGCGCGAGTGGCTGACCAGCGTCGACCATAAGCGAATTGGCGTCATGTATTTGATTCTGGCGCTGGTCATGCTGCTGCGTGGCTTTTCCGACGCGATCATGATGCGCTCGCAGCAGGCGATCGCCATCGGGGGCGCGCAAGGATACCTGCCGCCCGATCACTACAACCAGATCTTTTCCTCGCATGGCACGATCATGATCTTTTTCGTGGCGATGCCGTTCGTCATAGGACTGATGAACTTTGTCGTGCCGCTACAGCTCGGCGCGCGCGACGTCGCCTTTCCGGTGCTCAACTCGGTGAGCTTCTGGCTATCGGCGACAGGCGCGCTGCTAATCAACGTGTCGCTCGTCATCGGCAATTTTGCTCGTACGGGCTGGATGGGTTATCCGCCGCTATCCGAGCTCGCCTTCTCGCCCGATGTGGGCGTCGACTATTACCTTTGGGTCTTGCAAATCTCGGGCATCGGCACCTTGTTCGCCGGCATCAATATGGTCACCACGATCCTCAAATTGCGCGCTCCAGGGATGACCTATTTCCGCATGCCGATATTCTGCTGGAGCGCGCTGACGTCAAGCATATTGATTGTTGTCGCCTTTCCGATCCTGACGGCCGACTTTGCGATGCTGCTGCTTGATCGTTACGTTGGCATGCACTTTTTCACCAATGACGCCGGCGGCAACATGATGTTGTATGTCAATCTGTTTTGGGCGTGGGGTCATCCGGAGGTCTATATCCTGATCCTGCCCGTGTTCGGCGTCTTCTCCGAAGTGATCGCGACTTTTTCCGGCAAGCCACTGTTCGGCTACAACTCGATGGTCTTCGCTCTTTTGGCCATCTGTGTCCTCTCCTTCATGGTTTGGCTGCATCACTTCTTTACAATGGGCGCGAGCGCCGACGTCAATGCCTTCTTCGGCATCATGTCGATGATCATCGGAGTGCCGACCGGCGTCAAAGTCTTCAACTGGCTGTTCACCCTGTACGGGGGTCGGGTCGTGTTCAGCACCCCGCTCCTGTTTTCGATCGGATTTATGGTCACCTTTGTCATTGGCGGCCTGACTGGCGTTCTCTTGGCCGTTCCGCCGGTCGACTTCGTGGTGCACAACAGCGTCTTCTTGGTCGCCCATTTCCATAACGTCATTATCGGTGGCGTAATTTTCGGCGCGTTGGCGGGTTACAACTATTGGTTCCCGAAGGCGTTCGGCTTCACCCTAGACGAGAGATGGGGCAAGGCCAGTTTCTGGTGCTGGTTAGTCGGCTTCTATCTCGCCTTCATGCCACTCTATGTCCTCGGTTTGATGGGCATGACGCGGCGGCTCCAGAACATTGCCGACCCGAACTGGCGGCCGTTGCTGCTGGTCGCCGAACTGGGCGCCATCGTCATTTTCCTCGGCATCGTCTGCCAGGCCGTACAGCTCTATGTCAGCATCCGAACGCGCGAAAGTCGCCGCGACCTGACGGGCGACCCGTGGAGGACTGGTCGAACCCTCGAATGGGCGACCTCGTCTCCGCCGCCAGCGTACAACTTTGCGATTCTCCCCAGGGTCAAGACGGTCGACGCCTTCTGGGAGATGAAGCGTACCGGAAAAACCGCGGTCGAGTCGACTTATGAAGCGATCGATGTCCCGCGTAACAGTCCGACCGGCTTTGTTATCGCCTTCTTTGCGGTGGTAACGGGCTTTTCGCTGATCTGGCAGATCTGGTGGGCCGTAATCCTAGGCCTCCTCGCCATGTTGGTCACAGTACTGGTGTTCGGCTGGAGCGAGAACCGCGAGCGCGAAGTCTCGTCGGACGAGATCGCGCGAATCGAACAGGCGCGGCTAGGCCTCCGGAGCGCGGCATGACAATCGTTACGGTCGACGCGGTACCCGCGGAGCGTGGGCGGGACGGCGGCGGACCGGCCTCGACGCGGACCGTGGTCGCCTACGGTTTCTGGATCTTCATCCTCAGCGATTTCACCATGTTCTCGGCGCTGTTCGCCGCCTACGCGGTACTGTCGGGCCGGACCGCCGGCGGACCGACCGGACCCCAGGTGATCAATCTCTACCACGTCTTCATTGAGACCGTGTTCCTTTTGGTTTCGAGCTACACATGCGGGCTCGGCGCATTGTCGGCTGAGCGGCGGCAGCGGGGGCGCTATCTGGTCTTTGCCGCCCTAACTTTCCTGCTCGGGGCGGCTTTTCTTTTCGTCGAGATCTCGGATTTCGTCGGCATGGTAAGGCTGGGCGCGTGGCCCTCGCGCAGCGCGTTCTTATCGGCGTTTTTCACTTTGGTCGGCATGCATGGGGCCCACGTGACGATCGGGCTTCTCTGGCTCGTCTACATGGTGGCGCAGGTCGTCGCCAAGGGCTTGCGCCCCCACGTACTGCGGCGCCTCTTATGCTTCAGCCTGTTCTGGCACGCGCTAGACCTGATCTGGGTTGGGGTGGTCACGTTGGTTTATCTGATGGGAGCCCGCTGATGGACGCCGATGATAACCTTCACGACCGGTCACCCGGCGTCGAAGACCAGGAGTCCACGGCAAACGTTCTGTCGTACACGGTGGGACTCGGGCTCGCCCTCCTCCTGACGATCGTCTCGTTCGTCGTGTCGCAAACGAATTTGTTGTGGGCCCCTGGCGTGTCGGCCGGTCTGATTGTGCTCGCTTTGGCGCAGATCGGCGTCCACCTCGTCTTCTTTCTGCATCTGGGCACCGGACCCGATCAAACGAACAATATTCTGGCTCTTGCCTTCGGTGTGCTGGTCGTCTTTCTCGTTATTGCCGGCGCTGTCGGAATCATGGCCAACCTTAACTACATGATGCCGATGACTATGGGCATGCCGCGCTGACCCCGCTACGCTCCGCCAGCGCACTCCAGTTCAGTTAGCGCCGAACTGAAACATGACGATTCCGGCGACCACGACCATGCTCAACGAGCGCGCCAACACCTTGAGCCGGAAGTCGAGCGCGCGCCGAGAGAACGAGGTTTGCAGCACGCGCTGATTCTCAGGCCATCGAGCCCTTTGCCTCGCGCAGAAATCGGCCGGAGCTCCTTCTCCGTCCGCACCTTCACGGCGGAAACAGGGTTCGATTCGCGTTGGGGGCGCGGCAATCAAAACATCAGGTTATGCAGGTCACGCTGCCATCGGCGTCATCGCGGGCACGCTCAATGTCACGGCTTACCGCGGCCAATCGGCTTTCGCGCCTGAGCGGTGAGAGATCGACTCCACCGCAGGTTTTTCCGTCGAAAGTCCGGCAACCCCAGCAACGAACGCACGTGTGACGAAGGCCTGCGGCCGGAATCCGAAAACAACGCTGTCTCCAGGCGCCGGCTTCGTTGGGCCCGCGGTGTCAATCACGCCGTAATAATCGATCGCGGTATTCCTGCCTTCAGGTCGCTCGCCCCGCGGCCCCAGACGGCGCCATCCGCCACGGCGCCCGAGAAAGGGCTCTCCCGCTCGCTTCCCGCCCATCGCTCCTTCCAGCCGCGTGTATGGACGGTGTCGGTGTGACCGATCAGCAAGAGCGTATCGCCGCCGTCTCTTCCCGGACGAACGCCCCATACGTTCGGGCGCCTTTCCGCAAACTCGGCGGATGAGGCCTCCACCCCAAGACCTGCAAGCTCTCCCATGAGCCACCTTGCAAAGGTGGCCTCATGGCCTGTCACGCTTGGGATTGAAATGGCTTTCTGGAGCATGCCGAGAGCGTGGCCGGCGTCGAAGGCTTCCCGGATCCTCGTGATGATGGTCGATGAATAGAACATATGTTGGCCCGCCGGAAATCGCGCCCGTCAGGAACTGTAGGAGTGGCGAGCTTTATGGATTCTCAACTCTGGTCTCCGCCAGCACGCGCTGCAGGCGCCCTTGACGAGCGGCAACGCTGGGCTGTTGCGTTTCGAGCGCTCCACAGGCTTCGATAACATAAGACGCCGCCACGGTTCCCATCGCAGCGCATTCGGCGAGCGGCCGGCCGGCCGCGAGACCCGCGACGAACCCGCCGCAATAGCCGTCGCCAGCCCCAGTCGTATCGACGACATTGGCCGGGTGCGCCGGTGTACGGATCAAGACACCGCTCTCGGCATCGCAGACCAGGGATCCGCGCTCGCCGAGCTTCGCGACCATATGGCATTTCAGGCGCGACGCTAACTCGCGCAGCCATATGGTAATATCCTGCGGGCCCCAGATCCGCATAATCTCCTGCTCGCTCGGAAGGAGAGCGGACGCGCCGCGTACGAAAGCGAGGTCGGCATAGAGGCGGCGGTCGATGTATTCGTCCGAAAGAATATCGTGCGGCAAGTTCGAGAGCGACGTACGTTCTCGGCTTTTCCGCGGGCGATTGCGGCGCCACGTGAAAGCCGCGCGCTCCCCGGTAAGTCTCAGGTAGCGGACCTCGGCCACGATCCATGTCGTCCGCGGTCGCCGAATTGAGCTTGGGTACTTGCCGCTTGAAAGTCTCGGTCTCGTGGAGCAGCCAGAGTTGCAGTCCCGCGCCCTCGATAATTCCGACGCCCTCCGCGTCAAGTCCGCGCGAGGCGATCCGGGCATGGACGTCCTCGTAGACTTCGCGACCCGTAACGGAATGAACCCCGACCCCGTCGGCCCAGATCCGGGCGCCGATGGCTGAATAGAGCGCGCCACCGTCGACACGTGTGATCGAGGAGCACGATGTCATCCATCGTGAGCCATCCGACGGTCGCAATGTCGATCATCGCGTGCCTCGAAGCATCGCGGCGCGCCGTTGCTCGAAAACCGAGCCTAGGACCGAGGCGTAAACTACGGCTTTTGCAAGATTCGTCACGTCGTCGAGATGCGCGCGCGGCAAGCCCCGATCGAAATGCCGGTTGAAACCCGGATAGCCGAGAAGCAGCACATTGGGCGTCCTCATCATCACGCTCACGTCGTCGCTGCGCGAGGAATAGGCGTTGTTCAATTCCTGCATCTGGACGCCAAATTCGGCGATCACGTCAGCCATGCGTCGAGCCAATCCATAGAGGCCGAGAGGCGTGACGGCGCCGCGCGCGAGGCTGGAGAATTCGGAAAGAACAGCCCCGCCCCCAGTCGTGTCGAGTTTTCGACCCCTCCCCTCGTGTCGGAGTCCGGGTCGCCTCCGCCCTGCTGGACATCCGCGACAATTGCGAGCTTCGGCGGCGGCAGAAGGGCTGCGATGCGAGCGCTGCCCCGGCACATCGTCTGGTTCCCCGCTCCCACCGGTCCCTCTTCCTCATCAGGGACGGGATTGGAACTCCGGCGAGATAACCGTTGCCGAAGGCATAGAAGCTTCATTGTTGATCGGCATCGGCGTGCCGCCCGTATAGATGAAGGCGAGCCCACGCGCGAAGGACAGCATGCCCAGCGTCATGATGAACGGTGGCAGTCCCCCGTAGGCGACGCCGACGCCATTGACGAGACCGGCGAGCGCTGCAGCGCCCATTCCCAGCGGAATGGCCACGAGCATTCCCCGGCTGTCGATCGAACCCGCAAACAGCACCACCGCTATGCCAAGGATCGATCCCACAGAAAGATCGATGCCGCGCGCGAGGATAACGAACGTCATCCCGATCGCGAGAATGCCCACGATCGACACCTGCCGCAGCACGTTCATGAGGTTGGGAACCGTCAGGAACCGATGCGACAGGAACGACGCGGCAATGACTAGCAGGATGAGTGCGGCGAGCACGCCAAGGCGCTGCCACGTCCGCGCGATGGCCGTTGCGCCGCGTGCGATGCCGGGTCTAGGCGGCAAGAGCCGCGGCCCGCATGATCGCAGTCTCCGTGGCTTCAGCTCGGGAGAGGGTCGCCGCGACCCGCCCTCGGCGGAGGATCACGACACGATCCGAAAGGCGCAAAATTTCCTCCAAGTCGGAGGAGATCAGCATGACCGCCATCCCGTCTGCGACAAGGCGTTCAATCGCCGCGTAAATCTCCTGCTTCGCGCCGACGTCAACGCCGCGAGTGGGTTCATCCAAAAGGAGGATCCGCGGCTCGATGGCGAGCGCCCGACCGATCAGCACCTTCTGCTGGTTCCCGCCGCTCAGCGTGCGTATCTCCGCGCCCGGGCTTGCGAGCCTCACGTCCAATCGCTTCACCATGTCTCGCGCGTAACGGACTTCAGTGGCCAAACGAAGAATTCCCCAACGGGCGAACCGACGCAAATTCGCGATTGTGGCGTTCTCGCGAACGGAGCGATTGGGGAGCAGCCCTTGTGCCTTCCGGTCCTCCGTCACATAGGCGATGCCGAGTCGGGCGGCGGCGTTCGGGCTCCCTATTCTCACGGGCCGGCCGAACACCTCGATCGATCCGGATACCGGACGGCTGAGGCCGATGACCGAGCGCGCCAGCTCCGTGCGTCCCGCGCCCACGAGCCCGGCCAGGCCAACAATCTCGCCTTCGCTCACCGTGAGGGTGATATCCGACACCTCTCCCGGGCACCGACAGGTTCCGGATCGCAAGAGCCGGCTGCCGGACTTTCCTCGCGTGCGGTTCGTGGGCCACGAAACTGCGCCCGATCATTCTCGCGACGAGCCAGTCCTGATCGACATCCCCCACCTTCGCCGACCCGGTCACGCGCCCGTCTCGAAGCACCGTCACCTTGTCCGCGATACGGAAACTTTCCTCGAGGTGGTGCGAGATAAAGACGATTCCGAGCCCCTTCGCGCGCAACCGTTCAATCGTTGCGAAGAGGACGTCGACCCGGTTCTCATCGAGTACGGCGGTCGGCTCGTCGAGAACGAGAATGCGCGCATCGGCCAGGATCGCTTTGGCGATCTCCACCATCTGTTGCTGAGCGATGCTGAGGGTTGCGACAATGTCTTGCGGCGCGACCGTGACGCCCAGCTGCTCGAACACCCGCCGCGTGCGAGTTCGGATCAGGCCGCGATCGATGACGCCGAAAGCGTTCCGGGGAAATCGGCCAAGGAAAATATTTTCTTCCGCCGAGAGACTTGGAGCGAGCGACAATTCCTGGTGGATGACGACGACGCCGGCTGAGAGCGCTTCACGCGGCGAACGAAAGCGGCGCGCTTGGCCGTCGACCACGAGCTGGCCGCCGTCTGGCGGATAGACCCCGCCGAGGATCTTTATGAGCGTCGACTTTCCGGCGCCATTCTCTCCGACGATGGCGTGCACTTCACCGGGCATGACATCGAGGTCAACGCCGTCGAGAACGCGGTTGCCGACGAACGCTTTGCCAATCCCGACTGCACGGAGCAGCGGCCGGAAGCGTTCGCCGACTTCTCCCGTTTCTTCAGCCACGACTCGGAGAGCGTGCTACTTCTTGCAGGGGTCGGGGGTTGGCTCGAAGTCGCCCCAGCCGCGGCCGATCCACTCGCCAGCGTTCGCCTGAACGACAGTCGGGCTGTCCGGAAGGACGAGCTCTTTACCGGGAAACTGGTAGGCCTGCTCGCCTGGGATGTCCTTGCCCATGAGTTTGTAGATCGCGGCTCTCAGGCCGATATCGGCGATGTAGGGCGCGTAGTTCCCGTCAGCCTGGAACGTCCCGGCTTTAGTGGCTTTGAAGCCGGCGTTCGAGCCGTCGAACGTATAGTGCTTGATGTCGTCCTTGCAGTGATTGCCTCGCGCAACGGCGAGCTGGGCTCCCCAGGCCGATTCTTCGGCGTGCGAGAAGACGGCGTCTATCTTCGGATAGGCGGTCAAAAAGTCTTCCATGATCGGCACGGACGGGTCGCGAATCCACTGTCCGTCGCCAGTCGCCAGGATCTTAATGTCGGGGTATTTGGCGAGGACGTTCTTCATGCCTTTGTCGCGATCGACCGCCGCGGACGAGCCCTTGAGGCCCGTGATGACGACAATGTTGCCTTGCCTCCCAGGTCCTTCGCCATTTTTTCGGCGACGCCTTCCGCCATCGTCACGTTGCTCGCCCGATAAACAGAGTCTTGTCGGTCGGGACGTCGCGATCCATGACGATAAGCGGGAGGCCGGCCGACATAACTGCGCGTGCGGCGGGAACAAGCGCGCCCGATTCAACGGGGCTCATGAGAACCGCGTCGACGCCGCGCGCAAGAAGATCGCGCACGTCATTGTTCTGCTTGGCGACGTCGACATTGCCATCGACGACGACGAGTTTGATGTTCGGATGGCGGCAGGCCTCCGCTTGAAGGGCGGCCAGCATCGCTGTCCGCCAGGGATGATTGAAGCCCGTCTGCGAAAACCCAACCGTGATGTCTCCGGTCGTTCCGGGGATGGAGACTGGCCCATCGGGCAAGGGTAGGACCGATGTGAAAGGCAGGTTCTTATAAAAGGCGTAGAAGCTCCGAGCACGTCTTTCCGGTCACCGGCAGCTCGTCCTCGGCCTAGGCGGAAGACAGCGCAGCCAAGGACATCGCGGTCGTCAGTATCAAGCGCTTCAACATGCTCGCTCCTCCAAGGCTTCTCTCGATAGCACCTGTAATGCGCCGCCGCGTGGGCCTACGCTCCCGCGCAGATTGATGGGTGGCGCTGGATCCACGGCCTCGCCTGCTCGAGTTGCGCGGAGAGGCGAAGAATTGTGGCTTCATCGCCGTATCGTCCCACCAGCTGCACGCCGATCGGAATATCGTCCTTGGTCCACGTCGCCGGCACGGATACCGCCGGCAGGCCAGAAAGATTGAAGGGGAAGAGAAACGCCGCGTCCGTCCATGTCGAGATATATTTCTCGTAATCGGGCTCGTTCAGGTCCCAGTAGCCGACCGGCCGAGGCGGCTGGGTCAAGGTCGGCGTGAGGAACACGTCGAACCGCGCCAGTTCGGCCTGCACGCACTGATTGGCCTTTCGAACGGCGGCGACGCTCCGTGCGTAGTCGCGACCGGAAAGGCCGCGCCCGCGTCCAAGCCAGGCCCTGTTGAACGCAATGAGTTCCGACTCCGGGATCGGTCGCCCGAGAACCTTCGCCAAGTCGTCGAATTCGAGGACGGTCTGGACACAGTTCATCTGATTATAGTCACGCCACGCCGCCTCGAGGTCAGTGATCATCGCATGCTCTTCGAGCACATGACCGAGGTCCTGAAGGAGGGACAACGTCTGGGTCATCGCATCGGTCACTTCGGCGGCGAAAGGCGGCCCCCATGGCGGCGTCAGTGCGCACCCGATCTTCAGCGATTTCGCTGGCTCGCGAAGGCTGTCGAGCCAGCTCTGCGCGGGCTTCGGCGGCGTGTAAGGATCTCCCGGCAATCCCCCGGCCGTCGCGTCCAGAAGCGCTGCACTATCCCGTACTGAGCGGGTGACCGCGAATATCGACACGCTCCCGAACCAGATATCGACGTCGTCCGGCCCATAAGTGATCCGGCCCCGCGACGGCTTGAGCCCAACGACCCCGCAGCATGAAGCCGGCGCGCGAATCGATCCGCCGCCGTCACTGGCTTCCGCGATCGGGATCATGCGCGATGCGACCGCTGAGGCGGCTCCGCCGCTCGAGCCACCGGCGGTGACGGCCGTGTTCCAGGGGTTCAGCGTTGGGCCATACATGCGAGGCTCAGTCGCGATGCACCACCCCTGCTCAGGCACATTGGTGCGCCCCAGGATGTTCAGGCCGGATGCTTTGATCCTGCGCACCATCTCGGAGTCGGAGGGACTGACGTAGTCCTTGCGGAACGGCAAACTGTTGGTCAGGGGCAGGCCTTCGCAACCGGACCCGATATTTTTGAGAAGATAAGGAACGCCGCCGAAGGGACCGTCTGGAGGGCTCTCCGCAGCGCGCGACGTTGCGCGCTCGAAGTCCCGGATGACGACCGCGTTCAGCTTCGGGTCCAGTTTCTCGATAAGGCTGATCGCGGTTTCCGTCAGTTCCGCCGGCGTCACCTCCTTTTGTCGAACGAGCTCCGCGAGACGAAGCGCGTCGCTCTCAACAAACAGGTTAACGAGGTCGGCTGTGGCGGTCGGCATGGCGGAATGCGTCCTGATGTAGTGTCAGTAGCTCAGCGAGTAATCGCTTTTGTATTCATAGCGATCCGCTTTCGCTATGTCGCCGCTCATGACCGGCACCGTGTCCGCAAGCACCTGCTTCTCTACGGATTGGCCGTCGAGAATCTTCCTGGCGATCTCGATCGACATCTCACCTTCTCGCTTTGGGTCTTGAGCGATGAGGACAGAGATCTGATTGTTCTTGAAGGCATTGACCTCGGCAGCCGCCGAATCGTAGGCGACAAGCTTGACGCGCCCGATTGCTCCGGCCTGACGCAACCCCGTAATTGCGCCAATCGCGCCCTGATCGTTCGTCGAGAAGATGCCCGCCAGATCCGGATGCGCGGCGAGCGTCGACGTCACGATCTCGGCCGCCTTCTGAGGGTCGTCGTTCTGATACTGCGGGCCAAGATAGGTCACCCCCGAAGCCGACTTCAGGCCTTCTTCGAACCCCTTGGCGCGCTCGTTTGCGCCACGGAGCCGGGCGGGTTGGTGATAACCAGCACCGGCCCCTTGCCGCCGATCGCCGCGATCATCGCGATGGCCGCGGTCTTTCCCCCGTCGATATTCGAGGTCATGACCTCGCTCGCGACAAGGACGGATCGGCGACAACCGTATCAACCGTTATGATCTTTGTCCCGCGCTCGGCCATCTGCTTCAAAGGTCGAGTCACGCCGCTCGCGTCCGCCGGCGAAATGATCGTGATCGTGGACTTTCGCGCGGTCACCGCGTCGACGACCGGCGCCTGCGATTCTCCGGTGAAATGGTCCGGCGCGAAAAGATCGACGTGCCCCTGCTAAACCATACGTCTTCGATACGGGCTTCGCCCATGACGCGGATATGGTCGGCGATTTCGAAGCGCCGTCCTTGTCGGCGGCGCTCGCCGGCACGGTCCGCCTCGAGCAGGCTGGCTGGGCGCGCCGCTTTGCGACCGGATGGCTTCTCGGTCCGAGGGAATTCTCGACTGTGCAGGGACGCGGTGAGCGGACGGACCATTCCTGGGGCTTTCTCGCTCTCTGGGAATGGAACGACGCCTGGTCCGCCGCGACGAAGGCGGAGCGTCGCGCCTACGACGAGGAATGCGACGTTGCGTTCAAGGGCGACGTCGCGCTTGGCATCAACATTGCTGGAAGGCATCGATTCGATTGGGCGACCCGCTGGCATCATGCGGGGCTGTGGGAGGCGCCGTCGCTCCTTGATCGTCATTGAAAAGGCGGCGAGAGACTCTGCCGATCTAAAACGTTTAGGCTCTCTCTCCCCATTTTTGAACAATGAGGCGCACTTTGCCGAACCCCACAATCAAGGACGTTGCACGTCTCGCCCGGGTGTCGACGGCGACGGTCTCAAACGTTATCAACGGGACGAGCTTCGTCAGCGCACCGCTCAAGGCGCGGGTCCAGGAAGCTGTCGCGCAGCTGGGCTTCGCACCATCGAGAGTCGCTCAAGGTTTGCGCATGCAATCGACGCGATGATCGGAGTCGTCGTCGCGGACATCACCAACCCCTTCTTTTCGGAGTTGGTGCGACGGATCGGCTCGATTGCCGCTTCGCTGGGCTACAACGTCTTGCTCTGCGAAGCCGATCACGACCCAGCAACAGAGCTGGCGGCCCTTCGCCTCCTGGCGGCGCATCGGGTCGAGGGCGTCATCCTGGCGCCGACCGGTCCGCCATCCATGTATTTCGAACCGCCCATTTCGAACTTCCCCCGCCCGATCGTCATGATCGACCGCGTGATCCCGGAAGTGCGCTTCGACGGAGTCTCCATCGACAATCGTCAGGCGGCTTTGGACGTGACGCGTCACATCTTGTCGCTCGGTCACGTCCGCGTCGCCGCGGTCGCCGGATGGCGGCATCTTTCCAACACAACGGAGCGTCTTGAGGGCTTCCGAGCCGCGTTGGCGGAGTTCGGGCTCGACCCGAATGAAGCGCCGGTAATCTATGCGGACTTCCGGCAGGATCGAGCGAGGGAGCTCTCTCGCGATCTCCTCGTCGCGTCTCGACGTCCAACCGCCCTTTTTGTCTCAAACAACGAGATGGTGATTGGAGCCATGCAAGCCATAACTGAACTGGGCCTCGCCTGTCCGTCTGACATCTCTCTGGCTGGTATCGACGATTTCCCTTGGGCGAGCGCGTTTGCGCCTCGTCTGACCACGGCGCGACAGCCGATCGAGGCGCTGGCCGAACACGGCGTGCGAATTCTCCACGCGAGAATTCGGGGCGAGAGCGGACCGCCGGAGCGCGTCATTCTCAAGGCGCGATTGATCGTTCGCGACTCCTGCGCTCCTCCTCAAGGCAATGAGGCCGCGACAGCCTTGAAGCCGAAAAATACGCGAGTTAAACGTTTAGCCAGCATCCGCAAGAATGATGACGTTGCGGGCGCCGTTAAGTAAGCAATTGTGAAACCTCTTCGGAGATTGAAGCCGATGCCAAATCCAGTACGGGTCCTCTTCGCCGGCGAATCCTGGATGACGCATAGCGTCCATACCAAGGGCTTCGATTCCTTCGATATGTCCTCCTATCACGAGGGAGGAACCGAGATGATCGCCGCCCTTCGCGCCGGAGGCGCCGAGCTGACCTATCAGCCCAGTCACATCGCGATGGACTCGTTTCCATTTTCGCGGAAGGAGATCGACGCATTCGACGTCGTGATCCTGAGCGACATAGGCGCGAACTCGCTTCTGCTTCCTGACCGGGTGGCGATCCGATCTGAGAGCTGGCCCAACCGGCTGCAGCTCATTCGTGAGTTCGTGAACAATGGCGGCGGCCTGCTTGATGGTCGGCGGCTACCTGACCTTTCAAGGCATCCAGGGCAAGGGCAATTACAAGGGCAGTCCCGTCGAGGACGTGCTGCCGATCGAACTGTTTCCGTATGACGATCGCGTTGAATTGCCTCAAGGGGTCACGCCGAGCCTCGTCAAGCCCGATCACCCCATCCTCAAGGGCCTCACCGACTGGCCCCAATTCCTGGGCTACAACCGCTCCACGGCGCGGCCTGACGCGGATGTGCTCGCACGCGTCGGCGGTGATCCGTTCATCGCTGTGCGCGACGTCGGACAGGGGCGAAGCGCCATCTTCGCTTCTGATTGCGGACCCCATTGGGGGCCCCCGCCCTTCCTGGCCTGGAAGGGCTACGGCCCGCTTTGGACCAATCTCGTCGGCTGGCTCGGGGAGAAACATCGCCGCTGACAGACGATCAGAAGCGATCCGGCGCCCTCGTTGCCCCAGGGTGAAGCGTTCTCAACAGTCGGAGTCAGATCATGAATCTCCTCAAAAGCGATTCAACCCATTCAACGGCCGCATTTGGCCTCCCGATCCTCCTTTCAGCGGCGTTTCTTCTCGCACACGGCGGCTCCGCCGGGGCCGCGGACAAGATGGTCGGCGGGGAATTCGCGACCAAGGGCATTGTCACCTCGACTGTCGGTCCGAACGATGCAAAAGGCCAGCCCGCGAGCGTCCTCACCTTCACCGACGATGAAATCAAGAAACTGCACGACGGACATTATTCGGCGGCGCTGCTCTTCCAGACGAGCTCGGATTGGGCGAACGCGGTCACGCGAGGCGCGCAAGATGAGTTCAAGACGCTAGGCGTCGAGATTGCGGGCCTCAGCAATTCGAACTTCAGCGCGTCGGACCAGGCTCATGCGGTTCAGACGATCATGGCAAAGAAGCCGTCGGGGATCGTCACCTGGCCCATCAACCCTGACGAATTGGCCCCCGCGCTCAAGAAGGCGGCGGAAGCCGGCGTCAAACTCGCGCTCATCAGCAACATGCGGTCCGGCTTCCAGCAGGGGAAAGATTATACGGGTCTCGTAGGCGACGATCTCTATGCAATGGGCCAGAAGACCGCCGACAATCTCGCCCAGGCCATAGGCGGCGAGGGCGAAGTCGGCTTCCTCTATTTCGACGCCAACGCTTATGTCGTGAATTAGAGGGACGCCGCGTTCCGCACGACGATCGAGAAGAACTATCCCAACATCAAGCTGATCCCTGCGGGCTTCTCGGACCCGAGCCGCGTGCTCCAGGTCGCGAGCGCGATGATCCTGCAGCATCCCAAGATAAAGGCGATTTACGCGCCATGGGCGGATCCGGCGTTCGGCGTCCTTCAAGCGATCCGCGCCGCGCACCGTGACGACATCGCGGTCGGCACGATGGATTTGTCGAACACCGTCGCCGTTTCTCTCGTCACCGGCGGCGCGGTGAAGGCGCTGACCGTCGACGACCGCTGCTCGATCGGCAAGTCGCTCGCCGCGGTCATCGGGTATGGAATTCTCGGCAAGGATGCGCCAGCCTATGTCGAGATGCCGGCAATTCCGATCACCAAGGACAACATCCTGCAGGCTTATGCAGACAGCTATCACACCTCGCCGCCGCCTGAAGTCACCAACGCCCTGGGCAAGTAGGCTTGGCGGACGACAGCGAGGATTATCGAGCCACGCCTTCAATCAAGACGGGCGGTGACGCGGCTGCCGGGACATTGAATCCGGCACCGGTCCCGTCTCCGTCGCGGAAAGAAGGGGTGTCCGACGGGCCGCGCTTTCGGTGGAAAGACCTCACCGTCTATCTTGGGTTCGCCCTCGTCTTCGCCTTTTCGCGGTCACGATCGGCGACAAGGGCTTCCTCAGCGCCCAGAACGCGACGTCGATCGTCTCGCAAGTCACGCCGACCGCCCTCATGGCGTTTGGCGCGGTCTTTGTCCGCACGGCCGGCGAAATCGACCTCTCCATCGGGTCCGTCGTCGCCATGGCCACGCTCTTCACCGCGCTCGGTCTGCGGCACTATGGGCTCGTGCCCGGTATCGCCTTCGGAATCCTGACCGGAATCGTCGCCGGTCTCCTGAAACGGCCTCCTGATCGTCGGGCTCAGGGTGCCCTCGTTCCTGGTGACGCTCGGCACGATGCAGCACCGGGATCGCGCAGATCTCGACCCAGCTGCAGGACGTCCCGATCGTCAACGAGACATACACGAATCTGTTCGGCTCAGGCACGATCGGACCCTTGTCCAACGCGGTGGTCTGGCTCGTCCTCGGCTTTTTGGTCGCCCAGATCACATTCAAAAATCTTGCCTTCGGCTGGCGCGTGATGGCGACGGGCAGCAACCGCGCCAAGCGCTCGGGCGCTCGGAATCAACACCAATCGCGTCCGCGTCGGCGTCATGGTGATCTCGTCATGTACGGCGGCGTTGGCCGGCATGATCTATGCTGGCGAGATCCAAGGCGCGGTCTATACGTAGGGATCGAGCGACCTCCTCACGGTTCTCGCCGGCATGGTGATCGGGGGCACGAGCCTGTTCGGCGGATCCGGCAGCGTGCTGGGCGTGCTCGTGAGCTCGCTTCTCATGACGATGATCGTCAATGGCCTCGTGCTCATGGGCGCAACGGTGCAGCACCAGATCGTCGTGCAAGGAATCATCATCGTCGTCGCGGTGGCGGTCAGCCAGCGCCAGCCCGCGGAGTGAACCGAATGGCCAGGGGGACAAAACCCCTCCGCCGTGTCACCGCGCTCCGCAAGACCTTCGGCGGCTGCATGCGCTTGAGGACATCAACTTCGACGTCTGGCCTGGCGAGGTTGTTGGGCTGGTCGGCGACAACGGCGCGGGAAAGTCGACGCTCGTCCGCTGCATCTCAGGCAACTGTAACCCCCGATGCAGGAGAGATCGCGGTTGATGGCGAATCTTTAGGATCCGGCGGGCCGAAGCGCGCCGCCGAACTCGGCATCGAGATCGTCCACCAGGACCTGTCGCTGGTCATGCACGGCGATGTCGTGCAGAACCTCTGGCCTCAATCGTGAGATCCGGTCTTCGTGGGCGCCGCTCGGGCGCCTTGGCTGGCTCGACAAGAAAGCGATGCGCGGGCGCCCGCACGATCCTCGATCAGGTCGGGATCGGCGGAACGATATCCATTCGGCAGCGCGTTCAGGATCTCTCCGGGGGCCAGCGCCAGTGCATCGCGATCGGACGCGCCGTCGGGCGCATGGTGTTCCTTGACGAGCAGATGGCTGCGCTCGACGTGCGGCAGACGCGACACGTGCTTGATCTCATCGGACACCTTCGCGCTCAAGTCATCGCGATTGTGCTCATCACTCACAACATGGAGCAGGTGTTGGAGGTCTGCGATCGGATTGTCGTTCTGCGTCTCAGTCGAAAGGTTGCCGACCGTCCCATGGAAGGTCTGACGGGGCCGATGGTCGTCGGCTCTATCACCGGCGCCGAAAGGAGCGAGGCTTGACCGTAAACCAGCGATCCTCCGAAGAGCTCCCACTCTTCCTCTGTATAGACGACCTGGATGTCGACGTGCTGATCGAGGTCGATCGGCTGCCGACCCGCGACGGGAAGGTGAACGGCGTCGTGAAGCAGAAAGCGAAGAGCGGCATGGCTGGAAATGTCGCGGCGGCGCTTGCTCGCCTCGGCTCGCCGGTGCGTGTCCTCGGTCGCGTCGGCGACGACGCTGATGGAGTGTTCGCCGTCGAGAGTCTCCAGCAGGTGGGCGTCGACACGAGCTTCGTTTCCCGCCTCGACGGGGTCGCAACATTCAGCTGCATCAGCCTGCTGACGCCGGACGGAGAAAAGTCGCTCATCAAGATGATAACATTGGCCTACCGGCCGGAAGCAGGCGACCTAACGGAGGCGACGCTTGAGGGTGTTCGCCACCTGCACCTCACCTCAATTGGCGACCTTACCCTCTGCCGACGCGTGGTGGACGCTTCAGGAGCTTGCCGAGCGACGGCCTCGTTCGACATCGAGCGCGTCGACTGCCCGGACGACGCGGCCGTTCTGCTCGATGCGGTCGAGGGCTTCGATCTCATCTTCTGCAATGCGGAGTCGCGCGCCTTCGTGGATGCCGCGCTCGAGCGCCCGCTTGCCGGGCTCGTCGCCGCGCTCGTGACCACGCTCGGCGCGGAGGGCGCTCAAGTCCAGACCGTCGAGGGGCGTATTGCCTCGCCCGGCTTCACGCCCAAGATTGTCGACACCACCGGCGCGGGCGACTGCTTCGCCGCCGCGTGCCTTCATGCGCGCTTCGCCGCAAAGCTGAGTTGGACGGACGCCATTCGCTTCGCCAACTGCGCCGCGGCCATCGCAACCATGGGGCTCGGCGCCCAATCGGCCTTGCCGACTGCCGATCAAGTCGCCGCGCATCTCCTGGCAGCGCGGGACGGAGGCTAATCCCCGCCGCGACGAGCGCCGCCTCGGCTCGTGCGGGATACGCCTGATCGATCCCCTCTCCCGAGAACCACGAGTAGGCGGCTCGCCATTTCCAAGTCGGTTTTGAGCGATTTCAACGGCTTGCGGCGCCCTGTCAACGGCTATACTTTATACTTTAAATTCAAATGGTTAAGATACAAAAGGTAAGCTTTGTCGCCCGGTGTCGCAACGTTGTCGCAACATTTGATTTACGAGCTTCCCGCCCCACGCGCTTCGCGGCCTGGGCGGACATTCGCGAGCGAACGAACTTCGCGAAACCGCCAAAGCTGGCGCAGTAGTAGGCGAGCGTTAGGCTATTTTTTGCCGGTGACCCCAGCGGGTAGAACCCCGACAGAGGCTGTTGGCGCAGTTGTCGACGCAGGCTGCGGTCGAATTGCGAAGCCGAGGGAGAACGCAACGATCAATAAGGCAGCGAACAACATCAGATAAAAGATGTCCATTTTGGTCCTTGAGTGGACCTTTATCTTCAACCGCCACAGGGCGAAGGGGCTACGCTCCGAGATTTTTGAACCCAGGGCGACCTTGTACCCGAGCTCGTTTAGGGCGTACTCCGCTTCTATTCCGACCCGACGGAGCCCTCGAGCAGCCGGTGATCCCAGACTGTCGATTTCCGCTGAGACTTGACCCGGGATTTCCACTGAGAAGTGACCCGGCTTGATGATGGTTTCCGGGTCAGGGGTTCGTCAAGTTCCGTGCTTTCTCCTTTGCGGTTTGGCGGCTGTCGCCGAGCTGTTCTTGAAGCGGAAGCTGTCGTTTCCGGTTTGGAGGATGTGGCAACGGTGGGTGAGACGGTCGAGTAGAGCGGTCGTCATCTTGGCGTCGCCGAACACGGTTGCCCACTCGCCGAAGCTGAGATTGGTCGTGATGATGACGCTGGCGCGCTCGTAGAGCTTGCTGAGCAGATGGAAGAGCAACGCACTCTAGTTGTTTAGTCCCGGCATTTGCTGGAGCGGATTGAGTTTGAGTCTTTGCGGCTCTGAGGTCCAGGCTTTGCAGACGAACTGGTAGAGTGAGGCCTTTGAGGGTCTTGAGTCTTCGCGCGAAATTATAGGCGTCGACGAAGTTTTGCAGGTGGGCTCGCAGTTGGTCGTGGGTCTCGTAGAAGTCGCGTTTGACGGTCGCGTCCTTGATGGTGCGGTTCATTCTTTCGACTTGCCCATTGGTCCACGGGGGCTTGGGCTTTGTCAGCCGATGATCGATGTCGTTCTGGGCGCAGGCGTATTCGAAGGCGTGCGCCCAAACGAGTTCTCCAGCCTCGAGGGCGCCCTTGATGTCGGGCGCGGCCGAACTCGTATGGCCTGGGGTGGTGAAGTGGGTTCCGTTGTCGGTGAGGACGGTATGGACCTTGTAAGGGACGGCGGCGGTCAGGCGGCGCAGGAAGTCCCCTGCGGTGCGGCGCGCCACCTTCTCGTGCATCTCGACGACGACGAACTTCGACGTTCGGTCGATGGCGACGATGAGGGAGAGCTTGCCTTGCGCAGTTCGAACCTCGGCGATGTCGATATGGAAATAGCCGATCGGATAGGCCTTGAATTTGCGTTTGGCGGAGGCCTCGCCTTCGACCTGGGGCAACCGGGAGATCCCGTGGCGTTGCAGACGCCGGTGAAGCGACGAGCGGGTCAGATGCGGGAGGGTGGGCTGCAAGGCATAGAGGCAGTCGTCGAGCGGCAGCAAAGCATGCCTTCGGAAGGCAACGACGACGGCCTCTTCCTCTGCTGACAGGACTGTCGATCTGGGCTCCTTGGGTCCGGTCCGAAGATCAGAAACTGACTTCCGCGCCTTCCATTTGGCGATGGTCTTCGGATTGACGCCGTGGCGCTTGGCCAGAGCCCTCAGGCTCTCTTGACTGTGTTGTATCGCTCGACGGACCGCCTCTGTCATTGTGGCGCTCCCATGAAGAACCTGTCCCATAGCGCATCCTTCGAATCCCTCGATAAGAATGCCCCAGCAAAATCCGGGACGAAACAGCTAGGGTCTGGACCCATAAAGGTTGTTGGCATGAGCAAATGGTTCTGATTTATGGCTTCCGAACAGGGGGCGCGAATGAGTTGGGACCAGTTTTGGCTGACGGAGCAGCAATTCTCAAAGATCGAACCGCATCTGCCGGCTGACACGCGCGGCAAGGCGCGGGTCGACGATCGTCGCGTCATCAGCGGCATCGTTCACGTTCTGAAGTCTGGCGGGCGCTGGATCGACGCGCCGGCCGAATATGGTCCAAAGAAAACTCTCTACAATCGCTATGTGCGCTGGGCGGCCAAGGGCATATGGGTCGGTCTCTTTCAAGCGCTCGCGCAAGCCGACGGTCCGCCTGACCAAGTTCTCCTCGACTCTTCGGCCGTGAAAGCCCACCGCTCGGCGGCGGATGGAAAAGGGGGGAGAAAAATCAAGCCATCGGCCGCTCGCGCGGCGGGCGCTCGACGAAAATTCACGCGCTGACCGACGCGCAATGCCGACCGCTCGCCTTCATGCTGACTGGCGGGCAAGTCGCCGACTGCACGGCAGGCGCTCTGTTGCTTGAACAGCTTCCAGATTGCGACATCCTGCACGCCGACAAGGGCTACGACGCCAACGCCATCCGCCGCCAGGTCGAGGAGCGTGGCGCGACGCCGAACATCCCGCCCAAAGCCAACCGCAATTGGAAGAACTGCTTCTCGCCGTTCCTCTACCGCAACCGCAACACCATCGAGCGCATGTTCTGCCGTATTAAAGACTTCAGGCGCATCGCCACGCGATACGACCGAAGCGCCACCAACTTCCTTGCAGCCGTCTGCATCGCTGCCGCCATCTGCTACTGGTTATGAGTCCGGACCCTAAGGCGCTGAGCCGCAGGTAGCCAAGCTCGTCGAGGATGACGAAATCGGAGTGCGCGAGCCGGGCGGCGATCTGGCCGGGTTTGCCCTGAAGCTTCTCTTGTTCGAGAGCGTTGACGAGTTCGACGGTGGAGAAGAACCGGACGCGCTTGCGATGGTGCTCGATCGCCTGGATGCCGATCGCGGTGGCGAGATGCGTCTTGCCCGTGCCGGGGCCGCCGACCAGGACGACGTTGTGGGCGTCTTCCAGGAACTCGCAGCGATGGAGTTGACGCGCGAGCGCCTCGTTGACCTCGCTGCTGGCGAAGTCGAAGCCGGCGAGATCGCGATAGGGCGGGAAGCGGGCGGCCTTGAGCTGATAGGCCATCGATCTCACCTCCCTGTCGGCCGTCTCCGCCTTCAGGAGCTGCGATAGGATGGGCAGCGCCGCCTCGAAGGCCGGAGAGCCTTGCTCGGTCAACTCGCCGACCGGCTGAGCCATGCCGTGCATTTTTGAGGGTGCGTGAGCCATGATGACGACGGCGCCGGCGGCAGGGTTATGACGCATGACGCGCCCCCGGACTTTGCGCAGCGCGTTGTAGCGCTCGACGTTGGCTTGCGGTTCGGTGGTGAGCGTCAGGGCGCTAGGCGGTTTCACGGCTGGTGGGTCGATCGGCTTGCCGTCGACCAGCCGGTGCAACACATTCAAAATATGCGTCTTGGTCGGCGCGCCAGCCTTAACGCCAGTTCGACGGCGGCGAGCACGGCCTGTTCGGCCAGAATCTCGACCATCTCGCGGTCGCCGCCCGGCGTCTTAAGCATGCTGCAGAGCCCGGAAGGCAGGCGGGAGTTCGGCGAAGGGCGCACCGTTACGCAGGGCTCCCGGCTTGCGCTGAATGACCGCCAGATAGTGCCGCCAGTCGTAAACCGTTGTTGTGCTCTTCCGTTCGTGGGAGCGGGCAAAAACGCGGCGATGCTCGCACACGACCTGCCCCTCGGCGACGACGACGATGCGCTCGGGATACGCCCGCCGGCTGACCGGACGATTGGCGAACGACGCGGGCACGCTGTAGCGATTGCGATCCAGATGGACCAGGCACGTCGGCGACACGCGCTTGGCGTATTCGACGAAGCCGTCGAACGGGCGCGAAGGCTGCATCAGATGCCGGACCTCTTCGGCCCAGGGGTCGGCAATCGCGTCAGGATGCGAGGCGTGCGGCATCTGAGCCCACAGCTCCCGGCAGCGTGTTTCCAGCCGATCGTTCAGCGCCGCTAGCGTGGGGAAGCTGGGCATCGGCTGCCAGAGCCGATGGCGCGTCCTGGACGTTTTTCTCGATCTGCCCCTTCTCCCAGCCGGAAGCCGGATTGCAGAACTGGCCTCGAATAGGAAGTGGCTGACCATGGCTGCGAACCGCGCGCTCTTTTCCACGTTGCATCATCGCCTCCACGGGGAAACAATCCTGCAAGCCTTATCGTATGGTTTGTGACGGCTGCGCCGAAGCTACGGGCAAACGTTTGTAACCTAGCTTGGCCCCCGAGGCAGCCCCGCTCCACTCTGCGTCACGTCAAATCACACCGCCGAGATCGTGCGAGCGCCGCGGCGCACCACGCAGTGCGCGCTGGTACGCACGACTGGGCGCGCTCGCCTCACGACTCCTGAGGTCCAGCCGCCTAGATTTCTATCCTGGTAGTCACGCGTTGCCGAGAATCGGAGAGAGCCATGATTACAGAAGTTGAGAATGCAATGACGCTAGCGGGAAACCAGGCTCTCGTGACCGAACAGGCAACGCAAAATGAATCCGATCCTGCCTTGGGAGTTAGGCGGCCTGAAATGACAGTTCCGCTTCATTGTTTGCCAGTGACAGATGCCACAGTTCTTGAGTTGTACGAATATGTTTTGGCGCCTTGGGTGAAAATGCTCGGCCTTCGTGAGTTCAAGGTCCGCCCAGGCATTGTGTCCGCGATGTTTCCGCAAAGTGATGCGCTCAAATTTTCAAGTGGTGCGGTATGTGGTCAGGCAATTATGGCAGCCATTGACTCGGTTGCATCACTGTCTGTGGGCACGACGGGGCGCATCACTAAAGGCACCGTGTATCAGCACACCCACTTCCTGCGTCCGGCCGTCAACGATGACTATCAGGTAAGAGCAGAAGTATTGCGCTTTGGCAAAACGTCGGCCTTCACGGAAGCCCGCGTTTCGTTTGCGTCTACGGGAAAGTTGGTTGCACACGCCAGCCTGGAATTCGCCTTCTGACTCGCGTCCAAGGCTTCATCGCCCCAACCCGCCGCTCCCGACGTCTGTTCAGGCTCGCTCTCGGACATCCCGGTCGCGGTACCCCGCCAGTTCCTGACCAGCCATACCGGCTGATCATCTCGCATTGACCCGCAACCCTCATCACCGGAGGCAAACCATGACCAGGACTATTCTCATCACCGGTACCTCGAGCGGATTCGGCCGCGATACCGCGGAAAGGCTGGCGCGCGACGGCTATCGCGTGTTCGCGGCGATGCGCGACATCGCCGGGCGCAATCGCAGCCACGCCGACGCGCTGCGAAGCCAGAAAATCGGCGTCGTCGAACTCGACGTTACCGATGACGGCTCGATCGATCGCGCCGTTGCATCTATCCTCGCCGAGGCCGGCAAGATCAACGTGCTGGTCAACAACGCCGGCATTGCGTCGGTCGGCGTGACCGAAGCCTTCACGACCGATCAGGCCAAGGCGATCTTCGACACCAACGTCATCGGGCTCCTCCGCGTTACGCGGGCAGTGCTGCCTTCGATGCGTCGGGAGCGCGAAGGCCTCATTATCAACATGGGCTCGGTCCTCGGCCGGGTGACGTTCCCCTTCGTCGGCATCTACGGCGCGAGCAAGATGGCGATCGAAGCTTTGACCGACAGCATTCGGCTGGAGGTCTCCCAACTCGGCGTAGACGTGGTGGAAGTTCAGCCTGGCGCTTACCCGACAAGCCTGTACTCGAGCATCCAGAGGCCTGCCGACGACGACATCACGAAGTCCTACGGCGAGGTCGGCCAGATTCCCGACGCCATTTACAAGACCTTCACGTCAATGTTGCAGGGTAAGGACGCTCCGAAGACTCATGACGTTGCCGAGGCCGTCGCCAAGCTCGTCGGCCAGGCGAAGGGCAGTCGCGCCGCTCGGACGGTGGTGGGCACGTCGTTCGGTGCTGACAAGATCAATGCCGACGTCGCGCCCGTCCAGAAGGCCGTCGTCGGCGGTCTGGGCCTCGGGCATCTCGAAGAACTCGCAGTTGATGACTCTTTGCCCCGTGGCTGGCGTGGGCGAGGGGCACAGCGGCAGGGGGACCATCGCATCTGAAAGGCGCACGGGCTGGAGCCTCACCGATGCATTTCCGTTCCACCGCCAAAAAGACGTTTCCAACAATATCGGCACAAAGCGGTCGCGCCGAATGAAGCAGGAGTAGTTGAAAGTGAAAAGAAACATTCTGCGCTCCGGCATCGACCGTCGCACCCTGCTCACGACGTTGGCGTTGCTTCCAGCCCTATCCGCGCCGCCCTTATCCGTCTCCGCGTCGGCCGAGACCGCTTCGAGCGGCCCATTGCCATCGTGGAATGAGGGATCCGCCAAACAAGCGATTCTCGACTTCGTCCGAGACACGACAGACCGGGCAAGTCCGAAGTTCGTGCCTCCCGAGGAACGCATTGCCACTTTTGATCAGGACGGCACGCTTTGGGTGGAGCAACCGATTTACAGCCAAATGGTGTATTGCCTCGACCGGGTCCCGGTGTTGGCCGCGCAACAGCCGGCGCTAAAGGAGGTTGAGCCATTCAAGACGGTGCTCTCGGGAAACCGGGAGGCGATAGCCAAACTCTCGATGCAAGACCTCGAAAAGATCGTCCTTGCCACACTCACCGGCATGACAACTGACGAGTTCGAGGCCGACGGAAAGAAATGGCTCGCCTCCGCGAAGGATCCACGCTGGAAGCGACCTTATACCGAACTCGTCTACCAACCGATGCTGGAGGTGATGACCTACCTGCGGGCGAGTGGCTTCAAGACTTACATTGTTACGGGCTTCGGTCAGGATTTTGTGCGCCTGTATTCGCAGCAGGTCTACGGAATCCCGCCGGAGCAGGTGATCGGGTCGGCGCTTGCCGTCAAATATGGTTATGGCAAGGATGGCAAGCCGATCCTCATCCCAGAACCCAAGGTCATGCTGAATGACACCGCTGCCGGGAAACCGGAGGGCATTCACCTGATGATTGGTCGGCGTCCGAACGCATCGTTTGGTAACTCAACTGGAGACCAACAGATGCTGGAATATACGAGTGCCGGAGACGGCTCGCGTCTATCGATGCTTGTACTGCACGACGACGCAATACGTGAGTACGCTTATGGTCCCGCGCAGGGGCTGCCCGATACCAAGATTGGCGCCATCACCCCCGCGCTCTATGCCGAAGCAAAACAGAAAAAGTGGACCGTCATCAGTATGAGGAACGACTGGAAGAAGATCTTTTCGTTTGAATAGCCTCGGTCTTGAAGGTCGCCCTCCTTCCCTGAGATGGTCGGTCACATTGAGGTAGGCTTCATCAAGCGACAACTGCTCGACCAAGGGGTGTATTCCGTGAAGGTCGCATGGATCTGGCGCGACACCGCACGGTAAACCTCCAACCTAGGGGTGACGAAAACGAGGTCGGCGCACTTCCTCACCGCGATCTTGGAAGGCATCGCCGAGCGCATCCCGAAACGTCGCGCCTCGTAACTTGCAACGGCACGACGCCGCGTCTGGCGGGATAGCCGACCGCGACCAGTCCAGGCATTGCCCTTGAACGCGCTTCTCTCCTTAGCTTAGGTCGGTGCACTGAATTCAGATCTTGACCCACGCGCATACTTGGGCGGGACCTTCTATCTGGCTCCGGGCCCGGACAATGGCGGTCTTCACCTTCTCCATCGTCATATCTGATGGGAAGCCCTCCGCCGTTGCAACGCCCATCTCAACCAGCTGGGGCCAGACGCTTCGCAAAGTTTTCTCGACCCAAGCATAAAGCGACGATTGCTCGCCACCGCCTACGGGGGTCTCACGAAAAAGCTCAGGCGTCGGAAGGCCAGCATCAGCAAAGCACTTGATCATCTGGTTCGCTAAATCGTAGTGCGGCAGCGCGTCCCGAAACGCCGCCCCAATCATGCTTCCCAGTGCATTCCAAGCCCAGACGGGGGGACAGGACGATAAATTGCTGGCAAAATCCAGCTCGTGCAGAGCAATCACTCCACCGGGTCGCACAAAGCGCGCTGCGGCGCGAAGAAATTCAATCGGATCGGACTGATACATTAGAACGCAGCGGCCCACTACGCAGTCAAAGACATCCGGATCGGCGAATTTCTCAAAAGCGAGACTCTTAAAGCTGACGTGGCTAAGCCCAGCCTGTTCACCGCGTCTTTTGGCGATTGAAATGACCTCTAAGCTTCGGTCAATCCCGATAACGGAACCCGACGGTCCGACCAAGTCTGCGGCAAGCATCGAAACGTCGCCAGCGCCGCAACCGAGATCGAGCACACGCATGCCTGTGCTCATCCCGGCGGCTTTGAAGAGACGCTCTGTGAAAGGTCGCATGAGCGCAGATTGAACCATCAGCCGGTCAATTTCGGATTGCTCGTGCCCGAGGATGTATTTTGGTTGCGAGGCCTCAGCCATTCATCTTCTCCGTGCTGCGCATGCATGTAGCCAAGCATCGCGGCGCCGCTAACGAGCACGCAATTGCTGGACGAGGCGTGCCCTAACAGGCGGCCGCATGCGAAGGACCTACGAAGACGATAAGGTTAGGCGCCTCAGGGAGTCGTGAGCCTACGGCGCACTTTCGTCAGGATGCGCACGCACAACGTCATCGTGCGGACTGCGCGTTCCAGGACTGCGACGCGCTTCGGGATGACCAGTGGGAGCGGCTTGAGGCGTTTGTGCCTGGGGGCGCAAGGGCAAGCGCGGTCCCCGCACCAACAATCGTCGGTTTCTGAACGCCCTGCTGTGAATGGCGCGCTCAGGGAGTCGCTGGCGCGATCTGCCCAGGCGGTTGGGCAGGCACGAGGCGGTGAAGCGGCGCTACTACCGCTGGATCGAGATGGGCGTTCTGGACGAGATCCTCGGCCCGCGTTGGCGCGCGAGGCCGACCTCGAATGGCTGATGATCGACTCGACGATCGTGCGGGCGCATCAGCACGCCGCCGGCGCTCGCCGGCAAAAAGGGGGGCGGATGCCCAGGGTCTTGGTCGCTCCCGCGGAGGCTTGAGCACCAAAATCCACGCCGCGGGCGATGCATTGGGAAATCCGCTGCGCCTGATCGGATCGCCGGGACAGCGCAACGACATCGCCTTCGCGCACGAGCTCGTCGAAGGCCTCGTCGCCGATGTCATCATTGCAGATAAGGGCTACGACGCCGATCACTTATGCGACAGGATCGCCGAAAGCGGCGGCCAGCCCGTCATCCCGCCCAAGCGGAACCGCACGCTCAAGCGTCCCTACGACGCCGAGCTCTACAAGGAGCGCAACATCATCGAGCGCTTCTTCAACAAGCTCAAGCAGTTCCGCCGCGTCGCAACACGTTACGACAAGCTGCTCGCCAATTTCATGGGCTTCGTCAAACTCGCCGCTATCGCTATCCGGCTCAAATAGTTAAATCGTCACTACAGCCTAGCACTGGGCGGCCGGCGACGTCGGGTCGATGAGACGGGAACGGCGTGCGCAGTTGAGATCCACAAGGCCGGCCGCAAGTATCAGGCGATCGCGAAAAGCTAAGGCGCGAGTAGTTCGCCCGCCACGGACACGATCACATTCGACGGAACACCGCGCTCAGATTGTTTGGAGGCATTTTGGTGATAACCGGAGGCGAGACCCAACGGATTGCGCCATCGCCGCGACCGCTTCGAGGTCTCGTAGACCCCAGTTCGGGTTGCGATCGCGAAGGCTGCGATCGAATGCTTGGTTGCTCGGGGCTGTTGTGAACCCTTCGCGTTTGTGTGGACCGTAGAGATATAGCGGCGATCTCGAAGGGAGTATCGCAGCCGCGCCTGTGATCAATCCGACAGTCGCCTCCCAAGGTGAGATGTGGATCATGTTGACGCAGATAATACCAAAGGCTCTGGTTGCTGACTTACCTGGGGATTCCCGAATCGGGGCGGGGCTGATTTAAGTTGGCGCGGGAGGATTCGCGCCATGCCTTCAGCGGTCAGATTACGAGAGGACTATTCGGCGGAAGAGTTGCGCAGGCTGGCCCGCCGGTCGAAGGACGTCAATCAGAGCCGACGGCTTCTGTCATTGGCAGGGGTTCGAGGCGGAATGGACCGAGGGGCGGCCGCGAGGATCGGCGGCATGGACCGCCAGACACTGCGCGATTGGGTTCACCGCTTCAACGCCTCGGGTCCGGAGGGGCTTGTCGATAACTGGACGGAAGGCCCGAAGCCTCGCCTGTCCAACGAGCAACTGGCGCAGTTTGCGCAGATCGTCGAGGCTGGCCCGGAGCGCGAGAAAGACGGCGTCGTGCGCTGGCGGCGTGTCGATCTTAAGCGCGTCATCGCCGAGCGGTTCGGCGTCGACTTCCACGAGCGCTATGTCGGGACGCTTCTGAAGAAGATCGGCTTCTCCCACATCAGCGCAAGACCGCGCCATCCGGCGCAGGATGAACGAATCGTCGAGGCGTTCAAAAAAACTTCCCCCGCGCGCTGACGGCTCATCTCGACGGTCTGCCCGAGACGACGCCGGTCGAGATAGGGTTCCAGGACGAGGCCCGGATCGGCCAGAAGAACGGCCTCGTTCGCCAGTGGGCCCGGCGCGGAACGCGGCCCATACAGCCGGCTGACCAGCGATACGACAACGCTTATCTGTTCGGCGCGATCTGTCCGGCTCGCGGTGTCGGAGCGGCTCTCGCCTTGCCCTACGCGGACACCGACATGATGCAGCTTCACCTCAACGAGATCTCACGCAATGTCACTGAGGGCGCGCACGCCGTCCTGCTGCTCGATCGCGCCGGATGGCATATGACAGGCAAGCTCGCCGTGCCTGAAAACATCACGCCGATTTTCCTGCCTTCGCGAGCGCCGGAGCTGAACCCAGTCGAGAACGTCTGGCAATATCTCCGCCAGAACTGGCTCTCAAACACCGTCTTCGAAAACTACGACGCGATCGTCGACGCGGCCTGCGACGCATGGCGAAAGCTCATCGCCCAGCCCGAACGGATTACATCCATCGGAATGCGAGACTGGGCTCACATCGGTCAGCCCTCATGACCGTTGGTATAATCCCGTCGGCTGATGCGATTGGCCAAACCGAATGCAAAGCATCCAGGGCAACGGGCGCGCGTACATTCGTGACACCTGTGGCCTTCACCCATGCGGCGACGCTCAGCCGTGCATCGGGATCAGGATCCGAAGGTTGGAAACGAGAGCCGCAAAATTTTTCGCGAAATGGACGATATGCTCGCCTGAGTCGCTTGCGATTTCAAGGATGACGCCCGTCATCGGCAGGGCATCGCGACGAACATCGAGAATGAAGTCGCGATCACGAAGTGTCGCCGGCGCATACTGGCGGTCGTCGCTCAGGGCCATTTAAGGAGCGCGCCGAGTCGGCTATTTGGCCAGAGCTGACATCAGTCCGCGATCAGCTCGTCATGTCGCTTCGTAAAGGGCCTTTCGACTTTGCCCAATGTCGGCGCGGACTCGTGCGTTGGCGTTACCGGTTCGCCCGCTCGAACGGCGCCCGGCGAGGTACCGAAACGCTGGCGGAATCCGCGGGCAAAATGCGTGTAATCGTGAAACCCGCAGGCGTAGGCAATCTCGCTGAGAGGCTGACCTGTCTTCATCAATGCGCGGCGTTCGATCAGACGCGCGGCACGATCCAGTCGGCGCGAGGATATGTAGTCACTGCAGGTCGACCCGCGGACCGTGAACAGCTTCTGCAAATAGCGCAAGGAAATTCCCGTCTCGGCAGCCACCTCGCGCGGAGAGATGTCAGGATCGGCAAAGCGGTCCTTGATGATGCCGCAGACGCGCCCGAACAGCTTATCGTTGTGACGTGAGCAAAGCGGGGCGGCCGGTCCAAACAGTGCGCCAAGGAGATCATAGACCACCAGACGCATATAGTCGTCAGCCGACGCGACCGCCGGTTCTACATTGCCGACAGGGTCAAGAGCGAGTTGACTGAGTATGCGTGCCGCCTGCCCGTGCCCGCAACCGCAGGTGCCACCTTGCGGCTCGCAGCCGAGATGCGACACCAAGTTCTGGCGCGGCAACTGCAGGCCAAGCCATTGCGCTTGCTGGACCCCAACTAATGTCACGGGTCTCGTGGAATCGAGCAGGACGAGTTCGCCAGCAGCGGCATTTACAACTCGGTCGTTCTGAATGATTGTCGATCCGCCCGTCAGCTGAGCTACGACGAAGTAATACTCCATGTCATCACGGCGAATGTCCAGCTTCGTCCGGTCAACGCGGACAGTGTCGCAGGCGAGATCCACCGCAGCGAACCCGAAGACGCGCCGCGGGCGCACCCTGCCTGCGAAGATGTTGGTTCCGCGAACAGGACTAAAACACCCAAAATTCTCGCGCAGTGCAGCTATGAAACCGTCATAATCCAATTTTGGAGCGTTGAGAAAATCATCGTTTGTCTGCACCATCAACTCCGCAGGGAAATAATCTTGCGAACCTATTCGTATGGATTGTAATGGCCCGGGCCGAAGCCACGGGCAGACGTTGACCAAGCGATATGGCCCCGAGATAGGCCCCGCGCAACTCTGCGTCACGCCACATCACACCTTTGTGTCAACGCCGCCGGGGCGCCAGGCGGTGCGGCCACGCAGTGCGTACTGGTACGCACAACAGGGCGCGGTCGCCTCACGACTCGTGAGGGCCAGTCGCCTAGATTCCGATCTTTCGCAGTCACGCGTTGCAGAGATCGGAGACAAGCTTCCGAGCTGCGGATCAAAGATCCAGATCATTCTATGTCAACCACTACGGAAATGAAGATTACAATGACGCTAAGGGGAAAACGGGCTCTTGTGACAGGAGCGAGCAGAGGTATTGGCACGGCTACCGCCGGCCCGCCCGTCGCAACGCTTCTCCACGCTTACGGTTTTTATGCCGCAACCCAAAGGAGATCGGCAATGTCGATCCGTAGCATGCTTGTTGCCGCAGCATTCGCCTTGGCCTGTCTGGAGGCCGCCCAAGCCGAGGGCTTGCGTCCGATTGATGCCATGAGCATCGACCTTGGCGAAGTGTCCGGCGTCGCCTACTACACGGTCGAACGCGACGGGTTCCATGTCGTCACGACCCTTGCACAAGGCATGTCGGGAACGCCGATCCGGATCATGTCTGTTCTTGCGCCAGGTCAGCGTGTGACTTTCTCAACACCGCATCAGGTTCGCGCGCTCGAAATCAGTCGAAACGGCGATAGTGTCCTCATCCGGAACGTGAACTCGGTCTCGAACTAAATCTCGGGCCAATTGGCGCCGTCGCATCGATTAGAAGGCGATAGCACTCGTCGTGACGTCGCCGCGCCCGTGCGGCCAACGCAGCCACGCCGGGTGCGGCGGCGTGCCGAGCTCGCCCAGCATGGTTCCGAAGTTCGTCGCAAGGCGCGCGGCGTCACGGCGACACCGAGCCTCGCCTCGACCTGCCGCTTCCATTTCGGCCAGTTCTGCAGGCTCACGCCCCTGCGCCGGCTAACACGAGCAGATCAGGCTCGCGCGGCCCAAGCGTCTCCAGAAGCTTCTCGGCAACGGCATGACGACGTGGTCGGCATCAATCGTGCGGGTCCGACGTTCTTTCGTCGCGATCCAGGCAGCGTCCACATCATATCTCCGAGGTCTATCTCGCGCCATTTCGCAAAGCAGCCTTCGTTCAGCCGTGTCCCGCTCATCAGCATCATCCTGGGATCGGGCCAGGATGGCTCGCTTGCAAGCTGCTCGCCGACTTACCGCAACGGCCATAAGCCGAAGGGAATATGGTGCCGGCAGTGCTGACGGAACTTGGTAAGGGCTCCGAGACACTCGGGACCCGACGGCCAGTTGGTCGCGGCAGTCCGACCGTCGAGGTCGGAGCGAAACGAATGCCCGGGGGCTGGCCGTGCTCAGTCCTCCGGCAGCCCGGCCTTGATCGGAGGCCTTCAAGCATACCCGGCGCCGAATCGATAAAGGAAGGTATGTGCGCGTGAAACCACGCCACGGAGAGTTGTGGATTCAATTTCATCGCTTCCGCCATCGCGGCCGTCGCCTCCGGCATCCTGTTGGCCGCTGCGTAGAACGCCGCGAGGCAAGCATAGGATTCCGCCGTGCGATACCCCCGAGTCGATGGCTTTGAGGCCTTCCTGGATCGCCGCATCGTAACGAGTTAGCGCCAGGAGCGACCTTCCTATTTCCATATGCCATATTCCAATGTTTGGATCGCGTGGACTGATCCTCATGGCCTGTTGGAGCTCGGATATCGATTGCTCATAGTGGCCGAGCAACATTTCCCCGACGGCCATGGGCCAGTAGCCCCAGGGAAAACTGGGATTGGCGCGAAGCGAGGCTTCAGCCTCGGCAATGATCTCGTTCGCCGACGCCGTGTCGTTCGATCTCGCCTTGAACATGATCAGGAGGGCCTTGGTAAAATGCGCTCTGGCCTGGCTCGGATCGAGAAGAAGAGCTTGGTCAGTCCGCTGCATCGCTCGCGCGTACAAATCCGCGCTTTTGTCGGACGAACCGAAAGCAGCCTCCACCGCGTCGATCCTAGCGGCGCCCGCGAGCGCGTCGGCGTTGTTCGGATCGAGAGTCAACGCTTGCTCAAATAAGTCTCGCGCTTCGTCAGAAGAGGTTTTCGTGGCGAGTTGGTTGAGAATCGCCAGACCACGCATGGTCAGATCGATGGCGTCGGGATCCCGTGGCCGATCGTGCAAGCTGCGCTGGGCTTCGGCGTTCACCAGCTCGACCTGAAGCGTGCGGGCGAGGCGCACGACCACTTCGTCCTGAAGTTTGAAGAGGTCCGCGACGTCGTCCTCAAATCGATCCGCCCAGACTTGCGCGTCGGATTCCGCGTCGATCAGCTGCGCGTTGACGAGCACCCGGTTCTGATCGCGCTGCACCGAGCCTTCGAGGACGTAGCGCACACCGAGTTCTTTGCCGATCGCCTTGGCGTCTAGGTTCTTGCCCTTGAAGGTGAAGGCGGTGTTGCGGGAAATGACGAAACTGTTGTGGAGGCGCGAGAGTTCGGTGGTGAGATTCTCCGTGACCCCGTCGGCGAAATAGTCTTGGGCAGGATCGTTGGAGAGGTTGGTGAAAGGCAGCACGACGATGGAAAGACGCGCCGCGCCGGGCGGCGTGGAGCCCTCGCCGGCCGAGGACCCACCACACGCCGCCGCCAATCAGGATAAGCAATGCGGCCACCGCTGCGGCGAGCGGAGCAAGCGCCGAACGCTTTTTCGGCGCGGCGGCCTGCACTGCCGTCGGGGGCTGTGCCTGTACGGGGACGCCGACCCGCAGCGCATAGACCCTTATCGGCTCGGCGATGTTCCTGAGTTGGATCTTGCCCAGATCGGCGGCCGCGGGATCGAGCCGGCCCTTGACCTGGCGATACGCGTCCTCTGAGAGACAAATGCCGCCCGGCTCAGCAATGCCTTCGAGCCGCGCGGCGATATTCACACCGTCGCCCATCAGGTCGCCGTCGCTCTCTTCGACCACGTCGCCCAGATGAATGCCGAGGCGAAATTCGATGCGGCGCTCGGGCGACAGGCCCACGTTGCGCTCGACCATGCCCTCCTGCACTTCGATCGCGCAGCGCACGGCATCGACCACGCTGCGGAACTCGACAATGGCCCCGTCGCCCGTGCGCTTTACGATGCGCCCATGATGCACGGCGATGGCGGGGTCCATCAGATCGCTCCATATCCCGCGGAGCCGCGATAGCGTGCGATCTTCGTCAGCGCCGGCGAGCCTGGAGTATCCGACCACGTCCGCGACCAGGATCGCCGCGATCTTTCTGGTCTGCGTCATTCCTCCGGCAGCCTTCGCGAAGCATTCACGCCTCGCGTCGGGCTCCAGTCCTTCCCCGTTGTCTCCACGAGCATATATCCTGGAGGGAGGTGGGGTGGTCGCGGTTTTCGATAGATTTGCTTGGCGAACAAGCTTTTCATATTGGGCGACCGATCTCTCTCCCGCCCACGACCACAAACATTTGAAGATCAACAATCGCTCCCTGCAAGCCGGCTACATCGTTGGGCAGTTGCTGACCGACCCGGCCGAGCAAAAACTCAACAATGACAGGGATCCGAAAATAAGGGCGCCGCGCCACGCGGTTATGATGCGCGTCACACTTCGGAGACGACTCGGCGGGGGGAGGGATTGCGGCGCTAAGCTGCCCAGCTGACCACGTTCCCGCCCGTACGGCGCCCAGACCTAAGGGAGCGCCGCAGTCAATCGCGAAGTCCATCCCAGTTGACGGCCAGCCCTACCGCGGCGTTCTCTTTCGGACTTGCCAACCAATACCCGTTTGCATGGACAAGTTCGAGGAACTGCTGAGCTTGCTCTTCGGCCGACGAGCCAGCGGGTGAAATCGAGATATCTTGCAGGAACCGGGCTAACTTTGTTGTCGTCACGCAGATCATCGAAGCAGCCAGTTGCGACGAGTTTCTCCAAGCGTGCTTGGCCCCGTCTCGTACATCGAAGACGTCGCCTGGTCCAAGCTTCTCCCAGCGATCTCCGTTCAGAGCATCTAGGTTCCCGGACACCACGTAAAACGTCTCTCTGTCGGCGTGACTATGCATCGGCACCACCGCCCCGGCGGGCAGGCTGCATCGAAGGACACAGTAGTCTCCTTCATTATTGGAAACTTCCGTGAGATACTCGTTCATCGGACGCAAATAATTCTGCGGGGAAAAGACTTCTTGGGCATTGATTGCGTTCGCCGAGCAACGATCGTTCAGATTGAGATTGTCAGACATCGTTAGAGACCTCTTGCATGATGCTGCAGGAAAAAAAACACTTGCAGGGGCCGCTCGACCTGTTGACCGCGGCAGTTTGACGCCATCACCAGAGAGCGATCAGACTCGCACAAGGATTGCTGTGCTAGTCCAATCACTCTCTTGGCGGATGATATCTAGAACAATGGGGGGATGAACGTGGAGTGCCTGGCGCGCCCTTTCTGATGCGGTGAGGCGCACTCTTTCAACGAACAGGGGCTCGTTATTTCAGCGGCGGCTGGGAAACACATCTTGATTTGCCGCTGTTGCAGCATTCAGACTTTTGCCGACTTCGAGTAAGATAAGCGGGATCAACGTCGCTTGCGACGCTATATTTTCCACCGCTGTGCTCGGAGGGCGGAAAGATGATCGAGCCGCCTTCGCCTTTGCATTCGATGCCTTTCGGAAGGCCCTTCACGGCGCAACCGATATCGCGTTCCGGCGGCCAGCAGAACAGAAGGTGAAGGCCGCCGCTCGCAGTCCTGTGGATGCGCGTCGGCGTCACACCGTAGTTGGCCGCGAGGGCTTGTCATGCAGCGATGCCGTCGTGGGCATGTGGCGGGGCGGCATCAACATCCATCGCGAACACGCCAGTCCGGTGGCCCATGGGCACGGCGATGAGCGCGCTCGAGGGCTTGCCGAAGTCGCGGCCCACCACCACCGGATCGATCGTTGCGCTGTACACCCCATTTGAGCGGCTTCTTCTGCCCGACTGGGCTTACGGGGAATACTGGAACGCCGGCTTGCGCGAGCGTCAGCGCGGCGTCGAGGGTCGATCTAGCGCGCGAGGCGGCGGAAACCACCGCTCCCCATAACCCGGGATCGGACGCGATAGGGAAAGCCGCGCCCGCGTTCCAATCGACCTTGGCGGCTTTGCGCGCCGCGGTTTTATCTTCTCCCGTTATTGATTGCGGAACGTTTGACGCCCCAACGCTTGGTTCCGACCGCTTTGACTCAAGAGGCTGCTTCATCGAGAGCCTCCTGGAGGGCGGGTAGGCGACTTAGCCAGTCTTCTGCGTCATCGGCAGTGATGATTGTTCGCCGTCCGGCCTTTCGCGCCTTCAGCCGACCCGCATTAATTTCTTCGTAGCCTTTGGTGCGCCCGATATCGTAACGCTCGCAAAAGCCCCGAACGCTCATTGCGCGCTGCCATGCGCGGCGTTGGCGTTCGCGCTCCGAGATATTCGTTCGCTTGGTCATCTCCTGTCGCTCAACATCGGGCGGACGTGACGGGACAGATCGCTGATTGTGGCTTTACCAAAGCCGTTGCGGAGTTCCAGCTCGCTGAAGCGCTTGCCGGTGCGGTCACGGATAACTTGGGCGGCGGTCCCCTGGTGCTCTTTGCCGTCCACCGTTGCCTACTCCCCTTCATAGTTGAGTGCCGACAAGCCGATCCCGTGGCGCCAAACTAGGGTCCATAACCAGTAGCAGATGGCGGCAGCGATGCAGACGGCTGCAAGGAAGTTGGCGGCGCTTCGGTCGTATCGCGTGGCGATGCGCCTGAAGTCTTTAATACGGCAGAACATGCGCTCGATGGTGTTGCGGTTGCGGTAGAGGAACGGCGAGAAGCAGTTCTTCCAATTGCGGTTGGCTTTGGGCGGGATGTTCGGCGTCGCGCCACGCTCCTCGACCTGGCGGCGGATGGCGTTGGCGTCGTAGCCCTTGTCGGCGTGCAGGATGTCGCAATCTGGAAGCTGTTCAAGCAACAGAGCGCCTGCCGTGCAGTCGGCGACTTGCCCGCCAGTCAGCATGAAGGCGAGCGGTCGGCATTGCGCGTCGGTCAGCGCGTGAATTTTCGTCGAGCGCCCGCCGCGCGAGCGGCCGATGGCTTGATTTTTCTCCCCCCTTTTCCATCCGCCGCCGAGCGGTGGGCTTTCACGGCCGAAGAGTCGAGGAGAACTTGGTCAGGCGGACCGTCGGCTTGCGCGAGCGCTTGAAAGAGACCGACCCATATGCCCTTGGCCGCCCAGCGCACATAGCGATTGTAGAGAGTTTTCTTTGGACCATATTCGGCCGGCGCGTCGATCCAGCGCCCGCCAGACTTCAGAACGTGAACGATGCCGCTGATGACGCGACGATCGTCGACCCGCGCCTTGCCGCGCGTGTCGGCCGGCAGATGCGGTTCGATCTTTGAGAATTGCTGCTCCGTCAGCCAAAACTGGTCCCGACTCATTCGCGCCCCCTGTTCGGAAGCCATGAATCAGAACCATTTGCTCATGCCAACAACTTTATGGGTCCAGACCCTAAGGCACGTCGGGCCCGGAACTGTCGGAAGGGTCCCCGAGCTAAAGCGTCATCTGCCTCGGGCGAAGCTGCGGACTGAGGCGAACCGTGGCACGATACGGGTGCCCACCTTCACGGCTTCGATCCGGCCGGCCTTGACCAGCCGTCTGACCGTCTTGTCGCTCACGTCGTCGAGCAGCGCCTGCGTGGGTTTAATTGATACCAGCTCTGGCTCCGCTGCAAAGCGCTCGGCTTGCCGTTCAATTACGGGCCTCACTTCCCGAAATGACCTCCGGTTTTCTCGCGTGTTCTGTTGTGGTGCAGGATACCAAAAACGGTGCTTTTGTCAATTATATGCTTCGACTAATACTTTAATAAACGAAGTAAAAGTTGTTTTTTATGCACCTCACTAAGTGTTTACAATTTAGAACAGATCATGGTTTTCGATACGCCGAAGATCGGCGAAATTAACTCAATGAAAATCAAAGGCCTAAACTTAGGATGCGTTGTTTTGTCTGAGGCGAACGCGCTTCCAGTTGCAAATCTTGCAACTCTCCGGCCAGAGGCTTGCAAACGCTCAACTTGAGGGACGCAGACTCTTGATCCGGCCCCTGAACGAAAAGCCAAAACCCCAAATTGTCGGCCCATCACCCTGCCCGCGGCAGCCGCACCACCTTCTCGGCCGCCTCACCCGACGGCCCGCAGTCGTTCATCCCAAACCTTCAGTGCATGCGCCTTCTGCTCATCTGCTCAAGCATGTCGGTGTGCACGTAATGGCGGACCAGCGTGCGGGTGTCCCTGCTGCCCGAACTCGTGGCCGACGATCGCGGCAACAAGATTGAGCGGGATCCCCATCTCCGCCAGCATGGTAGAGAAAGTTCGTCTGAGATCGTGTGAGGTGAACGTCGCGGTCGGCAGGCTTGTCCTGCGCGTTAAGAGATAGTGCCCGATATGGGCCGAACTCAACACCACGCCTTTCTCCAGCAGGAACAGCGGTCCATTCTCGACGCCAGATGGCCGTTGTTCGAGCATCTCGCGCGCGAGGCCCACAATCGGCGTGACGCGCTGACGCCCATTTTTTGAGCGCGAGGGAGGCAGTGTCCAAGTCCATTTTTGGCAATCGATCTCCTTGGCGCGAAGTCCGCTGATCTCTCCACACCTCGCGCCTGTCAAAAGCTCGAGCTTCAGAATGTCCGCCGCTTCAAGAGAGAGCGCGTCGGAATCCAACCACTTCCAGACCAACTCGATCTCTTCGAAGCCCCAGACCCGATCGCGCGGGGTACCTCGGTCGTATGGCGTCAGCCCAGCCGTGGGATCGGCCTCAACGATGGCCTGCGACAGCGCCCAGCGAAACATGGTTGTGCAAATCTGTCGACGTTTTTCCGCTTCCCGCCCTTGGCCCTGATCGACGATCGAATCCAGGATTGCCCGTAAGTAACGTCGTCAAATATCAGCGGCATATCGTTAAAGGATGGGCGCCAGCGTGCGCTTCAGACGGCTCTCAATCGACTTTGCCGTTCGCAGCCGGCCAACAACTCGCCGTCGCAGATAGAGGTCCGCAATCCGAGAGGCTGCCGCATCTTTGGCCTCGCCCTCTTCACCGACCAGCTCACGTCCACCGCGCGCCGCGCTGGTCAACTCATTCGCTCTCTCGCGCCTGTTCGAGGCTCACGTCAGTGGTTCGCCCAAGCGATAGCAGACGCATCTTCACCGTTCCTCGACTGCGGCAGGCCAAATCCCACGTCTTGACGCCGCTTGGCGCGACCCGCACCGCCAGTCCCTTGCACCGCTGATCGGGCACTCGATAGGGCGCTTCGGCTGGCTGCAAAGCCTCGATCGTACGATGTGTAAGCAGCTGCGCGCCGCGTGTCAGTCCGGCCTCCGGCCTCAAAAAGCAAATAGTCCTTGGTCCCTCTTATGTTCGCCCTGTCGCAACAAAATTGGCGGCTCGAGGCGAACCGGCGCGAGCACAGAGGCATGGTAACTTACTGTTTAACCAACACAAACTGTGCGCGAGCGGACAGCTACGAACGACCGCGAACAACTATAAAAGGGCTTGCGGCACCATTCCCGAGTAAACACCCGGCCGGCCTCAAACGCTGGAAGCCTCCGTCCACCGGCATCGTCCTTGTAACTTGGTTTTCGCGTCTTCTGATAGGATTGGGGCGCGGATGCGGAGGGGACGCCGGCTCGTCCTTGGGCCTTTGAGCCAGCGCCTCAGCCTGGTCGCCACTCCGTTTGTCCGTCGACCTCGAACAGTCGCTTGGGCCCTTAGGAGCCCGTTTGCGCAAGGAAGGGGAAAGATGGAAAGGGCCTATGTCCGGATCGACGTGTCGAAGGATCGGCTCGACGTTCACGTTCTGCCGGAGGGCGAGCCCTTTGTTGCCGCACGCGATGGCGAAGGTCTGGGGGAACTCGTCGAGCGCATGGGGACGCTGGCCCAGAGCGGATCGCGGTCGAAGCGACGGGCGGCTTCGAGATCGTCGTGGCTGCCGCGCTGGCGGGGGCTTCGCTGCCGGTCGTGTTGGTCAATCCGGCGCGAGTGCGCCACTTCGCCCAGGCGCTCGGGCGCCGCGCGAAGACCGTTCCGATCGACGCGGGCATGATCGCCCGGTTCGTCGAGGCGACCAAGCCGGACTGCGTGAACTGCACGATGAGGCCACGCAACTGCTCGTCGACCTCGTCGCGCGGCACCGCCAGATCATTGAAATGATCGTCGCCGAGCGCAATCGGGAGAAGCGCTTCGCGGCCATGCGGATCCCCAAGAGCCTCGCGCGCCTGATTGCCGCGCTGGAGAAGGAGCTCTCCGAGATCGATGCGGAAATCGACGCTTCCGTGCGCGGATCGCCCGCATGGCGGAGCCCGCATGTTCAAGGACGGAGATGGATGTGTTTGTTGGAATTGATGTGTCGAAGGATCGGCTGGACATCTGCATCCGGCCAAGCGGCGAAACCTTGCCGTCAGGCGTGACGACGAAGGGCTGGCGAGCCTCGTCGAGCGCTTGCGCGCGCTTCATCCCGTCCTGGTCGCGCTCGAGGCGACGGGTGGCTACGAGACGGTGGTCGCGAGCGCGGTCGCCGTGACGCATCTGCCCCTGGCGGTGATCAATCCTCGTCAGATCCGCGACTTCGCCCGCTCGACCGGCAAGCTCGCCAAGACCGATCGCCTCGACGCTGCGGCGATCGCTCACTTCGCCGAAGCCATACGGCCGCCCGCCCGGCCCGTCGCTGACGCCCAAGCGCTCGACGAACTGGTGGCGCGCCGTCGCCAGGTCATCAAGATGATCGTGGCAGAGAAAAACCGCCGTCGTCTCTCACGGGCCAGCCGCGCGTGCTCAAGGCCATCGATCGGCATGTCGATCTCTTGCAGGTCGAGCTTTCCGAGTTCGATCGCGACATCGACGGCGCGATCCGAAAGAGCCCAGCTTGGCGGCCGCGTCCCGGTGAGGACCGCCCTCTACATGGCGGCGGTGGTCGCAAGCCGCTCGAACCCCGTCATCGCTGCGCACTCTCAAAAGCTCAGAGCCGCCGGAAAGGCCGCCAAACAGGCCCTCACCGCCTGCATCCGCAAACTCCTCGTCATCCTCAACGCCATCCTGCGAGAGCGAAAGCCTTGGAGCTTCCACGCTTGACAACAAAGACTGTCGCTCAGGATGAGGCCGTTGGGGTTCGGCGCCTTTCCGAAGCTCCACGTGGGGAGTTACGAAGTTCTTGAACGCGAAGTCCGGCCCGCGCGCCGGGCCATGCGGGCGCCAACTAGGCTTTCGGGACCTTTCGGAAAAACAACCCTCCGCCTCGGCCAACCTGGCAAGAAATTGTCGATTTTCTTGATCGAGCGTCCCGGCGGAACGCCGAGCGATCGTCTAGATCGTCCCTATTACCCCGCGTAGGGCGCGTCGTGAAAAGAGATTTCCGCCTGCAAGGACTCCTCGAAGAGCGCGCCCAATCGCGCCTGACGGGTTTCGGTGAGCGTCGGTCCTCTTGTGTCGATCTCCGAGCGAACCCAGGCGACATGCTCGGCAAACGGGCCGCCGACATGCAGGGTCACCCAGTCGCGAATGGCGCTCCTCGAAGAGGGCGACTTGTTGGCCGTCGAACACCACGTCAGATACATCCACTCCGCCGCCAAAGTGCAGGCGAGGATCTCCTCATAGCCCTCGGTCTCCGCCACTTTGAGAAAGAGCGCATGCAGCGGAAGAGCGAGCCCCTTCGGCGCAAGACCGGTCCGCTCATTGCGGGGCACGGCCATCCGCTCGAAGGCGTCGATAAAGACCTGCTCCTGATCGGTGACGAGTTCATAGAGACCCAGCCCCAGACGCCGCCGTTCCTGAAACGAAGGCGCTTTGGCGACGGCGTAGCCTAGCGCCCTCGCCGCGGTGTCCACGAAGCCGTATTCAATTCGGAGGTAGCGGGCGAAGACGCGATCGTTGATCGTGTCGCTCGCAACTTCGCGAAAGAAGCGGTGGCGAAGGATCGCTCTCCAGGTTCGATCCGAATGGGCGCGCATGCGCTCCGAGAACGAGGACGTCTCGCTCATGACGATTTCCTGGCGCGCTCCACGAACTGCTTGGCCCGTTCGCGGTCGACCGGGTTCCACCAGCGCGCGTCGACCTTCAATGAGCTTGCAACGATGATTCCGTCGACAATGGAGAGAATGTCTTCGACGTTGCCAGAATCAACGCCGCTGCCGACAAGCGTCGGAAGCGATGCCGCCGCCCGAAGCTTCCTCAGATAATCCAAATCGGCGACGTGGCCGGTGCGCTGGCCCGTGAAGATCACGACGTCGGCGTTGAAAAACTCGACGTCGCGAACGAGTTCGGCGATCGGTCGATCCTGCACGATGGCGTGTGCTCCGTGCTTGACATGGGCGTCCGCGAAAATCTTGACCCCTGGCGCCTGAAGCGCGTTCCGATAGCGCATGGCTTTCGCAGCGGCGCCTTCGATCAACCCTTCGTTGGCAACATAGGCGTTGGCCCATTGATTGACGCGAACGAAATGCGCGCTTGCCGCGCTCGCAATCGCCAGAGCGTGAAGCGCGGCGTTGGCCAGCACGTTGATCCCAATCGGCAGCCCGGTTACAGCCCGGACGCGATCGCTCGCGATCGCCATATGCGCCGCCGTTTCAGGGCCGATGTCCTCAGGCTTCGAGAAAGGAATGTCGCCGTGATTCTCGATGATGAGCCCGTGAAAGCCGGCGTCAGCGTAAGCTTGCGCGTCGCCGAGCGCCCGCGCATAGATCCCCTCGACCCCGCCGCCCGAATAGTCCGGGGACGCCGGCAATGGGAGGAGATGGACGACGCCGATCAGGACGCGGTTCGCGCGGCCGAATATGTCTGTGAGCGTGTTATCCCGCGCTCGCGCGACGGCGTGTTCGCCTTCCGTCATTGCAGATTCTCCTCACGGGCTCCGTTCGCGGCGCGTTCAAGAATACCCGCCATCTCCTCACGGGACGGAAAGGAAGCAAGAACACCCTTTCGCGTGACCGAAAGCGACGCAGCTTCGACCGCAGCGGCGACCCCGTCTCTCCAGTCGCGCCCGAGAGCCTTGGCGGCGATCAAAACCCCGCAGAACACATCGCCGGCTCCCACCGTGTCGATGGCGATGACCAGAGGCGCTGCCAAGCGAAACGTTTCATCAGCGGAGAAGAAAGCCGCGCCATGGGCGCCTAAGGTCACAACAACCGCGCCAGCGCCCCTCTTGCAAAGCTCAGGCGCAGCCTCCTCCGCGTCGCCACCCACAAGTTCAACCGCCTCGCCGCAGTTGACCAATACGAGATCAACCAGGGTCCAATCATAGTCTTCCGCCGCGTAGGTCGGCGACGGGTTGAGAAAGGTCGTGGCGCCTTTCGACTTGGCCAGCGCAAGACAGTCGCGCGTGACGTTCGGCCGCAGATTGCCCTGCACGACGACCAGGTCGCCCGGAGCGATCCACGATTCCATCCGCGTTTCCGCAATCGGATCGAAATTCCGCGCTGCGTCGATGAGGCTCAAAATCGTATTCTCGCCATGACGATCAACCGTGATGACACACCGATCCGTCCCATAAGGCGAGTTTATCAGGCCGTCGGTTTGCACTCCTTCACGAGCAAGGCTGGACCGAATGCGCTCGCCCAGCGCGTCGTCGCCGACGGGGGCGACAAGGCGAACAGGCGCGCCGCAGCGCGCCGCGACGACCGCCTGATTGGCGCCCTTGCCCCCAAGGTCTTCAGAGGCGCCGAGCGCAACGATCGTTTCACCGGGCCGCGGAAAGCTCTCAACTCGAATCACGTTATCCACCGCGGCGTTGCCAATCACCTGGATCATCTTGGCCCGCTGCCCGCCACCGTCCTTCTCGATTCCAACTGCGTCAGCGCGCGCGATGCTCGGCGGAGAAAACCCGTCGCGGATTCTCTGTCAGGATAGCGTCGATCGTGCGCTGGCCCATGCCGTGCCGTTTCAGGCGCGGCACGAAATGCTTGAGGATGTAGCCGTAGCCAAAGCCGCCGTACCGAACCAGCATCATCTTCAGGAACACGTCCTGCGACATGAGGATCGAGTTAAGGTAACCGTCGTCGACCAGTCGACAGATGGCGATCGCATTCTCCTCGTCGGACGGCGACTGGGCCTGCTGGTCCGCGTAAAAGTAGTCCATCCCAATCATATCGTATTCGATGAAGGCGCCTCTATCGGCCACACTCCGTTGGTACTGGGGGTCGTGCAAGCTTGGATTCATATGACAGAGCACCACGTGCCGCAGGTCCGCGCCTTCGCTCTCAACGACGTCGAGCACGCGATGAGCGTGACGCTCCCAGCCCGGGAGATGAATGGAAAGAGGAGCGCCGCTGAGCTTAGACGCGCGCGCGGCGCCTCTCAGCACTTTTTCCTCTGCCGGCGTGAAGTCTTTGCTGATCCCGATCTCTCCGATGATTCCGGCGCAAACCTCCGGCTCGTCCTCCGAGAGCCCGCAGTCCCGAGCGATCGCCTCCCCGATCATTTCGACGGTCATGTCCTTCACGTAAGGAGGATGCGACGGTTCGAGGTAGAAGCCAGCCCCCATCACGACGTTGAGTCCGCTTCGCCGGCTGATCCTTTGCAGCGCGGATGGATCACGCCCGATTCCAAGGTTGGTCGGATCGACCACCGTTTTCCCGCCGTATTCCACGAAATGATTGAGCTCCTCGATCGCCGCCCTGACGTCGAGAAGAGCGCAATTGTCGCGGTTGAGAAACGGGTTCATCCGCAGATCACCGATCATCGATATGTCGAGCGCGCTCTCGGCGATCGCGATCTCCGAGCCGCAACACGGACGCTTCCACCAGCTCGAGGCATCGAGCAGGATATGTTCATGCATGAGCGTGATCCCGATCGCCTCGACGGGAATGGGGCCAAGCACGGTTCGAACAAGTCCCGAATGTACGCCGATCGTCGGCTTCGCCATGTTCGTGCCCGCCTTTCTCAGCTCGACTGCCGCCCTGTCCGGAACAGCCGGAAGTTGAGCCACACCGCGATAAGAATGATGAAGCCCTCAACGATCGGCGTGATGAACGGCGACATATGATAGAGGATGAGGCCGTTGCCGATAACCGCGACCGTCAAGGCGCCCAGCATGGTGCCGAGCATCGTGCCGCGGCCCCCAAACAGACTCGTTCCGCCCAGCACAACCGCAGCGATGACTTCGAGCTCGAAGCCACCGCCGGCGTTCGAGGATCCGCTTCCGAGGCGGCCGGCAATAATGATTCCCGCGATTGCCGCAGCGAATCCACTGAGCGCGTAGACCGCAAGCGTAATCTTCTTGGTGTCGACGCCCGCGCGGCGAACCGCTTCCGCGTTCGCCCCAACGCCGGTCACATAGCGGCCGAAGGTGGTCTCATTGAAGACAAGGAACCCTAAAGCCAGCACGGCGACGGCGATGATCGCCGGCATGGGCAGACCGAAGATCCAGCCGCGCCCGATCGCGTTGAACGGGCTCTGAGGATCGATCGGGATCGAATAGCCTTTTGTCAGAAGCAGCGCGGTACCCCGAATGGAGCTGAGGCCCGCAAGCGTGACGATGAAGGCAGGAATGCCTTCGTAGGCGATGAAGAAGCCCTGGAAGAGGCCGATGACGATCCCCACGCCTAGCATAAGCACGATCACCAGCGGCCAGTCGAGGCCGGCCTGCAGAGAAATCGCCGCCAGCGCGTTGACGAGCGCGAGCACCGAGCCGACCGACAGGTCAATCCCAGCGGTCGTGATCACGAAGGTCATCGCGACCGCCACGATCATCAGGGGCGCGGTCTGTCGCAAAATGTTGAGGAGATTGGTCTGAGTCAGAAATGTGTCCGTGATCAGCGAGAACGTGACCGCCATCACGACGAAGAAAGCCGCGATGCTGACCACGCCCCCGTTGTCGTGGATGATCGCCCTCGCGCGATCGCGCATCGCACTGGAGACTGCGGTCGCGATCAAGAACGCACCCCGCTTTCGGGCCGCGTTCCGGCTGAAACCGAGCGGAATTTCCTTCCCACGATGAGGTTGACGATCTCCTCGATGTTCGTCTCGCCAATGAGCCGCTCGGCCGCGTTGCGACCCTCGTACAGAACCATGATCCGGTCGCAGACTACAAACAGATCCTGCAGCCGGTGGGTAATGAGAATGACGCTGACGCCCTGAGCGCTCACGCGCCGGATGAGACCGAGCACAGCGTCGACCTCGGCGACCGCAAGGGCGGCCGTGGGCTCGTCCATGATGAGGACCAGGGGGTCGAACGACACAGCGCGTCCGATCGCTATGCTCTGACGCTGGCCGCCGGAAAGATTCTCGACCTTGAGCCGCGTGCTTGGCATGCGGATGCCTAGGCGCCCCAGCATTTGCGCGGCATCTTCATGCATCTTGCGCTTGTCCATGATCGGCACGCCAAGCATGCGCCTGAGCGGCTCTCGGCCAAGCAGGAGGTTGCCCGCAATATCGACCGTGTCGCAGAGCGACAGGTCTTGGTACACCATCTCGACCCGCTGACGTCGCGCATCGGCGGGTGACGCGAAACGGACTTCACGGCCGTCAAGAAGAAGGCGGCCGGTATCGGGAATAACGGCGCCGGACAGGATCTTGCTGAGCGTCGACTTTCCGGCGCCGTTGTCCCCAACCAGACCAAGGACCTCGCCGGCGCGCAGCACGAGGCTGACGCGATCTAGCGACTTGATAGCGCCAAAGGACTTGCTGATGTCCTCCATCTGAACCCGGATTGGCGCGCCGGCGCTCAACATCCGCTTCGCTTAAGCCTTCGTGCAGGAGGGTGAAGAACGCGGCGCGCAAACGCGCCCCGCTTAGGGCGGGTCAAGCGAGCCTATTTGAAGAGGCTGCGGAACTTGTCGACGTTGTCCTTAGTCACAATGGTGATGGGAATGTCGATACTCGGGTTGACCTTCTCGCCCTTCTTGATCTTGAGCACGGTTTCGACGCCGGCCACGCCCTCCTGGAACGGATCCTGCTGAACCACAGCGACGATCCAGCCCTCGTCTATGCCCTTGATCGCCTGAGCGGTGAGGTCCCAGCCGAAGACCTTCACCTTGCCCGTGCCCTGCTGGCTGGTCACGGCCGAAATGGCGCCGACAAGCGCAGGCTCGCCGGTGGCGTAGAGCGCGTTCATGTCGGGGTTGGCGGTCATCAGATTTTCAGCCGCGGTCAGCGCCACGTCCTGGATGTTTTGGCCATCCACCGTGTCGAGGAACTTGACGCCCGCTCCTTGGGCCGCCGCCTTGAAGCCGTCGAGGCGCTGGTTCTGAATGAAGGAATTGAGCGCCCCGACAATGCCGACCTTGGCCGAGCCACCCATCTTGGTCTTTGCGTAATCGGCGAAATATTTGCCGATCTGCTCGCCGGCCCCCTTGTTGTCGACGCCGATGAAAGCCGCATTGTCGCCGTCCGGAATACGGGCGTCGATGGCGACGACAGGAATGCCGGCCTTCTTCGCCGCGGTGACGGCCGGCTTCACCCCATTCACGTCAATGGCGATGAGCACGATACCGTCGACTTTCTGGGCGATATAATCCTCGATCGCGCTATTCTGAGCCGCCGCTACGTTGTTGGCGTTGAAGATGACGAGCTTGGCGCCCACCTTGTCCGCCGCTTGTTTGGCGCCGTCGTTGATTTGGTTGAAAAAGAGCGCCTGCTGGTTGATCGTCACGAGAGCGACTGTCTGCGCATTGGCCGCCTGGGCGCTAACGAAGGCGGCGGCGGCGATGCCGATAAGGCCGAGACGCATCATTGACGATCGCATGTCACACTCCATTTTTCGGCGCCGGAGGCCCCTGCCCCGTTGCGGCTTCATCTCACAGAGCGAAGCCCTTCCAGACACTCTACGCAAGAAACCTGCCCGATTTGTCAGCGAGCGGCAAGGGCATTGCATCGGCCTTGCATCTGACCTCTTGGGACTTTGCGTCTCAACCCTACGTCGCGCGCTTTCAGGCGCGGCGTATGAGAGCGGCCTCTTGAGGAGCTTACGCGCCGTTGCTGGCCATTCAGCTAAATCGCGGATTCGCTCATCAGCCGTGCGCGAAACACCGTACGCTGTGGCAACTTGAGCCATGTCCGCATCGCCGCCTCATCGTCGAAACGTCCGGTCGCCGGCAACGGACGCGCTTCGCCTTCGACGTCCAGCACATCCTTTCTGAACGGCCAGGGGGAGAGGATGAAGTCAAAAGGATGACCAGGCCGTTCGATGAGGCGCAAGGTTTCAGTCCCGCCGCGCGCGTCCGGCGCCTCGACTCCGATCGGCGTCTTCAACTCTCCGCAGAGGGCCAGCGACAGGGTGTCGCTCAACGCCACAAGGGTCGTCTGCTTCTGAAGCGCGGCGGCGTCCAGACCAAGCGTCTTGGCCCACGCGGCCTCGAGCGGCGCCTGCGTCTCGAGATACGTCAGCGCCGCCGCGGCGTCGGCTTCGCTAATGCGGTGGCGATCGGTGTAGCGGCGGTAAATCACCCCACCGTGGCGCGAAACGAGCAACGCCACATGCGCGCCCCAGGCGCCCAGCGCTCGCTCGACGCCCTGTCTCCACATCGGCGAATGCACCGCGGCGCCAATCTCGCGAAAGAGATGCGGGCGACCGGTCTGCGGATTGAAAGTCGGCGCGGTCTCCCAGTCCAGCCAGCCGATGTCGTGCTGCTCCCCCGCGAGCAGCAGCGGTTCGTTAAGCGCCTCGTCCCAAGCGCGCAGGATCTGTCCCGAAATCCACGCATGGGTCGGCTGACTGATGGCGAGAACGCCCGAGGGCTCGGTCCGAAAGAGCATTAGCGCAACCTAAACCCGTTCATCGCGACAAAAAAGCGGCCACATCCCAACGGCCAGCATCCTCACCGATTGCTCCGTCGCGTAGTCGTACCTCTAAAAAACGATCATCCGCCATGTCGCGATCGGCGCTTCGAAGGCGCTGGTATGGCGAAATAACCGCTCGATCGCTAGCGCCACAAGACTGAGACTCGAGGAAGCAAGCTGATCTTGTCACTCCTCAATAAGAACTGGCTGCGGGAGGTCGACGAATTGTTCGTCGGTGGCAGTTCCATCCACAAAAGTGAGAATGGCGAATCGACCGATGCGTTCCAGCGGACTCAGTGGGTGATGCCAAGTGTCGGCTTTGTAATTGACGCCGGTGTCTCCGGGCACGCGAAAGGCCCGGATCTTTTCGAAATCCGGCATTCCACCGTCGCCGTGCGGCGCGACCATCACCAGATAACTCGCACAGTCAAGCGGCGCGAAAGCCTGCGAGGAATGGACGTGCCGCTCCATCTGGACTGCAGTGAGCGGTAAGGCTTTCGGCTCCGTGGTTGCGATGGACAGGCGTGGTCGCCCGCTGGCGCGGTCGTTTTGCAATTCTTCAATGAGCTCCTGACGGCCGGCCCCTGGCGGCGCAGGTGGAAGAAGTTGTCCAAAAGGCGCAAAGGCCTCTTTGTCGATCGGTTCGATCTTCAAGCGCTTCATCAAACGACCTCACAAGGATGCTGCGCGAGCCAGTGCTTCGCCAGATCCAAGCGCCGGCAGACCCAGACATCCGGTTTACTCTTCACGTAGTCGAGGAAACGCGCAAGGCCCGAGGTTCGGCTCGGATGGCCGAGGAGCCGCATATGCATCCCCACATTCATCATTTTGGGCGCCTCACGCCCCTCTTCATACAGGAAGTCAAAAGCTTCCCGCAGGATCGTGAAGAAGTCCTCCCCGCTCCCCAGGTTCGCCGTGCCCCATTTCAAATCGTTGTTGGTCAGCGTGTAAGGCACAACCAAATGCGGGCGCCCTTTGGCGAAAACATAGTACGGCAGTTCATCGGCGTAGCTGTCGCTGTCGTAGAGAAAGCCGCCTTCCTCCATCATGAGGCGTCGCGTGTTGACGCTCGGCCCATAGCGGCAGTACCAGCCTAACGGACGCTGCCCAACAGTACGCTTCAGAACTCTCGACAGCCATACGGATGTGCTCGCGCTCCGTCGCTTCGTCGAGCCTGAAGTGCTCGATCCAGCACCAGCCGTGGCAACAAATGTCATAGCCTACCTCTTTGATCGCGTGCGCCGCTGGCGGATTGCGCTCGAGCGCCAGGGCGCAGGCATAGACCGTCATCGGCAGGTCTCGCTCCTTGAAGATCCTGTGCAGACGCCAGAAGCGCAGATCAAGGCGGCGGAAATCGGAGCCGAACGGTTTCTCGCGCTGGTGCGTCAGTATGGGCTCGAGACCCTGATGCTCGCCTATCAGGATCTCATGGATCATTCCGAGCGCCTGATGCGTGAGGCGATCCGTGCGTTGCCGGACGGCGACTATGCGGCCGAGACCGCCATCGATCGCGCCTTCGGATTACATCGGCTATCTCGAAGCGCATATCGAACAGGGGGACACGCTCGACGAGGCGGGACTGCGTCTCGGAATCGTCACCGGCATCGTCGGCATCCGCCTCTATCGCATCGCCTTCGTCGGAGAAGCCAATCACGCGGGCACGACGCGCATGGTCAAGCGCAAGGACGCGGGCGTCGCGCTCGTCAAACTGTCCGCGACGATCGCAGATCGGTTCCCGCGGATCGCCGGACCGCAAAGCGTCTGGACCACAGGCGCAATCCGCCTCGAGCCCGGCCAGCCCAGCATCGTTCCCGGGCGCGCGGAGATGACATTCCAGGTTCGCGACCTCGAGCCGGCGCAGTTGCAGCGCTTTGAAGACACGCTCCTTGCCCTCGTCGCCGAAGCCAATTCGGCTGGCCCTTGCGCGGTCGCGATGGAGACCGGTTGGACCGTGAGCTCCGTGTCCATGTCACAGTCGTTTCAAGACGCATTGAGCCGCGCGGCGCAAAAGCATGCGCCGGGCGGATTCATCTCAATGCCGAGCGGCGCCCGGCACGATGCGCAAATCCGCGCGCAAACTTCCAGCGGCGATGTTGTTCGTGCCCAGCATCAAAGGCGTGAGCCACCACTGGACAGAGGATACGAGCGAGGCGGAGATCGTCCTCGGGTGCCAGGTCCTCGCCGATGCGGCGGGAGAGATCGCGCTCTCAGCCTAAGGCATCAACACCGCCATCGCGGCGTCGACGCCGCCGTCTCCGATCGGCACGCTGGCGAGCTTCAGCCCCATCTCCACGCCCGAGATGGCGCCGAGCAGCGTGAGGTCGTTGATGTCGCCGAGATGGCCGATGCGAAAAACGCGGTCCTTGAGAATCCCGAGACCGTTGCCGAGGCTCATGTTGAACCGGCGCAAAATCAGCGCGCGCAAGGCGTCGGCGCTGTGGCCCTCCGCGAGGCGAACAGCGGTCAGCGATGATGAATAGTCCGTCGGCTCAAGGCACTGCAGTTCGACCGCGCCCGCTTGTCCCCAAGCCTGCACGGCGGCTCGGGTCGCCACGCCATGACGATCAGTGGCGCGCGAAAACGTTCGGCAAGCCCTCTTCGTCGAGCATCGTCAGCGCTTCCTGCAGGCCACGCAGGAGATTCGTTGCAGGCGTGTACGGGAAATAAAATCCGGAATTGGCCTCGAGCATCGGCCGCCAGTCCCAATAGGCGCGGACTAGCTTCGCCGTCCTGGAAGCCTCCAGACGCGCGCGCGCTGACGGCGTTGAAGGACAGTCCCGGCGGGAGCATCAGCCCCTTCTGGCTCCCAGCGACGGTGACGTCCACGCCCCACTCGTCGTGGCGATAGTCGATCGAAGCAAGCGACGAGATCGTGTCGACGAGCAGCAGCGCCGGATGTCCCACCGCGTCGATCGCTCTCCGGACAGCGGCGACAGGACTGACGCAGCCGGTCGAGGTCTCGTTATGAACGACGCAGACGGCGCGGATTTTTTTGCCTGTGTCGGCTTCGAGCGCGGCCTCGATCGCGGCAGGATCGGCGCCGCGTCGCCAGTCGGTCTCGAGAAAGATCGGCTCTAGTCCAAGGCGCTTCGCCATTTCGCTCCAGAGCGATGCGAACCAACCTGTGCGCGACATCAGAACGGCGTCGCCTGGCGACAGCGTGTTGACGAGCGCGGCTTCCCACGCGCCGGTGCCGGAGGCCGGAAAGATCACCACGGGATCGTTCGTCCGGAAGACGCGCTTGAGGCCGGTCAGGACGGAACGTCCAAGCCCGGCGAAGTCGGGACCACGATGATCGATCGTCGGTTCCGAGATCGCGCGCAAGACACGACCGGGCACGTCCGTGGGCCCAGGAATCTGCAGGAAGTGGCGGCCGGGGGAGCGGGTATTCATAAAGCCGCCTCGAGTTGCGGAAGGGGTGGAGGAGGAACGGCGTCCGAGACCTCGCGAGCAAAAGCGAGAAGCTGTTCGTCCGCCCCGAAGGCGGCGACGAGATGCGCGCCGATCGGCAATCCGGATCGCGACAGGCCGATCGGAATGTTGAGCGCGGGGACGCCTGTGAGATTCACCCAGCCGGTGAAAATCGCATGGTCGCGCGGACCCGCCGGCTTGCCGTCGATCCGATCCGGATAAGGCGTCTCGGCCGGCCACGGAAGCGCTGCGGCGGTGGGCGTCAGAACCAGATCGACGCCCTCGAAAAGCTCGGCGACATGTCGGCGAAGCGCGGACACAGCCTCCAGCGCGCCGAGATAGTCTGCGCCCGACACTTTCCGTCCATCCTCCGCCATTGCGCGCGCGGAGGCGCCGGCAAGTTTCTCATAAGTCGGATTTTCAGCCATGAGCCACGCCACGCCTGCGCGCGAGATAACATGCCAAACACGCGCCGCGATCTCGAGATCGAAGAAGACTTCGCCTTGTTGAACGTCATGTCCCATCGACGACAAATCCTGCGCGAACGCCTCGACTTGGGACGCGACCTCAGGATCGACGGGCGCACCGCCAAAGCGCGGGACATAGAGGATACGCGCCGCCCTCCTTGGCCAACTCGGCGCGGGCGCATTGGACGAGCGCCAGTCGCGCAGATCGGGACCTCGCAGCACCGCATCAAGCATGAGCGTGTCCTCGACTGTCCTCACGAGCGATCCGATGGTCTCGAAATCTGTAAGAATCGCCGGCAGTCCATCCGCGCGTGGCCAACGGCCGATTGATGGCTTGTAACCGACAAGGCCGGTGTGGCAGGCGGGGCGCCGGATCGACCCGCCGCCATCCGTGCCGATCGCAGCGGGCACGAAGCCCGCGGCGACGCTCGCCGCTGCGCCGCCGCTCGAGCCTCCGGGCGTCAGGTCCGTGTTCCATGGGTTGCGGGTGACGCCGAACAGGTCATTGCGCGTATAACCCTCGAGCGTGAACTCCGGCGCGTTTGTCTTGCCGACCACGATCATTCCCGCGCGCCTGAGCTTTGCGACCGGCAGTTCGTCCTTCGTAGGCCGATAGTCTTTGAGCGCCCGGCTTCCCCATGTCGTCGCAAAGCCGGCCACATGGAGATTGTCCTTGACGGAGATCGGAATTCCGTCGAGCCGAGAGTGACCCTCGCCGCGCGAACGGCGCTCATCACTCTCTTTCGCGGCGGCCAGCGCACCGGAGCGATCAAGGGCGACGAAACAATTCAGACGGGAATCGGATGCCTCGATGCGCTCAAACGCGCGCTGGATAAGTCCTACGGATGAGGCCTGGCCGTTCTGGAGTTCCGTCGCCAGGCCCTCAAGCGTTTCCGCCATATCTCACCTTATTGGTCCCTCGGAAGCGGCTGTCCGATCGCGGCCGGCATCCGAGACGCGCGCCCGAGCGCTGCGAGCACGACGAGCGCGATCAGATAGGGCGCCATTTGCACGATATAGGAGCTGACCGGCAAGCCAAAGCTCTGCATACGCAGCTCGAACGCTTCCGCCGCGCCGAAAGCGAGGCAGGCGATCGCCGCGCCATAAGGATTCCAGCGCGCGACGATCAACGAAGCGAGCGCGAGATAGCCGCGACCCCCGGTCATGCCGTCGGTGAAGGTTCCGACCTGTTGCAAGGAGAGAACCGCGCCGCCAATGCCAGCGACAGCGCCGCAGGCCACAACCGCGAGCATACGCACGCGAAACGGCTCGGCCCCGGAAGACAAAACTGTTTCCGGGCTTTCGCCGGTCGCGCGCAGGGTCAATCCGGCCTGCGTCCGTTCGAGAAAGAACGCGAGAGCGACACAGCCAATGATTGCGAGATAGGTCAGCGGCGGCAGCGCAAACAGAAGCGGGCCAAAAAGGGGAATATCGGCAAGGCCGGGGAGCGGCCAGGGCGGAAGCGGCGTCAGGTGAATGGCGATGGGACGGCCGCCGCCAGAGAGCACGCGCATAAAGTAGCTGGTCACCCCCGCAGCAAGAATGTTCGCAGTGAGGCCCGTGACCATGTTGTCCGCTCGATAGGCGACGGTGACAATGGCCACGACGAGCCCGATCGCCGCTCCGCACAGGATCGCAAGCCCGACACCAACGACCGCGCTGCCGCTCGCCCAGGCGCCGACCGCGCCGCCAAACGCGCCCAAGAGCATCATGCCCTCGAGCCCGACGGCGAAGATGCCTGCGCGCTCGGAGAGAATGCCGCCCAAAGCGGCAAACATGAGCGGCGTCGCAATGCGAATGGCCGCTTCGAGGAATTCGATCACGCCCGCCTCACGGTCGCGGCGAGAATGAACAGCATGGTGAGGCCTTCGATCACCACGACAAGGGCGGAGGGAACGCCGATCTGCCGCTGCATCGACAGCGAGCCCGCCTCGAGCAGACCGACGAACAGAGCCGCCGGCGCAACCGCTAACGGCTCAACGGCGCCCAGCAGCGCAACCGTTACGGCCTTGAATCCAAAGCCGAGCGAGAAACCTTCGATGAGTCGATGGTGGATACCGAGAACCTCGACGCCCCCGGCAAGACCGGCGAGCGCGCCGGACAATAGCATCGCCGCCCAGGTGAGGCCCGACATCGAAAATCCCGCGTAAGCCGCGGCGCGGCGGGATCGTCCGGCGACGCGGATGGCGAAGCCAAAGGGCGTCAGCCATAGCGTCGTGGAGAGCGCCGCAGCTGCGACAAGCGCGACGATGAATCCGATATGCGCATCGAGGCCCGGCAGCCTCCAGAGCCATGCGCTAGGAGGCATGATCGGCGACTGAAGAAATCCAGCGCCGGCCTGGCCGAGCGGTCCCGCGAGCGCCTGCTGGACGAGCAGGACACCGACGAAATTCAGAAGCAGCGTGACAAGCACCTCGTGGACCCGCCGCCCGAGATGGATGGCCGTTGCGATCGCGGCCCACAAGGCGCCAAGCGCGGCCGCTCCGATCAGCGAAGCGGGCGCGATAGCCCAAGGCGCAGTGTCAGGCCAGTGAAGCGCGACCACCGCCGCGCCGAGTCCGCCGAGCGCGATCTGGCCTTCGGCGCCGATGTTGATGATTCCAGCGCGGAAGCAGAAGGCCACGCCTGATCCTGCCAACAAATAGGGCGTGGCCCGATTGAGCGCGACGCCCAGCTGATGCGGGGACCCAGCGGCGCCCATCGCAATTGCCGCGAAGGCCGAGAGCGGATTGTGGCCTGAGAGCGCGACCAGCGCCGCAGCACAGGCAAGCGAAAGGACGACAGCCACGACGATGCGCAGGCCGATCCCTTCCGCCGCGACGAACCGGAGGGAAGCCAGACGCGGCGCAGAACTCCGCAAGTTCGGCGGTATGGCTTCAGTCATGCGGCTCGGCCGGACATCCAAAGGCCGATCTGCGCGAGATCGACTTCGTCGCGCGGCATGATCCCCGCAAACCTGCCGTCGGCCATTACGGCGACGCGGTCAGAGACGTCGAGCACCTCCTCCAATTCGGACGAGACGTAGACGATCGCCGCGCCGGCGTTCCGAAGGGCAAGCGTCTGTTCAATAACGAAGCGGGTCGCTCCGGGATCAAGACCCCAGGCGGGCTGATGCGCGATGAGCGCCGCCGGCTTCCTGTCGAATTCTCGGGCGACCACGATCTTCTGTTGGTTGCCGCCGGACAGTCGCGCAGCCTTCGTTTCGGGCGAAGGCGCGCGGATGTCGTAGGCGCGCATCAGCGCATTCGCCTTTTGGCCCAGGCCTACAGACGAAAGAAAAGCGCCCGACGCGAAAGGCGGTCGGCGGCTGTCACGCAGCATCAGGTTCTCGGCGACCGACATCGACTTCACCAGCGCCGTTTGGCCGCGATCCGCCGGCATGTAGGCGAGGCCGGCGCCGACGCGTCCGGCTACGGAGACGTGTGCGAGTTCGCGGCCGTCGAGCCCGATCGAGCCCGCCCCTGCTGTCCTCAAGCCTGCAAGGGTCTCGACAAGCTCCAGTTGACCGTTGCCGTCGACGCCTGCGACCCCGAGGACTTCGCCCGCTCGCACGTGGAAAGATAATGGACCCATGCCCCGACTGGCGAGGCGATCGACCGAGAGCCGGACCGCGCCCTGGGGGACCGTGCGCGGCGCGTGCGGCGTCGTGACGTCACGCCCGACCATCATCGTCGCGAGTTCGCTCCGCGTGACGTCGCCGACGCTCGCGCTTCCGGAGACGCGCCCCAGTCGCAAAACGACAACGCGATTGCAGACCTCAAGGACTTCCGGCAACTTATGGGTGATGAAAACGATGCCTTTTCCTTCGGCGCGCAGTCGTCGCAGGATCGACAGCAGTTCGGAAACTTCGCTTGGCGCGAGATTGGAGGTTGGCTCGTCAAGGATCAACAATTGCGCGTCGCGAAGCACGGCCTTGAGAATCTCGACCCGCTGCCGGCGTCCGAGCGGCAGGTCGGCGACCATCGCGTCCGGATCGAGGCCAAGCCCATAACGAAGGCTCTCCTCTCGGACCCGCTTCGCTATTTCGCGTCGGCGCAGGATGTGGCCAGCCTCCGGCCATCCGAGCATGACGTTCTCAACCACCGTCATGGCGTCCACCAGCATGAAATGCTGATGGATCATCGCAACGCCGCGCGCCATCGCGTCCGCTGGCCTGTGTCTGACAAGGCTTTGGCCGCGAACGACGATCGAACCGGCGTCGGGCGCGATCAGGCCGAACAGCACCTTCATGAGCGTGCTCTTACCAGAGCCGTTCTCGCCCAAGAGTCCGAGGATCTCGCCTGCCTTAAGTTCGAGATTAACGCCGTCGACCGCGCGCACCACGCCGAAGCTGCGCGCGATCCCCCGCATTTCGAGAAGCTCCCCCATAGGCTTCAGGTCCGACGCGACAAAGGCTCGTCCTTGCTGTGCGGCGTGAGATCTCAAGAACCAAGCGCTATCCGCCGCTGCGTGCGTCCTGCTCGGTCGGCGTGATCTTTAGCGCTCCGGTTTTGAACTGAGCCGCCATGTCGTCAAGCTCCTTCACGACCGCGGCGGGCACGATCGGATTGAACGCCTTGCCTTCTTCGTATTCGAGCGAAGCGCCGGTCACTGGTGCCGTGTCGTAGCCATATTGGACGAAGGTCCCGAAGAGCTTGCCCGACTTCACCTGATCGGCGGTGCTGCCGAACATCGCCGGCCAGTCTTCGACGATGTTCGTAAGCACCGCTTCAGGCGCGATCTTGGTCTGGTCCGGCCCGCGTCCTGTCGCGTAGACATTCTTTTCCTTGGCGGCCTGCACGATGCCGGCTTCCGCCGCGTTCAACTTGCCGGTGACGACGTCGGCGCCCCCGGCAATCAGCGAGAAGGCGGCTTCCTTCGCCTCCGCCGCGTCCTCCATATCCTTGATATAGATGATGCTGACTTTCGCTCCGGCCTTCTCCGCACAGATGCGAAACCCGCCGGCCTGGGCGGTTATGTTGGGAACGCCCTGCAATCCGTAGACGCCTCCCACCTTGCCCGTCTTGCTCATGCGAGCCGCAAGGTGACCGAGCTGACAGCCAAACTGCGCGTTGTTCCAGTCGATCGACATCACGTTCGGCGCCTTGCCTTCGTTGCCGCTGACGGCGATGAACTGCGTCTTGGCGAAATCAGGGGCGACCTGCTCCATCGCCGAGACGAAACGCCCGGAATGACCCATGACGATCCCGTAGCCCTGGTTCGCGTAGTCGCGCAAAGCTTCGGCTTCGTCGGCATCGGAAACGTTCTCCGAATAGGCCGTCTTGAAGCCATGCGGCTCGAGGCTCTTCAGGATCGAATAGCCGAGCGCATTCCAGCTCTGATCGTTGGCGCTTCCGGGCAGCAAAATCGCCGCTTTATCTTCCGCGTGAGCGGTCGAAGCGCCAACCATGGCGACGGCCAATGACACGCCGGCCAGGAAGGCGGAGCGGCGCAGCGGGAGTGAACTCTTCATGGAATGAACCTCTCATATCGCTCGAGCGTCCAGCCTTCGCGAAGGCCGGTGGTTTTGCGAGATATCCCTATGCAATAGCTGCGCCATTTCCTTGGTCAGACGCGGACGATCGCGGCGATCGGCGCCTCCCCTGGCTTGCACTGGTGTTCGGTGCCGCCTGACACGAAGATCGCAGCGTCGCCGGTGACAGACGCAATGACAGCGCCGAGCGCGGCGCGCGCATGACGCTCGTAATTGATATCCGCGTCGGACAGCATCGTGGTGCGGCGTCCGCGCAGCATGCCGTTTGGCGGCGCCTCGGCTTTGGCGAAAATTGCGACGATCCGCTCTGGGTCGACCGCTGCCTGAGGATCCCCGATTGCGTCGCGCGCTGCGGCGCGCACAGCGTTTGCGTCGACGACGTCGGAAAGAATGGCGTGCCCGATCCGCAAATCTCCGCCCGCGGCCTCCGAGTTGCCAAACAGGAGGATCTCGCAGTTCTTGAGTTCGCCGCCAGCGGACGTGTTTGCGACAGAAGAGAAAAGATCCATCCGCTGCGCGATGACGGCGTCACTCAGGTCGGACTCGCTGACTTCGCCAAGCCCGAGCGCAACACCGAGCGCGGTTGCGCCCCGAGCGAAGGCCTTTGAGCCATTGGGATCGCGCGTGACGAGTTTGACGCCGCGCCGATCCGCATCGGCGACCGCAGCCGGCGTGAGCAGCGGTCCCTTGACCTGGACGTAGTGCACGTCCTTTCGGTCCGAGATCCCGGCCTCGTCCTGCGCGCGCCTGACGGCTGCAGCGACTTCTCGAACCTCCGTCAAAGTCCCAACTTCCTCCGGCGCAAAATCACGCGTCACCCCCAGGCCGAAGGCAAGCCGTTTTCCGCCGGCCCTTGTCGGAAGCGCTGCGCGTGAACAGGGTAGCGTGAGGGCTGAGCACGCCTTCCGTGCCGCCGGACCAGACGAAGGCGACGCGTTTCACAACCTCTTCCGGCGAGACGCCGAGGCGCTTCGCGAGGGCCATCGAATAGGAAAGGGTGGCGAAGCCACGCGTGAAGTCGTTGGCGCCCCCATTCCCCTCCGTCTTGCCGATCAGCGCGACAATCTCGGCCGGATTGACCTGACCGTCGTCCATGAGACGCTCCAAAGCGGAAACGTCGTTGGGGCTGTTCATTGGCAGCTTGTGTACGCCGACCCGCACGGAATCCTCCAAGTCACGAGAAGCGATAATGATCCGACTCCGGTTTTGAGGCAACGGGATCATTCGAATACGGTGCCGGCCGCGGTCCCTGTGAGGGAGTAGACGCTATGGGTGATCCGCAGGTATGACCGACGCGACCGAGTCAGCTAGTGACGGGATTATGAATGGCGCCGGTCAGAAAATCGGGCCAGTCGCGTTCAAAGAAGGGCTTGTCGTCACGGTTCAAACGTCGGATCGGACGCACCTCGCAAACGAACGCCCCAGCGTCGAACCGCACATGAATCTGCTCCGCCCGATCCTCGGCTCGTTCGGACACGAAACGAACGTCTTCAAGCATGCCAATGCGGGATTCGGGCACGCGATCGCCCGTTGGTGCGCAAATCGTCCTCGCTCCGCGGCTGCCGCCGCCACGCTCGATGTAGAACGCAAGCGCCGTCAGCACCGCTTCCGATAGAAGCGCGGTCTGCCGCCACTGCAGCGCCTTCAAGGCTTCGGGCGCGCCGGAATAGGCGATGCCTTGCTGGCGAATGCTCTCGTTCAGCGCGCGCGCCGCGGCCAACGCCTGTTTCACGTCAGCCGCGTTGCAAAGCACCCCGGCGTGATCGCTCATTCGATCCTGGACATCCTTCCGGATCGATTTGACGGTCAGCGGACTGTCCGCCTTGAGGATGTCGAGGATGCGCGCGACCGCCTCGTCGATCAGGCAGGGCTCCGGCGCGCTCGAGGCCCGCACAGTCGCGGCGGGCGGCCGCGTGCTCGGCGCAGCGTGTGCCGAGGACTTGGCCGGCGTTGAGCGCCGCCCCGCCCGGTCGGGTCACGCCGTGGGTTCCCGCGGCTTCGCCGACGGCGTAGCACCCGTCGAGGCTGGTCGCGCCCCAACCATCGACAGCGAGGCCGCCGTTCATGTGCTGATTGTTGACCGCGAATTCGAGCGGATCGCGCGTGATGTCGTATTTGTAGCGCTTGTAAAGCTCGATCGAGAGGGGGTTCATCTTGCGAAGCCGGTCGAGCGGCTTCTCCAGCAGCGCGCCAGCGTTGTTCAGGTAGGCCCGCACGTCCGGGTCGAGCCGGGCGAGATCGAATTCGGCGTCGCCCGGGACGGGAGGCGGATTGCGGTTGAAGTCCATGAAGACTTTTCGCCCAGCCTGGGTCTCCTTGACGATGGCGAGATCGACGAGGCTCGAGCCGAAGTTGAGCATGCGCGTGGCGTGGAACGGCCATTGGTAGCCCTTGCGAAATACGTTCGACGCCAGCTCCTGCGTCGTCCGATAAAAGTCCGCGAGGAAATTGCGCTCGTTCCCGCGCGCATCGCGCGAAAAAATGTAGGGCATCGCCTGGACATAGGTGCCCGAGAGGTTCCACGGAAAATTGTCGCGCGACGTGCTGATTCCGAACTGGCTCTCGGTGAGGTTGACCGCTTCGAGCCCCGCCTCCATCGCGAGCCCGAGCGAGCCAAAGCAATGCCTGGGATAGACGCTGTCGCGGTAGAGCTCTCCGGGCCCTCCGGTCGCGATGACGACCATATCGCTTGAGAACACGACAAGCCCCAAGGGATTGTCGTCGGCGCGGCGCCTGGGCGACATCGCGACCATTCCGACACAACGCGGCTGCTCGCCCGGCTCGATCAGGAGGCGGACGCCGGTCGTGTGATTGAAGATCGGCACATTCAGCCGGATCGCTTCTTTCGTTAGCACCTGCACCATGAGGCGCGACGTACGAGGGCCGCAGCTCGTCGCGCGTCCCACCTCGTCATGGTCGGTCTGATAGCGCAGCACGCCCCCCAGGCGATCCTGCGGGATCGGCAGCCCCATGAACTGCAGCGACGAAAGCGCGCGCGACGACCCCACCGCTTCGATGTAGGCCGTGTCCTCGTTCATCGCGCCGCCCGCGCCGAGCGCCTCGGCCATGGCTCGGTAATCGTCGCCCTGTCCCGCGCCGTTTGCGGTGTGGAGGGTCTGCTTGTCGGAACCGGAGCAGGCGGACGTGCCGCCAAAGGCGCTCTGGGTGACGATGACAACGTCGAGGTCGCGCCGCTTCATTTCGACCGCCGCCCGCAACCCTGCCGCGCCGCTGCCGAGCACCAAAGCTTCACTACGCTGGAGGGGAATTGAGAAACCGCGCGCGACGACGGCGTCTTTCGCCGGCCTCTCGGTCGTGAGGCGCGGCATCTCGACGTCGGTGAGGGCATCGAGGATGTTTTGGGGGATCGTCGCGCTCAAGTCTGGTCCTTGGACGGGTTGACGGGGCGGCAGAGAACAGCTATTAGATTTTTAGCACGTTCCAAAACCAGCGGCAAGAAGTCCTGTTCCTTGTGCCTTCGCAGGGAGACTGAGGCGGGAATAAATTGGAACGTACCAATAGGCGGTAAAGTGAACAACGAGACAGGCAGGGAGATGGAGGTGATCGAGGGGCGCGCGACGATCGTCGACGTCGCCCGCCGGGCCGGCGTTTCCAAGTCGACCGTTTCCCTTGTTCTAGGCGGAAGCTCCCTTGTTGCGGAGACGACACGCGAACGCGTCTCGGACGCAATGAACGAGCTCGGCTACATCTACCATCGCGGCGCTGCGACCCTGCGGGGCGCCAAGTCCGGCGTCATCGGCATGGTCATCAATGACCTCTCGAACCCCTTCTATGTCGAACTCGCGATCGGTATCGAACAGGCGTGCCAGGGCGGCGCCTATATCCCCTTTCTCGCCAACACCGCGGAAAGCACGGTTCGCCAGCACCAGGTGATCCGCTCGATGCGCGAGCACGGCGCCGCGGGGCTTGTGCTCGCGCCCGCGATGGGGACCTCGGCGAGCGAGCTGAAACCCCTGCTGGCGGGGTTGCCCGTCGTCCAGGTGATGCGCCGCCTTCCGGGTCTCAGGGCGTCCTTCGTCGCTCCGGAGAACAAGGAAGGCGCGCGAAAAGCGACCGCCCATCTCATCGCCGTCGGACACAGCCGTGTCGCCTTTGTTGGCGGTGTATCGTCGATGCTGGTCCGGGAGGAGAGGCTTGCGGGCTACCAACTCGCACTGGACGAGGTCGGAATTGCGCTCGATCCGTCCCTCGTCGTTGAAACAAGCACCAATTACTTGGGCGGCGGCACAGCGGTCCCGCAACTGCTCAGTCTCCCCGAACCTGCGACCGCCGCTCTCTGCTTCAACGACGTCGTCGCGATCGGGCTCACCCGCGCGCTGATGGAGGCAGGCGTTTCGGTGGGGGTCGATTTCGATGTCATCGGCTTCGATGACATCGAAGAGGTCAAGCACACACGTCCCGCCTTGAGCAGCGTCGCGGTCAATCCTCGCGATCTCGGTTCGCGCGCCGCCCAACTCCTGATGCGTCATCTTGCGAGCGGCGACTTCGAACCGGAAGCCGTGATCTGCCCGACGACGTTGGCGCTTCGCAAATCCTGCCGGGCGGCTGGCCCTCACGAGCGAGACAATTGATGGCGAAACTTCGTTGGGGATTGATCGGCGCAAGCACGATCGCCGCCGAGCACATGATCGGCGCGCTTCGCGCCAATGGCGGCGAAGCGGTCGCCGTCATGAGCACGAACGCGGACCGCGCGACGAGTTACGCAAAAAAGCATGGGATCGCGCATGCGACGACGAGCTTGAAAGAGCTGGTCGAATCCAACGACGTGGACGCCGTCTACATCTCCACGACCAATGAGCTGCACCGGGATCAGGTTTTCGCCGCCGCAGCGGCCGGAAAGCATGTCATGTGTGAGAAGCCGCTCGCGTTGACCCTAAAGGATGCACGCGCAATGGTCGCGGAATGCCGCACGCGCGGCGTCGTCATGGGGACCAATCACCACCTCCGCAACGCGGCGACGCATCGCGCGATGCGGGAGGCGATCAAGCAGGGGCGGATCGGCAAGCCGCTGTTCGCGCGGGTGTTCCACTCCGTCTATCTGCCCGCCCATCTGCAAGGCTGGCGGCTCGAGCGTCCTGACGCGGGCGGCGGAGTCATTTTCGACATCACGGTTCACGACGCCGACACGCTTCAATTCGTTCTCGACGACGAGCCGAAATCGGTTGTGGCCATGACGTCGAACGGCGGCATGGGCCGCGAGGGGCTGGAGGACGGCGCCATGGGCGTTATTCGCTTTTCGAACGGTGTGTTGGCGCAATTTCACGACGGCTTCACCACCAAATACGCAACGACCGGCTTCGAGGTGCATGGCGAGGCGGGATCCCTGATCGGCAGCGACTGCATGACCCAGGCGCCGACGGGCAATGTGCTCTTGCGGACCGCTGGTTGGCGAGGAGCAGCTCAAACTCGATCACGAGAAGCTGTACGCGCGTTCGATCCGCCTGTTTCAGGACGCGGTTCAAGGCCGTGGCGCTCCCTCAGCGACCGGCGAGGACGGAATCAAGTCCTTGAGCGTCGCTCTCTCCGCAGCCGCCGCGGCGCGCACGGGCGCCGAGACGCCTATCGATCTGACGGTCTGAGGCGGCAATGGCCAGGCCAAAGGTCATTTCCGCAAGCGACGCCGCCCGTCTCATTCCAGACGGCGCCGTCGTCACTGTCTCATCCTCGTCCGCGCTCGGCTGTCCCGATGCGACGCTCGCGGCGATCGGCGCGCGTTTCGACACCGAGGGCCATCCGCGCAACATCACCACCCTGCACCCGATCGCCGCCGGGGACATGTGGGGCGTGAAGGGCGATCGATCACCTCGCCAAGTCCGGGATGCCTTGCGCGTGTTCTCGCGGGGTCCTATCCGTCGGGCCCCTCTTCGGCCGAGCCGCCCGAGATCTGGAAGATGATCACGAGCGATGCGATTCCGGCCTACAACGTGCCGTCTGGCATTATGTTCGACATCCATCGCGAGGCCGCAGCCAAGCGGCCGGGCGTGCTGACGAAAGTCGGGATGGATACGTTCGTCGATCCTGTCCATCAGGGCTGCGCGATGAACGCCAAGGCCGCGGCAGATCCGATCGTCCAGCGGGTTCACTTCAACGGGGATGAATGGCTCTTCTTTCCGAGCATCATTCCGCAAGTCGCCATCATCCGAGCAACGACCGCCGACGAGCGCGGAAACCTTTCCTACGAGCACGAGGGCGGCATTCTCGGGCCGCTCGACCAAGCGCTCGCCGTGCGCAACAACGGCGGCGTTGTGATCGCGCAGGTCAAAAGGCTCGCGGCGGCAGGAACGCTGAGACCTCACGACGTCGTCGTTCCAGGCATTCTGGTCGACTACATCGTGGTCGCGCCAGAGCAGCTGCAGACGACCCACACGGCCTACGAGCCGGCAATTTCGGGAGAGGTCTTTCGACCGCTGTCGTCGTTCGAGACGCCGAAGTTCGATATCGCCAAGGTCATCGCCCGTCGTGTCGCGCAAGAACTGCGTGATGGGGATGCGGTCAACATCGGCTTCGGCATCTCCGCCAACGTACCGCGGATCCTCATCGAGGAAGGCCGGCATGGCGCGGTGACTTGGGTGATCGAGCAAGGCGCCGTCGGCGGCGTGCCGTTGCTCGACTTCCAGTTCGGCTGCGCCTCCAACGCCGAGGCAATTGTCCAGTCGCCGCACCAGTTCACCTACTTCCAGGGCGCTGGCTTTGACATGTCGCTGCTCTCGTTCCTGCAGATCGATCGCGGCGGCTCGGTCAACGTCTCGAAGCTTGGGGTGCGTCCTCATGTCACCGCTGGCGCTGGCGGGTTCGTTGACATCACGGCGCGCGCGAAGAAGATCGTCTTTTCCGGCTATTTCACGGCTGGCGCGAAGCTCGAGGTCCATGACGGCGCGGTCAAAATTGCTAAGGAAGGCAAGGTCAAGAAGCTCGTCGAATCCGTCGAGCAGATTTCGTTCTCCGGCCCGCGAGCGGTCGATCAAGGGCAGGAAATCGTCTACGTCACCGAACGCTGCGTGATGCGGCTCGAGAACGACGGCGTCACGGTCACCGAACTCGCGCCGGGGATGGATCTCGAGCGCGACGTCCTCGCCCAAGCCGAGTTTCCGCTGCGAGTCGCGAAGAACATCCGTAAGATGGATCCCGTGTTGTTCCACGCCCCGCCGATCAAGCTTGAGCTTCGCCCGGCGAAGGAGATGGCTCCGTGAGCTCCTTTGTCGAACTGCGCTTCGAGGGGCCGCTGGCGCGGCTTACCCTGAAACGTGCCGACAAGCTGAACGCGCTTGACCGGGCGATGATCGACGCCCTCGCCGATGCCGCGCGCACCATCGACGCCGCATCCGAAGCGCGGGTCGCGATCCTTTCTGGCGAGGGCAAGGCGTTCTGTGCTGGCGGCGACATCGGCGCCTGGGGAGACCTCCCTCCCCTCGAAATGTGGCGCGACTGGACGCGTGCGGGACATCGCGCCTTCGAAGCGCTCGCGCGCCTGCGTGTCCCGCTCATCGCAGCGATGACGGGGCATGCCTTCGGTGGCGGCCTCGAGCTGGCCGCCGTCGCCGATATTCAGAATCGCCGAGAGCGGAATTAAGCTTGGCCTCCCGGAATCGGGTCTCGGCATGGCGCCGGGCTGGTCGGGCACGCAGAGGCTGGTGCGCCGGTTCGGCCCGTCGGTCGTGCGCCGCATGGCTTTGACCGGCGCTATGTTGTCGGCCGAAGAGGGCTTGGCCCTCGGCCTCGTCGACCAAGTGGCCGCCAACGGCGAAGGGATCGCGCGGGCGGAGACGCTCGCGGCCGATATCGCCAAGCGCGGCCCGCTCGCAGTGCAGATGGTCAAGGCGATGATCAACGCCGCGGAGGGCGAGGATCGCGATGCGCCGATCGAGGGCCTGGCCGGAGCGCTCACGGCGTTCACGGAAGATCTCGCTGAAGGCGTCGCCGCGTTCCGTGCCAAGCGCCCGCCGGCGTTCTCCGGTCGATGAGCATTGCGGAGGCAAAGGACATTGACAATCGGGAACTGATCAACGGTTTCTGGATCCGGCGCCGGACCGCTTCCGGCGGGAGCAACGTGTAGGAAGGGCAAGACAATGAGGTCGAGAGCAGTGTTGATGGGCGGAATCACCGCCCTTGGGATGTTTGGCGCCGCTGGCGGCGCTTACGCCGAAGACAGCAAGCAAGTGCAGATGCTGCATTGGTGGACGTCGGGCGGAGAGGCCGCCGCGCTGAACGTGATCAAAGAGGCGGTCGCCAAGCAAGGATACGGCTGGAAAGACGTACCCGTAGCGGGAGGAGGCGGCGGCGCCGCGATGACCACTTTGAAGGCCATGGTCGCCGCAGGCAATCCCCCCACGGCCTCCCAGATTCTCGGCTACTATGCGATGGACTACTCGGAAGCCGGGAAGCTCGCCAATATTACCCCGCTGGCAACAAAGGGCGACTGGGCTAAAGTCATTCCGACGGCGCTCCAGAAGTTCACCACCGTTGACGGCAAGTGGGGCGCTGTCCCTGTGAACATCCATTCGGTCAACTGGATCTGGCTGAACAAGGCGTTGATGGAGAAGATCGGCGGAACGGAGCCAAAGACTTTCGACGAGCTAATCGCGCTGCTCGACAAGGCCAAGAAGGCAGGCGTCATTCCGATGGCGCTCGGAGGCCAGCCCTGGCAGGAAGCGACAATGTTCAACTCGGTCGTGACCTCGACCGGCGGCGTCGACTTCTACAAGAAGGCCTTCATCGATCTCGACGAGAGCGCGCTCAAGTCGGACACGATGAAGAAGTCCTTCGACAATCTCGCGAAGCTGCGTGACTACCTCGACCCCAACTATGCCGGACGTGACTGGAATCTCGCGACCGCAATGGTCATCAAGGGTGACGCGCTCCTCCAGGTGATGGGCGACTGGGCGAAGGGCGAGTTCAAGAACGCCAACAAGGAAGCCGGCAAGGACTATCTCTGCTACCGCTTCCCGGGCACGGACGGTTCGGTGCTCTACAACACTGACATGTTCGCATTCTTCCAGGTTTCGGCCGACCGACAAGCTGCTCAAACGGCGCTCGCCGAGGCGACGATGAGCCCGGAGGTGCAGATCGACTTTAACGTCATCAAGGGCTCTGCCCCGGCGCGCATGGACGTTTCGGACGCCAAATTCGACGCCTGCGGCAAGAAAGCCATCGCGGACATCAAGGCGGCCAACGCCAAAGGCACGTTCCTGGGCTCCATGGCCCAGAACTACGCCCAGCCGCCCGCGATCGCGACGGCCTATTACGACGTCGTGACAAAATTCCTACACGGCGAGATCAAGACCTCCGACGAGGCCGTGAAGCAGCTCGTCATGGCGATCAACGGCGCGAAATAATCGCGGGCGACCTTCTCCCGCCCGCGCGGGAGAAGGTTCGCACTGTGAGCCTAGGAAAAGGTCTCGGGAGGAGGCGGTCATGACTACGGCGATCGACCCCGTCGTCGCTTACGCGGTCCAGGGGAAACGGCCCGGTCTCAGGGACTATCTTCGCGACTGGATCCCGAGGCTAGTCCTCGCGCCGTCCTTCGTCCTGGTGCTGATCTTCGTTTACGGCTTCAACCTCTGGACAGTTCTGATCTCCTTCACGAACTCCAAAGCCTTCGCCAACTTCAATTTCATCGGCTGGGGGAACTACATCAAGCTTTGGAACTGGACGTTCGAGGTTGATCCGCCGTCGAACTGGTACACGGCCCTCGTCAACATGGTCCTGTTCGGCGGGCTCTATGTCATCTTCTGCCTCGTGCTCGGATTGACGCTCGCAATCCTGCTTGATCAGAAGATCCGCGGCGAAGGCATCCTGAGACCGATCTATCTCTATCCGCTCGCGCTCTCCTTCATCGTCACCGGCACCGCCTGGAAGCTTTTTCTCGATCCGCGCATCGGTCTCGAGAAGGCTGTCCATGATCTCGGCTGGACGAGCTTCCACTTCGATTGGGTCGTGAACCCCCGCATGATGATCTATTGCGTCGCGATCGCCGGCATCTGGCAGACCTCGGGCTTTGTCATGGCGATGTTTCTCGCGGCGCTGCGCGGGATCGACGGCGAGATCCTGAAGGCCGCGCAGATCGACGGCGCTTCCGCCTACGCGACCTATCGGCGAATCATCATTCCGATGATGCGGCCGGTCTTCATGTCGGCTTTGATCATTCTCACCCACATGGCGATCAAATCCTACGATCTGGTGCTCTCCGTTACTGGCAAAAACCCGGGCGGGGCAGCCGAGCTGCCCTCGACCTTCATGTATTCCTACACCTTCACCCGCAATCAGATGGCGGTCGGTTCGGCGAGCGCGGTGATCATGCTGATGACCATTGCAGCGATCATGGTTCCTTACCTCTATTCCGAGCTAAGGGAGAAGAACTGATGACTGCTGCTGCCGACGCGCTTGCCGCTGCGCCATCGCGCGAACCGGCGCGCCATTCCATGACAACCCGCGTCGTCATCTATGGCGCGCTCATCCTGTTCGCGATCGTCTACCTCATGCCGCTTGTCGTCATGGTGATGACGTCGCTGAAACCGCTCGAGGAGGTCACGGGCGGGAACATGTTCTACTTCCCTCATGACCTGACCTTCGAGCCGTGGAAGAAGGCCTGGGGCACATCCTGCGTCGGCCTGACCTGCGAAGGCATCAAGGGCTACGTCTGGAATTCGGTGAAGATGGTCGTTCCGGCCGTCCTCATTTCGAGTCTGCTCGGCGCGCTCAACGGCTATGTCCTGACGAAGTGGCGTTTCCCGGGCCACAAACTCGTATTCGGCATGATGCTGTTCGCCTGCTTCATTCCGTTTCAGTCCGTGCTCATTCCGATGGCCACGATCCTCGGGAAGCTCGGCAGCTTGGGGCAGACGCTTATCGATACGACCGGCTTTTCGTGGGGATTTGGCAATCCCACCGTCAACCTCGTGCTGGTACACGTAGTCTACGGCCTCGGCTTCACGACGCTCTTTTTCCGCAATTACTACGAGACGTTTCCGACCGAGCTTATCAAGGCGGCGCAGATCGACGGCGCGAGCTTCTTCCAGATCTTCCGCCGCATCCTGCTGCCGAACTCGGCGCCCATCTTCATCGTGACCGTCATCTATCAGTTCACCAACATCTGGAATGACTTTCTGTTCGGTTCGACCTTTGCCGCGGGCAACTCAAGCCCGATGACGGTCGCGCTCTACAACATCGTGAACACCTCGACCGGCGTCATTGAATACAACGTCAATATGGCGGCTGCGATCATCGCCGCGGCGCCGACTCTCGTCGTCTACATCCTCGCCGGACGGTATTTCGTGCGCGGCCTCATGGCCGGCGCGGTGAAAGGATAAGCCCCATGGCCACTCTCGAAATCCGTGCGCTCCGCAAGCGCTTCGGCAGCCTGGAAATCCTCAAGGGCATCGACATCTCGCTCGAGCAGGGCGGCTTTCTCGTCCTGGTCGGACCGTCCGGCTGCGGCAAGTCCACTCTGCTCAACACGATCGCGGGCCTCGAGTTCGATCAGTTCCGGCGAGATCTTGATCGGCGGCCAGGTCGTCAACGACCTGCACCCGTCGAAGCGCGACATCGCCATGGTGTTCCAGTCCTACGCGCTCTACCCGAACATGTCGGTCGGCGAGAATATTGCCTTTGGGATGGAAATGCGCGGCGTGCCTAAGCCCGAGCGCGACAAGGCGGTCGCGGCCGTCGCCAAGACGCTGCAGATCGAGCACCTTCTGGGACGGCGCCCGAGCCAGCTGTCTGGCGGTCAGCGTCAACGCGTAGCCATGGGCCGGGCGCTGGTGCGGCAGCCGCAGGTCTTCCTGTTCGACGAGCCGCTCTCGAATCTCGACGCCAAGCTCCGCGTCGACATGCGTGTCGAGATCAAGCGGCTTCATCAGCAGACCGGAACGACGATCGTGTATGTCACTCACGACCAGATCGAGGCGATGACGCTCGCGACCAAGATTGCAGTCTTGAAGGATGGTGAGTTGCAGCAGGTGGGGACGCCCGCCGAGATTTACAACTCGCCATCCAATCTCTTTGTCGCCGATTTTATGGGTTCGCCGGCCATGAATCTCCTTGAAGGCACGGTCAAGGGCGTGAACGGCGCACGCCGAATTGTTCTCGAACGTCACGACCATCCGCCCATTGTTCTTCCGATCCCGGCAACCGCTGACGAGAGCCAGCTGTCTGATGGCGCAAAGGTCATTTTTGGCATCCGGCCGGAGGCGGTGAACGATAAGGAAAGCATCGATCGGGGCGCAAAGTCGGTCGCCACCTTCGACGCTCGGGTGGAGATCGTCGAGCCAGCCGGCGCGGATACGTTTGTGGTCACCCGCGCCGCTGGCAAGGAGCTCACTGCGCGAATGCGTGCTGACACCGAGCTGCGCATCGGCGAGAACCACACCTTCGCTTTCAACCTCGACAAGGCGGTGCTGTTCGATCCTCAGACGTCGCGCCGGATCTGAAACAACTCAGCCATGGCCAACCAGGAAACGGTCGACATCCTGATTGTCGGATCGGGCATGGGCGGAGCGACTGCCGCCGCCGGTCTTGCGCCGACCGGCGCACGGATCCTCATCCTCGAGCGCGGCGCGCGACTTCGCGACAGCGCTGATGCGCGCGACCCCCGCGCCATCTTTCAGCGCGGCGTTTTCCGCCCTGATGAGACCTGGCTCGACGGAGCGGGTCAACCCTTCAATCCGGGCAACTATTACTATGTCGGCGGCAACTCGAAGCTCTATGGCGCCGTGCTATTTCGCTACCGGGCGCGGGACTTCGAGCCTGTTGTCTATCGCGACGGCACGACGCCGGGCTGGCCTTTTTCGTATGAGGAGCTCGAGCCCTGGTACTGCCTCGCCGAGACGCTCTACAACGTCCGCGGCGCCATCGGATTCGACCCGACGGAGCCCGCGCATTCGGCCCCCTACCCTTTCGACCCCGTGCCGGACGAGCCGGCGATCGGCAAAGTCCGGGAGCGCTTGAAACGCGTCGGGCTCCACCCCTTTCCTCTGCCGCTCGGAATCGACATCGACAAGTGGCTGGCGCGCGCGAAAACCCCTTGGGACGCCTTCCCCGACACCGGGACCGGCAAGATGGACGCGGAGACCTGCGGTCTCGACAAGGCTCTCGCTTATCGCAACGTTGAGCTCCGCGAGAATGCTCTTGTCGATCGGTTGCTTATGGATCCGGACGGCAAGCGCGTCACCGGCGTAGAAACCTCAATTGGCGGGGAACGCAAAACGATATCGGCTGGGATCATCATCCTTGCGGCGGGCGCTGTAAACTCTGCGGCCGTGCTTCTCGCGTCTGGTGAAAGCGGCGTCGCTAATCGCTCCGGCGCAGTCGGCCGACATTTCATAAATCATAACTGCTCGGCGGTGCTGGCCATCGACCCCCGTACGGTCAACAATTCCGTCTACCAGAAGACGCTCGGCATCAACGATTTCTATTTGGATGACGGGCGCGGCGGACCTCCGCTCGGCAACATTCAGCTCCTTGGCCGGGTAACCGCGCCAATCCTGAAGGCAGGCATTCCGCAGGCGCCGGAGTGGGCTCTCGATCTCATGAGCCGCCGCTCAGTCGACTGGTACGCGATGAGTGAGGATCTGCCGAGCCCGGAAAGCCGCGTAACGGTGGAGAGCGGGCAGATCCGGCTTGACTGGCGGCGCAGCAACTGGAGCGCTCACGAGGGACTCGTTAAAGCCTTCAAGGAGCGACTGCGCGCCGCAGGCTATCCCATCGTTTTGTCGAAGCCTTTCGACAGGCGCACGCCGTCGCACCAGTGCGGCACCGTGCGCATCGGGTCAAATCCCGCGACCTCGCCGCTCGATCCCTATTGCCGCGCGTGGGACCACGCAAATCTCTTCGTGGTCGACGCCTCGTTTCTCCCGACGTCGGCGGCGGTCAATCCTTCATTGACAATCGCGGCTCAGGCGCTCCGCGTCGCCGATCACATCGCCAAGACAGACCTGCAAACGGCTTAAGGATTCGACGATGGCCTACGACTACATCATTGTCGGCGGCGGTTCAGCGGGTTGCGTCCTGGCCAACCGTTTGAGCGCCGATCCGTCGATCAACGTTCTTCTCCTCGAGGCGGGCGGCTCCGACTGGAATCCTCTGTTCAAAATGCCGGCGGGCTTCGCCAAAATGACCAAAGGGGTCGCGAGCTGGGGCTGGAGCACAGTTCCGCAGAAGCATCTCAATGGCCGTGTCATTTGGTACACCCAGGCCAAGGTGATCGGGGGCGGCTCGTCGATCAACGCTCAACTTTACACGCGCGGCAACGCCAAGGATTACGACGCGTGGGCGAGCGAGGCCGGCGCCGCGGGCTGGAGCTATCGCGAGGTTCTTCCCTACTTCAAGCGCAGCGAGGACAACCAGAAGCTCCACAACGCCTACCACAGCTACGGCGGCCCGCTCGGCGTGTCGTACCCCATCAATCCGCCCCCAATCAGCTACGCGTTCCTGCGCGCCGCGCAGGAACATGGCATTCCCTTCAACGATGATTTCAACGGGGCCATTCAGGACGGGATCGGCCATTACCAGCTCTCGACCCGCAATGCCGAACGCTCATCAGCGTCGTCGGCTTTCGTGAAGCCGATCGAGGGCCGGAAGAATCTTACCGTGCGCCTCAACGCCCAGACCTTGAAGATCGAAGTGCAGAATGGCCGAGCGATCGGGGTGATGGTCGTCTCGGGGACTGGGAGTGAAACCCTGAACGCGGACCGGGAGGTCATCATCAGCTGCGGCGCGATCGGCTCGCCGCGCCTTCTCCAACTGTCCGGCATCGGGCCCGCGGACGCCCTGAAGGCGGCCGGATTGAACGTCGTGCACGACCTGCCGGGCGTAGGCTCGAACATGCAGGATCATCTGGATTTGTACGCAATCTCCGAATGCACGGGAGAGCACACGTATGATCGGGTCGCGCGTCCGCATCGGACTGCGTGGGCGGGTCTCCAATATCTCGCCTTTAAAACCGGCCCCGTGACGTCTACGCTTTTTGAGACCGGCGGGTTCTGGTACGCGGACAAGCAAGCGCGATCGCCCGATATCCAGTTTCACCTCGGCCTCGGTTCGGGCATCGAGGCTGGCGTGGCGGCCATGAAAAATCCGGGCGTAACTTTGAATTCCGCCTTTCTGCGTCCTCGTTCCCGCGGGACCGTGCGGATCGCCAGCGCCGACCCAAAAGCGGCGCCTCTCATTGATCCGAATTATTGGGCCGATCCTTATGACCGCGAGTGCGCAATCAAGGGCCTGAGGATGGCGCGGGAAATCTTGCGTCAGCCCGCGTTGAAGCCTTTCATCATGGCCGAACGGATGCCGGGCGATGATGTTCGCACCGACGAGCAGCTCGCCGAATACGCCTATCGCACGTGCAAGACGGACCACCATCCCGCTGGCACCTGCGCCATGGGATCGGGCGAAAACGCCGTGGTGACGCCAGATCTCAAGCTGCGTGGACTCCTCGGCATCCGGGTCGTCGACGCTTCTGTCATGCCGTTCGTTCCATCGAGCAACACCAACGCGCCGACAATTATGGTTGCGGAGAAAGCCTCCGATATGATCCTTGGCAGACCCCCATTGCCTGCGGCGGCCTTATAAGGCGGCAGGCCCTTTCCAAGGAGACCAGCGTTGTGGCGGGTGGCATGAGCGGACGTCTCGCCGGCAAGGTCGCGCTGATCATTGGCGCCGCGCGCGGCATTGGCGCGGGGATCGCCGAGCGCTTCCATGAAGAGGGCGCCCAGGTGGTCATCGGCGATACCGAAGTCGAAGCTGGAACCGCGACGGCCGAACGCCTGAAGGGAAAGTTCGTCGCAACTGATATTTCCAAAGCCGCGGACGCCGAGGGCGCCGTCGCAGCCGCGCTTGATGCCTACGGCGATCTTCACATCGTGGTCCAGAACGCCGGCATCTATCCTTGGTCCCTGATCGAGAACATCTCGCCGGAAGAGTGGGACATGGTCCTCGGCGTCAACCTCCGAGGCACGTTCCTGATTGCCCGCGCTGCGCTGCCGCATATGAAGGCGAAACGCTATGGGCGGTTCGTATTTACGTCCTCGATCACCGGCCCGCGCGTCACCAGCCCCGGCCACGGACACTATTCCGCCTCCAAGGCCGGCATCAACGGCTTCATCAAATCGGCCGCGCTGGAATTTTCCGGCTACAACATCACTGTGAACGGCGTGGAGCCGGGCAACATCCTGACCGAGAGCATTGAGAAGCAACGCAGCGAAGCCTTCATCCGCGGCATGGTTGAGTCCATTCCGCTAGGTCGCCTCGGCACGCCGCGCGATGTTGCACAAGCGACGCTCTTCCTCGCCTCGGACGAAGCCGCCTATATCACCGGCACGACCATCGTCGTTGACGGCGGACAGACTCTGCCAGAGGGCAAGGATTTTCGGCTAGGGCCGGCGTGATTAGTCCGGGCCAAAGGCCGCCATTGACCCTCGTTGTCAGGTCGTATTTGTCTCGGCATCCCGCAGCCGCTCGAAGCGAACAAGCTGGTCTGCGAGCAGTTCGCGCTTTTCGTCGCGCCCGTCAAAGACCTTAACATGGCGCCGCCGTTGATGTTGGTGAACTGCAGCGAGCAGGACCGGATCCGAAGAACGGGCGGTCGACAAAATAGATCGCGACGCATCGCGCAATGCGCAGGCGGCCGCCAAGCGGGCTCTCTCCGTGAATGTTGAAATGGCCGCGCCCCTCGCTGCCCGGCGGCAGCGGCGGCTTCATTTCGAAGACGCCATCCTCCGTGTGAACGACGAATGTCACCGGCCCCAATCGACAAGGTCGTTCCAGATCTCGACGAATCGCGCGCCGGACGCCGGCCTCGCCGCGGCCCCTGGCAGAAGATCGAGGACAACGCGCAGCGAAACATTATGACGGCGTGCGACATCGTCGAGCACGCCGTCCGGCTGTTCCTTAAGTGCCGCCCGGATCGCGTCGCGGTCGTCGGTCGGAGACGCCGTCGCCAAGCTCAAGCCGCCGCGTCCTGTGCGTGCTTGTTCTTCAGGGTCTGGATCGTCTCGAAGCCCTCGAATTCCGGATGACCGAGGTGAAGCGGCTTACTGTCACCGGCCGTGCGATGCGCGGCGCGAAACTGCTCCGACCGCGTCCAGTTCTCGAACGCGTCCCTGTTCGCCCACACCGTATGCGAGGAATAGAGCGTGTAATCCTCGCGATCGGGCCCACGTAACAGGTTAAACTCGACGAAGCCCGGCAACTGATCGAGATAGGTGTCCCGGCCGAGCCAGCGGCGCTCGAACTCCGCCTCGTTCCCTTTGATGACCTTGAAGCGATTCATTGCGATATACATGGGTTTGCTCCTTTGCGGCCCGTGAGCGATCGTCTCACTTTTCCGCGAACTTGATCGTGATCCCGCCTTTGACGGTAATCCCTGGACTCGGCTCAACATTCAGGAACTGGGTGTATTCCCTGTTGCGCAGGTTGTTCACACTGAAGTTTGCGCTCACCCGGTCATTGTAGGCGTAGGAGGCGAAAAGATCGACGAGTCCGTAGCCGGCTGTCGGCAGGGGGTCGCCGCCGTCCGCCGCGATCGGCACATTCTTCGGGCTTGCCCCGACCGCGGTGAAGCAAGCGCCAACAACCACCGAGTGATCGTCAAGGAATCGAAAGCCGGGCGTGCCGCTCGCCCGATATGGCGGGACCGTCGTCAGCGACATCCCGGTGTCCAGATTCTTGCCATTGATCGCCGATCCTTCGAACGTCGCGAAACCTGCGCCCCAATCATATCCGGTTTCCAACTCGGCGCCCGAGAGCCGCGCTTGGGCGACATTGATTTATTGAAACGGCTGGAACGGCATGCAGGGGCCAGGCTGCAAACTCGGGCATGCTGAGTTTGGAATTCCGGGAACGAACTTCGCTGCGACCCATGCCGCGGCCAAGCGCGCGATCGTCGCCATGGATGGACTTTATCTTCTCGGCTTCGGCCTGCGCTCGCCCGACGCCGTGCGCGAACTGATGGCGGCCCTCTATCCAGGCTTGACGCTGCCGCCGCTGCCGACCCTCGCCGACCGGCAGTGAGCGTCTCGATCGACGAGATCAGCCTCCAGGCCGATAGCTGCCGCCGGGTCTTTTTGACTGCCACTGCGCTCGTCGCGCTTCTGGCCCTCGTCGCACTGCTGTCGTTCACGCATGGCGTTAATCCCGGTTCCGAGCGGACGCGCTGCGGAGATGCTCGTCCGCGCGATCGAGGGCGCGGTGTCGATCCAACACAGGATTCCCTCGTCGTCATCCATATCCGGCTGCCGCGGCTTGTTCTCGGCATAATGATTGGCGCGGCGCTTGCGATTTCCGGCGCACTCATGCAGGGCCTCTTCCGCAACCCCCTCGCCGATCCTGGACTTGCCGGGGTGTCCGCAGGCGCGGGCCTCGGTGCGGCGCTCGCGATCGTGCTCCGCGACCGCCTGCCACAAGGGCTCGCTGGCCTTGGCTCTTCGGCTCTGCCGGTTGCGGACTTCATCGGCGCCCTGGCCGCGACGTCGACGCTCTATGCCGTCGCAACACGCGGCGGTCGCACGTCGGTCGCAACCATGCTGCTGGCTGGCGTCGCTCTTGCTGCGCTGGCGAGTTCGTTCATTGGCATCCTCGCTTATGCGAGCGACGACCGGCAATTGCGCGATCTCACCTTCTGGTCGATGGGCTCGCTCGGCGGCGCGAACTGGGTCAAGGTCGCCGCGCTCGCGCCGGTGACGGCCGTTATGATCGCGGCGGCGCCGTTCCTGTCGCGCGGGCTGAATGCGCTCGCGCTTGGCGAGGCGGAGGCGTTCCACCTCGGCGTGCGCCTGCAGCGACTGAAGGCCGCGATCGTGTTTCTGGTCGCGACGGCTGTCGGCGCAAACGCCGCCGCCGCAGGCGTGATCAGCTTCGTCGGCATTGTCGCCCCCCACGCGGTGCGGCTGGTGGCCGGCCCCGATCATCGCGCGCTCCTACTGCTCAGCATTGCAGTGGGCGCGATCCTCCTGGTGGGCGCCGACGTTCTCGCCCGCACATTGGTCAGTCCTGCGGAAATGCCGATCGGCGTTCTCACCGCGGCGATCGGCACGCCGTTCTTTCTTTGGCTGCTGATGCGCCGCGGCGGAGGCTTCGTAGTTTGACCGCCATTCTGTCGGCGCAGGCGGCGACTTACAGCTTGCGCCGACGTCCGTTGGTTGATGCCGCTCGCTCAATGTCGAGCCCGGGCGCATCGCCATCCTCATCGGTCCAAACGGGGCGGGCAAATCGACGCTCCTGCGCCTCATGAGCGGCGAACTGCGTCCGATCTCGGACCTGAGCCTTTGCGAATACGAAGATTTGGCGCGCTTCTCGCTGGCGCGTCTCGCGCTGAGGCGCGCAGTGATGACGCAAGCGATCCAGGTCCCCTCACCCTTCCTTACCCACGAAATCGTGCGCCTCGGGGTCGATGGTGTTGGACGCGTCTCCACGCGAGAGCGCGCCCGGATCGTCGAGCAATGTCTCGCGGCGGCCGATGCGCTTCCCCTCGCAGCGCAGCCCTATGCTACCCTGCCCGGCGGGGAGCAGAGGCGCGTCCAATTCGCTCGAGCCCTGGCGCTGATCGGGGCCGCCCGCACTGTCCATGACCGCCGGACCCTTTTGCTTGACGAACCGGTCGCCAATCTTGATTTGCCCCACCAGCTCGCTCTGCTCGACGCAACACGGGCGGTCGCCCACCGGGGCGTCGCTGTGCTTGCGGTCCTGCACGACTTCAACCTCGCGTCGCGCTATGCAGACGTGCTCGCGCTCATGAACAAGGGCGCCATCGTCGCGATTGGCGACCCGGTCAGCGTTCAGGGGGAGCGATCTTTTGTCCGAATTGTTCGCTGTCGACCTGACCGTTGGAACAACTCTTACCTCTGAAAGGCCGCTGGTGGTCCCTTCAAGATGGCTCTCCAAGGGCTAGCCGACACCGGATGCCGATGACGCACGGCCCCCCGCCCCTCGCAGCCATCACGCCTGACATCTGTTGCGGGCCTCGCCAAATGCATCGGCGCTGGCCTCCGTCTGGGGCCTATGTCGTCGCGCCGGACACCCCAGCCGCGTGGTCGTTCAACAGCGCGATGCGCGCGCTCTGTGTGATGGCGTCGCTGATCTCGGCGGCGGTCGCGACGCGATGGATCAACGACGGCGCCGCCGACACCATCCTGCAATTCATCCGATCGGAAAGCATCGCCGGAGAGCGCATTGCCGCGAAGGCGTTGGAGCCGTGGCTCGTACCTCTCCGCTCCGCTGAGCTTCAACATCGGGCTGCCGATGCGCAACGGCTGGACCCGATCGGTTTTCGTGAGTCAAGCGCGAACGAGTGGTCTTGGCGTCGTTCCAAGCGACGCCTTCGCAGCGAGTGGCGCGCGCGCCCGAAGCCGTACGCGTCGGACTGGGCGGCCCAATTACGCGGACTCAGGTCGAGCGCGGTCTCGCGTTCTTATCGCATCTCCTCGAAAGGCAACCTAGGTCGGTCGCGACGTAGCCCAACGGCCAGCGCCTCCCGATGCGTCAGGGCCTCCACTGGCTTACTGGCCGCTTCCACGGCTCTCATGTGCATGTGCACGCATGCGTCCGAGGGTATGCTGTTGTTTATGGCTCGCTCCGATTAACGTCGGCGCGAACGACCGACGCCGTTGGGGACATGCAATGACCACCCGGATGAATATCGCCGTCCGAGGATTGTTCGCGACGCCGGTGGCGGCGCTTGAAGTTCCAGACGCCGAGGCGCGCAATGCGGAACTGAGCGCGATCATCCTCAAGAAGCGCGAGACGAGTCCATCGGTTCAGGCTTCCAATGCAGGGGGCTGGCACTCGGATCGCGAGATCGCCGTCTGGGGCGGCCCGCAGATCGCATTCATTCTCGACCTGGCCAAAGAGATGGCCAATCGCTTGACCGCCGATCGAAACGGCAAATCGGTCCAACCGAAATGGAGCGTCATGGCCTGGGCGAACGTCAACGGGCCGGGCGATGGGAACATATGTCACTATCATCCCGGCGCATTCTGGTCCGGGACCTATTATGTCGCCGACGGCGGCTGCGCTACGGATCATAGTCTGGGGGGCGAGTTCGAGATGCTCGATCCCCGTGGGGCTGGTCCCGGAATGTACGCCCCGAGTTTAAAGTTCATGGGAGAAGACGGCCAGTCGGTCGGCGCCGCGGAAACCATCAGGCCGCGTCCAGGCCTCCTGTTCCTGTTTCCCTCGTGGCTCTTTCATCAAGTCCGACCGTACCGGGGCGACGCTCTGCGCATCTCCATCGCATTCAATCTCAGCGTTTGAACCGCATGTCCGCGCCGGCTTCGCGAGCAACCAAGAGGCAATCGCAGATTATCACTCTGCTTCGCCAATCAGGACGGGTGGCAGTCGAGGATCTTGCCGCCCAGTTCAGCGTCGCCTTGCAAACCATAAGACGCGACCTCAACGAACTCAGCGAAGAGGGCCGTGTGGTGCGCGTTCATGGAGGCGCGATTGTTGCTTCGGGAGTTGAAAATCTCGCCTACGACGCCCGGCAACTCGTCGCCCACGACCAAAAGCGATTGATTGGAGAAGCGGCGGCGCGGCTGATCCCTGACAATTCATCGCTGTTCATCAACATCGGCACAACGACGGAAGAGGTCGCGAAAGCGCTTTCGAGACATAGCGGCCTCCTGGTCATCACCAACAACCTCCATGTCGCAAGCGAGTTGCACCGGAGCAGCGCCGTCGAAATCTTCCTCACCGGCGGAACGGTGCGGCAGAGCGACGGCGGCATTGTCGGGGCGGTCACGGTTGAGCAGATCGAACAGTTTCGCGTTGATTTCGCGGTGATCGGGACGTCGGCGATCGACCAGACCGGCACGTTGCTGGACTTCGACATTCGCGAGGTTGAGATATCGCGCGCCATCGTCGAGCATGCGCGCAAAATCGTCCTGGTCTCCGACAGCAGCAAGTTCTCGCGGTCCGCGCCGGTGCGAATCGCGCATCTTTCGGAGATCGACGTCTTCGTCACCGATCGCCTCCCGTCGCCGGCGATCATCGAGCTTTGTCAGCGATGCGACGTGAAGGTCATAGAGGTCGGCGGCCCAGTTGAATCAGACGGCGAAGATAGCTAAGCGGGCCCTTCGATATATTCGTTTGATAGTTCGTTTTTTCGCTTGCCCTGCCCGACACGCTCGTTATAGCCTCTCAACGACCGAAAAACGCACTTTTCGAAAGGGCGATGGCTCTGCGCGCTTCGGCTTGGGGGAGGGATTGTGGAGTCCTCGGCGCCGCCTGGGGCGACTTTCGACATTGCCGTCATCGGAGGCGGCGTTAACGGCTGCGGAATCGCCAGAGACGCCGTCGGACGCGGCTGGTCTGTCTATCTTTGCGAGAAAGGCGATCTTGCCTCTTCGACATCCAGCGCTTCGAGCAAGCTGATCCACGGCGGGCTGCGCTATTTAGAACATTTCGAGTTTCGTTTGGTTCGCGAGGCGCTCATCGAGCGCGAAGTTCTGTGGAGAATCGCACCCCATATCGTGTGGCCGCTTCGCTTCGTTTTGCCTCACCACGCGGATCTCAGGCCCGCGTGGCTGCTTCGCATAGGCCTGTTTCTTTACGACCATCTTGGCGGGCGCCATTTATTGCCGCCAACTCGAACCCTGCGTTTGGCCGATGACCCCGCGGGCGAACCGCTCAAACCGGAGTTCAAACTCGGGTTCGAATATTCGGACTGCTGGGCCGAGGACGCCCGGCTTGTGGTCCTGAACGCGCGCGACGCAGCCGACATGGGCGCTGTCATCGCGCCCCGCACGCTTTGCCTAAGCGGAACCCGAGAGGGCGGTCTGTGGACGCTGATCGTGCGGGACGAACGGAGCGGACGAGTTAGCAAGATTCGAGCGCGCGCGTTGGTCAACGCGGGCGGCCCCTGGGTCAACGAAGTTCTAGAGTCGACGCTCCAGATTCCCACCCCTGCCGCCGTCAGGCTCGTCAAAGGGAGTCACATCGTCGTCAGGCGTTTGTTTCAACACGACCGCTGCTACATTCTCCAAAACAAGGACCGGCGGGTGTTCTTCGTCATCCCATTCGAACGGGACTACACCCTGATCGGCACGACCGACCTCGATTACAGCGGCGACCTCGACGCGGTGCACGTGTCTCCAAAGGAAATCGAGTATCTTTGCGACGCTGCGAGCAGTTACTTCCGGGCGCCTGTCACCGCCGACCAGGTGGTGTGGTCCTATTCCGGCGTTCGTCCCCTCTATGACGATGGCGCCTCCGAAGCTCAGGAAGCAACGCGCGACTACGTTCTCAAACTCGACCCATCCGAAGACTCGCCTCCGCTTCTCAGCATTTTCGGCGGCAAGATCACCACCTATCGCCGACTGGCGGAGGCGGCGCTGGCGATCTTATCGCGTCGCCTGCCCCCCGCGCGCAAGGCCGCCGGATGGACCGGTCAAGCGGCGCTGCCCGGCGGCGATTTTCCAACCAACGGGTTCGAAACGCTGGCGAGTCAAACGGCGGCGCGTTATCCTTTTCTCGCGCGGGATACGGTGCGCCGTCTCGTCCGCGCATATGGCACTCGGGCGGAAAGGCTATTAGGTGGGGCGAGGACGCAATCGGATCTCGGTCGGACTTTCGGGGCCGACCTGACCGAAGCTGAGGTCCTCTATCTGGCTAACAACGAATGGGCGATGAGCGCTGCCGACGTCGTTTGGCGGCGCTCCAAGCTGGGATTGCGAATGTCGGAGGCGGAGATCCAGGATCTCGACGCCTATCTCGGAGCGTTCCAGGCTCAGCCGCAGACAGGTGATCGAAGGGGGGCAAGCGTCGGGTGACGTTCGTTCTGGAAAATATTTCGCTCTCGGTCGGGCAGGAAACCGTCATCGATGACGTTTCGCTGACGCTCGATCAGGGCTCGATGAGCGTTTTGCTGGGCCCGACGTTATCTGGGAAAACCACGCTCATGCGTCTCATGGCCGGACTGGACCGGCCCACGACGGGCCGGCTGATCGAAGGCGGCGTGGACGTCACGAATGTTGCGGTTCGTCGCCGCTCCGTCGCGATGGTCTACCAGCAATTCGTCAATTATCCCTCGCTCACGGTCTACGAGAACATCGCATCTCCGCTTCGCGTCGCTGGCGTTGGCCGCGCCGAGATCGACACGCGCGTGAAGGAAGCGGCGCATTTGTTGCGACTCGACAATCTTCTGCAGCGCTTGCCGACGCAACTGTCGGGCGGTCAGCAGCAACGCACGGCCATTGCTCGCGCCCTCGTCAAGCGCGCCAAACTGGTTTTGCTCGACGAGCCCTTAGCCAATCTCGACTATAAGCTGCGCGAGGAATTGCGTGAGGAATTGCCCCGCATATTCGCTGAGACCGGCGCTGTCCTGGTCTACGCGACGACGGAGCCAACGGAAGCCCTCTTGCTCGGCGGCACGACCATTACTCTGCATGAGGGCAAAGTCTCCCAAGTCGGACCGACCGCCCGTGTCTATCGAAGACCCGAAAACATCGAGGCCGCACGAGTCTTTTCCGATCCTCCGCTGAATGAACTCGTGATCGAGAAGCGCGGCCCTCTCGTCACGTTGGAAGGTGGTCGCAATCTCCCCCTCGTCGGAGCTCTGACGAGATTGCCGGATGGCGTTTACCGGCTTGGCTTTCGCGCCGACGCGGTGGCCATCGGCGACGGAAAGTCCCAAGGCTTCAACTTTCCCGGCGAAGTGAAAGTGACCGAGCTCAGCGGGTCGGAAAGTTTCGTTCACGTTGACGTCGGCGTCGGCGTTTGGGTGTGCCTCGCGCCTGGAGTGCATGAGTGGCAGCCGGGTGCGCAGGTCGAAGCCCGGGTCGACGCGAACCGCCTCTTTGTATTCGACAGCTCCGGCGGTCTCGCGACGGCGCCGTTCATCGCACAAACGGCTTGAGAGGCGGAGCGATGGCGCGGATTACACTTGATGGAATTGCCCACGCCTACGGCGGCAAACCCCGGAGCGAGCAGGATTACGCCCTCAAGCCTCTCCACCATGTCTGGGAGCAGGGCATGGCCTACGCGCTGCTGGGGCCGTCGGGCTGCGGCAAGACGACGCTGCTCAACATCATCTCCGGGCTCGTCATTCCATCGGAAGGGCGTCTGCTGTTTGACGACATCGACGTGACGCGTCTGCCGACCAAGGAAAGGAACATCGCCCAGGTGTTCCAGTTTCCCGTTATCTACGACACAATGACGGTGGCCGAAAATCTAGCCTTCCCGCTCAAGAACAGAAGGCTTCCGAGAGCTGCGATCGAGAGGCGGGTCACCGAGATCGCGGCGATGCTCGATCTGACCGCCGTCCTGAACAGGCGTGCTCGTGGGCTCACCGCAGACGCCAAGCAGAAGATCTCCTTGGGTCGCGGCCTGGTTCGCTCGGATGTGTCGGCCGTCCTCTTCGACGAACCGCTGACGGTGATCGACCCCGCGCTCAAGTGGGAGCTGAGGTCCAAGCTGAAGGCTGTTCATCGCGCGCTCGATCTCTTGATGATCTATGTAACGCACGATCAGATCGAGGCGCTGACCTTTGCCGATAAAGTCGTCGTGATGAACGACGGCAAGGCGGTGCAGATCGGCACGCCCGACGACCTGTTCGAGCGGCCCGAGCATACGTTCGTCGGCTATTTCATCGGCTCTCCGGGCATGAATCTCATGCCGGCGAAGGTCTCAGGCTCGCGCGCGCTTGTCGATGGCGTGGAGCTTCAACTGAGCGCAGTCTACCCGGACCCACCGAAGGGCCAGCGTGTGCAGATCGGCGTCCGGCCAGACTATACCGAATTGTCGAGCACGACCGGCGCACCCGTCCAGGTGCGCCGCGTCGCCGATCTCGGCCGCAAGCGGCTCGCCTATGTCACTCTGGGCGGCCAACAGATCGTCGCCACGATACCGCCTGAGATGTCTTCGATCGGCGATCGGGCGAAAGTTGTGTTCGATCCGGCGCACACGCACGTTTACGTCGATGACGTGCGCGTCACGGGAGCGGCGGCATGAACGGCAAGCCGATCAACAATCGCGCCTGGCTGTTCGTCCTGCCCGTCCTGGCGTTTGTGCTGTTCTCGTCGATCATTCCGGTCATGACCGTCGTGAACTATTCGATCCAGGACACGATGGGGGCGAACAATTTCTTCTGGAACGGCGACGCCTGGTTTCGTGACCTCCTGAACCCGACCACCGCAATCGGGGAGCGGTTTAACGACGCGCTGTTTCGCACCCTCGCGTTCTCAATTGTTTGCCTCATGATCGAGGTGCCGCTCGGCATAGCGATCGCTCTGTGCATACCTCGAACCGGCTGGCTGGTCGGAGTGACACTGGTCGTAGTGGCGCTGCCGATGCTCATCCCCTGGAACGTGGTGGGCACGATGTGGCAGATCTTCACACGCGCGGATATTGGGCTCTTCGGCGCTGCGCTCACGGGACTCGGCCTGCACTACAATGTGACCCAGGACTCGATTTCCGCCTGGATCACAATCGTCGTCATTGACATATGGCACTGGACGCCGCTCGTCATTCTGTTGAGCTATGCGGGCCTAAGGGCAATTCCCGACGCCTTTTACCAGGCTGCCCAGATCGATGGGGCAAGTCGCTGGGCGATTTTCTTCAACATCGAATTGCCGAAGCTGCAAAAGGTGCTCGTCATCGCGGTGCTGCTGCGCTTCATGCAGACGTTCATGATCTACACCGAGCCCTTCGTCGTAACCGGCGGAGGCCCGGGCAGCGCAACGACCTTCCTGTCGATCGATCTCGTCAAGATCGCCTTGGGCCAGGTTGACCTCGGCAACGCCGCCGCGATGTCCCTCGTCTATTACCTGATCACGCTCACGGTCTGCTGGGTCTTCTTCACCATCATGACCCAGCTCGAGCGAAGGAGGGACGCCTGATGCGCCAGGGCGCCCTGCCGAAGGTCATCCTCGCCGTCTATCTCGTGGTGCTGATGCTGCCGATCTATTGGCTCATCAACATGAGCTTGCGAACCAATTCCGACATCGTGTCAGGACTGGCGCTCTGGCCGCGCCATCCGACTCTCGAGAAATATTTTCAGATTTTCAACGACCCGACCTGGGTGCACGGCTTCGGCGTCTCACTGACCTATGTCGCCATCAACACCGTCATTTCGGTCTTGGTGGCGCTGCCGGCCGCCTATGCCTTTAACCGCTACGCCTTCATCGGCGACAAGCACCTGTTCTTCTGGCTCCTGACCAATCTGATGGCCCCGACGGCGGTCTTCGCCATGCCGTTCTTCAATCTTTATTATGCGGTCGGCCTGTTCGATACGGTATGGGCGGTCGCGCTCGCGCATTGCCTGTTCAACATCCCGCTCGCAGTCTGGATTCTGGAGGGTTTCGTCGGCGGCGTGCCACGCGAGATCGACGAGACGGCGGCGATCGACGGCTACTCGTTTCCGCGCTTCTTCATTCGGATCTTTCTGCCCCTGATCGCCAATGGCATCGGCGTGACGGCGTTCTTCTGCTTCATGTTCTCCTGGGTGGAGCAATTGCTGGCGACGACGCTCACGGCCACGAACGCTCTCCCCTTCGCGGCGGTCATGTCGCGCAGCTATTCAGTCGCGGGCATGGACTGGTCGATGCTCGCCGCCGCCGGCGTGTTGACGATGATTCCCGGCGCCATCGTGATCTGGTTCGTGCGCAATCACATCGCCAAGGGCTTCGCCCTTGGCCGCGTTTAAGGGAGCGCCGCAATGCTCGCGTGGATGGCGTGGACTTGGCAAACGGCGTTGTTCTTCAGCCTTGTGGCGCTGGCGCTCATCATTCTCACGCTGCTCGCGATCTATCGGCCGGAAACGCCGCGGGTCGGCATCCTGCGCTTTCCGACCACGCGAGGCGACCGGTTCTTCGTCAGCCTAATCGGGTCGGCTTTTATTTTCGTTTTCTGGCTGCGGCTCGGCGGGGGCGCCTTGGGGTACCCGCTCGCAGCGTCGGTGGTTTACGGCATCGCGATGTTTCGTTTCGCGTAAACCGTATTGCGCCCGTCGCGCGTGGTGCGCTGCGGGATTTAAGGGAGGAAGCAATGGACGTAAAACGTCGTGATGTATTGAAGGGAGCAGCGGCGGTGGCCGCCTCTGCAGCGACAGTAGGCGGGGCGGCGATCATCTCGGCCACCCCCACCTACGCCCAGCAGGTCGATGCCGCAAAGAAATGGATCGACAGCGAATTTCAGCCGTCGACTCTAAGCAAAGATCAGCAGATGGCCGAGATGGAATGGTTCATCAAGGCGGCCACCCCGTTCAAGGGCATGAAGGTCAGCACGGCCTCGGAAATCCTCGGCATTCATGAATATGAATCGAAGACCCTGACCAAGGCCTTCGCGGAGATTACCGGTATTCAGGTCAACCACGAGATGATGGACGAGGGCCTGATCGTCGATAAGATCTCGGTCGAGATTCAGTCCGGCAAGCCGATCTACGATTTCTGGATGAACGATTCCGACTTCATCGGCACGCACCCGCGCTACAACGATATCGTCGGTGGCTCGCTCACCGACTTCATGGCGGGGGATGGCAAAGAGATCACCAATCCGAACCTCGACCTCAACGACTTCATCGGCCTTTCCTTCGGCACGTTCACCGACGGCAAGCTCTACCAGTTGCCTGATCAGCAGTTCGCGAACCTCTACTGGTTCCGGTACGACTGGTTCCAGAAGCCCGAGCTCAAGGCGGCGTTCAAGGCCAAGTTCGGCTATGAGCTCGGCGTGCCCGTCAATTGGTCGGCGTATGAAGACATCGCGGACTTCTTCACCAACACCGTGAAAGAAATCGACGGCCAGAAAGTCTATGGCCACATGGACTACGGCAAGAAAGACCCGTCGCTCGGCTGGCGCTTTACCGACGCTTGGCTCTCGATGGCCGGCAACGGCGATAGAGGTTTGCCGAATGGTCGGCCGGTCGACGAATGGGGCATTCGCGCGGAGAATGGCATACCGGTCGGCTCCTCGATCAGCCGTGGCGGCGACGCCAATGGTCCTGCGGCCGTTTATGCGCTCGCCAAGTTCGTCGAGTGGCTGAAGAAATACGCGCCGCCGGAAGCGGCCGGTATGGATTTCCTCGAGGCGGGCGCGGTCCCGGGTCAGGGACACATCGCCCAGCAGATCTTCTGGTACAGCGCCTTCACCGCCGCGCTCTCCAAGCCTGATCTGCCCGTGATGAACAAGGACGGCACGCCGAAATGGCGCATGGCGCCGAGCCCGCACGGCGCTTACTGGAAAGAGGGCATGAAGCTCGGCTACCAGGACGTCGGCTGCTGGACCCTGCTCAAATACGCTCCGTTGGAGCGCGTGAAAGCGGGGTGGCTCTATTCGCAGTTCTGCGTGTCGAAGACTGTCAGCTTGAAGAAGTCGGTCACCTTCCTGCATGTGATTCGCGAAAGCGATATCCAGAGCCAGGCGATGACCGATCTTGCGCCCAAAGTGGGCGGCTGGGTTGAGTTCTATCGCAGCCCGGCGCGCAAGCTCTGGACACCGACCGGCACCAACGTTCCCGAATATGGAAAGCTGGCTCAGGTCTGGTGGCAGAACGTCTCGAAGGGCATCTCGGGCGAAGCAACGTATCAGCAGGCGATGGACGGCTTGGCGCGCGATCAGGATGCGATCATGACGCGGCTTGAGAAGTCCGGCGCCCAGGGCAAGCTCGGCCCGAAGATGAACGAGGAGCGGGACCCCGAATATTGGTACGCCAAGGCCGAGAAGGACGGCACGCTCGCGCCCCAGCGCAAGCTTGCGAATGAAAAGCCGCCAGGAGAAACCATCGACTACGACGTGCTCGTGAAGACCTGGACCGACCCGACTAAGAAGTAGCGTTTCCAGGACTTCGTTTCGCCAACCGGGTCGGGCTGAGCAGCCCGACCCCTTTATATTTGGGCAGGGATCGCCCCCATGACCGGGCATGTTCTCGTCGTCGATCAGGGCACGACCTCGACGCGCTCGATCATCTTTGGTCCGGGCGCCGCGCTCGTCGCGATGGCGCAGGAGGAGTTCCCGCAGATCTTTCCTCAGCCGGGCTGGGTCGAGCACGACCCGGAGGCGCTATGGCGAACCACGCTCTCGACAGCGCGGCAGGCTTTGTCCAGGGCTGGCGTCGAGCCAAGCACGCTCGCCGGACTCGGGATAACCAACCAGCGCGAAACGACACTTGTCTGGAGCCGGACAACTGGCCGGCCGATTCACAATGCAATCGTCTGGCAGGACCGCCGAACGGCGCCGCTTTGCGCCGAACTCAAGGAGCGCGGATGCGAGACGCTCGTGTCCAAACGCGCCGGCTTGCTGCTGGACCCCTATTTCTCCGCGACGAAAATCGCCTGGATTCTCGACAATGTTCCCGGCGCGCGCACTGAAGCGGAACGCGGAGACTTGGCCTTCGGCACCGTCGACAGCTTTCTCGTTTGGCGCCTGACCAACGGCAAGGTGCACGTCACTGACGCCACCAACGCCTCGAGGACATTGCTGTTCAATATTCATTCCGGCGCGTGGGACGACGATCTGCTCGCGCTCTTCCGTATCCCGCGGTCGATGCTGCCCGAGGTGAAGGACTGCGCCGCCGAATTCGGCGAGGCGGACGCCGAACATCTCGGCGTCGCGATCCCCATCCGTGGAATTGCCGGAGATCAGCAGGCGGCGCTGATTGGCCAAGCGTGTTTTCGTCCTGGCATGGTGAAGTCGACTTATGGGACGGGATGTTTCGCTCTCGTCAACACGGGCGACAAGGCGGTGGAGTCGACGCACAAATTGCTAACGACCATCGCCTACCAGTTCAAGGGCAAGCGCACGTTTGCGCTCGAGGGCTCAATCTTCTCGGCGGGCGCGACAGTGCAATGGCTGCGCGACGGCCTCGGCATTCTGGCGACTGCCCCGGAAGCAGGCGAATTGGCGGCAAGCGCCGACCCTCGCCAGCAGGTCTATCTGGTGCCGGCCTTCACCGGCCTTGGCGCACCCCATTGGGATAGCGAGGCACGCGCAGCGATCTTTGGCTTGACGCGCGGCGCTAGGCGCAAGGAAATCGTGCGCGCGGCGCTCGAAAGCGTCGGCTATCAGACCCGCGATCTCATCAACGCGATGCGCGCCGATTCCCAAGGGCTATGGGGCAGCGAATTTGCTTCGGTCATCCGCATCGACGGCGGAATGAGCGCGAGCGACTGGACGATGCAATTTCTCGCTGACATGTTGGGTGCGCAGGTCGACCGCCCCGAAATTTTGGAGACGACGGCTTTGGGCACTGGCTACCTGGCGGGCTGGCAGGCTGGCCTCTACCCCGAGCCTGATGAGTTCGCGAAGACTTGGCGGCGGCAGGCGAGCTTCATGCCGTCAATGGAAGAAAGCGAACGCGAATCCCGTTATCGCGGCTGGCGCGACGCTGTCGCCCGCACGGTTCTGCGACCGGAGATCTAGAATCATGCGGATCGTCTTTCGCTGCGATCCTGCGATTGAGAACGAGTTGATGCGCCCTGTCGCCGCGCGCGCGGCGTTGCCGGAGTGGCTGCGCGCGATGCCGCGTACCGCCTTTTCCGAGCTGCATGGGCAGGAGGTGCGAACGGTCAAGCAATGCCCGCCCTTCGTCGACGCGATGTCGCATGGCTTCGTCATTCCCCTGCCCTGCGACGTCACCGTTCGCGACGGCGTTCTGTCCTGGGATTGGGACCATCCTGCGCTGACTGTCGAAGCCCATCCGCGCTCTCCGGTCAGCTTTCATGTTCCCGCTCAAGTCGCGGGAACACCGTTTTACGATCCCGAAGTTGCGATCGTGAAATTCAACAGCTTCTGGACGATCGAGCTCGAACCGGGCTATTCGCTCTTCGCCACGCATCCCGTGAACCGCGCCGATCTCCCGTTCCGCTTGTTGACCGGCGTCGTGGATTGCGACCGCTTCACTGATGTCGGCATATTGTTTCCCGCCGTTTGGACGGATGCGAATTTCGAAGGCGTCCTCCCGCGTGGAACTCCGGTCGCACAGTGCTTTCCGACCTTGCGCGACGCGCTCGACCTTCAATTCCAGCCGTTCTCCGAGGAGGAAGCGGACCGCTATCAGTCCACTGCGAACATCCTGCTCTCACACCCCGGGGCGTATCGGCGGCGATTTCGTGTGAGGCGCGAGCGCTCAAGCCTCAAGCATTCGGCGCAATCGCGCTGAGTTGAGCCAGAGGGTGCCTTTCTTGGCTGACGTCAACGCTTGGGCGATGCGACCAAACGTATCAGGCCGGAGACGCATCGCCTGTCGATAGGAATCGATCGCGGCGTCGAGATCGCCAGCGTTTTGCAAATTGAGTCCCAAATTGACGTGGGCTTCAGGAACATCTGGCTGCGCCTCGATGCTGCGGCGATAGGCCTCAATCGCGCCTGGCGTATCGCGCAGGTCTTCGCAGACCAATCCGAGCGCGAACCAAGCACGGCCATCGCTCGGGCGAAGCTTTACGGCTTGTTCAAGCTCAGCGCGGGCCCGTTGCGGTTCGCCCGTCTGTCTCAAGCACGCTCCAAGCGCCGCTCTCGCTTCGACGAGATCGGGCGCCGCCTCAAGCGCTCGCCGGAAAGCGACGATGGCCTCCTGCGGTCGGTTGAACGCCTGCAGAGCCGCACCCAATCGCGTACTGTCCGTCGGATCGGCCGAAGCTTCCGCGGCGCGCGCAAAGGCGAGCACCGCCGCCTTCGGTTGGCCTGCTTTGCGGAGCGCCTCGCCGAGCTCGCGCCAGCCATCGACAAAGTTCGGAAAACGCAGCAGCAGGTCTTCAAAAACAGACCACGCTTCCCCATCGCCCGCCTCGATGAGCATGACACACGCCAGGAAAGCAGCCTCCGGCCGATCGGGGGCCAAGCGGGCGGCGCGCTCCAACCCTATTCGCGCCTGCGCAAGATCTCCCGAGGCGCGCGCCACGCGCGCAGCGACGATCAACGTCGGTGAGTGATCGGGGCGCAAACTCAGGCTGGAGTTGGCCCAGCGCGCCGCCTCGTCGAGGCGCCCGCGTCGGAGCGCGATTGTCGCCGCCAGTTGATGCGCCGCTGCGTCTTGTGGACTCGCGTCCAAGATCCGATCGCACGCAGTTGCCGCGCTTTCGATCCTGCCGGCGCGCAGCTCCGCCAAAGCGTTCTCAAACGCAGACTGTCGACGCGCTCCTGTCTCTGTCATCGCATCCCGTCATCAGCCCCCGTATTCGAGCGATCGCTTTCCAAAGCGAGTACAAACCGAACCAGGCGCTACTTGCTAGAATAGCCTACCTGGAGCCGGCATGGACGGCCCCTGGGGATATTGCGATAGTCTCAAGCGATGGGATCTGCGCCGCGCATAGTTCTCGTGTGGGACATTTTTATCCGTGTCTTCCACTGGCTCATCGTGGCGCTTGTCGCGGCTGCATATGCGACCTGGCGACTTAACTGGATGGTCTGGCACGGATGGGTCGGCAACGCGGTGCTCACCCTTTTGTTGTTCAGGCTGTCGTGGGGCGTTCTTGGCGGCGAGACAGCGCGCTTTTCACGCTTTCTTGCGTCTCCGCGAACTGTCCTACAGCACCTGAAACATTCGTTTCAGCGAGGGCCCGACCACCAAGTCGGACACAACCCGGCTGGCGGCTGGATGGTGCTCATCCTGCTCGCTCTGCTTCTCATTGAGACATTGACCGGACTTTACGTCGCCAACGACATCGCCGACGAAGGGCCGATGACCGAGATGGCGCCCGCATGGCTCGCCAATGCAATCGAATTCGCCCACGCGATCGTTTGGGACGTGCTGCTGGCGGCCATCGTGCTGCATGTTCTGGCGATCGCGGGGTTTGCGGCGATCAAGGAGCACAACCTGTTGCGCCCGATGATCACGGGAACAAAGCTCCTGCCCGCGAACGTAGTCGAGCCCCGAGCAGGCAGCCCAGCGCTAGCAGCTCTGCTGCTGCTAGGCTGCGCGGCGGTTACAGCCTTGTTGGTGAACCTCTTGTGAGCCCTTAGCTCTTGGGAGGAACGACCTGACCGCGGATTTCCCCTGCGGGGTGAGATTGGCTATGAACGTTGACATACCACTCCCCGGCGGAAAACTGCTTCGCCTGATCCGGGGTGAGCGTGGCGGTCCCTGTCATCGGGTTCGTGGGCGGGCTGCCCTGGGTGCTCAGCCAGATCACAGGCGGTGCATTCTTGCCTGCCGCCGCCGGGCCGTGGAAATGAGCCATCGTCGATGCGCTCGACAGCCCGGTGTAAGAGATGTTCCAGGTGACGACACGTGTCGCCGGGTCATACGTCAGGTTGGCGGTTCCCGAGCCTGTTGTGTCCACAGGGGGCACACACTCTTTGCCAGTCAGCGGGACCTTGAAGGACATGGCGTCGGCGAGGGCTAATCCCGCATTCACAAAGCCCAGAAGGACAACAAAGGGAATGAGAGCGTGCCGACGATTTCAAGGCTTTCATCTTTTCCTCCATTTGGCCCACAACAGATCTATCCCGACAGATGATGGGGATTGAGCTGTGCGTCCCGTCGCATAATCTATCCCCAGTGTGACACTCTTTTGCTGGCTCGCCAACCGTGTGATGGCGTTCCCGAGCGCCGAAACTTGGACGATCCGTGACATTTGAGCCGGCTTCGGCCATTGGGTGGGGATTGACAGGCTCTCCAGTTGGCGTGAATGGGCCCTCGCTTCCGGCGCGTCGCCGGCCGCCTTTGTGAACTCGATTGATGCCGAATTTCTCGATTCGTTCGAGGCTGATCTTTCTGTCCGTCTTGCTACTGGCGATCCTCGCCGGCTCCTCGGCGCTGCTGATCCGCGAGCTGGTTCGCGACTCGCAAAGCCTCAACGAGGAAGTGAAGCTTGTCTCGATCGTCAAGAACGCAAATTCGGCCAGCAAGCATTTTGGCGATTTGAAATATTGGGCGATCGACTCCGCCGTCACGCAGCTGGCAGCGTCTCAGCAAAAGGCGGACCTCGCCGCGTCGGGACTCAACTCCGATCTGAAGGCAATCTCCGAAGTCGATCCCACGGTCGTCGAGGCGATCGAAGGCGAAGTTTACACCATGACCGATCTCGCGCGGCAGGCGGGCGTCGCGTACTCGAGCGACGACAGCGCGGCAGGCAACGCCCTCCTGTCGCAGGCCAAGAGTCGGGTCATGGCTATTGATGATCACCTCGACAAAATCGTGGGGAGAGTTGAGCAACAGGCCCTGGCGCGGCGCGATGCATCCATGCACCATGCCGAATTTGCGGCCAAGCTGGCGATCGCGGCCGGAATAGGAGCGCTGGCGCTCGCATTGGGCTTCACCGCATTGACCGTTCACTCGATTACCGCTCCCCTGAAACAGCTCGATCGGAGCATGGCTTCGATCACGCATGGCGACCTGAACGTCGAGATGCCGCCTTCAGGAGTGCCGGAGGTCGCCGCGATGACGAAAACGCTCGGCATGTTGCGCGACAGCCTGATCGAGCGAGACGGCCTCGAACGCGAACGACACCAAGCGGAGATGGAGACGCGGGCCGCGCGCGACACGGCCGAGGCGGCCTTGCACGATCTGAAGGCCGCTCAAGCCAATCTGATTCAGGCTGAGAAAATGGCCTCGCTCGGTCAATTGACTGCGGGAATCGCTCACGAAATCAAAAACCCTCTCAATTTCGTCAACAACTTCGCCAGCCTTTCTGTCGGGCTCTTGGGCGAGCTGAACGAGGCCGCCGCGCCGGCGCTTGCGTCGCTTGACGAGCGACGGCGCCGTGACGTCGATGAGGCGAGCGAGATGCTCGTCGGCAACCTCCAACGGATTGTCGAGCACGGCAGGCGCGCCGACAACATCGTCAAGAGCATGCTGGCTCATTCCCGCAGCGGCAGCGGTACTCTGGAAAGGGTCGATCTCAACGCTTTGGTCGACGAGTCGCTCAATCTCGCCTATCACGGCGCTCGCGCTCAGGATCAAAACTTCAACATGACGGTAGAACGGGCTTACAGCAAGGATATCGCGCCGATTGCGCTGGTGCCGCAAGATATCACGCGCGTGTTCCTCAATCTCTTCGGCAATGCCTTCTACGCCGCAAACAAGCGCCGGCGAGAGACAAACGACGGGGAGTTCAAACCGACGTTGACCGTGACCTCACGCGATCTTGGGAAAGCCGTTGAAGTGCGAGTGCGCGACAACGGAAACGGCATTCCCGCCGAGATCAGGGACAAGCTCTTCCAACCGTTTTTCACCACAAAGCCGAGTGGCGAGGGCACCGGGCTCGGACTGTCGATCAGCTATGAAATCGTCACCAAACAGCATGGTGGGACAATCGAGGTTTCGAGCACGGTCGGAGACTTCACCGAATTCGTGGTGTGTCTGCCGCGCGGCCTCGGCGCGAAAGGTGCGCTCTCTCCTTCCACATGAGTTACGAGGTCATGGCCGTTAGCATCTTGATCGTCGATGACGAACCCGATGTCGCAATTCTGTTTCGGCAGCAATTTCGGCACGAGACGCGAGGGGGCGTCTATGTCCTGCATTTTGCGCTTTCTGCCTCAGAAGCGCTTGAACGTCTTGCCCTCGAACTCGAACCGCAGCCGATCGTGATCTTGTCAGACATTAATATGCCCGGAATGGATGGTCTGGCGCTCCTGCGTGAAATCAAGAAGAGACGACCTGAGCTCCCGGTGATGATGTTGACCGCGTACGGCGACGACGAACGGCGGCGGCGAGCCGCGGAGAGCGGCGCGGCTGATTTTGTGACCAAGCCGGTCGACTTTGATTTCTTGAAGGGTCGTCTGCGCGAGTTGCACGGACCGTTGAGTTAAGGTGAGCCCGTTGGTTGCTTCAGCCAAGATACTTGCTGTGGATGACGAGCCTGATTTTGAGGTCTTGATCACACAGCGATTCCGCCGCCAAATTCGCGACCAAGAGTTCGAATTCCGTTTCGCTCACCATGGCGAGGAGGCGCTTGCGACGCTATCAGCTGAACCTGACATCGACCTCATGTTGCTCGACATCAACATGCCGGTGATGGATGGGTTGACGCTGCTCAGCGAACTTCGTGAGCGGCAACTGGAGGTGCAGGCGATCATCGTCTCGGCGTACGGCGATATGACGAATCTGAGAACCGCGATGAATCGCGGCGCCTTCGATTTCGTCACCAAGCCGGTGGATCTCAGCGATCTTGAGATTACGGTCCGCAAGGCGCTGGCCAACGTCGCAAAGCTGCGAGAGATGGACCGGCAGCGCATGGCTGCCGAACGAGCGCGAAACAATCTTTCACGCTATTTTTCGCCGAATATTGTCGAGTTGCTGGCCGCCCAGGACGAACCGCTTGGGGCCGGTCGCCGGGAAACGGTCGCTGTGCTGTTTGCCGACATTGTCGCGTTCACGCAAATGGCGGAGCTTATGGCTCCCGAAGACGTGCTCGCAATGTTGCGCGAGTTTCATACCCGAATGACAGCGCAGATCTTCGCGGGTGGCGGCACGGTGGACCAGTACATGGGCGACGGGATCCTCGCCGTGTTCGGGGCCACAGAGGCGAGCCCCAATGACGCGGCAAGCGCTCTGAACTGCGCCGAGATGATGCTTGAGACGCTCGAACGTTGGAACCAGGAACGCGAGGAGAAGGGAGACGCCCGGCTCGATATCGGCATCGGCCTCAACTACGGACCGGTCGTGCTTGGCGATGTCGGCAGCGAACACGGCATGTCGTTCACCGCGATCGGGGATACGGTCAACACTTCGGCGCGACTTCAGGTCCTGACCCGATCATTAAAAACGCAATTGGTCGTAGGAGACGCTGTGGTTCGGGCGATCCAAGCTTTGTCCCCGGAAGTCGCCGCAGAGCGTTTAGGCCGATTGGAAGATCTAGGCGAACATAGCTTGCGAGGCCGGGCGAGCCCGGTGCGCATTTGGACACGCAAGGTCAAGCAGATCAGCGAAGCCGCGCCCTTCGGCGCGCTTTCCTAAGCACGCAACCACGCCCCCGAACGCCATTCATCCCATTGGCATAACCATCGGCGCCATGTTCTGATTCATGTTGTACATGATCCAGAGCGATCCAACGATGATCAGAAAGACAATCAAGACGCCGAACGCCAGCGCCAAGACGTTGTTGACGTTGTCGGGACCGGTGGTGATGTGCAGGAAGAAGACCAAGTGCACGCCGATCTGAGCGATCGCCAGCACCACCAACGCAATCGGGATGCTGGGGTGCCAAACCAAGGACGTCCCGGCGATAAAGAACGACGCCGCCGTCAGCAGGATCGCCAGACCGAGACCGACAAGGTAGCCAACGACGCCTTCCGCGATCTCGTGGCGTCCCACGGGCTCGTCGCCGGGGGCATGGTCGCCCCCGTGGAGCGGCTGATAGTCGTCCATCGAGCTCATGCGCCTGCTCCAAAAAGATAGACAACCGTGAAGATCGCGACCCAGATGATGTCGAGCGTATGCCAGAACAGCGCGAAGCAGAGCACGCGACGCAGAATGTCGGCGCGATATCCTTTAGCGAACACCTGCGCGATCATCGTCAGCAGCCATAAAATCCCGAGCGTGACGTGGACGCCATGGCAACCGACCAAGGTGAAGAAGGCGGAGAGGAATGCGCTGCGAGTCGGTCCCGCGCCCTGAGCGATCATGCCGACGAACTCGTGAATCTCAATCGCGAGGAAACCAAGTCCGAGCACGCAAGTGGCGGCCATACCGCCGTAGTACATGAGGCCGTTATGCGCCCTCGCGCCGATCGCGGCCAAGCCGCAGGTAAAACTCGAAAGCAGGAGGCAGGCGGTCTCGATCGCGACATTGTGCAGGTCGAACAGATCTTTGCCGCTCGGCCCTCCCGCGGTCTCGCCGGAGAGCACCGCATAGGTGGCGAAAAACGCCGAGAACATGATGATGTCGCTGAGCAGGAAGATCCAAAAGCCGTAGCCGACAATGATGCGCTTCGATGCCGGGTCGGCGTGACCTAAAACGACTGCGGCAGGGCCTCGCGCCTCCTCGCGCCGGCCGTCGCCGTAGTCTGCGCCTGCCTGAAAGGCCGTCATGAGAGGGCCTCAACGGTGGCGACCGCTTCGCCGCGCGCCAGGCGATTGGCTCGATCGATACGGGCAACCTCCTCGACAGGGATCTCATATTCGGTCCGATCGCGCCAAGCGAAGACGACGAATGTCGCGAAAGCGCCGACCAAGGCGACAATGACCAGCCACCAAATTTGCCAGATCATTCCGAAGCCGCCGAAAGTCGCGAACAACGCGCAGATAAAGCCTGTCGGGCTGTTTCTCGGCATCTCGATGGCCTTATAGACCGGCTCGGCCGTAGGACCTGACCCCCGCTCAGCAAGGCGCGCTCTGCGCCAATAATCATCTCGATCCTCGACGACGGGCAGGACGGCGAAGTTGAACGCTGGCGGCGGCGATGCTGTCGACCATTCGAGCGAACGGCCCATCCAGGGGTCGCCGGTCACATCGCGCAATTCCTCGCGATGGCGGATGCTGACGACGAGTTGCATCACCTGACACAGGATGCCGGCCAGAATCACCACGGCGCCCAACTCCGCGACCAGGAGCCAAGGATGCCATTCGGGCACGTCGTAATGCTGCATCCGCCGGGTCATGCCCATCAGCCCCACGACATAGAGGGGCATGAAAGCCAGGTAGAAGCCGAAAAACCAACACCAGAATGCGGCCTTGCCCCAGCCCTCATGGAGCCGGAAGCCAAACGCCTTGGGGAACCAGAACGTGTATCCGGCAAACATTCCAAACAGCACGCCGCCGATGATGACGTTATGAAAATGGGCGACCTGGAAAAGGCTGTTGTGCAGCATGAAATCCGCCGGCACCACAGCGACCAGGACGCCGGTCAGGCCGCCGATGACGAAAGTCACCATGAAGCCAATCGACCACAGCATCGGTGTCGCATAGACGATTCGTCCACCGTACATCGTGAACAGCCAATTGAATATTTTCACCCCCGTCGGCACCGCGATGATCATCGACGCAATGCCGAAGACCGCGTTGACATTGGCGCCCGCGCCCATCGTGAAGAAGTGGTGCAGCCAGACCGTGTAGGCGATGACGCAAATCGCCATGGTCGCCATGACCATCGAGCGGTACCCGAACAGCGGTTTGCGTGAGAAGGTCGACACCACTTCCGAGAACACGCCGAACGCCGGCAGGACGAGGATGTAAACCTCCGGATGGCCCCAGATCCAGATCAGGTTCATGAACATCATCACGTTGCCGCCGGCTTCATTGGTGAAGAAATGGAAGCCGAGGTAGCGATCGAGTGTCAGCATCGCGAGCGTCGCGGTCAGAACGGGGAATGCAGCGACGATCAACAGGTTGGTGGCGAGCGCCGTCCAGGTGAACACCGGCATGCGCATATAGGTCATACCGGGAGCGTGAATTTTCAGGATGGTGGTGACGAAATTGACGCCGGTCATCAGCGTCCCGACGCCTGAGATCTGCACCCCCCACAAGTAATAGTCGACGCCGACCCCGGGCGAATAGGTTAACTCGGAGAGCGGCGGAAAAGGCAGCCAGCCGGTGCGTGAGAACTCGCCGACCACCAACGAGATGTTGACCAAAAGCACGCCGGTCGCGGTGAGCCAGAAGCTGACCGAATTAAGAGTCGGAAAGGCGACGTCGCGTACGCCGAGCTGCAGCGGCACAACGAAATTCATGAGTCCGATTACGAACGGCATGGCGACGAAGAAGATCATGATCGTGCCATGCGCGGAAAAGATCTGGTTGTAATGCTCCGGCGGGAGATAGCCCTGAGACTGGAATGCGATCGCCTGCTGCGAGCGCATCATGATCGCGTCAATGAACCCGCGCAGCAGCATGACTGCGGCCAACGTCACATACATGATGCCGATGTGCTTATGGTCGACGCTGGTGACCCATTCGCTCCACAGATAAGGGATCCAGCCTTTGATGGTGATGAAAGCGAGCACGCCGACGATCACGACGATGACGATAGCGCCCGCGAACAACGGAATAGGCTGGTCGAACGGAACGGCGCCCCAGGTCAGCTTGCCGAACATTCTAGTTCCCCTTCCGCACGCCAGCGCCCGGATTGGTCTCAGCGATTGGCCCGGGACCTGGCGGCAGCGTCTGATCAAGGATCTTCCCGAACAATCCGTCGGCCACCGTGCGGAAGGTGAACGGCGCCGGCACCACGCTTTGTTTGGAAAGCTCGATGTAGCGTTCTGGCGTCAGTTCGTCCCCCGTGGCGCGCGTCTGGCCAAGCCAGTCGTAAAATTCCGGCGCTGTCTTCGCCACGACCTCGAAATGCATGCTGGCAAATCCGTCGCCGCTTATCTGAGTTGCAAGGCCGCGAAAGGTCCCCGGGTCATCGGCTAAGAGGTTGAGCTGCGTGGTCATGCGGTTCATGGTGTAAATCATGCTGCCCAGCTGGGGGACGAAGAACGCTGTCATCACGCTCCCCGAGGTCAGAGCAAAGCGAATCGGAACGCCCGCAGGGACCACCAGTTGGTTGACGCTCGCGACATGCTGGTCGGGGTAGATGAACAGCCATTTCCAGTCGAGCGACACGACCTGAATATTGAGGGGCTCTTCTTTCGAAACAATGGGCTTCGCCGGATCAAGATCATGCGCGCCGACCCAGGTCACGCCGCCGAGCAGCATGATGGTGAGCAGCGGAATCGCCCAGACGATCAATTCGAGCTGACCGGAATATTCCCAATCCGGCAAATATCGCGCCCGGGTGTTGGAAGATCGGTACCACCAAGCGGCCGCCAGCGTGGCGACAATGGTCGGGACCACGATGACCAGCATGATGGCCACCGAATTGACGAGGAGCGTCGCGTTGCCGTCGGCGATCGGACCTTTCGGATTGAGCACCGCCCAATCGCAGCCGCTAAGGAACAGAGTGGCGCTCAATGGCGCCAGCCTGAAAGCTAGTCTTCGAATCGCAACCCAGAGGATCATGGCGCCGCCCGCCTGTCTCACTCCTCGTCGAGGTCTCTCGATGAGCCGACAGTCATGTCGGCGCGTCCAATCGCCCCAAAAGTCACCCCGACCGAAGCCGCAAATTGCTTTGCGGTCGTGAAAGCAGCATGACATGGGGCGAGGGCGGGGATCAAGCTGCCTTACGTCGACTTTGTTATACTTGGGTGTCGTGCGAAGCACGCGCGCGGAGAAGTACCGGGAGGACGGAATGACTGCAGAACAGACCGCATCTGTTGGTCCTGACCTGGCGCAGGGAATTGCTCTCGCCGAACTGCCAGACGGCGGCAAGCTGGTCGGCCATGTCGGACAAGACCCGGTTCTACTCGTGCGCCGCGGCGCTGACATTTTCGCGATCGGCGCTCAGTGCACTCACTACAATGGCCCTCTCGCGGAGGGCCTCGTTGTCGACGATACGGTGCGATGTCCCTGGCACCACGCCTGCTTTGATCTTCGCACTGGCGAAGCCCTGCGCGCCCCGGCGCTCGGTCCAGTCGACACGTGGCGCGTCGAACAGGGAGATGGCAAAATCTTTGTCCGCGAGAAGCGCGCGCAGCCAGAGAAGCATCGCGGAAAGCGGGACGAACCAAATAAGGTTGTGATCGTTGGCGGCGGAGCTGCAGGGTTCGCCGCGGCCGAGATGCTGCGGCGGCAAAAATACGAGGGCGGCATCGTCATGCTGAGCAGCGACGACGCGCCGCCGGTCGATCGGCCCAATCTGTCCAAGGACTATCTCGCCGGAAGCGCGCCCGAGGAGTGGCTGCCCTTGCGGGACCAGACCTTCTATTCCGACAATGCGATCGATCTGCGCCTAAATACGACCGTGGCCGCAATCGACGTTCGAGCGCGCGAGGTGACGCTCGCGAACGGCGAGACAATTCCGTTCGATCGCCTGCTTCTCGCGACCGGCGCCGAGCCGGTCTCGCCGTCCATCCCCGGCGCCAAGCCATCGGACGTGCTCGTGCTTCGCTCGCTTAAAGACTGCCGGGCGATCATCGAGCGAGCCAAGACGGCGCGCCGGGCGGTCGTCCTCGGGGCGAGCTTCATCGGCCTCGAAGTCGCGGCCGCGTTGCGCGCGCGTAACATCGAGGTCCATGTCGTCGCGCCGGAAGAGCATCCCATGGAGAAAATTCTGGGTCCTGATTTTGGCCGCCTCGTGCGCGCAATTCACGAGCAGCACGGCGTCGTCCCCCACTTGGGCGAGACGGCGCGCGGCATGGATGGAAAGCGGGTCACACTCAGCGGCGGAAGCGTCCTGGAGGCAGATCTCATTGTGGCTGGCATCGGCGTGCGTCCGCGCCTCAGCCTCGCCGAGGAGGCAGGCCTTAGAATCGACCGCGGAATTGTCGTCGACGCGTTTCTCGAAACGAGCGCGCCAGGAATTTTCGCCGCCGGCGACATCGCGCGTTGGCCTGATCGGCACACTAGCCAAGCCATTCGCGTCGAGCATTGGGTCGTGGCGGAACGGCAGGGACAGACGGCCGCTCTCAACATGCTGGGACGGCGCGAGCCATTCGACGCTGTTCCGTTCTTCTGGAGCCAGCACTACGACGTGCCCATCAACTATGTGGGCCACGCCGAGGGGTGGGACGACCTCGTCGTCGAAGGCGATATCGCGGGAAAGGACGGCCTCGTGCGAATGCGGCGCGCGGGACGCACGTTCGCGGTCGCCTCCGTGTTTCGCGATCTCGCGAGCCTCGAGGCCGAAGTCAGCCTGGAGCGGGAAGTCATGAGCGGGTCGGCCTGAACGAAACACTCGCGATTGATCTTGAAGGAGAGATCGCCGTGCTAGCGCCAGATGGAGCGACAGCTTCGCCGGCTTGCGGGACGCCCTGAAACAGCACGTGTTTGCTTCTTGCATCTGGACGGCCGCGATCCCGCGGGGCTGCGGTTCGCGCGCCTGCAGGCGACAGGCCGTACAACGACATGGGGTTGCGGCGGCGGCTAGAGCGGCGATAGAAGCCAGCGGAATTTTGCTTATGATCTCATACTCGTCCGCCCCGCGGCTGGGGCGATCCACCGTACAAACGAAGGATAAGCCTTGAAGAGCCGATATGATCCGGAACTGCCGGTCTATTTTCTGCACATTCCAAAGACCGCCGGGGTCTCGATCAACTCGATGCTGGCTGGCGCGTTTCGGAACGAGGAGATCTGTCCTGTAGGACATTGGGACGATATTGCGCGCATCCCGACAAATCAGATCGGCAAGTACCGTGTCTTCAGCGGCCACTATTCCGCCTATCTCAGTCGCTTCCTTGGGAAGAAGCTGAATATCTTCACATTCTTTAGAGATCCCCTAGAGCGAACGCTGTCCCTCTATGGGTTCATTCGACAGAGCAAGACCCACCCAGTTAATGAGGCCGCTCGCACCCGAACGTTGAGGGAGTTCATCCTTGACCCCGCAACGCGCTCGAAAGTCGTGAATTTTCAGGCTCGCTACATCGCCGATCTCGGGTTCGACCCGAGGAAAATCGCGCAAGGATTTACTGATCGAGACGCTAGGCGCTATGAATTTCAGATGCATTTCGATGATCAGAGCGCGTCTGTTTCATCGTCGGCGGTTCGCGACGCTGCCTTGAGGGCGCTCAACTCGTTCTTCTTTGTTGGGACGACTGAAAAGCTCAATGAAGCATCCCAAACCCTATCTGATTTGATGGGCGTGCGCTTCAATTCGCCGGAACGACAGAATGTCACGGAGAAGAGAATTTCGCGCGAGGAGCTTGACGCAGAGACGCTGGCCGCCATTCACGAGGCGACCATTGTCGACCGCGAAATCTATGAAATAGTGAAGTCGAGAGAATGATCATCGCGAGGCGCTCGAAGGCGGCAGCTTTGCGGAGGTGACGCTCGAAGTTGCGTGCTACGTCGACGAGGGCGCGGCAAGGTTAGGCTAGCGCTGAGGGGCGGAATGCGTGTGCCGGCGACAATGTGAAAGCGTAACTGCGCCGCACGAGGCGCGGATTGATCATGTGACCATGGATGCGGATTGCCTCTCACTCTCGACGCTTGCCGGAGACATCCGCGCATGTCGCGTTTGCCGCGACGCGCCGCGATATGGCCCCGCCCTCTCGCATGAGCCACGGCCCGTCTTTCAAGTCTCTCCCTCCGCGCGCATTTGCATCGCCGGCCAGGCGCCGGGGGTTCGAGTCCATGCCTCGGGTCGTCCCTATACCGACCCGTCCGGCGTCCGGCTGCGCAGCTGGCTCGGCATCGGTGAGGGCATTTTCTACGATCCTGGGATCGTCGCCGTCGTGGCCATGGGCTTCTGTTTCCCGGGCCTTGACGCCAAAGGCGGCGATCTCCCTCCACGTCGTGAATGCGCCGAACTGTGGCGCAAGCCAATGTTCGCGGCTCTCCCCAATCTGGAGCTCATTCTCCTCGTCGGCCAGTACGCCCAGAAATGGCATCTTGGCCCGAAACTTGTCGGCAAAAGCCTGAGTGAAACGGTCGCTCGGTGGCGCGACATCTATCAGTCAACCAGCCATCCGCGTCTTGTGCCCATGCCCCATCCCTCGTGGCGGAACAACGCGTGGCTCAAACGCAATCCGTGGTTCGAAACAGAGCTCTTGCCGGTTCTTCGCGCGGACATTGCCCGGATCGTCGCGCCGAGCACCGTTGCGCCTGCGCCCAGGGCTTTGAAGCGCTCCCGGACTCGCCTAGTCTGATTAGCCTGACAGGCAGGTTTCTGTGATCACTGGGATCAACGGGATGGTGGCGGGCGGGATCGGTCCGGCAGCAGCGGCGGCGGAGCACGTCGTGCCATGGTCCTCTGGGACGGCGCCGCCGAAACTCAAACCGCCGCCGAACGCCTGCGACTGCCACATGCACATTTACGACAGCCGTTTTCCCGTTGCGCCCAACGCCACAATGCGGCCGCCCGATGCGAGCATCGACGCCCACCGCCTCCTTCAGAAACGGATCGGCACGGCGCGCATTGTCGTGGTCGCGCCTTCGACCTATGGCACGGACAATTCCTGTACGCTCGATGCGATGGCCCAGTTCGGCCCCGCCGCGCGCGGCGTCGCAGTCGTCGACACGAGCGTCACCGACGCCGAGCTCGAGCGGCTGAACGATCTCGGGGTTCGCGGCATCCGCTTCAATCTCGTCCAGTCCGGAGCCACCACCATCGACATGCTTGAGCCGCTATCGCGGCGCGTCAACGATTTCGGCTGGCACGTTCAGGTGCACATGCTGGGTGACCAGATCGTTGAGGCGGCGGATCTCCTGCGTCGGCTGCCCTCCCCGATCGTATTCGACCATCTCGCGCGCATCCCTCAGCCGGCTGGCGTCGATCATCCCGCATTCGCGTTGGTGCTGAAACTTCTGGACACGGGCCGAACCTGGGTGAAGCTTTCCGGCGCCTACATGGAGACTAAGGTCGGGCCGCCCACCTATGCCGATGTCAGCAAGGTCGCCCGGGCCTATGTGAAGGCGGCGCCGGAGCGGTTGATCTGGGCGAGCGACTGGCCCCACCCGACCGAACAGGCCGACGCCAAGCCGGACGACGCCATTCTGTTCGATCTCCTCGCCGATTGGACGCCGGACGAAGCGACCCGCAATCGCATCCTGGTCGACAATCCCGTTGCGCTCTACGGGTTCAGCTAGATCACCTCAGGGTTGACATCACAACATACGAAGTGATGTGCGCCACCCCCGGCAGCGCCGTCAGACGATCAGCGTGGAAAATCTCGTAGCTTGCGAGATCCGCGACCCCGATCCGCAGAAGATAGTCGAACGCTCCCGCAATATGATGCACCTCAAGGACCCCGGCGAGCTGTGTGACGGCTTTCTGGAAGGCTTGGACGTCGCTGCGCACGTGACGCTCCAACTGCACCGCGGCAAAGACCGTGAATGACTGACCGAGAACGCCCGGGTCGATATCGGCGCGGTAGCCCCGAATGATTCCACGCTGTTCCAGTTCGCGCTGCCGGCGCTGACAGCTCGATGGCGATAGACCGACGACCTCGGCAAGTTCGAAGCTGGTCGCCCGCGCATTGCCCTGAAGGGCGTGCAGAAGTTTCTCGTCAAACTGGTCGATATCGCGGAATTTCTCCACCATATGCCACCTATGAGCTTAATTTCAGAGAAAATGAGCTCAGACGTTCGCATAATCTTCGCTATAGAGAAAGCGGAGGAAGAGGTGATGACGCAAGACAGGCGCGCGATCGACACGAGGCTACAGCATCCACGCGTCGCCGCGGCGCCGGGCGGCGAACCTGTCACCTCCCCGATCTACCAGAGCTCGACCTACGTTCTCCCGACGCCGGAACTGGGCGCCGAGATCGCGGCCAGCTGGCATCCGCAACGCTTCTACACCCGCTATGGCTCGCCCAATGTCGCAGAGGTCGAAGCGCTTGTTGCGGAGGTGGAAGGAGCCGAGAGCGCGGTCGCGGTCGGGTCCGGCATGGCGGCAATCGCGGCGGCGATCCTCGCCCATGTGCGCGCCGGAGATCACGTCGTCGCGCAAACTGCGCACTACACAGCAGCGCTCACCTTGTTTGCGGACTGGCTGCCGCGACAGGGCGTGACGGTCACCCAGGTCGCACAGACGGACATCGAGGCGTTTGCCCAGGCGATCGGCTCGAAAACACGCCTCGTCTACACGGAAACACCGACCAACCCGACCATGGCGTTGACCGACCTTAAGGCCGTTTCAGCGCTGGCCCATGCTCAGGGCGCGCTCGTCGTCACCGACAACACGTTTGCTTCGAGCTTCAATCAGCTTCCGCTGACTCTCGGCGTCGATCTCGTCGTGCACTCCGCCACAAAATATCTCAACGGCCATAGCGATGTGACGGCGGGTGTCGTCGCAGGCGCGCGCAGGCTCATCGAGCCGGTTTGGGAATATGCGCGCGTGCATGGTCCAGTGCTTCATCCGATGGAGGCATGGCTGCTCCGGCGCGGGCTCAAGACCTATGCGCTCAGGATGCGCCAGCACAATCAATCGGGGGCTCTCGTCGCTGAAGCGCTGGCGAAGGCGAGCGGCGTCGCCAAGGTCCACTACCCCGGTCTCGCCTCGCATCCGCAGCATGACCTCGCGCGCCGGCAAATGCCGGGCGGCTTTGGCGGCATGATGTCTTTCGTGGTCGAGGGCTCATCGGCGAAAGCACGCTTCAAGCGGGCTCAGAGCGTATTGCGAAACGTGCGGCTGTGCACTTCGGCAGCCAGTCTCGGCGGCACGGAGACTTTGATCACCCACCCCGCCTCGATGATCTTCTCGCACCAATCGCCCGACCAACTTGCCGCCCTAGGCGTCGAGCCGGGCCTTTTGCGGCTCTCCGTGGGTCTCGAGCATCACCAGGACATCGTGGACGATCTAACGTCTGCGCTTTCGGGGGTCGGCGAGTCAGGTTGAGCGCTGCGAATTGTCGGCGCTCCACTAGACGCTGCACCATTTCCCGCTGTGGAAAGGATCGCAGAAGGAGGGGTCGCGCGCGCTCTGCGGGTTCAGCTAGATCCCCGTCATCGAAAGAGCCGCATTCGCCAGGATCAGGCAGAAGAAGACGATTGCAGGCACGACATGCGCGGCGCCCTCGCGTGCTCTCAGAAGGGTCGCAAGCGCGGCGAGAATCACAAGCGCCAGTCCAACAAGCGCGATGCGATGCGTGGATGGTAGCAACAGAGCCGCGGCGCCCGCGAGCTCCAGACCCGCGGTCAAGAAGCGCCAGCCTCTGGGGTAGCCCCAGCGTTGGAAGTTGGCTTCCGTGTCGCCAACATTGAAGAGGTTGACGAACCCCGCGCTGGCGAACGCCAGAGCCGCGATGATGTTCACAACGAGGGCGGCGTTCATCGCGCTGCTCCGCGTTGCATCGGATGGCGCCTTAGCCCAGGTTCGATGTTGGGATTGTGGTTCACGTAGTTTTTCAAAACGAGCTCGGCGAAGCGGCCAGCGTCGTGGCTCTTCATGATGTCGGCGAACAGATGGGCGAGATCGACGGGGTTGCGCATGACGGACCTCCGGGGCTATAAGGCGATACACAATCGTATCGCCTTATTGATATAAGACGGAATCGTATCGCATGCAAGCCCCAACTTCGAGAAAGTGGAGAGCGGACGATCCGCGCCGGTTGCGCATGGCGGAAACGCGCGCTGCAATCCTGCGGGCCGCCCGGCCGATCATGCTGAGGGACGGGCTAGGCGGGACGACACTCGACCGCGTCGCGGCTGAAGGGGGCGTCGCCAAAATGACCCTCTACCGGCACTTCCCGAGCAAAGAGGCGCTGTTCGAGGGCCTGGTCACCGCCACGTCCGAATCCATGCGCGAGGGCCTTGAGAACGCGCCCACGGCCGATACGGATAAACCCATCGCGATGAGGCTCGCGGACGAGCTCAGCGCCTTCGTCTCGGCGCTGATCGAGCCGGATGGGCTGGCGCTCTATCGTTTGATCGTGGCGGACGGCTGGCGTTTTCCGGAACTCGCTCGCGTTTTCGATCGGTCCGGCATGCGCGTCATCCGGCAGCGGATAGCGGACTTGCTTGAACCTGGCGGAGCGGCCGGCGAGCCCGCGAGACAGGTTGCGGGCGAGGTCGTGGCGCTGGCGCTCGGCGACGCGTACCAGCGCGCGCTTCTTGGCATTCCCGAAGAAGGGGATGGCGAGGCCTTTGCACGCCAAATCGACGCGGCCGTGTCGTATGGGCTTAGCCGCCGAGCTTAGGCTGCGACGTCACCTTGTGTTTCTGTCTCTCGGCGCAAGCCCTACGACGCCGTCCTGTTCGACCTCCTGCCCGATTGGGCGCCCGACGAAGCGATCCGCAGCCACATCCTGGTCGACAATCGTTGCGCTCTATCGGTTCGGGTAGCGCAACATGGAATCCGCCGAGCCCATCACGTGTCATGCCCGCGAAAACGGGCATCCAGAAAGCTTTGATGAAACTCAAGATTCCCGCTTGCGCGGGAATGGCATCATGATCGAGCGCGATTGCGTCTGAGAAACGTCGCACGAGGCTGGGCTGTCAATCCGCTTAGCGCCACGACCCAACTTCAGGCTGCCGGAACCATTCGTGGGACCCAGGCGCCTCGGCCCTTGGTATCCTTATCTCGACGCGTGCGCTCCTGCACGCTCGAGCAGCTGCAGAATAGCTGCTAAAAGAGGCGCCGCCGAAAGGCGACTCGCGTCCCGCGCTCAGAGCTTCGAGGCAAGCTCGTCGAGTTGGGTGAGACAGGTACCCCAGCCTTGGAAGAAGCCCATGTCCTCGTGCTTCTTCCGATCCTCGGGATTCTATGACGCACCAGCGCCCGGTAGCGCGTTCCCTCCTGCGTGGCTTCCATTGTAATTTCCGCTGTCATGAAGGCTTCCGCCTTGGGTCGGTAGAGGGGGCCTAGGCCATCGGTCCATACCAAACGACGACACGGCTCGACCACGAGGATACACCCCGCATTTTCGGGCAAGGCGTTTCCCTCGGGCGACGCCATCACGATGTTGAAGGCGCCACCCGGCATGAGGTCGACGGCTGCCTTGACCACGCCGTAAGGCTTCGGCGCGAACCACTGCTTCAGTAACTCCGGCTCCGTCCAAGCGCGCCAGAGTTGGGCCGGGCTGGCCTTGACCGTGCGTTCGAGCAGAAGATCGAGATCATCGTTTTTTTCCACGGGTCTTTTCCTTTGCAGCTAAAGTTTCGACAAAAGCGTCGAGCTGATCGAAGCGGGTTTCCCACTTGCGCCGCTCCTGTTCGAGCCAGCCTTGCGCGGCAGTCAGCGCGCCGGATCGCAATTCGCACATGCGCACTCGGCCCTTTTTTTGAGATGTGACGATCTCGCTCTCTTCGAGCACACGGATGTGTTTCATGAAGCTCGGCAGAGCCATGTGGTGGCGCTGAGCGAGATCGCCGATGCTGGCTGGACCGCTCGCGAGTTGCGCGATCACGGCACGGCGGGTGCCGTCCGCGAGCGAATGAAAGATGTGATCTAAGTTAGCCATATGGCTTACTAATGCCGAACTTGTCCGGCTGTCAAGACGGTAAGCCGTATGGCTAAGTTTTACCTATGGCGTCGTTGACGTCTTAACCTGATGCGTGGGGTTCCTACGCCTTAGCAGCTCCAGAATGGCGTAAAATGCAGCTGTATTAGCGCTTCCGAGGTCGATACTGATGGCGATAGGCTCGCGCACCATCGCGTACATGACCCAGTTATCTCGGCGGCGCGGGCGTGCCATTCACCCTCAGGATGGAATCGAACCTGTCCGAAGGTTCACCGTCTTGGCCGGGGAACGCCAGCTTCGCGCCGCCGGAGCGAGGGGTCATTCGTATGAACCCCAGGTCTCTAAATCAAAAATCCGTCTGCTATTATTTTTAAAATCGCAAGATTTATGCTATAGACTGGCGGAGGCCGGATGGAACGCGCGCTCGCGCACGACCGGTGAGGATTGCCGCTAAGGCTATGTGAGTTTGGAGTTTGAGACAGGAGAGATTTTTTTACTTGAATCGCCCGTAACCCATTGAAAAGTCCCGATTCGAAAAAATAAACGCTAGTAAACGCTAGCACTTTTACTAGCGTTTAGGCGCGTTTATTGGCGTTTAAGAGCGTTTATTGAGACGGATTTCCGCCGTCGGGTCGCGCTCGCGCCGGTCGTCGAGAGGGCTCCCTATATGAAACGTGTCTTCAATCCCCCGACGCACGAGGTTCAACGCGATGGTCGCCGAACGTCAGCGGACGAGCGAATACGCCACCCTGCAAGACTTCATTGACCGGCACGAACGCCTCTTCATCCTGACCGGCGCCGGCTGCAGCACGCCGTCAGGGATACCGGACTATCGCGACGCCGATGGCCAGTGGAAACGCGCGCAGCCGGTGACCTATCAGGCCTTCATGGGCGAGGAAAAAACACGGCAGCGCTATTGGGCGCGCAGCCTCGTCGGCTGGCGGCTCATTCGTCAGGCTGAGCCCAACGACGCGCATCGCGCTTTGGCCGAGCTCGAGGCGAGGGGCAAAACCGAGCTTCTTTTGACCCAGAACGTGGATCGGCTGCACCAGGCGGCTGGCAGCGCGCGGGTGATCGACCTGCACGGGCGGATCGATCTCGTCCGATGCATGGATTGCGAGCGCGAGATCGCCGCGCGACGAGCTGCAGGACGAACTCGGCGCGCTCAACCCCGACTGGCTCGATCTTGACGCAGCGGAAGCGCCCGATGGCGACGCGGACCTCGAAGGCGCCGACTTTTCGTCCTTCGTCATTCCGCCCTGCCGCCGGTGCGGCGGGGTGCTCAAGCCCGACGTCGTGTTCTTCGGCGAGAACGTTCCTCGCGACCGGGTCGACGCGGCCTTCCGCCATCTGGACAAGGCCGACGCGATGCTGATCGTCGGCTCGTCGCTCATGGTCTATTCGGGCTTCCGCTTCGTTGAACGGGCCGTGAGCCTCGGCAAACCGGTGGCCGCGATCAACCTTGGCCGAACGCGAGCGGACGCGCTGCTTGCGCTCAAAGTGGAGGCGCCGTGCGAGTCCGCGCTCTCTTTCCTGTTGGGCTCGCGAGCCACGTCAGGCTCGATCCAGCCCGCTCGCTTAAAACAATACTCATCCAGCGCGTTTGTGAGCCCAGTTGAGCCAGAGCGTTCTCGCGAGCAGCACGGCGCGGACGATTAAGGAATCATACCCATGCGCTTCACCTGGGCGGCGATCTTCCTCATCTGCTCTGTCGGCGTCGTCGCCGCTCAGCAGGTCGTTCCTGTTTCTGACATCGACCTTCCCTATTCGGCTTGCGGGGATATGGCCCCGCTCAGGTCCAATTTGACCGGGACGCCGGATCCCTCGCCCAAAAGCGACGCCATTCTTCGGCGGCTAGGCGTTCGTTGCGTCGGCCCTACGGCGGCGCCGCGGGTTCGCCAACGCTATTGAGGGGTCGGCGTGAACAGGTGCGCCCACTCGCTCGCAAACAACAGGCGGCCGCCCGGAGACGGCCGCCGCCGTCTTTAGCGCAGGATCGCCGAGGTCACCGGCCAAGTTAGGGTCAAACTGACGATCAGTCCGACCGCAGCCAGGCTGGCCAAACGCATCTTCTCCCGCGCGCCCTCTGGCATCGCGGCGATCATCAGAACCGCGAAGACGAGGACGAGGAACCCCGCAGGAAGGTTAGCGACCGAAGGGTGAAACACGGCGTCGATGAAGTCGCCGAGGGTCGAGCCAATGTGATCAAAACCGTACATCAATTTGCTCCTTTTAAGAGCGGTCAACAACTTATGGCACGAATTGCTGACCTCACAAAGGACGTCTTAAGTTTAACCTTTACTGGTGACCAGTCTATACTTAAGAGAATATTGATACGCTTCAATAAAATGACGGAATTTGAGGCCGCCAGCGGGGCTGCCTGACCGAATTGCGATTGACAATCGGCGCGCGGACTGGCGCATTGTCTCTCTCTGCTTTCAATGGCCACTAACGGCGGCGCCCGCTCGAGGAGCCAGACCCATGCGCATCGAGCCCGTCTTTCTGTTCGACCTCGACGGGACGCTGGTGGACAGCGTCTACCAGCACGTGCTGGCCTGGAAGGAGGCCCTCGACGCCGAGGGCGTCGATATCTCGGTCTGGCGCATCCATCGCAAGATCGGCATGAGCGGCGGCCTGTTCACCAATCAGCTCAAACGCGAAACCGGAATCGACCTCAGCGAAGATCGGCTCGAGCGCCTGCGCCATCTGCATGTCGAGGCCTATCGTCGGATGTCCGCCTCCATTCGCCCGCTGCCAGGCGCTCGGGAACTACTGGCTTGGCTGACCAACGCAGGACTTCCGTGGGCGATCGCCACCAGCGGTCGAATGGAGACGGCGGCGGTCAACCTCGCCGCGCTTGGCGTCGATCCGGCTGTAACCCCGGTCGTGACACGCGATCAGGTCAAATACGCCAAGCCCGATCCCGACCTGTTCCTGGCCGCGGCCGCCCGGTTGAACGCGCCGATCGAGAGAGCCGTCGTGGTCGGGGACAGCATCTGGGACATGCTGGCGGCGGCGCGCTGTCGCGCGCTCGGCGTCGGACTCTTATGCGGCGGTTATGGCGCGAGCGAACTGCAGCAGGCCACAGCCTTCCGGGTCTACGAGGACCCCGCCGACCTGCTCGTTCATATCGATGAGCTTGGCGGGCGTCGGTGAGCGGCGTTTCTGTTCAATGCGCTAGCTAGCTCAGTTCCCGCATCGTCTTTGCGAATTGCTCAGCGATCTCGTCCTTGAACACGTGCCGGCCGCCGACAACGACTTTCAGTCCGCCGCTCCAGACGCAATCGACAAGCGGATTGCCGACCGAGAATATCCACGCGTCGAGCACCTGATCGTCGGTCTTGCCCGCTAGCGTCGGATGGTCCGCGCGAAAGGTGAGAATGTCGGCCGCCGCGCCGGGCGCAAGCCTACCTGACTTCCGCCTCATGGCTTGCGCGCCGCCGGCCCAGATCGCTTCGAGCATCGTCCGGCCGGACGACGCGCCTGGGGAAGCGTAAACATTGCGCGCCCGCTCCCGCAATCTCTGGGCATATTCGAGCTGGCGCAATTCCGCGGCGACGCCAATTAAGACGTTGGAGTCGCGTGCCGACGCCGTAGCGTCCCCCGGCGCGGATGTAGTCCGTTGCATTGAAGACGCCATCGCCCAGGTTGGCTTCCGTGATTGGACAAAGCCCGGCGACGGCGCCCGAGCGGGCAAGATCGCGCGTCTCTTCTTCATCCATGTGAGTTGCGTGGACGAGGCACCACTTTGCGTCGACGCCGGCATGGTCGAGCAGCCAGCGCACCGGACGAGCTCCCAACGAGGCGACACAATCCTCCACTTCCTTGATTTGTTCGGCCGCGTGAATGTGAATGGGACCGTCACCGGCCACAGACATAAGCTCGGACAATTCGCTCGGCGTCACGGCGCGAAGGCTATGCGGCGCGATGCCGATCGCCTCTCCCTCATCCACCTTGATCATCTCGCGGCAATCCTCGACGAGGCGTGCGAATGACGGGAGATCGTTGATGAACCGCCTCTGCTCGGGCCTGGGCGGCGCTCCGCCAAACGTCGAATGGGCATAGAACACTGGGAGCAGCGTCATGCCGATGCCGACGCGCCGAGCCGCGGACAGAATACGGCCGGCCATTTCCGCAGGCTCAGCGTAAGGCGAACCATCGGGCGCGTGGTGAAGGTAGTGGAACTCGGCGACGGCGGCGAACCCCGCCTCCAGCATCTCGACGTAGAGCTGCGCCGCGACCGCCTCGACATCATCCGGCGACATCATGAGCGCGAAGCGATACATGGTCTCGCGCCACGTCCAGAACGTGTCGTCGCCCTGGCCCCTGACTTCAGCGAGTCCGGCCATCGCGCGCTGGAAGGCGTGGCTGTGCAGATTCGCTGGCGCGGGCGCCATGATCGCATGACGCTCGTCCCCTTCCTGCGCCGCGGCGCCGATCTCGACGGCGGCGATCGCGCCGTCGTCTATCGTTACCCGGACGTCCGACTTCCAGCCCTCGGGCGTCAGCGCTCTTGCGGCATAAAGGGTGGGCACCGGTCGTCTCCGCTTCTCTCGATCAGCTGCTGAAGCCGTTCCTTGCCTTTCGGACAATTCGGTCTAAGCATGAAATGGTCTGCGGCGGGAAGCCGTTGAGCGCCATGGTTCAAACAAACGCTCCCAACCATCTCGACACGGTTTGGCTCAACGCCCGTCTGGCGACGCTCGCGCTGACGCAGCCGGGACTTGGAACCCTCGAGTCCGGCGCAATCGCCGCGCGCGAAGGGCGCATCGCTTTTGTAGGCCCGCAGGCCGAGCTGCCGTCGGCATGGCGCAACGGCGCCCGTGTGGTCGACTGCGAAGGCCGCTGGATCACGCCTGCGCTGATCGATTGCCACACCCACCTGGTTTACGGAGGCGACCGGGCGCACGAATTCGAACTCAGGCTCGCCGGCGCCACGTATGAAGAGATCGCCCGCGCAAGGCGGCGGCATTCTTTCCACCGTACGCGCGACCCGCGCTGCGAGCGAAGACGAGCTCCTCCGATCGGCGCTCAAGCGGTTGGACGCTCTTATCGCCGAGGGCGTTGGCACGGTGGAAGTCAAATCCGGCTATGGGCTCGACCTTGACGCCGAGCGCAAATCGCTCCGCGTTGCACGCTGGCTCGCCAAACAACGTGATGTCGCGATCCGCGCAACGTTCCTGGGCGCGCACGCGCTGCCGCCTGAATTCGCCGACAAACGTGACGCCTATGTCGCTTATGTCGCGGACACGATGATTCCGACGCTGGCCGACGAAGGTTTGATTGACGCCGTCGATGGATTTTGCGAGCGGATTGCGTTCACGCCGGACGAAATCACTCGCGTATTCGCAGCCGCGAAACGCGCAGGGCTTCCGGTCAAGCTGCATGCTGATCAGTTGTCGAATTCAGGCGGCGCCTCGCTTGCCGCCGAATTCTGTGCACTTTCGGCTGATCATCTCGAATATGCGGACGAAGATGGCGTTGCCGCAATGGCGAAGGCTGGCGTCGTCGCGGTCTTGTTGCCCGGAGCGTATTATATGCTGCGGGAACGACAGGCGCCGCCGGTCCACCTCATGCGCAAGCATCGCCTCCCAATGGCCGTCGCCACCGACTCCAATCCGGGCACGTCGCCCATGACTTCGATCCTACTCGCGCTCAATATGGCGGCGACGTTGTTCGGGCTCACGGTCGACGAATGCCTCGCCGGCGCGACCCGCAACGCCGCGCGCGCGCTTGGCCTCGCGGAGGAGACAGGAACCCTCGAAGCCGGCAAATGGGCCGATCTCGCGATCTGGGACATCGAGAGCCCTGCCGAGCTTGTCTATCGGCTCGGCTTCAACCCGCTGCATGCGCGCGTCTGGAGGGGACGATGACCGTCATTATCCGTCCCGGCGAGGCGTCGCTTGACGACTGGCGGGCGATCTGGCGCGGCGAGGCGCTGGCCGTTGATCCCTCTAGCCGCGCCGCCGTAGCCGCGAGCGCGGCGGCGGTGGAACGCATTCTCGCCCGCGGCGAACCGGTCTACGGAATCAATACCGGCTTTGGCAAATTGGCGGGTGTTCGCATCAAGCCCGCAGATCTCGCGGAGCTTCAGCGCAACATCGTTCTGTCGCACGCTGCGGGCGTGGGCGAAACGGCCTCTGTTGCGACAACGCGGCTCATGATGGCGCTGAAACTCGGCAGTCTCGCTCAGGGCGCCTCGGGCGTTCAACCGCGGACGATTGCCCTCATCGAGGCCATGCTCGCGCGCGGCGTCACGCCCGTGGTCCCGTCGCAAGGATCGGTGGGAGCGTCAGGCGATCTGGCCCCGCTTGCCCATATGGCGGCGGCGATGATCGGCGTCGGCGAGGCTCGGGTGGGCGATCGCGTCACGCCTGCCGCCGCCGCGCTTGCCGAAGTCGGCCTCGAGCCGATGACGCCTCAGCCGAAAGAGGGGCTTGCGCTGCTCAACGGCACCCAATTTTCGACCGCCAATGCGCTCGTCGGCCTGTTCAAGACCGAGACGGTGTTGAGCTCCGCCTTGGCGACCGGCGCTCTGTCGACCGACGGCGCGCGGGGATCGGATACGCCCTTCGACGCACGCATCCATGCGCTCAGGCGCCACGCTGGACAGATCGAAGTCGCCGCGGCCTTACGCGGGCTGCTTGCGGGGAGCGCCATTCGCGCGTCGCATCTCACCGGCGATGGACGAATTCAAGATCCCTATTGCCTGCGCTGCCAACCCCAGGTGATGGGCGCTTGCCTCGACCTCCTGCGCCAGGCCGCCACGACCCTCCTCATCGAGGCCAACGGCGTCTCCGACAATCCCCTTATCTTCGCCGATACCGACGAAGCGTTGTCGGGCGGCAATTTCCACGCCGAACCGGTCGCTTTCGCGGCCGATATGATCGCGCTCGCAATTTGCGAAATCGGGTCGCTGGCCGAGCGCAGGATCGCGCTTCTGGTCGACCCGGCGCTTTCCGGCCTGCCCGCGTTTCTGACGCCAAAACCCGGGCTCAATTCCGGGTTCATGATTGCGCAAGTGACCGCAGCGGCGCTGGTCGCCGAGAACAAGACGCTAGCCCATCCGGCGAGCGTCGATTCAATCCCGACTTCCGCCAACCAGGAGGATCACGTCTCGATGGCGGCGCACGGCGCGAGGCGTCTGGCGTCGATGGCTGACAACGCAATGTCGGTCATCGGCATCGAACTGCTCGCCGCGGCCCAGGCGTGCGACTTTCATAGCCCCCTCGTCTCGAGCGCGCCGCTCGAAGCCGTGCGCGCCCTGCTGCGGCGCGAGGTTCCACGCCTGGAAGACGACCGCTACTTTCATCCCGACATCATCGCGGCGACCAGCCTGGTGAGCCGCAGGGCCGTCATTGATGCGGTCGGCGCTGCGGCGCTGCCCGCGCTTGAGAAACCTGCGCGATGACCGGCGAGCGCCCCGACTGGCTAATCGTCGAGCGCCGCGATGCGCCGCTCATCGTCAGCATTCCCCACGCGGGGACGGATCTCATGACATTCGAGCCGGCTTTCGTCAGTCCGTGGCTCGCGCGCAAGGACGCGGATTGGCGGCTCAATGAGCTGTACGACTTTGTCGAACCGCTCGGCGCGACATTGGTGCGAACCCGGCTCTCGCGCTCGATCATCGATGTCAATCGCGATCCAAGCGGAGCTTCGCTCTATCCCGGTCAGGCGACGACGGAACTCGTGCCAACGACAAGCTTCGATGGCGAGCCGCTCTATCCGACCAGGTTTGGCGCCAGACGCGGCCGACATTGCCGACCGGCGACGTCTTTACTTCGACCTCTACCACGCGGCGCTCGGCGAAGAGATTGCGCGCCTGCGCCAGAAGCATAAGCGCGTGGCTGCTGTTCGACGCCCATTCCATTCGGTCGATCATCCCGCGCCTGTTCGACGGCGAACTGCCGGTGTTCAATCTCGGCACGAATTCGGGCGCGAGCTGCGACCCCGGACTGCGCGAGACGATCGGCGCCGTGCTGGCGGCGAGCGGGCAAACGTCCATTGTCGATGGGCGCTTCAAGGGAGGCTGGATCACGCGCGCCTATGGGCGCCCAAGCGAAGGCGTCGAGGCTATGCAGCTGGAGCTTGCCTGCCGCGCTTACATGCACGAGCCTGAACGACCTGCGCCCGACAACTGGCCAACGCCGATCGACGAAAAGCGCGCGGCGCCGACGCGTGCGACAATCAAGCGCGTGCTCGAGGCGATTCTTTCGGAGGTCAGCGGCTGATGAAGAAGACCGCACGTTGTCATTCCCGACGGGAGCGAAGCGAGCGATCGGGAATCCAGCATCGTAGCGCGCGATGGCCGCAACTCTGGATCCCCGGTCGGACCTTCGGTCCGCCGAGGATGACAAGTTTCTAAAGGACTGAGTCTATGACCGCGCCAGCCCGCATCGACAACATGCGTGTCATCCGCAGCGCCCCGCGGAACCGAGCTCAGCGCCAAGAGCTGGCTGACCGAAGCGCCGCTCAGGATGCTCATGAACAATCTCGATCCCGACGTCGCCGAACGTCCAGGCGAGCTCGTCGTCTATGGCGGCATCGGGCGAGCGGCGCGCGACTGGCCGGCGTTCGACCGCATCGTTGCGACTTTGCGCCGCCTCGAGGGCGATCAGACGCTGCTCGTTCAGTCCGGCAAGCCGGTCGGCGTGTTCCGCACTCACGCCGACGCGCCGCGTGTGCTTATCGCCAACTCCAATCTCGTGCCGCACTGGGCGACCTGGGATTGCTTCAACGAGCTCGATCGCAAGGGGCTCATGATGTACGGCCAGATGACCGCGGGCTCGTGGATCTATATCGGCTCGCAGGGCATCGTGCAGGGCACCTACGAGACCTTCGTCGAGATGGGGCGCCAGGCACTACGGCGGCGACCTTCGGGGACGATGGATTCTGACCGCCGGCCTCGGCGGCATGGGCGGCGCGCAGCCGCTTGCCGCGTCGATGGCGGGCGCTTCGCTGCTCGCGATCGAGTGCCGCCCGTCGAGCATCGAATTCCGGCTGCGCACTGGCTATATCGACGTCCAGGCCAAGGATCTCGACGACGCGCTCGCGATCATCGAAAGGTCGACCAAGGAACGCAAAGCCGTCTCGGTCGCGCTGCTCGGCAATGCGGGTGAAGTCCTGCCCGAACTTTTGCGCCGCGGCGTCAGGCCCGACATCGTCACCGACCAGACCTCGGCCCATGATCCGATCAACGGCTATCTGCCCAAGGGCTGGACCCTGCAGCAATGGGAGGAGCGGCGCGCGAGCGACCCCAAGGGCGTCGAGCGCGCCGCCAAAGCGTCGATGGGCGAACATGTGCGCGCGATGCTGGCCTATGCACACGCTGGCGTGCCGACCGTCGATTACGGCAACAACATCCGCCAGATGGCGCTGGAGGAAGGCGTCAAGGACGCGTTCGACTTCCCAGGCTTCGTGCCGGCCTACATCCGGCCTCTCTTCTGCCGTGGCGTCGGGCCGTTCCGCTGGGCCGCTCTTTCGGGCGATCCGGAGGACATTTTCAGGACCGACGCCAAGGTCAAGGAGCTTATGCCGGACAGCCCGCATCTGCACAATTGGCTCGACATGGCGCGTGCGCGGATCAAGTTCCAGGGTCTGCCGGCGCGCATCTGCTGGGTGGGCCTGGGCGACCGCCACCGCCTCGGCCTCGCCTTCAACGCAATGGTCGCGTCGGGCGAACTCAAGGCGCCGATCGTCATCGGCCGCGATCATCTCGATTCCGGCTCGGTCGCCTCGCCCAATCGCGAAACGGAATCCATGCAGGACGGTTCAGACGCCGTCTCCGACTGGCCGCTCCTCAACGCGCTCCTCAATTGCGCCTCGGGCGCCACCTGGGTGTCGATCCATCACGGCGGCGGGGTCGGCATGGGCTTCTCGCAGCACGCGGGCATGGTCGTCGTCTGCGACGGCACGCCAGAAGCCGCGCGGCGCATCGAGCGGGTGCTGTGGAACGATCCGGCGAGCGGCGTCATGCGCCACGCCGACGCGGGCTATGAGACGGCGATCGCCTGCGCGAACGAGAAAGGCCTCGACTTGCCGAGCCTGGGCGAGGGTAGATAAGTCGGTCCTATTGCCGCATTCGTTTTTCGGCTGATTGACCGTTGCCTCCCGCTCTGGCCCTTCCCTCGTCCCGGCGCCATTTCCTTCCGGCCCGGCGACGACCGCCCACAAGCCGCTCCGCAACTCCGATCGCGCTGCCGCCGACGTCAACGTCGCCGGTCCGGCTCCGCTGCGCCTGGGCCTGCGCCGACGATCGCGCGATACGTTGTCATGACCAATTCGTCGACCAGCTTCGGCGGCCGCTCGCGACTTTGGAGGTGCGGCTTGACCGCGGCGATCGGGACCTCCGCCAGGACGAATGTCGCGCGGCGCATCTCGGCGCGACCGGCGCCGCCGAAGGCGGCGCCGGCAAACGTCCGTAAGCAGGCCTCGAAGCGCTCAGCCTGATCGGCGACGCCACGCCTGAGCGGCGCCGGCCAGTCGCCCTGAACGAAATCGTGGCGGCTATAAAGCATGAGCAGCCGCGCGTCGTCCAAATGCCGGCGCGCCCAGGCAGGCGTGTGGAGCGCGGCGCGAAGGCCGTCGCCGGCCTCGATCGCGGCGACGAAACCTTCCTGATAGGCGAGCACGGTCTCGAGCCACACTTCGCCGAGCAGCGCGTCGCGCGACGCGAAGCGATAGTAGAAGGAACCCTTGGGCGCTTTCAGCCGCTCGGCGACAGAATCAACAGTTACAGCCTGAGGCCCGCGCTCGGCGATGAGCGCGCGCGCTGCGGCCAGGAAGCCGGCTTGATCGAATTGCGCGCGCCCCATTGTTTGTAGACTATCCAGTCTAGACTAATAGGTCAACATCCGGTACACACCGAGGTGGCGAGGCGCAAAAACGGAGGGCGCTCCAATGTTGGAAACGCAGATCAACCCAGTCGCCATCGACGTGGGCCACCTACTGAACGGCGCGGCCAAGACGATGCGAAGCGCCCGCTATTGCTGGCTGGCGACTGCGACCGAAGCGGGCGCTCCCAACGTCCGACCCATGGGGCGGATCTTGAACGACCCTGGCGAGGACGAGTGGAAGGTCCGGTTTCTCACTGATGGCCGATCGCACAAGGCGGCTGCCATGCGGAGCGCCAACGAGGTCTCGATCCTCTTTCAGCACGACCCCGACCTCGCCTTCGTGTCATTGACCGGCACAGCAGCGCTGCACGAAAACCCATCCGAAACGCGCGGCCGTTGGAAGCCGGCTTATGACGTCTACTTTCCCGACGAAGCGGATCGCGCGAGTGCGATTTTCGTCGAGGTGGAGATCGAGCGGATGGAGCTCTGGATCCGCGGCGTCACGCCGGAGCCGTTCGGCTTGCGCGCGACCGTGCTTGAACGCTACGCCGAGGGCTGGCGTTTGATCAGCGGATCGAGTGGATCGTGATCAGATTGACGCCTCTTCCCTTCTCCCCTTGAGAGAAGATGGCCGACGCAGTCGGCCGGATGAGGGAGACCCCTGAAGACGAGATGCGCTTCGCGCGAACCCTCACCCCCAACCCCTCTCCCACCGGAGAGGGGAGCCGTGCGTCGACTGCGAAACAGCGGGAGCCGAGGCGACTTCGCCGCGTGAGGCCCGCTAGTTTGGCTCCATGCCTGCGGCGAGTTCGACTGGCTTTCCGTGGGGAGTGCGCAGATAAGCGCGCTCCCATTGGTGCTCGCGCTCGTGGAGTTCGGCGGGCGTGACGCTACCGTTTTCCGCGAGCAGCCGCTCGAGCGCAGCGAGGACGGCGCGATAGTAGGTTTCGCGATCGTCGGGCTCGGCGTTGAGCGCCTTGATCTGCGCCCCGAGCGTCTCGGCCCAACGCGCGGACGAGATCGCGCCGCTCTTCACAAGAAGGTCGGCGAGCGCGAGCGTTTGCGCGTGCCACGGCTCGCCAAAGACCGGCTCGCCATCCTTGGCCTTGAGAAAGCTGAGCTCAGGCCGATACAAGATAGCTCTCCCATAGGTCGACGAAGACGCGGTCGTTGCTCCCCTTCGCTTCCGGCCAAAGGTCGGAGGAGGCGAAGCTCACCGTATAGAGATGCTCGCCCCGATGTTCGCCCCGCGCCGCCGCATCCGCCAGCACGTGTCCGCCGTGATGAGAATGAATGATCCCCGCCCTGCCGCGCACATATTGAGGCAGGCGCGTATGGCCGGAGGCCCCATCGAGTCGGCAACGCGCGGCCGCGCCTATCGCGAAGCGCGGAGGCGTATTGACGCCAATGGCGAAACTCCGCGGTCGTTTCACGATCGCGCGCGCGGCCTCCGCCGTCTGCGGAGGTAGACCCGGTTTCGCCACGAAGGCGGAAGCGCCGCGCTTGATCTCATCGAGCGACAGGTAACCCTCGTCGATCAATTGTGCAGCAAGCGTCGTCAGCCATTGATCATAATAGGGCCGCGTCAGATAATCGATGGGATCGGCAAGCTCACGGCAATGGCGGAACCAGTCGACCGTCCAACTCTGACCCGCGGCCGACGACTGCTTCATGGCGAAGTCGCGGATCTCCCAGTCGGCGTGGATGACCTTGTCGTCCGTCTTACCAACGATCGGGCCGTAGCCTTCACGCCCGCCGAGATCGTGAACGCCATCCATCAGATTGCCGTCCGCTCGGGCGAGAGATCGCGCTCCGTACCGATCATCGAATTGCGCGTGACAAGATTGGCGAGCGTGGCCTCGTCCCAATCTTCGACGCCCTTCGGCCGCTCAGGCACCACGAGATAGCGCCGCTCCGATGTCGAGTCCCAGACGCGCACTTGCGTCTTCTCATCGAGCTTGACGCCGAACTCCTCCAGCACGCCGCGCGGGTCGCGCACCACACGGGCGCGATATTCGTTCGACTTGTACCAGGATGGCGACAAGCCCAAGATCGAGAACGGATAGCAGGAGCAGAGCGTACAGACGACGAGATTGTGCACCTCCATCGTGTTCTCGACCGCCTGCAGATGGCCGGTCGCATGGCCGGCAAACCCAAATTCGCCAATAGCCACGGTCCCATCAGCCAGAAGCCGCGCCTTGAACGCGGGATCGCGCCAGGCGCGCGCAACGATTGCCGCACCGCGCTTGGGGCCAATCTCGTCGCGATACATTTCGATCCAGGCGTCGACCGCGGCGGGGTCGATGAGCTTCTTCTCGGCAAGAAGGCTTTCCAGCGCTCGCGTGCGCAAGGCCGGCTCGGACGGCAGATGCGAATGGAGTTCCTGATGGATATGGGAGACTGTCTTTGAGTCGAAGCTCGCCATCGTGCGTCCTCTTTCGGCTGGCCGACAGCCTATCATTTGCTAGCGCTCAGTAAAGGCGCGAGGCCCTCATCCGGCGCTTCGCGCCACCTTCTCCCCGAGGGAGAAGGGGGTGCCCTGCATCTGATGCGACGTGCGCGGCTCCCTCTCCTACGGGGAGAGGGGTTGGGGGTGAGGCCGCGAAGGACGGGTGTCCTTCCGGACGCCCTATGATTAGCCACCTTCTCCTAGAAGGAGCACGAGGAGCGCCTCCATCATGAACTTTTGAGGAGCGCGAGAACGGCGACCTCCTCGGGTCGCAGACCCGCTGATTTGGATGAGCCAATCTCCTCCACGAGCTTGAGCACAAACGCGCCACTTAGATAAGCATCCGAAATGGCGGGGTGGATGTAGGACTTGCGGCAGACCGCCGCCGTGTTTCCCAATGCAGCCGCTACCTTCTTCACCGCTGCGCTCATCACGCGCTTGGCTTGCGTTGCGCTCGTGAATGGCTCGGAGAGCGCGAGGTATCGCGCCATCAGCATCGTCCCCGCCCAAGTGCGAAAATCTTTGGCGGTGATGTCTGCGCCGGTGATCTCCCGAAGGTAGGCGTTGACGTCGCCGGACGAGACCGCGTGCAGCGCCTTCTCCTCGTTGAAATATTGCAGAAGGTCCTGGCCCGGCAGTTCCTGGCAGGCCCGAATGATCCGCGCCACGCGCCGGTCGCGCATCGAAAGCGACCATTCCTTGCCGCTCTTGCCCGTGAACTGGAAACGAACCTCGGAACCCTCGACTGCGACGTGGTCGCTTTTGAGCGTGGTGAGGCCATAGCTCTGATTGTTTCGCGCGTATTCATCGTTGCCGACGCGGATCAGCGTCGTCTCCAAAAGATGCACGACCGTCGCCAGAACCTTCTCGCGCGGCAGCCCGCGCATGCTCATGTGCTCGGCGACCGTCGCCCGGATCGCCGGCAGCGCCGCGGCGAACGCGAACAGATGCTCATATTTCGATTGCTCGCGCGCCTCGCGATATTCGGCGTGATATTTGTATTGCTTGCGCCCTTTGACGTCGCGGCCGGTCGCCTGAATGTGCCCATCCGCCGCCGCACAGATCCAGACATCGGTCCATGCCGGTGGGATGACAAGCGCGCGGATGCGCTTCAGCGTTTCGGCGTTCGCGACCCGCCTGCCCTTCGCATCGAGATAGACAAAGCCTTTGCCCGCGCGCTTCCGCCGGATTGCCGGCCCGCTGTCGCACACGTAGCGCAGCCCAGGCGGCGCCGGCATGTCGACATCAACGGAAATACGGATCTCGGCATCGAGCATGGAAGCGCCCTCACTTTCCCCGGAACGCCGGATGTGCGCGATATGTTCCGCGACGAGACACCGCCCAGACCGCGCCGTGACGCCAAGTTGTTGAAAAGCCCCCGCTCAGAGCGCCGTTTCCACGCCACCGAGCCTCGGTATGGAGCGTCGCAATGTGCACCACCCCGTCCAGTGTTCGGAATCTGGGGCGGACATGATATCGATGCTATCGCGCGCCTTCATGCGCCAATTTACCAATACGACAACGGGCGATTCAACAAACGCAGGATGAGTTCGCTTGTCCGACGCCAGCGTCGCCCGTGCATCGATCTGGCGCGGAGCGCAGGCGAGGCCACACGCTTCGTTGCAAGATAGGAGTTACGCATGGACACTAATCGTCTCGGCCATTCCGGCCTGCGCGTGCCGGCGCTGAGTTTCGGCACGGGCACGTTCGGCGGCGGCAACGACTTCTTCAAGGCCTGGGGATCAACCGACGCCGCGGGCGCGTCTCGGCTGATCGACGTCTGTCTCGATCACGGCGTGAGCCTGTTCGACACCGCCGACGTCTATTCTGCCGGGCTCGCCGAACAGATCCTGGGCGAGGCGATCAAAGGCAAGCGCAACCGCCTGCTCATTTCCACCAAGGCGACCTTCCCGATGGGCGACGGTCCCAATGACTATGGCTCCTCGCGGCAACATCTTTTGGCGGCGACGGAGGGATCGCTTAAGCGCCTCGGAGTCGAGACGATCGATCTCCTGCAACTGCATGGGCAGGACTACAACACCCCGGTCGAGGAGACCCTCTCCACGCTCGACCAGCTCGTGCGCTCAGGCAAGGTCCGTTACATCGGCTGCTCGAATTTTTCCGGCTGGCATCTCATGAAGTCGCTCGCGGCTTCGGACCGCTACGGCTATCCCCGGTATGTCGCGCACCAGGCCTATTATTCGCTTCTCAACCGCGACTATGAATGGGAGCTCATGCAGCTCGGACGCGATCAAGGCGTCGGCGCGGTCGTCTGGAGCCCACTCGGCTGGGGCAAGCTGACAGGTAAAATCCGGCGCGGACAGCCGGCGCGACCCGGCACCCGCGCGCACACCATTCCGGAAACCGGGCCCCGCTACGACGAGAAGCGCCTGTTCGATATCGTCGACGCGCTCGATGGAATCGCCAAGGAGACCGGCAAGACGATTCCGCAGATCGCGCTCAACTGGCTCCTGCGCCGCCCGACCATCGCCAACGTCATTATCGGCGCGCGTAACGAAGAGCAATTGCTCGAAAACATCGGCGCCGTCGGCTGGAAACTGACGCCCGAACAGGTGGCGAAGCTTGACGCCGCGAGCGACGTCGAGCCGGCCTATCCGGTCTGGCACCAACGCGGCTTTCCGGGCCTCAACGAAAGAGCGCGCAGAGCTGAGCGGGCGCGCGCCTTTCGCTCTATTTTCCCACGCCGCCGCACGAGGCAGCCCGCGCGACGACGTGTTGGACCTATTATCTACCATTTCTATAGATTTAATATTGCTCTCTCAAAGCTGCCGATCTATGATGTGTCCTGCGACGGAGGGCAGAGACATGAGTTCCAACGAAACCAACAACAACGATCGAACGGCGTTTTTCGATCGACGCCGGTTTCTCGGTCGGGCGGCGGGAGGTCTGGCGGCTGCTGGCGTGGCGTCGGTCGCCACGACCACGCCTTCGGCGGCTCAATCGGTTGCCTGGAAACAGGCCGGCAACAACAACCATGTTCTCGAATTGCAGAAGACCGGCGCGCAGCCCGCAGCGGGCCAGGTCGCGCTTGATTACTTCGGCCACTGTTCTTTTCGCATCACGACGCCGAAGGGTCTGACGCTGCTGTTCGATCCGTGGCGCAACGACCCGTCAGGTGCGTGGGGTATCTGGTTTCCCAAGGAATTTCCCAAGGTCAAAGTCGACATCGGACTATCGACACACACTCATTTCGACCATGACGCCACGGATCGGATCGAGGCGAGCGCGACCCTGGATCGGTTCCCGGGCGCATGGAGCTTCGCCGACGTCGCGATCACTGCAACGGCCGACAAGCACGCGACCGACGCTCCCGGCTGGTACAAGTGGATTAACGCCGTCAAGGAATCCGGCGCCGACCCCTATCCGCCAAACAACCCAGGTCACCTCGACAATGTCAGCTATGTCGTTGAAACCGGGGGCGTACGCATTCTGATTTGGGGTGACAACCGCCACAATCCACCGCAGGACGTGTGGGACCGCTGGGGCCACATCGATGTGCTGACTCTGCCGGTCGACGGGTCCCAACACATCCTGAGCTACGCGCAGGGCAACGAGATCGTCGAGCGTCTGAAACCGAAGATCGTCATCCCGACCCACTATCTCGCGTCGGGCGTTTCCTCGACCCTCAGCACGCTACAGCCCGCGGACGAGTGGGTGAATTCGCAACCGAAGCATCGTGCCTTGTCCGACCCTCGCCTCGTTCTGGACCCTTCGGCGATTGCTTCATTCGACCGCGACTTTCACTATTTCGGCGCCGTCGTCACGCACGGCGGCGCCTGAGCCGCTCATCCCGCATAGGCGGCGAGAGGGTCGATAGCGGCCGTCGCCGGCCCGACTGTCGTGCGTGCCGGGAAGGGCCGGGAAGACATGGCCCCTCAGAAGCTGTTGCGGTCGTGATAGGTCTGCAGGAACTGCCGCACGCGGGGCTCCGGGCTTTCGTGAAACACGCGGCGCGGAGGCCCATTGTCAATGATGCGGCCCTCGTCGATGAAGGCGATGCGGCTGGCGACATGGGCGGCGAAGCCCATCTCGTGCGTGACGATCAGCATCGTCATGCCTTCCGCGGCAAGGCTCTTCATCACCTCCAGCACTTCGCCGACCAGCTCGGGATCGAGCGCCGAGGTTGGCTCGTCGAACAGCATGAGCCTCGGCTGCATCGCCAGCGCCCGCGCAATAGCGACGCGCTGCTGCTGGCCGCCCGAGAGACGCGACGGATAGGCGTCGGCCTTGGCGGAAAGGCCCACCCGGGTCAGCATTGCCATCGCGCGATCGCCGGCTTCGCGGCTTGCAAGCTTGCGAACGCGCCGCAGCGGCTCGGCGACATTGCTGAGCGCCGTCATATGCGGCCAAAGGTTGAAATGCTGGAACACCATGCCGATCTCGCGCCGCATCTCGCGCAAGGCGCGCGGGGCCATCAGCCGGCGCGCTCGGTCCGGCGCGTCCTCATAGCCGATCAACCGCCCGTCGATGCGCAGATCGCCGGAATCGTACGGCTCGAGGAAGTTCACGCATCGGAGCAGCGTGCTCTTGCCTGACCCGCTGGGACCGATCAGGCACACGACCTCCGAGCGCCCGACCGAGAGGTCGACGTCGCGCAAAACTTGATGCGCGCCGAAGCTCTTGCTGACCTTGGCGAGCTCGATCATCGGCGCGCTCACGCTCTCGCCTCATGTGCGAGGAACGCCGTCATCCGCGTCTCCACCCGTGAGCCCAAGCGCGACACCGCTTCGACCAGAAGCCAGTAGAAGATCGCCATGGCGAAGATCGCGTCGAACGCCGTGAACGTCTCCGCCGCCATTGTCTGCACCTGATACATGAGCTCGGGCACCGTGATGATCGACAGCACCACCGTCTCCTTCGTAAGGATGATCAGCATGTTGACGATTGCGGGAACGGCGGCGATGAGCGCGCCCGGCAGGATGACGCGTATCATCGTGTCGAACGGTGTCATGCCGACGCTGGCCGCCGCCTCGATCTGACCAGCCGGCACGGCGGCGAAGCCCGCGCGAAAGATCTCGGCGAAATAGGCCGACGCATAAAGGCCGAGGCCCAGGATGCCAGCGGCTGTGGCGCTGAGCCTGAGACCGATCGCCGGGCCGCCGGCATAGAGGAGAAAGAGCTGGACCAGGAACGGCGTGCCGCGAAAGAGCTCGATGAACACTCTGATGATGCCGTTCAGCGGCGCAATTCGGAGTCGGCGGAGAAGCGCAATCGCGAACCCGAGGACGAGGCCAAGCGCGCTTCCTGCGGCCCAGCACAGGATGGTGACGGCAAAGCCGCTCAGAAGCGAAGGCCCATAATGCCAGACGAGGTCCAGGCTCATCGGGCGCCTGCCCCAGCCAGTCGCCGCTCCGCCACGGCACCCAGGCCGGCGAGGCAAAGGTTGATCGCAAGGTAGAACAGGCCGCCGCCGACATAGGCTTCGAGCGGTCGATAGGTTTGGGTCGCGATGTTCATGCTGACGCGGGTGAGTTCGGCGATGCCGACCACCGAGACGAGCGACGAGGCCTTGATCAAGAGAATGAACTCGTTGATGAGCGGCGGGGTCGAAATCCGCAGCGCCTGCGGCAGAAGAACGCGCCGCCAGATATCGAGACCGGAGAAGCCGAGCGCCGTCGCCGCTTCCCCCTGCCCGCGCGGTACGGCGTTGAGGGCACCGCGCAGGATTTCCGCCTGATATGCTGCCGACGAGAGCGCCAGCGCGCCGATCGCCGCTACGACCGCCGGCACGTCGAGTCCGTATTCGGCGAGAAAATAGTAGACGAACAGGAGTTGCACCAGCAAGGGAACGCCGCGAAATACGCTGACATAGGCTGCCCCGAGACGCCTTAGCCAGGGGCGCGGCGAAACGCGCGCGACGCAGACGAGCGCGCCGATCACGAACCCGAAGGCGATGCCGGCGAAGGATACGGCGACTGTCGTCGCCGCCGCCCGCGTGAGATAGCCGAAAGAGTGGAGGATGACCTCGGGTTTCATCTGGCTCCCGCCGATCCGCTCGGCGTCGCCTCGGGTTCCTCGGTCGCGTCCTTCGAGACGCGATGCTGTGCATCGCTCCTCAGGACGAGGGGGCGGCAAACGCCCCAATGGAACAAGCCCTCATCCCGAGGAGCGCCACCCGAGCGGCGCGTCTCGAAGGATGGAGATTCCAGTTGCTCCTCCGTTTGGGTGGCTGTCAGATGGAGGGCTCGGGCACCGTCTTCGGCAAGTCCATCGTCTGTCCGAACCAGGTTTTCTGGATCTTCGCCATCGTCCCGTCGGCCTCGACCGCAAGAATCGCGGCGTTGATGGCGTCAATCAGCGTTGTGTCGTCCAGCCGGCCAACCCAGGAGAAATAGGTCGGCTGGCCGAAAGGCGGCGCCACCATCGCGAACGAGTCGGAGCGCTGCTGGACGACGTAAGCAAGGTTCGGCAGCGAATTGACCGAGGCGTCGATACGCCCCGCCGCAAGGTCGGCGTAGGACTGGTTGTTGTCGACATATTCCTTGACCTCGACCGGCTTCGGCAACTTGGCCGCAAACGCCTTGAGCTGCGCGAGCTGCGAGGTGCCTTTCTGACCGCCGACCGTTCTGCCGGCGATGTCGTCAGGCTTCATGAGGCTCTTGTCGTCGGCGCGCTTCATCAGCGCCGCGGTTGCGTCCGCGATCGGCACCGTGAAGGCGTAATGCTTCATGCGCTCCTTGGTGATGGTCACCGGTGCGATGCAGAGATCGAACTTCTTCGCTTCAAGCCCTGGCAGAATGCTGGTCCATGGCAGGTCGAGATAAGAAACTTTGAGCCCCATCTGCTTGCCCACCGCGTCGATAAGATCGCGGTTCAAGCCCTTGTAGGTTCCGTTGTCGGAGATATCGAACGGCGGGAATTGCATCTCGGTCGCGGTCGAAAGGACGCCGCGCTTCTTGATCTCCGCCAGCGTATCGTCGGCGAAGGCGGAGCGTGTGGCGCCGAACATGGCGCCTGAAGCGGCGACGCCGGCCAATCCCACCTTAAGCGCGTTGCGCCGGGTCAGGCCGAGCTTGTCGAATTGCGTCATTGCCGATCTCCGTTCGCATGTGAATCCGACGCGAAGGCGATGGACTCAGTTGACCAAATCCCGAGGCTCCATGGCCCCGGAAATCCTTCTTTTTCCTGAACGCCAATGTTGACGAGCCGCGCGCGGGTGTCAAATACCAAAGCGCATGAACGGGCTGAACTTGCCCGGTGGTTGCCCGGCCGGGCAAGACGTGCATTTCTATCGGCCGCCGCAAGGCGTCCAACCGACCACCTCACACTTATCCATAAGGCCGCCCATGATCGAGGAACCGCCGTCGATTGTTTTCGCCCCGTCGATTGAACGACCATCGGCCGAACTCGTCGAGCGCTTTCGCGCGCCAACGAGCTTCATCGTCGACGCGATGAATGGGACAGGCGCGCTCGACTGGCGGATCAAGCGGCTCGTGGGAAGTTCGTTCGTTGGCGTGGCGCTCACCTGCGACTGCGGCCCGCTCGACAATCTGGCGTTTCTGGCGGCGCTTGCCGAATCCAAGCCGGGCGACGTGTTCATGGTCGCAACGAACGGCTATGTCGCCGCTGCCGTGACGGGCGATCTCTTGCTGTATGTCGCGCGCAACCGCGGCGCCGCGGCCTTCGTCACCGACGGCCTCGTCCGCGACCTGGACGACCTCGAAACCGTCGGGCTGCCGACGTTCGCCATGGGCGTCACGCCGAATTCGCCGCAAAGGCGCGGACCCGGCTCGGTCGGCCTGCCGATCGTCTGTGGCGGTGTGGCGGTCGCCTCGGGCGATATCGTGGTCGGCGATCGTGACGGCGTGGTTGTCGTCCCACGCGCGCGGGTCGACGAGACACTCAAGAATCTCGAGCGCGTCAAAGCCATGGAGGCGGCGACGCTGGAGCGGGTGCGCGGCGGATTGAAAGAGCTGCCGGTCGAGGTGCCTTCGCTCAAGCGCATGGGCAGGGTTTGAAACCGGTGCGGAGACAGTAGCGAGAGGGAGGCGTTCGGCGTGATCGATTTTCCTATTATCGATTCCCACATCCATCTTCTCGACCAGCAGCGGTTCGCCTATTCCTGGGCAAAGGACGCGCCGGCGCTCAAGCGCGACTGGACGCCGGACGATCTCGCCAATCGAGCGAAACCCTACGAGATCGAGGGCCTGGTCTTCGTCGAGGTCGATGTCGACATGCCGCAATATCTCGACGAAGCCGAATGGGTCGACAGCCTCGCGCAGCGAGATCGCCGCGTACTCGGCGCCGTCGTCTGCCTACCGCTCGAGCGCGGAGCCGCGATCGAGCCGGAAATCGCGCGCGTGGCGAAGCTCAAGACGGTGCGCGGCGTGCGCCGCCTGATCCAGAATCAGCCCGACCCGGACTTCATGCTCAAGCCTGGATTTCTCGAGGCGCTCCGGCTCTTGCCCAAATACAACCTCTCGTTCGACGCCTGCATTTTCCATTCCCAGGCGGCGAACACGCTCACGATGATGCGGCAGTGCCCGGAGGTTTCGTTCATCCTCGATCACATCGGCAAGCCCGGGATCAAGGCCGGCCTTATCGATCCGTGGCGCACGCACATTCGCGAGATGGCGGCGCTGCCCAATGTCGTGTGCAAGCTCTCCGGCGTCACCACCGAGGCCGACCTCAAGACCTGGACCCGCGATCAGCTTAGGCCCTACATCGATCATGTGATCGCGTGTTTCGGCCCAGACCGCATCCTCTACGGCGGCGACTGGCCGGTGTCTGAGCTCGCCGGGAGCTATCTGCAATGGCTCACGACGCTCGACTGGGCGACGGCCGGCTTTTCGCCCGCCGACAAGCGCAAGCTCTTCCGCGGCAATGCGATCAAGGCCTATCGGCTCGGCGTCTGATGGATAAGGCCGCCGTCGAGCGCAAAGGCTACAGCATTGCGGCCTTGCGTGCGCTCGCGCGCAAGGAGCTGCCGCGCATGCTGTTCGACATGGTCGACGGCGCCGCCGGCGACGAGATCACCATGCGCAACAACGAGGCGGCGCTGGCCGCAATCGAACTCGTTCCCACCCTGCTCGCGGGCGCGCCGACCCGCGATCAGTCGGTCGAGCTGTTCGGCGTCAAGCTGCCATCGCCCGTCATCATCGGCCCGACGGGCCTTGCGGGCCTGTTGTGGCCGCACGCCGAACTCGCCGCGGCGCGCGCGGCGGCGCGGTTCGGGACAATCTACTGCACGAGCCACGCCTCGACCGCGACCATCGAACAGATTGGCGCGGCGACGCCGGGACCGAAATGGATGCAGGTCTTTCTGTACAAGGATCGCGGTCTGACCGCGGACTTCGCCGCCCGCGCCGCCGCCGCCGGCTATCATGGGCTCATCCTCACCGTGGATGATCAGGTGGTGGCGGGCCGAGACCGCGATGCGCGGAACGGCATGACCTTCCCGTTGCGCTGGAGTCCGCGCAGCATCGTCGACTTTTTGAGCCGGCCCGGATGGCTCCTGCGAATGCGGGAAACGCCCTCCCCGACCTTCGTCAATTACGGCGCGCGAACCTCGATCGGCGCCTTCGGCCCCTTGATGAACGAGCAACTGGACCCGGATGTCGGCTGGAGCGATGTCGAACGGCTGCGCGGGCAATGGCGCGGGCCACTCCTGATCAAGGGTCTGTTGCACCCGGGCGAAGCGCGCGAGGCGATCAGCCGCGGCGCCGACGGCATCATCGTCTCAAATCATGGCGGGCGTCAGCTCGACGGGGCGGTCGCCTCGATCCGCGCGCTTCCGGGCGTGGTCGAAGCGGTCGGCGGGCGAGCGCCGGTGATTGTCGACGGCGGCTTCCGGCGCGGAATCGACGTCGTCAAGGCGCTGGCGCTCGGCGCGCGCGCGGTCATGATCGGGCGCCCGCACCTTTGGGGCGTCGCCTGCGCCGGGGAGGATGGCGTCTTTTGGGCGCTCGAACTCTTCCGGCGCGAGATCGACCGCGCGCTCGCGCTCGGCGGCTGGGACGGCGTGGCCAAGCTCGATCGGAGCATCTTTTTCCGCGCCGGCCCGGGCGACCAGCTATCTTCCCGCGTCCCCTCAGCCTCGAGGCGCTAGAACCCGTCCGCACGCAAGTTTTGCCGCCCGTTCTTCTCAACCTCTATACAACCGGTCAACGTGTAAATTGTGGAACAAATACACAATTATTTGTGTACAAATTACGGTTTGGTAATTTACCGTAGAACAAAAGTAGATCTCCGCAAACGTTTGCGGCATGTACGCTTCAATTGCTCGTCGCGCGGTCGGGCCGGCTGACGCGTTCCGAGACCCGCCGCTGCGTCTCCTGAACGGTCGCAAGTCGCCCACAGATCATCGCTATTCCGCCGCGGCCGCCGACACGCTCAGGTGGTCATGCTCCATCTCGCTCGGCTCGGCAGGCGCCACATGGGCGAACTTAGCGAAGCCGTAGAGCATCCCGGCGATGCCGAGGTAGCTGAGCGCCACCACCGGCGACTGCCCGATGCCCAGGTCCTCGGCGTGGATCAGGCCGAAGAAGGTGAGGACGGAGCCCGCAAGCGCAAACGCCGCCGCCTTCTCGAGTTGACGCTCGATGATGAACACGGTGACCGCGCCCAGAATGATGCCAGCGAGCGTCGCGCCGCCGCCAAGCGTCTGCAGGCCCTTGTACAAGATGCCGGTATTCCCGAGCTTGTCGAAGCCAACCGTGGCGGCGTTGGTGCCGGCGGCGCCAAGTGCGCCGTCGATCATGGTTTTGCCCCAGGCGGCGATTTGCGGAATCATCGCGAGGATGATCGCCGGCGCATGGCTCCGCGGCAATTCCTGGAAGGCCTGCGAGCCGATCAGCATGCCGATGTAGAGCAGGATCGGCAGGATCGCGACCACCGGGATCAGGCTCGAGACCAAAGCCACGATGCCGAGCCAGGTCAGCACCAGCACCATCACGCCGGTCGCGGCGGAATAGCCGATCCGTCCGCCCATCGCCTTCCAGCCCGGATGGCCGATGTAGACGGCGTTGATGAACGGATTGCCGAGCAGACAGCCGATCAGGCTGATCACCCCGTCGGCGGTCAGCACCTGGGTCGTCGGAAACGAGTCGCCCGCCGCAGCGGCGCTCTCGACGTTGTCCATCGCCTCCACGAGATCATAGATGCCGAAGGGAATCGCGGTGACCAATATGATTCCGATGAACTTGAAGCCCGCAAACACGTGACCGACAGCGGGTACAGGGAACGAGAAGCCGAAGTGCGAAAAGGCGTCGCCGACGCTGCTTAGATTCAAGCCGCCGTAGCCGAGTCCGAAGAGGTCCGATCCCCAGGCGATGAGCGTACCGGCCGCGATGGCGATCAGGCCGCCCGGCACGTCCCGGAAGTAGCGCACGCCACCGAACCAGTTCGCCAGGATGATGGCGAAGCACACCATGCCGATGAGTGGCGTCTCGAACACCAGAAGGCCGGGCCGCATCGAAATGAAGGTGATGGAAATGCCGGCGAGCGAGCCAAGCAGCGCCGCGCGCGGCGTAATCTTGCGGATGATCGGCGCGATAAAGCCGCCCGCCATCAAGACGAAACTCTGGACGAACACCCAGGTCAGTCCCGCCTCCCAGGCCTGGATCGGATCGTTGGTCCGAAGCAGGATCGGCAGCATGACCACGAAGGTGACGACGAACATGTGCGGCACGCTGGTGCCTGACGGCAGGGCGCAGACGTCGGTGCGGCCGGTTTTCTGCGCCAACCGATAAGCGAGCCAGGCGTAATAGACCGTGCTGAGGAACAGCATTAGCCCTAGGGCAGGAAGAATTCTGCCGAACACCAGCGAATCCGGCATCTTGAGCACGTAGCGGAGGAGCCCGGTCAGGACGAGAACGTTGACCAGGATGTTGGTGCCGAACCCGAAGAAGGCGTTCCAGTCGCCAGGGACCCACCATTTCTCCGGTCCCGCCTTGGCGGTCATTGCATTCGCCATTGTGCCCCTCCTCTTCCTTTGCCCCTCGCCTACTGAGTGCTCCTCCAGGCGGCCAAAGCCTTGATCACGCTCTCTGAACTGGACACCCAGCCGAAGATGCCGCCCTGCGCCTTGATCATCTTGAGGCCCATGGCGTGGAACTCCGGATAATAGGAGCCACAGCAGTCTTCGAGCACGAGGCAGTCGTAGCCGCGGTCGTTGGCTTCCCGGACCGTGGTGTTGACGCAGACCTCCGTCGTCACGCCGGTGACGACGAGTTGCTTGACGTTCTGGTGCTGCAGGATCGCGTGCAGGTCGGTGGCGTGGAACGCGCCCTTGCCGGGCTTGTCGATGACCGGCTCGCCGGGCTCGGGATAAAGCTCGGGATGATGTCGTGGCCGGCTTCGCCGCGCACCAGAATGCGGCCCATCGGGCCGGCGTCGCCGATGGACGTGGCGCTGCGGCCGCGGATTTTCTTGACGGGCGGCAAATCGGCGAGGTCGGGCCGATGCCCTTCCCTCGTATGGAGAACGGAAAGTCCGGCGGCGCGCCACGCCGCCAGGAGCTTGCGGTTCGGCTCGATCGCGCCGCGCAATTGCGAGACGTCGTTGCCGAGCATTTCGCCAAAGCCGCCCGGCTCGAGAAAATCGCGCTGCATGTCGATGATCAGGAGCGCGCAGTGCGCGGGCGCGAGTGTGAACTCGTAAGGTTCGGCAGCGAGATCGATGGCCGTGGTCATCTCATAGGCCCGTTGCGCGGCCCCCTCCGGGCCATCGCTCCTCACGCAAGGAACGTGCCTGCGTGCTGGCGGACGTCGTCGCGGTCGTTGGACCGTCATCGACAAGGTCGAGATGGAACCGCAACGCTCTCAAAACGAGAAAGGGCGCAGTCGCCTCGGCGCCGCCCATTGCAGCCGCGCTCGTTGAGCGCGGGCCGCGGTCAACGACCGCGTCTACAAGGTCCGATCCAGCCGACTGTCCTTTGCCACGCGCGATTTCTGGGACTGCTCACGGCCTGGGTTCGGGCGCCGATATTCTTTGCTACGACTGCACAAGGACCGAGCGGGGGAACCTAGCGGTCGCTGGTCGTCGCCGGTCGCCCCCTACTCCACCGTCACCGATTTCGCCAGGTTGCGCGGCTGATCGGCGTCCTTACCCATGATGACCGCAGTGTGATAGGCGAGCATCTGGATCGGCGCGGCATAGACGATCGGCGCGAAATTGACGGCCATGTCGGGCATCGGCAGGACATGCTCGATCGCCACCCCCGCCTCCTCCGCCGCATGCCGGTCGCCGATCAGAATGAGGCGGCCGCCGCGCGCCGCGACCTCCTGCATGTTGGAGACTGTCTTTTCGAACACCGCGTCGCGCGGCGCGATGACGATCACCGGCATCGCTTCGTCGATGAGCGCGATCGGCCCGTGCTTGAGTTCACCCGCTGCATAACCTTCGGCGTGGATGTAGCTCAATTCCTTGAGTTTTAGCGCGCCTTCCAACGCCAGCGGATAGGCCGTGCCGCGGCCAAGGTAGAGCACGTCGCGGGCGCGCGCGATCGCATGGGCCAGCTTCTCCGCCGTGGGCTCAAGCTTAAGCGCCTCGGCGAGAAGACCGGGCGTGGCGACGAGTTCGCCGACCAGCGCCGCCTCGGCGGCCTCGTCGATGATCCCGCGCGCTTTGCCGAGGCCGATCGCCAGAGCCGCCAGCGCGGCGAGCTGGCAGGTGAAGGCCTTGGTCGAGGCGACGCCGATCTCGGGGCCGGCGAGCGTGGGGGCCGCCGCGTCGGTCAGCCGCGCGATGCTGGAACCCGGCACGTTGACGACGCCAATCGTCTTCGCGCCCCTCTCCTTCACGTAGCGCAGCGACGCCAGCGTGTCGGCCGTCTCGCCCGATTGCGAGACGACGATGGTCAAGCCCCCGTCGTCGACGGGCGCCTCGCGATAGCGGTATTCGGAGGCGACATCGATCTCGACCGGCAGCCGCGCCCAGCGCTCGATCCAATATTTGGCGACGAGCCCGGCAATATAGGCGGTGCCGCAACCGACGATCGTCACGCGCGTGAGCCGCGTTGGATCGGCCGGCCAGGCGAAGGGCTTGAGCTTAAGCGCCGCCATGTCGATGTAACGAGCGAGGGTGTGGCCGACCACCTCCGGCTGCTCGTGGATCTCCTTGGCCATGAAGTGCCGGTAATTGCCCTTTTCCGCCAGCAGGCTGCCGGCCGGGCTTCGCTGGATGCGGCGCTCGACCCGCTTGCCGCTCGCGTCGCGAATGTCCGCGCCCTCGCGGGTCAGCACGACCCAGTCGCCTTCCTCGAGATAGGCGATGCGGTCGGTGAAGGGGCTAAGCGCGAGCGCGTCCGAGCCCAGATACATCTCCCCGTCGCCATAGCCGATCGCGAGCGGCGCGCCCTGGCGCGCGCCGATCAGGAGATCCTCCTCGCCCTCGAACAGATAGACGAGCGCGAACGCCCCGCGCAGCCGACCGAGCGCCGCATGAACCGCCTCCTCGGGCGGCTTGCCTTTTTCGAGTTCGTCCTCGACGACGAACGCGGCAATCTCGGAATCGGTCTCGGTCGCAAACGCATAGCCTTTGGCGGCGAGTTCCTGGCGCAAAGCCCGGAAATTCTCGATGATGCCGTTGTGGACGACCGCAAGCCTCGGCGACGCGTGCGGATGGGCGTTGGTTTCCGTCGGCTTGCCGTGCGTCGCCCAGCGCGTGTGGCCGATGCCGATCGCCCCGCCAAGCGGCGCCGCGGCAAGCTTCGCCTCCAGGTTCTTCAGCTTGCCCTCGGCGCGCCGCCGCTCCAGCTTGCCGTTCTCGAGCGTCGCCACGCCGGCGGAATCGTAGCCGCGATATTCGAGCCGCTTCAGCGCGTCGACAATCGAGCCCGCGACCGGCCCGGTCCCGAGAATCCCGACAATTCCACACATTCAGTTCCCTTGCGAAAGTCCGTGTCCGAATCGATGCGGCCACGACAAGCCTTAGGCCAACGATCGGCGCCGTCACAAATCAAGTTCGGCGAAGGAATGTGAAAGGGCGCCGGCGCCAACGCCCGATTGAGGTCGACAAAGATCTACCGCCGTTAGAAGCTTAAAATGCCTCAACGATGCGGAGCGACGACACCAAGAGGAGCCCGCCGCGCCACCCACGATCCCTTTGCGGCCCAACCTCAACGAGGCTCAACCAGTTTGCTCACATTCTGCTTCAAGAGGCAGATTTCCAACAGGATTCTACCCTGCGAGCTGGAGGCTTGCGAGGCTGTCGGAGTCTGCTGAGGAATCCTGGGACACTGCCGTTGGCGAGCCTGAACCCAGCGAGATCAGGGTTAACGGCTTCTAAATCACTTGACGAGATCGATACATTATGATTGGGTGCAATCATTCAAATTATCCGTTTGATGAAGTGAGACTTCAGATGCCCGCCGATCGCGGGTTTTCATCGAGGCTGAGACGGGGGTTCAGGCCAATTGTTGTCCGCAAAAGTCATCGTTTGCGCAATCGGTTTGTCTTTGGCGCTCGGCGCGGCGGAAGCAGGCGCGGTTCAGGCTGATCCCGCCGGCGTGCTCGTCCAAACCGTTTCAAACTCTACTCATCCCATTCAGGATCTAGGCGATTTGCCGCCGCCTCCGGATTCAGACAGCACCGCTCCAGCGTCTGCCTCCGCTTCGAGCGTGAGCAGCGCGGAGCCCGTCCCCGAATTGCCGATCTGGGCAATGCTGCTCCTTTGCTTTGCGGGGCTTGGACTCGCCAGGCTCAAAAGAGGTCGTAAGGATCGTCTTTCGCCGGGAATCGAGTAACCCCGCAAGCCTGTCGCCCGACGCTACTCCGCCGCGCGGCGCCCACCCTTCGCCTTCCGCGCCAGCACCGGCTTCAGATACAGCCCGGTATAGCTCTTCGGATTGCGGACGATCTGCTCGGGCGTGCCTTCGGCGACCACCTCGCCCCCGCCATCGCCGCCTTCCGGCCCCATGTCGATGACCCAGTCGGCGGTCTTCACCACTTCCAGATTGTGCTCGATGACGATCATCGTGTTGCCCTGGTCGACCAGCTCGTGCAGCACATCGAGCAGTTGCGCGACGTCGTGGAAGTGGAGTCCCGTGGTCGGCTCGTCGAGGATGTAGAGCGTGCGGCCGGTCGAGCGGCGCGACAGTTCCTTGGCGAGCTTGACACGCTGCGCCTCGCCGCCGGACAGCGTCGTCGCCTGCTGACCGACCTTGACATAGCTTAAGCCCACCCTCTTCAGGGTCTCCATCTTGTCGCGGATCGACGGCACCGCCTTGAACAATTCCGCCGCCTCCTCGACCGTCATGTCGAGCACGTCGGCGATCGACTTGTCCCTGTAACGCACCTCGAGCGTCTCGCGATCGTAGCGCTTGCCCTTGCATACGTCGCAGGTGACATAGACGTCGGGCAGGAAGTGCATCTCGATCTTGATCACGCCGTCGCCCTGGCAGGCTTCGCACCGCCCGCCCTTGACGTTGAAGGAGAAGCGGCCCGGCAGATAGCCGCGCGCCTTCGCCTCCGGGAGCCCCGCGAACCAGTCGCGGATCGGGGTGAAGGCGCCGGTGTAGGTTGCCGGATTTGAACGCGGCGTGCGGCCGATCGGCGACTGGTCGATGTCGATCACCTTGTCGATCTCACCGAGGCCATCGATGCGATCGTGCGGCGCGGGCGGTTCGTTCGCGCCGTTCAGACTGCGCGCCGCCGCTTTGTAAAGGGTGTCGATGACGAGGGTCGATTTGCCGCCGCCCGAGACGCCGGTGACGCAGGTGAAGAGCCCGAGCGGTATCGTCGCCGTGACATCTTTGAGGTTGTTGCCGCGCGCGCCGACGATCGCCAGCTCGCGGCCCGGATCGCGGGCTCGGCGCCTGGCCGGGATCGCGACCGTCCGCTCGCCTGAGAGATAGTGGCCAGTCAGCGAATTGGGATTGGCGGCGATTTCGGCCGGCGTTCCCTCGGCGACGATCTCGCCCCCGTGCACGCCGGCGCCCGGGCCGACATCGACGACGTAATCGGCGGCCCAGATCGCGTCCTCGTCGTGCTCGACGACGATCACCGTATTGCCCAAGCCCCGCAGGCGCCTGAGCGTATCGAGGAGCCGCGCGTTGTCGCGCTGGTGGAGACCGATCGACGGTTCGTCGAGCACATAGAGCACGCCGGTGAGGCCCGAGCCGATCTGGGAAGCGAGCCGAATGCGCTGGCTCTCGCCGCCCGACAGCGTGCCGGACGAACGCGCGAGCGTGAGATAATCGAGCCCGACGTCGCGCAGGAAGGTGAGCCGGTCGACGATCTCCTTCAAGATTCGCTGGGCGATCTCGTTGCGCTTGGCGTCGAGCTTCGTCGGCAAGCCCTTGGCCCATTCGACCGCCGCGCTGACCGAGAGCAGGCTCACCTCGCCGATGTGCTGGCCGTCGATCTTGACCGCCAGCGCCTCGGGTTTGAGGCGAAAGCCGTGGCAGGCCTCGCAGGGCGTCGCGGTCATGTAGCGCTGGATCTCCTCGCGCGACCACTCGCTTTCGGTCTCGCGTAGCGCCGCTCGAGATTGGCGACCACGCCCTCGAACGGTTTGTTCACCTCATAGGCGCGCAGGCCGTCGTCATAGGCAAAGCGGATCTCGTCCGCGTCCGAGCCGTGCAGGATCACTCGCCGTGCTTCATCGGGCAATGCGCTCCAGGGCTTGTCGAGCCGGAACTTGTAGCGCCGCCCCAGCGCCTCGAGCGTCTGGAGGTAATAGGGCGAACTCGACTTGGCCCAGGGCGCGATCGCCCCCTGGCGCAACGTGAGCTTCGGATTGGGGACGACGAGCGAATCGTCGACCGTCAATTCCGAGCCCAAGCCTCCGCAGACCGGACAGGCCCCGAACGGGTTGTTGAACGAGAACAGCCTGGGCTCGATCTCGGGGATGGTGAAGCCGCTCACGGGACATGCGAACTTGGACGAGAACAGGATGCGCCGCGGCTCGCTCTCGCCCTCGGACGTGTCGGCGAATTCGGCGAACGCCAGGCCGTCGGCGAGATCGAGCGCCGTCTCGAAGCTCTCCGCGAGGCGAGCCGCCATATCCGGGCGCACGACGATGCGGTCGACCACCACCTCGATGTCGTGCTTGAACTTCTTGTCGAGCGCGGGCGCGTCGGCGATCTCGTAGAACTGGCCGTCGACCTTCAGCCGCTGGAAGCCGCGCTTCATATAGTCGGCGATTTCCTTGCGGTATTCGCCCTTCCGGCCGCGCACGACCGGCGCGAGCAGATAGAGGCGCGTCCGCTCCGGCAAAGCCAGCACGCGGTCGACCATCTGGCTCACCGTCTGGCTCTCGATCGGCAGGCCGGTGGCGGGCGAATAGGGAATGCCGACCCGCGCCCAGAGCAGGCGCATATAGTCGTGGATCTCGGTCACCGTGCCGACGGTCGAGCGCGGGTTTTTCGAGGTCGTCTTCTGCTCGATCGCGATCGCCGGCGACAGGCCATCGATCTGATCGACGTCCGGCTTCTGCATCATTTCGAGGAACTGGCGCGCATAGGCCGAGAGCAACTCGACATAGCGCCGCTGGCCCTCGGCATAGATGGTGTCGAAAGCGAGCGAAGACTTGCCCGAGCCCGAAAGACCCGTGAACACCACCAGCTTGTCGCGCGGGATGGTGAGATCGACGTTCTTGAGATTATGCTCGCGCGCGCCGCGGACCACGATGGCCCGCCCGCCGAACAAAGCTTCGACCGGCTCAGCGGTCTTGGCGGCCCGCACCGGGCGCGTTGCTGATCTGGGTCCGGCCATGGCGGTTCCTGGAGGCGACCTTCCTTAACGGTAACGCACGGTTGCGCGCGAATCGCGCTTGCGCGGGCGTCGCGCCAATGTTAGAACAAAAGAAGAACAAGGGCAAAGGCGCATCTTCCAGCGCCGGGACCCGCAGTCTAGGTTAATGTAGTCATGACGCCGCCGGTTCCCAAGCGTTCGATGCGGCGAGGTGTGGATAAACAAGAGCTGGCGGAAATTCGGGCGCCCATGCGTCCGCCGCATTCGTTAAAGCGATAGTGTGTGGATCGCGCGCCCTTCAATGGGCGGCGGCGAGGAGAGGATCATGGCGGGCAGCGTCAACAAAGTCATTCTGGTCGGCAATCTGGGCAAGGACCCCGACGTCCGGCGGCTCAATTCCGGCGATCAGGTGGTGAGCTTCTCCGTCGCCACTTCCGAGACCTGGCGCGACAAGGCCTCGGGCGAGCGCAAGGAGCGCACCGAATGGCACAATGTCGTGATCTTCAACGAGAACCTTGGCAAGGTCGCCGAGCAATATTGCAAGAAGGGCACGAAAGTTTACCTCGAGGGCCAGCTGCAGACGCGCAAATGGCAGGACCAGAGCGGCGCCGATCGCTACACGACCGAAGTGGTGCTGCAGCGCTTCCGGGGCGAATTGCAATTGCTCGATTCGCGCGGCGGCGGCGGCGAGGGTCGCGACAGCTTCCCCGAGGAAGGGGCTCCCCGCAGCTCAGGCTTCAACCGCGCCGCGACGAGCGAGCGCCGCCCGGCGCTTTCCGGCGGCGGGGGCGGCGCGGGGCGGGCGAGATCGACGACGACATCCCGTTCTGAGCGGACGGCAGCGCAAGGCGAGACGAAGCCATCGGTAGAGCGGGGTCGCAATCGTCTGTGGATCGGCGACAGGTCCGGACGTCAATCGCCCGGCATCAGAAACCCAAGGCGGAAGTCCAGATCGACGACTTCCAAGGCCTGTGGACTTGCGTGAAGTCGATTTCACGAACGATCATCGAATTCACGCAGGAATCACTTCGGCGTCGAGATCAAGGGCGTCGAGTGCGAGCGTCTACCGATAACAATGCAAATTTCCATTGGGCATGCGCGTGGCCGGATGGCCGGTTGTTCTCAAGCACCAGTCTTGATTCTGGCCGCCCCAGACGCATTGGCCCCATCCATTGCGATGGCGATTCGGACCGCAGCCGCCTAACGCGAACGCGGGCGAAATCGCCGATGACAGGGTGGCGGAAACAATAACAACTCCTAGGAGTTTAACCGCAAGCTTTTTCATCCTCACCTCCCAATCTCTCACGCAATGAAAGTGAATGAAAATATTCGATAGCGCAACGCTTCTTGCTGACATTTAGGTTGAGACAGTACAAAGTCTCGGGCTGCGGCGATCGACGACGACATTTCCGCTTTGAGCGCCTCCCCTCTCCCCCGTCATGCTGAGCTCGTCGAAGCAGCGCGAGAGGGGCTGGGGTGAACGGCGGCCGCTCCAGACGCCGTGAGGGACCCAGCCATGCCCGTCTTCATCGCCCTCCTGCGCGCGGTCAATGTCGGGGGCACGGGCAAGTTGCCGATGAGCGACCTCCGGTCGCTGTGCGAGAAGGCCGGATTCCGGAACGTGCGCACCTACATCGCCAGCGGCAATGTCGTGGCCGAGCGGGACGGCTCGGAGGCTGAGGCCAAGGCCGCGCTTGAGGCGGAACTCAGGGCGTATGCGGGAAAGCCGGTCGGGGTGATCGTCCGGACGGGCGCCGAGATGTCCAAGGTGGTCGCCAACAACCCCTTCCCCGACCGCGCGGCCAGCCAGACGGTCGCGATCTTCCTCGACCTCGCGCCGCCGCCGAACGTATTGAAAGATGTCAAAGGCCGAGCGAACGAGGAGGCTTCGCCTGGGCGCGCGCGAAATTTACGTCCACTACCCGGACGGGATCGGCCGCTCCAAGCTGCGCATCCCTGCTGCTAGCGACGGGACCGCGCGCAACATGAACACCGTCGCCAAGCTCGCCGCGATGGCGGCGGAGTGAGGGGGTAGCCTTGGCAACGCTAGAGAGCGCGTGGCTTTTGGATTGAGGTGGCGGAGGCGACAGCTCGGACGATAGCTTATTGCGGAAAATAAGAAATTCGTTTAAACTCAGACCATGAACAATCTTGCGCTTGCGCACGGCCTACCCTGATTTCCGTTCCGGCGCCCGTCGTGACGGACGGAGCCTCCAGAAAAACTTTTATTCGCTCTGTACTGGGTAACCCATTGATAAGTCTAGATTCGCGCGAGAGAATCCAAGGAAATCCAAGATAATCCAACGGTGATAAATCGGGCTTTTCTCGGCGATCCGCTCAAGACCAAGAAATTCCAAACGGGTGGACTGGCGCCGCAACCGCCCACGGCCGCCCTCAAGCAGACTTTCGCGCTGGCTTCGCGGCCTTCGACGGCTCCTCGGCTTTAATGACACCCTTGGCCTTCACCAGCGCGGCGTGATCCTTGACCGTCTGACCGGCATAGGCCATGGCGAATGAGGCAAGCGCGTCGTCGAACGCGCCGCTCCTTCCCATGTAGCCAGCGATGAGGGCCGGGTCGCCGGTGCGGGCGTGAGAGCGCGCGAGCGTCCGGCCGCACAGCCGGGCGTATTCCGACAACGCCGCCTGCTCGGCGAGCTCGCTGACCGCGCCGAGCCGGCGGTTCTTCAGGATGCGAACATAGAATTCGACGCCTAAGGGCTCATCCGACGTCCAGCCGAGAAAAATGTCGGTCGCCGCCTGCATCATCCGCTGCCCCTCGACCACGCGCCTGCCTTGCGGGCCTTGGTAGGCAAGCGTCTTCGAAAGTCGCTCGAGGACGGAGCGTTGCGCCTGCTTGACTTGCAGGAAGAGCGGCTCGCCGTCGCCGCTGAGGAACAGCCCGACAACACAGATCGTGCCGACGGATCCGACGCCCACCGCTTTGAAAGCGACATCTGTCAATCGGTAGCGGTCGAACAGCACCGTCCGGTCGGGCGTGAGCGTTTCGCGATAGAGCGCAAATCCGCGAGCAAAGTCGATCTTGCGGCCTCCCAGCGTCTTCGGGCTGATGTGGAAGATCTTCGGCGGCTTGTCGGCGATCCTCGGTTCGCCGGCGGTGACGAGGTGGGGAAAGTTGTCGTCCCTGTCGAGACCGCGGGCCTGAGCGTGCCGGATCAGCGTCGAAAGGCTACGCCGCAGTTCCGGACTCTCGATGTGGTTGAGCTCTTGTTGAAGATCGATCTTGCTGTGCCAGATTTCGCGCGGAGAAAGCTCCATAAGAGCGAACATATGCTCGCGATAATCAGTCATTGTGCTCGCGGCGAGGCTGCGCGCCTGCTTGCCCGACATATGGGCGGCGTTGGCCGCGACGGCGACGCTGGCCGCCAGACGCTTGACGTCGACGGTGAAATCGACGCCGGGCAGCGTCTCATCAAAATCGTTGATGTCGAAGAGGATGTTGTCTTCGGGCGAATTGAACGCGCCGAAGTTCATCAGATGACAGTCGCCGCAGGCTTGAACCGGGACCCCGGCGAACGGCTGATGCGCGAGATCGGTCGCCATCACCGCCGCCGCGCCGCGAAGAAACGCGAACGGATCCGCCGTCATCAGCTTGTAACGTAGAGGCAGAAGCTCGGCGACCCGCTCGGCGTCGGATTCCGCCAGAATGGCGACGGGGTCCCGATCCAGAGGCCCATGCAATTCCGCATGCGCTTCGCGCGGGACGCGCGTTCGCAAGTCTCTGCCTTGCTGGTATCGCTCTGCGCGGCGCTTCAAAGCTGCGGCCAAGGCGAAAAATCCCTCAAAGAGAGGCGGGGTCCGGCGCAAATTTGTAGGCCAAACCGCGTACCGGCAATCCACCCTGGACCTCTGATATTACGCCCTCGATCGCGGAGTCGGCAATCGCTCCGGGGCCTCGCGTTTGTTGAGCTTGCTGGCCGAGCCGGCTAAGGCTCATGAGAAACCCGCATTGGCCAATGAGCTTCCCTTGTCCCTTTCACCCGACATCGCGATAAAGACGATCGACGGCGAAGCGCACTACGCTCGGCGACTTTGCGGGCCAAGCGCTGCTTATCGTCAATGTTGCGAGCCAGTGCGGCTTCACGCCGCAATATGCGGGCCTCGAAGCGCTGCACCGGCGCTTTCGCGAGCGCGGCTTCGCCGTGCTCGGCTTCCCGTGCGACCAGTTCGGCCATCAGGAGCCGGGCGACGAGGCTGCAATCCGCAAGTTTTGCACCGATAAGTACGACGTGACGTTCCCGATGTTCGCCAAGATCGAGGTCAACGGCGCGAACGCCCATCCGCTGTTTCAGACGCTCAAACAGGACGCGCCCGGCCTCTTGGGCACGCAGGCGATCAAGTGGAATTTCACCAAGTTCCTGGTCGACCGGCAGCTTCGAGTGGTGCGCCGCTATGCGCCCAGCGAGAAGCCCGAAAAGCTCTCGGGCGACATCGCGGCAATCCTCGGGGAGGCGGTTCAAAGATAAAGAGCCGGAGCGGCGGCTCTGGATCGCCGCGTCGCCACAGCCCGTCGAAAGACGGGCGTCCTTCGACGCCTCGTGGCTTCTCGCAATGACATTTCCATCCGACCGCATCTTGCTCAAGGCCGAAGGTCTCAGACCTGCGGCGCGACGAGCGTGCGAGCCTTGAGATCGACCGCGACCCACGTCGTCGAGCGTTTTCTCCGCGTCGCCGTCTGGGGCCAGGTGATGTTCAATGCGCAATTTTTTCTGGGTGACGACGATCCTGAGATAGCCGGCCGCTGTGAGGCAGCTCAGCTGCGTCTTCTTGCAGCGGATTTCCGGTCTATAGTCTTCACCTTCTTTGCGCCGCGAGCGTCCGCGACGCCGGACATTCATCGCGCGCACGGTCAGTCGCGCAGCGCTCTCCGCCACCTTCTGCAGAGGTCACACATGTCCGCCAAAGCCCTCCTCGTCACCGGCGCCTCGCGCGGCATCGGCCGCGCCTGCGCGCTGCTCGCCGGTCGAAATGGTTGGGCTGTCGGCGTCAATTATCGCGAGGACGCGAAAGCGGCCGACGCCGTCGTCGAGGCGATCGCCAAAAGCGGCGGCCGCGCCATCGCACTCAAAGGCGACATCGCCGTCGAAGCCGATGTGCTCGGCATGTTCGACGCGGCGACCAAGGCGCTGGGGCCGCTCAGCGCTGTCATCGCCAACGCCGGCATCGTTGCGCCGACAGCGAGGCTTGCGGAGATGAGCGTCGAGCGGATGCGGCGCGTCTTCGAGGTCAATGTGCTCGGCGCCTATCTCACCGCCCGCGAGGCCACGCGGCGAATGTCGAAGTCCTCCGGAGGCGCGGGCGGATCGATCGTCATGATGTCATCGGCCGCCGCGCGCCTCGGCTCGCCGAACCTCTATGTCGACTATGCCGGGTCCAAGGGCGCGATCGACACGCTGACCTTAGGGCTCGCCAAGGAACTTGGCGCCGAGGGCGTCAGGGTCAACGCCATCCGCCCGGGGCTCATCGACACCGATATCCACGCCAGCGGCGGCGAGCCGGACCGCGCACGCATTCTGGGCGCGACCGCCCCGATGGGGCGCCCAGGCACGGCTGAGGAAATCGCCGAGGCGGCCGTCTGGTTGATCAGCGACGCGGCGTCCTATGTCACTGGCGCGCTGCTCGACGTTTCGGGCGGGCGGTGACAAGCAAACCCTCGCGAGCAGGGTTTTCGCGGCCCGAGCGCAGCTTCGAGAATCGCGCTCTGCTCTCCTGGCCGCGCGGCAGGCGCGGTTTGACGCCTGCCGCTTGCGCAGCTTAGTTAGGCTGTCCAGCAAATCGACAACCAGTGACGGGGTCGTGGGAGCGTGTCCCTTCCGATTTCGCGCGCCTTTGTCGTTGGCCCCTTCAATCGCGATCAAATCGGCCGCGCAATCGCGCAGCTCTCGCACTCGGAGCGTTGAACGTGACCGGGGAAACAAGCCGGATCGTTTTGCCAAGCGCGACAGGGTTCGCCGCTCGGCAGGCCATTGCCATCCTTCGCAGGCGCGACGTCCCAATCGCATCGCTGTTGACCCGCGCCGGCGTTTCGGAGAGCGACATCGACGACCCTCAGCGTCGCATCGCGGCTATGGCGCAAGGCAAGCTTCTTGAGTACGCGGCGGAGACGCTGAAGGACAGCGAATTTGGGTTGCACCTCGCCCAGAAGGCTAACCCACGCGAAGTGGGGTTGCTGTTCTATGTCGCCTCCGCCGCCGACGACATCGGCGACGCGCTGGCGCTCGCCGCGCGCTATTGCCGCATTGTCAACGAAGCGGTGCGTCCGAAGCTCATTCGATCTCGGGAGGGAATGAGAATTGAGATTAAGTTCGTCGGCGTTCCCCGGCATTTCGCTTGGCAAAACACGGAGTTCATAGTCGCTTCTCTGATCAAGGGTTTGCGGGAGATGGCCGGGCGCGACTTTCGGCCAACGCAAGTCGGCTTCACTCTGGCGCGCGAGCCAGATTCAGGGGAGTTCGAACGCTTCTTTGGCTGCCCCGTCGAGTTCAGCGGCTCAGCGGATCAGTTCAGCTTTTCGAATGAGACGCTCGCCATTCCTCTGGTCACCAGAGATCAACACCTGTTGGAGACGCTTCGACCCATTTGCGAAGAGGCGGCGAAGGAGCGCAACACGGCTTATGGGACGCTCCGATCTTCAGTCGAGAACGAAGTGCAGAAATTGCTGCCGCACGGCAAAGCCAACAGACAGAGGGTCGCCAAGGCGCTGGGGCTGACCGAGCGAACGCTCGCGCAAAAGCTGGGTGAGGAGAACACAAGCTACGAAAAGGTCGTCGATCGTTTGCGACACAGCCTGGCGCTCGCAATACATCAAGGAGCCCAGCGTTTCGCTCGCGCAAATTGCCTGGTTGCTCGGCTATGAGGGACCGACCTCCTTCAATCATGCTTTCGCGCGCTGGACGGGCCGATCGGCGTCAGAGGCGCGCAGCGACAATCAGCGTTCAGGCGACGATAAAGTTTCGAAGCTGGGTCACGCCCCGTAAGCTCGAACCGCGAGATTGATGCGGCAGAGCCCAGACGCCGCCCGCGGGCCGGCCGCGCGATTAACCGTCAATTTGATGTAAGTTTGACGCAATTATCCCACATATGATAATTGTCCATCGCGGCGAAGATATAACGATGGATCAAGGCGATGAATAAGATTTTTCTGAGCGTCATAGGTGCGGCAGCGACAATCCTGGGGGCTTCGGCAGCGTCCGCGGTGACGATCGACGGCATAACGGTCAACGAGTACGGCCGCGTGAACCCGGCCGGCCCCGACTATGCACAGCCCGGCTTCGGAACCGGCACGGCGCAGATCCAAATCGGCCAGGTCAGCGCCATGCCGCCGAATCCGCCTGAATTCGGCAATCCCGGCTGGAATCCCTACGGCCTCAGCGACACGACCCACCCCTGGTGGAACATCGAGGGCGGCCAGGTCACGTTCAACGGGCCGGGCAACGCTTTGACCATCGTTTGGGGCTCGCCCAACGACAACAATCCGGCGGCGACCAACACCGTATCGTTCTACACTGGCGCCAACGGGACGGGCTCGCTCATCGGCCAAGTGCTCGCCTCCGACCTCTATTCGAACTTCAGCAACATCAACAATACGCAGGATCCCGGTTTCCTCGTGTCTTTCATGACGCCGGAGAACGTACGGCAGCGTTGTGTTCACGACCGGCTCGAGCGACTTCGAGTTCGCGGCGGTCCCGGAACCGTCGACCTGGGCCATGCTGGGCATAGGCTTCGCCGGCCTCGCGCTCGCTGGATACAAGCGCTCGCGGCGGGATCGCCTCGCGCCAGCGCTCGGCTGAACCAGTAACGCCCAGCTGCCCGGCCGCGACAGGCCGCCCAGGGGTTTGGGCGGCCTGTTCTTTCGGCGAGGCTCAGGCGTTCGATTCCAGGCGGAAGGCGGATCGCAAGCCCTCAATCGAGCCCGCAAAACGAAGGACAGGCGCGCGGAGTTCGATAACACCTTGAAATTCGCTCAGATTGTATAGGGGATCGACGCCCTGCCGTACTGGCGCGCGGCGCTGAAATCGGCTAGATGTCTGACGACGCGATTGGCGTCAAGGACCTCTTCCCATTGCCCGACATTATTGACGAACGGCCCGCCCCCGGCGGACCGGCCGATATCAAGCCCGTCTCGATCCTCGATGAAATGAAACGCAGCTATCTCGATTACGCGATGAGCGTGATCGTGAGCCGCGCTTTGCCCGACGTTCGCGACGGCCTGAAGCCCGTGCACCGGCGCATCCTCTATGCGATGCGCGAACTCAACTTCACGCCCGACCGGCCCTACAACAAGTCGGCGCGCACCGTCGGCGACGTGATCGGCAAGTATCACCCGCACGGCGAGCTTGCGGTCTACGACGCCCTGGTTCGCATGGCGCAGGACTTCTCGATGAGCGCGCCGCTCATCGACGGGCAGGGCAATTTCGGCTCGGTCGACGGCGATCCTCCCGCGGCGCAGCGCTACACCGAGTCGCGCCTTGCGCCCGTCTCGCTGGCGCTGCTCGACGACCTCGACAAGGACACCGTCGACTTCAAGCCGAACTATGACGACAAGGAAGAAGAGCCGGTCGTCCTGCCGGCGCGCTTTCCCAATCTGCTCGTCAACGGCGCGGGCGGCATCGCGGTCGGCATGGCGACCAACATCCCGCCGCACAATCTCGGCGAGACGATCGACGCCGTTCTCGCTTTTATGGATAAGCCCGACATCACGCTCGACGAATTGCTGGAGCATGTTCCAGGACCCGATTTCCCGACTGGCGGATCGATCCTCGGGCGAGCGGGCATCCGCTCCGCTTATGCAACCGGCCGCGGCTCGATCATCATGCGCGCCAAGGTCGCGGTCGAAGAGCTGCGCAAGGACCGCGAGGCGCTGATCGTCAGCGAGATCCCCTATCAGGTCAACAAGGCGACGCTGATCGAGCGCATAGCGGAGCTCGTTCGCGAGAAGCGCGTCGAGGGCATCTCGGATCTGCGTGACGAATCCGACCGCGACGGCATGCGCATCGTCATCGAGATCAAGCGCGACGCGGTCGCCGACGTGGTGCTCAACCAGCTCTGGCGCTTCACCGCCCTGCAATCGAGCTTCGGCGCCAACATGATCGCGCTGAACGGCGGCCGGCCGGAGATGCTGACGCTGACCGACATGCTGCGCGCGTTCCTCGACTTCCGCGAGGAAGTGGTCACGCGGCGGACCAAATATCTGCTCACCAAGGCGCGCGACAACGCGCATATCCAGGTCGGCCTCGCGATCGCGGTCGCCAACATCGACGAGGTGATCCGGCTCATCCGCACCTCCCCCGATTCGGCGACCGCGCGAACCGCGCTGATGGAGCGGATGTGGCCGGCGCGCGACATGGCGCCGCTCATCACGCTCATCGCCGATCCGCGCCACGCGCTCGACGCCGATGGCGCGATCCGTCTCTCGGAAGCGCAGGCGCGCGCGATTCTCGAATTGCGCCTCGCGCGCCTGACTGCGCTCGGACGGGACGAGATCGCCGAGGCGCTCAATCGGCTGTCGGTGGAAATCGCCGACTATCTCGACATCTTGAGCTCGCGCGTGCGGCTCATGGGCATCATCCGCGACGAGCTCGTCAAGGCGAAGACCGACTTCGCCACGCCGCGCCGCACTGTCATCCTCGACAGCGACGCCGACATGGAGGACGAGGACCTCATCCAGCGCGAGGACATGGTCGTGCTGGTGAGCCACGGCGGCTACATCAAGCGCGCCCCGCTCACGACCTACCGCGCGCAAAGGCGCGGCGGCAAGGGGCGCGGGGCGATGGCGACGCGCGACGAGGATTTCGTCGCCAGGCTGTTCGTCGCCTCGACCCATCAGCCGGTGCTGTTCTTCTCGTCGGCGGGGCAGGTCTACAAGGAAAAGGTCTGGCGCTTGCCGCTCGCCGCGCCGCAGGCGCGCGGCAAGGCGCTCGTGAACCTGTTGCCGCTCGAGCAGGACGAACGCATCACCACCATCATGGCCCTGCCGGAGGACGAGGAGAGCTGGGAGGCGCTCGACGTGATGTTCGCGACGACGCGCGGCACGGTCCGGCGCAACAAGCTCAGCGACTTCGCGCAGGTGAACCGCGCAGGCAAGATCGCCATGCGGCTCGACGAAGGCGAGCGGATCGTCGACGTCCAGATTTGCTCCGACAAGGACGACGTGCTGCTGACCACCGCGCGCGGCCAGTGCATCCGCTTTTCCGTCGATGACGTGCGCGTGTTCAAGGGCCGCGATTCGATGGGCGTGCGCGGCATCGCGCTCGCCGAGGGCGACAGCGTCATCTCGCTCGCGATCCTGAGATCAATTGACGTGACCGCCGACCAGCGCGTCGCCTATCTCAAGCAACGCCGGGCGATCGAGGGCGAGGCGGACGAAGCTGAAGGCGCCGCCGAGAGCGAAGACGAGAACGGCGCAGAGCCGAATGGCGCGAGCACGCTTGAGCCGGAGCGCTTCGAGGCGATGCGCGCGGCCGAACAAGTCATCCTGACAATATCCGAGAACGGCTACGGCAAGCGGACCTCGTCGTTCGAATACCGCGTCACCGGGCGCGGCGGCAAAGGCATCGTCGCCATGGCGGTCAATGCTCGCAACGGCTCGCTTGTCGCCTCGTTCCCGGTGGAAGAGAGCGACGAGCTCATGCTGGTGACTGACGGCGGCCAGCTCATCCGGGTGCCGGTCACCGGCATCCGCATCGCCGGCCGGTCGACGCAGGGTGTGATCGTCTTCGACACCGCGGATGAGGAGCACGTCGTCTCGGTCGACCGCATCGGCGAGACGGGCGCCGAGGCCGGAGGCGAGGACGACGCGGAGGCCTGAGCTAAGCGTAATCGCGCATGCTGGTTTCGCTTCGAGAAGGGCCGTTCTTTGATGCCGTCCGACGCCGGACTCGCCCTCGCGCACGAGTTTACGCGCGCGAATGATTTCAGACGCTTAGCTGCTCTTTTGTGCAACTTTTTTCGTCCTCGAACGACTCCGTAAGAGCCACGCCATGGCGAATGCGTGAGCGCAAGCGGCGGCGATGTCGGCGCGACATCCGGCAGCGCCGCAGGGGCGGGTCGGGCCGAACCAACATTGACGCCGTGATAGAGATTTAGCTCGCGCACGACTTTCAGGAGCGGCACGATCGCCTTCAGGTCCCCCTCTTCCAGCGAAACGTCGGCGCAGCGCAACGCCTTGGTCAGCCGCGCGACCTGGAGGCGGGCGTAGTCCTCCGGCGCATCGAGCCGCCGCTTCGCCAAGGCCTGATCGAGCGCGGCGAACCGCCGACGGGCACTTCTTTGTGTGGCTCGCAATCTGCTCGACGCTGTAGCCCGACACGAGCAGGTCGAAATACGCCTCTCGCCGCTTGATTAGCACCTCGCGGCGGATTTTGCCTACGGCGCGCTTTCGCGCCCGCTCGGAGGCCGGTGTCGTTTCACTGGGCATGAGCTCTTCCGGTTTTTGGCGCGGCCCGAATCTTCCCGGCGTGTTCAGCGTGGGAAGACGTCGGCGTCGGCTTCGTTCTCGCCATCACTTTGTCGGCGCGACAACGAGGCCGCGAATCGCGTTCGTGTCTGCAATCTCACGGATGATGACGACGCCAGGGGCGATAAAACGACATGGCGCTCATCGCTGGAATAACGCATGCCATGACGAGAGCGATCGGATGCGCAGCCGCCAAAGAAAACTTGGCGCCGCTTCAGTCGAACTTTGCGAAGCGCCCGGCCGGCATTGTGAGCCTCGTCACACCTCGCGCACCAGGCGTTGGTTAGAAGGCTTGCGTCCTGACTCGCCGGTCCCCAATTGAGCCAGTAAGGGCGGGAGGCAACTCCAAGCGGGATAAGACGCGGAGTTGCACCATGCCCTTTCAGTTCTCGACAATTCGATCACGCGCGAGGATGGCGCTTCGCCGTCCACCGTCATGTCGGGATGTGCGCCTCTGAGAATTGCAGCACTGCCCAGCGCCGACCATCCCTGTTGTCGTTAGACGAAGCGTGGTTGAAACCGCTTCGCGGAGGAACGGACATTGAGCGATTCCACCCCTCACAGAAAATTTGCCCGCGAAGGGACGACGCCCGCGCCGGCCGCGCTGGCGAAGAGCGCCGTCTCAACCTCGGAGAGCCTTTTGAGTGCGGGCGCCGCCGGGAAAGAGCTGTTGGCCTTTCCCATCCCCGCCAACGAACCCGAGCGGCTCAAGGCTTTGCGTGTGCTCGACATCATGGATAGTTCGCCCGAAACGGCTTATGATGAAATCGCGGAGTTGGCGGCGCAAATCTGCGGATGCCCTATCGGCTACATCAGCTTCGTCGACGACGATCGGCGATGGCTCAAGGCGAGATATGGCCTCCCGGCAGAAGTGACGAATGCGCCTCGCGGCGCTACGGTTTGCTCAACCACGATATGCGGCGCCGAGATGTTCCTTGTGCCGGACATGACGCAGGACTCTCGGTTTGACCGTATCGCGGTGGTCGTCGGCGAGCCACACTGCCGGTTCTATTGCGGCGTGCCGCTCATCACTGACGAGGGTTATGCACTGGGGACGCTATGTGTCCTGGATCTTGAACCGCGTCGGCTCACCTTTGAACAAACGGAAGCGCTACGCCGGCTGTCGCGCCAGGTTCTCACCCTCCTGGAGCTGCGTCGAAGGCTGATCGAGCATAATGAAACGATTGCGCAACTCGAGCTGGCGCGCGAGGAGGCCGCTGCCCAAAAGGCGCGCGCTGATGAGCTGCTCGACAACCTTATGCCCCGCGCAATCACCGAGGAACTGAAAAAATACGGCAAAGTCCAACCGAAATATATTCGCTCTGCAACCGTTCTGCTGGCGGATTTTCAGGGCTTCACGCTTCTATGCGAGCGCACCGAGCCAGCGGCGCTCATTGGCCTCCTTGACGAGTATTTCAGCGCATTCGACGATATCGTCGTCAGTCATGGGTTGGAGAAGATCAAGACGATTGGCGACGCCTATATGGCGGTCGGTGGCGTGCCGGAGACAGGCCTTCGCCATCCGATCGACACCTGCCTTGCGGCGCTTGAAATACAAGCGACCGTCGCCCGCATGAAATTGCGAAACGATAGGTTGCGACTGCCGTCGCTGGAATTGCGGATCGGCGTTCATACCGGGCCGGTCATATCCGGCGTCGTCGGCAATCGGCGCTTCACCTTCGATATCTGGGGCGACGCGGTGAACATCGCGTCGTTGATGGAGGCGCACTGCCTGCCCGGCCGGATCAATGTCTCGGACACCATAGCGGGACACGCGAAGGCGCTGTTCGAACTTGAGCTCGCGCGGTCCTGTCGAAGCCAAGCACGAACGCGCACACGAGATGTTTTTCCTCAATCGTCTGAAGCCGGAGTTCTCGAGCGATCAGGACGGCCAACTGCCGAACGAGAGTTTCGCCGCCGAATATGATCGTTTGACCGGCCGGTCGCCGCCGCAACTCATGCAAGACTGGTCATCGCGCTAGCTTCGCCGCCGCGCGCCGCATTCTCGCTGCCCCGAACTCGTGTAGAATGCGAAGCAAACAGAGGGAATAATCCGATGACCCGACGCGCGCGCGACGTTCTCATCGACATCCTGCGCGATGAGGGCATAACTCACGTCTTCGGCAATCCGGGCTCGACCGAGATGCCGCTCATGGACGCGCTCGTCGATGCCCCCGACATCGCTTATGTGCTCGGCCTTCAGGAGGCGACCGCGGTCGGCATGGCCGACGGCTGGGCGCTCGCCACCGGCCGGACTGCCTTCGTCAACCTGCACGCCATGGGCGGCCTCGGCAACGCCATGGGTGTGCTGGTCGCCTCCAAGGCGAGCGAAACGCCGCTCGTTGTCACCGCCGGCCAGCAGGACACAAGGCATCTGATGACCGAGCCGTGGCTCTCCGGCGATCTCGTTGCGCTTGCTGCGCCCGTGACCAAATGGGCGAAGGAATTGCGCCGCGCCGACGATGTCGGTCCGGCGCTGAGGCGCGCCTTCGGCCTCGCGCGCACGCCGCCGTGCGGGCCGGTGTTTCTGTCGCTGCCGATGGACATCCTCGATCAGGACGTGAATCACCCGACGCCGCCGGCCTCCGCGCCGCCGCGGCTCGGGCCTTCGCCCGATGCGGCGCGGCTGGCCGAGACGCTCGCGAGCCTCGATCCCGATCGAGTCGTCGTCCTGCTCGGCGACGACCTGCCGGTCGACGGCAAGCGCTGGCCTCGTCGCCTTCGCCGAGGCCGGCGGCTTTGCGGTCTGGGGCACTCAGCTCACGTCGCGCACCGCGTTTCCGTCACACCATCCCTGCTGGGCGGGCGTGCTGAAGCCCGACTTCGCCGATATGCGCGCTCACCTGCAGTCTGCGCAAGCAATCGTGCTGGTCGGCGGACGCGCGTTCGTCGCCTATCCCTATCGCGAAGCCGAGCCGGTCCCCGAAGGGATCGCAGTGCTCCATATCGCGGACAATCCCGAGGCGTTCGGACGCGAACACGCCGCAAACATGGCGCTCCTTGGCGACATCAGCCAGACGCTCGCCGCGGCCGCCAAGCGCCTCGCGGAACTGGTCGACAAGAAGAAGGTCATGGGCCGGCTCGCTGCGCGAGGCGCACGACGGCGCGAGGTCAGGGAAGCGACCCGCAAGGACATTCTGGCGGAAAGCGCGACCGGATCGCTCAGCGCCGACGCCGCGGTGCTGGCGGCGCTCGACGCGCTGCCGGAAGACGCGATCATCGCCAACGATTCCGCCGCGACCTTTGGCCGCGTCCAGGATCTCATGACGACCGAGCCTGGCCGCTACTTCTTCGCCCGCGGCGGCGTGCTCGGCTGCAGCATGCCGGCCGCCGTCGGCGCGTCGCTTGCGACGGGCGGCTGGGTCGTCGCCTTCGTCGGCGACGGCGGGGCGATGTATTCGCCGCAGGCGTTGTGGAGCGCTGCGCATAACAAGACGCGGACGATCTTCGTCGTCTTCAACAACCGCCGCTACGGCGTGTTGCAGAACGTCGCCAAGTCGCTCGGCTACGCCAACGCAAAGGCCGGCCGGTTCGTCGGCATGGATGTCGTCGATCCTGCGATCGACTTTCAGGCGCTGGCGGCGTCGATGGGCGTGCCGGCGGAGCGCGCAAACGATCGCGACGCGATCGGCGCTGCAATCGAGCGCGCGCTCAAGCGCGAGGGCCCGTCGTTGATCGAGATCCCGATCCGCTAATGCAGATCGCGCGTATAGACAAACCTCGGCATGTTCCAACCATAGCGGATCGCGAAGAGACGCAGCGCCAGGCCCGCCGCCATCGCGACGATCATCACCGGATCGTGCGGCAGACCGGCGCGAAGGCCGCCTACGTAAAGGGCGCCCGCGACCACCGAGACGCTGGCGTAAAGCTCGCTGCGGAATAGCAGCGGGACGTCGTTGCACAGCACGTCGCGCAGCACGCCGCCGACGCAGCCCGTGATCATTCCCGACATGATGACGATGAGAAACGGCAGGTCGAGATCGAGCGCGACGTTGCAGCCGATGACGGTGAACAGGGCAAGCCCGATCGCGTCGAGAACGAGAAAGACATTGCGCAGCCGATGCACGACGCGCGCGATTGCGATCGTGAACAGCGCCGCGCCGGCGGTCACCAGGAGATAGTAAGGGTGCTGAACCCACGAGAGCGGATAGTGCCCGAGCAGGATATCGCGCATCGAGCCGCCGCCGAGCGCCGTCACGCTGCCGAGCAGGCAAACGCCGACCCAGTCCATGGATCGCCGGCCAGCGGCCAGCGCCGCCGTCATGGCCTCAACGACTATGGCGACAATGTACAGCGCGTGAAGCAACATGGTGCATGCGCTCCCGCGCGAGGGGGTGCGGTCGCTGGGCTCAGGACCGGCGCCGCCGTGCGACCCTTATCACCGCCGCCGCGGTTTTCGGCGAATGCCTGCCCGCGCCGCGAAAGCTGTCCTTACGAGGCAAGGCTCAAGGGCGTGCGCTGTTCGCCCGCGAGTCTCGGTTCGATCGTGCGGACGTACCAATCGACGAACTGGATGACGCCGCCCTCATGGACCGTCGAATAGGGGCCGGGCTCATAAGCGGGGGAACGGAGCCCGCGCGCGTTCTCCTCAACGATCCTGCGATCCTGGTTGTTGGTCTCGGTCCAGACGTGGGTGAGCTCCTCGAGGTCATAGTCCTCGCCCTCGATCGCGTCTTTGTGGACAAGCCATTTCGTTGTGACGGCGGTCTCGTTCGCGCTGATCGGCAGCACGCGGAAGGTGACTGCGTGGTCGATCAGCACGTGGTTCCAGATCGTTGGATAGTGATAGAGCATGAGCGAGCCGATGCGCTCGGTGGAGACCTCATCGGAAAGGTCTCTCCGCACGGCTCGCTTGCCCGTCAGCGTATAGCTCTCGACAGCGGGCAAAAGGGGCGTTCTCGTCGCCCGGAACTGACCGGCAGGGTCGATGCGGAAGCGGGCGGGAAGTCCGCTTGCTTCCAGCCGCGCCCAGTGCTCGAGCATCTCGGGGTCTTGCTCGGCGCTCTGAATTCCGGTCGCGCTCGGCGCTTCCGGAAAGGTCTTGCAGAGCTCCGGATGGTTCGCCTGGCAGTGGTAGCACTCGCGATTGTTCTCCCAGACGAGCTTCCAGTTGCCTTGCTCGACGATCGTGGTCTCATGCACGACCTTCGCCTCGGCGAGGCGGTGCGGGGCGAAGTAAGGCTCCATCATTTTGCGGAAGGAGCATGAAATCGGGCGGCGTCTCGGCCAGGCAGACGAACAGATATCCGGCGACGCTCTCGCACGCGACCGTTTTCAGCCCATAGGCCGACTTGTCGAAACCCTCGGCGACCTGGCGCGCGAACAGGAGGCGCCCGTCAAGATCGTAGCTCCATTGGTGATAGGGGCAGACGAGCCGCACGGCCGCGCCCTTCTCGGCCGCGCAGATCCGGCTGCCGCGATGCCGGCAGGTGTTGTGAAACGCGCGGATCGTTCCCTTGAGATCGCGGACCAGGATCACCGAATAGTCGCCGATCTGCGCGGTCATGAAGGAGCCGGGCTTGTCGAGCTCGCAGTCGTGCCCGACGAACAGCCAGTCCCTGTACCAGATCATCTCCATGTCGAGCCGGAAGTAGGCGGGGTCGATGTAGAAGGGCTGCGGGAGAGTGAAGCCATCGCGGCGGCCCCGGAGCCGTCCCAGCATGTCGTCGCGCGCGTCCATGGAGACCGTCCTCGACCAGGAAGGTTAACGCGCCGGCGGGTGATTCCAAACGCCGGCGCGCTTGGCTCACCATCAAACCGAGCGGCCGCGATCCGTCGAGAACAATTCGGAGCTTGACGTATCTGATTTCTAGCGGCGTCCGCTCTCACTGGGCGAGACGCCTCGCCTGCGCTCATGCTCGTACGAGTTTCGCCTCGGTCTTCGGCGAATGCCTCAACGACTGCAGCACGACGCAATAGCGTTCGGTCAGCTTCAGAAGCGTGTCGAGCTGGTCCTGCGGCGCGTCGGTGTCGAGTTCGAACTTGAGCCGGATGTCGGTGAACCCGACGGCCGCCTGCTTGTCGACGCCGAGCGTGCCGCGAAAGTCGAGATCGCCCTCCGCCGCGACTTTGCCCGAGCGCAGCTCGATCCCAATCGAGGTCGCGACCGCCTTCAGCGTCACGCCGGCGCAAGCGACCAGCGCCTCGAGCAGCATGTCGCCGGAGCAGAGCTCGGCGCCGCTTCCCCCGGTCGCCGGATGAAGCCCGGCGACCGCGAGCGCTCGCCCCGTCTCGACCTTGCAGGCAATGCCTTCGGAATCGAGCGCGCCATTGGCCTTGAGCGTGACCAGCCCTGCCTTGTCATCGCCGCGGTAGCGTTCCTTGAGCGGCGCCTGGATGGCGCGCAGTTCGTCACCGTTCATTGTCGTTACGTCTCCTCGTTGTTTCGTGCTTAGGCCAAGCGCGCCAGCTGGCGGCCCGGGCCTCTTTCACCCGCTCCCGGCTACTTCCAATCGAACCGCAGCGGCGCTTCGCGGAACGCGAACCGGTCGAGATGCGAGGCGACCACGCCTTTCATGCGCTCGACCGCTTCGCCCTCCTCGCCTTCGATCGTGACCCGAAGCGCATCAGCCCCCGGCTCGAACGTCGCGACCGCGGCCGGAAACTTGACCACGCCTCTCTGCTCCGAAAGGTCGACCTCCAGCTTGTGACTCCAATGCTTGCAGAGCTGCTGCATGTATTTGGCGCCATGGACGGTGGGAACGCTGGCCTTGGCGATTGGCATGCTGAGTTCGTCTTTCGGTGTTCAATGCGGCTTGGCGCGGCGCAATCGCGCGGAGCGCCGCGTCGCGACGCTTAAGAGCATGCCGGCGATTTAGCCCGAAACCTGCGCCGACTCAACGGCGGCCCGTGGCGCACGAACGACGCAAGTCCGCTTGCCGCCGGCCGCCGCCCAAGCTAACGCTTGCGTGATGACCCGCGTCGGCTTCTTCTCAGGCTCGTTCGATCCGATGACCAACGGGCACCTGGACGTGATCGAGCATGCCGCGGCGCTCTGCGACCGACTGGTCATCGGCGTCGGCTCCAATCCCAACAAGGCCGCCTTGTTCACGGTCAAGGAGCGCCTGAAGCTGATCTACGAGGCGGCCGCACCCATCATGGCTAAGGTAGGATGCGAGCTCGACGTCGTCGAATTCACCGGCCTCGCCATCGAAGCCGCGCGCAAAGCCGGCGCCACGCTGATCTTCCGGGGCCTCAGGGACGGAACCGATTTCGACTATGAGATGCAGATGGCGGGCATGAACGGCGCGATGGCGCCCGAACTGCGCACCGTCTTTCTGCCCGCGTCTTCGCCGGTGAGGCCGATCACCGCGACCTTGGTGCGGCAGATCGCTTCGATGGGCGGCGACGCCTCCGCCTTCGCGCCGCCGAACGTGATCAAGGCGCTAAAGGCGAAGTTCGCGAAGAGTTCCTGAAGGCGCACAAGCCCTCATCCGTCCGCGCTTCGCGCGGCCACCTTCTCCCTGAGGGAGAAGGGCAGCGCCCTACCCGCGCAGACCGACGCTTTTCGCGCACCCTCTCTCGACGGACGGGAGAGCCCCTTCTCCCTCGGGGAGAAGGTGTCGCCGGAGGCGACGGATGAGGGCCCTTGCCCTACCCTTCGCCACGCTCCTCGCGCAGCCGCGCCCAGTACTCGAGCCGCTTCCTGAGCTCACGTTCGAAACCCCGCTCGACCGGCTCGTAGAGCGCTTGACGACCGATCTTGTCGGGCCAATAGTTCTGCCCGCTGAAAGCCTCGGGCGCGTCGTGATCATATTGATAAGTCGCGCCGTAACCCTCGCGCTTCATGAGCTTGGTCGGCGCGTTGAGGATGGTCTTGGGCGGGGCGAGCGAGCCATGCGATTTCGCGAGCGCCTGAGCCGCGCCGAACGCCTTGTAGACCGCGTTCGATTTCGGCGCGGTCGCGACATAGACCACGGCCTGCGCGATCGCGAGTTCCCCCTCGGGGCTGCCGAGAAAATCGTAAGCATCCTTGGCGGCGTTGGCGACAACCAGGGCCTGCGGGTCGGCGAGCCCGATATCCTCCGACGCCATGCGCACGACGCGCCGCGCGATGAACAAAGGGTCCTCGCCGGCGTCGAACATGCGCGCGAGATAGTAGAGCGCCGCGTCCGGATCGGAGCCGCGCACGGTTTTGTGCAAGGCTGAGATCAGATTGTAATGGCCGTCCTGCGCCTTGTCGTAGATCGGCGCGCGCCGCTGCACGACTTCGACGAGCTGCGCCGCGTCGAGCGTCTCGCCCGGTCGCGCGGCGCGCCAGACTTCCTCGGCGAGGGTGAGGACGGCGCGGCCGTCCCCATCCGCCATGCCGATGAGCGCCTCGCGCGCTTGGCCGTCGAGCGGCAAGGGTTTGCCCATCACGTCTTCGGCGCGTTTCAGCAGCGCTTCGAGCGCCTCCGCGCCAAGGGGACGAAAGACGAGCACGCGGGCGCGCGACAACAAAGCCGCGTTGAGTTCGAACGACGGATTCTCCGTCGTTGCGCCGATCAGCGTGATCGAGCCGTCCTCCATCACGGGCAGAAAGGAATCCTGCTGCGCGCGGTTGAAGCGATGGATCTCGTCGACGAACAGGAGCGTCCCCTGCCCTTGCGCGCGGCGCGTGCGCGCGGCGTCGAAGATCTTCTTCAGTTCCGCCACGCCGGTATGGATCGCCGAGAGCTGCACGAACGTGTCGTTGCGGGAAGCGCCGATGAGCCGCGCGACCGTCGTCTTGCCGCTGCCCGGCGGCCCCCAGAAGATCATCGAGCCAAGCGAAGGCGCCGCAAGCAGGCGCGTCAGCGCCCCATTCGGACCCGTCAGATGCTCCTGGCCCGAAACCTCGGCGAGCGTCATCGGCCGCAGCCGCTCGGCGAGCGGCGCCGGCGGCGGCTCGGGCTTCGGGTCCATGCCGTCGAGAAGACTCATGGCGCTTTGTCCCGCGCGCGCGGTCCCGCTGTCCAGCGCGACTGTAGCCGCGCGCCATAGCCCGTCGTCAGACGGCGTCCTTCCGAACGTCCCTTGGAGCGCGGGCGCGGTCAGCGACCACGTCTAACAGCGGCGCGGCGCGCCGCGCGCGTGCTTGCCGCTGGCCTATCACTGGCCCATTGTGCGTCATCCCTTCACACCCAAGAGCCCTCGCATGAGTTCCTTCGCCCTTCCCTACGCCCCGTCCGAAACGCTCGGCTTCATTCCGGAAAGGCTCGAGCGGCTCACCGCAATCATGGCGCGTCAGGTCGAGGAGAAGAAGGCTCCGGGCGTCTCCATGCTGATCGCCCGGCACGGCAAGATCGCTTACCGCCAATCGGTCGGCGCGCTGCGCGCCCGGCGGCCCCGGCATGACGACGACGCGATCTTCCGCATCTATTCGATGACCAAGCCGATCGTTTCGGTCGCGGCGATGATGCTGGTCGAGGAGGGACGGCTTCTGATCACCGATCCCGTCTCGAAATACGTTCCCGCCTTCGCCAACACGAAGGTCGGCGTCGCCAATGGCGACAAGCTCGACCTTGCGCCGCTCAAGCGGCCGATCACCGTCCAGGACCTCATGCGCCACACGTCGGGGCTGACTTACGGCTTCACCGGGGCGTCGCCCGTCCAGAAGCTGATCAAGGCGGCGAACGTCGTGGATTCAAACCGGACGCTGGCCGAAAATGTCGATGCGATGGCTGCGCTCCCGCTCATGCACCAGCCGGGCGAGGTCTGGGAGTATAGCCTGTCCACCGACGTGCTTGGGCGTGTCGTCGAGATCGTCGAAGGCGCTTCGCTCGGCGAAGTTCTGCACCACCGCCTGTTCGGCCCGCTCGACATGGTCGACACCGCCTTCTTCACGCCAGAGGCGAAGCTTGCCCGGCGCGCCGACCCATTCTCGTTCGACTTCATGACCGCGGCGGGGGTCGACACGCGCGACGTGACGACGCCGCCGAAATTTGAGTCCGGCGGCGGCGGCCTCATGTCGACGCTTGCCGATTATACGCGCTTCGCCGCCATGCTGAGCTTCGGCGGCGCGATCGACGGCGTACGCATTCTCAGTCCCCGCACGCTTGCCTTCATGGCGAGCGACCACCTCGACGCCGGCGTGAGGAAGGACCATTATCTGTTGTGGCCCGGGCACGGCTTCGGCCTCGGCTTCGCGGTGCGCACCGATCCCGGCAAAGCGCCGACGGCGGGCAGCGTCGGCGAGTTCTTCTGGGGCGGCATGATGGGCACAGCGTTCTGGGTGTCGCCGCGCGACTCCCTGTTCGCCGTCCTGATGGTTCAGACGCCGGAGAACCGCGAATATTTCCGCGTGCTGTTCCGCAATCTGGTCAGCGCCGCGATGACATGATCACCACACGCCGATGTTCGCCGCCGACGCCCACGGCTCTGCGGGCGCCTTCGACTCGCCCTTCTGGATGAGTTCGATCGAAATGTTGTCGGGCGTGCGGATGAAGGCCATGTGGCCGTCGCGCGGCGGACGATTGATCGTCACGCCGGCCGCCTTGAGCTTGGCGCAGGTCGCATAGATGTCGTCGACCGCATAGGCGAGATGGCCGAAATTACGCCCGCCAGTATAGGGCTCCGGGTCCCAGTTGTAGGTAAGCTCGACGGTCGGCTTCCGGCTCGCCTTCGCCTGCTCAACATCGTCGGGCGCGGCGAGGAAGACGAGCGTGTAGCGCGCCTTCTCGTTTTCGATGCGGCGTGTCTCGGCGAAAGCCCATGAGCTCGAAAAACGCGATCGTCGCCTTGAGGTCGGTCACGCGGATCATCGTATGCAAATATTCCATGGGCTCCTCGTCGGGTTTGCTTCGCTAATGGCTTCGGAGCATAACGCCTTCGGTCTCAAGGGGAAGCCCCCCGGACATATGGACGAGTCGCTTTGGAGACAAAGCCGCGCCATCCGGCCGAGGACCACTCGACGCTGAAGCAGCGCGCGGCAGCGGCCTCGATCGTCGCGAGCACAGTTCTTGCCGCGCTCAAGCTCGCGGCAGGCTTCGCTTCCGGCTCGCTCGCGCTGATCTCGGAAGGCGCGCATAACACGATCGACATTGGCGCAAGCGCGCTGACCCTGTTCGCCGTGCGTGAGGCCGACAAGCCCGCCGACGCCGATCATCCGTTTGGCCACGCCAAGATCGAGGCGGTGGCGGCGCTGGCCGAGACCGGTCTTCTCGCCGCGCTCTCGATCGGCGTCGCGATCCAGGCGATCGAGCGCATCCGCGGCGGCGACGCTACGGTCGACGTCGGCGCCTTCGCGATCGGCGCGATCGTTTTCTCGATCGTCGTCGACATCGTGCGCTGGCGCGCGCTGACCCATGCGGCGCGCACGACCTCGAGCCACGCGCTCGCCGCCGACGCGCTGCACTATTCGAGCGATCTCGTTGCGTCCGTTCTGGTCCTTCTGGGACTTGTCGCGTCCCGCGCGGGATTCCCCCATGCCGACGCGCTGGCGGCGATCGGCGTCGCCGGCTTCATCGCCGTCGCAGGCTATCGCCTGGGACGGACCACAATCGACGCGCTTGTCGACCGCGCGCCTGAGGGGTTGACCGACGCGATCCGTAGCCTGGTCATGCACGACACAAGCGTCGCGGGGATCGAGGCGATCCGCCTCAGGCCCAGCGGGCCTAAGATCGTGGGCGACGTCATCGTCTCGGTGTCGCGCACGCTGCCGCTCGAACGCGTCGCGGGGATCAAGGCCGAGCTGCAATCCCGGATCGCGCGAAAATGGCCTCAAGCCGAATTGACCATCACCGCCAATCCGCTCGCGCTCGACGACGAGACGATCCTCGAGCGGGTGCTGGTGATCGCCGCGCGCCGAGGCCTCCCCGTGCACCATGTGACCATCCAGGACATTGAAGCGCGCAAGACCGTCACCCTCGATCTTGAGGTCGACGGCGCGATGTCGCTTGGCGACGCGCATCGGCTCGCCTCGGAGCTTGAGGACGCGATCGCCGCGGAGATCGGCGACGATGTCGAGGTCGAGACCCACATCGAGCCGGCCGAGCCGGAGTTCAGCGGGCAATTGGCGGAGCCGGACCTCGCGCACCGCATCGAGGCCTCGCTCGCCGCCGCGGCCGCCAAGCAGGGACGCGTGCGCGACATCCACGACGTGCGGGTGCGCGAAACCTCGGGCGGCGTGTTTGTCCTCTTCCACTGCCGCGTCGATCCGGCGACGCCGGTCGAGACCGTTCACGACGCCGTCGATTCGCTCGAGCGCTCGGTCAAGGAGGCTTTTCCGGAAGCGCGCCGGGTCGTAGGGCACGCCGAGCCGGCGGGCGCGGAAGGCGGCCAATGAGTTCGGCTCCTCCTGCTGACACCATGGTATACTTGAGCGTGGCCGCAAGCGGCGCGATCATGGGCTCGGGCTCTCGCAATTGAGCCGCTGGAGCCTCTATGGCTGATTCACAAGTGACAGATAACGCCTCGTCCCGGACTTCGACTCCGGCCCCAGCCTGGCGCAGTCGCTGGCTCTATCCGATCCTCCGCATTGCTTTCCTTGCCTTCGTCGCCTGGCTCATCTGGTACACGGCCGGACACTGGGACCGCTGGACGGGCGCCGCGCGTTTCGAATCGACGGATGACGCCTTCGTCGCCGGCGACGTGACGCCCCTCTCCGCGCGCGTGTCCGGATACATCACCGAAATGCCGGTCAATGACTTTCAGACCATTCGCAAGGGCGATCTGATCGCCGTCATTGATCCGTCCGACTACCAAGCCCAACTTGACCTGGCTCAAGCCAATCTCGCCGCGGCCGAGGCCACGCTCGCCAATCTCGAGAACCAGCGCGCCGTCCAGCAGGCGCTCGTCCGGGAGGCCCAGGCGACTATCGATGGGGCCGAGGCCGACGTGCTGCGCTATCAGCTCGAGGATCAGCGCCAGCGCAACCTGTACAAAACCGGAATCGCCGGCACGCAACAGCTGGTCGAACAGGCCGACGCCAACGCGACGAAAGCGATCGCGCAGCGACGCCTGAACGTAGCGCAACTCGAGCAGCAGAAGGCGGCGCTGGCGGCGATCGACATTCAGGAAAAGCAGCTTCGCGCCCAGATCCACGCGGCGGAGGCGCAGGTCGCGCTCGCCTCGGACAATCTGCGCTACACGCGAATTCTGTCGCCCGCCGATGGCCTCGTGGGGCAGCGGCAAGTGCGGCTCGGCCAATTCGTCAATGTCGGCACGCAAGTGATCGCCGTTCTTCCGCTGCCGAACATCTGGGCGCTCGCGAACTTCAAGGAGACCCAGATGACCAACATCCGTGTCGGCCAGCCGGCCCGTGTGACGGTCGACGCTTTTCCCGACCTCAAGCTCACCGGCCACGTCGACTCATGGTCGCCGGGGACAGGCAGCACCTTTGCCCTGCTTCCGCCCGACAACGCGACGGGGAACTTCACCAAAGTGGTTCAGCGCGTGCCCGTAAAGATCGTGCTCGACAACAACCCTTCGCTTGGAGCGCTGGTGAGGCCCGGCATGTCGGTCGAAGCCACGGTCGATACCGGCGCGGGCCCTGTGCAGAGCGGAGGAGCGGCGACGAGCGGCGCGGCGCCTAAACCATGACCGCCGTACCCTGCCCCGCTCGCCCCGGCTGGCGCGGACGTCCGCGCCCCGGCGCCGATCACCTCCGCTGGCGTCGCCACTCATGCAGCGGGGTTGAGGCCGCAGCAGCTAAGCGCCGATTCGCTCAGGCCCTACATTGGCATATTGGGCGTTTTGATTGGCGCTCTCCTGTCGACCATTGGCAGCCGCATTACGACCTTCGGGCTCGCCGACCTGCGCGGCGGGCTGCACTACGGCTTCGACGAGGGCGCATGGATGACGACGAGCTTCGGCGTCGGCCAGATGCTCGTCTGCGTCGCCTGTCCCTATCTCGGCGCCATTTTCAGCGTCAGGCGAGTGCTTCTGCACGGAATGGCGCTCCTGTTCGTCGCCAGTCTGCTCGGACCGTTGTCGCCCAATCTCACCGCCTTCCTCACGGCGCAATTTCTCGCCGGCGTGGGCACGGGGACGTTCATCCCGCTCACCATCGGCTTCATCGTCCGCAATCTCCCGCAGCGCCTGATCGTTTACGGCATCGCCGTCTACGCGATGAATTCAGAGCTGTCCCAAAACGTCTCTGCTTCTCTTGAGGGCTGGTACTCGGACAACCTGTCATGGCGCTGGATCGAATGGCAATATTGCGCCGCGCTGCCTTTGATGTTCGCCTGCATCTGGTACGGAGTGCCGCGCGAGAAGATCAACATGGCGCTGCTGCGCCACCTCGACTGGCCCGGGCTCGTCTATTCCGGCTTCGGCTTCGCGCTTCTTTATGCTGGCCTTGACCAGGGCAACCGGCTGGACTGGAACAACAACGGCCTCGTCAATGGCCTTTTGCTTTCGGGCGGCCTGCTCACGATCGCCTTTGTTGCGCGCGAGCTTTACATCGAGAAGCCGTTCCTCAATCTTCGGGTGCTCGCCAAAGAAGGGCTTGTGCCGATCCTGCTCATCCTTGCCGGCTTCCGCTTCATCATCCTCTCGACCGCCTATATCATTCCGACCTACCTTCAGGTGGTGCAGAACTATCGGGAGCTTCAGGTCGGGGCCGTGCTTCTGTGGATCGCGCTGCCGCAACTCGCGATCGTCATTCCCCTCGGCTGGCTTCTGACGCGCGTCGACGCGCGTCCGGTGCTTGCGTTCGGCGCGATCTTGATCGGAATCGCCTCGCTGATGGGAACCGGTCTCACACAGGATTGGGCCACCGATGATTTCCTGCCCTCACAGATCCTGCAGGCGATCGGCCAGTCGTTCGTATTCACGGCGATCGTCGTTCTGGGGGTTCGATCGATGAACCCCGCCGACGTTTTGACGCTCGGTACGCTGTTACAGACGACCCGCCTGTTCGGCGGCGAGATCGGAACCGCCTTCATGCAGACCTTCGTGCGCGTGCGCGAGCAGGTCCACTCCAATCTCATCGGCCTGCATGTCGATAGCCTCGGCGGCCAGACGGCCGATCGGCTGGCGGCCTATCGCAACGCTGTCGCTGCGCACTCGAGCGATGCGGCGCACGCCGTCGCGCAAGGGACGAGCCTGCTTGGGTCTGCTGTCGCAAAGCAGGCCGCGATTCTCTCCTACATCGACGGATTTCTCGCCGCCGCGATCGGCGCCTATGCGTGTCTGTTCTTCACCGCCTTCTTGAGGCGGCATTGAGAACCGCAGTCAACGCATCCCCGAGCGCCCTAACGACCCGCCTCAACACATCTGAGGCGCTATCGCCCTGACGTTTCTCGACGCCGCGTCCGCGCCACGATAGATGAGGCCATGGCCGAGTCCGCGCTATCGGCTCCGCCCGACAACTCCAAATGAGCATGAGAGAGCCGGCCATGTTTCGACGCGACCTGTTGAAATCCGCTCTTCTGGGCGCCGCAGCGATCGCGACGGGGCGCGCCGTGCGGCCTACGCCGGCTCTCGCCGCCGAAAGCGCCACACCGCTCGACACGCTTTCGAACGAACTCGACCATCAGCTCTTTGGCGACGACGGTCTTGGCGCGGCCAATTCCAACCGAGCCGACCGTCTCCGACCTCGCCAAGGGCCTCGACCGGACGTTCGCGCTCGGTGGCGGAGGCGAATATTACGTCGCCTGGTACTGCGGTTTCTTCCACGGTCTTTACGATCATGGGCTCGACATGGCCGCGTTGCCCGAAATGGTGGTGGGGACATCCGCCGGGTCCTACATCGGCTCGTCGCTGACGTCGGGCCATTTCCTGCGGCTTCGCACGCAGTTCGAGTTCTTCGGCCATTTTCCGCAGATCTTCGCTCGCCTCGCGCCGCTCTCTTCCCCGAACGCCAGCCAGCAGAGGGCGCTGAAACTCAGCGCGGCGGCGAAAGACGGCGAGACGGCGACCTTGCGAACAATTGGCCATGCGGCGCTCGCCGCTGACAACCGGGTCAACGGGGACGCGGTGTCGCGCCTCGCGGCGCTGCTCACCGGCGACAGCCGGACGGATTGGCCGGTGGCGAAGATGTGGACGTCGGCCGTCGACTGCTACACGGGCGAGCGGCTCATCGTCGGTCAGAAGAGCGCGCGCAAGAACGGGATTCCGCTTGCTCATGGAGCCGCGGCAAGCTCGTCGCTGCCCGGAACGATTGGTCCCACTCTGCTCGGCCAGCGCTACGCCATGGATGGGGGCATCTGCTCGAACCCCGCCCATGTCGATGTGGTCGCGGGTTCGAAGCGCGCCCTCGTCATCACGATCACCGACGGACTGACGCCGCCGTTTCTCACCGGCGTGCCTCATCCCATCGCGGACAACATCAAACAGGTCGAAGCGACGGGCACGAAGGTGCTTTGGATCACCGCCAATCCTCCGACCGACATCAGCCTCGTCGACCCGAAACAGATCGCGCCCGCCCTTCACACCGGCTATGACCGCGCCAAGACCGAAGCGGATAAGATCAAGCAATTCTGGGCGTGAGTGCGTCCACGCGCCACGGCGGCGGACGTTGAACGGGGGCCCATGCGAACCGCCTATTGCTTCACGCCGGACCGCGCCTTCTTTGCGCCGGCTGTGCGCGCGATCGCTTCCCTTATCGAGGCTGAACCGGACGTCGAGCGCGAGATTGTCCTCATCTGCGAGCCGGACGACGTGGCGCCGGGCTTCGACAAGCTGCCGGCGCCCTTGCGCGAGCGCATCACGCTCATGACCCTCGACTTCTCGCGCTTCGACGCGAAGCTCGCCGGCAAAGGCCGCTTTTCCCGCGCGGTGTTCCGCCGCCTGTTTCTCGACGACATCCTGCCCGCTCATTTCGAGCGGATCGTCACCGTCGATTCCGACATGCTGATCGTCCGCCCCGGCCTCAAGCGGCTCGAAAGCTTCGACCTGGGGGACAAGCCGCTCGCCGCCGCTTATGACATGATCTTTCTCATGGACTTCAAGGGCGACGCGCTGGCGCGTCAGTTCCAGCGTTCGCGTCGCGCGCTCGGCCTTGCGCTCGACACGCCCTATTTCAACGCTGGACTCATGACGATCGACCGGGCCGCGTGGCGGGCCGAGAAGCTGACGGAGCGCGTGACAAAGGCGCTTCGCGACGAGCCGGAACGCTATCCGTTCATGGAGCAGGACGCGCTCAACGCCGCGCTCAAAGGCAATTTCATGGCCCTATCGCCGCGCTTCAATTTCATGGGCGACTTTTTCCTGCTCGACCTCGAACGCTCGGCTCGAGCCGATCGTGCTGCATTTCGTCAACGCGCCGAAGCCCTGGGAGCTCGGCTTGTGGCGCGGCGAAGCGAGGTTCGCCGAGAACTATCGCGCCTGGTTCGCCGCGTCGCCCTGGCCGGACCTGGCGCAATCACCCGCCACGCCGCAATGGCGGCGGACCCGGCCGCCGCTCACGCCACTGAGACGGGAGTTCGCAAAGCGCTTGTCGGCGTTCCTCGCTGAGAGCGCGCTTTATCGATGGGACGCTGACCATCCGGTCTAAACCTTGAATCCCGGAGAAGAACTCTTGAAGGTGAACTTTTGGCTGATTGCGATGGCGTGCGGCTGCTTCCAGGTCCTGCAGGCCATGTCCAATGGCTCAGCGATGCGGTCGGGCGTCCAGGCGATCTGGGTTGGCGCGATATCCGCCAGCATCTCCACCCTGATTCTGCTCTTGATCGCCGCGGTGATCTACCGCCTTCCGTTTCCGGATACGGGCCTTGTCATGGCACAAGGAATGAAAATCGTTGCTGGAGGCACGTTTGGGGCGTTTATCGTTGTGGGCCTCGCCTTCGTCGCCCCCAAGCTCGGCCCGACGCAAACATTTCTTGTCTATTTTTTCGTTGTCGCAGTCACCTCGACGCTCATCGACGGGTTCGGTCTTCTAGGAACGGAAGCCCAGCCGTTGCAGGCGCGACAGCTGGTCGGCGTGTTGCTCGCCGGTGTTGGCCTGGTGCTCGCGCGCTCCTGAGGCTGCGGGCAGAGCCCGGCGCTCCAGCCCCACGTAAGGGGCCGCCGATAGACTGAAGCCGAAAGTCTCCCTTCGCTAAGCAACGCTATACGCTTTACCTTACGTTACTTATGACCTCAGGTATATTATGGGTAACAATTTGTTACAGTTAAGCACGCATTAAGTCTTGGTCGCCAGAATACCCTGAAGCGTCGCCGTATCTCGCGTCGACGCGGCGATTCTGGGGTGGCCAATGAAGGTTCTGTTATCTCTCGCTTGCGCCGCAGCGATCGTGGCGGCGCCGGCCTCAGCCGCCGATCTGTTGGGCACGTCTCCGCCGCTCACCCTGCCGGGGACCCAAGGCCCGCTCGCTTACGAGGTCGGCTCGAACTGGTACGTGCGCGGCGATCTCGGGATCAGCTTCGACCGCGCGCCGAGCGTTTCGTTCCCGAATATCGCGCTTCCCACGTTGGGCGCGATCGGAGCGCCGCTCACGATCGGCAACGGCGCGAACTGGACGACCACGAACTTCACCGGAGGCGCCGGGTTCGGCTATCGGTGGAACGACTGGCTGCGGTTCGACGCCACGTGGGACTACCGCACAGGCCCTGGAGGGTCGCGTCAGGCGACGGTGGTCTGCCCTTACGGCCTCACCGGCGTGAGCAGCCCGGGTGGCGTCCCCCTGGGCTTTCTCTACGACACGACCAACACCTGCAACGGTTCGGCGAGCGTGCGTCAAAACGACAACGCTTTTCTCGCCAACGCCTATTTCGATCTCGGGACCTATTACGGCTTCACGCCTTACGTCGGCGGCGGCCTCGGGCTCAACATGGACACGCTCACGGCGAGCGCAAACTACAACGAGACGGCCAACGGCCAGCCCTATGCGGCGAACCTCACCGCCGTCGGAGGGTTTCCGCCGGTGTGGGTCAATGCGCTGGGGCAGACACTGGCGCCGCAGCCCAACGTCGCCTTCGCGCCGCAATTCTGGAACCGCTCGATCAGCTCGACCACCTGGTCGATGGCCTGGGCGCTCGCGGCCGGAGTTGGCTACAAGATCACCCCCAGCATGACGCTCGACATCGGCTATCGCTACTTGAACAGCGGCACGGTCAATACGCTCATCAATCCGCAGACGGGCTCGACGATCCGCCAGACCAATGCCTCGCACCAGATCCGCGTTGGCATTCTCTACTACATTCAGTAGACGGCGGTTGGCGCGCGTCAGGCGACCTCCTTGACGGCCCTAGGAATTCGGGCGTCCATCCGCTCCCATTCTAGGAGCGGCCGCCATCATGTTTCGGACCTTGATGACGTCGCGACGGAGCGGCGAGAGCCCGAACATCCTCGTCTTCTCCCTGCGCGCGATATGGCGGCTTGTGTTCCGGCTCGAGGTCGTAGGGCAGGAAAACCTGGCGCCCACCGGCGCGCCGAACATCGTTGCGGTCGATCATGTCTCCTGGCTCGATGCGCCGATCCTGTTCTCGCTTCTGGAGACGCCGGCGACTTTTGTGATCGAGCCGGCCGCAGCCAGGAGCTGGCCCGCGCGGCTCTTTCTTCGATTCGCCGATGCGCGCGTGCTCGATCCCGCGAAGCCGCTCGACTTACGTGCGCTCGTGCGCGAGGCGCAGCGAGGACGCCGGCTGGTTCTGTTCCTCGACACGCGATCCGCGGTCGCCGGCCAGTCGATGACGTCTTTCGACGTCGCGGCGCTGGTCGCGGAGAAGTCCGACGCCACTCGTCACTGCGGTCCGTCTGGCCGGAGCGGAGCGCACGTTTCTCTCGCGCATCGCTGCGGCTTATGTCGGCCGGCGCCTGTTCCCGAAGATCAAGGTGACCGTCCTGCCGCCGCGGCGGCTTTCAACGCCATCCGGCCTGCGCGGCCCGACAAGGCGCCAGGCGCGGCGCCTCGCGCTCTACGACCGGATGGCCGAACTCCAGTTTCTGACGTTCGACATGCGACGCACGCTGCACGCGGCGTTCGAGGCGTCGGCCAAGGCGCGCGGCCTCTCGCACGCGGCGGTCGAAGATCCGCTGAGCGGCGCCATGAGCCTGCGCATGTTTCGCATCGCCGTCGCCGTGCTGGCGCGCAAGATCGCGGCCTGTCCGAGCCCGGCGAGACGATCGGCGTGATGCTGCCCAACGCCAACGGCGCGGCGGTGACGTTCATGGCGCTGCAGGCCGCAGGGCGCGTGCCGGCGATGCTGAACTTCACCTCTGGCGCGCACAATCTCATCGCTGCATGCGAAGAGACCCGGATCCGTTTGGTGCTGACGTCGCGCGCCTTCGTCGCACAAGGGCAAACTGCAGCCTGAGATCGACGCGATCGAAGCGCATGCGCGCATCGTCTGGCTCGAGGACACGCAAGCCAGCGCGACCACAATGGACAAGCTGCGCGCCGCGCTGCAGCGCAGGCTCGCCGCTCGCCAGGCGGGAGCCTGACGATCCGGCGGTCGTGCTGTTCACCTCCGGCTCCGAGGGCGCGCCGAAGGGCGTCGCGCTGTCGCACGCCAATCTTCTCGCCAACATCGCTCAGATCGGAACGCGCTTCGACCTCAGGCTCACCGACATCTGCTTCAATCCGCTGCCGCTGTTCCATGCCTTCGGCCTGACCGGCGGATTGCTGCTTGGCCTCGTGAGTTCGATGAAGGTCTACCTCTACCCGACCCCCTTGCACTATCGCGAGATCCCGAAAACCATCGACAAGGCGCAAGCGACGTTTCTCCTGGGCGCGGACACGTTCCTGGCCCACTACGCTCGCAGCGCCGACGAGTCCGCCTTCAAGTCGCTCAGATACATCATTGCAGGCGCGGAGGCGGTGAAGGCGGAGACGCGGCGTCTGTACAAAGAGAAATTCGGCCTCGCCGTTCTCGAAGGCTATGGCGTCACCGAGGCCTCGCCGGTGATCGCCGTCAACGCGCCGGCGTTCAGCAAAGGCTGGAACCGTGGGCAGGCTCCTGCCGTTCGTCGAGCCGCGCCTCGAGCCGGCGCCCGGCATCGAGGACGGCGCCGAGGCTCATCATACAGCGGGCCGAACATCATGCTCGGCTACTATCGGCCCGAGAATCCAGGCGTGATCGAAGCGCCTCCCGGGCGGCTCGTACGACACGGGCGACATCGTCGCGATCGACGAGGAGGGCTTTGTCGCCATCAAGGGGCGCGCCAAGCGCTTCGCCAAGATCGCCGGCGAGACGGTGTCGCTCGCTTCGGTCGAGGATCTCGTCGCTGGGCTTTGGCCCGACCATGTCGCGGCCGCGATCGCGGCGCCCGACCCCAAGCGCGGCGAGCGCGTGATCCTGGCGACCACCAAGCCGGGCGCGACGCGGGCGGAGGTGCAGGCCTGGATGAAGACCAAGGGCGCATCCGAGTTCATGCACCCCTCGTCGGTCGTCGTCCTCGACGACGATCCCGCTGCTCGGCTCCGGCAAGACCAATTATGTGGCTCTTGCGAAAGCGCTCAGCGACAGCGGAGCGTAACCGCGGAAGCCGCGTTAGCCCGCGAGCAAATGGCCGACTTGTTTCGACCGCGCCGCCATGCGAGGTTTGCAGCCGCCGATAAGACCGACGAGAATTCGGCGCCGATTTCGAATGAGGGAGGACACTTATGGTCAGAATGGTTGCGCGGCTGATCGCCGTCGCATTGTTTGCGCTGTCGCTGCCGTTAGCGGTTCAAGCCAAGACGCTGTACTGGATCTCGCACGGATCGCCCGCCGATCCGGTCTGGACCTATTTTCTCGCCGGCGCGAACATGTGGGCGAAGGATACGGGCCAGACCGTCAAGACGTCGTTCCACAATGGCGACGTGCCCTCGCAGCAGGAGGCGATCCGAACCGCCATCGCCGCCAAGGCCGACGCCATCGTCACCACGAGCCCCGATCCCGGCAGCCTCGTCGACGTCGTCAAGGAAGCGCGCGCGGCCGGCATCCCGGTCATCAATTTCAACACGCCCGACCCGAAAGTGAACTTCACGGCTTACGTCGGCGGCGACCTTCTCGTCGTCGGAAAGGCGTGGGCGCAGTACCTCGTCGATCACAAGCTGGTGAAGTCCGGCGACTTCGTCTGGATGCCGGTCGAGGTTCCGGGCGCGAGCTACGGCGTCGAAGAGAAGAAGGGCATCGACGCCGTCTTCGGGCCGCTCAACATCAAGACGGAAGTCACCGAGGCGACGCTCGATCAGGCGAACGTCATCTCGCGCATGAGCGACTACCTCACCGCCAATAAGGGAAAGATCACCGCGATCATCGGCCTTGGCGACATGGTGACCGGCTCGATCAAGCGCGTGTTCGACCAGGTCGGCGTGAAGGCCGGTGAGATTCCGGTCGTTGGCTGGGGCAATTCGCAGGACACGACGGCGGAAGTCAAAGACGGCTATGTCAACGCGGCGATGTGGCAGGACCCGCAGGCGACGAGCTATCTCGCTCTGTCGCTTGGCGTGATGGCGGCGGGCGGCGTGCCTCCGGGTTTCAACATCACGGTCGGCTCGCTCTATGACAAATCGACCGTCGACACCTACGACAAGATGATGTCGGGCAAGTAAGCGCCGAACGCGTTCCCGTCCCGCGCCAAGACCTGCCGGGACGGGAACCGCTTCCTTAACGACCTTCAGGCTGTCGGCGTTCGCCTTCGCCGCCCTTCTTCCGGTGACCGGACTTGACACAAACTTCTACCCTCCGCCGCATCATATCGGCGCCGGAGTTCGGCCCCTTCGTGCTCTTGATCCTGGAGATTGCGGTCTTCGCGGCGATCAATCCCGCATTCCTGTCGCCGCTCAACGTCTCGAACACGCTAACCTTCACCGTCGAGCTTGGCCTCATCGCGCTCGCCATGACGCTTCTCATGACGGCGGGCGAATTCGATCTCTCCGTCGGCTCGGTGTTCGGCTTCGCGCCGGTCGCGATGTGGACGCTCTACAATGCGGGGCTGACCTCGCTGTTCGTCGGCTTCGTTGTCGCGCTTCTCATCTCGGCGGCGATCGGACTGTTCAACGGCCTGTTCGTCACAAGGCTCAGGATTCCGTCGTTTCTGGTGACACTCGGCATGCTGCTGGTGGTGCGGGGCGTTGCGCTCTTCGTCACCGACGGCTTTCCCCAGCGCACCTGGAGCGCGGGCGGTCAATGGCTCGCCGATCTTCTGGTCGGCGATTTCCACATCGGGCCGTTTCGCGTCTATGCGTCGCTATTCTGGTTCATCGCCGCGGCGATCATCCTCGGCTATGTCCTGACGCAGTCGAAATTCGGCAACTGGATCCAGGCGACCGGCGGCAATGCGGTGGCGGCGCGGGCGCGCGGCGTGAACGTCAATGGGGTCAAGGTCTGGCTATTCGTCTTGAGCGCGGTCATGTCGGCCTTCGCCGGCATCATCAGTTCGATCCGCACGTCCGCCGCCAATCCGAACAGCGGAAGCGGCTATGAGCTCGAGGTGATCGCGATGGTCGTCATCGGCGGCACGGCGCTCACCGGCGGGCGCGGCACCATCATCGGCACCGTGCTCGGCATCCTCATCCTGCGCGTGATGCGCAACGGCATCGTGCTGATCGGCGTGCCCGGCCTCGCCTACAACATCTTCATCGGCGCCATCATTCTCGGCATGATGGCGCTCCACTCCTGGCTCGAGCGCCGACATCAGGCGGGGACCTGACCGATGAGCGAAGACCTCATCCGCATGGAGCACATCGACAAGTTCTACGGTCGCGTGCAGGCGCTCGACGACGTCAACTTCAACGTCACGCGCCAGGAGATCGTTGGATTGCTGGGCGACAATGGCGCCGGCAAGTCGACGCTGATCAAGGTGCTTTCCGGCGCGGTGCGCGCGACCAGCGGCGACATCATTGTGCGCGGCAAACGCGTCGACATCCGCAGCACGACGGACGCGATCGCGCTCGGCATCGAGACGATCTATCAGGATTCGGCGCTCGTCACGCAGCTCTCGATCGCGCGCAATCTGTTCCTCGGCCGCGAGCCGCTCAAGGGCCCGCGCTTCCTCAACCGCATGGACGCAAAGCTGATGGAGCAGGTCGCCGGCGAGCTTCTGCGAAAGGTCGGAATCGGCAAGTCGATCCCGGCCTCAACGCCGATCTCGTCGCTGTCCGGCGGCGAGCGTCAGGCGGTGGCGATCGCCCGCGCGATGCACTTCGACAGCGACCTCATCATCCTCGACGAGCCGACCAACAACCTTGGCGTCGCGGAGACGCAGGGCGTGCTGCGCTTTGTCCGCAATGCGCGCGATTCCGGTCACTCCTGCATCTTGATCGCGCACAACATCCACCATGTCTTCCAGGTGGTCGACCGCATCGCGGTCATGAGACACGGCAAAATCGTCGCCGACGACATCGACCCGAAGCACACGACGGTCGCGGAGGTCGAGGCGGTCATCACCGGCGAACTTGCAGGATTCCACGCACTGATCGATCTTGCGCGGCCCACTCGGCGGTGGCCGAACGCGCGCTCCCGTGGCTTTGTCGTGACGCAGCGCCGAAAATTTGTCAGTATTGTCCGATTGCATCGGAAGAGGGGGAAACAATGGGCGTCGGCGGCGACGCATAGGAATGGCGAAATGCCAGAAACGAAAAGCAGTTTCCATCATCTCCTGGGCCCCGGGTTTCCGACGCGCAATCTCTGCCAAAGGCAAGACGATCTTCCAGGAGGGCGATCGTGGCGACGAGTTCTTCGTTGTCGTGCGCGGACAGGTGGAGATCAGGAGCGGCGACCGTCATTTCGAGACCCTCGAGGCAGACGGCATTTTCGGCGAGATGGCGCTGATCGACGACAGCCCGCGCAGCGCCACGGCCGTCGCTTTGACCGACGTGACGTTGGCGCCGATCAAGGAAAATCAGTTTCTCTTCCTGGTCCAAAACACCCCGTTTTTCGCGCTGAGCGTCATGCGCGTCCTCGCGCGCCGATTGCGCCGCCAGAACAAAGTGGGCTGAGCGGCGCGTTTCTTTCCCAGCGCTGGCGGGTCGGGCTAGATGACGATCTCAATCGCCTCGCGGCCCTTCGGCGTCTCGACGACGCGCATTGACACCGCCTGGCCCTCGAAGAGGCCTCGGACGCCGGCGGCGCCGAGCGTGGTGCTGTGGACGAACACGTCCCGGCCAAAATCGTCGCTGGCGACGAATCCGAAAGCCGCGGGCGTCGTCGAACCACTTGACCTTGCCGGTCAAATCGAAGGCGGCGGACGGGTCGACAGTCGAACGCCGCGACGACCGTTCGACGGCGCTCCTGGTGTCGACCTCAACAACCCGCACCACCTCCGCCCCTCGGGAGCCGGCGCGAGCGACAACGCGAATTTTCGCGCCCGAAGGCAGAGTTTGGCGCCCCGTCTCGCGCAGGGTCTTCAGATGCAGGAACGCGTCGCCCCGGCCGTCCGAGAGCTCGACGAAACCATAGCCCTTTGTGGCGTTGAACCATTTCACCGCCGCCTCGACCGTCACCCCGTCCGCTAGCGGATCGGAGTTCGGCAAAACCTCGTCGAATCTGGCGGCCGCGCCAGATTGCCCAATCTGCTCTGCGTGCTCGAACGCGCGCCTGCCAATTTCCAACTCTTGAACATGACCCATCATAGCTCCCACCCTCCGTAACCAGACGTACTCAGATCGAAAACACGGACGTGAACCGCGATCATCGACGCCGCCGCCTCACGCCCGGCGGCCAGCGCTCCGCTTCCAAGCGCCACCGCCCGAGGGGCGTTCGTTTTCGAGGGATATAGCGGCGCTTCCGGCGCGGCAGTGATCCACGTCACAGTTTGGGCGCGCGCGGCGACTATTTTTTCGGTTTGGCGGCTTCTCGAGCTCAGACCACAGCGATTGCGCGTGGAAACGCATGTGGCCGCGCCAACCCGCGGGGGCACGACTTTCGAAGTCACGCTTGTTTGATGTCTCAGTCGGCGCCGTCGGCCGATACGGGTCGCTCGGGTCGCTTACGCCACCCGCGCCAATGCGACCGGGCGCGATCCGCGCTGGACCCTTGGCAGGGACTGACCATCGCCGCCGCGCCCCTGTCGGGCCTGGATTGGAGGCGCAACGTCCCGCCATGCAATTCGACCAGCGAATTGGCGATGGCGAGACCGAGACCCGATCCCTTCATGCCATTGATCATGACCGCGCCGGCCTGTTCGAATGGCCGACCCAGCCGCACAAGGTTTTCCGCCGCGATTCCAGGGCCATTATCCTCGACGGTGAAATGGATAAGCTCGGCGCCCACAGCGGCGCCGATCGAGACTTCGCCGCCCTCGGGCGCGAACTTCACCGCATTGCGCATGAGCGTTGTGAGGATGCGCTCGACCGCCAGGGGATCGGCCTCGACAGTCACCTCGGCTCCGACGTCGACCCTGACCGCAACCCCTTTCTCGCGCGCGGTCGGCGCGATATCGAGCACCGCCCGGCTGACCGCCTGCTCGGCGCGGAAACGCGCGTAAGTCAGGCTCTCCCGGCCCGCCTCGAGCCGCGCCATGTCGAGGACGTCGCTGACCACGCGCAGGAGATATTCGCCGCTGGCGAGAATGTGGGCGCAATAGTCGCCGTACTTTTTCGAGCCCAAAGGTCCGAAGGTCTGGCTTCCCATCAGTTGCGAGAAGCCGATGATCGCGTTGAGCGGCGTGCGCAGCTCGTGGCTCATATTGGCGAGGAATTCCGCCTTGGCGCGGTTGGCGGCCTCGGCGCACGATTTCTGCTCGTGATAGCGTTCGGCGAGGTCGGCAAGCTGCTGGGCCTGCTCTTCGAGCGACCGGCGCGACTGCTTGAGCTCCGCAACGGTGGCCAAAAGCGCCTCCTCGGAGTCGAGGAGCCGCTGCTCGTCACCGTCCCTGCCCTTAAGCCCACAGAGGCCCGCCGCCCCGAGCATGAGCCCGACGGTCGAGGCAAGCAGGAACGCTGTGATCACCACCGTGTCGCGCCAGGCGAGGAGATGACCGTCGACGGGCGAAGCAAACGCCACCCTGGTCAAGGTCCGCGGCAGCACCCGCACAGCGGCGAACTGATCGCCGTCATGTTCGGTCTGGATGCGGGCTACACCGCCTTGAATGTCGTCGGCTGCGGATAGTCTTGCGCGGCCCGCGAGGGCCGCCAGGGCGAAATCGGAAGCGTCCTGGGTCCCGTCGTATTGGACCACGCGGCCGTCGCGATCGATGAGCATCGATTGCGCGAGCCGCTCATCGGGATGAGCCTTAAGAACGCTGCGAAAAACTTCGGCTTCGGACGCCCGCGGATCGGCGCTCAGCGCATCGTTGAGCCGCTCGGCGAGCAGCGTCGCGCGCATGTCGACGTCGCGCGCGCCGGCGCTCAGCGCCAAATCGCGCTCGAGGCGCAAATGCTGAAGCGTGAGCGCGAGGACGGCGAAGATCGCAAGGGCGACGCCGATGACAATTGCCGATGGAATCCGTCGCCGGCGGACCGCCGCGCCGGCAGCACGAGGCTGCGCGCGTTCGAGCGCCTCGCTCGGCCGGCGAGCCCACGCCTCGGCGAAGCGAAACGCCTCTTCCCCGCTCAGTGCTTGAACTGGCCCCATTGAATAAGCGTCCCCGTTTGCCGCGCTTACACGCGTCATCGCCCATTCCCAGACTTCGCCACAAATTACACTCGGACTGCCGCCTTAACGCCCGAATCACTACGATAAGAATCCTTGTGCGAATCTTTGTCTAGTCCTTGACAATGCGTCAGACACAAAAATTGTGGCCGAAGGGCGCCGGTGGAATCAGGCGCGGTCGGAGTCGCGATCAGAGGGCGCGCCTTCCCTTCTCCCTCGGGGAGAAGGTGGCGCGATAGCGCGCCGGATGAGGGCATCCAGCGCGACGGCGCGCTTCGCGCGAACCCTCACCCCTACCCCTCTCCCGTAGGAGAGGGGCGAGACGCTTCAGCCCAGGCTGCGGGTCACGATGTCGCGGACGTCCGGCGACAGCGACGGCTTGCCGGCGATACGCCGCAGCATCGCTTCGGCATGACCCCGGCGGACGTCCTCGAGCGAGCGCCAGGATCGCATGGCGGTCAGCAGCCGCGCCGCGATCTGCGGATTGGTCGGATCGAGAGACACCACCACCTCCTCAAGCAGCGCGAAGCCTGCGCCATCGGCGCGGTTGAACTCTCTCTGGTTGGCGGTGAACCCGCCGATCAGCGCGCGCACCCGATTGGGATTGGCGAGCGAGAAGCCGTGGTGATTCATGAGCCCGCGCACCCGCTCCAGCGTCTCGCGCTCCGGGATCTGCGCCTGCAGCGCGAACCATTTGTCGAGGACAAGCGGCTCCATCGCGTAGCGCCTGCCAAACGCCTCGAGCGCATGTTCGCGCTTGTCGTCCGGCTTGAAGGCGATCGCCGACAGCGCGCCGAGGCGTTCGGTCATGTTGTCGGCCTCGGCAAGCTGGCGATGGGCGAGCTCCAGTCCCTGGATCACGTCGCCGTCGACAAACAGGCCAAGCGCCACATTGCGCAAAGCGCGGCGGCCCGCCGCCGCGGCGTCGGAGCTGAAGGTCGAGGAATTGGCAAGCTCCGCGTGCAGCGCGGCGAGCGCGCCAGCATAGGTGCGCCCGAGCGCGCCACGCATGGCCCTGCGCGCGGCGTGGATCGCGTCCGGATCGACGTCCTCGCCGATCTCGCGCGCGATGTCGGATTCGGTCGGCAGGCCCATCGTGAGCGCCGCGAAGGCGTGATCGATCGCGCCCTGCGCGGACGTCCTCGATCAAGGCGCCGAAGGCGGCCACAAGTCCGCCGTTGCGCTCGGGCGCGCGGCCGGCCCGAATGGCCTTGACGCCGCGCAAGAGAACCCGCGTCGCCAGAACTCTGCGCCGCCTGCCAGCGATTGAAATTGTCGCTGTCGTGCCGCGAGAGGACGATGAGATCCTCTTCGGTCAGATCGTCGTCGACCCGCACCGGCGCGGAGAAACCGCGCAGGAACGACAGGGTGGGCCGCTGCGGCACGTCGCGAAAGACGATCGACCGCTCGGAATCCTTGAGTTCGAACACGCCGCTTGCGAGTTCGTCGGCGCTCGCGTCCGACGAGGTCAGCGGCATGTCGCCGCCGTTGGCGCCGACGAGGCCGAGCGCGAGCGGCATCGTCATCGGCAGCTTGACGCTTTGCCCCGGCGTCGGCGCAAGCGATTGCGCGATGTCGAGCCGATAGGTCTTGGCGGCCGGATCGTAGGCGCTGCGAACCGTGATCTTTCGGCGTGCCGGCCTGATTGTACCAGCGCATGAATTGAGAGAGATCGCGTCCCGAAACCGTCTCGAAACAGCCGATGAAATCCTCGACCGTCGCCGCGGATCCGTCATAGCGCTCGAAATAGAGATCCATGCCGGCGCGAAACGCTTCGGCGCCGATCAGGCGCTTCAGCATGCGCACGACCTCGGCGCCTTTCTGGTAGACGGTCGCGGTGTAGAAGTTGTTGATCTCGTGATAGACCTCGGGGCGCACATTGTGCGCGAGCGGCCCCGCGTCCTCGGGGAATTGCGCGGCGCGGAGCGTGCGCACGTCGCCGATGCGCTCGACCGGCGCCGAGCGCATGTCGGCGGAAAAATCCTGGTCGCGGAAGACGGTCAGCCCCTCTTTGAGGCAAAGCTGGAACCAGTCGCGGCAGGTCACGCGATCGCCGGTCCAGTTGTGAAAATATTCGTGCGCGATCACGCCTTCGATATTGGCGTAGTCGTCGTCGGTCGCTGTCTCCGGCGACGCGAGGACGTATTTATCGTTGAAGACGTTGAGGCCCTTGTTCTCCATCGCGCCCATATTGAAATCGGAGACGGCGACGATGTTGAAAATGTCGAGATCGTATTCGCGCCCATACGCCTGCTCGTCCCAGGCCATCGAGCGCTTGAGCGCGTCCATTGCGTAATGCGCGCGCTCCTCGCGGCCATGCTCGACATAGATCGCAAGCGCGACCGTCTTGCCCGACATCGTGACGAACGAATCCGCGATATGGCCGAGATCGCCAGCGACCAGCGCGAACAGGTAGGACGGCTTCTTGTGCGGATCGCGCCAGATGGCGAAGTGGCGGCCGGGCGTCTCCGCTTCGCCCGTGGTTTCGAGATTGCCGTTGGACAGAAGCACCGGCGCCTCGGCCCGGTCCGCCTCGACCCGCACGCGATAGGTCGAGAGCACGTCGGGGCGATCGAGAAAATAGGTGATGCGGCGAAATCCCTCCGCCTCGCATTGCGTGCAATAGGCGGAGCCGGTGCGATAGAGGCCCATGAGCTTGGTGTTGGCCGCCGGATCGAGGCGCGTCTCGATCGTGAGCGTGAACGCGCCGCGGGGAGGCCGACGCAGCAGAAAGCCCGACGGCTTCGCCTCGAAATTGGCCGCGTCGATCGGCTCGCCGTCCAGTCGGGCGGAGACGAACAGGAGCTCATCGCCGTCGAGCGCAAGCGCCGCGCCGCCCCGGCCGGCCGGATTGGGGCGCATCGAAAGGGTCGAGACAACGCGCGTCGCATGGATGTCGAGCGACACGTCAAGCTCGACGTGGTCGATGAAATAGTCCGGTGCGCGATATTCGCTGAGGCGAACAGGTTGTCCGTCCGACGGACGCATGGGCTGCCTTTCAAAGGTTCTGGAATTGGTGAGGCGATCAGGCCGAAGCCACGCCAATCATAATCGCGGGCGTAAACGTGAGCCCAAAGAGACGCAAGGTCTTTTGCAAAGCCGCCGGCGGCTCGTCGCCGCTGGTGAAGATCGCAGTCCCCTCGCGGGCAGTCGACGCGCCTGGGCGAGCGGGGGCGATCAGCGCATCGAGGCGGCGCGCGATCGCCGGCGCGGGATCGACGAAGCCGACCGGCCAGGGGGAAAGCCGCTCGATCTTGTCCGCGATAAGCGGAAAATGCGTGCAGGCGAGCACGATCTGGTCCGTGCGCCGGCCATCGCGTTCAACGAAGCACGGCGCGATCTCGCGCTCGATCTCCGCCTCGTCGACCGCTTCGCCGCGCATGACGCGCTCGGCGATGACGGCGAGCAGCGGCGAGCCGACGAGAGTCACCTCGCAATTGCCGGCATAGTCGCGCACCAGCGCATGGGTGTAGTCGCGCGCCACGGTCCCGCGCGTCGCCAGCACGCTGATCAGTCCCGACCGCGACGCCGCCGCCGCCGGCTTGATCGCCGGCACGGTGCCGACGAACGGCAGGCGCGGATAGGCGGCCCTCAACGGCGGCAGAGCGAGCGTGGAGGCGGTGCTGCAGGCGATGACGACAATATCGGGCTCGATTTCGCCGATCAGCCTCGCCATCACCGTCTCGACCCGGGCGACGAGCGCCGCTTCGCTGAGCCTGCCGTAGGGAAAGGCCGCGTCGTCGGCGGCGTAGACGATTTCGACGTCCGGCCTCAGGCGCCTGATTTCGGCCAGCACCGAAAGGCCGCCCAGGCCGGAATCGAACACCAGCGCCCGCGGGGCGCGCGCGCCGCGCCGCTGGGCGGGCGTCGAGTTCGGCGATCAGACTTGGGGGCGCGTCGCCGTCCCCATCCCCTGCCCGGTTCATGGGCGAGGACATACGCGAATCCGGCGCGCCGCGGCAAAGTGACCAATTCGGCCATTGACCGGCCATGAACGATTCAGCCAAGGAAACACATCGCGCTTTCGCGAGAGGAGTTCGGCGCTGAGCGCTACGTTGTTGTCCGAGGCCGATTTCGTCGCCGAGCCGGTCGAGCGCCTCGACGTGCCCGAGCCGCCGACGCGCGCCGAGCGCAGGTTCCACGTGGTCGCGCTCATCGCGGCGGCGATCCTGCATATCCTGATCCCGGTCTCGTTCTTCCTCTATTACTGGCTCTGGCCGCGCACGATTCCGACCGCCGTGCAGGAAATTCCGGTCGAGGTGGTGGTCGAGCAGCCCCCGCCGGAGCCGCCCACGCCGAAGCCGCCGGAGGAGAAACCGAAGCCGCCGCCGCAGCCGGACCTCGAAAAGCCCGCCTATGACGCGCCCGCGGCCCCAACCGAAGAGAAGGTCAACCGCGAGTCGCCCGACAAGAAGACCGAGGCCAAGGCGACGCCCGGAGGCCCCTCCCCCGCCAACCCCTGGGGCTTCGCCCAAGGCCGACGCGCCTGCGCCCGCGCCCCATCCGGCTGACGAGCAGAAAGGCGAGGCCGCGCCGCCCGCGCACGATCTGAAGCCTGAGCCTGAAGGCGAATTACCGGCGGACCAGAACCCGAAGCCTGAGGACAATCCGACTCAAGCCGCCGCTCCGGCAGCGCCGCCGGCGCCGCCACAGAAGGCGCCGGTCGGCGAGCCGCTGCCGACCATCGAGGATCTGCCGCAATACAAGTTCGCGCGCTCAGTCGAAAAATCGCCGGTCGCGGGCGGGAACGCCGAATCCCGGTATCTGACGATCATCTACGGGATGATCAAAGCAGCATCTGCACGAGAGCCCGGGGCTCCGCCTCGACCTCGCCAACAGGCACGGCATTGTCGATTTCTATGTCGACGAAGGCGGCAATCTGGTCGGCCGCAAGCTCGTCGCTTCAAGCGGCTCCTCGGACCTCGATATGGCCGTCATGAACGCGATCGCCGCAGCCGCGCCCTATCCCGCGCCGCCGAACTGGAGTCCCGTGTCCTTGAACTACAATTTCGGCCGCGCTCCGCCTGCATGGCGGTCACTGAACGCAGAGGTAATTCACCCGGACGCGCTCGAAATCGGGGAAGTAGTTGCTCCAGTTATAGGACGCCCTCATCCCGTATTTCGCGCATTCCTGTTGCGCCACGGCGTAAAACTCGGACGGCCGCGGGAAGGTCTCGCGGTGCGGCGCGTTCGGATAATAGATGAACGAAACATCGCGATAGCTGGCGCAGCCGCTCAGCGCCGCCAGCGTCCCGATCAGGAAGACAAACCGCATTCTCGCCCCACGCCTCGAGAACCGACGGGCCCGTCCCGAAAGAGCCCGAACTCTCTGCGCCACTCTGCCCGCCCTCCGCCCGTCGCGCAAGACTTTCTCCGGATTTACGACATTTGAGGCGGTAAGCGCTCGCGACGAGAGGGGAAACGTCGAGGGTCATTGGACAGTCGCGGCAAAAACCGCAGCACAACCTGGTTTAATGTAGGTAATTTCACCTAATTGACCCGACGCAGAGGAAACTATAGAAATAATAGCACGCTGGCCGTATGGGGTTAACATTGAAAACCCATGACCTGCGGCGTTTTAGGTGTAGCGCAAGTCATTCGGAATAGATCGTCGTCACCGGCCAGCATAGTGTAGTCGAAAAGCGGCCGATCCATATTCAGGCAACTAAAACCGATCTTTGTCTTACTCTCGAATCCGCCCCGCGCCATCTACCGTTGATCTGTGATTAGTTCAAACACGTTTGTTTCAATCCGTCCGGGTCGGCAACCCGACACGCGACCAAAACTTTAGGATCAAAGCTCATGGCTACCACTGCAAGCTTTTCTGCAGGCTCGGGCGTGCTGTCGGAGTTCGGCGACGCCGCCAACAATTCCCTCGATCACGAGCCGCGATGCGACCGGCCGGATCCTGGTGAACAATGGGGCCGTTCCGATCGTCGGCGGCACGGCGACGATCGCCAACACGTCGCTCATTCAGGCCTTCGGCCAGGACGGCAACGACACGATTGCCCTCGATGAGACGAACGGCGCGCTGCCGAACGCGAATCTGTTTGGGGGCGCCGGGAATGACACGCTCACCGGCGGTTCGGGCAACGATCTGCTGTTCGGCCAGGCCGGCGCGGACATTCTCTTCGGCAAAGGCGGCAATGATCTTCTGTTCGGAGGCGACGGCAAAGACATCCTGACCGGCGGCACCGGGGAACGATCAAGTCTTCGGCCAGGCCGGCAACGACATCATGATCTGGAACCCCGGCGACGGCAGCGACCTCTTCGAGGGCGGAGACGGCGACGACATCGCGCTCGTGAATGGCGGCAATGGCGCCGAAACCTTCACCATCACGGCGAATGGCACGCGGGTGCGCTTCGACCGCGTGAGCCCGGCCCCGTTCTCGTCTCGACATCGGCACGACCGAAAGCCTTGTCCTCCACGCGGGCGGCGGCGATGACATCGATCACCGCCGGCAATGGGCTCTCGAGCCTCATCAGCCTCACGCTCGACGGCGGCGACGGCAACGACACGATCACAGGCGGCGACGGCGCCGACCAGCTGATCGGCGGCACGGGCAACGATGTCGTCGCCGGCGGCCGCGGCAACGACACCGCCTCGCTTGGCGACGGCGACGACACGTTCGTGTGGAATCCGGGCGACGGCAGCGACACGGTCTTCGGGGGAACCGGCTCCGACACGCTGCTGTTCAACGGCGCCAACGTAAACGAGAAAATCAACATCGCGGCGAACGGCGGCGGCTTTACGTTTACCCGCGACGTCGCAAACATCACGATGAACGTCTCCCAGGTCGAGACGATCGAGTTCACGGCCAGAGGCGGCGCCGACACCATCACGATCGGCGACCTGACCGGTACCGGCGTCAAGGCGGTCAACGTGGACCTTGCGTCGACGCCGGGCAGCGGCACGGGCGACGGCGCAGCCGACAGCGTGACCGTGAACGGCACAGGCAATAATGATGTCATCAGCATCACTGGCGCCGGGACCGCCGTCTCGGTCACGGGTTTGCCCGCGACGGTCAACATCAATGGAGCGGAAGGGGCCAACGACAGGCTCATCGTGAACGCCGGCGCCGGCAACGACACGATCAACGCCGGAGCATTGCCCGCCGGAGTCATCGGTCTCACGATCGACGGCGGCGCCGGCAACGACACGATCACCGGCAGTTCAGGCGACGACACGATCTTAGGCGGCGACGGCAACGACAGCGTGATCGGCGGACGCGGCAACGACGTCGCTCTGCTCGGCATCGGCAACGACACGTTCACCTGGAACCCGGGCGACGGCAGCGACATTGTCGAAGGCCAGGCCGGCGTCGACACGCTGCTGTTCAACGGCGCCAACGTCAACGAGAGGATTGACATCTCCGCCAACGGCGGCCGGGCGAGATTCACCCGCGACGTCGCCAACATCACGATGGACCTGAACGGCGTCGAGCACATCCAGTTCGCGGCGCTCGGCGGCGCGGACACCGTCACGGTCAACGATCTGACCGGAACGGACGTCAATCAGGTCTCCGTCAACCTCGCCGCGATCGGGCGGCGGCGGCGACGGCCAGGCCGACAATGTCATCGTCAACGGGACGAATGCCGCCGACACGATCAGTGTCGTAAGCAGCGGCTCGTCGGTCGTCGTCAACGGACTGGCGGCGCAGACGATCGTGAGCGGCATAGACGCCAGCCTCGACACGCTCACCGTCAACGGGCTCGGCGGCGACGACGTCATCAACGCCTCCGGCCTCCATGCCGGTCAGATCAAGCTCACGATCAATGGCGGCGACGGCAATGATCTGATCGTCGGCAGCGCGGGCGATGACCTTGTCATCGGCGGCCGTGGCAACGACACCGCCCTGCTTGGCGCGGGCAACGACACCTATGTCTGGAACCCGGGCGACGGCAGCGACATCGTCGAGGGCCAGGCCGGAACCGACACGCTGCTGTTCAACGGCGCGAACGTCAACGAGAAGATCGACATCTCGGCCAACGGCGGCCGAGCGAGATTCACCCGCGACGTCGCCAACATCACCATGGACCTCAACGGGGTCGAGCACATTCAGTTCAACGCCCTCGGCGGCGCGGACACCATCACTGTGAACGACCTGACCGGGACGAGCGTCAAAAACGTCGACCTGGACCTCGCGTCGCCGCCGGGCAGCGGCGTGGGCGACGGCCAAGCGGACACGATCATCATCAATGCGACCAGCGGCGACGACGTGATATCGGTCAGCAGCAGCGGCGGTGTGATCACGGTCTCGGGTCTCGCGGAGACTGTGACAATCTCCGGCGCCGAAGCAGCCAACGATCGCCTTGTCATCAACGGCCTCGGGGGCGACGACGTCATCGATGCGTCGGGGCTCAGCGGCATTCAGCTCACGGCCGATGGCGGCGACGGCGACGGACGTCCTCATCGGCAGCCCAGGCAACGACACTCTGTTGGGTGGGGCGGGTGACGACGTGCTGATCGGCGGTCCGGGGCTGGACGTTCTCGACGGCGGATCGGGCGGCAATGTCGTTATCCAGGCCATAATAGCCAATAGCGCGCAGATCGGCGTGCTGTCGCATTTGATGAGCACTCCAGCTTCGCCGCGACCACCATCCAACACGGCCTAACAGCGTTGTCGGATCCGCATGCGACCAGCACAGCCCTGCTGGCGCACCCGCACGCCTGACGGTGCGCCTCTCGCGGGCCCGGAGAACCTGGACTCCGGGCCGATCGCCGAAAAGGTTTCGAGCGTTAGGATTGCAGCTTCTCCGGAGGTCCGCCATAAAATAGGCGATCGAGCGGATTAAAGGAGCCCGCTCCGCGACATCGGAGCAGGCGCATCCGAACCCATTCGGTATCGCCAGTTATCGACAACGGAGGTCAACGCTCATGAAGATCGTCGTCATCGGCGGCACTGGTCTGATCGGCTCGAAGACCGTCGCCATTTTGCGCCAGCGCGGCCATGAGGTCGTCGCCGCTTCGCCCGACAGCGGCGTCAACACCATCACCGGCGAGGGGCTCAAGGAGGCCCTGACCGGCGCGCAGGTGGTGATCGACCTCGCCAATTCACCCTCGTTTGAAGACAAGGCGGTGCTGGAATTCTTCGAGACTTCCGAGCGCCACCTTCTCCCGGCGGAGGTCTCTGCGGGGGTCCAGCATCACGTCGCGCTGTCCATCGTCGCAATCGACCGGACCGACAATGGCTATTTCCGCGCCAAGGTCGCCCAGGAGAAACTGATCGAGGCCTCCGGCGTCCCCTACACGATCGTCCGCGCGACCCAGTTCATGGAATTCCTCGGCGGCATCGCCAATTCAAGCACGAGTGGAAACACGGTCAGGCTTCCGCCCGTCCTGTTCCAGCCCATCGCGGCGGACGACGTCGCCGCCAACGTCGCCGAGGCTGCGCTTGCGGCGCCGCGAAACGGCATCGTCGAGATCGCCGGCCCGGAACGCGCGCCGTTCAACGAAATCGTCGCCCGGTATCTCAAGGCGGTCGGCGACCCGCGACAGGTCGTCGAGCGATCCCGACGGCCCGATATTGGGGCGGCCAGGTCGAGGAGCGCTCGCTCGTGCCGCTCGGCGAAGCGCGCCTCGGCCGCATCGGACTCGACGAATGGCTGCGCGCCCACCCCGCACCCGCCAACCGAAGGAGCGCTCAATGAAACGCATTCTCTGCTCGCTGCTGGTCGCCGCCCTGCCCTTCGGCAGCGCGCTGGCGGATGAGCCAAAGTCGAAGAACGCAGAAGGTGACCCTCGTCTACCAGCACGAATTGCCGAATGTTCCCGGCAAGAGCATCAAGAGCGTGCTCGTCGAATACGGCCCGGGCGGCTACTCGCCTGGCCACACGCATGCCAAATCCGCCTTCATCTACGCGACCGTGCTCGAGGGCGCGATCCGCAGTAAGGTCAACGACGGAGCCGGACACGGTCTACAAGGCTGGAGAGAGCTTCTCCGAAATGCCCGGCGACCGCCACGACGTCAGCGCCAACGCCAGCGAGACTAAGCCGGCCAAGCTGCTTGCGGTGTTCGTCGTGGACACCAACGACACGGAACTGACGACCCCATTCGGAAAATAAGGCTCAATCCTGCATTCCTCCGATGACGTGGCGCGTCGCATGCTTGCAGGTGAGCTTGACCTGCGCCTCGCTTCGAGTCGCCCCAGAGCGAGCGAAGAGGAAGCGCGATGAAAATTCTGATTGCCGGCGCGACCGGCGCCATCGGGCGGCCGCTGGTTCGTCGCCTGAGAGCGAACCAGCATGAGGTGTTCGCGCTTTCGCGATCGCCTGGTTCGGCGCCATTGGGGGAAATTGGCGCCGAGCCGGTCATCGCCGACGCGCTGGACGCCGCTGCGGTGAAGGCTGCCGTCGCGCGGATCCGGCCCGACGCCGTGATTAACGAATTGACTTCGCTGCCCCGGCGCTACACGCCCGACGAAATGGAGGCAACCTCGGAACGCCATCGCGAGGTCCGGGTGGAGGGCAACATCAACCTGCTTGCAGCGCTTCGCGATGTGGGCGTGCGCCGCTACCTCTTACAGAGTTCCGGATTCTGGTATGAGCCTGGCGCGGGGCTCGCGGACGAGGCAGTCCCGTTCATCTCCAGCGCGTCTCCGGGAGTCGAGGCCGACGCTCGCACCTATTTGGAATTGGAAGCGCGCGCGTCGGCGACGCCGGGAATCGAGTTCGTGGCGCTCCGTTACGGATTCTTCTATGGCCCCGGCACCTGGTACACGCGCGAAGGCGATATGGGCGATCAGGTTGCGGCAACGGCAGGTTCCGATTATCGGGGAGGGTCAGGGGGTCTCCAGCTTCGTGCATATCGACGATGCGGCCGGAGCGACCGCCGCCGCGCTGGAGTGTCCGCCCGGCGCGTACAACGTCGTTGATGGAAGCCCGTCGCCTCAGCGCGTGTGGTTGTCGGCGTTCGCGCGCGCTACGGGGGCGCCTGCGCCGCCTCGCCTCAGCGAAGAAGACGCGCTTCGGACGTTGGGCCCCGATGCCGTCTATTACGCGACAAGGCTTAGGGGCGCTTCAAACGAGAAGGCCCGACGCGAGCTTGGGTTCCGTCCGCGCCCGCTCGAGTGGATTTAGGCGACATTCGCGGAGCACTCACGCGACCGAACGCGCGGCGATCCTTCACGGCAGCGCGTCGTAGCGCGGGCTGCCCACATAAGGCTTCAGCCTTTCCTCCGGCACGAAGCCCTGAGGCACGAACTTCTGCAGGCGGCGGCCGTCGATGGTCTCACTCGTGTAGAGCGTCCCCTTTGAATCCATGGCGATCATGTGGAGGAGCGTGAACTCGCCGGCATTGTGTCCGGCGCTTCCGAAGCCGCCCAGGATACGCCCGCTCTGGTGATCAAGAATCCACAACACCTCGTTGCCGGTGTCGACGACGTACATGTATTTCTGCCCGGGATCGGACGAAAAGGCGACGTCCAGCGCCGACCCGATCGCTTTGCGTCCGGGCGTTCCGTCCGGCGCCGGCGAATAGGCGGTTCCAGGTTTAACGTCGATGACGCGTTTTACGGCCCCGGTCTTGTCGAAGACTTCGATCCGGTCGTTGCCCCGGTCGCAAACATAGAGCAGCCCCTCGCGGTCGAACTTGGCGCAATGCGGATGGCCGCCTCCGATCAATGCGAACAGGCCGCGATCTGTCCCGGCGTCGCCCCATTGACGCAGGAACTTGCCCTGAGCGTCGAAGACGACGACGCGATGGTTGCCATAGCCATCGGCGACATAGATATCGCCGTTTCCGGGATCGATCGCGATGTCGGCCGGCTCGTTGAGAAGCAGCGGGCTCTTGTTGGCGCCTGGGTCGCCGCATTTTTCGTCCGCATTGTCGCAGACGCCTTTGCGCCCGATCTGCAGGAGCAGCTGCTTGCCGTCATGCGACCATTTTTGCACGATCCCATCGGCGTTGCCGCCGATCCAAATGTTGTCTTGGCCGTCGACGAAACAGCCATGGATCGACTTGGGCATCTGCTTCGGATCGCCCCAGGAGTTCACGATGTTCCCGTCGGAATCATATTCGATGACAATCGGCGCGGGCTCCTTGCCGACGGTCTGCTCCATCGTCGTGAGATCGGACCGGTTCACGCCGAAGACGTGATCCTCGCGGTCGACGCAGACGCCGCCGACCGCTCCCGTCACCCATCGATTGGGCAAGGGTTTCGGCCAATAGGGATCGACGACGAAGCGCGGGACTTCGCTGTCCGCCGCGCGGACGGGCCCATGGGAAAGCATGAGAACAATCGCGGCCCCGACCAGGCCCGCCAAGGCGGCCCTGCCAGCTACTTTGAGCGAAAACGGTGAACCGGCGCGCCTCATCCACGTTGTCATCGGATGCCTCCACTGGGGCCCGGAGAACTTGCGACTCCGGGCCCGCCGAACGCTCATGAAGATCAGCCTCGCAAATCCATCGCCGTCACGGGCGAGTTTAACCCCAGCACTTGGCGAGACCTTCCTTCGACGAGATCGAGGGAACGCCTTCGACCGGCTTGTCGGTGACGAGCGAGACCCCAGTGTTGAAGAAATCGAGACCGGGGCTCGGTTCAGGCTTCTTGCCGGTCTTCGCGTATGCGACTGCCGCCTCGATGCCCATGGACGCCATTAGAAGCGGGTATTGCTGGGCGGTCGCGCCGATGACGCCGGCGGCGACGTTCTTCACGCCAGGGCACCCGCCATCGACCGAGACGATGATGGCGCCCTTGGCCTTGTCGGCGGCCCTCAACGCGCCATAGGCGCCTGCCGCGGTCGGCTCGTTGATCGTGTAGACGAGGTTGATGCCCGGATCCTTCTGGAGCAGCGTCTCCATCGCAGCGCGCCCTTGCGCTTCCTCGCCCCTGCCATATTGATGGCCGACGACCCGCTTGTCGGTCTCGTGTCCATATTGCTTCCAGTCCGAGTTCTCGACCCCAAAGCCTTTTGAGAAGCCAAAGTCGCGCAGACGATCGACTGAAGGTTGATCGACAAGCGCGTCGACATAGGCGATGCGAGCGTCTTTCGCCTTATCGCCGAGCGTCTTCGCGGCCCACTGCCCGATCAGTTCTCCCGCCTTCTGATTGTCGGTGGCGAAAGTCGCATCGGCCGCATTTGGCGGATCGAGCGGCGTGTCGAGCGCGATCACCAAAATCCCAGCCTTGCGCGCCCGGGCAATCGACGGAACGATCGCCTTGGTGTCGCTTGGCGTGATCAGAATGGCCTTCGCGCCGGCATTCACAAGACGCTCGATCGCTTCCACCTGACCCTCGTTGTCGCCATCGTATTTGCCGGCGAAGCTGCGAAAGTCGACCCCGAGCTCCGTTGCTTTCGCTTGCGCGCCTTCCTTCATTTTGGCGAAGAACGGATTGGCGTTCGTTTTCGTGATCAGCCCAACAATGATCTTATCCTCGGCGAAGGCCGAAGCGGACGACAGCGCCCACACGGCGACAGCGCAGGCGGTGATTGTCTTCCAACGCGCGCGGCGTTGGTTACCAACGTTGATCGTCATAGTTTCCTCCTTGTGACGCTTCGCCGTTATGGCTCGCCTCGCGAGCGCCGACGATCAGCGTCATAAGGCTATGTCCTGGATCGGGCGCTGGCAAACGCGAATTTGAGCGGCGCTGCGAGGAACGCTGTCACTGCACGCGCGGCGCATCAACCGACAGCCGTCACGCCAGCGCCTGGGCGATATTCGGGTGCGCAATCGAGCAAACGAGAAGATTGCCTCCAGCCGGGATGTGTGCACCCTGTTCCGAGGCTTCGGATGGACCCAGCCTCGCCCCCCTTCAGTAAAGGGACTCCAAACGGTCGTGCTGGCGAAAAGGCCAAGCGCTTTCCGGTCCGGCGGTCATTGCACATGCGATAGAGGCGTCGATTTTTTGAAGCGCCTGCCAATGAGCGCGAAGGCTGTCGCGCAGCTAAAGGGCGGCGCTTCCGTTTTCGCGACGCGCGGATTAGCTTCGCAGGCGCGGGCTCGGACTTAGAACGCCGAGTGATCGTACTGGAGAAGACGCCGCGCGCTTTTCCAGCTTGGTCACGAATGCAAAACGCGCGGGGGCCATGGTTTCGGGAGCGCGATGCCAATGTCGTTCGAGACCGGCAACCTTTTTCACGATGGCGACGCGACGACGATCGATAAAGCCATCGCCAGCAGCGTAGTTGCCCACTATGTCAAGGGGACTCTACAGACGCTTGCGGGACACTTTCAAACGGCGGAGCCGAACGAGTTCGCAGCCTGGTATCAAAAATGGGGCGGGTCAAAACTGCCCGTCGAGGAGGTGCCAGGTTTTACCGATCGAAGCGATAAAAAGAAGCCGATCAAACTGGTGAATTTCGGCACATTGGACACCACTCCCAAGAAGCTGGTGCGCGGTGCGACTTTTGAAGCTGCTGTCCATGAGACAATTCACCTGAATTCAAATCCAAATCGATCGTTCGCGGGCTTCTTTGGCGATCATTATAACGAGGGCATTACCGAGTACTTCACTCTGAAGGTTTTTGGCGTGACGACAGGGGCCGCCTATCCGGATGAGTTGCGTCTCGCGAGCGGATTGGTAAAGGCGTTTGATGAGCGTACTGTGGCGTTTGCGTATTTTAAAGATGACGCGCAGGCGCTGCTGACTCAGGTTCAACGGAAGTTTTTACAGGCGTCTCGGGACCTGAAAAATTTTCTGGCGTGGCAGGCTAAGTCGAAGTCCGACAATTCCCAGGATTGGGCGCCTGCAGATGCGTTGCTTCAGTCCGTTGCGGGGAATTCCGCCGGCAGCGGCTCTGGCGCCGGCAGCGGTTCCGGCGCGGGAAGCGGGTCTGGTGCGGGAAGCGGGTCTGGCGCAGGAAGCGGGTCTGGCGCGGGAAGCGGGTCTGGCGCGGGAAGCGGGTCTGGCGCGGGTTCGGCGTCCGCTGGGTTGGGTTCAAGGCGTTAGTGGCTTAAGTCTGACAAACGGCGCCCAAGGCTGGGAGGCCACATCGGGTCGGAAACTGAACTCGCAGCCGGTTCCGGGAAGTGTCTTCTTTCGAATTGGCTGGTTATGACTTTCAACTGGTCGCGTGAGATGCACTGAAATGCACCGTTCCCGTCTATGCGCCGTGTTGATCGACTGCAAAACCTCCAACGTGGACGAGGCAGCCCGCTTCTGGAGCGAAGCGCTGGGCCGCCCCGTTGACAAGGACCATCCGAGCAGCCGCGGCAATTATCGCATGCTGGAGACCCCACCCGACGAGCTTATTGTGGAGGTCCAGCACGTGGACCACGAGAGCCGCGTCCATCTGGACATCGAGACCGACGACATCCCTGCCGAAGTGGCGCGCCTGGAGAAGCTGGGCGCAAAGGTGGTCAATCGCCTCGAGCGCTGGGTGGTGATGCAGGCGCCGACCGACCAGCGCTTCTGCGTCGTACGGGTGCAGCGTCCCGGCTTCCCAAAGAATGCCAATTCCTGGGACTAAGTATGGTCGCCGCGATATGTGGAAGAGCCACTCGCGCGTCGCTCCGATCGGTTTCGGTCTCTTGTCTGGACGATCGCCGAACATGGGCGCCAAGCGTCCGATTTTGACCACGAGCGTTAGGACTCATCGACCGGGCCAAAAGATAACGGTTGCCGCGATGCAAGGCGGAGTCACGCGATGACCGTCACCATCACCGCCTTTGAACGATCACCCGATGGCGGCAAGGGGCTGGCGCGCGATACACGCGTTCGCTGGGCGCTGGAAGAAGTAGGCCAGCCTTATGAGGTCCGCCCCGTTTCGTTCCGTGCGATTAAGGAACCCGCGCATCTCGCACTTCATCCTTTCGGTCAGATTCCGACCTACGAGGAAGGCGATCTTGCTCAGGCTGAAATTATCGGGAATGCTCGACGAATATCCGAACTTGGCCACCAATGTCGCCCGCGGCGAAGCCCGGCCCGGAATCGTAGCCACGCTCACGAAGACAGGTGTCGCCGGCTCATTAGGGGAATTATGAGCCGGCGACTGGCCCTTCAGCGGTCGGCCAGCGGCAAAGGGGAGCCACGGCCGTTCGCCAGTGCGGAGACGCCGCCGAGGGCCTTTCAGGGCCGGCGCAGCGCTTTGAATCGGCATATAGGGAGGCGGGACGAAATTTCCACTGGCTTTCTCCCCGCTGTCCCAACCGGACAATCTGCGAGGGGGAGCTCAAGGACGGAAACAATGGCGCCGCTCTGGCGTTATCGCGCATGGGTGAGCCCTTGGACGACCGAATCGCCGAACTCGAAGCCGCCATTCGCGCCCAAGATGCGGTGATCGCGGAGGCGCAACGATTGCTGGCCGATACCTTGCGATCAGGTGGCTTAAGCCGCGACGCCCTCATCGACGAATTGCGCAAGCTCCTCGACGGACCGAAGCAGCGCGTTACGCAACTGCTCTCGCGGGAAGCGTTGGGCGAGGATTTCGGCAACAACGCCTAGCGCGAGTTGCGTTTGGATGGTTCGAGCAGCCTCGCAAGCATCCGGCGAAAGCGATCAAGCGCGCTCGCGTCCCGCTCGACCTTCATCCTGAGCAGCGTGCCGTGCCAGGCGGCCAGCAGGAACGCGCCGAAATCGGCCGCGTCAGCTTCGTCGTGAGGCCGAGACAAGCGAACGACCTTTTCGAACTGCGCGGATTGCTGCGCGAGCACCACGCACAGTCGCGCGCGGAGAGCGTCATGGTGAAAGGCAATCTCACCCGCAAGATCGGGAACCATGCACCCACGCCGCCACTCAGCGTCGGCCGCCTGCTCCGCGATCCGATCGAAATAGGCCAGGAGCCGTTCCGCCGGCGCGCGCCTGTCGTCGCCCAGCGTCTCGTGCATGATGGCGTCGATCCTTTCGGCATAACGATCGAGGACGAGGAGCCCGAACGCCTCCTTCGAGCGGAAGTGATTGGTGAATGAACCCTGCGGCACATCCGCCGCCATCGCGATGTCCCGAACACCCGTCGCGGCCAAGCCGCGCGCATGCACGATCCGAACCCCGGCGTCGAGCAGGGTCTCACGCTGATCTTTCTCCATAAACGGCTCCTAATACGACTGTATTGGCGGTTTAATTCGACTGTATTAGCGCTTCGGATCGGTCGCGAGAAGCGTTCTCCGCCGCGGCCCGATCGCGGAATGTCGAAAGGAAAAACCGCGGCGGAAGCCAGGGGTGCGGAGGCGAACACTTCTATGCGGCGCGCGAGCGCTCACGAATGTTGCGGCGCGCCATGATCGCTTCAACGTCCGTTGAATATTGGGTTCCCCATTCGCAGAGAAGGACGAGCGCCTTTCCCAAGGTTCCGCCGAAGGCGGTGAGGGAATATTCGACCTTCGGGCGCTCGCAACGCTCGGCGAGCGAGAGAGCGGAACGGCGCGGCTCGAGGACGCGGTCGTCGCGACCTGGGACGCCTCCCTGGAAGTCACAAGAAGTGTCCGGCCCCCAGAATGGGTTCGATCGGTCGAAACCCGCCGCGAGAAGACGCTGGCCGAGATCGCGCGCAGGCCGGCGAAGTAGAGGGCCTCGAGAGGCGGGCGCGCAAACCCGGCTAGCGGATGTTCAGCCTGCGTTCAGGCGAATTGGTTTTGATTGGCGTGCGGGGCTGGAAAAGCCTCGAAACAGGGAGGTCGATATGGAAAACGTTTCGCGCCGAAAGATGCTTTCCCTGCTTGGCTTGGGGGCGACGCTGGGCTTTGCGCTTTCGGGCGTGCTTGAGCCGTCAGTGGCCCAGGCGCAGGAAGCCGCTCCGGCCGTTCCGAACCCCACTGCGCCCGCCACCGGCTCCGCTGAAGCCACTGGGACACATGGGATGCAACGACGGAAAGGACGGCGCAGCCATCGCAGTGAGCGACGCCACAGCCGTCATGAGCGACGGCACACACGTCGCACCGGTAAGCCTGCTGAGGCTCCGGCTGCAACCGCTCCGGCGCAATAGCAATCCGCCGCTACGCACAGACAAAAAGGACGAGGAAAGCCTGATGCTCTCCTCGTCCTGTTCGGAGGAACGATCGCGTCACCATCAGGTTGTTGGCGGTCCTCGACATCTCCGCTCTTTTGCTGGCTAGGTAGAGATCGTCCTTGGGTTGCGCCCCGCATGGCGCACGGCGCCCGAGCTGGCGGTGGCGAGCCAGGGCGGCAGGTCCCAGCCGAGGGTCGCGGCCGACCGTCGCTGCGCGCGTGAACTTGTCGTCGTTGACCCTGACGCCCGGTGCGCGTTGCTCGCGGCTCGCCACGTCGGATTCACCAGTTCTCCAGATCGTGCATCGAGGCGGTTTCGGTCATCAGCACCTCCGGCTTGCGGAAATGTTGCGCTTGCCGCTGCTCCTCCTCGGAAGCGATTTGCGCCTGCATATAGGCTCCGAGATGTCTGCCGCGGCGGACGACGCGCTGACCATAAGCCAGCCGCTCGGCGCCGTAGGCCGCCAATGCGGCATCGATATCGTCGTGGCGCGCCAGGTGATCGGCCAGCGCCCGAGCATCGCCCGCCGCTTTGGTCGTGCCCATGCCGACATGCGGCCGCGCCACGAAGGCCGCATCGCCGACCAGCGCGACGCGATCGACGATCATGGCCGGGGTCTCCAGGTCGACGATCGCCTGCAAGAGCGGCTGGCGCGTCTTCGTCATAACCTCGGCGAAAGGCGGCGCCAGCAGGCTGATCGCGTCGGCCCGCATTCGCGCGAGCACGTCGGGATGCAGCCGGTCCGGTGGAACCGCGCTGGAATATTGACGGCCGTCGGCGCCGGTAAGCAGGCGCGGCAGATCCTGCGCCGGATCGGCGGGGCGATACCAGACCCAATTGTAGCGGCCCCCCGAGCCCGGGCCGCCGTCGACCGGATAGCCCAACGCCTGTTCGCGGTCGGGCAGGCAGAAAGCGAACTTGTTCCGCAGCAGATCGCGGGCCTCCCCAGACAGTTCGGCCATGTCCGCCAGCCCGCGCCAGGCCACATAGCCGGCATAACGCGGCTCGACGGCAGGCAGCAATTGCCGCCGCACCGTGGACTGGATGCCGTCGGCAGCGACCAAAAGATCGGCAACAACTTCGCTGCCGTCGTCGAAACGCGCGACGACACGCTGTTCGTCCTGCTCGACCGAGACCAGGGCGCTGCCGTGGCGGTAGACTTCGCCGGCCCGCAGACGCAGGCGCTGCCAGATGCGATCCCACGATGCCAGCACCTGCGGACGCGCGACCTCGCAGACCACTTCGCCGCTCCGCGCCAGCACGATGCGGCCTTCGACGGCGACGCCGACCTCGTCGCCCTGCCCGGTCGCGAGAGCCAGCGCTTCGTGCAGGTCGTCGTGGGTGGCGATGCCCGCGCCGCGCGAGCCGAGTTCCTCACCGACTCGCTCGTGGATCGATACCTCCCAGCCGACCTTGCGAAGGAACAGCCCGGCGAACAGACCGCCAATCGATCCCCCGATGACGACGGCGCGTTTTCGCTGACCTCCGGCTGAGTGCATCAGGACCGAGCTTCGTTGGATGGCGGGAGCAATCCCGACGAATTCTGCACGAACGCAGAGCGAAAGTGTAGCAAGCTTGGCGGTCGCCTCTGACGGCGGCAGGGACGGCTTTCGACGGCTGGGGCGCCGTCAGGCGGCTGTTCGTTTTTCGCCGGTCGTCCTCGACGGCGGCCGAGGGAAGGCCGTGGTGTCCCGGTCGGAAGAACCCTGCTTAAAAAGCAGGGGCGTTCATCCACCGCCGGTGAACATATCTACTTTGGCGGCAGACCCGCGCAACGGACGCCTTCAGCTGAGGTCAGCTTCCTCACCCTTCCCGTCCGTCCATGGGGCCGATCTTGAAAGGCCGCAGCGGGTCCGATTTGACCCGTTCGCCAAACGGTCGACGAGTGACCACTCGCACAGCTTCGTCCCCTGAGCAGTCCTAACGGCGTGCCACTTTAGGCCGACGTAAATTGGCGCGCGCGAACCGGAGGCGAAGAAGGAGCTCCGCCGCAAAAAATCCTCAAGGCGCCGTTAAGCGTGCAGCTTGGAATTGATGAAACATCATCGGACGCACTCAACGAGACGGACACCGATTTGAATTCAGAGAACTCTTCCGCGCCCAGGGAAACCGGCGGGCCGAGCCAAGGTTGCGAGTCATCGGTCGCAAGACCGATCGGATCAGAGGCGGCAACTCCAGCGCCTGCAGTGGACGCGGCGTCCGGAGAGGGGTCCCCCGCTATTGGCTCCCGGGACGAAGGCCAAGCGAAGGCGGTAATTGCTCAGCCCGCTGAGCCTCCCGTTGAGGCGGAGAAAAACTCCCCGTCCGGGAAGAGCGGCAGAGCCCGTGAAATTGGTGGCTCGGTCGCGGTCGCGCCGTTCGACGCGACCGCAGTTGATCCTCTCAGGGAGGCGTCGGCAGCCCTGGATGACAAGGATTATGCGACCGCTCAGCGTCTTTTTGCGGCGAACGGACGGAAGGACCTTGCTGAAGCTATCAAGGACGCACTGGCGGCCCTTGATCGCAGGGATTATGCGAAGGCTCAGGGGCTTTTTGAGGCGCTCGGCCAGAAAGCCGCCGCTGCCGCGCACGTGGAAGGATCGACGCCGGCCAGTTCGGCGTCCCCCAAGCCTGCAGCATGGGCAGGCGGTTCAATGGCGTCCAACTCCCGGAATGAAGCCCGGCAGAAACCGGTAACATCGCCACTCGAAGTTATTCCGCTCCCGGAGGCGGCGTATCACCGGCCTCTGCCTCAGGCAGAAAAGGCAAAATCGCGCCGCCTTAAGCCGCTTTTAGTTGGAACCGGCTTCGTGCTATTTGCAATCTGCGGCGCATCCGCGATTTTTGGTTCGCCACTAAACTGGACGTTCCCCACCACAAAAAACCAAGCGATCGCCAGTCTTTCTTCAAGCGCTGATGTCCTCAAGTTGGATCTAGCGGCGATCACGGGCCAAGGCGCGCGCGAAGAGGGGCAGTCCTCGACGCGCGGCCCCAGCGCCACGCTCACACAGCTGACAGACCGACTCGACCAGATCGAGCACGAGTACGGAGCACGTTTGGATAAGCTCAGCGAGCACGTCGACCAAGATTCCTCGTCCCGATTTGCCGATATCACGGCGAGGCTCGATAAGCTGGAAAAGAAAGCCGCCTTGCCGGCGACGCCTGTCTCAGAATCTGCCGATGTCGTGGCGAGGCTCGATAAATTGGAGAAGCGAGTCGCCGTCACGGCTGCGCCGGCCCCAGAAATTGCTGGTCTCACGACAAGGCTCAACAAGTTAGAGAAGAGAGCCGCCGCCGCGGTCGCAAGTTCGGCCAATCCCCTCCCGCCTGCCGCGCCGAAACAATCGTCGCTTGTGGCAAGGGCGGAACCTTCCGCCCCGAATGAGACAGCCAGATCCGACAACCCGGGGCCCTTGCTCCGAGACTATAGCGTCGAGGATGCACGAGACGGCATCGCGGTGGTTGAGAGTCGCTCCGGTCCGCAAGAGGTAGGGCCCGGGGATTTTATCCCTGGGGCAGGGCGCGTCTTGCGAATTGAGAAACGGGGCGGCGATTGGTTCGTCCTGACAAGCCGCGGAGTCATTGCAAGCGGTGCAGCGCCCTAACAGCGAGGCCGGCTCGCAAGCGTGCGGTCCTTGTCTGCGCCGGTCAGACGTCCGGCGATGTCCGCCGCCAGGATCGCTGCGAGTTTTCGAGTTTCGAAACCCGAAGCCTTTGCTCCGAGGGCTGCTACAGGCCGATTTACATCGCCGAGCCCCTCGCGGAATGTCCGGTTTTTTACGCATTCTTGCCGTTGGGCCGGTGTGTAGAACGCCTGGGACGAGCCCTTTGCCGCCGTTCCCGAAGCGTAGCTCGTTAGGGACGCCGGAGCCGGACAGACCCTTTTCGCGACACGGCTAGCGGGGTGAGGACGCACCGTTTTGCACGCCGCGTGGTTAACGCAAAATTCAGCCGCCGTTATTAGCAAAATCAGAAATATGTGCTATAAACTTGGGGGTCGCCGAAGTGGAACAAGATTCATGGAGATCCGAGATTAATTACCACCGATGGAATGTGAGACAGGGGTTAAAGAGGAAAAAAATTTTTTTATTTGGATTCGCTGTAAACCATTGAAAAGGCCGGAATCGGCCAAAGCAATCCAAGGAAATCCAAGCCTTTTTCCTTGGATTTCCTTGGGTTTCCTTGGATTTATTTGGATTAGCATGGACGCGGATCTGAGCCGGCGCTCCTGTGCCCATCTATCCGAGCGCCCGCAGGACTTGAGGCAACGCCTCGGGCAAGTCCTCAGCGATGAGGCCCGGACCAACCGCCCGGCCGCACGCGCCGTGCAGCCAGACTGCGGCTGAAGCGGCTTCGAACGCCGGCATCTCCTGGGCCACGAGGCCCGTAACGAGGCCGGACAGCACATCGCCCGAGCCGGCGGTGGCGAGCCAGGGCGGCAGGTCCCAGCCGATGGTCGCACGGCCGTCCGGCGCGGCGACCACCGTATCGGCGCCCTTGACGAGGACCACGGCGCCCATGAGGCGCGCCGCCGCGCGGGCGCGGGTGAGCTTGTCGTCGTCGAGCCTCACCCCTGCCGCGCCCTCGAACAGCTTGGCGAACTCGCCCTCGTGCGGGGTCAAGACGGCCTCGTGCCCGCCGCGCTTGATCAGCGCCGCAAGCCGCGCCGCCTCGCCCGCGAAGCTGGTCAGCGCGTCGGCGTCGAGGACGACCGTCCGCTGCTTGGCGGGCCTCGTCAGGGCGGCCGCCACCAGCTTGCGCAAGGTCGCACCCACGCCCGCGCCAGGCCCAAGCGCGATGGCGCGGCGCCGCTCGTCGGCGAGCAGAGCCTCGAATTCGCGCGCGTTCGCGAACGGCGCGACCATCACGGCGGTGAGGTGGGCGGAATTGACCGCGGCCGCGTCGGGTGGGCTCGCCACACTGACAATGCCGGCGCCCGCGCGCAAAGCCGCGCGGGCGGCGAGCCGGGCCGCGCCCGTGTGGTGGGCCGAACCCGACAGGACGAGGACCGCGCCGCGGGCATATTTGTGGCTCGCCGCGTTCGGGCGCGGCAGCGCCTTGCCCCAGACGGCCGGCGCATTGACGAAGGTTATCGGCGCGATGACGAGCGCGGCTTCGGGAATGCCAATGTCGGCGAGCCGGATCGCTCCGGCGCGGGTGCGGCCTGGCTCCAGGAGATGGCCGGGCTTCAGCCGGAAGAAGGTCACGCTCGCGCTCGCTTCGACCGCGGCACCGCGAATCTTGCCCGTTTCCCCGTCGATTCCTGAGGGAACGTCGACCGCGAGCACACGGCCCCCTTCATGGCTGAAGGCGTTGATCCGCTCGATGACCGCCATCGCTTCGCCATCGATGTCGCGGGTAAGCCCCGCGCCGAACAAAGCGTCGATCACGCAATCGGCTTGGGCGAGGTCGAGTGCGGCGGCGGCGAGGACCGGGCCTTGATAGCGAGCCGCGGCGAGCGCGGGATCGCCTTTCAGGGCGTCGCGGCGGCCGAGCAATCCTAGCTCGACCGCATAGCCCCACGTCGTCAGGAGCCGCGCGGCGACGAAGCCGTCGCCGCCGTTGCCTCCCGGGCCGCAGAGAACGATGATCCGGCCGCGCGACTTCGTGAGGCGCGCCGCTTCGTCAGCAACCGCAAGCCCCGCCCGCTCCATAAGCGCGATGCCCAGCGTTCCCGCCGAAATCGCAAAGCGATCGGCCCTGCTCATTTCAGCTGGCGTCAGCAATTCCGGAAACGCCATGGGATCGTGCATGGGAGCAAAGGTGCGCGCGGGGCGCGCGCGGCGCAAGGGGGCCAACAACGCCCTTCCCATCGCGCCGGATTCTGCTATATCGCGCCTCACGCTGATCCCCGATAGCTCAGCTGGTAGAGCATTCGACTGTTAATCGAATGGTCGCAGGTTCGAGTCCTGCTCGGGGAGCCAATTATTTCAGCAACTTATCGGCGATTCTCCAGGACCGAAGGCCCCCACTCTATCTCTCTAGCCGAGGGGCCGCGTTTGACCCGTACGCTCGCCTTGGTTATCGCGAGAAGCTGAGGGTTTGGCACGAAGCGCGCCTGCCGCCGGAATGTTCGCCGCGCGAAAATATGTAGTTCGCGACGATTTATAGGCCAATCGCTGCGGAGCTCGTTTCCGTACAGACTCGTAGTTCAGAACGATCACGACCGCGAGCAGCGAAAAAATCAACATGTGATTCTCCTTCTGCGACAGAACGAGTCTGTTCATGGTGAATCCGATAAAGCTACAAGCCAACGCGCCGGCCAACGCGCCCGATTCCGACATATCCGAGAGATAATTCCGTAGGCCGTACCAGACCGGAAGCACAAGCAACCCGACGAAGAAGACGAGTCCAAGGACCCCCGTTTCGACGACGAGCGACAGCATGTAGCTGTCGATCGAGGGCATCCCGATGATGAGACCTCCCAGCCCCAAACCGTGCCCGGTGATCGGATTTGACTTGATCCCGGGAATTCCGGCATTCCACTGATCGTATCGCGCTTGCGTGCTGCTCGCCTGGGCGGCGCCTCCCAGCACCGTATCATGAAAGCTGTGGGAGAGGTTGATGGCTCCAATGACACAGCCGACGCCGATAATGCCGAGAAGACCAGCTATTGCTGGGACCAGACTTCCTTTACTGCTCACCGCTTTGCGAATCGAATAGAAAGCGACAAACACGGCAACGGATGCGATGACGCCGACGAACCCGCCTCGCGACCCCGAGCTGTAAATTCCAACGATTCCGCCGAAGGCAACGGCCCCCCCGAGGAGTCTCTCAAAAAGCGTCTCTCTATGCAAAAGGAAAAATAGACCAATTGGGATGACGATGATTTCAAATTCTCCGAAAGAGAGCGCAGTAACGAAAGTTGAGTTCGCTCGATATAAGCCGTTTCTAAAATGCTGGGGACCGGGCAGAAGATCCGCAAGCGAAGGATTATTTGAAATAAGCGCGTTGAGCATACTCGTCGGAAAAATCTGTATGAAAAAATTGTGCTTGATAAAAAACTCAATTACCCCAGCTCCGGTGTTGAATATTGCGGCGAGGCAGATGATCTTCAATAAAAATACGACGTCATTTTTGTCCTTAGCTATATAGATCATGGCAAAGAACGGCACGTACCACGACAGGACTGCGTCTACTAAGGCTGAGGTGGATTCCGTCGGACTTATTGACGTGAGAATTGAAAGTGTCGCCACAGCAAGAAAGCCGACCGCGCAAATAAAAATTAGCAAAGAGGCGCGAACGCGCTCCGAGATATGTCGTCGGACCTCAGATGACGCTGCAACCGCAACAAGAAATGGCACGATGAGGGTAAATGTGGCAAGGCGGCGGGCGGAAATCCAAGGCAGACCAGAGAACTGGACTGTATAATAAAACGGAATGATAAGATCCGCGATCAACATAAAGAAGAACGCCTTCCGAATGATTCCCGGTGATACGAGAGGCAGGTCTGGCATCACCCAGAGCAGCACCACTCCAGCAACTGCGACTATTCCAAAGGCGCCCATCGGCGGCAGAATGACCGCGGAGAAGCCGAGAACGATGCCTAAAGCAATCGTAGCGATCGCCCATGCGACTATCGGGAAAAGGTAACGAAGGACGTTGGGAATGGCCCGCACGGCGAGTCTCGTCTCTGCCATCGCGACCGCAGCGATTTGGGGTAAGGCGAAGCGGTTCCGGATGCGAGGTGTCATCTCTATCGACTCCCGAACGCTCTTGAAGCTGTGAGCCCAGACGCGTCCTCCGGTACACTGTCTAAATGCTCGTGGCTGCTAGCCGCGACCACCCTAACGCACCCTGGAAGTTTGCATGAGGCTACGCGGCCAGCAAGCGCCCAATATGCTCCCCTATTTGTCAGGGCTATATTGGTAGGCGCCAACGTCGACCCGACCCGTGCGCGCGGCTCCCGCAATGTCGACCGGAGGCGCTTCCGCAGAATTGCCGGCGCCGATCGCCGGCGCCCCAGGTCTCAGCCTGAGGTCGTAGTGAAACTTGGCGGGATCAAAACTCACTGGAGATGTTTCCGCAGAATTGCCAGCTCCAATCGCTGGCACCCCGGATCTCGAGTAGACGAACTTGGCGGGATCAAAACTGACAAACATGCCGGTAGCGCCGCGCCCGTCAATGATGTTGTGGTCGCCGTGCATGCCTGGCTTGATCGTGCTCCAATCCACCTTTCCGTTCACATAAGTGACGATCTGGCATCTCCCGCCGATGCCAAGACAGATGTTGTGATCCATCGTCATATTGGGCGCGAGGTTATAAATGGAGAGGCCATTGGCGATATTGTTTCGGATGATGCTGTCGCTGGACAAGGGGCCTTGATGGGTCTTGCCGCCGACGGCCACGAGCGGCTTGCAGTTCCCAGGCATGGGCAGCAAGCCGTCCGCAACGACCGTGTTGTTGATAATCCTGCCGTTATGAACGCTCGAAAAGAAAATGCCCCAACACGCGCTGGTCACCACAACGTTGTTCGTTACGGTCACGTTCGTCCATTCCTCGTCAAAGGCGTCGATGCCTTGCAGATAAGTCGGGAACGCGAGCTTCGGGTCCGTCTGTCGGATGGCGAGGTTGCTGTCGATGAGGATGTTCGAGAAGTGGTTATAGGGGACTCCTCTTAGGAGGGGCCCATTCTGCCCCTGCGCCACGTCTTCGTGGTTGCCGTCAGCGATGTCGAAGTTGTCGTGGATGTAGTTGTGCGTGATTGAGATATTGTTTGCCCCATAGTCTATGCCGTCGTCGCCAAAGTGGTCGAGCTCATTATTCGAGAATGTCGAGTTGTTGCCCATAAGGCGCGCGCCAAAGCGCACGTTCTGGATGTGCGACCCGGTCATCGCGATGCAAGTCGTGTTGGGCTCACCGTTTGTGCCGTCGCCGGGAGATCCCCATTCGTAATAACCACTCCGGCCCTGAGCGACCCACTGCTCCTGGGTCCATCCTTCCGTGTTGTCGGCGGTGCTGATCTGCAAGTTCTGTAAGATGATGTCGCTGGTTGGGAGCGATGCGCCTTGGTCCGTGACTGTTACGAGCGACTGTTTGTTATTGTTCGTGCCGAACAGGCTTTGCACCTTGATGCCTTTGAATACCCACTTAGTGGTCGAGCGGATGTAGAGCGTCTGGAACACCGGCGTCTGTCCAGGCGCGGCCTCGACCGTAACGAAACTCGGGTTGACGACCTGCTGCAGGTAATCGCCGATGACGATGTCGCCGTAATTGCCGCTCATCAGCTTGATCGTGTCGCCAGGCTGGACGGGAGGGCTTCCGAGTTGGTCCGCAACGTAGGCGCGCTTGCCGTCGACGACATGGAAGTAGGGAACGCTCGACAGCAGCGGGCGTGGGTAGCCTTGGGGAAATCTGAAGTAGAGGACGCCTTGCAGCGAGTTCCAAGGCGCCGCTTTCGATCCATCCCCGCCGGCGGCTGGCGTCTTGCCGCTGACCGGATCGATGTACCAGACCGTCCCGGTCGGGCCTGGCTGAGCGCAACCGGGGTAAACCTCAGCCGCCCGTGCGCCGCCGCCGAGCGCGGCGGCAAGACAAAAAACGCCGACGCAGGCAAGCACGCGCGCCTTTTCCAGGGTCATGGGCAACCTTCGATGCGGTCGTAAGGGAGAGAAAAGTCAAACCGGGATTGGCTGGCTCTCTACCGGAACAAATGGGCCAAGAGAAAGGCAGCCCGGGTCGAATTGAGTCCGCTCCCCCTATAAAGGCTCCAGCCCCAAGGGACTTTAGCGTCCCTTTGATGTCGTTCATGTGAGCAAGACTTCCATGTGAGCAAGTCTTCGACAGTTGTGTTTCAGGCGGCGATGGCACGAGGATAGGCCCCGGCCGGGCCGCGAGCGGAACGCCCTTCCCGAAATGCCCGGCATTTTCGAGCTCAATTTCCCCGGGCGCTTCACTGAAATCAGTTCGCGAGACCTCTGAGAGATTGGGCTTCGAAATTCCCAGCGGGATCGCGTCCGAATACCGGGCATGTCCATGGTGACTGGCAAATAGTTGTTCTGTTGCGGAGGGACCACGAACACTCGTGACTCAAAGTTTATCCAGCTATCCTTCGGTCACAAATCCGTGAAGATCACGGCGTGGCGCGAGCACTTGTAGCTCGAATTTATTCGCCGAGTATTCCGTCACAACCACGTGAGCGGAGCACATTGAATCGTTTGTAATTTGAATTACTTCTAATAGCGATGACGCAATATCGCGCTCCGCACGGGGCTATGTCTATTGGGAGCTGAAAGATGATGAGCGAATAGGGGCGGCTCTCGTGAACACGTTCGAGCAATTTAGACCAGAAATGACCAGAGAATACAGGCGAGTCAGGGATCTCCGAGCAAATGGACGAACTCTAGTCTCGCCGTTGCGATGTCGATGACGTCGCCGCGTAAGACCCGCTTGTCAGATTCGATGGGGACATATCGCTCGGCCAAGCCGCGCCGTGCCCGTTCGAGGCCCTGCACGCGAACTACTTTAGTCTCTATGCGACCGACCAGATCGACCTCGGCCAGTTGAGAGTGCGCGCTGGCGTGAGACAGGATTGGTTCGACACCGCGCTTACGCCGCTGATAACGGTTCCTGGCCGATTCGGCACAAACGGTCTGCTATTGATGGCGCGACCGTACACGCGCAATGACGCGCCGGTCAGCTGGAACGTGGGCGCGCTTTACAAGCTCTTTCCCTGGGATGTCGCCTTATGCAGCGGTGTCAAAAAGCAATCTTGCGAACTTCAATTCCGAGAACACGCAGAACGGCATCGGCGCGCCGGAAATCGGCCCTCCAGTATAAGGTCGGAATAAAATTCTCATTCCTCGACGATCACGTCGTGCTCAACACCTCGGCATTCGACGTCTCAAGGAACAATGTCGCTTCGGCGGTGACGCTTAACGGCGTCGAGTCGGTTGTTTTCGATAGCCAGAGAACAATAGGCGTCGGGCGGCTCTCGACACGAAACTCAACGATCAGTGGCATGTCGTCGCCAATGTGACCTATCAGGACGCCTTCGTCACCGACAATCCGCAAGGGATTTCATCGGTCGGCAATCACCGCCAGGGCGTTCCTGCCGTGCTCGCCGACCCTTGGACGAGCTATCTGTTCTCGATCGCGGGGCTCTCAGGCTTCCACATCGGCGGCGGAGTGAACTACCAAGCGAAGAGCTACAGCGACATCACCAACGTGAACTCGGTCCCGCCGTATCTCATTGCGAACGTCGCCTTCGGCTACGACGCAAAGAACTGGGGTGTCGACGCCAACGTCCACAACATTACCAACGAGCGCTACTTCCTCGCGGCGAACGCGGCGGGTGCGCTTGTCGGCGAGCCGCTGAGCGCCATGGTCACTGTCCACGCGAGCTTCTTATTTGGACGCAACCAAAGTCAACCGCGGCTTGGCCGATGTGATGAGGCGTATGCGCAAGCTCCGCCGTAACGGTTGCAAGGCAAGCGGGGAAGGCATTGATCCTACATTCCGGGGCGAGCTCACTTAGAATCATTCCAAAGCAATTGCGATTGCGAGCGTCTTGGCAATGCCCTAACAGTTCGCCGATCCGGTCGACAGCGACCCTCGACGTCGGTCTCTTCTAAACAACTTGAGAGAGGACGTGCGACCTGCGCGGCCGCTGAGTTGCTCCTACGATGGGTGCCATTGATTCATCCCTGGGCGCCGTGCGAAACTGTGGCGGGTGTTGAAGGATCATCAACATGGCCGACACGCGCAGCTCACGCTCGCTGATTGTGCGCGTCGACGCTTCGTGTGGTGTCCCCGGAAGAGCGGCTTCAAGTGTTAGCCTCGACGACCCGCGCCAACGGAATGAGTGACGAGATGTATCGAGACGTCCAGCCGAGTCGGGTCGCGGTTCGGTTACTTCTATGCCGCGATCAACACTTGCAGGCCTCGTTCTGTCTTGTCGATCGGCGGGCCGCAGGCGCTGGCGCAGGACGCGCCCGGTCGACGTCCCACCCGCCGTCCTGACGGCTCCTAGTTCTTCAGCCCGCCGCCTCAGCGCGGTGGACAACAAGCCTGCATGGCAACGATCCCAGCGCTGCGCGAGTCGACGGGACGACCGCTCGGATTGGCTCGTTGCCGAGCGAACTGTCGCCATGGTCGATGTTCCTGAACGCGGACATGGTCGTGAAGATTGTCAGATGGCCTCGCTTTGCGTCAGGTGACCTGGACGATCTGGCTGGCGAAGGGCTTGGAGCTTGTCTGGGCGAAACGGCGGCGCGCGCTGCAACTCACAAGCTGCGGCACGCCAAAAGCCATGCGGATGGAGCACGAGGGGTCCAGTCCGGATGGACGCGAAGCGGCCTGTCGCATTCTCGTCGATGAGGCGATAAACGAGACGCGCCTCTCGGAAGGCCTGTCGGCTGAGGGAGTTAAGGAGCGGGTTGCGATCGAGCTATCGAGGATTGAGGCGCGGGCCGGCAGGGGTATGACGCGCGGCACGCATCTGCTGGCGACGATCGGCGCGACCGCTCCCTTCGTCGGTTGATTTGGCACGGTCTGGGGCATTATGAACGCCTTTATTGGCATCTCGAAGTCGCACACGACAAACCTCGCAGTTGTCGCTCCCGGATCGCTGAAGCCTTGCTCGCGACCGCGATCGGCCTCGTTGCGGCCGTCCCGGCGGTCATCGTCTACAATCTCTTTGCCCGTTCGATCGCTGGTTATCGCGCGGTGTTGTCCGACGCCTCGGGCGCCGTCCTGCGTCATGTTTCACGCGATCTCGAAAGGCGGCAAAGTCAGACAGAGAACTCCAATGTCCTCCCGGCGGCGCCGGAACGCGCCTTTCTTAGCGCAGCGCTCCGTCCCGCCGAGTAACAACTTATGGCGGTCACCCTCAAAGATCCGCAAGACGGCGATATCGCCGAAATCTCGGATATCAACGTCACCCCATTCATCGACGTGATCCTGGTGCTGCTCATCATATTCATGGTGGCGGCACCGCTCTCCACCGTCGACGTGCCGGTCGAACTGCCCGTGTCCAATGCTCAACCGCAGCCGAGACCTGACAAGCCCGTGTTCCTTACCATCAAGAGCGACCTGTCGCTCGAGATCGGCGACGATGCTGCGCCCCGCGAAATGCTGCAGGCTGTCCTCGATCAACACACCGGCCATGATCGCAAGCAACGCATCCGTCTGCGCGCTGACAGCACCGTCGCTTACCGCGAACTGATGAGCGTGATGAACCTCCTCCGTGACGCAGGCTACCTGAAGATCGCGTTGGTCGGACTGGAGGACACGGGCCAATCGAATGGCGGTACTGGTCCAAGCGCGGTGGGCGCGCCGGCTCCCGGACCGATGAATGGGGCGCCACGGCCGTGACGCAGTCCGGAGATCGCGGGCCCGTGCGAAGGCAGGCGGCGCTTGCCACGCTTCGCTGGAGCACGGCGGCGATCGTTGTGGCTGCGGTCCATTTCACCGCGGCCTGGGCGGCCCTCAACTGGCGAAGGCCGAAGCGACGCCGGACGCTGCGCCGCCCGCAGTCATGATCGATCTTGCGCTCCTCGCGGTTGCTCCGCCAGCGCCGCCGCAAGAGGTCGCGCCAGGGCCGCAGATGACAGAGGCCCAGCCCGTCCCGACGCCCGATACCGCCGACGCCTGTGGACGAGACGCCTGATCTGACGGCTCCAACGCCAGTCGCAACGCCGGAACCCCTAAAGCCCGATCTGGCGCCGGCCGAGCCGCAGCAAACCGCCGAAGAGATCAAGCCTGACGTCCCGCCGCCCCCGCAGCCGCAGGAAATAAAAGTCCCGGAGCTACCGAAAGAGAACGACGCCGAGGTCACTCTTGCGCCACCCCGCCCGCCGTCGCCCAAACCGGAGGCCCACAAGGCGCCACCGCCCAAGGCGCATGAGGCGGAACGTAAGAAGCCGATCGATCCGGAGAAGCGGAAGCACCGCGAGACCACGGCGCCCCCAAGTTCGATTGCCGCTCGCTCGAACACGGCGGCGGCCCCTTCGGTAGGCTCGGGCGCCTCCCCCTCGGTCTCTCGCCTGCGACCTGGAAGAGCGAGTTGATGGCCCACCTGAACCGCTACAAACGGTATCCGTCCGGCGCCGCTAGCACGGGAACCGCCTCAGTCGCCTTCACCATCGCCCGGTCGGGCCAGGTGCTGTCCGCTCGCCTGATCGTTTCATCGGGCAATCCGGCGCTGGACGCCGAGGCCGTCTCGCTGCCGCGCCGCGCGAGTCCCGTTCCAGCCCCGCCGCCAGATTTTGGCGGCGGCGTTCTAAACCTCACTGCCCCTATCCATTTCGGTGGATGAGCCAAGCGCGCTCCACTCTCTTCGCCGAAAGTTTGAATATTGCTCGGAAAGTTGATTTCAATAGGTTGCAAAGTTCGCATGTCGCGGCCTCGCTCCGGCTCGCGTCCTCTCACATCTTCTTTCGCGTCGTGCTCCCCAGCTCCGGTTGGCGATCTTGGGTGGCGGACTTTTGCTCGCCCGGCATTTGCTGTCGGAATACGGGCTCTACGCGATGGTTCGCTTCGATACGTTCACCATCGCGATTTTCGATCAGTTTCAATCGACCTTCAACGGACCCGCGGCCAATACACTAGCGGGGATATTGGCGCTGCTTTGCCTCGCGCTTCTCGGACGCGGCCGCTACTCGAGATTGGGCTCTGGCAGCCCGCGAGAACCGTGACGGCTAAACTTGGGACGATGGGGACGGCCGCGGCGATCTTGCCGCCGCTCATCATTGCATTGTTCGCCCTAGGCGTGCCTCTCATAACATTGATGCGTTGGATCGCCATTGGCGGCGCAAGAGTTTGGAACACCGACGGGCTCAACGCGGCTTGCCCGCAACCGCCGGGATTTGGGTTGATTGCCGGCTAAGAAAACCGTTCGTTGGAGTTCCCGCAACTCCCGAGCTCGACTGGCTTCGCGCTCGCGCTGACTATTTCGTGCGGCGTGACGTAGAGTGGGCAATTGTGCGCATTGAGCGGTGTGGTAGTACTGTGTTTTCTATCCGATAAGTCCGGTCGGAACATCGGTTCCAAGAGATTTCGGCCGGGCGTCGGAGCGTTACCTCGAGCAGGTTGCGCCGGAAGGGCCTAAGTAAGGGAGAGCCCCAAGCTGCGGAGAGCCGGATGCCGGGGATTAGAGAGTGGCTGAATTCGCACGGCTTATCCGAGTACGCGGATCGCTTTGCCGAGAATCGGATCGATCTTTCCATCCTCCCGGATCTTACGGACGACGATCTTAAGGAGCTCGGCGTATTACTGGGGGATCGTCGGCGAATTCTGCGTTTGATTGCGGAGCTTGCTCCTAGGCCGCAAGTTCCAGCCATGTCCGGGTCACGGCCACTCGAAGGGGCCGAACGGCGCCAAGTCACAGTGATGTTCGCTGATCTGGTCGGATCGACGGCGCTCTCAACCGGCATGGATCCGGAGGATCTGCGAGACGTCTTTACCGCTTATTCGAACTGCGCCGAAGAAACCGTGAGCAGGTTCGGCGGCAACGTCGCTCAATATATGGGCGATGGGATCCTGGTGTACTTCGGCTATCCCAACGCTCACGAAGACGATGCGGCGCAAGCGGTCAGAGGGGGTCTCGAGCTGATTGCGGCGGTCACCGAACTGAAGACGCGTGTTCCGCAGCAAGTGAGGGTCGGCATCGCGACCGGAGTGGTCGTGGTGGGAAATCAGACCCCGAGCATCGTCGGCGAGACCCCGAACCTTGCCGCCCGCCTCCAGAGCCTAGCCAAGCCTAACACGGTCGTTATTAGCGAAGGCACGCGGAGGCTTCTCGGGCAACTCTTTGAGCTCGAGGACCTCGGGACAAGTGATTTGAAGGGAATTGCGGGCGTCGGTGCAGGTCTGGGAGGTACTTCGGCCGACTGCCTCAACGAGCCGCTTCGAGGCGCTGCACCCGAGCAGGATGACAACCCTCGTCGGCCGCGAAGACGAATACGAATTGCTGCTGCGCCGCTGGTTGAAGGCGGAACAAGGCGAAGGCCAAACCGTGCTGCTGTCCGGCGAGGCTGGCGTGGGCAAATCACGTCTGACGGTCGCATTTTCGGAACGTCTCAAGGGCGAGCGCTATCTTCGCATTCGTTGTTTCTGCTCCCCGCAGCACACCAACAGCGCGCTTCACCCGATCATCGACCATGTCGAACGCTCCGCCGCCTTTGCGCGTGACGATTCCCTGGAAACGAAACTCGACAAACTCGATACGCTCCTTCGACAGTCCTGGTCTTCAGCCGAGGACTCGGCGCTCTTCGTCGAGATGCTCTCGCTGCCGAACGATGGACGCTATACCGCGCTCGAGATCGCCCCGCGGCTGCAACGGCAAAGAACGATGGACGCGCTTGTCAGGCAAGTGGAAATCCTGTCCAGCTCCGGCCCGCTGCTGGTGATCTTTGAAGATGCGCACTGGGCGGACCCTACGAGCCTCGAGCTGATCGGTCGACTGGTGGGTCACATTGCGAGTCATCGCGTGCTGCTGGTCATTTCATTCCGGCCGGAATTCGAGGCGCCTTGGGTCGAGCAGGCGCACGTGACCGTCCTCGCCCTCAACCGGCTTACGCCTCGCGACGTTGACGTGATGATCGATCAGATCATTGGCGACAGTCCGCTGCCCTCGACGGTCCGGCAAGACATCATCGAACGCACGGACGGAATTCCGCTGTTCGTCGAAGAGATGACGAAAGCAGTGCTAGAGACGGCGTCGGAAGACGAGGCCCGGCGAACTGTCACCTCAGTTCCCTCTCGGAGAACGGCCGTTCCGCCAACCTTACACGCGTCGCTAATGGCGCGGCTTGACCGACTTGGCGCCGCCAGAGAGCTTGCGCCGATTGGCGCGGCGATCGGCCGTGAATTCTCGCATGAACTTCTGGCTTCGGTCACGTGGTGGCCAGAGGCGAAGCTGGAAATGCAGATCGACAAACTCATTCGCGCGGGATTGCTGTTCCGCCAAGGGGCGCCCCCCGACGCGACCTATTTGTTCAAGCACGCTCTCGTGCAAGATGCGGCTTATGGCCTTCTTTTGCGCGAGCCGAGACGCCACCTTCACGCCCGGATCGCGGTGACGCTGGAGAGCAAGTTCAGCGAGATCGCCGAGAACAACCCCGAACTGCTGGCGCGTCACTGGGCCGAGGCAGGGAATATCGAGAGAGCTGCGGCGCTGTGGGGGAAGGCGGGGCGACGGTCGGCGCAAAGATCGGCTCTGGCCGAAGCCACAGAACAGCTCAGACGCGCGCTTGAAATGATCGCGACCTTGTCGAGCACGCGTGCGCTGCGCCGCGATGAGATCAAGCTTCACGTGGAGCTGATAACGCCGCTCCTGCATGTCCGCGGCTACGCTGCGCCGGAAACCAGAGCTGCCGTGGAGCGAGCGCGTGCGCTGATTGAACGGTCTCGCGAACTCGGCGAGCTCCCAGAAGATCCCCTGTTACTGTACGCCGTTCTTTACGGCCTGTGGGTCGCGAATCTTGTCGCCTTCAACGGCGACATGATGCGCGAACTTGCCATCCAATTTTTGGCGCTCGCGGAGACGCAGAGAGTGACCGGGCCGATCATGATCGGGCATCGCCAAATGGGGTTGTCCCTCCTCCACACCGGAGACGTCGTGGACGCGCGAACGCATCTCGATCAAGCGATCGCGCTTTACGATTCGGCGGAGCACCGCCCTCTCGCGACACAATTCGGCCAGGACGTCGGCGCCGCAAGCCTTTCCTGGAGATCGATAGCATGGTGGCTACTTGGCTATCCCGACGCCGCGCTCGCGGATACTGAGCGCGCGCTGAGCGTTGCGCGCGAGGCCCAACACCTGGCGACATTGGTTTACGTGATCAATTTCAGCATTTGGTCGTATATCCACTGCGGAAATTACTCAGCTGCAAACGCACTGGTCGAGGAATATGCCCCCTTGCAGGACCGACTGGGGTCGTCGTTTTGGAAAGGATGGGGAATGATGCATCGGGGTTGCTTGTCGGCGCTGACCGGCAACGCCCTGGAGGCGGTCCGAACGATTATGGCTGGCGTCGAATTTCTACGATCGACGGAAACAACGATGTGGATGCCATTGTTTTTGTCCAATCTGGCGAAAGCCAACGCCGAGATGGGTCAGTTCGACGAGGCTTCGACCAAGATTGGCGAAGCAATGACGACTATGAAGACTACGAAAGAGAACTGGTACGAAGCCGAGATCAATCGCGTCGCCGGGGAAATCGCTTTGGAGGGAATGGAGCCGGATGCGACAAAGGCTGAAGCCTGTTTCGCCACCGCGCTGGAGATTGCTCGGAAGCAGAGGGCGAAATCCTGGGAGCTCCGGGCGGCGACGAGCATGGCCCGTTTGCTGTGCCTTCAAGGCAAGCGAGGTCCTGCGCGCGACATTCTTGCTCCAGTCTATGGCTGGTTCACCGAGGGTTTCGACACGCTCGACTTGCGGGAGGCAGAGCTCTTGCTGGAGGAATTGGCGCAAGATCAGCCAATCAACGCGACTTCGAGCTTATGAATCGAGGCCTCCTGAATACGGCAGGTGGCCTGAGCGGCGTCCGGGGCGCGTGACCGGCCTGAGGCGAATGCAGGTCATCCTGCAGCGAATGGTAACGTTGCGGTCGATGCGGCCGATCTCGTGGCGTGCGCCCTCGCTGTTCGATTACGAGCAACCTCGCGACGCTCGCGCTCGATCGAATTCAGCGGGTTCTCGTCCATCATACGGATCCCGTTTCATGGCTGTTATTCCTTGCCGCCCTCTTGGACGAGGTCGGGAGTGCTCGTGCACTGCCGCCGAGGGGCTGGCGTTCTCACCGTAGCGGACGCCGCGATTTCGATCGCAGAGGCCCTGGTTAAATCATAGGCGCCTATTTTATGATCAGATCCCCCAACAGATCGGGCGCGCAGATCCTGATTCGTTCTCCCAGAGCCAAATAGCAACTGCTTTTCAGGTTGTTAGAGTGCTGGCTAGGACATGGCACGCGCCTTGTAAGGCCGTGCTGGGCGGGACGCGCTTGCGTTCCGATTTCACCGCACGAAAGCGGTACGGTTCCAGTACCGCCGCGGCGCGTCACCATGGGGCGAGCTTATGAAAATCGTAATGGCGATCATAAAGCCGTTCAAGCTGGAGGAGGTGCGCGATGCGCTCACCGCCATCGGAGTGCACGGTCTGACAGTTACTGAGGTTAAGGGCTACGGGCGCCAGAAGGGGCATACCGAAATCTATCGCGGCGCCGAATATGCAGTGAGCTTCCTTCCCAAGCTGAAAATCGAGGTCGCGGTCAACGCGGACGTCGCCGACAAGGTGGTCGAAGCGATCGTCGCTGCAGCGCGCACGGGCCAGATCGGCGACGGCAAGATCTTCGTCTACAACCTCAACTCGGCGGTCAGGATCCGCACGGGCGAGACGGACAAGGACGCGCTTTAGGCGCCATGCGCCGCTTCCCCTTCCAGATTCGGAGTCCTGAACCATGAAACTGATACGCTTATTGACCGGCCTCGCTCCAGCGCTGGCCGCGGCCGTTTTCATCGGCCTCGCCGCGCCGGCCGCGATGGCGCAGAACAATCCTCCCGCCGCCGCGCCGCGACCGACGCGGCGCCAGCCGCCGCGGCTCCGGCAGCGCCCACTGCTGCGCCGTCGGCCACCGCTCCGGCTGCGGCCGCCGCTCCAGCCGCCCCGGCTGCGCCGCCAAGCTGTTCCGCCACGGTCCTCGAAAAATGCACCAGCAATTCCGGCGACACGGCCTGGGTTTTGACCTCGGTCGCACTCGTTCTGATGATGACCATCCCGGGCCTGGGTCTCTTCTACGGCGGAATGGTCAGTAAGAAGAACGTCGGCGATACGGTGATGACGAGCTTCGCTATCACGGCGCTGGTCACGGTGATCTATTTCGTTCTCACCTACAGCCTCGCATTCACCGGCGGCAGCTCATTCATAGGCGGCTTCTCTCGCGTGTTTCTCCAGGGAATCCATTATGACTTGGCGAGCGGGACGAACACTCCCAACCCGCTGGCGCCGACGATCCCTGAGACCGTCTACATGATGTTCCAGATGACGTTTGCGATCATCACGCCGGCGCTCATCGCCGGCTCATTCGCTGAGCGCATGAAGTTCTCGGCGATGCTGTGGTTCATCGGTCTGTGGGCGATCTTCGTCTACGCGCCGGTCGCCCACTGGGTCTGGGGGCCGGACGGGTTCATGAGCGCGGTCAACGTCGACTCCAAAGGCGTCTTCCAAGGCTGGTTCCAGGTCCTCGACTTCGCCGGCGGAACCGTCGTCCATATCAACGCGGGCGTCGCCGGACTCGTGTCGTGCATCCTGCTCGGCAAGCGCAAGGAGCCCGGCCCGGGTCACAACATGGTCCTGACCTTCATCGGCGCGGGCCTCCTGTGGGTCGGCTGGTTCGGCTTCAACGCCGGCTCGGCGGTGAGCGCGGGCTTGCAGGCCGGCATGGCGATGACCGTCACCCAGATCGCGACCGCCGTTGCGGCGCTGACCTGGATGTTCGTCGAATGGGGCCACCGCGGCAAGCCAACCGTCATCGGCATCTGCTCGGGCGCGGTCGCTGGCCTCGTCGCCATCACCCCGGCCTCAGGCTTTGTCGGTCCAATCGGGGCGCTGGTGATCGGCATCGCTTGCGGCGTCGGCTGCTACTTGGGCGCCACCTCGCTCAAGCACGCCTTTGGCTACGACGACGCGCTCGACGCCTTCGGCGTACACGCGGTCGGCGGAATCATCGGCGCGCTGCTGACCGGCGTGTTCGCGGTCAACGAGTTCAGCGGCCACTCCGGCCTTTTGGAAGGCGACGTCGGGCAGTTCATCAATCAGATCAAGGGGGTGGTTACGGTCATCGTCTACGACGCGATCGTTACCTTCATCATCCTGAAGATTGTTGACGTCGCTGTCGGGTTGCGCGTCACCGAAGAGGTGGAACGCGACGGCCTCGATCTCGCCCTTCACGGCGAAGTCGTTCACTAAAGCTGCAGCGTCTGGCGGCATTTGGTTGCCGCCAGGCGAAGTTTCCTTCCTCCCCGGACCTTGGACGCCCCTCGGGGCGTCCATTTTTTATTCCTCACCCTCGCGTTTGTGCGGCCTCCTGCGGCGACTGCCCGTTAAGGTTAGGACCGCATTAACTTGGCGCCCCTAGGGTCAAGCAGGGGGCGGCGCGCGATCCCGCCACTTCGACCTGGCAAGTGAGCGATGCGCACGACGACGTTCTCATTTATCGACCATGTGCCCGCTTCGGTGCGGGAGTTCCCGAAACGGCGGGCGGCCGAAATTGCTGGCCTTGTCGCGCTCGCGGGCGTCGCCAGCCTGACCCTCGCTTTGCTGACCTGGTCGGTCAGCGATCCCAGTCTCAATCACGCGACGAACGAGCGCGTCCACAATCTTCTCGGCGCTCCGGGCGCGATCGCCGCTGATCTCGTGATGCAGTTCATCGGCCTTGCCTCGGCCGCCCTGCTCGCCCCGCCCGCGTTCTGGGGCTGGAGCCTCGTCACCAAGCGACAGCTTGAGCGGCCGCGTTTGAAAGTCGCACTCTATTGCACCGGCGTGATCGCGGCGGCCGGACTGGCTTCACTGCTTCCTGCGCCCGGGAGTTGGCCGCTTCCCACTGGTCTCGGCGGCGTCGTCGGCGACGCTATCCTCTCCCTCCCGCGTCGCCTCCTTCCGGCCTCGCCCTGGGCCACAATCGCAGTCGGCGCCGGCCTTGCCGCTATCGCTATCCTCGGGCTCGCCGCCGCCTCCAGCATCGGGGGCTCGAGTTCCGCAGACGACGCTCCCGACGCCACCTCCGGAAAGGCCCGCGCCCGCGCGCTGGCGCGCTTTGACGACGAAGAGGAAGAGGACGAGCCGAGCTTCGGCATGGTGTCGATCGGCGCCGTGATTCATGCCTTGCTGACAGCAAAGGCGACGCTGCGCCGGATGGCCTCCCGCGGCTCGAAGACAAAGCGCCAGCCCCCGCCCGTCCTCAACCCCGCGCCATCCGCATCGTGGTCGGCGGTCCGCGACGCCGACGACGTTTCGACGATCGCCGCCGCGCTCGCGCCTCGGACTCAGGATTCGGCGCCGTTTCCGTCCTTTCCGCCGCCGGTCGTCTCCCCAGTTCCCGCTCGCCCAACCGCGGTTCGGGCGCCGTTCGACATGTCGGCCCGGCCGCGCAGCGAATGGGTCATGCCCTCGATCACGATGCTGACGGAGCCGAAGAAATCGGTCGGCGCCAAAATCTCGCAGGACGCGCTGGAGCAGAACGCGCGCTTGCTTGAAGGGGTCCTCGACGATTTCGGCGTGAAGGGCGAGATCGTCAACGTGCGCCCCGGCCCAGTCGTCGCCCTCTACGAACTCGAACCGGCGCCGGGCATCAAGTCGTCGCGGGTCATCGGGCTCGCCGACGACATCGCCCGCTCGATGTCGGCGGTCTCGGCCCGCGTGGCGGTGGTTCAGGGCCGCAACGCCATCGGCATCGAATTGCCGAACCAGCGCCGCGACACCGTCTATCTGCGCGAGCTTCTCGCCAGCGAAGAGTTCGGCCAATCGAATCATCGCCTGCCGATCGCGCTCGGCAAGACGATCGGCGGCGACCCGGTGATCGTGGATCTGACCCGCATGCCCCACCTGCTGGTCGCCGGCACGACCGGCTCGGGCAAGTCGGTCGCCATCAACACCATGATCCTCTCGCTCCTCTACCGCATGAAGCCCGAGCGATGCCGGCTCATCATGGTCGATCCGAAGATGCTCGAGCTTTCGGCTTACGATGGCATCCCGCACCTCCTGACCCCGGTCGTCACCGATCCGAAGAAGGCCGTCGTCGCGCTCAAATGGGCGGTGAGGGAGATGGAGGACCGCTACAAGAAGATGTCGAAGGTCGGCGTGCGCAACATCGACGGCTTCAACGCTCGCGTCGCCGAAGCTCTCGCCAAAGGCGAGACGCTGACCCGCACCGTCCAGACCGGCTTCGACAAAGAGACCGGCGAAGCGATCTACGAGTCCGAGGAGATCCCGCTCGACGAACTGCCCTACATCGTCGTCGTCGTCGACGAGATGGCCGACCTCATGATGGTCGCCGGCAAGGACATCGAGGGCGCGATCCAGAGGCTTGCGCAAATGGCGCGCGCCGCCGGCATCCATCTCATCATGGCCACGCAGCGCCCATCGGTCGACGTCATCACCGGCACCATCAAAGCGAATTTCCCGACCCGGATTTCGTTTCAGGTCACGAGCAAGATCGACAGCCGCACCATCCTCGGCGAGCAAGGCGCCGAGCAATTGCTCGGCCAGGGCGACATGCTCTACATGGCGGGCGGCGGGCGCATCTCCCGCGTCCACGGGCCTTTCGTGTCGGACAACGAGGTCGAGAAGGTCGTCGCCCATATCAAGAAGCAAGGCGCGCCCGAATACCTGCACGCCATCACCGAGGACAACGAGGCCGGCGAGGACGACGACGACGCCCCCCTGCCCTCCCCCGGCTCGATGGACGCCGAGGAATCGGCCGACTTTTACGACCGCGCGGTCAACATCGTTCTGCGCGACCGCAAGGTGTCGACCAGCTACATCCAGCGCCGCCTGTCGGTCGGCTACAACAAGGCCGCTTCGCTCGTCGAGCGGATGGAGAAGGAGGGCGTGGTCAGCGCCCCCAATCACTCGGGCAAGCGCGAGATCCTGATCGGCAATGGCGTCGACCGGGGCGCGTTCGAGGATCTAAGCGAGGACTAGCCGCCGCTTTGGCCTCGCGGCGGCAAGCTCACACCGACGCTGCCATTTCCGAGTCCGTTTCTCGCGATTCCAACGGCTTGCGGCGCCATTTCCGAGTCACTCCCGGACTCGGACAAGCTTATCGAAGAGCGAGCGCGCTAGCCCTCGCGATGCATCGTCCAGACTTCGCCGCTCATATCAATGAGATGAAATCCGCGCCGCGCCAGTTCGCTCATGGTGACGACATCGCGGCAATGCACCGTCGCCCAGGTGTTGGGCGGCGCGTCTTTGATCTGATGACGGTTTCCCACGTGGAAATGCTGCATCGGTCTCTCCGTCTCCGTTGCCGTCGAGCGCGTCCTGCCCTGACCAGGGGCCGGGCTGATAGCAGCTTCTGCTGCACTGCACAATTCCATGCTGCCATGCACAATACGCAGACTGAGGTCCGAGTCCTCTTCACCGCCTCCGCCGCGCCCACGTTCGCCCTCGACGTCCCCCACCCATTCCTCCATGTCATAGCGACGTCTCGCCCACCAGCTCAATAAACGCGAGTAAGCGCCAATAAACGAGCTTAAACGTTAGTAAATTTACTGGCGTTTACTAGCGTTTATTTTTCCGAATTGAGCCTTTTCAACGGGTTACACGCGTTTGGAATAAAATTTTTCTCCACCCGTGACCCTTCCTTAAGGTCTCGTTGTCCAGCCCTCATTATGCGTCCTGTGCATATCTCGATGTCCTCACGACCGCCGCCTTGGGGCAGATGGCTTCGACGATTAAAATACATCATACATTTGATTTGGATTCTCGAAAAGCATTTGTCGAAAATCTTTGTGTCAACGCTAATCTCTGACTACCGGCCGAGCGGAAATCTCGGACATGGCGCCAGACCCAAAATCGCCTTAGTCGCCGAGCCGCCCGGGGCGAATGTTTCCGAACCGCCGCCGCGCCGTTCAGGTCGCTCGAGGCGCCCAACGCGCGCGTACGATTAGTCCGAACTCAACGGATCATGGCTGATAAACGCTGCCGCTTCTCCAACACGCCAAGGGCGACCCACAATAAGCTGACTGCGGCTCGGGTGGTTTGGCCTGCGGCGGGGGCGGCGAAGCCGCTTGACGCTGCTGCTGTGGCGCGGGGGCATAGTCAAGAACCGCTGGATTATAAGTGCTGCCAATTCTCCAACACGCCGTGGGCGACCCACAAAAAGCTGGCTGCGGGTCGGGCGGTCTGGCCTGCGGCGGAGGCGGCGAAGCCGCTAGACGCTGCCGCTGTGGCGCGGGGGCGCGTCGATTTGCCCGTTCATCCCTGTCGATTGCGGGCGGGGCTACAGGCTGTTTGCGCACCGTCGGCGGGCTTTCAGTCTTAACGACTTCCGCGCCGAGCAAATGGGCGAGGCGAGCGACGAAGTCCTTCTGCATTGGACCGATCTGCGCGGCCTCGCCCTCAAACCGGTCCGCCCAAACGTGCGCCCCGGTCTCGGTTGAGATGAGCTGGGCGCTGACCCTGATCGCCCCCGCAACCCGGCTCGCGCTCCCTTCGAGCAGGTATCGGACACCGAGTCCGCCCCCGATCTTTCTCGCGTCGACCGGCCTCTCCTTGTAGGAGGAGGCGGAGTCGCGCCCGATGACGAAGCTATCCTTGAGTTGCGAAACCTCGGCCGTGAGATCGTCGGTGAAGGCGTCAGCGAAATTCTGCTGGTCCGGATCGCTTGCCAAGGATTCGAACGGCAGTACGACGATGGAGAGGCGCGGCGCCGTTGCGAGCTTATCGTAAAGCGCAGCGCCTAAAACGTCGGGCTTTGGCGGTCGACCATGGTCGCCAATCGGGGACCATCGCGAGCGCCGCGGCGATCGCGATGCCTGCTAACCTCAGGGCTGGCCGCTTGCTCCGCACCGGAGGCCTCGGCTTCGCCGCGGGCGGGAGACCGATTTGCAGCGAGAACGCCCGCACCGGATCAGCAATGTTCTTGAGTTTGATCGGGCCGAGATCGCACGCCGTGATATCGCTCCGCCCCTTCACCAGCCAATACGCTTGCTCGGACAGGCAGACGCCTCCTGGCTCGCAAACGCCTTCGAGACGCGCCGCGACATTGACGCCATCGCCCATCAGATCGCCGTCGGCTTCCTCGGCCACGTCGCCAAAGTGAACGCCGATGCGGAAGACGATACGGCGCTGGGGCGGAAGGCCCGCATTGCGCTCGGCCATGCCATTTTGTACTTCGACGGCGCAACGCACGGCGTAGACCACGCTGCGAAACTCGATGAGAGCGCCATCGCCGGTCCACTTGACGATGCGCCCATCGTGCGCGTTGATGGCGGGATCAATCAGGTCGCTTCTCAACCCGCGCAGCCGCGACAGCGTGCGATCCTCGTCCGCCCCAGCCAAACGGCTGTAGCCAACGATATCCGCAACCAAAATCGCGGCGATCTTGCGGGTTTCCGCCATGGTGGACTTTCAATCGCGGTCTAGAATAGCACATTTGCCTCGCAACGCCGCTATTATGATCGACAAGCCGAACCGCGTTCATTCGCGTCCCTCACGGTCTGGCAAGCCGCCGACGAATTCCGCGTCGAGCTCTGACGAAGATAAAACTGGAAGATCGGGGAGGATTGGCATGACGCTATTCAGCATCGCCCTTCTTGCGTTCATGTTCGCAGTGGGATCGGCTGAGGCGCAGAGCTATTCGCCCGAAGAGCTCGCGCGCCGCGCCATCGAGCGCCGCGCGGTCGAGGCCGTCGTCTGGGCCATGCCCGCGGTCAACACGGAGTTCATGTTCGACGAAATGGTGAAGGCCGGCGGCAAGCCCGGGCAGGTCATCTATTGGGGCAAGCCGCTCGACTGGCATAACCAGACGCTGACGCCGAATCCCGACACCCTCTATTTCATGGGCTTCTACGATACGAAGGCGTCCGGCCCGATGGTCGTCGAGATCCCGCCCGCCGGCGAGGACGGCTCGCTCAACGGCAATTTCGTCACCCTCTGGCAGACGGCGCTCGAAGACGCGGGCCTGCTCGGCGTGGATAAGGGCAAGGGCGTCAATTCGTCATCACGCCGCCCGGTTATGACGGTAAGATTCCCGATGGTTTCGAGCGGCTCGCATCCGACACCTATGGCGGCTACTTCCTCATTCGCTCGAGCCTCAAAAGCCACAGCGACGCTGACGTGCAGAAGTCGATCGCTTACGGCAAGCGGGTGAAATTCTACCCTCTGTCCGAGGCCGGCAAAAAACCGGAGACAGTCTTCATCGACGTCAAGGACAAGGATTTCGACTCGACGATCAAATACGACGCGAGCTTCTTCGCGCTGCTCGATCGCGTCGTCCAAGCTGAGCCCTGGATTCCCCGCGACCGGGCGATGATCGATCAGCTGCGCACGATCGGCATCGAGAAAGGCAAACCGTTCACGCCTGACGATGCAACGATCAAGGCGCTCGAAGCGGGCGTCGCTGAGGCGAAGGCGTTGCTTGCGGCGCGCTATGATTCCGGCTTCCCGGCTTTCTTCGAGGGCACGCACTGGATGACGCCGACGCTGCCTGAGACCATAAAGGGCCAGTCGACCGACTATTCCGATCCGAACCAATACTCCGTCGACGGGCGCGGCCTCGCCTACAGCTACGCCTTTATCGCGCTCAAGCGGCTCGGCGCCGGGCAGTACTACCTGATCAACATCAAAGACAAGGACGGCGAGGCTTACGACGGCGGCAAGACCTACCGCCTGCACGTCCCGCCGGATGCCCCAGTCCAGCAATATTGGTCGGTCACGGCCTACGACCGCGAGACGCACGCGCTGATCAAGGGCGTGGATCGCGCGAGCCGCGCCTCCAACGCCGCCGATGTCGAGAAGAACGCGGACGGCTCAGTCGACATCTGGTTCGGACCGAAGGCGCCGGAAGGCAAGGAATCGAACTGGGTTCCGACCGACCCCAAGCGCCGCTTCGAACTGATGTTCCGTCTCTACGCGCCGACCAAGGCTCTGTTCGACAAGGCCTGGACGCTGCCGGACGTGGAAAAGGTTGCCGCCCATTGATGATGGACAAGCGGACGCTCTCGGTCGGCGTGCCAATCCAACCTTCACCGTCTCAGCGCGAGACAAGTGATATCGTCGAACTGAGACCGTCCGCGCGCGAACTCGCGCACCGCCGCCTCGATGCGCGCAGTCCATTGCGACGCGCTTGCGCCGTGGCCCTTTTTGGCCAGCAAACCTTCGAGGCGATCCTCCCCGAACAAGAGCGCGTCCGGGTCCTCGGCTTCGGTGACGCCATCGGTGTAGAGAAAGAAAAGGTCGCCGGGTCGAAGTTCTGCCCTATGCACCGTCATCTTCATGGGTTCGAACAAGCCGACCGGCAGGCCGCCAACAGGCAGCGTCTCGACCACGCCGCCGGGGCGGCGGATCAACCCGGGAAGGTGTCCACAGTTACAATATTCCAGCGCGCCCGAGCGCGGATCGTAAGCGGCGTATAAGACGGTCGCAAACAGCTGGCCGGCATTGTTATCGCCGAGAAAGGCGTTCGCCTTGACGATTGCGCCGGGCAAATCTGGATTCTCGCGTAAGTTGATGCGGATGAGCGTCTTGGTGATGCCCATGAACAAAGCGGCGGGCACGCCTTTGCCGCAAACGTCGCCGACGCCGAGCGCGACGCGCCCGTCAGCGAGGGCTATGAGTTCGAAAAAATCGCCGCCGACATCGCGCGCGGGCGTCATCGACGCCCAGATATCGAGACGGGATTCTTTGGCGAAATCCTGAACTCTGGGCAGAAGCGCGCGCTGAATGACCGCCGCGCTCGCCATTTCGTCATCGCGCTGACGGCGCAGAATGAGTTGCTCAGCCATGCGGCCGAAGGTCTGCCCGAAGTCGGCAAGGCCCGGGATCGGATTGCGCAACTCCTCAAGCAGCGCGGGATCAAGCTCGTGACGCTCGAGCGCGCCGAGGGCCTCGGTGTAAAGGCTGACCGCGCCATTGAACTTGCGCAGGCGCTCGCCCATCCGGGCGATGACGTCGATGAGCAAGGACGGCGTGGCGCGTGCGACTTCGACCAGCGCAGCGCGTCCGAAGCGCAGAGCGGTGACGGGCGTGCAAGCGCGCGCGGTCGCGCTGCGCGGCAATTGCGCCAGCGCCCCCAGTTCCCCGACCAGCGAAGGAGCATGAAGTGTCGAAATGGGAATGGCGCCGCGAGCGCTGTCGGCGGTGACCGTCACTTCCCCCTCCAGGACCAGCATTGCGTAATCGCTGGGTTCGCCCTGCACCATGAGGACGGCGTCGGGGTCGAACGTCTCGAGTTCGGCGGCTTCGATCAGGAGTGCAAGGTTATCGTCGGACAGCTCACGGAACGCGCTCGCCGCCCGAATCGCGGCCCGCAGCTCCGGGGAATCTTTCATGGCGTCATGGGGCGCTCAACACGTCCGGGCCAATGTTGGCTTTTGGCTCCGCGTCGAATTCCAGCACGAGGCGGTTCATGCCTTCAAAGCGGCGATAGCTCATGCGGCGGGAGAATTTTTGCATCAGCCCCGCGCCATAGCCGCCGATGTCGAAATCTTGGGTCGGCCCACTGATCCGTTTGGCCGGGGCTATTGTCGGATCGAACGGCACGCCGTCGTCGGCGAACTCGACGATGACGCCGTCGGGCTCGGCGCACAATGAGATGGTGGCGCGATTGGCGTGGCCATGCGTCACCGCGTTGAGAAACACCTCTTCGAGGCAAAGACCAATGGCGAATTCAGCCTCTTCACCAAGTCCCATGTCGCTCGCCTGACGGGCGATCCAGTTCTCAGCCTCCGAGGCAGCCTCGACGGTCGCGGGAAAGTCGCGCGAGCAGAACGGAGGCCGAAGCTCGCTCATGCTTTCTTGCTCGAAAAGGCGGCAAGCCTCTCCTGGAGCGTACGGGCGGCCGTGTCGTAGTCGGGGTAAAGTCCGGCGACTTCATTGAAGCCGGTCGTGCGCAGAACCTTTTCAACGCTCTCGCTGGCTCCGCAGACCGCCATTTCGGCGCCACGCCGAAGGAGCGTCTTGGCGCTCAGCATCAGCGTGCGTATTCCGAGCGACGCAAGGAACGAAACCTTGGAGAGGTCGACCACCAGAGCCTTGCTGCTCTCCGCCAGCTCCTCAAATCGGGAATCGACTTCCTGGGCGCCTTGAATGTCAAAGCGCCCGTCGAGCACGACGTGAGTCACTTCATCGTCGTCCTGGATGACTTTCATATCCATGCGCGCACCGTCCCAGCGTCTCGTGTCGCACACGATAGGTAAGCACCGTTCGTGACGGTTTGGCGACAACCCGGAGGCTTGAACTATTGGGCCTGATCGCAGCCCGCGGGCGAACGCGCACGCCGCCATCTCGAAAGCTAATCCTCGGAGATAAGCTGAAACCAGATAATGGCGATCGCGAACAGGGCTAGCGCGATGATCAGCGCGCCGAGCGCGTGGGTGAGATGGACGTGATCGGAACTGGGTTCGAAGCCGGGCAGGAAGCTCGGAAGACCCGCAGCAGGCGTGAGCCAGTAGACCAGCGAAACGCCGATGAATACAATGCCGATAATGCCGAGAATCCATGGCACTGGCCTAGTCATGGCGCGGGTCTAGCCGAGGCCTAGGCAAGCGGCAATCTCTTTCTGTGGCTTTCGTCTGCGCGGAGGTTTAGCCGAAGCCAACTCCGACCGCGCCCGGCGCGAGACGGATGAGCCGCGAATCCTCCACCCCAGCCTGCCGGTGCTTGACCGCCTCGCGGTAGACCGGATCGCGGATCATGGCGACGAACGCGGCGACAGTCGGGTACTGGGCGATGAAGCAGAGATTCCAGCGCTCCTCGGTCGGACCGATCAGCATCTGCTCGAAGGCGCCGCGCCAGACGATCGATCCCCCGAGGCGCGAGAAAACCGGCTCGCTCTCCCGCCCGTAAGCCGCATAGGCCTCGGCCCCGGTCGCGCGACGCCCGTCCGGATAGGCCGCATGAGCGCGCAATTTGACCAGATTGAGCATATGGATTGTGCCGGGCCGGTCATCGGCGCGAAAGACCGCGAAGGCTTCCTTCGTCGGGTCGACGTAGCCGGCCATGCGACCTCCTTTTCCGCGGCGATTGCCGGACAGGCGCCGAGCCTACAAGGTCTACGACGACGTGCGTCAACGCCAAGCAAAAACGAGCGGGTTTAGCGAGTAACCGTCGGTCGGAGATCCGCAACGCGCGCAAGCGATGTCGACGAAGCATCGGCGCTCACCGCGTCATAGCCGAGAACGGCGCCGAAATTGCTCGGCGCGAAGCCTGCATATCCAACGGTCGCCGTCACCGCGGCGCCGGTGCTTTTCAGAGCGACAGTGGGCGTCCCGGCTCCGCGGGGAGCGTGGTCGAGGAAGACCACATCGGCCACCTGACCAGCGAGCCGGTCATTGTCATTGGTAATGTCCGGCGCCCGCGCAACCGCCTCCGCGGCGGCGGCTGAGGCCGCGTCCGTCGCCTGTTGGACCCGACCTCTGAAGTGGGAAACCTTGGTGTAGTCAGCGGTCACTGCGAGAGCGAGCACTGCGAGGGGCAGCGCTGCCGCGCAGGCGACCGCACCGGCGCCTTCGGAATGCGGGCGGCTGAACATCCGCGAAAACCGGCCGGCGGAGACCCGTCCAAACATCACAATCTCCTCAACCAAACCATGAGAAGCTGGCGCCAATCAAACCGGAGCGGGGCCGAATTGTTCCGCGTTCAGTGTAAGCGAAGAGATTATCCAATTGATTGAGGAAGATGGTAAAGTAGAGCGAGAGAAGAATCCGGGAGGCGGTTAGATCTTTGGCAACGATGTCTCCCTGCTTGGCCGGTGCAGATCGCAGCGCGCCTGCGACAGTCGATCGCTCTCCACAGACGCATAATACGTATATAGAATGATATATGAGACAAAGTTCCTTATTGACTCCGTTAGTCCAATTGATTCTTTTACCAAAAGTCTATAGAATGACTGGATTAATAACCGACTATCCCGGTATTGGGTCAAAAGGGCTGCGCGATGTCCGAGGCAACTCTCCCCCTCCAGGCGGCGGCTCCGCCTCGGTTCAGTGAGGATCTGGTCGCTGTCGGCCTGGGCCTCGTCGTCTTCGTGCTGGCCTTGGGCTCGCTGGCCGGCGCTGACGCCCTGGGCTGGCTGGTGACGACGTCAGTCTGGACCAACCCGTCGCTGGCGCTTGCTCCCGTATCGAAAGCCTATGCGAGCCTCGGCGGCGCGGGCTCGTTACTGTTGACGTACCTCGTCCTCACCGCTGTTCTATCCGCCGCCGCTTATCTGCTCGGCGACGACGTCAAGCGGTTCGCCGCCGCGTTCACTGGCGTGTTTGTGATCGCCTACGCGAGCTGGTTTGTCGGCTCCTGGGCGTATCTCGCCGCAGTCACCCCGGCCGATCAAGCCAAGTTCGGCGTCTCGTGGTCGCTCAAGCTCACGAACGAGGGCGGCTACATCGTCGCGCTTCTCGCTGGCCTCGTGATCGCGAATGCCTTTCCGGCTTTCGCTGAGCGCCTCAAGAGCGCCGTCCGCCCCGAGCTCTATATCAAGATCGCGATTGTCATCCTCGGCGCCTTTATCGCGGTCACCATGGCTAGCAAGCTCACGCTGGCGTCGTCGCTGATGCTGCGCGGCGTGGCCGCGATCATCGAGGCCTATCTCATCTACTGGCCGGTCGTTTATCTGATCGCGCGCAAGGGCTTCGGCTTCAGTCGCGAATGGGCCGCTCCGCTCGCCTCCGGCGTTTCGATCTGCGGCGTCGCGGCGGCGATCGCAACCGGGGGCGCGATTCGCGCCCGCCCCCAGATCCCGATCCTCGTGTCGTCGCTGGTGGTCGTTTTCGCGGTGATCGAAGTGCTGGTCCTGCCGTTCATTGCGCAAACGTTCATGTCGCACGAGCCGCTGGTCGCAGCGGCGTGGATGGGGCTTGCGGTGAAAACCGACGGCGCGGCGCTGGCCGCTGGCGGCATCACGCAATCGCTCATCCAGGCCAAGGCGGCGGCCGAAGGAATCGTCTATCAGCCGGGCTGGATGCTGACCGTGACGGCGACCGTGAAGGTGTTCATCGACGTCTTCATCGGCGTCTGGGCTTTCATTCTTGCTTACATCTGGACGAACCACATCAATCCGCAGGCGGGCGGCTCGAAGGCCAAGCTCGGCGAAATCTGGGAGCGATTCCCGAAGTTCATTCTCGGCTTCGTCGCGACATTCCTGATCACTCTAGCGCTCGCGCTTTGGACCGGCGCCGGCTCATCGGGCCAGCTCACCGCGGCGATCGGCGAAGCCAATGTGCTGCGCGTGATCTTCTTCGTGCTGACCTTCTTCTCGATCGGCGTGATGTCCAACTTTCGCCAGCTCTGGCAGGAGGGCTTCGCCAAGCTCGCGGCGGTCTATCTGGTGTCGTTGTTTGGCTTCGTCGTGTGGGTCGGGTTTGTCATCTCATGGCTCTTCTTCGCCGGCGTCAAACCGCCGCTTGCGTCCTGATTTAGGAAACTTCCGATGCCCAAACCCGATTTGCGCGAAGCAACGAGCGCCTACGAGCCACTGCTGCCGATCGAGAAAAAACTGATCGGCTGGAGCCTGGGGGCAGGCCTCGCGCTGCTTGCGCTGCTCGTTGTCGTCAACCACTTCGTGCCGCTCAACTAGAGCGCCCGACTTCGGCCTTCAATCTGCGCGATGAGGGGCGCCGACTCGAGGCGCTTCGAAGACTTATGCTGATGACCGACTGGAACCCGACACTCTACTCGAAGTTCGAGGCCGAGCGTATGCGCGCGGCGCGCGACTTGCTGTCGCGCATTCCGCTTTCGTCCGCGAGCCGCATCTATGATCTGGGTTGTGGTCCCGGCAACAGCGCAGAATTGCTCCTCCAGCGGTTTACGAACGCGAGACTCGTTGGCCTCGACACGTCCGACGCCATGCTTGCGCATGCGCGCGTGCGCGCGCCCCGAGCGGAATTTATCAAGCAGGACATTGCGAATTGGACGCCCCAGGACCAGCCGGACCTCATCTTCGCCAACGCGGCGTTGCAATTCCTGCCTGAGCACGAGCACCTCTTTCCGCGCCTGATGTCTTATCTGGCTCCGGGCGGAGCGCTGGCCGTCGCAGATGCCGAATACGTCCAACGAATCCTCGCATGCGCTGATGCGCATGGTCGCCGCCGATGGACCCTGGTCGTCGCGCCTGGTGCCGATCGCGAAGACCCAGCCGCTCATCGCCGGCTACGAAGACTATTACGATTGGCTCAGACCTGCCGCATCGCGAGTCGATGTCTGGATGACGACCTACGTTCATCCGCTCGACGGACCGCACAGCATCGCCGATTGGTTCGCCGGCTCGACTCTGCAGCCATTCCTGGAGCGGCTCGGCGACGACGAGCGCTGTGAGTTTCTGGCGCGCTACCGCATCGGCCTCAAGGAGGCCTATCCGGCCCAGTCTGACGGCCGCACTCTATTCGCCTACCCCCGGCTTTTCATCGTCGCCGTGAAAGCGGCAGCGTAAGGCGCGTAACGAGCGAAAGACTCGAATGCGATCGCACATCCTGCGCGATGACCCATGATCACGATTCGCTGAGCGGACCTTTGGCCTAATAAATGACCTGCGTTAGCCTCTACGTCGCAGCGAGGAAGCTCTATGCCAACAATCTCGGAATACAGAAACGAGCATTTCGCCGGCGTCGAAGCGCTTTGGCGAGAGGCGTTCCCCGATGACGCTCCATGGAACAAAGCTTCGACCGCCATTGCGGAAAAAATGCGCTTTCAGCCGGACTTGTTGTTAGTCGCGCTCGAAGGGCTGCTCGTTGTTGGCTCGGTGATGGCTGGATACGAAGGACATAGGGGTTGGATTTCCCGAATCGCCGTTCTCCGTGCGCATCGGCACAAAAGGATTGGACGAGCGCTGCTCTTGGAAGCTGAAAAGCGTCTGGCGGCGCTCGGCTGCATCAAGATCAATCTGCAAGTCGTTGAGAGAAACTCGGCCGTCGTCCGGTTCTATGAGGAAGCCGGGTATGAGATCGAACCTCGCGTCAGCATGAGCAAGCGTCTCCGGTCCGGAGGCTGATTGGGTCTAACTCGTCGCTAGACCCCTAAACCCACTGCGAGGCTCTGCTCGAGCTGCTTCGGTTGGGTCACCTCGACCGTAACCTCCATGCCCAGTTCATCGCCGGAAGCGCCGAAAAAGGCGCCGGTCAAGGGCGCTGCCTGCGAGGGATTGCGCGCGACCGCGACGCGGATGAGATCCTTGCTGCCTACTAGCCCATTCGTAGGATCGAACTCGACCCAGCCGGCGCCGGGCAGGAAGATCTGACACCAGGCATGCGTCGCTCCGCCGCCCAGGCGAACGGGCTCGTCATCGTCTTTCGGAACATAAACGTAGCCGGAGACGAAGCGGGCGGCGACGCCAAGCGCACGCGCCGCCTCGATCATCAGGACGGCGAAGTCGCGGCATGAGCCGCGTCGGCGCTCCAAGGTTTGAACCGGCGTTTGGACCCCCGCCGCCTCGCGACGCTCATAGGAGAACCCTTCTTTGATCGCATAGGTCAGCGTCATCAGAAGATGGCTGGTCAGGATCGTCGCGCCCGACGACACGAACTGGCGCACCCAGCGGTCGAGATCTCCGGCGGGATCGCTGTACAGGCGCTCCATCGCCCGGGCGATGTCGGGCAGTTCGTCGGCAGCGTAGGAAAAGGGAAAGAATTGCGCCCGCGGGTCGATCTCGCCGCCGGGCTGGTCGTCTTCGATCCGCTCGACGGAAAAGCGGTTCTCGACTCGGAGCGACGTCCAGGAGCCCGAGAAAGAGGCGACGGCGACGCAATTGTCGAAGGTGTCATAGAGCCAACGCAGCCGCCTGGGCTCGGGCTCGATGTCGAGTTCCGACGACAGGAGTCGCTGATCATGCCCGTCGCGCGGGCGCATCATCATGCGGTGGTCGCCAAATTCGACCGGCCGCTTATAGCGGTAGGTGGTCAGATGGCGGACGTTCAAAATGGCCCTGCCGGCCTGCATTTAACGCTCTCGATTCGCCGTTAAAGCGCTTCGCGATTTGCTCGAATCGCCATTCGCTCTCAGTATATGTTGATTTCGCGCGCTTTTTCACGAAGGCCGGTTTCGACTTTTTCGCGAGCCGCGCTCCTGGGACCTGTGCAACATGTTGTCGGTCAGGGCGCCCGCACGTCAAGGGCGCTTGGCGCCGTCGACCTTCTACCCAAACAGGCCATGCACAAACCATTTCGGCCGCATTGTCTCGCGACCCCACAGGCCCTCGCGATAGAGCCAGAAGCGCCGGCCTTCCGAATCCTCGGCGCGGAAATAGTCGCGCGTCGGCGCTCCCGCATGTCGCCACCAGGGCGCGGCGATGCGCTCCGGCCCCTCGATGGCCGTGACATCATGCAGGACTCGCCGCCAGCGGAAGCGCAAAGGGGGGCCATCGGGCACTTCAGCCAGGGCCTCGATCGGCTCCGGGCGGGCGAAGAGGCGCAAAGGCCGCGCCGGGGCGCCCGTTGTCCTTGCCTCGGGCTCCTCGCCGCGCACGCGCGCCTGTCCAAGCGTCGCAGGCGCGGCCGCCTCGGCCTGCTCGGGCAGATGAGCATCAATAAGCTCGCGCCGCGTCACCGCGCGCGGCCCGAGCCGCGCGGAGAGTCGATCGAGAAGCTCGGCCAGCGAGCGGGCGCGCTCGGCCTCATGCGCGCGCTCAAGTTCCGCTTCAGAGGGCGCAAGCGGCTCGGCCGTGAGACAAGCGAGACGCATGAGGTCGACGCCATAGCCGGCGTCGATGGCGTCTTCGTTCGGACTCGCCAGCCGCTCGGCGATGAGCCGCACGATCGCGCGCGCTTCATTAAGCGGCCGGGAGGCGCCGATGCGGATGCGGCGCACCGCTCCGTCGACGCGGTAGAGGCTGAGCTCGATCCGCCGCGCGCCCTTGGCCTGTCGCTCCAACAACACGACGAGATCGTCGGCGAGCTTGCGCAACTGAACCTCGATCGCCTCGACCGTCTGTATGGGCGAAACGAACTGCCGCTCGGCGCAGAAATCCGGCGGCCTGAAGCGCGGCGCGATTGACGAGCGCTCGAGGCCTTTGAGCGCGTCGAGCCGCGCCATCGGAAGGGCGCCAAACCGCGCCGTGATCGGCGCCCGCGGCCTCAATGCGATGTCGCCGATGCGTCTCAAGCCCGCCCGCGCCATATCCGCAATAATTTTCTCGTCGAGGCCGAGGGCCGCGAGCGGCAGATCGTGAAAGAGCTTGACGAACGCCTTCTCGCTCAAGGACTCGGGCGCGGTTCTCACGCGCGAAAACCGCGCCAGCGCCCAGGCCGCGCGCGGATTGCCGGCGGCGCCGATGGCGACGGTGATACCTTGCGCGGAGAGCCGCGCACGACAATCCTCGATCAGCGCCGCCTCGCCCTCGAACAGATGAGCGACGCCGGAAATGTCGAGCATCAGCCCATCGCGCCCATCGAGAGCGGCAAGCGGGGTATAGCGAGAGCACCAATCGCAGAGACGCGTCAGAAGCTGCGCCTCTTCAAGAGGCTCAGCCTCCACCACGATGAGAGCGGGAAAGCGGGCGCGCGCATCGGGGAGCGAAAGGCCAAGGCTCAAGCCGAGCCGCGCTGCCGCAGCGTCGACGCAAACCAGCCTTTGCGCATTGTCGACCTTGGTGACCGCGACAAGCGCCGCCGCCCGATCAACGTGGCCTAGCCGCCGCGCGCGATCGGTCGCCAGACGCGGCAGCCAGAGGGAGAGAAATCGCCTGGTCGTCAACGCCCATGCCCCCAAAAGTCATGTCTTTGAAAGTCATGTCCTGGCTTCGCCATTCGAGACGGATGACGCGCCCAGGATCGAAAGCCTGGACAGGTCCCTCCGGTCCCGCACGTGCGAGGCGCGCCTTGATGAGCCGCGCCCCACAGGCGAAGGGTCCGGGCAGGTCAGGGCCAGCCGCCGCCGGGATTGTGGCGCTGGGCGCAGCGGCGATCTCAAAGCGCGTCTCGGCGGCGCTGGAGAGGCGTTCCGCCTGGCCATAGGCGCTGGCCAGGATCAGAAGCGCGGGCGTCTTGCCCTTTCGCGCGGCTAGAAGCAGGCGCCGCGAGGCGACGAGGCTGTAGCCCTTGAGGCTCCAGATCTCGCCCACGACCACGGCCGGCGCGCCGCCTTTGAGCGCCTCCTCGATCGCCCAGAAGGCCAAGGCCGCGTCGGGAGCGCGCACGAATACGAGGCGGCTCAAAGGGAGGCCGTGAGCGACGAGGCCCGGCCCATAAAGCGCGCCTGACTCGTCAGCGGCAAAGCCTTCGCCAATGACGAGCGCCGAGGCCGGCCGTCGGTTTATGAACCGTGCAGCGAGCGCCAGCGCAAAGCCCATCGCCGCCGTTCCGTCCGCCGGCTGAGCGGGCACGATTTCATGCAAGGCGTCGTCTGCGAGCCCGCCGCCAAGCGCAGAATCGAGCGTGCGCGAGAACGGCAAGCGCCGCGCGGGCCGCTCGCCAGCGGGACCGGCCTCTGTCTCGATCTCAGCGATGACGCGCCGCAGACGCGCCATCCCCTCCGCTCTGCCGCTTGGCGACATTCGGTCCGCGTCCTATCGTTCGCTATTTGTTCTTGTTTTGGACCGATCTGGCGAGGGAGTCAAGGACGGCGGCGCGGCTGGAAACCCAGGGTCACAATCTGTCGTCGCTTCTAGGTTGTTTCATATTGACCAATTCCACTCTAACATTGGTTGAACGTTATTCGGTCCGGTGCCGCTTCACCAAAAACCGGCCAGATTCACGCGGCCCGAGAGAGAAGTCGTACCAAAGGGGACATCCGATGGGGGAGGGCGCGGTGGACTCGAATCTCCTAACGCTTGCGGAGGCGCGCTTCGGCGGCCAGCTCTCCGACGCCGAACGCAAACTGCTCCACGCCGCCTTAACCGGCGAGGAGGCGCCCGCCGACCTGAATGCGCCCGAAAATGACCCTGCCAACGCGCAAAGCTGGGGGCAGGATCGCGCGATCCGCGCCGCGCTAATCCAATGGCTCTGCTTCGAGCCTAAAGCGCGCGAGCAAGTTCACCCGTTCGGCATCCGCGCTATTGGCGCCCGAATCGAGGGGAGACTCGATCTCTCCTTCGCCACGATCCCCTTTCCTCTCCGCATCAAAGCCTGTTGGTGGCCTGTAGGGATCGCGCTGCAGAACACCTCGCTGCCGGAACTGAGCCTGACGAAATGCTGGGTCGGCCCGCTATCCCACGACGCGCAAGGAGGCGCGCCCTCGCTGCCCGTCATCATGGCTCGCGGAGTGCAAATAAAAGGTTCCCTCTTTCTTGACGGGAGATTTCATGCCGAGGGGTGTGTGAGTTTGGACATGGCTGAGGTCGGCGGCGCGCTAAACTGCGACGGCGGCAGCTTCAAGAACGCCAATGATGTGGCAATAAATGCAGAAGGCGCAAAAATTGGCGGCGCTGTTTCCCTGCAAAAGAACTTCCAGTCCGAGGGTCAGGTGTTGCTGAAAAGCGCTGAGATCGCCGGCGCGCTGATATGCGACGGCGGCTTCAGGAACGCCAATGGCGTGGCGCTAAGTGCAGAAGCCGCGAAAATTGGCGGCGCCGTTTTCCTGCTCAAAAACTTCAAGTCCGAGGGTGAGGTGTTGTTGGGCTATGCCGGGATCGGCGGCGCGCTGAACTGCAGCGGCGGCAGCTTCGAGAACGCCAAAGGCATGGCGCTAAGTGTATACGGAGCGAAGATCGGCGGCGATGTCTTCCTTGGCAACAAAAACCGGTGCAAGGGTCAAGTGCAGCTGGACGGCGCGGAGATCCGCGGCCAGCTGAATTGCGATGACGGCGTCTTTGAGAACGCGGACGGTGTGGCGTTAAGCGCGCAAGGCGCAAAAATTGCCGGCGATGTCTACCTTGGCGACAAAAGCCAGTCCAACGGTGAAGTCCTGGGCCGCGCTCCCAACGGCTTCCGGTCTAACGGTGAGGTGATGCTGGACCGCGCGGAGATCGGCGGCGCACTGCACTGCAACGGCGGCACCTTCAAGAACGCCAACGGCAGGGCATTGAATGCGAACTACACGAAAATAGGCCGGGATGTCATTTTAGAGCTCGCTATCGAAGGCATGATTTCCCTTGAAGGCGCATCGATCGCCGGCGACCTAACCTTATCGAGCAAGCGGATAAGTGAAGCGTCTCCGGCTCCCGCCGCGTGCGCCACCCTAAACCTCCAACGCGCCAATATCATGGGGACCCTTGATCTTGAGGATATGCCGAAAAAAGTTGGGAAGACCAAAAAATATGTGAAGACCGAAGTGAACTTGGGCGACGCTTCTTGCGCCGTATTCAGGAAACACGTTTTGAACCCGGGGGAAGAGCACAAGCTTGAACTTCATGGGTTCGCGTATCGCCGCATCGAAGGTCAAGAACCCAAGGCCCAACTCGAATGGTTGCGTCAGCAGTTGAGAGCCGCGCAGCAAGAACGGCGTGGACTATTCCGGCCGCAGCCCTACCGACAGTTCGCGAACTCGCTTCGCGCGCATGGGCACGATGCCGAAGCCAGGGCCTGTCTAATCAGCATGGCTAAGGATCGCCGCATGCGCGCCAACCTCAGTTGGCCATCGCGCGCATGGCAGTGGGTGCTGTGGATCACAATCCGCAACGGGCACCAGCCATTGCGGGCATTGTATTTTCTGATCGGTCTATGGGCCATTGGGTTCGTGGCGTTTGGGTGGGGCTATCAGAAACATGTGATGGAGCCGTCGGATAAATATGCATACGAAGATTTAATAAAGAATCATGTTGGGCTGCCGGGTCAATACGATCCGTTCTGTGCGCTCGTCTATGCCGTCGACTCAATCCTGCCAATTGTCAGCCTGGGCCAGAGAGATCGCTGGCATCCGCGCGCCCCACCAACCACCGCTGTACAAACCACTGCTGCACAAACCACTGCTCCACAAACCGCAACTCCACAAACTAAAGAGCACGGATCGCTATATGGCTTCTTCTGCGAGGCGAGCTTTACGTTGAATTGGGATCCGCATCAGAATTGGGCGGAATCCACCCTCGCGACATCGCTCGCCGTGCTACGCTGGGCCTTGGTCGTGCTCGGATGGTTCTTCGCAAGCATGTTGGTGGTGGGAATCTCCGGCCTCGTCGGACGCGAATAAGCTTTACATGGATTGCAGGAAATTCAATTACCTTCTCAAGATCAAAGAACAGAGCGCAAGCTTAACGCTACAAAACCTCCAAAGACCCACCCGACGCCACGCCGCGACGAGCCTTGAGATGACCCAAGGCTAAAAGCCAGTCGCCGCCGTGATCGTCCACTTCACCCCGTCTCGAAATCACCGCGCTGCGGCGGGGCGAGCGGCGTGAACAGGCAGCGGTCGGGTTTCAGGTCGATCAGCGGCGTCCCATCGAGGCAATCGAGCCCCCTGACAAGCAGGGTCGGCCCCTCGCGCCCCGCTAACGTTGCCAGCGACGTGCCGATCGGGTTCGGTCGAACGGGCGAGCGCAGCGCAAACGTGCCGCGGGTCGCACCATCATTGGCCGGGCTTTGACGCACGAGATCGCGCCGCGACTCGTGCAGCCAATAAAGCACCTCGATCCGCTCGAACGCCTCGATCCCGTCCAGCGCCGCGACCCAGGGCTCCGCAACTTCGATGCGGCAGATGGGGCCGTCGGCTCGCCCTTGGCGCGGACAATCGAGGCGCGAGGTCCAAGGTGTGCGGATCACGCCGATGAACGTAATGCCTGCGTCGAACGAGTTGGGCGCGTTGACCGCGATCTCGTTTCGCCGGACTTCGTTCAACCTCACCATGATCCCGACGCGTCTTTTTGCGTCACGCTGCCTCGTAGCCGCGCGACTTGGTTTCAACCGCTTTGCCGCTCTTGAGGCCGGACAGAAACTCGTCATGCGTCATCGGCTTCGAGAACATGGGATAGTTCTTCTCGACCGCGGCCTGCTGCTCTTCCTCGCTGACGGTCGCCGTGCAGTCCTTAAGCGTGATGACGTCGTAGCCCTTCTCGTACCCCGTCCGCATCGTCGACTCGACGCAACAATTCGTCAGAAACCCGCCAAGCGCAATGGTCGATATGCCGCGGCTGCGCAGGATGAAATCGAGGTTGGTGGTGGCGAAGCCGCAAAGGCCCCGCTTGCCTTCGATGACGATGTCACTCGGTTCCGGCTTCAGCGCGTCAACGATCTGCGCGCCCCAGCTTCCCTGGCGGAATGACTTGCTGTCAACAACGCCCTTGAGGATGCCATAGGGGCTTCGGCTCAGCTCACGATAATCCTCGGTGAAGGTGATCGGCGCATAGATGATGGTCGCGCCGAGCTCACGCGCCTGTTTGACGGTCTCGACCGTGTTCGCCAGCATGTTGGTCTTGTCCATCACCGTCTTCACCGCGCCATGTAGCGTACCGCCCTCGGTGGTGAAATCATTCTGATATTCGATGAGAACCACCGCGGTTGATTTCGGATCCATGGTCTCACTCCCAGTGATTTTGCGCTTTCGACAGGCCGCGTTGAGCGACGCCGATATGTATGGACCAATAGCGCGCTGAAGACGAGCGCCTCGCTGAATCGCCCTCCTCCTGCACGACCAATCCCGCTCAACATATGCCCGCTAGCGAGGTGTCCCGAACGGTCTGCTCACCGGCGTGCTGATGGTGGTTGGCGATTGGAACAAAAAGTGAACATTTTCTGGCAATACCGCTCAATGGCGGTTATGATGCTGAAAATCAGAATATCGTCCATTTGCGCTTTGAGGTTCCAATGACTTAAATCAATCGCGGGTTTTTCTTCACGCACGTTCGTCGAATGATGTTCTCAAACGTCCTGCAGCAATCCCAGGTCGACGGGATGAACGCAATTCTTGACGGATGGGAGACGAAATATACAGCCGATGATGACCGATGGCTCGCCTACGCCCTTGCGACGACCTACCACGAGACCGATCAGCACATGCAGCCGATCAACGAGTATGGCAAAGGACGCGCAATGCCATATGGAAAGGCTGATCCGACCACTGGGCAAGTCTATTATGGCCGCGGCTTTGTGCAATTAACCTGGGAGCGCAATTACGAAACGATGTCGGACCTCTTAGGGATCGATTTCGTTCATCACCCCGATCTGGCGCTGGAGCTCGACAACGCGACAAACATACTGTTCCTCGGCATGTCCAAGGGTCTGTTCACGGGCAAGTCGTTCAGCGATTACTTTTGCAAAACGAAAGAGGATTGGGTGACCGCCCGCAAGATCATCAACGGCTTGGATAAAGCTCAGGCGATAGCGCTCTATGGGCACAATTTTTACTCAGCGATCAGCTACACGACCGGATGAGGTGCGCGCCTTGCTAAGGCGATGATGCGCCGCTCGCGCGTCGCGCGGCAGCCTAACAAACGGCCGTATTGTCATTCCCGCGAAAAGCGAAAGCGGGAATTTAGACTTTGGTCGCGGCCTTGCCGGATGCCCGCGAAAGCGGGCATGACACCAAGCGGCGTGACGTGATCGCCCGTCGCTGACACCCGCTCAATGCGCTCAAGACGATCGTCGCCGCCCCGCCCTACCCCGCCACCTCGAGTGCAAGGCGCCCACTGAGCGGCTGTCCATATTCGCCGGTCGCCTCGACCACCAGCGGATAGGTTCCGGGCGCAAGGTCGCCGGGCAGACGGGCGATCCAGATATGTGACGAAATCATCCGCGTTGACCCAAGGTTTTTTCGTCGCGGCATTGCGGGCGAACACGTCTTCGACGAAAGGATCGGGCCGGGCGGTGCGGGTCATCTCGATTGGCGCGCGGTCGCCGATGACCATCTTGACCTTCGTCTTCTCGCCGCCATCGAACACATTGGCGATCAGGGTCGACGCGCCGAGCGCATCGCGAGGAACCGGCGAACCCAGCAGCCTCACTTGAGTAAAATCGCGGTCGGCGTCCTTGCTGATTCCGTGGAAGCGGCTGTCGATCGAGAGCCGCATCTGGCGCCCGTTCGGCTCCTTCGCGGGGATGAAACGCGTCGTATAGTTCAAGCCATCGACCGAGAGGATATGGAAGCCGTTCGGCGTGCCGTCGCGACTGTCGGCCGAGGGGACGCCGCGATGATCGTAAGGCCCGCTCCACCATGAGCCGGAGAGCGTCGTCAGCACATGTTGATGGAGGGGAGCGGCGCCTTTCCAGCCGTCGGGGCCATCAAAATAATGATGCTCGGTCGTATGCGTATGACCGGCGAAGCTCACCGTGTAGCGGCGCCCTTCGAACAGGGCGAAGAAAGCGTCCCGGTCCTGCAGGTTCTGATAGGGTTCGTTGTCGAGAAACGTGTTGATCGGAATATGCATCACAACGACGATCAGCATGTCGTCCGGCGTATGCGCGAGCACGTTGCGCACGAACTCGAGTTGGCCCTGGTCGAGCCTGCCCTCGTACTTGCCCCCTCCCCCGGCTTGTGCGGGTCGGGCCCAAGATAGTTGACGTCATCGAGCATGAGAAAGAGCGTCTGCGCGTAGAAGAACGCGTAGTAATTTGGGCCAAAAACGCGCTTGAACGTCTCCCGGCTATATTTGCGGTCGGGCGCTTCGAGATTGAGATCGTGGTTGCCGCCGATATTCCACCACGGCAGCCCAATCGTGCCCATGATCGCGTTCGAACGCGGATAGAGCGAGAGGTCGTCGAACATGACGTCGCCCGCGGTGAGGCCGAAGCTCGCGTCAACGCCGGCCAAGGCCTGGATCAGATCCTCGCGAATGAAGTCGACTTCAGCGCCGGTTTCGGGCTGCGGATCGGTCACCATCACGACGTTGAACGTCTTTGGCTCGTCCTGGCGGCGCAGCGGGAAATCGACCGACGCCGGCAAAGGCCCGGTCGGCGGCAAGCCCTCAAAGCGCAAGTTGAGCTCCGCCGGCGAGCCCTTGGGCTGATGGTGCCGATAGAAGCGCGGCAGATTGGTGAGCGGCTCGATCGGCGGCATGAAGCCCGCAGGCTTGATGACGAAGATCGTCGCTTCCTCCGGCAACGGCAGCGTGTAGCGGCCGTCGGGGCCGGTGACGGCGACATCGCGGCCATTCGAGACGAGCACGCCAGCGATGCCCCGGATTGGATGCGCTCGCGCCCGAGCCGTCCCGGTCCTCGAACACGATGCCCGAGACTTGAGCTCCCGGCGCGTCTTGCGCCAGAGCTCCGGAAGCGTCGACCGCCGCGAGCGCAAGGCCGCCGGCTGCGCCGATCAGCACGTCGCGCCGGGTCACGCCATTGCCGTGGTGCTCAGACATTCCTCAAGCCTCCGATTCGCCTTCGCAGGAAATGACCCGGGCATGACGGTGTCATGAAACGAATAAACCATTCCCATCGCGAGCTTTAAAGCGGGACTGGATGGAAGGGAAACCGGCGCCGATCACAGACAGTTGAACGATCCGATGCTGGCCTGGACGGAAGCGCGTCCTTACGCTTGCGGACCGTCGGCGTCGGCTCGCGAAGCGGGTCAAGGACGCGATCCAGGGGAGGAATGAATGCGGCTAGCGCGAATCCCCGGGTTGTTGACGCTGGCCGCGATCGCGGCCGCGGGCTCAATGACTGCGATGAAGACCGACGCGTCCGCAGCCGAGGCCGGCGCCATTCTTCCGGTCATGTCGTGCGAGGCGCTGGCGAATGCAGATTTCACTGCGCTGGACGCTCGCATCGCCACAAGCGCGACAGCGACGCGCAACGGTCATTCCTTCTGCGACGTCAAAGGCTATATCAGCCCGGTTACCCAGTTCGAGGCGCTCCTGCCCACCGAGACTTGGCGCGGCGACTATTTGCAGCAGGGCTGCGGAGGGCTGTGCGGCAAGGCCGATGTGAGCCTCGACGATCCGTCGCGGACCAGCGGCTACCAGGCGCCCTATGCGCCGCTGCAAAACGGCGAGATGGTCGTCGCAGCGGACGATCAAGGCCATGAGGCCCCGACCAACGGCGACGCGCTGTGGGCGCGGAACGACCTTCGCTTACGGGCGGTGTGGGGCTACAGTTCCGAGCATCAACTCGCGCGCGCAATGAAGGCCATCGTGCGCGCCTACTATGGCCGCAAGGCCGCCTATTCCTATTTCAGCGGGGTCTCCGACGGCGGGCACGAAGCTCTGGTTCTCGCCCAGCGTTATCCGGCCGACTTCGACGGCATCATCGCCGGCGCCCCCGCCAACAATTGGGCGCCGCTCGCGGGCCTGGTTGCGCCCTGGGTCGGCGCCGCCAACCTCAACGCACAAGGCGGGCAGATTCTGACCGCGGAAAAACTTCCCGCCCTGCACGCCGCGGTCATGGCCGCATGCGCCGACGAAAACGGCGTGATCAGGGACCCGCGCGCTTGTGCTTTTGATCCCGCGAGCCTGCGGTGCGCCAACGGCTCCGACCAGCCGAACTGTCTCACCGAAGAGCAGGTCCGCGTGGTTCGCGACGAATATCGCGGGCCGTCAGACAAGGACGGTCATGGACTGTTCGACGGCGGCGAGCCTTACGGCTCCGAACTGGCCTGGGCCAATTGGCTGGTGATGCCAGCGGCTGACGCGGCGGCGCCCGCTGACAGCTATGCGGCGGGGATCGGTCTCGCGTTCCTGAACGATATGGCTTTCATGCCCAACCATCCGGGCAAGTACTCGCTGGGCGCCGTGCCGTTCACCGCCGCAATGCACGAGCAGCTCGAGCAACTCGGCGGGATTTACAATGCGACCGACCCGGACCTGAGCGCGTTCGCCGCCAACGGCGGCAAGCTCATCATCTACCATAGCTGGGCGGACCAGGCGATTCCGCCCTTCGCGAGCATCAACTACTATCGTGCGGTCGTGGGACAGGCAGGCGGCCTGCCGGCAGCGCAGTCTTTCAGCCGGCTCTATATGGTTCCCGGTCTCTACCACTGCCCCTGCGGGCAGCCCGTCGACGGCGACCCCGCAACGACCGTGCAGTTCATGCCTCAGCTCGTCGCCTGGGTCGAGCGCGGAGAAGCCCCCGCGTCGATCACCCTGCCCGTCACCACGCAGACTACCGGGACGCATGTGGCCTCTCTCACGCATCGATCCTTTCGACCCCGTTCAGCCGGCGCCGAACAACGACGGGCTCAACAGCAACTATCACTATCTCTTCGAGACAAGCGTCTATAAGCCCGACAACGCGCTTTGGTGCTCCGATCGAGGCCACCCCTTGATCTGCTCGCGGCGGTAGACACCCTGTTTCGGCAGACCTGCGTTCGTCATCGCGAGCGTGAGCGAAGCGATCCAGGGATGAAGGGACGTGACGCTCGTTCTGGATCGCCACGTCCCTATCGCTGCGCTCGGTGCTCGCGATGACGAGTCCGTCCGGGCACAACGCGCCTTGATCAGGCGGCCTTGAGCAGACCGAGCTGGGTCAGCGCGGCGACGCCGTCATCGAGGCCGACCTCCTCCGCGATTCTGCCGTCGATCACCTTCAGCACCGTCGTGCCGGTAAAGCGCATCTTGCGGCCGGTCGCGGCGGGAAGGCTCCCCACAAGAAAGTCGTTGAAGGCGGGGCCGGTGTGGGTTCCGCCGCCCTCCCACTGGCCAACGACAGTGTCGCCTTCCGCGATCAGATCGGCCGTGCCCCAGAAGTTGAGATCGGGGAACGCGGCGCGAAAGTCGGTCATGAACGCCTTGATGTCGTCACGTCCACGGCGAGGCGCGTGCAGCGAATATTTCAAGCAGCATGTCCGGAGCGGCGATCTCGTCGACGACCGCGAGGTTCACGTTCTTGCCCCAGAATTCGGTGAACCAGCGGCCCACGACGGCCTTGTTGTCGTCTTGCTTGCTCATGGAAATGGATCCTCTCGTTCTTGTCAGAGGATCATCGAAGTCGCTCGATGATGCCCGAGCGAACGACTACGCATTACGCGGCTAAGCCACACTCCGCTTCTTGCGTTGGTATTGGAGGCGCGACGCGCGACGCGTAAACTTACCCGCCCACCTGCCCCCGATGCCGCAAGAAAGCATCCGCCAGCACGCAGGCGACCATCGCTTCGCCGACTGGCACGGCGCGAATGCCAACGCACGGGTCGTGTCGGCCTTTGGTGACGATCTCCGTCTCTTCGCTCGCGCGCGTGATCGTGCGGCGAGGCGCAAGGATCGATGACGTCGGCTTGACGGCGAAGCGCGCGACGACCGGCTGTCCGGTTGAGATGCCGCCGAGAACGCCGCCCGCGTGGTTGGACAGAAAGCGTGGCCGCCCATCGTTGCTCTGGCGCATTTCATCGGCGTTCTGTTCGCCGGAGAGTTCCGCCGCCGCGAAGCCGTCGCCGATCTCGACTCCCTTGACGGCGTTGATTCCCATCAGCGCCGCTGCGAGTTCGGCGTCGAGCTTGCCATAGATCGGCGCGCCCCACCCTGCCGGAACGCCCTCGGCGACAATCTCGATCACGGCGCCGACCGAAGAGCCCGCCTTGCGCACGTCATCGAGATAGTCGGCGAAACGCTCAGCCGCTTGCGCATCGGGCGAGAAGAATGGGTTGCGGCCGACTTCGTCCCAGTCCCAGCGGCTCCGATCGATCTTTAATGCGCCCATCTGCACCAGCGCGCCGCGAACAAGAACGCCGGGCGTCACCTTGCGGGCGATCGCGCCGGCGATAACGCGCGCTGCCGTCTCACGCGCCGAGGAGCGGCCGCCGCCGCGATAGTCGCGGATGCCATACTTCGCTTCGTACGCGTAATCGGCATGGCCAGGACGGTACTTGTCCTTGATGTCGCTATAGTCCTTCGAACGCTGATCGACATTGTCGATGAACACGCCGATCGGCGTTCCGGTCGTCACCTGACGGCCCGTCGCGTCGTCGTTCATCACGCCCGAGAGAATACGGGCCTCGTCCGGTTCACGACGTTGCGTGGTGAAGCGCGAGGTTCCAGGCCGCCGCCGGTCGAGCTCGGCCTGAATGTCGGCGACGTCTAGGGGAATGCGCGGCGGACAGCCGTCGACAACGCACCCGATTCCGGGCCCATGACTCTCGCCAAAGGTGGTGACGCGAAAGAGATGTCCGAAAGTGTTATGCGACATGATGAACCTGATGGTTCATACGGACGCCCCTCAACCGCGTCAAACCCGTGGCGGCGCCCCATTCCCGCCACTCAATATTCATTGCCAATTCATCTCAAGGGGCGCATGCCGTCGCCGCCAACGGCCAAGAGTCGAACAACACGGAGAATGTAGAATGCTGAAGACATTGACCGCCATCGGGATCAGCGCTGCGATCGTTTTCGCGCCTCTCGCCGCGATCGCTCAGACTGACGCGGCTCCGGCCGCTCCCGCGGCCGGCGCTTCCGCCGCCACCGACACTGATGCCGCGGCGAAGCCCGCGAAGGCGAAGCACAAGAAGCACATGGCGGCCAAGAAGGCCAAGAAGCCGGCGGCGGACGACGCGACGCCAGCCGCTCCGGCCGAAGCGCCGAAGAGCTAAATCTCCCGACGGACGATTTCCGCGGAAATGAGCCGCTCCATCCTACGGATGGGGCGGTTTTTTGTGTCCACGGCTGTGTTGCTTTCGCCGCGCCGGCGCCCATGGCAAACTCGCGCGGTCTTTGAGGAGGCGCAATGGCGAGCGCCGAGTTCTGGTACGAATTCGCGAGCACCTATTCCTATCCGGCGGCGCTTCGGGTCGCCGCGCTCGCGGATGCAGCGAGGCGTGAGCCTTGTCTGGCGTCCGTTCCTGCTTGGGCCAATCTTCTTCGCTCAAGGCTGGCGCGACTCGCCATTCAACGTCTATCCCGCCAAGGGCCGCTACATGTGGCGCGACCTCGAGCGGACGTGCGGCGCCATGGGCGTTCCGCTCAAGCGGCCCGAGCCTTTTCCACAGCCGAGTCTGCTCGCCGCGCGAGTCGCGCTCGTGCTTGAAGGCGACCAGCGTTCCGATTTCTCGCGCCGGGTCTTTGTCGCGGAATTCGGTCAGGGCTTGCCGATCGGCGATCGTGAAACTTTAGGCGCGTTGCTTGAAGAATGCGGCGTCGAACCTGCCGCGACGTTTGAACGCGCCCAAGGCCACGCCAACAAGGCGCGGCTCAAGGCCGAGTGCGCCCGCGCGGTGGAGATCGGAATCATCGGCGCGCCGTGTCTCGTGACCGCAGACGGCGAAGTGTTCTGGGGCAACGACCGGCTCGAACAGGGCCTCGATTGGGCCGCGAGCGCCGGCGGCGCAGCGTGACACGGCTCGTCGCTCGTCGTGCATTGGCGCGCGGTCGTTCGACCGCATAAAGTGATCGCGCTTTTGCTCCCGCCGAACCGTCAAGAAACAATGGGAGCGCGCGACGAAGGGCAGCGTCATGGCGGACCGGAAAAACCACGCGAAAGACCTCGACCAGCAGATGCTGGCGTTCGTCGATCCAATCGGCCGATTGCTGACCGACGGCTTTCACATTCTCGCGCTCTTCGCAATCGGCGCGGCCACGGTCTGGGCCGCCGCCGCGGCGTTCTACGCCATGGTGCAAAAAGGCAGCGCCACGATCGAGGACCTGCTGCTTCTGTTCATCTATCTCGAGATCGGCTCGATGGTCGGAATTTATTTTCGCACCAATCACATGCCGGTGCGGTTCCTGCTCTATGTCGGCATCACGGCGCTAACCCGTCACCTGATCGGCTTTGTCCAGCACGAGGAGGTCGCGGACGTGGGCGTGCTCATTCTCGCGAGCGCCATTCTCATCCTCGGGCTCGCGGTCTTCGTCATCCGGTTTGCCTCGAACCGCTTCCCCGCCCCGACCGATGGCGAGGTCGCGCGCGGCGATGTCGGCCGCAGCCAGATTCACGACGAGTAAAAAGGGAATGGGGATATGACCGTCGATTTGATCGTCCGCAACGTCACGCTGCCTGATGGCCGCACGGGACAGGACGTTGCGATCGCCGATGGCCGCATTGCCTCGATCGCGCCGAGGATCGAAGGCGAGGCGCGGGAGACGATCGATGGGCGCGGATACCTTCTCGCGCCACCTTTCGTCGATTGCCACTTTCATCTCGATTCAACGCTGTCCCTTGGGCAGCCGCGCTTCAACGTCTCCGGCACACTGCTTGAGGGCATCGCGCTTTGGGGCGAGTTGAAGCCTCACCTGACCCACGAGGCGGTGGTCGAACGCGCCCTTCGATATTGCGATCTCGCTGTGTCGCAGGGACTGCTCGCGATTCGCAGCCACGTCGACGTGTGCGACGATCGGCTTCTGGCGGTCGAGGCCCTGCTCGAGGTGAAGAGAAGGGTGAAGCCCTATCTCGATCTCCAGCTCGTCGCCTTCCCCCAGGACGGCTATTTCCGATCCCCGAGTGCGGCCCGCAATCTCGAACGGGCGCTCGATCTTGGCGTCGATGTCGTCGGCGGGATTCCGCATTTTGAACGCACGATGGCGGACGGCGCGGCTTCCGTTCGGGCGCTATGCGAAATCGCAGCGCGGCGTGGGCTGATGGTCGACCTGCATTGCGACGAGAGCGATGATCCGATGTCGCGCCATGTTGAAACCTTGGCGTATGAAGCCCAAAGGCTCGGCCTCGGCGCCCGCGCCACGGGGTCGCATCTGACCTCGATGCATTCCATGGACAATTATTACGTGTCGAAGCTTCTGCCCCTGATTGCCGAATCGGGCATGTCCGCGATCTCCAATCCGCTCATCAATCTCACTCTGCAGGGCCGGCACGACGCCTATCCGAGGCGGCGCGGAATGACGCGCATCGCGGAGATGCGCGCGCTCGGCATTCCAGTCGCGCTCGGGCAGGATTGTGTGATGGACCCTTGGTACGGCCTCGGCGGCGCCGACATGCTTGATGTCGCGCATATGGCCGTGCATGGGGCGCCAATGACCAGCCGCGAGGCCATTCGGTGGACATTCGACGCGGTGACCGAGATCCCCGCGCGGATTCTCGGGCTTGAGGGCTACGGCATCAGCAGTCGGCGCCCATGCCGACATGGTGTTGCTGCAAGCCAACGACCCGATCGAGGCGGTGCGGCTGCGCGCGACGCGGCTTCTCGTCCTGCGCCGCGGCAAGATCATCGCCCGCACGCCCGCCCGAACCAGCCAGCTTTCGCTGGACGGAAGGCCGGCGGATCTCGACCCAGCGTCCTACGCGCCGCGCGCCGCCGTCTAGAGGGACGCTGTCGCCTTCACGTGGCTTGCGCAGCGCGGTGGCGACGACGCGCGCGGCGCAGCCCGAACCCATCAGCAACCCGCGAGCGGCGTGAGACTTAGGCTCGTCACAGCTCTAGGCTCTAGGGTCCAATCGGGCCAAGCCCCAGGTTGTCGGACCGACCGAGGACATCGTCGCTTTCCTGGCGCCGGGCAAATTTCTGGCAATGATGCGGGGTTCATCGGGGGCTCGCTCTCATTCGATCTTCAGGACACGGTTCCGTCGGATGGCGTGCCGTACCCTGCGGTCGTACTCTACTCATCGCTTGGCTTCTCCATCAGCTATACAGCGTCGCCGCCAGGAACAAGCTGGACCTCTTATTCCATTCCGCTCACCGCATCCGGGTGGACTGGATATCCGGGCGGAGAGCAGAATGGAGTGGTTCCTGTCACCGACGCCGAATTCGGCTTCGTGATGGCTTCTATTGCGAAATATTGCCATCGAAGCGGACTGGCACACCGGCGACGACAATACGGGACTCGACAATGTCGTTCTGGCCTCTGGCGGAACTCCCGCGATCCCCGAGCCCTCGACCTGGGCGATGATGGTCACGGGTTTGGTCGGGATGGCCTTCCTATCGGTTCGCGGGAAGCGCGGCGTTCGCGCGCAGCGCGCGCGGGCGTAAGCGCAAGATATAGTCTACGATTGACGGACGAAGCCGCTGAAGGTTTAGCGGTTTCGTCCTCTCACTTCTCCAGCCGCGTTTAAAGTTGGCTTTGCCTTCTCCTGCGCCTGCGCGCGGATAGCAGACAACGTCGTCGTCGGCGTGATCGCATCCGGATCCACTTTGACATGCAGGATCGAAGGCAGACCCGAGGCCACGCGCGTTCATACGCGGGCAGGAATTCCGCCGTCTCCTCCACCGTTTCGCCGTGGCCGCCGAAGGCGCGCGCATAGGCGGCGAAATCGGGATTGCGCAACGCCGTGGCGATGACGCGCCCGGGATACATGCGCTCCTGATGCATGCGGATCGTGCCGTACATGCCGTTGTCGATCAGCACGACGATGATCGGCAGGCCGTATTGAACGGCGGTGGCGAATTCCTGCCCGTTCATCAGAAAGTCGCCGTCGCCGGCGAAGCAGACGACTGTCCGCTTCGGAAACAGCCGCTGCGCGCCGATCGCGGCCGGCAAGCCGAAACCCATCGAGCCTGACGTCGGACCCAGTTGCTGCTCGACCGCGCGAAAGCGCAAGAAACGGCCGACCCAAATCGCGAAATTGCCAGCGCCGTTGGTGAAGATTCCGTCAGGCGAGCGCCGGCGGATCGCGAACATGATCTCGCTCAATTGCACCCGGCCAGGATTGGACGGCGCTTGTTCGCTCCAGGCCAGATAGTCGTCGCGCGCGACGCGCGTCTCAGCCGACCAACGGATCTTCGACGGCGGCTGAACGCCTTCCAGCGCGGCGCAGAACTCCGACGTCGTCGCGACGATGCCGAGGGTCGGATGGTAGTTGCGACCGATCTCCGTGGCGTCAGCGTGGACGTGCACCAGCCGCTGCGTCGGAGCGGGAATGCCAAACAGCGTGTAGCTCTGCGACGCCGCCTCCGACATCCGTCCGCCAACCAGAAGAACTAGATCGGCCCCTTCGACGCGCGCTTTCAGCTTGGGATTGATCGAGAGCCCGACTTCGCCCGCGAAATTGTCGTGCTCGCCGTCGAACGTGCTCGAGCGGCGAAACGAGCCAGTGACCGGCAAGTCGAAGCGTTCGGCGAACCGGGCGAAGGCGGCGCTCGCTCGCTTCGTCCATCCGCCGCCGCCGAGAATGGCGATCGGCCGCTCCGCCGCCCAGAGCATCTTCTGCAATTCGGCCATTTGCGTGAGGCCCGGCCAGATGGGGACCGGCTCGGCGCGCGGGGCGTCCGGCACGGCCGCCATTTCCGTCAGCATGTCCTCGGGCAGCGCGATCACGACCGGGCCCGGCCGGCCCTGCATGGCGAGGTGAAAGGCCCGCTGGACAATCTCTGGGATTTGCGCCGCGGACTCGATCTGCGTCGCGAGCTTCGTGGTCGAGGCGAACAAAGCCCGATAGTCCATCTCCTGGAAGGCGCCCCGCCCCAACATCGCCCGCTCGACCTGACCTATGAACAGGATCATCGGCGCTGAATCGTGCTCGGCGATATGCAGCCCATGCGCGGCGTTGGTCGCGCCGGGGCCGCGGGTGACGAAGCAGATTCCCGGACGCCCGGTCAGCCGCCCTTCGGTTAGCGCCATGATCGCCGCGCCCGCCTCCTGCCGGCAGACGGTGAGTTCGATCGGCGCGTTGCTCATGGCGTCGAGAGCGGCGAGGTAGGATTCGCCCGGAACGCAATAGACCCGCTCGACCCCCTGCGCGACGAGCTGGTCGACGAGAATTTGTCCGCCCGATCGCAAAGTCTCGTCCAATGCCGTTCCTCGCTTCCCACCGCGTTGCCCGCAATGTTTGTCAGTTCACGCTGTTCTTTTCAATCGCAGGCCCCAAAAGTGCGTCGCCTTGCGTGTAGGCCGAGTTCCAGCCATGCTTGTCGCTATGTCGGCTCCCACTGAACGTCCCGCCGAGTCGAGCGCGTTGACGACGCTGAACGCACGTTCGCGTGAGATCTTCCGCAACATCGTCAACTCGTATCTCTCCTCCGGCGAACCCGTCGGCTCCCGGCATTTGTCGCGCATGCTGCCGATGTCGCTGTCGCCCGCCTCGGTGCGCAATGTGATGCAGGATCTCGAGGAGCTTGGGCTCATCTACGCCCCGCACGCCAGCGCCGGGCGTATGCCAACCCAGCAGGGTTTGAGGCTGTTCGTCGACGCGCTGCTCGAGTTCGGGGATCTGGGACGCGAGGAGCGCGCGCGCATCGATAACCAGGTGCGGGCGGCGGCGGAGGGGGGCGGGTTCGAGGGCGCGCTCGCTGAAACGACGACGCCTGCTGTCGGAATTGACTCGCGGCGCGGGCGTGGTCTTGACCAACAAGACTGACGCGCGCCTGAAGCATGTCGAGTTCGTGCGTCTGGAGGCTTCGCGGGCGCTGGCGATCATGGTCTCCGAGGACGGCTCGATCGAGAACCGCGTCATCGCGACGCCTCCCGGCATGCCCGCTTCGGCGCTGGTCGAAGCCAGCAACTTTCTCAACGCTCGCGTTCGCGGCCGCTCCCTGGCCGAAGTGACGGCGGAAATCGAAGCGGCGCGCCATGAGGCGCGGCAGGAGCTCGACGACATCGCCGCGCGCCTGGTCGACGCCGGCCTCGTCTCATGGTCCGGCGCTGGGGGATCGGGCGACCAATTGATCGTTCGCGGGCAGGCCAACCTGCTCGGCGACGTGCGCGCCTCGGATGACCTTGAGCGCATTCGCACGCTGTTCGCTGACCTCGAGACCAAGACCGACGTGATCGAGCTCCTGCATCGCGCCGAGACTGGCGAGGGCGTCAAGATCTTCATCGGCTCGGAGAACAAGCTGTTCTCGCTCTCCGGATCCTCGATGATCGCCGCGCCGCTCAGGGACAGCGACCATCGCATCGCCGGCGTGCTCGGCGTCATCGGGCCGACCCGGCTCAATTACGGCCGCATCGTGCCGATGGTCGAATATGCGGCGCAGGTGCTGGGCGATCTCAAACGCCCCCGTTAGGCCGGCTTTGTTTTCGCTGCCTGGAGAAACGCAATGTCAAACGCGTCGAACGCTGGGACATCCGCGCATAGCCTCGGCGATGCCGTCGAGCGCTTGCGTGGAAAATGGGCGGCGATCACCGCCTTCGGCGTTCTTCTGGTCGTACTCGGCTTCGCCGCGCTCGCCTTCTCCCTCGTAGCGACGATCGTGACGGTGACGCTCAACGGCGTCTTGTTCCTGATCGCCGGCGGGGCCGAGATTGGCATCGGCATGCATTCGCGCGAGTGGGGGCGGTTTTTCCTCTGGGTGGTCGGCGGCCTTGTCTATATCGCGGCCGGGGTCTTATGCATCGTCAATCCCATCCTCGCTTCCGCCATCCTGACGCTTTTCCTCGGCGCCGGCCTCATCGCGGCCGGCGTGGTGCGCGCCTTATCTCGCGACCCAGCTTCCAGCCGACCATCCGCGCGCCCTCGTCTTTCTCGCCGCCGCCGTGACGATCTTGCTCGGTTTGATCATTGTGAGCCATTGGCCGCTCGACAGCGTTTATGTCCTCGGCATGCTGCTCGGCGTCGACCTTTTGTTTCACGGCGTTGGCTGGGCGAGTTTCGGCATGGGATTGCAGGCGCGCGCCTGAGCGAGTTTGAAAGCGCGCGGCTGAGCGCGCTCGGATCTTCCGCTTGAGATTGGGGAGCGAGAATGACGAAGTGGGTCTATTCCTTCAGCGCCGAGCGCGCCGAAGGCCGGGGCGAAATGAAGAACCTGCTCGGCGGCAAGGGCGCGAACCTGCACGAGATGGCCTCGCTCGGCCTGCCCGTGCCGCCGGGCTTCACCATCACCACTGAGGTCTGCACTCACTTCTACGCCAACGGCAAAACCTATCCGGCCGACCTTGCGCCGCAAGTCGACGCGGCGATGGCCGAGGTCAACCGCCACACCGGGCGGATATTCGGCGACGCGGCCAATCCGCTACTGGTCTCGGTGCGGTCAGGCGCGCGCGCCTCGATGCCCGGCATGATGGACACCGTGCTCAACCTCGGGCTGAACGACGCCTCGGTCGAAACTCTGGCGAAAACGTCGAACGACGCGCGCTTCGCTTATGATTCCTATCGCCGCTTCATTCAGATGTACTCGAACGTCGTGCTCGACGTCGATGTTCACAATTTCGAGGACATCCTCGAGCACTACAAGGACGGCAAGGGCTACGCGCTCGACACAGATCTCAGCGCCGATGACTGGCGCACGATCATCGACGATTACAAGGCCAAGGTAATCGAGGAGACCGGCAAGCCATTCCCGCAGGCTCCGCGCGATCAGCTGTGGGGCGCGATCGGCGCGGTGTTCTCGTCCTGGATGAACCAGCGCGCGATCACCTATCGGCGCCTCAACAGCATTCCCGCCGAGTGGGGCACCGCGGTCAATGTGCAGGCGATGGTGTTCGGCAATATGGGCGAGACGTCGGCGACCGGCGTCGCCTTCACCCGCAATCCCTCGACCGGCGCGAAGGAGCTCTACGGCGAATTTCTCGTCAACGCCCAGGGCGAGGACGTCGTCGCCGGCATCCGCACGCCGCAGAACATCACCGAGGCGGCGCGCAAGGCAGCCCACTCCGACCAGCCCTCGCTCGAATCGCTGATGCCCGAGGTGTTCGGCCAATTCGTCGCCACAACCCAGCTTCTCGAGAAGCATTACCGCGACATGCAGGACCTCGAGTTCACGGTCGAGCGCGGCAAGTTGTGGATGCTGCAGACCCGCAACGGCAAGCGCACGGCGAAGGCCGCGCTGCGCTGCGCGGTCGAGATGGCGAACGACGGCCTCATTTCGCGCGAGGACGCGGTGAGCCGGATCGAGCCGAGCGCGCTCGACCAGCTCCTGCACCCGATGCTCGACCCGAACAGCAAGCCGCCCGCGATCGCGACCGGCCTGCCCGCTTCGCCCGGCGCGGCGAGCGGCGAGATCGTGTTTTCCGCCGACGAGGCGCAGGCTTTGCGGCAGGCCGGACGAAAATCGATTCTGGTCCGGGTCGAGACGAGCCCGGAAGACATTCACGGCATGCACGCCGCCGAGGGCGTCGTGACCACGCGCGGCGGCATGACTTCGCACGCGGCGGTCGTCGCGCGCGGCATGGGCAAGCCCTGCGTCTGCAGGCGTCAGCGCGATCCGCATCGACTATGCCGGGCAGACCATGACCGCGGGCGGAAAAACGCTGAAGAAGGGCGACATCCTCACCATCGACGGCGGCTCGGGCGAAGTGATGGCCGGCGCCGCGCCGATGGTGAAGCCCGAGATGACCGGCGATTTCGCCACGCTCATGACCTGGGCGGATGCGGTCAGGCGCATGAAGGTGCGCGCCAACGCCGAGACCGCGGCGGACGCGCGCGCCGCCCGCTCGTTCGGCGCCGAGGGCATCGGCCTCTGCCGCACCGAGCACATGTTCTTCGACGGCGAGCGGATCGTGGCGGTGCGCCAGATGATCCTCGCCGACGACGAGGCAGGGACGCCGCGCCGCGCTCGCCAAGCTTCTCCCGATGCAGCGCAAGGACTTCGCCGAACTGTTCGAGATCATGAGCGGCCTGCCGGTCACGATCCGCCTGCTCGACCCGCCGCTGCACGAGTTCCTGCCGCACACCGACGCGGAGATCGACGAGGTCGCCAAGGCGATGAAGGTGAGCGCGGACAAATTGCGGGCGCGCGCGGCGGAGCTGCACGAATTCAATCCGATGCTCGGCTTCCGCGGCGTGCGCCTCGCCATCCGCTATCCCGAGATCGCCGAAATGCAGGCGCGCGCGATCTTCGAGGGCGCGGTCGAGGCGGGACGCAAGACGGGCAAGCCGGTGGCCGCCGAGATCATGGTCCCGCTGGTGTTCGGGCGGCCCGAACTCGACCTCGTCAAGGCGATCATCGTCGCCATGGCCGACGCCGTCGCCAAGGAAACGGGCGTGAAGACACCCTATCAGGTCGGCACCATGATCGAACTGCCGCGCGCGGCGCTGCGCGCCGGCGAAATCGCGGAGAGCGCCGAGTTCTTCTCGTTCGGCACCAACGACCTGACCCAGACCACGCTCGGCGTATCGCGCGACGACGCGGCCTCGTTCCTCGGCTTCTACACCGTCAAGGGGCTGCTCAAGGCCGATCCGTTCGTGACCCTGGACACCGAAGGCGTCGGCGAACTCGTCACCATCGCCGCCGCGCGCGGCCGCGCGACCCGCCCCGACATCAAGCTCGGCGTCTGCGGCGAGCACGGCGGCGATCCGGCCTCGATCGCCTTCTGCGAACAGGCGGGGCTCGACTACGTCTCGTGCTCCCCCTTCCGCATCCCGATCGCCCGCCTCGCCGCGGCGCAGGCGGCGCTGGGCAGGAAGGCGGCGAGCACGGCGTGAGGCGGGGCGGTCATTGTTCGGGGACTCCGGCCTTGCGCATGCCTTCGAGATAGGGCTCGAGCTGGGCGAGATAGGTCGGGTCGTCGCTCATCGCCGTCCAGGCGGCGCGGGCGCGGGAGACGGTGAAGGTCGGGTCAAGCGCGAGGCCGGCCTTGACTGCGGAATGCGCCTCGTCAAGTCGACCAAGCTGCGCGAGGGCGGCGGCCAAGGAGAAATGTGTGAACGGAAAATTTCGATTGGCCTCGATCGCCCGTCGAAACCACGCGACCGCTTGCTTCCGAACTGCCGAGGTGGTTCTTCGCATCGCCCGCGAACGACATCCAGATGTAAGCCAACGTATCGCGCGGACTGAGGCGCAGGGCCTCGGCAATGTGAGCCTCTGTCTCCTCGGCGCGACCAATGAAGATCTTACCAAACCCGATACAGGCATGGGCTAATGGCAAGATTTCGATCCAGCGCCAACGCATGCTCACATTCGGCGATGCCCTCTGCGGCGCGCTTGGTGAAAATGTCGACAAGTCCCAACAACATATGGCCACGCGCATGGTCCGGGACCGAGGACAAGGCTTTGGTCAACTTCGCTTCGGCCGCCGCGAAGGCCGCCGTGGGATCGGCCACAAAGGAATTTGCGCCCTCGAAAGCGTCCACGCGCTGCCGATCCAACGAGCGCGTCGACATTGTCGGGATCGACGGCGAGCGCGCGATCGAAAAAGCTGCGCGCTTGCGCGACATTGTCAGGGGTCGCGACCCTTATTGAACCAAGCCAAACCCTGAAAATAGAGGTCCATCGAGTCGGGGGTCGGGGCCTGTTCCGCGCGTCGCGCCTCGGCGGCGACGAGTTGGGCATTCAGCGCGCCTGCCAGGCGCGCGACGATTTCGTCCTGCATGTCGAAGAGATCGGCGAGCGGCTTGTCGAACCGCTCGGCCCAGAGATGATTGCCCGTTTCGGCGTCGATGAGCTGCACGTTGACGCGCATGCGGTTTCCGCCGCGCTGGACGCTGCCCTCGAGGACATAGCGGACGTTCAACTCGCGCCCGATCGTCTTCACGTCGAGCGGCTTGCCTTTGTAGGTGAACGCCGTATTGCGGGCGATCACGACCGCGCCTCGTATCCGTGAGAGGTCGGTCGTCAGGCTCTCCGTGACCCCGTCGACGAAATGCTCCTGCTCCGGGTCGCCGCCGATATTGGCGAACGGCAGGACGACGATCGAGAGGCGCGGCGGGGCGGATTTTTCGGGCGCCGGGGCAGGCGCGGGTTTCGCGTCGGCCGGCGCGCCGACGTCGAGCGAATAGACGCGGATCGGCTCGGCGATGTTCTTGAGTTGGGTCGGGCCGAGATCGCGTGACCGCGAGATCGAGCCGCCCCTTGACCTGCCGATAGGCTTGCTCGGAAAGGCAGATTGCGCCGGGCTTGGCGATGCCCTCAATCCGCGCCGCGATATTGACGCCGTCGCCCATGAGATCGCCGTCGGCCTCCTCGACGATGTCGCCCAAATGAACGCCGATGCGGAATTCGATCCGGCGATCTTCGGCGGCACGCCGGCGTTGCGCTCGACCATGCCGTTCTGCACCTCGATCGCGCAGCGCACCGCGTCGACGACGCTGCGGAACTCGACAAATGAACGCCGTCGCCGGTGCGCTTGACGATGCGCCCATGATGCGCGGCGATCGCAGGATCGATCAGATCGCTGCGCAGCGCCCGCAGCCGCGCCAGCGTTCCCTCCTCGTCGGCGCCGGCGAGCCGGCTGTAGCCGACAACATCGGCGACCAGGATCGCAGCGATCTTCCGCGTTTCCACCATGACGCCGCCTCGGGATTCGGCGATGCTATCATGAATGGCGCATCGGCGCTCTCGCATGGCGCGAGCGGCCGGCGTCAACAGCAGCAGACAATTCACTATTTCACAAAATTGATTTGATCTTGTTTTCGAACACTTGCCCAACAGTCGAGCGGAACGCAGTTGCAGAAAAATGAGCCTAAGCGATTGAAAAGCTTGCGTCGCGCGCAGAATTGCACACCCTGACGTCGACGCCGCAGTCTAGGCCCGTTTGACATGAAGGAGGGCGGCCCGCTTTCGCAGCCGCGGCGCACGGAGGGCCAATGGAGGCGTTGTCCGCGTTCGAACAGATCCTGCGCGACCTGCTCATCTTCGTCGTCGCGATGAGCGTGGTGCTCGCGGCGCTTCTGGTGATCATCTCGCGCATGCCGAACGACAATCCGCTCAAGCGGATCCTGGTCGCGCTCAGCTATCGCGTCGGCGCCACGGCGGCGGCCGGGATGCTGGTCATTCCAGCGACCCCGATCCCGGGTCTCGACGCCATCGTGGATTTCGGCGCGCCGCTCGCCCTCATCTGGTATTGGTGGACCTTCTTCCGCAACGCGCGCCGCGGTCCGCCCGAGAAACCTGCACCATGAGATTCGTAAAGGCCAACGGCCTCGTCATCCATTATCGCGACCAAGGCCGGCGCGACGGGCCGCCGCTCGTCTTCATCAATTCGCTCGGGACCGACTTCCGCATCTGGAATGAGGTCGCCGAGATCCTCGCGCCCGACTTCCGTATCATCACTTATGACAAGCGCGGCCACGGGCTTTCCGAATCCGGACCCGATCAGAACGACATGGCCGACTATGCGCGCGACCTCGCGGCGCTTCTGGATCGCGTCGGCGTCGGACGCGCGACGATTGTCGGGTTGTCCATCGGCGGCCTCATCGCTCAGGAGTTCTATCGTCACCACCCCGATCGCGTCGCGGCGCTCGTGCTCTGCGACACCGCCGCGAAAATCGGAACGGATGAGGTTTGGGACCAGCGAATCGCCCAGGTCGAGCGCGGCGGCATCGAATCCTCGCCGATTCCGTCCTCGAGCGGTGGTTCACCGCCGATTTCCGATCCCGGCGATCCGCCGAGCTTGCCGGCATGCGCGCCATGCTCACGCGAACGCCGCGCCAAGGCTATCTCGCCGCCTGCGGCGCCTTGAAGCGCGCCGACCTCCGACCCTATGCCGGACGGATCGAGGCGCCGACCCTATGCCTGGTCGGCGACCAGGACGGCTCCACGCCCGTCGCTTTGGTTAAGGAAACGGCCGCGCTCATCCCCGGCTCGCGTTTTGAAATCATTGAAGGCGCGGGTCATTTGCCAAACGTCGAGAGGCCAGAAATCGTGGCGAAATTGGTTGTCGAACACGCCAGACGGGCGGCCTCTTGAGGCGCAAGCACGCCGTCACGGGCGCTCGACACAAAAGAAGGCCGCCGGGAGTTAATAGGCCGCGGATATTCCCGCACTTCCCGTTCCTGGGATGAGAGGGTATAGACACCCGCCGTTTTCAGGGCTGCCGAAAGCCGGCGACCCCGAGGTTTCCTTTACGCATGTCTCACCCCGTTTCGAACGACGCCGCCCCGCCGCCAATTTATGGCGCCGAGGGGGACCTGACGCATTCGTCCGGGCGTTTCTGGGTTCTCACGCTCGGCTCGATCGGCGTCGTCTTCGGCGACATCGGCACGAGCCCCCTTTATTCGCTGCAGACGGCGCTGGGTCAGTTCAAAGGCCCGCTCGGTCCCCCTGAAGTTATCGGCGTCGTGTCGCTCATCATCTGGGCGCTGCTCATTGTCGTCACAGCGAAATATGTGCTGTTCCTGATGCTGGCCGACAACAAGGGCGAAGGCGGCATCCTCTCGCTGATGGCGCTGGCGCAGCGCGCCCTTGGACAAAAGGCGGCGGTCGTGTTTCTGCTTGGTGTCGCCGGGTCCGCCCTATTCTCGGGCGACGCCATGATCACACCGGCGATTTCGGTGCTGTCGGCGCTCGAAGGACTGAAACAAGTCGACGCCAATCTCACGCCCTACATCTTACCCGCGACCATCGTCATCCTCGTTGTGCTGTTCGCCGCCCAGAGTCGTGGCACGGCCCGAGTTGCGGCCTTCTTCAGCCCGATCATGGTGGCTTTTTTCGCCGTCAACGCTGTGCTCGGAATCGTGCATATCGCCTCCGACTGGAGGATCTTGGAGGCTTTGAGCCCAATTCCGGGCGTGGAGTTCATCCACGCTCGCGGGACAATCGGATTCATCGTCCTCGGCAGCGTGTTTCTGGCGGTGACGGGCGCCGAAGCGCTCTACGCCGATATGGGCCATTTCGGGCGAAGGCCGATCCAGGTGGCCTGGCTGTGCATCGTTCTGCCGGCGCTCATCTGCAATTATCTCGGCCAAGGCGCCCTTATTCTCAGTGACCCGAAGGCGGTCGAGAACCCGTTTTATTTGATGGCGCCGAGTTGGGCGCTTGGTGCCGCTCGTTGTTCTGTCGACCGCCGCCACCGTGATCGCGAGCCAAGCTGTCATCACGGGCGCCTATTCGTTGGCCAGCCAGGCGATCCAGCTCGGATTGCTGCCTCGGCTCGAAATTGTCCACACCTCCTCCACTCAGGAAGGGCAGATTTTCATCCCCCGCGTCACCCGCGTGCTGCTGTTCGGAGTCCTGGGGCTGGTGCTGCTGTTCCGTTCGTCGGACGCGTTGGCCAACGCCTATGGCATCGCGGTCTCCGGCACGATGGTGGCGACGACCTCGCTTGCCTTCTTTGTCGTCTGGAAGCTGTGGCGATGGCCGCTCTGGGCGGCGCTGGCGCTCATAGGCGCATTTCTGTGCGTCGACGTCGGCTTTTTCATCGCCAACCTCTACAAGGTCGTGGACGGCGGCTGGGTGCCTCTCATGCTCGGCATGGCGATGTTCGTGCTGATGTGGACCTGGTCGCGCGGCAGCGTCATCTTGCTCGCTCGGACGCATCGGGACTCGATCCCGATGCTGGACTTGATCAAGATGCTCGAGAGGTCGAAGCCGGTCCGGGTCCAGGGAACATCGGTTTTCCTCACCAACGATCCGACCTCGGCCCCGTCGTCGCTGATGCACAATCTCAAGCACAACAAAGTGCTGCACGAGCGCGTCGTCCTTTTGAACGTGCGCAACGAGACGACGCCGCGCGTGCCCGCCGCCAATCGATACGAAATGAAGAGTCTGTCATCCGATTTCATGTTGGTCACGCTTCATTTCGGCTATATGGAGCAACCGCACATCCCACGAGCGTTGGCGTCGATGCGGAAGGCCGGACTTAAGTTCGACATCATGACGACGTCGTTCTTCCTGGGGCGACGCACGCTGAAAACGGCGCCCAACTCGGGCATGCCCCAGTGGCAGGACAAGCTGTTCATCGCCATGACGAAACAGGCGGCAAGCGCCCCGGACTTCTTCAATTTGCCCTCCGATCGCGTCGTGGAGCTTGGCGCGCAGATGAAGGTCTGAGCGCTGCGCGCCCGACGAGTTAGAGCGCGCCCAACGCTGAACGAGCCGGAGTGAAAGCGCTGAGCGAAAGCGCGATGAAGATCTACCTGATCAACCTCGATCGTCACCCCGAACGCCTTGCGCATATGCGCAAGCAGTTGGATGGCGTCGCCTTCGAGCGCGTTTCCGCTGTCGACGGGGCGACGCGCCCGCCGACGACGAAAGGGCTTACCCGCTTCGAACTGGCCTGCCTGGAAAGTCATCGGACCGCCTGGCGGAAATTCCTGGCAAGCGCAGACAGCCTTGCGTGCTTCCTGGAGGACGACGTGCATGTCCAGCCGGGCTTCGCCGCGCTGCTTAGCGAGGCGAAATGGCCGCCGAAGGACGCCCACGCGGTGAAGCTGGACACCTATTTTCAGAAGGTCAGGCTCGGCGAGAGGCTGAGCGCGAGCGGCGGACCGCGAAATCGCTCAGGCTCTATTCGCGTCACGAAAGCGCAGCGGCCTATATCCTCAGCCGCGACGGCGCTACGCGCTACCTTGAGCTGACGGAGAGCGCGAGCCAGCCCGCCGATTACGCGGTCTTCCCGAACAGTCCGCGGCGCTTGGGTCTCAGCATTTATCAGCTCGTTCCGGCCATCGCGATTCAGGATCATCTCCTCAAGGACGGCAAACGCTTCGCGACCGCGATGACCAAGACTGACGCCAGAGCCGCGGCGGGCCGTTCATCGGTTGTTGGGAAACTGGGGCGCGAGAGCGCGCGACTCGCCGGCCAGGTCTCGAACCTTGGCGAGTGGGCCTATCAGAAGGCGTTTTTGCGGGTCGAGACGACGACAGTCGGACTTGAATGAAGCTTGGAGCGTGGACGCTCGTCACCCGCCAATATTGAAGCTGGCCATGGCGGCCATGTTCACAATGTCGGAATCCTTCGCGCCGAGCGAGACGATCTGCACCGGCTTCTCGAGCCCCACGATCAACGGTCCAATGACGGTCGCGCCGCCCAGTTCCTGCAGCATGCGGGTCGAGATGGCGGCGGAATGGAAGGCCGGCATGATGAGCACGTTCGCCGTGTCTTTCAGCCGGCAGAACGGATAGGCGGCCATCAGCTCCTTGTTGAGCGCGACGTCGGCGCCCATTTCGCCGTCGTACTCGAAGTCGACCCGCTTGGCGTCGAGAATCCGCACCGCTTCCTGCACCCGCAGCGCGCGTTCGCCGGGCGGATGACCGAAATTGGAGAAGGCAAGCATCGCCACGCGCGGCTCGTAACCGAGCCGGCGCGCAACGCCCGCCGCTTCGATCGCAATCTCGGCGAGATCCTGGGCGGTCGGCGTCTCGGAGATCGCGGTATCAGCAACCAAAATCGGGCGCCCTCGCGACAGAATGATTGAGACGCCGACAACCCGGTGACCCGGCTTGTCGTCAATCACGCGCCGCACTTCCTCCAAGGCGATCGAGAAGTTGCGGGTGACGCCCGTCACGATCGCGTCGGCGTCTCCGCGCGCGACCATGGCGGCGGCGAAGTAATTGCGATCCTGGTTGATCATGCGCTGGCAATCGCGGAACAGGTAGCCTTTCCGCTGCAGACGCTCATAGAGGAATTGGGCGTAAATCGAATTGCGCTGCGAGAGGCGAGCGTTGTGAATCTCGATCCCCTTGTCCGAAAGATCGAGACCCGCCGCCTTGGCGACGCTGCGCACGCGGTCTTCCCGGCCAACCAGAATCGCCTCGCCAAGACCCTGATTGACGAATGAATAAGCGGCGCGGATCACCTGCTCTTCTTCACCTTCCGCGAACACCACGCGTTTGGGCGTGCGGCGGACGCGCTCGATGATGAGTTGCATTGCGCCTGCGATCGGGTCGCGACGCGCAGACAATTGCGCCTTGTAGGCGTCGAGATCGACGATCGGGCGCCGCGCCACCGCGGACGCCATTGCGGCCTTGGCCACTGCAATCGGCACGACATGAATGAGGCGCGGATCGAACGGAACCGGAATGATGTACTCGCGGCCGAAGCGAGGCCTTGCGCCGCGATAGGCGGCGGCCACCTCGTCGGGAACGTCCTCGCGCGCGAGGTCTGCGAGCGCATGCGCCGCGGCGATCTTCATTTCCATGTTGATCGTCTTGGCCCGCACATCGAGCGCGCCGCGGAAAATATAGGGAAATCCGAGGACGTTATTGACCTGGTTGGGGTAGTCGGAGCGCCCGGTGGCGATGATCACGTCGTCGCGCGCCTTCTTCGCGTCTTCCGGCGTGATCTCGGGATCCGGATTCGCCATGGCGAAAATGATCGGATTGGGCGCCATGCTCTTGGACCATCTCTGGCGTCAGCGCGCCCTTGGCTGAGAGACCGAAGAAAATATCCGCGTCTTTGAGCGCGTCTTCGAGCGTTCTGCAGCGGCGTCTCGATCGCATGCGCCGACTTCCACTGATTCATGCCCTCCTGACGACCGCGATAGACGACGCCTTTCGTGTCGCACAGAATGACGTTGGCGGGCTCGAAGCCCATCGCCTTGATCAGGTCGAGACAGGCGATGCCGGCGGCGCCGGCGCCGTTGCAGACGAGCCGCGTGTTCTGAATGTCGCGCCCGGTCAGATGCATGGCGTTGATCATGCCCGCGGCCGCGATGATCGCGGTGCCGTGCTGATCGTCATGAAAGACGGGAATGTCCATCATCTCGCGCAGGCGCTCCTCGATGTAGAAGCACTCCGGCGCCTTGATGTCTTCGAGATTGATCCCGCCGAACGACGGCCCAAGATACTTGACCGCGTTCACGAATTCGTCCGGATCCTCGGTCCCGACTTCCAGGTCGATCGAATCGACGTCGGCGAAGCGCTTGAACAAGACCGCCTTGCCTTCCATCACCGGCTTGGAAGCGAGCGCGCCGAGGTTGCCGAGGCCAAGGATCGCCGTGCCGTTGGAAATGACCGCGACCATGTTGCCGCGCGTCGTGTAGTCGTAGGCGGTCGAGGGATCGGCGGCGATCGCCAGGACCGGAACGGCGACGCCCGGCGAATACGCGAGCGAGAGGTCGCGCTGGGTCGCCATCGGCTTGGTCGGCACGATCTCGAGCTTGCCGGGGCGCCCGCGCGAGTGGAATTGCAGCGCCTCCTGATCGGTGATCGAAAAGCGCGTGTTCGGTCCCTCGACCTTGTCATTCATAACTGAAACCCTGCCTGGATCTTGAACGGGAGCCCGCGTTGCCGGTCGGAGCGCGACTCGGTCCATAATTGCTTGCGGGGAAGACAATGTCCGCCGTTTCGAACGTTGTCCTCCGACGGCCGCTCTCATTCGTACAGGTCAGTTGGTCGTTTTAACTGGCCGCATACCGAGAGGGCGCCATGCTTTTCGCAGATCGCCGGGCGGTCGCAAAGGCTTTTGGTGGCCGCATGCGGCACAGCATCGCTTGCTTTCATATAAAGACATGTTTATATGATTATGTCAGCGCGTAACGGCTTGAGCGGTAGGCAAATGAATTGGTCCTCCGATCCAGCCCCCGACACGGATTTCACGCGCCGCGAGGACGCGCTGACGGCGCTGAAGAGCGCCGCGAGCCAGCGCATCCTGCTCATCGACGGGGCGATGGGCACCCAGATCCAGTGCCTGAACCTGGATGAGACGAACTTCCGCGGCGATCGCTTTCATTCCTGCGACCGCGCTCTTGCAGGGCAACAATGACCTCTCTGACCTTGACCCAACCGCAGGCGATCGAAGACATCCATCTGGCTTACGCGCTGGCGGGCGCGGACATTCTCGAGACCAACACCTTCTCATCGACCTCGATCGCGCAGGCCGACTATGGGATGGAGGATCAGGTCTACGAGCTCAATCGCGACGGGGCGCGATTGGCGCACCGGGCGGCGATCAAGGCGGAGAAGGCGGACGGACGGCGCCGCTTCGTCGCCGGCGCCTTGGGGCCGACGAACCGAACCGCCTCACTTTCCCCGGACGTCAACAATCCGGGTTTCCGCGCGGTCAGCTTCGACGAGCTCCGCATCGCCTATGGCGAGCAGATCCGAGGGCTCATCGATGGCGGAGCGGACATCCTGCTCATCGAAACCATTTTCGATACGCTGAACGCCAAGGCCGCAATCTTCGCCTGCTTCGAGGCCTTCACTGAGCGCGGCTTTCAGATGCCGCTGATGATCTCGGGCACCATCACCGATCGCTCGGGACGCACCCTTTCCGGCCAGACGCCGACGGCGTTCTGGCATTCGGTGCGCCATTCACGCCCGTTCTCGATCGGACTCAATTGCGCGCTTGGAGCGAGCGCGATGCGCGAGCATCTGGCGGAGATCTCAGCCGCGGCGGACACGCTCGTGTGCGCCTACCCGAACGCCGGCCTGCCCAACGCCTTCGGCCAATATGACGAAAGCCCGGAAGCGATGGCGCAGCAGATCGGCGACTTCGCCGCCGATGGCATCGTCAACATTGTCGGCGGATGCTGCGGCTCGACCCCGGACCACATCCGCGCCATCGCCGAAACCGTCGGCAAATTCAAGCCGCGGACCGCGCCGACAGTCGCGCCGCTGATGCGCCTTTCGGGCCTGGAGCCGTTCACCCTCACTTCCGACATTCCGTTCGTCAACATCGGCGAGCGCACCAACGTCACTGGCTCGGCCAAGTTCCGCAAGCTCGTCACGGCCGGCGACTATGCCGGCGCGCTCGTCGTCGCGCGCGACCAGGTGACGAACGGGGCGCAGGTCATCGACATCAATATGGACGAGGGGCTCATCGACTCGAAGGCGGTGATGGTCGAGTTCCTCAACCTCGTCGCCTCCGAGCCCGATATCGCGCGCGTGCCGGTGATGGTCGATTCGTCGAAGTTCTCGGTGATCGAGGCCGGGCTCAAGTGCGTGCAGGGCAAGCCGATCGTCAACTCGATCTCGATGAAGGAAGGCGAGGAGGAATTCCTGCGCCAGGCTCGGCTCGTGCGCGCCTACGGCGCGGCGGTGGTGGTGATGGCGTTCGACGAACAGGGCCAGGCCGACACGCTCGAGCGCAAGGTCTCCATCTGCACGCGCGCCTACAAGCTTCTGACGGAAAAGGCGGACTTTCCGCCCGAGGACATTGTCTTCGATCCGAACATCTTCGCCGTCGCGACCGGCATCGAGGAGCACAACGGCTATGGCGTCGCCTTCATCGAGGCGACGCGGCAGATCCGCCAGACCCTGCCCCACGCGCACATTTCCGGCGGCGTCTCCAACCTGTCGTTCTCGTTCCGCGGCAACGAGCCGGTGCGCGAGGCGATGCACGCGGTGTTCCTCTACCACACCATCCAGGCCGGCATGGACATGGGCATCGTCAACGCCGGCCAGCTCGCGGTCTACGAAACGATCGAATCCGAGCTGCGCGAGGCGTGCGAGGATGTCGTCCTCAACCGTCGCCCGGACGCGACCGAGCGCCTTCTCACCATCGCCGAGCGGTTCCGCGGCAAAGGCGGAATGGAGGCGAAGCCGCAGGATCTCGAATGGCGCACGTGGCCGGTCGAGAAGCGCATCTCGCATGCGCTCGTCAACGGGATGACCGAGTTCATCGAAGCCGACACCGAGGAGGCGCGGCTTGAGGCCAAGCGCCCGCTCGATGTCATCGAGGGCCCGCTGATGGCGGGCATGAACGTCGTCGGCGACCTGTTCGGCGCCGGCAAAATGTTCCTGCCGCAGGTCGTGAAGTCCGCGCGCGTGATGAAGCAGGCGGTGGCGATCCTGCTGCCCTATATGGAAGCCGAAAAGGCCGCGGGCGGCGACGAGCGCAAGACCGCCGGCACGATCGTGCTCGCGACCGTCAAGGGCGACGTGCACGACATTGGCAAGAACATCGTCGGCGTCGTGCTCGCCTGCAACAATTACGAGATCATCGATCTTGGCGTGATGACGCCTGCATCGAAGATCCTCGCCGTCGCGCGCGAGAAGAAGGCCCATGCGATCGGCCTTTCCGGCCTCATCACACCGTCGCTCGACGAGATGGTTCACGTCGCCTCCGAGATGGAGCGCGAGGGCTTCGACATTCCCCTCCTCATCGGCGGCGCGACGACGAGCCGCGTGCATACCGCGGTCAAGATTCATCCGCGCTATTCCCGCTGTCAGACGGTGCACGTCAACGACGCGAGCCGCGCGGTCGGCGTCGTCGCGTCGCTGCTCTCGCCGGAGACCCGGGCCGCGACAATCCAGGCGGTGCGCGCCGAGTACCGCAAGGTGGCGGAGGCGCATGAGCGCAGCGAAGCCGACAAGGTCCGCGTGCCGCTCGCCAAGGCGCGCGCGAATGCGCTCAAAGTCGACTGGAGCGCTTATCGCCCCACGACACCGACCTTCTTCGGACCGCGTGCGTATGAGTGGAACGATCTTGCCGACCTCGCGCGCTATATCGACTGGACGCCATTCTTCCAGACCTGGGAGCTGAAGGGCCGTTATCCGGCCATCCTCGATGACCCGGCTCAGGGAGCGGCGGCGCGCGCCTTGTTCGAAGATGCGCAAGCGATGCTCAAGCAAATCATCGACGAGCAATGGTTCACGCCGAAGGCGGTGGTCGGCTTCTGGCCGGCGGCGCAGGTGGGCGACGACATCCAGCTGTTCGCCGACGATTCGCGCACCGCGCCAATCGCGACGATGTTCACGCTCCGCCAGCAGCTCTCCCGCCGCGATGGGCGCCCGAACGTCGCGCTCGCCGATTTCGTCGCGCCCGCTTCAAGCGGCGCCCACGATTATATCGGCGCCTTTGTTGTCACCGCGGGCCTCGCCGATGACACCATTGCGCGCCGCTTCGAGCACGCCAACGATGATTATTCATCGATCATGGTCAAGGCGCTCGCCGACCGGTTCGCCGAAGCCTTCGCCGAAGCGATGCACGCACGCGTGCGCCGCGAGCTCTGGGGTTACGCCCCTGATGAAGCGTTCACGCCCGACGAACTGATCACCGAACCCTACAAGGGCATTCGCCCGGCGCCCGGCTATCCCGCGCAGCCCGACCACACCGAAAAGGCGACCCTGTTCCGGCTGCTCGACGCAGAGCGCGCGACGGGCGTCGAGCTCACCGAGAGCTACGCGATGTGGCCGGCCTCGTCGGTGAGCGGCGTCTATATCGCTCATCCCGATTCGCATTATTTCGGCGTCGCCAAAGTCGAGCGCGACCAGGTCGAAGATTATGCGGCGCGGAAGGGCATGGACGTCGCTGAAGTGGAGCGCTGGCTCGGGCCGGTCTTGAACTATGTGCCCGTGACCGCGGTGGCGGCGGAGTAGCCGCTCAGCCAGCGGCGCCGCGCTCCGGACGAGCGAACGCCGCCAGGACGGCAAGGATCAGGGCAGGCGCTAGAAGCGCCGACGCGCCATACCGCGGCGTGGCCGCGCCCGACACCATCGCGCCAACCAGAAACGCGAGCCAGAGGCGGCCAAGCAGAACCGCCCGCCGCAGATGGGTGTCCCATGGCCCCTCCGAGTCCAGAAGCGGAGCGCGCCTCAGCGCGAGCGCGAGATTGACACCAAGGCGGCTTAGCGCGCCAGTCACGAACGCGACGCTAACCGCCTGCGCGCCGACGCGGGAGAGCGCGTTGTTCATGATCCCCATCGCGAAACTTATCGACCCAATGGCGGCGCTGGCGGGCAGCGCCTCGAACTCGGTCAAGCTGACAATCGCGGCCAGCGCAACTGCGACCACGCCATAGACTAGGCGCCGTGCGTGCCGTTCCGTGACTTGCGCGAGCAAGGTCGCCGCAAACGATCCGACGACGAAGAACAGGATCGCCAGCGCCGACAGCGAAGCGGCGCCGAACGCGCCCTCCGCCGTCTGATAGCCGGCTTGGGTGGTGTTGCCGCTCATGAACGACACGAAGACGCCATAGGTGATCATGCCATAAGCGTCGATGAAACCCGCGATCATGGCGAGAGCAGCGGCCAGAAGCTCTGCGTTTCGAACCTGGGCTCGCTTCGAACGCCCCGCGCGATCGAGTGGTCCTTCTGGGGAGAAGCGATCGGTCGTCAAGGTCGCATTCCTGAGTTCGTCAGTCATGATCGCACTTCAAGCTCATCGACAAACCGGCGCGGGCCGGCGCGCTGGCGAGATCCTTCGATCTCTCAGATCCAGATAGTGTAGCCAACGTGGCCGAGAGCTTCGATGAGTCGTTTGGCCTTGCGTCGGCTCACTACGACGCTGCTCAATGAGCAGGAAGTCAATGGCAAAGCCGTACCCGTCATGCCCGCGAAAACCGGGCATCCAGTGGGCCTGCGACGGGCCCCGGATTCCCGCTCGCGCGGGAATGACACGCTCGTCGAATCTGACCGTTTGAAAGACAGGTTCAATCTGATCGGAGATTAGCTCGTGTTTGACTTGCCTCGAGGCTTGATCTAATCATTGTTTAGATTAAGCCAGACAAAGGAGAAGCGTCATGGCGGCGATTGCAGCAGAGACGGCGCGAAGCGCGCGTGCACCGGGCGATGTTCTCTCCGGTACGCTCTTGGCTTTCGGCTCGGTGGCGCTGTTTGTCGGCACGCTCTTCTACGCTCGTTTGACGCCGGAGCTGGGGCTGCCAGCGCTGCCGGCCGAGCGCACGCAGGCTTTGGCCGACGCGCTCAGGCTCGGGCCGCAAGCTTTGGCCCTCGCCGGAGGTTTCGCCTTCCTCGGCGATTGCCTGTTGCTGGCGGCCTGCATCGCCTTGGCTTCAAGACACCGGCGCGCGGGCGATCTCGACACGATCGGGTGGGCGTTGATGGCGGTCAGCGTGGCGCTCGCCATGGTGTTCGATTCGATGACGGCGGCGCTCTTCTGGCCGCTGGCGCACGCCGCCGATTCCGCCCTGTTCGTTGCGATCAAGTCTTGGTTCGACTTCTTGTTCGCCGCCGGCAACGTGCCTTATGGCTTGGGCTTCATCGCTGTCCTATGCGCGGACATCGGCCGCAGCGACCCGCTGCTGCCGCGACTCGTGTCCACTATCGGGATCGCCATCGGCGCCGCAGCGGCGATCAGCGGGTTCGGCGCGACGATCGACATCCTGCATCTTCCGCTTGTCATCGGCCTCAGCGTGACGTTCGGCTGCGTGATTCTCACAGCCCTCGGGCTCAAGATCGCGCGGGCCGATCCGTCCGGCGTGCTATGACCGGCGGTCGCCGCGATCATGACGCCCGGAATTCATGCCCTTGATCAAAGTCCATCACCTCAACAATTCGCGCTCGCAGCGCGTCCTGTGGCTTCTCGAAGAGATCGGTCTCGACTACGAGGTCATTCGTTACCAACGGGACGCGAAGACGATGCTTGCTCCTGCAAGCTTGCGGCGCATCCATCCGCTAGGAAAAGCGCCGATCATTGAGGATGGTTCGCTGCGTCTCGCTGAAACCGGCGCCATCGTCGACTATCTCGTCGATCGATACGGCAAGGCATTAGCGCGGGCGCAGGACGGCGAATCCTATTGGCGCTATCGCTATTGGCTGCACTACGCCGAAGGCTCGCTCATGCCTCCCCTGCTGTTGAAGTTCGTCGTCAACAGGCTTGGCCTGTTCGGCTGGGCGGCGCGCCGATACGTCGACGGCCAGATAAAGCTGCATCTCGACTATTTGGAGAAGGAGATGGACAATAAGCAATGGTTCGCGGGGGACGGGTTCTCCGCTGCGGACATCATGATGAGCTTTCCGCTTGAGGCCGCGAGCTCGCGTGGGGGGTTAAATGCGTCGCGGCCGAGCCTCATGAGCTTTCTTGCCCGCATTCACGCGCGGCCTGCTTATCAAAGGGCGCTGAGCCGAGGCGGCCCGTACGCGTACGCCCGCTGAGCAGTCCCCATGCGAGCCAAAAGGAAAGCCGACTACCATCACGGGCGCCTGCGTCAGGCGCTGATCGAGACGGCCGTCAAAACGATCGCCCAACACGGCATCGACGCGTTGAGCCTGCGTGAGCTGGCTGCGCGAGCGGGCGTCAGTCCAGGCGCTCCCTATCATCACTTTCCCAACCGCAGCGACTTGCTGGCTCAGATCGCCGAGGAAGGCTTTACGCGGCTCGCGGCTCAGTTGATCGCGGCGCGCGACGCGGCGCCGGATGACGCCAGCGCTCGTCTCGAGGCGCTCGGGCTCGCCTATGTGACCTTCGCCGTCTCGTCGCTCGGCTATTTCCGCGTGATGTTTCATGGCGACTCGACATCCTCCGGCCCAACCGAGGCCGGGTTGCGCGCCTTTCACATCTTGGGCGACGCGGTCGTCGCCTGCCAGAACGCCGGCCAAGCGCCGAAGGGCGCCGCGACCGGCCTCGTGCTTCTCGCCTGGTCGGCCGTGCATGGCTTCGCGACGCTATGGGTCGACCGCGCTTTACCCTTTCAGGGTCTCGAGCCTGAGCGGTTGGCGCCTGAAATCGGGCGCCTCATCACCCGCATGTTTTCGGCGCTTGCGGCCTGCCCGGCTTGACCCGGCTGGCGTTCAGGCCGCAAGCTGGGCGCGCCTGAAAAAGCCCGCGCCATTCGAGGCGGCCTTGCCCGATCGAGCCGCGGGCAGAACACGGACGAAATGGGAGGATTCGATGGCCGAGAGCGTTTACAAAGTGGTCGAATTGGTGGGCACCAGCACAGAGTCCTGGGAGAAGGCTGCCGCAGCTGCCGTCGAGCGCGCATCGAAGAGCCTTAGGGACCTGCGCGTGGCCGAGGTCGTCGAGCAGGATCTGGTGATCGAAAAGGGCAAGGTCGAGGCCTATCGCACCAAACTCAAGGTGTCCTTCAAGTACGAAGGCAAGGACTGACGGCTGCGGGCCCTCCGCCAAGTTGTTGCGGACCCTTTGCGAACCGCTGCATTGTCTTGTCGCCGCATGTTGTCGGCGGCCTGCCCGGCGTGACCCCGCGCGCATTCGCGGGGATAAGAGCATAAAGGCCTACCCATGGGCGAATGTTCGCAGTGAACACCGATCTTTCCTTGTCGCACACTAAGGCCTCATTTAGTTCTGAACCCAAAGGCTGACTGTTCCAAGGGGGTGGATTGTGGCGCCCGTGAGAGGGTCCCAGGCGGGGACTGATATAAAGCGAAGGCGTATTCCCGAGATCGACTTTTGGCGCGGGGTCGCGTTGATCGTCATCTTGATTGATCATGTCCCCTGGAACGGCCTCGACTACCTGACGCCACAGAACTTCGGCTTCTCCGACGCCGCAGAAGCTTTCGTTTTCCTATCGGGCATTTCCGTCAGTCTCGCCTATGCGCCCATGCTTCAGAAGGCTGGCTTCGGGCGTCTCGTCCAGCGGTGCGCGGTCCGCGCCGGTAAACTCTACCTCGTGCAGATCGCGATGATCGCTTGCAGCATCGCGATCCCGCTTGCCGCCGCCGCAGCCGTCGGCGACCTAAACATAGCAGTGGGACAGGGACTTTCCCGGTTTGTTTATTCTCCGGTCTCAGCGATCGTCAGCGCCGCCGCGCTCGGGTACACGCCCAACTTCTCCGGCGTCCTAGCGCTTTACGTCATTTTGGTCCTTTGGGCGCCCGTTGTGATTTTTCTGGCGTCACGCAGCGGTGCGTTGGCGCTTCTCGCGTCCATTGCAATCTACATCGCGGGGCGCGGTCGCGTCGGAGGGGACGGCGATAGCTGGTACTTCAATCCCTTCGCCTGGCAGCTTCTGTTTTCGATCGGCGTCATCTGCGCTTTGAAGTGGCGTCGCGGCCTGCCAAGACCGAGGGGATACTTGATCGTCCTCGCTCTGGCCATCATTCTTGCCGCCGCGATCCTGTCCATAAAAGCGATGGGTCTCAGAGCCGACGCTTTCGCCCATTTGGATCTCGACAAACACGACCTTGGCCTCGTGCGGCTCGCGCATTTCCTGGCGCTGGCCTACGTGATGTCAACCGTTGCGACCGTCCAACCTTGGGCGGCCGCTATGAGGGGAATCGTCGGCAGCCGATTGGGTCAATCCTTTCAAGGCATGGGCCGCAACAGCTTGCTGTTTTTCGCGCTTGGTTCGGTCGCAAGCGCCGGGGGGCGCTCTCTGATGGCTGCAGCGCATTCCCTCGCAGCGCCCCATCTTTCCATTCATCTCATCGGATTTGTTTACACCACAACGGCGGTCATCAGTATGTTCGCGGTGATTGATCGAATGGCAACGCCGCGCGGACTTTCAACCGTGAACACCGACGACCGCGCGGTTCCGATACACTCGCTCCGGTCAGAAGCGCACGAGGGCGCCGCCGCTACCTAGGCGCGCCTCGACGACCGCGCCATCGTTGTCATTCGCGGGCTGCAAACTGGCTCGCCCGATCAACCCGCCGGGTGAGACGGGCGCGGCAAGCGAGGCGCCGGCGTTAAAACTCGGCCTCGAGCTCCTCGATCTCCTCGTGCTCGGCCATCGCGGCGCCGCGCCACTCCTGCATCGCAGGCAGATCCCAGATGCGGTCAGCGTAGCTTTTCAGTTCCCCGTCGAGCTTGATCCCATAGGTGCGAAACCGGCTCACCACCGGCGCGTACATCGCGTCGGCCATGGTGATCTTGCCGAACAGGAACGGCCCGCCATAGGCCTGCAGGCATTCGCTCCAGATGATGACGATCCGGTCGATGTCGGCGCGCGCCTTCGACCAGATCTTGAAGCTGGGAAATTGCGCCTTGATGTTCATCGGCAGCGCTTGCCTGAGCGCGACGAAGCCGGAATGCATCTCGCCGCAAACGGAGCGGCAATGGGCGCGAACTGCCTGATCCTTAGGCAGAAGTCCGGCTTTTGGCGCAATTTCGTTCAGGAATTCGCCGATCGCGAGGGTGTCCCAGACCCGTATTCCATTATAGGTGAGGCAAGGAACGAGAATCGACGGCGACAGCAGCAGGATCTCGGCGCGGGCGTCGGCGTCGTCGGGCGCGACGACGATTTCCTCGAAATCGATCCGCGCGAGCTTGGCCATCAACCAGCCTCGGAGCGACCAGGACGAATAGTTCCTGCTGCTGATGGTCAGGGTTGTTTGCGACATTGAGATGAGCCCGCATCCTTCGCTGGCGGATGAGCAAAGGGCGTGCCAGTCGCGATGGCATACGGTTTGCTACCTTCAACAGACAGAGTTCGGGCGCCTTCATGATGTACGACGCATACCAAGGGATGGCCGACGTCGGCGATCGCGTGCGTCTGCTGGCGCAAAACGCCAACGCGATCCTCTCCGCCTGGTCGGCGCATCCGACCGCTTCGCCTTGGGCGCGGATGAGCGCCTATTACGAACTGGTCGCGCTCGCCGGCTTCACGCATGCGCGTCCCGACTATGCGATCGACAGCATCGAAATCGATGGCGCGTCCGTTCCGGTCGAAGAGCGCGGGGTCATGTGGACGCCGTTCTGCCAGTTGCTTCGCTTCCAGAAAGCAGGCGGCGAGGACGATCCCAAGATCCTTCTGATCGCGCCCATGTCGGGGCATTTCGCCACCCTTTTGCGCGGCACGATCCGCACGCTCTTGCGCGACCACCAGGTGTTCATCACCGACTGGATCAATCCGCGCAACGTCAAGCTCGAGGACGGCCGCTTCTCGCTTGAGGACTATACCCAGCATATCATCGACTTCGTGCGCTTCATCGGCGAGGACTGCCACATCGTCGCAGTGTGTCAGCCGACGGTCTCGGCGCTTGCGGCGACTGCGGTCATGGCGCGCGACCGCAACGGGCTCCAGCCGGCGAGCCTCACCTTGATGGCCGGGCCCGATCGACGCGCGCGTGTCGCCGACCAAAGTCAACGAGCTCGCGCAGGAAAAGCCGATCGAATGGTTCCGCTCCAACATGATCGGAACCGTGCCGGCCAAGTTCGAGGGTCGCGGCCGGCGCGTCTATCCAGGGTTTCTTCAGCTTTGCGCTTTCATGAGCATGAACGCCGAGCGGCACTCGAAATCCTTCATCGACCTCTTCCACCATCGCGTCGCTGGCGACATCGAGAAGGCGGATGCGATCCGCGACTTCTACAAGGAATATTTCGCGATCATGGACATGAGCGCGGACTTCTATCTCGAAACCGTCGATCAGGTGTTCCAGCGCTATCTGCTGCCGCTCGGGAAAATGCAGCACAAGGGCGAGCCGATCGACCTCAGCGCGATCAAGAAAACATTTCTTCTGACGGTTGAGGGCGAGAAGGACGACATCTGCGCCGTCGGCCAGACGCTCGCCGCGCAAGACCTGTGTTCGGGCCTAAAGCCCTATATGAAGACCCATCATCTGCAGGCGGGCGTCGGCCATTACGGCGTCTTCAACGGCAGACGCTGGGACGCGCAAATCTATCCGGTGCTGCGCAACCACATCCAGTCGAGCCGGTAGCTCTCGACTTCTCCCTCATTCTGAGGCGCCCGCTTTAGCGGGCCTCGAAGAATGCTCCAGCTAGCGCAAACGGTCCCGCGCCACCTGGAGCGTCCTTCGAGACGCCGCGTTTCGCGCGGCCCTCAGGACGAGGTGGGGCTGTGGCGCAAATCGCTGCAGGGTTTGGCGTCAACCTTTCGTCGGAATGTGCCCGGAGCTACTTTTTGCCCAGCTGGCTGTCCATGCCGCCAGCGAGCATCTCGATCGGCGGGCGCTCCGTCGTGTCGGCGAGATAGAAGCAGACGATCTCGGCGGGCTCGCTCGTCGACGCATTGTCGAACTTGAGAATCGTGTGACCGGCCGGCTCGAAGAAGCTGTCGCCGGTTTTGAGAAGCTGAACCGGCTTGCCTTCGAGCTGAAGATGAAAGCTTCCCGCCGTCACCACGCCCACAGTCGAGATCGGATGACGATGCAATCCGGTCGGCTGGCCCGGCGCGAATTTGATCCGTGCGCCTTTGATCAGGCGCACGGTCGGATTCGCCGCGGGCAGCTCCTCCTCGAGCAGAGGTTCGCGCTTGAGCGGCGGGAACGGCGTGTCGGCCATCGCGGTTTGCTCTTCCTACTGCCGCGCCATCGCCATCTTCGCGACCGCGTGCTTTTGCTCCTCGCTGTCCTCGATCAGCTTGCCGGAAACGTCCACCGTCACCTGATGGATCGTGCCCGTAAACTCGAACGGCGGCCCATAGAGTTGGCTGACCGGCGAGCCGGAATTGCGGCCGATGAAGACGCCGCTGCCGATCCCTAGCGCGAGCGGCACGGTGTAGGGCAGCGTCGTCTCGCCGACGAGCTTCTTGTTGATATAGAGCTGCGCCTTGCCTGCGGCGCCCTTGCCAGTCTTGAAGTCGGGCTCGCCGGTCTTCTCGAACTCGTAAGTCAGCGAAACTTTGCCTTCGCGGCACGTCCGCATTCGACACGACGTGGAATTCCTCCGCGCCGACATAATTGTGGACGTAGTGGAGCTTCTTGTCCTTCACGAACAAAGTGTAGCCGCCGACATTGCCGCCGTGGCAGATCAGCACGCCCTCGGCCCCGCCCTTGGGAATCTCCACCTCCGCGGTGAGACTGTGCGACTTGTTCAAAAGCTTCGCCGCGACATTCTCCGGGATCATCTGGGTGCCCGGATAGTAGACGTAGGTCTTGCGCGCCTTGGTCAATTCTGGACGCTCGTCGGCAAAACGCATCGTGCCGCGACTGTCGAGCGGGAAGACATTGTACTTGCCCGCCTCCGTGTACCAGAGCGCGATCATCTCGATCAGCTTCGGCCGGTTTGACGCGGCGAGATCGGTCGTCTCGGTCGGGTCTTTGGAAAGGTCGTAAAGCTCCCAGTTCTTGGCGTCGAGCTCGCGCAGCATGTCTTCGGTCAGCGTGAGTGAACCGAAGGCGGGGCCTTCCTTGAACGAAGTTCCAGGGAACGGACACACCGCGCGCCAGCCGTCATGATAGAGCGAGCGGTGCGCAAACATCTCGAAATATTGCGTCTTGTGCCGGCTCTCCGCCTTCAAGTCCTGGAAGACATGGGCGAAGCTGACGCCTTCGAGCGGCGACTGGGTGACCCCGCGAATATGCGTCGGCGCTTCGACGCCGAACGCCTCGAGCACGGTTGGAACCATGTCGATGGCGTGAGCGAATTGCGGACAGACCTTGCCCGTATTCTTGATGCCCTTCGGCCAGTGAACGATGAACGGATCGGCGGTCCCGCCCCGATAGGTTTCGCGCTTCCATCGCTTGAACGGCGTGTTGCCCGCGTGCGTCCATCCCCATGCATAGTGATTGAAGTATTTCGGGCCGCCGAGTTCGTCGATCGCCGCCAGATTCTGCTTCAAATCGTCCGGCACGTTGTTGAAGAACTTGTTCTCGTTGACCGACCCGTTCGGTCCGCCTTCGGAGCTCGCGCCGTTGTCGGAGATGAACATGATCAGCGTATTGTCGAGTTCGCCCATCTTTTCGAGGAAATCGATCACCCGGCCGACGTGATGATCCATGTGCTCGCAGAAGCCCGCGAACACTTCCATCATGCGCGCATAAAGTTTGCGCTCGTCCGCGGGCAGCTTGGCCCATTCCTGAACGTCAGGGTCGTGGCGCGAGAGCTTGGCGTCCTTGGGCATGATACCGAGCTCTTTCTGCCGCGCGAACATCTTCTCGCGATAGACGTCCCAGCCCTCGTCGAACTTGCCCTTGTATTTGTCCGACCATTCCTTGCCGACGTGATGGGGCGCATGGTTCGCGCCCGGCGCGAAATAGAGGAAGAACGGCTTGTCGGGAGCGACCTGCTTCAAGATCGGCGATGAAGCCGATCGCCTTGTCGGCAAGATCGGCGGTCAGGTGATAGCCCTCTTCAGGGGTCTTCGGCGGCTCGACCTGATGGTTGTCGTAGACGAGGTCGGGATAATATTGATGGGTGTCGCCGCCGAGAAAGCCGTAGTAGCGCTCGAACCCGCGCCCGAGCGGCCAGCGGTCGTAAGGGCCGGCAGCGCTGATCTGTTCGGACGGCGTCAGGTGCCATTTGCCGAGGCAATAGGTCGCGTAGCCCTGCTGCAGAAGCATCTCGGACAGAAAGCCGTTCTCGAACGGGATCGCGCCATTGCCGCCGGGATAGCCGGTCGATCCCTCGGTGATGCAGGACATGGCGTTCGAATGATGATTGCGTCCGGTCAGCATGCATGAGCGCGATGGCGAACAGAGCGCCGTCGTATGCATGTTGTTGAACAGAAGCCCGTTCTTCGCGAGCTTGTCGATGTTCGGCGTGCTGATCGGCGAGCCGTAGCATCCGAGCTGGCCGAAGCCGGTGTCGTCGATGACGATGAAGAGCACGTTTGGCGCCCCCTCTTTGGCGCGAAGCGGCGACGGCCATGCGGGTTCGGACTCTCCGATCGTGCGGCCCATGCGGCCTGGAAACGTCGTGCCCGGCTTGTATTCTTTGATTGCCATCTGTTCCTGCCTCGCGCCAATAGGTTAACGACCGTATGCGTGATTTACGCTTGAGGCGCCAGCCGCGAAGAGCCGCGCGGCCGTTCCATACAGTCTTAATCGGAGGCGGCAGGCCAGTTGGCTTCGGAACGTGCGTTCCGGGCGCTCACCCTTTCATGAAGGGCGCGTGCAGCGCGAGGTCTGCGTGCCCAAGGCGGTCCTTCGCCGTCCAGGACTGATGCCAGTAGGGGTAGATGAAGCGGCGGCTGGCTCACCTTGTCGAGGCGCGCACGCTCGTCGTCTGAGAGCTTCACATTGACGCAAGCGAGATTGTCACGGAACTGTTCTTCCGTGCGTCCGCCAATGATCAGCGACGTCACCCCCGGACGACCGAGCAACCATGCTAACGCGATCTGCGCCCCTGAGACGCGATGCGTCTCGGCGATCGCCACCAGTTCGTCGACGATGTCCCACAGCGCGTTTTCGTCGCGAACCGGCGGCTCTTTCCAGCCTGCGACCTGACGGCTTCCTTCCGGCGCCGCCTTGTTGCGGCGATGCTTGCCGGACAGCAATCCTCCGGCGATCGGGCTCCAAACGAGGACGGCGAGCTTCTGATCGAGCGCGATGGGAAGGAGTTCGTATTCGGCTTCGCGCGCCTGCAGCGTGTAGTGAATCTGCTCCGACACGAAGGGGATGCGGCCGTCGCGGCGCGCGACCTCCATTGCCTTCATCATGTGCCAGCCCGACCAGTTCGAACAGCCGACATAGCGCACCTTGCCTGAGCGCACGAGACTGTCGAGCGCCTCCATCGTCTCCTCGAGCGGCGTCAGGCCGTCCCACTGATGCACCTGATAGAGGTCGATGACATCGGTGCGCAGCCGCTTGAGGCTCGCTTCGCATTCGCGGATAAGGTGCCAACGTGAGAGCCCGCGATCGTTCGGTCCCTCCCCCATCGGATAGCGCGCCTTGGTCGCGATCAGCATGCCGGGCTTGCGCTTGGGCCCCATCGCCTCGCCGATCAGCTCTTCCGAGCCGCCGCCGGAATAGACATTGGCGGTATCGATCAGATTGACGCCGGAATCGGCGACGATGTCGATCAGCTTGCGCACCTCGTCGAGTTGGAGATTGCCGACCTTGGCGAAATTTCCTTTGCCGCCGAAGGTCATCGTGCCCATCGTCAGCACCGAGACCTTGAGGCCCGAATTGCCAAGTTGCCGGTATTCCATCGCGCCCTCGTCGTTCGATTGTCGAATTTCGCGCGAGGGCCTAACATGCGCGCCTGAGTGGGCCAAGGTTGCCGACCGGGCCGATAACGCGCTTGTGAGCCGGCAGCGCTCGGAGCGACGTAGTCTGCCTCGGGCCCCGTCGACCGCGGACTTGCCGCTCGCAGGCCTTTGTGCGCATTTGTCCGCCGTTCGACCGTCGCCTCACTTCAGGAGCTTTCTTTGCCCCTCGCCTCACTTCGCCGGCTCGCCTTCGCCGCTATCGTCTCCACTGCGGCGCTCGCCGCGAATGCTGCTCTTGCCGCTGGGGCCGCGCCCGAGCCCGATCGGACGATCGACATGGCGACCGTCCTCAAGCCCGGTACGCTGCCCGAACTGACGGTGGGCGACGCTTCCGGGATTCCGGTCGTCGAATATGGCTCGCTGACCTGCCCCCATTGCGCCACCTTCAGCCGCGAGATCTTTCCCGAGCTGAAGAAGGACTACATCGACACCGGCAAGGTCCGATTCATCTTTCGTGAATTTTCGCGCAACTCGCTCGACGTTGCGGCTTTCTTGCTTGCGCGCTGCGTCGGCGACGACAAGGCTTTCGCCGCCGTCGAGCTTCTGTTCAGTCAGCAGGACAAGTGGGCATTCGTCGACAAGCCGCTCGAGCCGTTGATCGCCGCCATGCGCCCGGCCGGCCTCACCCACGATCAGGCGATGGCGTGCCTCAAGGACCAGTCGAAGGCCGACGCCATGGTGGCCGTCGGCAAGCGGGCGACCGACGAGATCAAGATGACCGGCACGCCAACCTTCATCATCGACGGCAAGGTCTATGGCGGAGAGCTCACCATCGACCAGCTGAAGGCGATCCTCGACCCGTTGATCAAGAAGTAGCTGCTCGGCGGTCGTCTACCAGGCGAGAAAGCGACGGCCGGCCAACGCGCCAACGCCCATGCAGATGAGCGTGGCCAGCGGATACCAGGTCGCCACGAACAGCGGCAAATCGTCGGGGCAGGACGACGCATAGACCAGGGCCCCGACGCCTGCCGCGGCCGCCCCGGCCATCGCGCCGGTCAGGCTCGGGTGGAGCGGCGCGCCGGCGCGCAGCGCGACAAAGAGCGCCACGAGGACGGGAGCCGCCAGCATCGGGATCGTGACCGTGCAATGCATCGCGTTCGCGCCCATGAGCCGGGGCATCCACGCGCTTTGCGGCACGATCGCCAATTCCACGATCACGCCCGCGGCGAGCAAAAGAAGGGGCGCAAGCAGCCAGAGCGCGAGCGCCCTCGGCTTGGCGTCAGGACGCGCGAGCCGCAGCGTCAGCAGAAGCGTCGGCAGGGCGAAGGCGACCGAGTCGACGCACTTCATCCAGAAGCGCATCGTCTCTGACGCCGCCGCCATATCCGGCCTTGGTCCCAAGCATCAGGACATAGATCGCGAGGCTGCCGAGAAAGCCGATGGCGAGCGCGGCCGCGACACGCCGGCCAAGCCGGATCGGCTCCGGAACGGGATCGGCGGCCAGCGCGGCGATGAGTTCGGAGGTTTTCACTCGACCGACCTCCGCCAGGCCGCGCCGAGCGACTTGAGCGCCCGATGGAGCGCCACCCTGACCGCGACCTCGGACATCGACAGGCGCTTCGCCGTCGCCGCGATCGATTGGCCGTCGAGGGAGATCGAGGTCACAATGTCGCGCTGGCGCGGCGCAAGCGTCTCCAGGAGCTTGCGCGCATCACTCAGCGCATGCGGATCCTCGGCCTCCGGCGCGGCCAGGAATTCTTCGAAATTCTCGAGCGGCTCAACCTTTCGCCGACCGCGACGGCGCAAGGCATCGACGACCTTGTGGCGCGCGATCGCATACACCCAGGGCGCGAGCGGCTGCCCGGGGTCCCAGGTGTGGCGCTTGAGGTGGATCGCCAACAGGGTCTCTTGCACTGCATCCTCGACGTCCGCGTCTCCGACCCCGGCACGCGCAAAAGCGCCGCGCGCCATCGGCCGCACCGACCGACCGATGTCCTCCAAGAGCCGCCGGTATGAGCCCTCGTCGCCCGCGATCGAGGCGGTCATCATCTGCGACCAAGGATCGTCCAACGGACCCTTGATGGGCTGGGGGTTCATACGGGCTTCGTTTCGTTTCGTCGGCCGTTACAGATCCGGGGAAATATTTTGCTCGAAGCACGGATTGACGCCGATGTAACATGCCCCGGCGCGTGAGCGAAGTCGCCAATGCCGTCCCATCGCGAAACGTGGCCTTGGAGCAACCCATGACCGTCGCGGATCATCGTTCTTCGAAGGCGCTTGGCGCGCAAAGCGTCGGCGTCGGGTTCAAGCCCGAGCATTTCGAGGCGATCGTCGACACCCGTCCCGAGCTTGGATTTTTCGAAGTTCACGCGGAAAACTACATGGGCGGCGGCGGCGCGCCGCATCGCCGCCTCGACGCGATCCGGGAACGCTATCCGCTGTCGCTGCATGGCGTCGGCCTGTCGATCGGCTCGCCCGGGCCGCTCGACCGCGCCCATCTTCAGCGGCTCGCGGCGGTCGCCAAGCGCTTCGAGCCGACTCTCGTTTCCGAGCACCTGGCGTGGTCGACGCACGAGGGCGCGTTCCTCAACGACCTCCTGCCCCTGCCCTACACCGACGAAACCTTGGCCCGCGTCTCCGAGCATATCGACGAAGTGCAGAACGCGCTCGGGCGAACCATGCTGCTCGAAAATCCCGTCCACCTATGTGGTGTTCGCCGAAAGCACGTGGGCGGAGACGGATTTCCTGCGCGAGATCGCGCGCCGCACCGGCTGCGGCCTTCTGCTCGACGTCAGCAACGTGTTCGTCAGCGCCGTCAATCACGGCTTCGATCCTGAGCTTTATCTCGCTGATTTTCCGCTTGCAGCGGTCGGCGAAATTCATCTCGCGGGCTGCGCCGACGACAGCGACGATGCGGGCCTGCCGCTGCTCATCGACGCCCACAATTCGCCGGTTCGCGACCCCGTGTGGTCCCTTTATTCCACGACGATCCGCCGGCTTGGGGCGACGCCGACGCTGATCGAGTGGGACAACGACGTACCCGCGTGGACGACGCTTCTTGACGAAGCGCGCCGGGCGGAGCGCGCGATTGCCGAGACCGCAAAGACCCCCGAGCGCGCCGATGTCGTTTGAGACGACAGTCCGCGCTTTCGCGGCGGCGCTTGGCGAGCCTTCCGCGCCGCCGCCCGCGATGACCCACGGGCGCTTGGGCGCGCCTGACGCCCGCCGATTTGCGGTCTATCGCAACAATGTCGCGGTCGGACTGATTGGCGCGCTCGAGGCGCGCTATCCCGTCTCGCGCCGGATCGCGGGCGATGACCTGTTCCGCGCCATGGCGCGCGCGTTCGTGCGCGCGCATAGGCCGCGCTCGCCGGTGATGATCGCTTATGGCGAGGAGTTTCCGGAGTTCGTGGCTGATTATCTCGCGGCGGCTGAGGCCAGGCCAAGCCTACGACAGACTGCCCTTGAGATTACGGATGCGTCGCTTCGGCGCGTCTCCTCCCCCCTTGCGGGGGAGGGACAAGGAGTGGGGTCGCGCAGCCCTATGCGACAAGGGAGCGGCCACGCGTCGGATAATCTCCTCGGCCAGCGCGACCCCCCACCCCTGCCCGCCCCCACAAGAGGGGGCGGGTGCGCTAACGGCGTCGATTCTGCTGGATGGCATCAAGCTGCTGCCGCCCTCCCCGACGTCGCGCGGCTCGAGAACGCCTGGGTCGAGGCCTATCATTCTGAAGACGCAAGCGTGGCGACAGTCGGCGAGCTCGGCTCGCTCAGTCCCGACTGTCTTCCCGGAACGCGGATCGCCTTTCACCCGGCGGCGCGGCTCTTGCGCTTCGCGACGCCGGCCGCGACCGTCTGGGCCTCGGCGCAGGTTTCCAACGGATCAGTCGCGCCAACTGAGGGGCTTGGCGAAGACGCACTCATCACGCGTCCCGATTGCGACGTCCGCGTGCGCGTCCTGCCGCCGGGCGGGTATGATTTCGCCCTGAAAATGCGGGAAGGCGCGACATTGATCGAGGCCTTCACGGCTCTCGATGACCCGACGTTCGACTTCGGGACCCATCTGGTCGGATTGGTCGAGTCCGGCGCCGTCGCCTCCATCATTCCCGGACCAGCGTCATGATCGCGGACGCTGCACACGCGCCAGCGCTCGCGCCCTCCAACCCGATCGCTCGCGTCACCGGCGCAGTCTTCGGACTGGTTCCGGCATGGCTTCCGCTGCTCATCCTACGGCTCGCGCTGGCGCGACCCTTCTTCGCCTCGGGGCTCACGCGCTGGGACGGCTGGTTCACGCTGTCGTTCGGAACGAAGATCCTGTTTGCGCAGGAATACAAGCTTCACATCTTCGGCGCCCAGATCCCGTTTCCCATGCCGGAACTCGTCGCGACAATGGCGAGCACGGCCGAAATCGTGTTGCCGATCCTGCTCGCGTTCGGCCTCCTCACCCGCTGGGCGGCGCTCGGCCTTTTGGGCATGACCGCAATCATCCAGCTCACCTATCCGGACGGCTGGGCGAACTTCCATTTGTACTGGGCGGCGATGGCGCTCGCGATCCTCACCTTTGGCCCTGGCGCGGTTTCGCTCGACCGGCTGCTCGGACTCGATGGGTGGAGCGCGCGCAAGGCGTGGTGATCGACGGCCACTTCAGGCTTTGGAGACGTCGATAACGGCCTGAGCGAACGCCTTCGGCGCCTCTTGCGGCAGATTATGTCCGATGCCGCCCGTGATGGTTCGGTGCTCGTACCTGCCTGAGAATTTGCCGCGATAGGCCGCGGGATCCGGATGCGGCGCGCCATTGGCGTCGCCTTCCATTGTGATCGTTGGAACGGCGATAACCGGCGCGCGAGCGAGCCGTTCCTCCAGAGCGTCATATTTCGGCTCGCCTTCCGCCAGTCCGAGGCGCCAGCGATAATTGTGAATCACGATGGCGACGTGATCGGGATTGTCGAACGATTCCGCGGTGCGATCGAATGTCGCATCGTCGAAGTTCCATTTCGGCGACGCCAGCCGCCAGATCAACTTGGAAAAATCCCGCCGGTATTTTTCGTAGCCGGCCCGTCCGCGCTCTGTTGCGAAATAGAATTGATACCACCATTGCAGTTCAGCTTGCGGCGGCAGCGGCGCCTTGCCGGACGCCTGGTTGCCGATCAGATAGCCGCTCACCGAGACGAGGCCATTGCAGCGCTCCGGCCAGAGCGCGGCGACGATGTCCGCAGTCCGCGCGCCCCAATCAAAGCCGCCGAGAACGGCCTTGTCGATCTTGAGCGCGTCCATGAGCGCGATCGCATCGACGGCGACAACCGATTGTTGACCGTTTCTCGGCGTTTCGCTCGAAAGAAAGCGCGTCGTTCCGTAGCCGCGCAGATAAGGCGCGATGACCCGAAATCCCGCTGCGGCAAGGATGGGGGCGACCTCGACGAAGCTGTGAATGTCGTAGGGCCAGCCGTGCAGCAGAAGAACCGGCGGCCCGCTGGCGGGGCCGGATTCGGCGTACCCGACGTTGAGGGCGCCGGCATCGATCTGTTTGAGTGGAGCGAATGACGCGTTGGCGTCCAGCGCGTCTGGTTGCTTCGCTCCGCTTGCCTGCGCCCGCGCGCGCCCGATCATGTCAAACCTAGCGGCGGCGATCATCGCAGCGGCCGCGCCGAACAATCCGCGACGATGGAGTTTGAAGTTTCTGGCGCCATCCACGGCGGACCTCGCTTCTTGGTTCCTGTCCTCCTCACAAGGCATGGTTGATCAACGCGACTCGTGGGGCGGCCCGAGGTAAGGGAAACTCGGCAAGGAGATCGCGGTGCGGTCCGACCTTGTCTCCCTTCACCTTCCCGTTTGTAACGACGGAAATAAAAGCGTCAGAGACGTCGTCGGTGAGCGCCCGGCCGCTGCTCGGAAAGGATGCTGGACGCGCGGGATCGTAGCGCAGAAGGTCCGGCAGCATTGTCCCCGCCACCCGTCTTGCTTCCTCCGGCGTATAGCCCCCGGTATGCTCCAGCGCGTGCGCGAAGACAGGGATGAATTGGGCGTCGTTCGCCGGTTCCGCGGTGCGATAGGCGGCGTTTTGCTCGCCAGTGAGGAAGGGAGTTTGCGAGGGCCGCGCGCCGCGATCCGCCTGAACCCAGTTCCCGCCCGTGTTGATCAGCGTTCGAGCCCATAGACCAACCTCGTGCGGACCCAGAACGGAGTTGGGCGCCTCGAGCACGATGCTGCAAACATCTCTCTCGGCGAAGAAGTCCTCGCCTGTGAACTGAAAGTTATTGATCGCGCCCCTCGTGTCGAAGAAGAACGGATCGCTGCGCCAGCCCGCGAAGAAGCGATAGTCGTCGGCGTGCGTCACCTGCGCCTCCCGCGCGGTCGAGACCGGCGCTCCCTCGACGATGACCTGGCCGCCCTCGCCTGTCGCGGCGGCCTGCGCGCCCTCCAGACGGCGTAGCGTCGCGGTCTGCCCCCGCCCTGGGGAGGACGCGAAGCGAACCTGAAATGCGATATTGGCGACGGCGTCGCCGTCTGTGTCGATCTTAAGCTCGTAGAGCGCCTCGGGCGCGAATGGCTCAGGCGTCGTAGGTCCGGGCGGCTTCAGGCCGACGGACGGGTGGACGTTCATGACGAGGATCGACTTGCTCGGATCTCCCGGCTTCGGGAAGGCATAGAGGTCGGTGAAGTCGAGGCGGGCGTCCCCACCGGGGAACCCGAGGTCGGGGCCGGAATAATGGTGCGACATGGAGCGATTTTTCCACAGTTAGAGCCTAAAAGAGATCAACTAGGGTCGACGCCACAAGCAGCGACGGCGCAGGCGCATGCGCCAAAAACTCAGCGAAGACCGGTCAGCGATGGCGCTCGCTTTTGGAGCGTCGTTCGAGCGTCGCGCGTCGCGCGGCCCTCAGGACGAGGCGGAGGCTGGGAGGGATTGGGCCTCGTCCCGAGGGCGCGCTTACGCCCTCACCGCTGCGGATAGGCGGTGAACACGTAATCCTTGTCCGCCACGATCGTGTGGCAGGCGAAGCCGCATTTGGCGTCGTGCTCCTGCGGCGGCGTGCTATTTTCGTCGCCGGGCTTGAACGACTCGGACGCGGGGTCATAGTCGAACTGCGGCGTATCCCCATCCGCCGCTGTCCGCGAACCTCTTGCTGTCCTTCACCATGAAGTCGATGTCATGCAAGGCGCCCGGCACGATCGGCTCGCCGGGCTGGCTCTCGTCCTTCTTCGCAGTCCAATGGATCTTCGCGAACCTCGCGCCATCGGGGAAAGGCTTGCCATTGCCGGGAATGCCCGCCCTGTAGGCCTCGATCATCGCGGGATTGCCGAGGATCGTCGCGAGCTTGTCGCCGTTGTGACTGACGGCGACGACCTGCCAATCTTCGTATCCCCGGAACTCGGCAGAAGGCGAGACCGCCCGGCACTTGCAAGGAGTATCTGTCCTGCGCGGCGAGCGCCAGGCCGCCAGAGCGCGGCAGGACGCCGCTGCAAGCATCATCATCAGCAAGGATCGCGTTCTTCGTCATGACGTTCGCCCCATCCTGAAGCGATGTTCGCCGGCGTTCGATCACGGCGCAAAACGACGTTGGCGCACGAGGAAGAAGCTGGCGACCACCTCAGCGCTTCAAAGTGGCACAGGGAACGAGCAGAACTCATTGCACCATAGTATGGTCGATGCTTGGACGCGAAGGCCCCGCGTCCAGCCCCGTTCATGCGACAGTTTTGCGACAGAAATCCGGCCTCTCGCGCTATTGACGCGCCCGGAAGGCCATGGCTTTAAGCCCCTTCGAAGACGCTCGGCGTCGCTCGTCCTTGAAGGAGATCTGATGACCCATTGGCCGCGACACGGGCGCATCACCGGCCCGATCGTGATGATCGGCTTCGGATCGATCGGCAAGGGCACGCTGCCCTTGATCGAGCGCCACTTCGAGTTCGACCCGGACCGCTTCGTCGTCATCGACCCGAACGATTCCGATCGGAAGCTTCTCGATGAGCGCGGCGTTCGCTTCGTGCACGAGGGCCTGACGCGCGACAATTATCGCGATGTGCTGACCAAATACCTGACCGCGGGCTCGGGCCAGGGCTTCTGCGTCAACCTGTCGGTCGACACCTCTTCGCTCGACCTCATGCGCCATTGCCGCGAGCTCGGCGCGCTCTATGTCGACACCGTCGTCGAGCCTTGGCCGGGCTTCTATTACGACAAGTCGCTCGGCAATGACGCGCGCACCAACTACGCCTTGCGCGAGACGGTGCTCGCGGAGCGACGCAAGAATCCGGGCGGCTCGACCGCCGTCTCGTGCTGCGGCGCCAATCCCGGCATGGTGTCCTGGTTCGTCAAGCAGGGGCTCGTCAATCTCGCCAGGGATCTTGGCGACAAGGGTTCCGAGCCGAAGAGCAAGGAGGAGTGGGCGCGTCTCGCGCAGCGCCTCGGCGTCAAGGGCGTGCATATCGCCGAGCGCGACACCCAGCGCGCCAAGAGCCCGAAGCCGCGCAACGTGTTCGTCAACACCTGGTCGATCGAAGGCTTTTTGTCGGAGGGCATGCAGCCCGCCGAGCTCGGCTGGGGCACGCATGAGAAATGGGCGCCGGCCAACGCGGGCTACCACAAGGCCGGCTGTGGCGCGGCGATCTACATCAACCAGCCGGGCGCCAATACGCGGGTGCGCTCATGGACGCCGACCGCCCGCGATCAGTTCGGCTTTCTCGTCACCCACAACGAGGCGATCTCGATCGCCGACTATTACACCGTGCGCGACGACAAGGGCGAGCCCGCCTACCGGCCGACCTGCCACTACGCCTATCATCCGTGCGACGACGCGGTGCTGAGCCTGCACGAATTGTTCGGCCGCGCCGGCGAGATCCAGAGCGCGCACCATATTCTTGGCGAAGCCGAGATTCTCGACGGGATCGACGAACTGGGCGTGCTTCTCTACGGCCACGCCCGCAACGCCTATTGGTACGGCTCGCAGCTCTCGGTCGAGGAGACGCGCGCGCTCGCTCCTTATCAGAACGCGACCGGCATGCAGGTCACGTCAGCGGTTTTGGCGGGCATGGTCTGGGCGCTCGAGAATCCGAAAGCCGGAATTGTCGAGGCGGACGAACTGGACTTCCGCCGGTGCCTTGAGGTTCAAACGCCCTATCTCGGCCCGGTCGTCGGCGTCTATACGGATTGGACGCCGCTCGCGGGTCGCCCTGGCCTCTTCCCTGAGGATATCGACCAGAGCGATCCTTGGCAGTTCAAGAACGTGCTGGTGCGATAGACGCCAGCACTGCGGCCTTATGCCGCCAGTTCGTGCGACGACTCGGAGCGCGTAAGCGCAGCGCCAACCGCCTTGCGCGACGCGCCGATGAGGACGATCAAGCCGTCGACAGCGGCGACTCCAAGGCCGGAGGGGCCATAGCGGTTCAGCGGCGCAAGCTGAGCGCAGAGATCCTTGACGATGAGCGGCGACGCGTCGCCGGCGCGATGGGTATTGTGTGAGCAGTTCATTTTAGTTCTCGGTTTTTTCTTATTTGCGTTTGTGTTCATCCGGCTCAGGCGCTGGACAGATGTACAGATGGGGCGCAGCGCTCCAATTTCAATGCTGGTGTAAGATGGTATTAAGGCTTCTCTCGATGACGAGCAGGATGTAAGCGACCTTCGTCGCGGCCCTTGGCTCCGTGCTAACTCAAGGCCCTGCAAGGATTTTCAGTTCGACCAGCCGCCTTCCGACGGCGCGCGCGAGATCGTCTTCCGTCCGCCCCGCCGCCTTGATGCGGCCGACATACGGAAAGTTGATCGTGCCGTCGGGCTCAACCCGCGTGGTCGTGTCCAGCTCCGGATGATCGACGATGCGGATGGCGACCACGTCCGACGTCGTGAGAATCCGGCCGCCGCTTCCCGCCGCCAACGCCCCCGTCGCCGCGAAAAGCAGAGCGCTTGTTCAGAGCGCCAGACGGCTCATTCCCATCGTTGCCTGCCTTCGATCTCGCGCTGCCAATGGATCGACTGAGCGCCTCGGCGCGGCGCGGGCCCGCAGTGCCACCTTCGAAAAGGCGCAAGTTGGGCTGCTGACGATGGACCCGGTGTATCCCAGCAGCTATAACGTTCACGTACCAATCAAAAAACTAAACCTACGGAGGAAACGATCATGGGTCTTCGCAGATTCACGCGGGCTCTCGCGCCGCTGGCTTTCGCCAGTTCCTGCGCGATCGCTCTCAGGCCTAGCGGGAGCGGCGCGCGCAGCCGACGTTGTCGTGCCGGGCGCAACCGATTTTCCCGAAAGCATGAGCGCATCGTCAGACGGCACGCTCTACTTCAGCAGCTTTGGCAACGGCCGGGTCTGGCGCGCGAAGCCAGGCGAAGCTCAGGCGAGCGAATTCATCAAGACGGGCTCGAACGGCTTGGCTTCGGCGCTCGGCGTTCTGGCGGACGACAAGTCGAACACGCTCTATGTGTGCTCGGACGACTTTTCCGCAGGCGGCATAAAAATTCCCGGTGCCTCCATGGGGACGTCGCTCAAGCTGTTCGATCTCAAGAGCGGCGAGGCCAAAGGCAGCATTCGCCGCGCCGGGGCAAACGACCTTGTGCAATGACATCGTCGCCGCCAAGGATGGGAAGGCTTACGTCTCGGATTCGTTCGGTGGCCACATCCTGCGGCTCAAGCCGGGCGCGAAGGAATTCGAGATCTGGGCGAAGCGATCCTCGATGGAACGTTCCCGGCAAGCCGCAGCTGGACGGCATCGCCCAGCTCCCCGACGGCTCGATTTACGCCAATCTCTTCGAAGGCGACGGACTTTATCGCGTCACGATGAATTCCGACGGCAGCGCGGGGAAGATCACAAAGCTGGAGACCTCTCGTCCTCTCTACCATTCGGACGGATTGCGCGCGTTTGGGCCCAACAAGCTCATCATGGTTGAGGGCGAGACCAAGGGCGACCTCGACCTCGTCACCATCGATGGCGACAACGCCAAGATCGAGACCATAAAGGACGGTTTTGACGGGCCGGTGTCGCTCGCGCAGGTCGGCGACCAGATCTATGTGCTCGACGCGCCCTTAAGGTATCTCCTCGGCCCGGAAGCCAAGGACAAGAAGGCTCCGCCGCCGTTCAAGGCGTCGACTGTTCCCGCGCCGAAGCAATAATCGTCTGATTTGAATCTGAGGCCGCCGTCGCCACGCCAGGCGCCGGCGGCCTCATTCATTTGAGTTCGGACTGCGCTCAGTTCACGTAGCCCCACCGCTTCGCGCCGTGCGCAATCGCTCGGCGTAGACGTTGATGATCAGCGCGATGAGCAGGATCAGGCCGCGGATGAGGATCTTGAGGAAGCTGTCGATCTTGACGTAGTCGAGGCCGTTGTTGAGGACGCCAAGCACGAACAGGCCGACGATCGTGTTGCCGATCCCGCCGCGCCCGCCGAACAGGCTCGTGCCGCCGACCACCACCGCGGCGATCGCGTCGAGCAGGAAGGTGTCGAACTCGTTCTGCTGGGCGCTGCCGAAATAGGCGCAGCCGATCATGCCCGCGAAGCCCGAGCACACGGCGGAAATCACCATCACCGCGCCGATGATGAAGCGGACATTGACGCCGGAATATTCCGCCGCCTCGCGATTGCCCCCGACCATGTAAACGTAGCGGCCGAAGCGCGTGTAGGTCAGCACGAGATGCGCGACGAGCAGGAAGAGCGCCGCAACGATGACGATCCACGGCACGCCGCAGATCGACTTCGACCCGAGCGTCAGAATGAGGGGCGGAACGCTGTAGGCGATCTGGCCGCGCACCAGAACCGCCGAGACGCCGGCGCCGATCTGCATCATCGCAAGCGTCATGATGAAGGACGGAATGCCGATGCGGGTCACGCCGAACGCGGTGAGCAGGCCAAGCGCGCCGCACGCCAGAAGCGCCAGGATGATGGCGATCGCGCCGGGCATCGGCAGATTGGCGATGTTCACGTAATCGGGCTGCAGCGTGAAGAACGTGAGCACGATCGCGGTCGCGTTGGCGATCGCGCCGACGGAGAGATCAATCTCCGCGGTCAGGATAACGAAGGTGAGGCCGACGGCCATGAACGCCGTCACCGACACCTGCTGCAGAATGTTCACGAGGTTGCCGAGGGTGGCGAAGCTCGGACTCGCGATGCTGAAAAAGGCGACCAGCGCGATCAGGGTGATGAAGGGCGCGATGTTGCGCAATTGATCGCGCAGGAAATCGCCCAGCCGAAAGGCGCGTGTGGATCCGACCTCGGCGCTCTGAATATCCATGGTTAGACTGATTCCTATCGTCAGGCGGCGGCGAGCAGCTGATCCTTGCTGATCGCTTCGCCGGCGAATTCATGCGCGATCTCGCCCTTGCGCATCACCAGGACGCGGTCGGCAAGCGAGAGCACGGTTTCTGGCTCGGTGGAGAAGACGACGATGGCGATGCCAGAATCGCGCAAATGCCGCACGATGCGCACCACGTCCTCTTTGGCGCCGACATCCATGCCCCGCGTCGGTTCAGCCAGGAGGAGAATCCGGGGCGGGTGGGTCAGCCATTTGGCGAGCGCGACCTTCTGCTGATTGCCGCCGGACAAGCCGCCCAGGCGCCATTCGACATCGGGAGGACGGACGTCGAGATTCTTGACCTGAACCTCGGCGATCTCCCGCTCGCGGTCCGGCTTCAAGAGCCACTTCGACAGCCGCTCAAGGACCGCAATCGACACGTTCTTGTACACGGGCTCGTCGCTGAACAGCATCGTGCGGCGGCTCTCGGCGACATAGGCGACGCCAGCCTTCTTGGCCGCCGTCGTGCTCTTGAGCGTCGTCGCCTTGCCGTCGATCTCGAGCGATCCACTCATCGGGACGATACTTGCCGAACAGGGTTCGCGCCAATTCGAGCTGCCCGCAACCCATGAAACCGTAAATCCCGAGGACTTCGCCGGCCCGCGCCTCGAATTTGAGATTGCGAAAGGAGGGCGCGAGCGTGAGGTCATTCGCCCGCAGCACGACCGGCGCCTCTGGGCGGCTGTCGAGCTTGATCGCGCCGAGGTAGCTTTCCTCGAGCTCCTCGCGACCCAAGCCGATCATGCGCTCGATGATCCAGGCCTTGTCGATCTTCGGCGTGACCTCGGCCGTCTCGACCTTGCGCCCGTTGCGGAAGATCGTGATCCCGTTCGAGATCTTGAGAATGTCGTCGAGGAAATGCGAGATGAAAATGATGCTTCGGCCTTCCTCGCGCAGCCTTGAGAGGACGCCGAACAGGCGTTCGATCTCAGGGGGCGACAAAGCCGAAGTCGGCTCATCGAGAATGATGATGCGCGCGCCCGAGAACAACACGCGGGAGAGCTCGACGAGCTGCTGCACGCCGATCGGGAAATCGCCGAGCCGCGCGCGCGGGTTGATGTCGAGCCCGAGGTTCTTGAGCTCCTCCGCCGCGCGCTCAGCCATCCGCCGCCACGTGACGACGCCCATTCCATTGACGGGCTGATTGCCGAAGAAAGACGTTCTCGGCGACGGTCAATTCCGGAGCGACGCTGAGCTCCTGATGCACCATGCCGATGCTCGCCGCCAAGGCGTCGCGCGTCGAGCGGAAATGAACTTCCTTCCCGTCGACGCGCATGGTTCCTGAATCGGCCGAATGGACGCCGGCGATGATTTTCATCATCGTGCTTTTGCCAGCGCCGTTCTCGCCGGCGAGACCATGGATCTCGCCGGCGTTCAGCGTGAAGTCGACATTCCGAAGCGCCTGGACGCCGCCAAACGACTTCGAAATGTCAGTCAGTTCGAGCAGCGCCATCGGGCTTCGACAGGCTTAGATCAGGAACTGGTCCTGCATCCAAAGCATGCCGTCGGCGTTCATCTTGGTGACGACCGGCCCGTCGGTGACGATGTTCTTGGGGATGCCGGCCTTGGCGCCCTGAAGCACGGCCTGTACGCCCGCGACGATCGACCCGCCATGGATGCGGCAGGACGGGTTGCGGACGGTCGCAAGCATCTCGCCCGCCTGGACCGCCTTGATCGCCGGCGGCATGGCGTCGCAACCGCCGATCTTGATCTCCGTGCGTCCCTTCGCCTGCATGACCTTGTAGGCGGCGAGCGCCATGTCGTCATTGTGGAAGTAGGCCGCGTCGATCTTCGGATACTTCGTGAGAAGCGTCTCCCAGATTCGCGCCACCTTGGTCACGTCCCAGTCTGCCGGCTGCTCGTCGAGGACTTTGAGCTTCGGGTATTTAGAGACGACGGAGTGGAAGCCCTTGGCGCGCCCTTGAGCGCCGGTGTGGCCAAGCGCACCCTGGGTCATCACGATCGTGCCTTCGCCATTGATGGCGTCGACCAGAGCCTGAGTGACCGACGCGCCCATGAATTCGTTGTTCGGCGCGAGCAAGGTCAGCACATTGATCGTGTCGAGCGGCGCGATCAGCGTGTCCATGTCGATGACCGGAATCCCGGCGTCGATCATTTTGTTGACCGGGGCGGTCAGCGTGCCGATGCCGAACGCCTGGATGGCGACGAAATCCCACTTCTGCGAGGCCATGTTGTCGATCGCCGCGCGCTGCTTGACCGCGTCGAGCTGGCCGTCGAACCAGGTCACGTCGACGTTGAACAGTTTGCCCCAATATTCGGCCGCCTGCTTGCCCTGCGCGCACCAGGTCGCCTGCAATCCGGCGTTGGAGAACGCCGCCTTGAGCGGCTTCTCCGACCGGCCGGCGGCTTCGGCCAACGCTGCGGACATAAACGGGCTGACGCCCAATCCGCCGAACAAAGCCGCAGCCCCAGCGCCTGCGACCGCAGCCTTCATCAGCTTGCGGCGATCATCCGAAATCAATTTATCGTCAGTCATAACTTCCTCCCTACGACCCGGCGTTCCTCGCCGTCGTCGTGTCGCGGCGGACCATGGCATAGAACGTTATTGCGATTCAATACCCGAACGCGCACGGGAAATGTGCGCTTAGTTGCGCTTAAAGCGTGAGAAATGCTGCGTGCGCATGAGCAGAAAATGCCGCATATTAGACGCTACCAAGCGGAAAAGCGGGCGGCTACGCCTCATAATGCGATTGAATTGCGTGCGCAGAGGACGCCGCGACGACTTTGGCGAGTGACTCTACCGAGCGATTCTCGGCCTCGGCGGCCGGGAGAGCCGCATCGCCAGCGCGAGCCCCAGGACAACGCCAACCGCCAGCGCGGTCATCGACGGCTGCGGCGTCTTTTGGAAACGCACGCCGTTCCTGTCGATCACGATGAAGCCTAGGGGCTTCGCCGTCATACCGCCGCCCACGCCCTTAGCGATGAGAGCGTCGCCTCCCCCCAGAGCGAAGCGGGCTTGCGCAACCGGAATGACGGTCCTGTCTCCATCGACGATCGGCGAACCGAACACGGCCGTGGCGTTCGCCTTCTTGCCGATTGTTTCCGCGAGCTCGGCAAGCTGGGGCGGAGCGTCCTTTTGCAAGGCTTCCGCGTCGGCATCCGTCAGTCGCCCCATGGGTCCATCTCCTCGAGCTTTTAACAGATGGGAACTCGGCGGCCGCCGTTTTTGATCCATTTCGATCGTCTGGTCCGGGGTCTCCAGACGCGCGCCGCTCTGCTAATATGGCGACCCAGCTCGGAGGGGATGAGGAAACATGGCGACCCACGTTGCAGAGATTAAATGGGCGGCGAAGGAGAGCGGCGAAGAGTTCCTCAAGGGCCGCTTCAGCCGCGCCCATACAGTGAGCTTCGACGGCGGGACGGAGGTTCCAGCGTCAGCCTCGCCCCATGTGGTCGGCAAATGGGCGGTCGAGGCCGCCGTCGATCCGGAGGAGATGCTGGTTGCGTCGCTCTCGAGCTGCCATATGCTTTCGTTCCTGCATCTGGCTCGGATGGCCGGCTTCACCGTCACGGCTTACGAAGACCACGCCGAGGGAACGACCGCCGAAATCGCCCCGGGACGACTGGCGGTGACCCAGGTGAAGCTTCGCCCGAAAATCGAATGGGCGAGCGCCGCGCCTTCGAAGGACGAGCTCGATCGCCTGCATCACCAAGCCCACGAAATCTGCTTCATCGCCAATTCGGTGAAGACGCAGGTAAGCGTGGAATAGGTTCCCGCCCCCATAGCCCGTCGAGAGACGGGCGTTCTTCCGAACCCCCTAGGTGGGGGAGGAGAACTAGGTCAGCACCCCTTGCAAATGCTGTTGTCGAGACGGTTGTCTTCTTGCTGAATCTTGCGATCGAGCTCCGTCGGTCCCGATGCCTGAGGAACGCCTGGCCGCGGGACAGTCGCCCCGGTGGACGTCTGGTAGTCCTGACTCAGAAGATGGCCGGGCGTAGGCTTGCTAAGTTCCGGGGCCACAAGACCGTTATCCTGCCCATACGCCGAAACGCCGACGGTCGCCGCAAGCAGGAACGCGGCGATGACTATCGATTTTGCCATGATCCGACCCTCGCCAATGAGGAAGCCTATGCAACAGCGATTGCTCTGGTTCGCCCTCGGGCGCTCTGACGATCTTATACGCGGCAATCGGCGTTCGCGCACTCGTTGGCGAATCGCCAGACGACTTGATCCACCATTCACGGAGAGCCCTGCCTTGCTCGAGCGGACCAAGTCGTTAACGCGGACGCGAGTCACCGTACCGCCTTCCGTTCCGTATCGCCGCTCGGCGTACCAATGACGAAGATGCAGGAGGCGCGGCCCTGCCGATGTCCAGTGTTCACCACCAAATCGACAATGTGCCTGCCAGCCGGCGGCGCATGGACGAATACGTCGAGCCCCTCGGCAACGGAATTGCCGTCAATCAACCAACGCGCACTATCGAATTCCGCAGCCGGCCTTCCGTCAAGAGTGACCGCGCCCCACAGGCGCAGGACGCCCGCAGCTTGGAGCGTCTCATCGTCGCGCGGCGCGATGATGCTGACCGTCGGCGGCCGCACTGGCATATCCACGCTCACCGAATCGGATGCCGCGGTGTCGAATCCGTCGCTAGCGAGCAGCCTGAACATCACCGTCCCTGCGGGGAGGTCCGACCCGTCGAAGACGGCGCGATCCCCCGCGACGCCCGTCGCGAGAGCATTCCATGTTTCTCCGCGATCATCGGAACATTGCAGCCACACCTCGGGGGCCACGGCCGAGTTCACATTCCACGTCGCGACGAGTCGATTGTCGTCGACGCTCGCCTCAAACCTTGCGATACGCAGCTGAGTCTTGCGCGGCAAGTTTACCCAGAGGTCGCGCGTCGCGTCGCAAATCGCAATGCTCCCACCACGTGCGGCGTCGGGAAGAAGCGCTTGCACGACACAGGGGAAAGCGATTGCTGTACTCCCATCGCAGCGGCATCCCGCCGAATCGCTGCGCGAGGTCATGATGCGCAGAGGTGACTGGGCAATAGGCGTGCCATCTTCGCCACGCAACTCTGCGCGAAGATCACCGGCCTGTGCAGCCACGGGTACATCCCGCGTCTCAACGCGCATCACGCTCGTTATCTCGAGATCACCCTCCGCGCGCATCAGTCCGATGAGCGAAATCATCGGCAACCGCTTCGTATCCTGCCCGTAGCCGACGACCAGGCGCGTCTCCGTCGCCTTGATGCCGTCGATGTAGACGGGATTGAGCCTAGGGCTCTCCATCAGACGGCCATAGTTGTACAGCGAGAGCCCCATGTCACCGGAAAAGCCAGGCGAGCCCATGATGTCCTTGGCACGGGGCAGCAGGATCCATACGGTCGAGTAGATCTCCACGCCGTACTCACCGCGCGACCCCTTTGGAACGCCGATCGGATCATAGGGGGGATAGGCAGGGTAGTTCGGGTCGGCATCGGCGAAGTGGCTGACTCCGGGCGCGTGAAGAAGCCCGCACTCGTGGCCGACCTGATGCGCCATGGCGTGTTCGCCAAAGGAAGGGATGCTCGGCGCGACGTCGCCGCCGACCCTGCCCAGGCTGATGTCCGAACGTTCGCATCCGATGCCGTCGAGCGGATAGCGAAACGGGATGTTGATCGGCAGCAGGCCGTAGTAGATGACGTCGGAGCGGTTGCCATCCGCAGTCTTCTGAGCGACGAGCTTCGCCACCAGCGCGTCCCAGTTCGGCGAACAGCCTGGCCCGTCGTCGAGCGGATGCTCGCAGCTGACCCAGCCCGCGCTGCTGTAGTCCATTGCGCTCTGCACCGGATACATCATCAGGCTAAAGCCCGCCGTCTTCAGCAAGTCGGCAGGATAGTTTGGCGGAGCGAGGAACAGCGGCGCAGGATCGCTCGAGCTTTTCGGGCCGCTGTAGCCAACCATGATGGCGCGCAGGCGCAGCGTCTGGCGCAGGTCGATATTGACGTGGACGTCGCGAGTGTCGGTCGGTCCCTGGTTGAGGAGGCCGCCGCTGCGCCCTTCGCTCACCGAGACGCGGAACAGCAGGTTGCCGAACATCACCGCCGCCGGGACGACAAAGTTGAGAGTGCCCTCGATCGTCGGGCTCGGAAGCTGATGCATTTCTCCGCGCTCTATGTCGTAGGGCGGGTCGATCGGCGCTATCATCTCGCCGGGTGGAAGCACAGTCAGCGCCGTCACCAAATTCCAGTTGCCTAAGAGGCTGCGGCGCAGAACCTGGACCGTAGCCCTGGCAGGGCCGAAGCTGCGCAGCCCAGCCCGCAGATAAACCCGCAGCAGCGCGGGCTTGTTGGCCACGAGCCGCACCGAATTGTCAGCGCCCTGTTGCGTCGGATCCGCAAGATGAAGATGCGAATGAAAATACTGAATCGCCTGACTGATTTCCACGCCGTAAATGTGTACGTCCAGGTGGCGAGAAAACAGTGTCGAGACAATACTGTTGAGGTTGAGGAACTGCGTGGGCACGATCGAAGCCCTTCATAGGGACTTGAGGGGACAGAGCTGAACCGCCCGCACTGGACTATTTCGAATTACCCTGTGCTGGTCAACCTGCGGTTTCGCAGACGAAACGTGTTGCTCGAAGATGAGCGCCATGCCGGTGTTTCAAACCTTGCCTCATTCTTCTTGCTTCCATCGGCGCATCGCACGCTTACAGGGATCAGTCGACCTTGGCCCTTTGGTTTGAAGAAACTGCCCAGTGCGACGCGATTTCCAGCGAATGCGGCGAGTTCACTTAAGCCGTCTCGAGATCCCTCCCGTTGACAAGCCCCGATCGGGCGACGAAACGTCCCGCGCTTCAAATTCAGGCGCGCTTCAATTTCAGGATGGCAAATGACCGACGTTCGCCTTCAGACGCAGATCGAAAAGGCCTTCGAGGATCGCGCCAAGATCACCTCGGCGACGAAGGGCGACGCGCGCGATGCGGTGGACGAGGCGCTCGATCTGCTTGACCGCGGCAAGGCGCGGGTGGCGGAGAAGCTGCCCGGCGCGACCGGGCCGAATTCGTGGAAGGTCAACCAGTGGCTCAAGAAGGCGGTGCTCCTCAGTTTCCGCCTCAACGACAATGCGCTCATCGATGGCGGACCCGGGCCAGGCGACCTGGTGGGACAAGATCCCCTCGAAAATGGAAGGCTGGGGCGAGAACCGCTTCAAGGACGCGGGCTTCCGCGCCGTTCCCGGGCGCGATCGTGCGGCGCTCGGCCTTCATCGCCCGCGACGTCGTGCTGATGCCGAGCTTCGTCAATCTCGGCGCCTATGTCGACGAAAAGACGATGGTCGACACCTGGGTCACGGTCGGCTCGTGCGCGCAGATCGGCAAGAACGTGCATCTCTCGGGCGGCGTCGGCATCGGCGGGGTGCTCGAGCCGCTGCAGGCCAACCCGACCATCATCGAGGACGATTGCTTCATCGGCGCGCGCTCGGAAGTGGTCGAAGGCGTCATCGTCGGCCAGGGCTCGGTCCTGTCGATGGGCGTTTTCATTTCCGCTTCGACCAAGGTCATCGACCGCACGTCCGGCAAAGTTCACCTCGGCCACGTGCCGCCCTATTCGGTGGTGGTGCCGGGCTCCCTCCCCGGCAAGCCCCTGCCCGACGGCTCGCCCGGGCCCTCGCTCTATTGCGCCGTGATCGTGAAAACCGTCGACGCCCAGACGCGCGCCAAGACGGGGATCAACGAGTTGCTCAGGGAGTGAGGGAGAGGATTGCCGGCGGCGTTCGTATCGCCGAGCGGCGCAAGATGCGCCCGCATCTGAGGTGAAGTTTCCTCCACGCGAGAACTGGACAATCGGCTGCGGGCTCGCGTCATATGCTCGACGGGGGATGTTTCGCTTCGGGGGGACGGTTATGCTTGGAATTTCGCGCTGCGCGGCGAGCGCCACGTTCGGTGGCGTTCTCGTGCTTCTGGCGGCCTTGGCCGCGCCTAGCTCAGCTCGGGCGGACGTAACCGAGGTCTTCAACCTGTTCGGCGAGTTCGATAACGGTTCGACCCTGTCGGGCACGGTGACGATCGACACAACGAACGGAAGCGCTACGGCGATCGACGCCGCCGCAGACAGCTTCACCTTCAACACCATCACCAATCAAGGTCCACAATTCACGGAATATGTTGTTCGCGCCGGGTCGGCCGGCAACACAAACCAGCTGTATCTCGCTTTCGGAGTGGGCAGCCTCCTCGGCTATGGCGGCAGCTCTCTCTCGCCCGACACGCAGATCAACGGCGCCACCTTTTTGACAGGGCGGCGGCGCAAACCCTAGTAAATCATCGCCCGTTCCCGAGCCATCGTCCTGGGCACTCGTTGATCGTCGGTTTCACCGGCGTTGGCTTGTTCGCCGCTCGCCGCGCTGGAAAAGCGACCGCCGCGACTGCGATCGTTTAATCCGAGCCGGACAGGTTCTGACGACGCTGCCGACCTTCAGGGAAATGACCATGCGTCAGATTTTGCGCCACATATCTCACGCTGCGCTCGGCGGGTTTCTCGCGATTCAGGGGATTTTGGCGGCTCTCAACGCCGGCCAAGCGGATGTCGTTCCGTTCGCCGTACGGGGAACCTTTGCCGATGGCGGCGTTCTTTCGGGCCTTCTAACCGTCGACAAAACCGTCGGAGAGGTGACAGCCATCAATCTCTTCGCTGACGGCTTCGCCATGAAGGACATCGTCGCCCAACCCTCGGAAGACAATCAATTTACCTTTCTAGCCTCTTCTGGCGATGGCAAGGCGCAAGTGTCCCTCGTGTTCGGGATCAGTTTGATCGACTTCCTTACGGCGCCTCTCGCAGGACAGTCGGTTTGATGATTTTGCCGCCGACCCCCGACACACACCTTTCTATTGATCGGCATCGTACAGCCGTTTTCTGCAACCGCCCCCGCGTCCTCCGTTCCCGAGCCCTCCACTTGGGCGCTCATGATCGTCGGCTTCGCCGGCATCGGCTTTCTCGCCATTCGTCGCGCTGGAACAGCGACCGCTGCGACAACCGCATAGGTCGGGCCGCACGGGCTCAGCGGGGCTGGCTGACGCGGGAAATATCTGCGCCATCTTTACGAAAAACAGAATCTGTGCTAGGCTTTTCCTGCATGACAGGTGAAAGCAGTCAGCGGAGGCTAACCGATTTGCAAGCGACTGAAGGTATGCATTTTACGAATATCTCGCAGGAACAGTGACGGAGCCAGAATTTTTTTAGTTGAATCGATCGTAACCCATTGATAAGTCCCGATTCGAAAAAATAAACGCTAGTAAACGCTAGCTATTTTACTAGCGTTTACGCGCTTTTACTGTCGTTTATTGACGCTTATTGAAATCGGCCTATGCAAAATCCGCGGGGCGGATCGACCACCCTGCCCGAATCCGATCAGCCGCCCGCCGCCGCGATCTCCTCCCTGAGCGCGTCTACGGTTTGGACCTGAAGTCCGACCGCTTCAAGGGCCCGGGCCGCGGCGCCGACCAGCTCCGCGTTCGACCCCGCGCGGGCCCCGTCGGGCAGGCTGAGATTGTTCTCGAAGCCCACCCGCGCGTGGCCCCCAAGCAGCGCCGCGGCGGTGACGCAGGCCGTCTCGCGACGGCCGAAGGCGCAGACGCTCCACGAGGGGAACCGGGGCATGTCCGGCGCGAGGAACGGCAGAAGGTCGCGCGGCAGGCCGGTGCGGGTGAGCGCGAAGCGACCGAGCACGTAAAGGACGGAGAGCTTGTCGAACGGGATGAGCCCCTGTTTCACCATCCGCGCCCAGACGCTCCGCTTCGGTCGGCGTATAAAGGTTGTTCTCGAACCGACCCGCGCGTGGCCCCCGAGCAGCGCCGCGGCGGTGACGCAGGCGGTCTCGCGGCGGCCGAACGCGCACACGCTCCACGATGCGAACCGCGGCATGTCCGGCGCGAGGAACGGCAGGAGGTCGCGCGGCAGGCCGGTGCGGGTCAGCGAGAACCGCCCGAGCACATAGAGGACGGAGAGCCTGTCGAACGGGATCAGCCCCTGTTTCACCATCGCGCCCAAGGCGCTCCGCCTCGGCGGGCGTGTAGAGGATGATCTGCGGCCAGACGCGCATCTGCTTGAGCTTGCCGAGGAATACGCAGAAGTCCTTCTCGTCGGGCGCCTCGGGAGCGAGCTCCCTCAGCGCCAGCGACACGGCTTCGGGGTTGGTCTTGAGGACGGCGGCCCTTTGCTCGGCCGGCGAATAGCGGCCGAGCAATTCGCTGGTGATCTGCAGCACCAGCCGGTCCCCGACCTCCTCACAGATCTGCGCGATCGTCGCGCGATAGGCCTCGGGGTCGAGGCAGTGCTGGCCCTCCGCGTCGCGCACATGCAGGTGGATCATCGAGGCCCCGCGCTCGAGGCATTCGGCGGCGGTGCGGGCGAGTTCGTCCGCGGTCAGCGGCAGCGTCCGGGTGGTCGGCCTTGGTCTTGCGCCCGCCATTGGGCGCGACCGTCAACACGACCCGTCCTCGCCCTTCAGCCACCGCCCTCTGCCTTTCCGCCCATCACCTTGAGCGCGTAGACTGGGCCGAACCCGTCCTTCACACAACTCGCCATTGTTGTCGGTCATGACGCATATTCTGCATCGCTCCCCAAACGCTGCAATGCCGGTCGCGGTTTCCGGTTCGGGCGTCGAGATCGTCGACGCCGAGGGTCGGCGCTACCTCGACGCGTCGGGCGGCGCGGCGGTCTCGTGCCTCGGCCACGGGCACCCGGACGTGCTCGCCGCGATGCGCCGCCAGCTCGATGCGCTGGCCTACGCGCACACGTCCTTTTTCACCACCGAAGTCGCCGAGCGTCTGGCCGACCGGCTGATCGAGGACGCCCCGCCCGGGCTCAGCCATGTCTATCTGGTCAGCGGCGGTTCGGAGGCGATCGAGGCGGCGCTCAAGATGGCGCGCCAGTATTTCGTCGAGATCGGCGAGCCTCAGCGCCGCCATGTCATCGCGCGGCGCCAGAGCTATCACGGCAACACGCTTGGCGCGCTGGCGGTCGGCGGCAACGCCTGGCGGCGCGCCCAGTTCGAGCCCTTGCTGATCGAGACCCATCACATCGACCCCTGCTACGCCTATCGGATGCAGCGGGAAGGCGAGAGCGACGCGGATTATGCGGCGAGAGCCGCGCAGGCGCTGGAGGACAAGCTCATCGAGATCGGCCCCGATCGCGTCATCGCTTTCGTGGCCGAGACCGTGGTCGGCGCGACCGCCGGCGCTGTCCCGCCGGTCGGCGATTATTTCAAGCGCATCCGGGCGATCTGCGATCGCTATGGCGTGTTGCTCATTCTCGACGAGGTGATGTGCGGCATGGGCCGCACCGGCACGCTGCACGCTTGCGAACAGGAGGGCGTGGCGCCCGATCTGATGGCCGTCGCCAAGGGCCTCGGCGGCGGCTACCAGCCGATCGGCGCGGTCATGCTGACGCAGCGGATCTATGAAGCGTTCGCGAAGGGCTCAGGCGCCTTTCAGCACGGCCACACCTATATGGGCCATCCGATGGCCGCGGCGGCGGCGCTGGCGGTGCAGGACGTCATCCGGCGGGATGGGCTGCTCGCCAACGTGGTCGAGATGGGCGCAAGGCTTGAGCGGCGTCTCAAGGAACGCTTCGGGCAGCACCCGTTTGTCGGCGACATTCGCGGACGCGGCCTCTTTTGGGCGCTCGAGCTGGTCAGCGACCGCGCCAGCAAACAGCCGTTCGATCCCGCGGCGAAACTGCATGCGCGCATCAAGCGCGAGGCGATGGCATCGGGGCCTGATGGTCTATCCGATGGGCGGGACGGTCGATGGCGTTCAGGGCGATCATGTTCTGCTGGCCCCTCCTTTCATCGTCGAGGGGAGCCAAGTCGACGCGATCGTCGAGCGCCTCGGCGGCCGCGCTCGACGCGGCGCTCGCCGATGTCCGATAGCCCCGCAAGGGTCGCGAGCCCGCCATACAAAGAGCGCAGTGCTTGCGGAAAGGCGAGCGCTTTCCCAATATCCGGGCGCTTCAACCGCCGATTCGGCGCCTCAACCGACAGTCGAAAGGACTTGATTTCGTGGCGAGACGCTTCCGACGGCCCGCGCTTCTGCTGGTCTCCGCAATGGCCGCCGCGGCCGCCTGGGCGCAGCAGGCGCCGCTCGATCTGACCGCGCCAGCCGCGGCGGCGCAAAAGGCCGCCAAATCGTCGAAGGGCGCGCCTGCGCCGATTCCGGCGGACGAAGCCGTTCAGCGCGCCAACGCCTGGCTCGACGCGGCCCGCGTCATGAGCGCCGATTTCGTTCAGATCGGACCGAACGGACGGCGCTCCGAAGGACAGCTGAGCGTGGCCCGTCCCGGTCGCATGCGGTTCGAATACACCGATCCGCCGCGGTTCGAGATCGTAGCCGACGGCCGCAGCGTCGCCATCGTCGACAAAAAGCTCAACACGCAGGACGAATATTTCATCGGCCAGACGCCGCTCAAGTTTCTGCTTTCCGACCACATCGACCTGGCCCGCGACACGCATCTCCTGAACGTCTCGCAGGAGGGCAAGACGATCACGATCGAGCTCGAGGATCGGGCCGCGCTCGGCGGCACGGCGCATCTTTCGCTCGTCTTCGACGCTTCGACCTTTGCGCTGAAGCAATGGACGGTCATCGACGCCCAGGGCTTCCAGACGGTCGTCACCCTGTTCAATATGGATCTGAAGACGAACCCGGACCCTGCGCTATTCCACATCGACGAGAACCTGCCGGCCAATCAGCTCGGCAATCGCAGGCGCTGACGTCGGGCCTGTGGGCAATGACCCAATGATGCTTGCGCTCCCCGCTCCGGGCGGGCAAGCGGCTGTCTGCCTCCCCCGGAGCCTGCTGATGACGTTTTCCATCGCCACGTGGAACATCAATTCGGTGCGCCTGCGCATCGATCTCGTGGTCCGATATCTCCTCGAGCACCAGCCCGACGTTCTGTGTCTGCAGGAAACGAAATGCCCTGACGGCAATTTCCCCTTCGGGGCGTTCCGTGACGCCGGCTATCCCCATATCGCGATCAACGGGCAGAAGGGCTACCACGGCGTGGCGATCGTTTCGCGCCTGCCGCTCGCGACCTTCTCCAAGCGAGACTTTTGCGCCAAAGGCGACGCGCGCCATCTGCATGTCGTCCTGGGCGGCGAGGCGGAGGGGCTCGAACTTCACAATTTTTACGTTCCGGCGGGCGGCGACGAGCCGGACCCCGAGATCAACGTCAAGTTCGCCCACAAGCTCGCCTTCGTCGACGAAATGGTGGATTGGGCCACGCACGAGAAGCCGGCGGCGCAACGGTCGATCCTGGTCGGCGATCTCAACATCGCGCCGCTCGAGCACGACGTCTGGAGCCACAAGTCGCTTCTCAACGTGGTGAGCCACACGCCCATCGAGGTCGACAAACTGAACCGGGCTCAGGCCGCGGGCCCGTGGGTCGACGCGTTGCGCAAATTCGTGCCCGACAACGAGAAGCTCTACACTTGGTGGAGCTATCGCTCGCCCGATTGGCAGAAGGCCAACAAGGGACGGCGGTTGGACCATATTTGGGTCAGCCCGGCGCTCGGCGATTCCGTGAATGGGATGCGCGTTCTGCGCGACGCTCGCGGATGGGAGCGTCCATCCGACCACGTGCCGGTTATGATAAGATTGGAATTGTAGCTGTCGCCGCTTTTCAGAACCGGATCTCGAGCTGTGAAAATCCGACGTTTGATCAAATGGGCGGCGAGTTTGGCGTTCGCGCTTGTCGTCCTCGCGACGCTCGCCGGCGTCTATCTGTTCTATCGCGCCATGCCGGCCTATTCGGGGACCGAAAGGCTGCCGGGTCTTTCATCCGAAGCTCGTGTCTGGCGCGACGCCCATGGCGTGCCACACATCTTTGCCGGCTCAATGGACGACGCGGCGCGCGCGCTCGGCTACCTGCATGCGAGCGAACGGATGTTCCAGATGGACATCCTGCGCCGGGTCGGCCAAGGGCGCATGGCCGAAATCCGCGGCGCCGATCTTCTGCCCGTCGACAAGTTCATTCGCACCTTGGGCTTCTATCGCGAGGCCGAGACGAGCTTTTCGGCGCTTTCGCCCTGGGCGCAGAAGCGGCTTGAGGCTTATGCCGAGGGGGTCAACGCCTTTCTAGCAAGCCACGCGCTCCCGCCTGAGTTCCTCCTTGCGGGCGATAGACCCGAGCCCTGGAAACCGGCCGATTCGTCTGGTGATCGGGAAGATCGAGGCCTACCAGCTGTCGCAGAACTTCAAGCTTAAGCTCCTTCGCGCCCGTCTCGCCGCCAAGCTCGGGGAGGAACGGGCAAACTGGCTCTTTCCCGGCGCGCGGCCCGGCGATCCAATCACGACTCTGCCGGCGATCAGCGACACTCACGCGAGCGACGATAGCATCGATGATGAGCTGGGGACCTTGACCGGAATAGGCAAAGGCGCATCGAACGAATGGGTCGTCGCCGGATCACGGACACTGACCGGAAAGCCGATCCTCGCCAACGACCCGCATCTCGACCTCAGCGCCCCGATCCTGTGGTATTTGGCCCGCGTCGTCACGCCCGAAGGGTCAGTCAAAGGCGCCACTTTGCCCGGCGCCCCGGTCTTCGTGCTCGGCCAGAACAATTCGATCGCCTGGGGACTGACGACCGCGGATTCGAACGTTCAGGACCTCTTCGTCGAAACCGTCGATCCGGCCGACCCGTCGAAATATCTCAGCCCCGACGGACCGAAGCCGTTCGAGACGCGAGAAGAGACAATTCATGTGAAAGGCGGCGCCGACGTCCAGCTCACGATCCGCGCGACCCGCCATGGTCCGGTCCTCTCCGACGTCAACGCCGATCTGGCGAACTTTGCCGGGCCGGACAAGGCGGTCGCCCTCGCCTTCACCGGGCTTGGCGATCGCGACACGACCGGCGAAGCCTTCATGCGGGTCAATTCCGCGCGAAACTGGGGCGAATTTCTCGACGCGCTCCGCCTCTATCAGACACCGACCCAGAACTTGGTCTTTGCCGACGTCAGCGGCGACATCGGCTTCCTGAACCCCGGCCTGGTCCCCTTGCGAAAGTCCGGCGACGGCTCTCGCTCCCGGTCGATGGCGCGTCGGGCGCCTTCGACTGGACTGGCACGATCCCGTTCGATCAATGGCCGCAGCTGCACAATCCGGAAACCGGCTTCGCCTTTAACGCCAACAACGCCAATTTCCCCGACGATCACAAGCCGAGTTTCGGGCAGGACTGGGAAGAGAATTTCCGCGCCCGCCGCATCCAGCAATTCTTCGACGCGATCGACAAGCACAGCTTGGAAACCTCGGCCGCGATGCAGGCCGACCACCTGTCCCTGGATGTCAGGGATTTGCAGCCGTTCATTGCGACGATTGCGCCGTCGGACGAGCGAGCGCGGAAGGCGCAGGCGATGCTTCTGAGCTGGAACGCGCGTGATGGATAAGGACCGCGCCGAGCCGTTGATTTACACCGCATTCCTCAGATCGCTCCACAAAATCCTGATTGACGACAAAACCGGACTTCCGATGGGGGAGAAAGGCCCGTTCGCCGTGACGACTCTGGTGTCGCTGATGCGCGACCATCCCTCCTGGTGCGACGTTCCGGACGCTCCCGATCCGGACTGCCGCAAGGCGCTCGGCCGCGCTCTCGACGAAGCGACTCGCCTTGCTCGTCGAGCGCGATGGCGCCGATATGAGCCGGTGGCGTTGGGGCGCGGAGCACAGAGCTGTGTTGCAGCATCAGGTCTACAGCCATGTTCCGCTTCTTGACCGGCTGAGCGACCTTAGCGTTTCCTCGAGCGGCGGCTTCTACACGCTCGATCGGGGCGGCGGCTCCGAGATTGTCCCGGATCTGCCATTCGCCCGAACCCATGGGGGCGGTTTTCGCGGTCTTTATGATCTGGCGGACCCTGACAAATCCCGCTTCATGATCGCGACCGGCGAATCGGGCCACATCTTTTCGCGCCACTACGGCGACCTCACGCCGCTGTGGAACGACGTCAAATCGATCACGCTTGCGGGCTCGGAAGACGAGCTCAAAAAAGCTGGCGCGCAAGAGCTGACGCTCGAGCCCTGATGAGGGCGCGTCCGAAATCCGAGCGACAAGTCGCGTCGGCGACCGATCTACATGTAAGCGCCAGCCGCATGCTCGCCGTAATCCTGCGGTAGCCGGCGCGCTCTCCAGCGGGTAAAGTCATTGACATGAGCCAAACGCGGCAATTGCTGATCGTGGATGATGACAACGACCTGCGTCAGGCGCTGGTCGAACAGTTGGCTTTGCATCCCGAGTTTCAGGTCCAGGCGGTCGAGACGGCGGAAGCGGCGCTTGAGGCGCGTCGCAACCACAACCCCCGACCTTATCATCATGGATGTCGGCCTGCCCGATCTTGACGGGCGCGAGGCGGTCAAACGAATGCGCCGAGACGGATATCGTCGGCCCATCATCATGCTGACAGCGCACGATACGGATGCAGACGCCGTATCCGGCCTTGATTCCGGCGCCAACGATTACGTCGGCAAGCCGTTCCGGTTCGTCGTGCTGCTTGGCCCGTATCCGCTCGCAGCTGCGGCAATATGAAGCCAGCGAGGATGCGGAGTTCCAGGTCGGCCCTTACACCTTTCGGCCAACTTCGAAGAACCTTGTCGACCCGCAGGGGGTCAAATTGCGGCTGACCGAGAAAGAAGCGGCGATCCTGCGTTATCTCCATCGCGCCGAACAGCAACCGGTGGCCCGCGAGACGTTGCTCAAGCATGTCTGGGGCTACAACGCCAACGTGACGACGCACACGCTCGAGACGCATATCTATCGTCTGCGTCAGAAGATCGAGAACAATCCGGCCGAAGCGCAGCTTCTTGTCACGGAAGGCGGCGGCTACAAGCTTGTGGCGAGCGCGGCGTCCGGGGGACGGACGGAGTGACGCTCGACGACGAAGTCGCTACGGCTCGGGCGGACGCGCCCCTTCGACCTCCTTCCGCGCGAAGCGGTGCAATTGATCGCCTTTTCGTGTGAGAAACGGCGATTGAGGGCGGGCGAAGCCTTGTTCTTCGCCGGCGAAACTGCCGATTCGGGGTATTTCGTCCATTCGGGCGCGATCACGTTGCTCGAGGACGGCGCGGAGCCGAAAGCCGAGCGGCGCGTCGGCGCAGGCGCCCTCATCGGCGAGAGCGCGCTCTACGCGCCGACCGCGCGCCGCGTCAGCGCGCGCGCGGCCGAGGACGCGGTCGTGATGCGGATTCCGCGCGAGACGTTCCGGCGTGTTCTGACGGAGTTTCCGGCCGGCGCCGAAAAGATTCGCGCCGCCCTCGCCGCGCGGATGCGCCGCCTGGTCGACGGACTGGAAGCAACCCGGATCAAATCGTTCGAAGGCTCCCTCGCGCCGAGACCTCGGGCCGCGCAGTGACCGCCGAGACGCTGAGCGGCCTCTCCTCGTTACGCGCTCCAACGTCCGAAGACATCGACGCGCTCGCCCGGGCCGCATTCGAACGGCTGCCGGCTTCATTTCGGCGTCTCAGCGACGGTCTGGTCATTCAGGTGATCGATTTCCCGGACGACGAGACGCTCAACGAGATGGGCGCCGAGAGCGAGTTCGACCTCTTGGGTCTCTTTCGCGGCCGCGGGCTCGCTCAGGGCGGCGCGATCGGGGAGACGGGCGAATTGCCCAACATGATCTGGCTCTATCGTCGGCCGCTGCTCGACTTCTGGTGCGACGGCGAGGATACGCTCGACGAGGTCGTGACCCACGTTCTCGTCCACGAGATCGGCCATCATTTCGGGCTCTCGGACGCCGACATCGAGGCGATCGAAGAGAAGGCCGCTGATTGATTCGGACGCTGCGCCGCGCGGGCGGAAGGAGAAACCGCGTGAACGCGCTGGATTTCGGGGCCTTCACAAGGGCGTCACGCAAGCTGTAGAGTAAGAGCGCGGCCGGATTCGGAGACGGCCGCGTCAACGTGCGGAGGACGGAGCGTCGGGTTGACGGTTCATGTTCGCTCAGTTTCGCCGGGGAATTGTCCGGCCCTCGTCTTGAACGCGGACTACCGTCCGCTCAGCTATTATCCGTTGTCGATCTGGTGCTGGCAGGACGCGATCAAGGCGGTGTTCCTCGACCGGGTCAACATCATCTCCGAGTACGACACGCTGGTGCGCAGCCCGAGCTTCGAGATGCGGCTGCCCTCGGTGGTGTCGCTCAAGAGCTACGTCAAGCCGACCCGCTTCCCCGCCTTCACCCGGTTCAACGTGTTCCTGCGCGACCGCTTCACCTGCCAATATTGCGGCCAGCGCGACGACCTGACCTTCGACCATGTCGTTCCGCGCTCGAAGGGCGGGATCACGACCTGGGAGAACGTGGTCGCCGCCTGCTCGGAGTGCAACCTCAGGAAGGCCGACATGCTGCCGGCCAAGGCGCGCATGTGGCCGGCGACCAAGCCCTACCAGCCGACCGTCCACGACCTGCACCAGAACGGGCGCCTGTTCCCGCCCAACTATTTGCACGAAAGCTGGATGGATTATCTCTACTGGGACAGCGAGCTGGAGGAGTAATCCAGCCGGCCCGGCTCTGAGCTGGCGTGAGGCAGCGCCCTTTTAGGTCTCCTACACAACCGAGTGGCGAATCCCGCCCGAATAAATCCAAGAAAATCCAAATAATAACAAGGAAAAGTCCTTGGATTTTCTTGGATTCCTTTGACCGAATCGGGACTTTTCAATGGGTTACAGCCGATTGGAATAAAAAAGGGGCTGGCCTAGATAGGGACAGAGTGAATTGAGTTGAGCCAGGTTTTAGGTTGCGAGCAAGCGGTCTGCGGGGCGGTAGTTGAAGCGCCATTCGCATTCCTTGAGGTAGAGGGGGAAGTGCGCCCTCGGGATGCCATTGCAGCGGCGCAGATGGTGCTTGGCCTGGTTCCAGAAGTTCTCGATGCCGTTGATGTGGTTTCCCCTGTCGGCGAACGGCTCGCGATGGTTGATGCGCATGTGGCGGAACTCGGACACGTCGAGCACGTCGTAGGCCTGGAAACTGTCGCTATAGACGACGGCATCGGGCTTTATGCGCGCCCGGATGATCGGGAAGAGCGTTTTCGATCCAACGTTTGGGATGATCACCGTATGGACCTTGCCGCCCCGCTTGAGCAGTCCGAAGACGGGAACCTTGCCGCCAGCGCCGCGCCCCCGTTTGCCCTTGCGCCGCCCGCCGAAATAACTCTCATCGATCTCCACCTCGCCGCCAAGCAGCTCGGGCGTTTCCTCATTCAGGCGCTGAGCGATCACTTCCCGCAGTTTGCGGAAGAATAAGGTCGCCGTGTGCCGGTTGACGCCAGTCAAAAGAGCCGCAGACCGCGCCGTCGCCCCGCCGACGAAGGATTTGATAAGCTCTTCCTGAAGTCTTGTCGGCAATCGGCTCCGACGTCGAACCGTAACCATCTGATCTAGATAGCCTTTCTTTGCTATCTAGGCCAGCCCCTAAAAAAATCTGCCGCTCTGATTTTCCCCGAAAGCCCCGCCCCAAAGCTCCATTCCACCATCCTTACTGCCATATCTTTCAGTGAGATCTGCAGAAGGGAAATCTATAACACATATTCCTTTTTTCCGCAATCCCATAATGCGCATCAGGCTGGTTGAGCCGCATGCCGCGCTACGCCAATCAAGGCTGCCAAAGTGGCGCAAGAAATATTCTTCGGCCTCGAGCTATCCCGCGCGCTTATCGGTCTTGGCGTGGTGAGCAATCGCAGCATCGACGCGCTTTTTGTCGCCAGTCGCGTTGCCTCCCAAAATGTCGGCAGCGTCCTTTTCCTCAGCGTCCAAATCACCTGGCTTTCCTGAGGTTTCGGTTGTGGCGGAGACGCCCTGACCGGCCGGCTTCACGCCCTCATTCCGGGCTGTGGCTGCGAATGTGGCGAGAGCCTCTGGCTGGGCGTCCTCTTGAACTTTTTTCGACATCGCTTCCTCCTCATCTGGTCAAAGCCAAACCCGTTTGACAATAAGGCGTTCCCCTCTAAGCCGTGTTTCTTCGCTCGCGCGCCAGCAGGGACATCGGCCTTGCGCGATATATCCAACACGGCGGGCATCGCCAGCTTCGCCCATGCAGCTGACTTGCCTACGCTGCCGACGACGAAAGCGCCCGAGGCTGAAAAGTCCAAGCCGGCCGCGCTTCAGCAGTCTTTGGAACGATCTCAAGTCCTCGGTTCCAGACTGCCCGTTGAGCGTTGGCCCGCTCACCCCTGTTTTTTTGAGTTGCAGCGCGGACGTACTGACATCGCGCGGCGTCATCATTGAATAGCAAAGCGTTTTCGTAGCTGCGCGATGATTCCTTCGCGCACGGTTTCGTGCTTGCCGACGCGTCAAGGCGATATATACAAGGCGCTATAAAGCTCATTTTCGATGTGAGTCGCTGCGAGTTTCCTTTGGGCTGCGACCTTGAAGTGGGTGTCGGCACGCGGCGTTTGACGGGGTGATGGGAGGGTTCATGGGCCGGGGGGCGCGTGAATCTGGGTGGGGGAAGTCGATGAAGAGACTCGGAATCGCTTTATTGGCGGCCGGAATTACCAGCTTCGCCTATGCAGCTGATTTGCCGACGACGAAGACGCCTGACAAGCCGAAGCCGAATTGCTGGGCGAGCGTCTGGGACTGGCTCAATTCCTCCGCGGCCGACTGCCCAATCAGCGCCTACGGCATCACGCTCTACGGCACGCTCGACGTCAACGCCACTTACCTCAACGAGGGCGTCAACAAGAGTCCAGCCGCCGACAAGGTCAATTACAACATCCAGAGGAACGCCTACGAGAGCAAATTCCTCGCCGGCTATAACGGCCTCAGCGCCTCTGTCATCGGCCTCAAGATGAAGGAGGATCTGGCGCGCGTGGGTCTGCCGGGATGGTCGCTGATCGGCGTCCTCGAAGCGGGCGTGAACCCCTATTCGGGCATGTTCGTCAACGGTCCGCGCTCGCTCGCCGATAACAATCTGCGGCCCGCCAACACAGCTCCGTTTCAGAATGCGAACTTTGCTGGCAGTCGTGCCGGGCAGTGGGACAATTCGCAAGGCTATTTGGGAATCAGCAATCCCGTCTACGGGACGCTGACCTTCGGCCGCACCAATTCGCTCGCGCTCGACGTGACGTCAGCCTACGATCCGGTCGCGTCGACGGCCTTCTCGACACTGGGTTTTTCGGCCGCATTCTCCGGCTTCGGCTCCAGCGCGTCAGTCCGCCCGAATACCGCCGTCACCTATCGCCTGACCTACCAGAATTTCCGCGCCGCCGTTCAGGCGCAGGTCGGGAGCTACGGAATCGGCAACACAACAAACGGCATGTACCAGGCGCAGCTCGGATTCGACTTCGGGTCGCTGTCTCTCGATGGTGTTCTGAGCTGGTCGACTGACGCCGTGTCGCTGGCGACCTTCGGCGGCTCGAACCCGACGACCTGCGTCTCGCCCGGCAACTGTTTCATTACGGTGAATGGCCAGTTTTACGACCCGAACACAGTCCTGAGAGCGACCCTGTCCAACGACCTTGGCGGAGAATTGGTCGCCAGATACAAGTTGGATCCGGTGCCGGTGACCCTCTATGGCGGCTGGATCTACGCGCGTCAGATGAATCCGTCTGACGACTTTCTGGGTGGCTTCCCAACCATCTCCCAGGGCATCTTTGTCCCGCCCGGCGCCTTCAACAAGAGCGGCGTCTACACCAACAGCGCCATCACGGCGAACAACTTCGATATCCAGAAAGTTCTGAATACGTTCTGGTTCGGCGCGAGGTGGAAGATCCCCACCGTGGGTTTCCTGAGCAATCTTGAGGCGATGGGCGGGTTCTATTATCAGAACCAGAACAACTTCAACCCTGCCGCTTGCACCGGCGGTAGCGCTTTCATCAGCAGCGCCAAATGCGGCGGCAGCCAGGATGGGTTCTCGTTTCTGCTCGACTGGAAGCCGGTCAAGCGCGTCGACATCTACGCCGGCGTCCTGGTCAGCAACGTCTACGGCGGCCTCGCAAACGGCTTCTTCTCGACATCGAGCGTCGTGGTTCCAGGAACGGCGACGGTCCTGAGCGTCAGTACAGCCCGGACGCAGAATTACGACCCGACTGTCGGCGTCCGTATTCGCTTCTAGCTCACGGAAACGGCGCCGCGAGGGCGCGCCCCGCAGGCCGTCAATCCGGGGTGTTGCCGTCGATGCAGCCCTTATTGCAATCGTCCTGATCTTCGCTCAGTCCGTCCACGTCGCCCTTGTTATTCGGATAGGGCGCGATATGCGGCAAGGCCAAGCCAAATGGCGCCGCCTGAGGCGCTGCAGGCGCCACTCGACGCCCGCAGGGGCCATGGCTGGGCCATGCGCCACATAGTGGTGGTGAACCGTGTGGTGCGGCGCGTAGTGATGAGTGTGGTGATGCATGGTTGGCTGCTCTGTCTGCGCATAGGCGGCGAGCGAACCTGACAACGCCATGCCAAGCGCAAGCGCGACAGTCGTCGATGTCTTCACTTCACCCTCCCGTGCACGAGCGCACGTCGTCTGATTCTACGTTACTAGATAATCATTTCCGATGCGAATATAACGGTCGCGCAAATTGCGCCGGTTAAGTTATTTTTTATGAGGAGTTCGAGGGAAAACACCCTGCCCTCCCAAACCTCCATTCTCTCCCGACGCGAGGCGGCCGGCTCGCAAGGCGAAACGGGTCCGGGAGTTAGACCCAGTCCGCCGACAGCCTCTTCATCGTGAGGGAGAGGGAGGGATCTCTCTCACGACGAATTTTCACCGCCTCGCGCCCCTCAGTGGAAGGGGGCCGATCATCACACTAGCAATGATGACCGTTCTGGTCTCGCATTTGCTGACTAGCAAAATGCGGGCTATGTACCACAGCATACAACGCGCTGAGAGTCCTCTCGGTAAAGATGGGGAGCCCGGGACCAGGGTCGCGCATTCGACGAGCAAGGGGAAATCTTCCATGAAGCTGACCGCGCTTGCCGCCGCATTGGTAGGGTTTCTGACTTCGCTTGCAGCGCCGGTCCGTGCGGACGTGACTCATGTCGCGGTCGCCGCCAATTTCACCGAGCCGGCGAAAGAGATCGCCGCTCTGTTCAAGCAGAAGACTGGCCACGAGGCTGTGCTGATCTTCGGCGCGTCGGGCGCTTTCTACACTCAGATCACCCACAGCGCGCCGTTCGAGGTGTTCCTGTCGGCGGATTCCGAGCGCCCGAAGATGGCGATCGACAACGGATTCGCTGTGCCCGACACCGTGTTCACCTATGCGATCGGCAAGCTCGTGCTGTGGAGCCGGGTCGTCGATGTGACGAATGGCGAAGCGGCGCTGAAGGCCGGTAATTTTCTGAAACTTTCGATCGCCAATCCGGTCGCCGCGCCCTATGGGACCGCCGCCGTCGAGACGATGAAAGCGCTCGGCGTCTACGACGCGCTGCAAGCCGAAGATCGTCCAGGGCAACAGCATCGCGCAGGCGTTCCAGTTCATCGACACGAGGAACGCGGAACTGGGCTTCGTCGCGCTGTCGCAGCTTAACGGGGTGACGGAGGGGACGCGGTGGGTGGTTCCGATGAAGCTTCATGCACCGATCCTTCAGGACGCCGTGCTCCTGAAGACGGGAGCCAATAGCGAGGCGTCGAAGGCCTTCCTCGCCTTCCTCAAAGGTCCGGAAGCGCGCGCGATCATCGAGCAAGTTCGGCTACGTTCTGAGCTAAGCTAGGCGGCGCGCTGTAAGCGCGCGCTATGCTCGGCATGCCCGACGATATCTGGATCCCGATCAAACTCACGATCGAACTCGCGACCATTTCGACGCTCGCGCTTGCTCGTGGTCGCGACGCCGCTCGCCTGGTGGCTCGCGCGTTCGAAGGCCTGGTTCAAGGAAGCGGCCGCGGCGATCGTCTCGCTGCCGATGGTGCTGCCCCCGACCGTGCTCGGCTTCTATCTCCTGATCGCGCTCGGTCCCGACGGGCCCGGCGGCGTGATCGCCTCTCTGTGGGGCGGCGCGCACGCTCGCCTTCACCTTCACGGGCCTCGTCATCGGCTCGATCCTCTCGTCGATGCCGTTCGTCGTGCAGCCGATCCGCAACGCCTTCGCCGCCGTCGGCGACCGGCCGCTCGAAGTCGCCTCAACGCTGCGCGCTTCGCCCCGCCGCGCCTTCTGGACCGTCGCGCTGCCGCTCGCGAGCCCTGGCTTGCTCACCGGCGCCGTGCTCGGCTTCGCCCATACGGTCGGCGAGTTCGGCGTGATCCTCATGATCGGCGGCAACATTCCCGGCCGCACGCGGGTCATGTCGACCGCGATCTTCGACTTTGTCGAGACGATGCGCTGGCGCGAGGCCAACCTTCTCGCGGGCGGCATGGTGGCTTTCGCCTTCGTGGTTATCCTGGCGATGACGCTCCTCGAAAAGCGCTTCACGCGAGCGGGCGCGTGACCGCAAGTCACGCGATCCGGGCGCAGTTCCGCGGCACGATCGGCAAGTTTGCGCTCGACGCGGGCTTCACCGCGCCAGCCAAGGGCGTGACCGCCCTATTCGGACCGTCGGGTTGCGGCAAGACCACGGTCCTGCGCTGCATCGCCGGTCTTCTACGCATCAACGGCGTTTGCGAGATCGATGGCGAAGTGTGGCAGGACGAAAACGGCGCGTTCCTGCCGACGCACAAGCGTCCGCTCGGATACGTCTTCCAGGAAGCGAGCCTGTTTCAACATCTGTCCGTGCGCCGCAACCTCCTGTTCGGCGCGCCGCGCGACAACCGCAACGGAACCAAAGGCGGGATCGTCTTCGACGAAGTGGTCGAGCTCCTCGGCATCACGCGGCTGCTCGACCGCAGCCCGCGCAATCTATCGGGCGGCGAGCGCCAGCGTGTCGCGATCGGGCGCGCGCTACTGTCGCAGCCGAAGCTTTTGTTGATGGACGAGCCGCTCTCGGCGCTCGACCGCGCGACCAAGAACGAGATTCTGCCGTTCCTCGAGCGGCTGCGCGATCATCTCAATCTGCCCGTCGTCTACATCACGCACGACATCGCCGAGGTCGAGCGCCTCGCCGATCAGATGGTGCTCATGGACAAGGGGCGCGTGATCGGCGCGGGGCCGCTCGAAGACTTGCAGAGCGATCCGTCCCTGCCGCTCGCGGCTGCGCGCGACGCGGCGGTGAGTTTCGAGGGCGTCGTGCAGTCAAGCGAAGACGCTTACGGCCTCGTCACGCTCAAGGTTCGCGGCGGCGTTCTGACGGCGCCCGCGCCCCCAGGGCCGGTCGGCGAGCGGCGGCGCATCCGTGTCATCGCAAGCGACGTGAGTCTGACCCGTGAAGCGCCCGGGCCAAGCTCGATCCTTAATGTCCTTCCGGCGCGCATCGTGTCGATGAAGCCGCTCGACACAAACGAGGTCGTGGTCGTCGTCGCGCTCGGAGAAGACGGGAGCGGCGCGCGCCTCCTGTCGCGCATGATGCGAAAGTCCTGGGGAGAGCTGGGACTTGCGGAAGGCGTGAACGTCTATGCCCAGGTCAAGGCGGTCGCGCTCGCTCCGGGGCGCGGCGAGTTGGGGTGATGCGCGCCGCGCTTCACACCTTCCTGCGCCTGGACTTGGCGAAGGTGTCGAAGGCGACCGCCAGCACGATGATCACGCCGATGATGATCTGCTGGATGTAAGAGGACACGTTCATCAGCACGAGGCCGTTCAAGAGAACGCCGATCAGGATCGAGCCGATGACCGTGCCGAAGATGGTGCCGGCGCCGCCGAACAGGCTCGTGCCGCCGATCACAACCGAAGCGATGACGGTGAGCTCATAGCCGGTGCCGGCGACGGCCTCAGCGGAATTGAGCCGCGCCGCGAGCACGAACGCGCCGAGGCCTGCAAAGAAGCCCATGATCACGTAGACGCTCATGATGATGCGATTGACGTTGAGCCCCGAAAGGCGCGCCGCCTCCGGATTGCCGCCGACCGCATAGACCTGCCGGCCATAGCGCATGTAGCGCAGGACGATGTGGGCGATGAGCGCCGCGAGCAGGAAGATGATGACCGGAACGGGAACCGGTCCGATCTTCCCCTGCCCCCACCAGGTGAACGACGGCTGGAAGCCCGATATCGGGCCGCCGGCGGCGAACAGAAGCGCCGCGCCGCGGAAAGCGGACATGCCGCCGAGCGTCACCACGAAAGGCGGAACTTTAAGCCGGGTGATGGCGAGCCCCTGCAGCCAGCCGCAGGCGAGTCCGACTGCGATCGCCGCGAGCGCGGCGGCGAACCAGCCGTAGCCGACGCCGCCCTCCCCGACGGTGAAGCGGTTCTCCAAGCCGCCCTTGGCGACGGCGGCGGCCACGAGGCCAGCGAAGGCGAGCAACGAGCCGACCGAGAGATCGATGCCGGCGGTCAGAATGACGAAGGTCATGCCGACCGCGAGCAGGCCGGTGATCGACACTTGCCGCATCACGTTGAAGAGGTTGATCTGCGACAGGAAGCGCGGCTCGATGATCGCGAAGAGCAGCATCAGCGCGATGAGGAACAGCGTCGGCGCGAAGCGCGCGATGAAGCCGAAGACGTCGACCCCCCTATCCTCGGCCGCTTCCAGCCTCGCCTCGCTCATGAAATGTCCCCGCTCAAGCCGCTGGCGTGGGCCACGCCGCTCTCATGCGCCGTCATCATCGCCATCAGGATTTCCTGCGTCGCCCTGGTGCGCGCGATTTCTCCCGTGACGCGGCCCTCCCGCATCGTCACGATGCGATCCGAGATCGCCAGAATTTCCGGCAGCTCGGACGAGATGACGATGACCGCGATCCCCTGACTTCGCCATGTCGATGAGGAGATTATGGACCTCGACCTTGGAGCCGATGTCGATGCCGCGCGTCGGCTCATCGACAATGAGGATCTTGGGCCTAAGCGCCAGCCAGCGCGCCAGCACGATCTTCTGCTGATTGCCGCCCGAGAGCTGACCCGCCGCCTGTTCCGGGCTCGCCATGCGGATCGACAGGAGCTTGCGGAACTCGTCGATCAGCACATCCTCCTTGCTTCTCGTCGATGAACCAGCCGCGGCTGACCTCATCCTGCGCGGCAATGGTCATATTGGTGCGAATGGCGAGACTGAGGAACAAAGCCTGCTTCTTGCGGTCCTCCGGGACGAGACCGATGCCGTGGGACATCGCGTCGCGTGGGCTTGAGAACCGCACCTCCTTGCCGTCGACGCGGATCGTCCCATGATCGAAAGGGTCGGCCCCAAAGATGGCGCGGGCGGTTTCCGTGCGACCAGCGCCGACGAGGCCCGCGAGGCCAAGGATCTCGCCATGATGGGCTTTCAGCGAAACGTCCACGAGCTCGATGGCGTTCGGATCGCGCGCGTTGCGCCGACGAGTCAGGCCCTCGACCTCGAGCGCGACCTTCCCATGCTCCGGAATCGGGCGCTCGCCATAAAGCGCGCCGACGTCGCGCCCGACCATCATGCGGATGATCGCCTCGACATTGGTTTCGGCGACCTGGCCAGAGGCGACGTAATGGCCGTCGCGCAAGACGGTGTAGCGATCGCAGAGGCGGAAAACCTCCTGGAGCCTGTGGGTCACAAAAATGATCGACAGGCCCTCGGCTTTCAGAGCCCGCACAATGCGGACCAGGTTTGCGACTTCGGCCTCGCTCAAAGCCGCGGTCGGCTCGTCCATGATGATGAGCCGGGACTGCATCGAGAGCGCGCGGGCGATCTCGACGAGCTGCTGCTCGGCGACGGAAAGGTCGCGCACCTGTGTCATCGGATCGCGCTTGAGCCCGATGCGCTCGGCGATGGCCTTCGTCTCTTCAGCCAAGCGCCGCCAGCTTACGAACAGCCTCGAGCCGGGTTCGCGCCCAATGAACACGTTCTCGGCGATCGTCATGTCGGGGGCGAGGGTGAACTCCTGGTAGATCGTGACGATGCCAGCGCGCTGGGCGTCGTGGGGCGTCGCAAAAGCGACGGGCTTCCCGAACAGCTCGATTTCGCCCGCATCGGCGCTCTGCGCGCCGGACAAAACCTTGAGCAGCGTCGACTTGCCGGCCCCGTTCTCGCCTAGGAGCGCGTGGATCTCCGACGGTCCCACTTCGAGATGGACGTTCTCGAGCGCGAGCACGCCGGGAAAGCGCTTGCTGACGCCAGTCATCTTGAGGATAGGCCCGCCCGACATTGCCGGAGCGGGCGACAGCGCCGCGGGCGCGTTAGCCATTCAAGAGCGCTCGCTCATTGGAGTGCTGAAAAAAGAAGACGCGCCGCAAACGGCGCGCCCTCCAGCTCTATGTCGACTACTTCACCTCGTTGAGGCGCTCGGCGTCCTTCAGATTGTCTTTGGTGATCGCGACGGGAGTCAGCAGGTTGATCTGCTGCTCCGGCTTCTTCCCCGACTTGAGGTAGTCCGCCATGATCTGCACGCCCATGGCGCTCTGCTTGGCCGGAAATTGCTCGATCGTCGCGGTGAGCTCGCCGTCGCGCACCTTCCCCAGCGCCTCGGGCAGCGCGTCAAAGCCGATGATGACGACGTCTTTGAGGTTACGCGCTTTGAGCGCTTCGATCGCGCCGAGCGCCATGTCGTCGTTGGCGGCATTGATGACCTGCGGTGGCGCGCTCATCCCGGCGAGCAGGGATTCGGTGACTTTGAGGCCGTCGTCGCGGTGGAAGTTGGCGGTCTGCTCCGCCACGATCTTGTAGTTGGGACCGGCCTTGTCGAGCACGTTGTGCAGCCCCTTGTTGCGGTCAATCGCCGGGCTCGCGCCGGGCTGAGCCCTGGAGATTGATGATCGTCGCCCCGTTCGGGAACATCTTGACGATGAGGTTGCCCTGAGCCTCGCCGCCCTTGACATTGTCAGCGCCGACATGGCCGACGATGCCGGTGACGGAGGGTACACGCCGGTCGATGGTGACCACCGGCACCTTTGCGTCGATGGCTTCCTGTAGCGCTGGCGCTAGAGCGTCCTGATCCTTCGGGCTGATCACGATGCCCTTGACCCCTTTGGCGAGCGCTGCCTCGATGTCGGCGGTTTGCTTAGGCGAGGCGTCCTGGCCGTCGGACTCGATCGTGCTGAGGCCTTGCTTGGCCGCCTCGGGTTCGAACCCGTCTTTCATCATATGGACGAAGAAGGGAAAGTTCATGCCCGGGACGGAGAGCAGGATGAGCGGCTTGTCGGCGGCGAAGGCGGGCGCGGAAAGCGCCATGGCGAGCAGGCTTGCGGTTACGACACGGCGGGTTATGCGCATGGATAGAATCCTCCCTGGGGCCGGCCTGACATGTTAGCTGGCGGCTAGGGCAACCTATGTCGGAAATCGGGCGCGGCGACAAGGGCGAGTGGAGGTGAGGCCACCTCGTGGTCGCAAGGCTCCTTTGGAAAAGCGTTTGACCGCGATAGATTGAGAAACGGCGTCCAGCTGGGTCCAAGGCCAGCGGAGCGCCGCAGGAAACAACGGGAGGATTCGGATGGCGCGATTTCAGAGCATTCTGGAAACCGTTGGACATACGCCGGTTGTCCGCATCAACCGCCTCGCTCCTGATGGCGTCAACCTCTATGTGAAAATCGAGGCGTTCAACCCGTTGGGCTCGGTCAAGGACCGCTTGGCGCTTGGCGTCATCGAGGCGGCGGAGCAATCCGGCGAGCTCAAGCCCGGCCAAACGGTCGTCGAGGCGACGAGCGGCAACACCGGCATCGGACTTGCGATGGTCTGCGCCGCTAAAGGGTATCCGCTCGTGATCACGATGGCCGAGAGCTTCAGCATCGAACGGCGGCGATTGATGCGCTTTCTGGGCGCCAAGGTCATCGTCGACGCCGGCCGCCGAGCGCGCGGTCGGAATGGTCAAGAAGACGATCGATCTGGCTGAAAGCCAATGGCTGGTTCATGACGCGGCAGTTCGAGAACGAAGCCAATCCGGATTTCCACTCCCGCACCACCGCGCGCGAAATCATCGACGACTTCGCGGGCGACAAACTCGATTTCTGGGTGACTGGCTACGGCACGGGCGGTACGCTGAAGGGCGTCGGCCGCGTCTTGAGAAAGGAACGGCCCGAAACAAAGATCATTGTCTGCGAGCCTTCGGACGCGCCGCTGCTCGAGTCCGGGATCGAGCAGAAGCGCTTGGCCGACGGGTCGCCAGCCGCGCCGCATCCGAGTTTCAAGCCTCACCCGATGCAGGGCTGGACGCCTGACTTCATTCCGAAGCTGACCGGAGACGCGATGGATATGAAACTGATCGACCGCGTCCTGCCGATCTCAGGGGCCGACGCCATTCGTTTTAGCAAGGAGCTGGCGGCGAAAGAAGGCATTTTCGTCGGCATAACCTCGGGCGGAACCTTTGCCGGCGCGCTGAAGATCGCGGCCGAGGCGCCAAAGGGCGCGAACATTCTTTGCATGCTTCCAGACACAGGCGAGCGCTATCTCAGCACGCCGCTGTTCGCCGACGTTCCGGTCGACATGACCGAGGACGAACTCGCGATCTTGCGATCCATCCCCGGCGCGTAACCCGGCGCCTAAGCTCGGCGCTTCACTACGCCATCTCGATCGCCATCGCCGTCGCCTCGCCGCCGCCGATGCAGAGCGACGCGACGCCGCGCTTTCCGCCGCGCGCCCGAAGCGCGGCGATCAGCGTCACCAGAATGCGCGCGCCCGAGGCGCCGATCGGATGGCCGAGCGCGCAGGCGCCGCCGTTGACGTTGACCTTCTCGTGCGGAAGCCCGAGGTCGCGCATCGCCGCCATGGCGACGACGGCGAAGGCCTCGTTGATCTCGAAGAGGTCGACGATCTCCCTGTTCCATCCGGTCTTCTCGAGCAGCTTTTTCAGCGCGCCGATTGGAGCGGTGGGGAAATCTTTCGGCGCGGCGGCGTGGGTCGCGTGCGCGACAACGCGGGCGAGAGGCGTCGCGCCACGCTTCTCCGCCTCGCTTTCGCGCATCAGGATGAGCGCCGCGGCGCCGTCGGAGATCGAGCTCGAATTGGCCGCCGTCACGGTGCCGCCGTCGCGGAACGCAGGCTTGAGCGTCGGGATCTTTTCGGGGCGCCCCTTGGGCGGCTGCTCGTCGGTCGCGACCAGCGTCTCGGATTTGCCCGCCTTGACGCTGACCGGCGCGATCTCCCAGGCGAAATCGCCGTTCGCGATCGCGCGGTTGGCGCGCTCAAGCGAAGTTACGGCATAGGCGTCCTGCGCCGCCCGTGTGAACTGATAGGCTTCCGCGCAATCCTCGGCGAACGTCCCCATGAGCCGGCCCTTGTCGTAGGCGTCCTCGAGGCCGTCGAGAAACATATGATCGAGGGTGCGGCCGTGGCCCATGCGATAGCCTGAGCGCGCGCGGTCGAGCAGATAGGGCGCGTTGCTCATGCTCTCCATGCCGCCGGCGACCACGACATCGGCGGAGCCGGCGCGCAAAAGGTCGTGGGCGACCATGGCCGCCTTCATGCCCGAGCCGCACATCTTGTTGATCGTGGTCGCGCCCGCCGCGAGCGGCAAGCCCAGCGCCGATCGCCGCCTGCCGCGCCGGCGCCTGACCCTGCCCCGCCGGCAGCACGCAGCCCATCAGAATTTCGTCGACGCTGTCGGCCGCAATCCCCGCCCGCTCGACCGCGGCCGAAATCGCGCGCGCGCCGAGCGCGTGGGCCGGCGCGTCCTTCAAGTCGCCGAGAAAGCCGCCCATTGGCGTGCGCGCCGCGCCAACGATGACGATGGGATCCGTGGCGGTCATGGGGTCGGCCTCCGCTTGCGTTTGAGCGGTGTGCACCATGGTTGGCGTGCAGCGCCGCGGCCTTCACATATAGGGGACGAGCGAGCGATTAGGAACGCCGGCAAGGGCTCAACGGATCACCGCAGGAGCTTGAAAGCGTGCGGCGACCAATCGTTCTTTCCGATGCCGGGGATGCACCACAGCATGCAAAGCGCCTCGATCGGCCGCGCCGCCTCGATCGCGCCCATATCCTCAGTATCCCAACCGAACTGCTCGAGAATACGCTCAACCGTCTTCTTGGCGTCCTTGTCATTGCCGCAGATGAACATGGTCGGCCTTCCACTGGCGAACTCGGGATTGACCATCTGGCCACTGCCGACAGAATTGAACGCTTTGACGAAACGAGCGGACGGATAAGCCTTCTGCAGCTGCTCCATCAGCGACTGGTTCTGCGGGGTGAAGAATGACAGGACTCCATTCACCGGTGGCCCGCCGCCGATCGGATTGCAGGCGTCGATCACGGTCTTGCCCTGGAGCGCGCTAGAGCCGATCAGCGTCAACGCCTGCTGCGCAACCTCTCCTCCGACCGCAAGGACCACAACATCGCCGAACGCTGCGGCTTCCGCGAACGATTTGACTGCGGCGCCCGGATTCTTCGCTGACCAGTCCTTGAGCTTGGCTGGATCGCGCGTTCCAATCTCGACCTGATGGCCGTGTTTGAGAAAACCCGCCGCCAGCGTTTGTCCGACCACCCCCGAACCGATGATCCCGACTTTCATTTGACGGCTCTCCTATTTGAGTTCCAATCCTCAACTATGGGTCCCGCAGGGCGTGTCCACAAGGATAGCGATGACATCCGATCGCTCAGCCTATTCGTTTCGCAGGGCAACGACAAAAGATCTCCCCCGTCTTCGCCGCTGGCTCAATGCGCCCGAAGTCCGACGCTGGTGGGGGAACCCGAGCGAGGAATTCGAGCTCCTGCGCGGGGATCTGAACGAGCCGCTTATGACGATGCGCATCGTTTCACTCGGGGAACGGCCGTTCGCCTACGTGCAAGACTATGAGGTGCACTCTTGGCCGCAGCCTCATCTCTCCCATTTGCCGAAGGGATCGCGAGCGATTGACAGCTTCATCGGCTGGCCATCGATGATCGGGACGAGGTCACGGACACGCGTACTTGAGGTTGCTGGCGGAGCGACTCTGCGCGGAAGGCGCGCCGCTGGTCGCGATCGATCCGGCGGAAGGGAATCTGCGCGCGCGGCGCGCTTATGAGAAGGCCGGGTTTCGCTTTGAGGCGAGGGTTATGACCGAGGCCGGCCCGGCAGTGCTGATGCTGTTCGAGCCGCGTCGCATCAAGACTGGCTTGCTTTCGTCACCCATGTAGGTCGTTCAAAAGGCTCTTCCGGAGACATGGGACCACCTTCGTATGCATATGCATTTTGGGCTATCCGCAATCGAGCGGACTGGCGCGCGACGCCGCTACCTCACATATAGGGGGGAGCGGCGATTAGGATCGCCCGCAGCTAAAGCAACGGATATGCCTGAAGCGCCGTCAGACATCCAGGTGAAGCGGGTATACGATCCGCCGGACTCTGAGGATGGCGCGCGGGTGCTCGTGGATCGGCTGTGGCCGCGTGGCGCTCGCAAGGACTCGGCCAAGCTGACGTTGTGGCTAAAGGATATTGCGCCGAGCGACGAACTGAGGCGATGGTTTGCTCATGACCCCGCCCGCTTCGCTGAGTTTTCTCGGCGCTACCGGGCTGAGCTCGTCGCCAACAACAAGGCGGTTGGCCAAGTGCGTGATCTCCTGAAGGCTGGACCGGTGACTTTGCTCTACGCTGCGCACGACGAGGCGCACAACAATGCGCGCGTCTTGGCTGACTACCTCAAGGCTCTGGGTCGATAAGACGCCCGTTGTGGAGACTGGAATGGACGATGAATTTCGCAGCGCCGAGGAGCGGCGCGCCGCTATCGTCGCGTTGACGCAGAAGGAAACCGGTATCGACGAGGCGATGATCGAGACGCTGATTCGCGGCTTCTACGCGCGGGTGCGGCAGGATGCGCTGCTCGCGCCGATCTTCGAGTCGCAGATTTCGGACTGGGAGCCGCATCTCGACAATATGTTCGCCTTCTGGTCGTCGCTGACGCTTCACACGGGGCGGTATCACGGCCAGCCGATGGCGAAGCATATGCCCTTGGCGGTTGATGCGCGCCACTTCGATCGATGGCTGGCGCTGTTCGAGCAGACGGCGCGCGAGGTTTGCCCTCCGGCCGCGGCCGAGCGGTTCATCGAGCGCGCCCGTCGCGTCGCGGAGAGCCTGGAGCTCGGCGTCGCCAGCGCGAACGGCGTTCTGCTCGGCAAGGGCGAACGCTACCGGCGCGAAGCGTGACCTTTGCGCAAGGGCCAGATTACTTGTCGGAGAACAGCGTGAGCAGGACTTTTCCCTTGTCCCCGATGATGCACACAAGCGTCTGCGGCTTCGTTGTTTTTGTCCGCTCTACATAGGCGTCGCCGATGACGATGGTTTTGATGGGAACATTTTCAATCGTCGTATCGGCCTTGATGACCTTGGCGCTATCCAGATCGATCAGGACGTCCTTCACCTGCGGGAACTTTTGCTTAAGCGCGAGCAGACCGCTTGCCTTGCACGCGTCCGTTTCGGGAGAAAGCGTTTCCGCGAAGGCGGGGCCCGCGATTAGCGAGATTAGAAACGTGAGTGCAAATGTATGCCGTCTCATCTGATGATCTCCCTCCGCCATATTGCTGATGTAAACTTTGGCGGCTGGAACTTGTTCCACAATCGTCTTTCACCAAATCTGACGGGGCGGACGTGTCGTTCGCCTATGCCGCATGATTTGGTTAACTATACCCGCCCATGAGCCTCTCAAGCCAGGAGATCGAGCGCTACGCGCGTCAGATCGTTCTGCGTGGGCTTGGCGGACCTGGCCAGAACAAGCTCAAGGCCGCACGCGCCCTCGTCATCGGCGCAGGAGGCTTGGGCTCGCCAGCGCTGCAATATCTGGCCGGGGCCGGAGTCGGGACGCTCGGAATCGTCGATGACGATTCCGTCTCGCTCTCCAACCTGCATCGACAGGTGATCCACGCGACGGCGGATGTCGGCCAGCCGAAAACAGACAGCGCTCAAGCCGCGATCGCCCGTATCAATCCGCATGTCACGGTCGAACCGATCGCTCTGCGGCTCGACGCCGAGAACGCTCCGGCTCTTATCCGACGTTTCGACATCGTGCTCGACGGCTCGGACAATTTCGCGACCCGCTACGCCCTGTCCGACGCTTGCTTCCATGAGCGCCGGCCGCTCGTTTCGGCGGCGCTCGGCGAATTCGACGGCACGCTGACGACGCTGAAGCCATACGAGGATGGACCGGACGGCAAGCCCAACCCCACCTATCGTTGTCTCTTTCCCGATCCGCCCGAGCCGGGGACCATCCCCACCTGCGCCGAGGCCGGGGTCTTGGGCGCGCTCGCTGGCGTGCTCGGGTCGTTGATGGCGCTCGAGGCGATCCGCGTCCTGGTCGGCGGCTTCGGCGACGGCGATGAGGGCCTGGTCGGACGGCTGTTGATGATCGACACGCGCGCGATGCGGTTCGAGACGCTGCGCTATGCGTGGGACCCGGACAATGCGCTCAGCGGCCAGGGCGCGCGAAGCAAGGCCCTGCTCTCGCGAGAGAGTTAGCTTCTCGCGAGAGCATCGTCCTAACGCTCACTTGGCCGGATTGACGAAGTCCACGCAATTGATGCGGCCCGAATCGAGGCAGCGTTGAAACCTGCGGCTGTGCCCTAAAGAGTTGAACACCCAATAGCCGATCAAGATCAGCGCCACGGCCGCGAGGAGCACGACAACATTGGCAAATCCGCGGCGTTCAAAATCGTCGCTCGCCTCGGTGCGCTTCGGCGGGTAGAGGCGATCGAATTCCTCCGGTTGATCTTGCGCCATTGCCTAAGTCCTTAGTCAGGATTGGGCGACGTTGTTCATCGACTCTATCACACAATTGGATCCGCGAACGCGCTTCACTTTGACCCCCGCAGCCACGCCTCCATTCCCGGCCGAGCCAGGCGCGCGCCCGACGGCATTTTAACATTTTTTATCAGGTTAACCTAATCGCCCCCAGGCATGGTGAAGCCCCGCTCAGCCATTGGAGACAGGCATGCGTCGCCTCGCCACTCTTTGTTTTCCCGTACTTCTCTGCGCCATATCGGCGCCCGCCTTTGCCGCCAACGATGGCGTTATCGTCTTCGTGCCTCCGGAGACTTCTTCTGACGCCGCGCCCGCTTCCCTCCCCGCTCCGGCGGCCATGCGCGGGCGATACGGCGGCGGCTTCATCGAAGCTCTGCTGACGGGCGGCGCGCTGCAGCAGCCGCAGCTGGCCGCCCCAAATGCGAGCGAGCGGTCGGACCTGGAAGCTGAGCCCGAGCCGCAATTTCGCCGGCAGGAAGTCGACTATACGGGGTCGGAGGCTCCCGGAACGATTGTCGTCGACACGCCCGACAGGTTCCTGTTTCTCGTCGAGCCGCATGGAAAAGCGTTGCGTTACGGAATCGGCGTCGGGCGCCCCGGCTTCGAATGGTCGGGCGTCAAGCGGATCAGCCGCAAGTCCGAATGGCCGGACTGGACGCCGCCTGCGCAGATGGTGTTGCGCCGTCCCGATCTGCCCCGCCATATGGCGGGCGGCCCCGATAATCCGCTCGGCGCGAGAGCGCTCTATCTCGGGTCCTCGCTCTACCGCATTCACGGCACCAACGAGCCGTCGACCATCGGCCACAACGTCTCGTCAGGCTGCATCCGAATGATGAACGAGGATGTGATCGACCTTTACGATCGCGTGCCCATCGGCACGACGGTCGTGGTGCTCTAAAACGAAAACGGCGAGGCGCGCCGAAGCACGCCTCGCCGATGATCCAAATCGAACTGGATCTCAGACGTCGTCGTAGCCGCCGCCGTCGTCGGACGATCCGTCCGAATTGTCGAAGGTCGAGTCGTCAAGATTGTCGAAGTTGGCGTCCTGGACGCCCGGCGCGCCAGGATCGAACTGCTGGAAGTTCGCGTCGCTGCCGCTGTCCGGCTTGTCGCCGTAGTAGTTGTTGATTTCGGTGATCTCCGACGGGTTGCTGCCGGTCAGGCCGGAGCCGCCCAATCCGGCGGCGCTTGCCCCGCCAAAGAGACCGCCGCCGCCGCTATGGCCGCCAAACAGGCCGCCCAGCAGATTGCCAAGGACGACGCCGCCAGCCACGCCGGTCGCCGTCGAAGCCGCGTTTTGCAGGAAGCCTCCACCTCCGCTCTGAGGCTGGGGCTGACCCCAGGGGCCAGGCTGCTGCGGATAACCACCAGGTTGCGGCGGATAGCCCTGCGGGGGATAGCCGCCTTGAGGCCCTTGCGGAGCGTAGCCTCGCGGCGGCGGAGGCGCCGCGCGCTGATAGGCCTGCGGATCAGAGTCCGGTCGCGGCGGGGGAGAGGACGGACCGCTGCCGAAAATGGACTTGCCGAGATTGCCGAGGAAGCTGCCATGTTCCTCGCCCTGCTCGGCGCCCTGCTGCGCGGCCGCCTCGAGTTGGGAGATCCGGTTCGCGGCGGCCTCCAAGGCCTGCTGCTGGACGAGCACGGTTTGCGCCAGCACATAGGGCGAGTGGGGCGCGGTGCGAACCGCGTCATTGATGAAGGATTCGGCTTCGGGGTCACGCTGCGTCGCGGCAGCCGAGTTGACGCGCTGGAACAGGCCACCAAGCATCTGGCGTTCTTCGGGGGTCATGTCGCTCTCCCTGCGGCCGGATAGCCGCGCCCGGCATATAGCGACGCGTGCGGGCAATCCAAGGCTTCCGTTCGGGTTTTTCGCTACGACCAGCGCGCTTTTTACGTCGAGCCCCGCCCGCGCCGCGCCTTTACTCAGGCTTGCCGATCGTTTAGGCGGTTGCCGGAGGGGCCCCGGCTCGGCTTTTGCCGCTGCGCCGGGGCTTCGCACGTTTTAGACAATCGGAAGAGCAATCGACCTTGGCCAATGTTGTCGTTGTCGGCGCCCAATGGGGCGACGAAGGAAAGGGCAAGATCGTCGATTGGCTGTCGGTCGGCGCCGACGTCGTGGTGCGTTTCCAAGGCGGCCATAACGCCGGTCATACGCTCGTGATCGACGGCAAGACTTACAAACTTGCGCTGCTTCCGTCCGGGATCGTCCGGCCTGGCAAACTGTCGATCATCGGCAACGGCGTCGTCCTCGATCCCTATCATCTCGTCGATGAAATCGAGAAGCTGCGCGGCCAGGGGGTCGAAATCACGCCGGCCAACCTCAAGATCGCCGAGAACGTCCCGCTGATTCTGTCGTTGCATCGCGAACTCGACGCGCATCGCGAGTCCGGAAGCGTCGCCGGAACCAAGATCGGCACCACGAAGCGCGGCATTGGCCCCGCTTATGAGGACAAGGTCGCGAGGCGCGCGATCCGCCTGATGGACCTCGCCGATCCCGACGCGTTGGACGACAAGATCGCTCGCCTGCTTTCGCACCATGTTCCTTTGTGTCGAGGCTTGGGCTTGCCGCCTCCAACCGCCGCCGCGGTTCGCGAGGAACTGCTCACGGTCGCGCCCAAGGTTCTGCCATTCATGGCGCCGACGTTCGAGATCCTCGACGGCGAGCGGCGCGCCGGCAAACGCATTCTGTTCGAAGGCGCGCAAGGCGCCATGCTGGACGTCGATCACGGCACGTATCCATACGTGACGTCCTCCAACACCGTCGCGGCGAATGCTGCAACCGGTTCCGGCCTCGGGCCGAAGGCGATCGGCTACGTGCTTGGCATCGCGAAAGCCTACACGACGCGCGTCGGCGGCGGCCCATTCCCGACCGAACTCGACGACGAGGTCGGCCGGTTGATCGGCGAGCGCGGCCGCGAGTTCGGCACCAATACCGGTCGTCCGCGCCGGTGCGGCTGGTTCGACGCCGTGCTCGCGCGCCAAGCGGTGCGCACTTCCGGCATCGACGGCCTGGCGCTGACCAAGCTTGACATTCTCGACGGCTTTGAGACCATCAAGGTCGCGACCCGTTACCGCCTGAACGGCGAGGAGATCGACTATCTTCCGGCCTCGCAATCCGCGCAGGCGCGCATCGAGCCGCTTTATGAAACGATCGAAGGCTGGAACGGCGCCACGAGCAAGGCGCGGTCATGGGCCGACCTGCCGGCGCAGGCGATAAAATATGTGCGTCGAATTCGAGGAGCTGGTCGGCGCGCCGGTCGCCTTATTGTCGACAAGTCCTGAGCGCGACGATACGATCCTTGTGCATGATCCATTCCAGGACTAAGGGACCCCTGCGCGGCGTCGCGCGGAGCGGTTGAGCGGACGCTTCATGGCTGATTATCATTCGCTGCTCATGCGAGCCGTCGCCAATTTGCCCAACGCGGGCACGCCGGCGACGCGCGGGGCGATCTATGAACGTGCTCGCAAAGCCCTGCTCGAGCAGCTCCGAAGCTTGCGGCCGCCGCTGCCGGAAAGCGACATCACTCGCGAGGAGACCGCGCTTGACGCAGCGATCGCCGAGATTGAGGAGAGATATGGGTCGCAGGACCCGGCTCCTCCTCTGGCTTCGCCGCCGCCGACCCCGCCTGTAGCGGGAAAGCCAGTCGCGGCGCCGAGGCCCGCTCCGCCGCCCCCGCAATTCTCTCCGGTCCAGCGCCCCAGCGCGCCTGCGGCGCCCGGGCCGGCCGCTCCCTCGGCTCGAGCGCCTTCGCAAACCGGTGCGCCAAGCCAACCGGAGCCGGAGCCATGCCCGTTCAAGGCGCGGCGCAGCGACCTCCGCCGCCGACACCAGGAAGGAGCCAGCCAGCCGGAACCCCGCAGCAAGCGCCAACTCCGGTTGCGGGGAGACCAGCCGCAGCGGCGCCGACGGTGGCTTCGCCGGCTCGATCCCAGCTGGCCGCTGCAATGGCCAACCAGCCCTCCTCCGTATCGAGGACCGGACGGGCCGCTCCACCGGTGGGGGCGACGGACGGCAAGGACGAAGGTTTGCCCGGATTGGCGGCGCTCGACCCGGCCAAGGCGGTCCGACCGAACAAGACCGACGACGGGAACGCGTCCGACGCTCCACCCGTTGTCGCGAGCCGTCGCGATGAACCTGGGCAATGGACCGAAGCGCCCGAAGTGGCGGCGGAGTTCGACCGCCCCGGCTTGGCTACCAGACCGGAGGCGGAGATGCAGCGCCCGGTTGCGCCAGGCGTCGAAGTCGCCAAGCCGAAACGCTTGCTCTGGATCGCGGCGGCGGTCGTCCTTGGAATTGTCCTTGCGGTGGCCGGAGCCGCAATCCTGATGCGTCAAAAGCCGCAGGACCTCGCCATCAAGCCCCCCGTCGAGACGCAGCAACCCGCTTCGCCCGAGCCCTCGGCGAAGATTGCCGAGCGGGTGCAGGCAAACCCACCGGCCCCGGCTGCGCCCTCATCTGCCGCGAGCGTGCCGCAAGCGGGCCAACCGGCTCAGGTCGCGACGCCAGCAACCTCGGCGCCCGAAGCGCCGAGCGCGCCTGCCGCGCCCGCGCCGTCGGCCGGCCGGGCCGCGATGCTGGTCGCCTCAGCGGACAACCCGCAAAAACCGGCCGTGAGCTTGGGCTCGACAGTGTGGTCCCTGATTCCGCCGGCGCCGAACCAGCCGGGGACGGTCGCGGTAAAAGCGGAAGCGGACATCCCCGATCTCAAGATGCACGCGACCATGACCTTGAGGAAGAACACCGATCCGACGCTACAGGCGACGCACACGATCGACCTGAAGTTCTCCTTCGCCGAAGGCGCTCCGATCACCGGCTTCAAGGACGTCGGCCTGCCGCAGATGCGCAAGGAGGATTCGACCGCGGCCGAAGCGCTGACCAGCGTCAAGGTCAAGATCAGCGACACCTATTTCCTTATCGCGCTGGCCAAGGGCGAAGCCGACACCGCCCGCAACCTCGACCTGATGCAGACGCGCTCCTGGTTCGACTTTCCGCTGCTGCTCAACGACGACCGGATCGCAAAGGTCGTCTTCCAAAAGTCGACGGAAGGCCAGGCGATGCTGGAGAAAGCGTTCGAGGCGTGGAAGTGAGCGGAGGCTCTATCCGCGCAGGTTGAACACCCGGGTCGAGACAAAATAGCCGTCCTCGACCACGCCGAAAGCGATTGGCGTTCCAAAGCACTCGACATACGCGCGCCCTTGGGTTGGCGCTAGACCCCGAAGCAGCAGTTTTTGGCCCCGCCGGAGGGTCGCCGCGGCAGAGCGATCGACGGGCACGATCGGGATTTCGCCGAGGCCCGCCTGCAAGGGCAGAATCGCGCGAGCCATCAGATCCGCGTCGTCCGGCAGACGATCAAGCGGAACGCCTGCTTCGACTGAAAACGGGCCGACGCGCGTCCGGCGCAATTCGATCACATGTCCATAACAGCCAAGCGCGCGGCCGAGGTCACGCGCGATCGCGCGCACGTACGCGCCCTTGCCGCATTCGGCCTCGAGCACCGCGTGGTCGGGGTCAGCCGATATCAGGTCGAGCCGGTAGACATGGATCGGGCGCGGTTCAATCTCGAAGGTCTCGCCATCGCGTGCGAGATCGTAGGCGCGCGCGCCAGCGATGCGGATCGCGGAGAAGGTCGGCGGCGTCTGCAGAATCTCGCCGACGAAGCGCGGGAGGAAGCTGTCAATCTCGGCTGGGGCGGGACGCCGATCCGAGCGTGCGACGATCTCTCCTTCGGCGTCGTCGGTCGCGCTTTCCTCGCCCCAGCGCACGCGGAACCGATAGGATTTGGCTCCGTCCTGAACGACGGGCACGGTCTTCGTCGCCTCGCCGAGAGCGATCGGCAGCACCCCCGATGCGAGCGGATCGAGCGTTCCGGCGTGGCCCGCTTTCTTGGCGTTGAACAGGAACTTGATTCGCCCGACCGCCTGAGTCGAAGAGATCCCGGTCGGCTTATCGAGGTTGATCCAGCCGTTGATCTCGACCCGGGACGATCGCTTCTGCCGCGGCTCTCGAGGACCATGCCGTTCGCGAACGGCGGCGCCGGACTGTCTGTCTTCGTCGGCGTCGCCGGTCATTCCTTGTCCTCTCCGCCGACGTCTTTCAGATCCCGCGCCACTTCCGGTGATCTCAGAAGCTCGTCCATGCGCGCTTGAGCATCGAAGCTCGTATCCAAGGCGAAGCGCAGATCAGGAGCGAACTTGAGATTGACGCGCCGAGCAACGAGCGCGCGCAATTCCTTCTTGTGGCGATCGAGCGCCTCAACCGCCATTCCAGCGCCTTTGCCGCCAAGCGGCATCACGAGAATCGTCGCCAATTTGAGATCCGGCGACATGCTCACCGCACGGATGGTCATCGGATGACGATCCAAGGCCTCATCAATCACCTCGCCGCGCGCCAGGATGTCCGCGACCGCGTGACGGATCAGCTCGCCGACGCGCTCGGTCCGGTGACTGGGAGTATGCAGTTTGGATAAGGAACGGGACATTGGCCCCTCCCTTGAGGCGACGTTCTCGCAGCGTGCGAATAAACCAAGCGTTGGCTCACAAATCGAGCCTAGCTCAGCGAAGTGGGCGCGAGCCAGTCGAGACCAGCTGGCGCGCTATCGTTCCGAACGCGCGAATTATAGCGTGCGTTGGATCTCCTCGACGCTATAGCACTCGATGACGTCCCCGACCCGCATGTCGTGGTAGTTCTCGAACGCCATGCCGCATTCCTGCCCGGCCTGCACCTGAGCGACTTCGTCCTTGAAGCGCTTGAGCGTCGAGAGCTTGCCCTCGTGCACAACCACGCTGTCTCGGATGAGGCGCACATGCGCGCCGCGCTGCACGACGCCGTCGGTCACGCGGCAACCCGCCACCAAGCCGACCTTGGAAATGTCGAACAATTCGAGAATTTGCGCATTGCCCAACATCGTCTCGCGCAGCGTCGGCGCAAGCATCCCCGAGAGGGCAGCCTTCACGTCGTCGACCAGATTGTAGATGATGTTGTAGTAGCGGATCTCGACGCCTTCCTGCTCCGCAAGGTCGCGCGCCTCCTTATTCGCGCGAACGTTGAAGCCAAGGATGACCGCCTTCGAGGCCGTGGCCAAAGTCACGTCGGATTCGGTTATGCCGCCGGCGCCGCCATGGATGACCCGCGCCATGACTTCGTCGTTGCCAAGCTTTTCGAGCGCTGAAGTTATCGCCTCGACCGATCCCTGCACATCGCCCTTGAGGACGATCGGCATCTCCTTGTGACCCGCCGCTTTGAGATTGCTCATCATGTCGGCGAGCGAGGTCCTGACGCCAGGTCCGCGCGCGGCGAGTTTCTCGCGCCTCTGGCGTTCGCGATATTCGGTGATTTCTCGCGCGCGCGCTTCGGATTCGACCACGGCCACTCGATCGCCCGCCTCCGGCGCGCCCGAGAATCCGAGCACCTCGACCGGCGTCGATGGCGGAGCCGCCGCGAGGGTCTCGCCCTTGTCGTCGATCAGCGCCCTGACGCGGCCCCAATGCGATCCGGCGACGACCAGCGCGCCGACCTTGAGGGTGCCCCGTTGCACCAGCACCGTCGCCACGGGTCCGCGACCGCGATCGAGTCTCGCCTCGATGACGGTGCCTTCCGCGCCGCGATCCGGATCGGCGACGAGATCGAGCAGTTCGGCCTGCAGCGCGATCGCCTCGAGCAGCTTGTCGAGATTGGTGCCCTTGGTCGCCGACACTTCAACCGCAAGCGTATCGCCGCCAAACGCCTCAACCTGAACGTCGTGCTGCAGGAGTTCCTGCATCACCCGCTGGGGATCGGCTTCGGGCTTGTCGATCTTGTTGACGGCCACAATGATCGGAGCCTTGGCCGCCTTGGCGTGGCGAATCGCCTCAATCGTCTGCGGCATGACGCCGTCATCCGCCGCCACCACCAGCACAACGATGTCGGTGACCTTCGCGCCACGCGCGCGCATCGCGGTGAAGGCCGCGTGGCCGGGGGTGTCGATGAAGGTGATGGCCTCGCCACCGGGCGCAACGACCTGGTAGGCGCCGATATGCTGCGTGATGCCGCCGGCTTCGCCCGCAACCACGTTGGCGTGGCGAATCGCGTCGAGCAACGAAGTCTTGCCGTGATCGACGTGGCCCATGATGGTGACGATGGGCGGCCGCGGAACGGACGCGCCTTCCTCGTCAGGCCGATCGAAGAGACCCTCCTCGACGTCCGATTCGGCGACGCGCTTGACCGAATGGCCCATTTCCTCCGCGATGAGCTGGGCGTCGTCCGCCTCGAGCATGTCGGTCAGAGTCACCATCCGGCCCTGGCGCATCAGAAGCTTGATCACGTCGACCGCGCGTTCGGACATGCGGCTCGCGAGCTCCTGGATGGTGATCGCTTCCGGGAGGACGATCTCACGCGCGATTTTCTCTTTCTGCTCCTGCGCGCCGTGGCCTCTCAGCCGCTGTGTCCGGCGACGGAAAGCAGCAACCGAACGCGTGCGTTCATCCTCACCCGACGTGGCGCTGGTGACCGTGAGGCGGCCGCGATTGCGCTCCGCGCCGGTGCGAGTCGGCCGAGGTGTCGGGACGACGACCTTCTGCCCCGGCGGCAGCGCGAGCGCCGGACGCCGGACGACGACTCGCCGCTCTTCCTCTGCGCCGCCAGAGGCGGCAGGGGCGGCAGGGGTTCGGGCGAGCGCTCCTGGCACGGCCACGCTGGGCGCAGCCGGGGCAACGCGCGGTATTGACGGAGACTGCGCCGGTTCGCCGCCGGAAAGGCGTCGTCGGGCTTCGTCTTCCGACTGCCGCTTGAAACTGGCCTCATGCGCGCGGCGAAGCTCTTCATCGCGCTTGCGCGCTTCGGCGGCCTCGCGTTCGAGGCGATCGCGCGCCTCGCGCTCGCGCCGAGCCCCGGCATCCGCCTCCTGGCGGCGGCGATCCTCCTCCTCCGACGCACGCGCGTCGATCAGCGCCCGGGCGCGCGCTTCGCGCTGCTCGGCGCTCAAGGTGGGCAGGACGACACCGGTCTTGGGGGGTGGCGGTGCGGTCGGCTTGGCGGGCGCGACGGGAGCAGGCCGCGCCGAGGCGGTAAGCGCGCTCGGAGCAGCCGGCGGCGGCGCGGCGGCGGGCGCCGCGGGAGCGGATCGCGCCGCTGCGGCTGCTTCGGCCGGCGTCAAAATCCGCCGCTTCACCTTCTCGACGACGACCGCCTTGCTGCGCCCGTGCGAAAAGCTCTGCCTCACCGTACCCTGCTCAACCGGACGCTTCAGGTGCAACGTCGCCTTCGGCGGAGCAGCCGTCACTGTCTTATCGCTATTACCCGTTTCACTCATGCCACTTCCTAACCACTTGGCTTCTCAGCCAATTTGATGGGCCCGCCAGACGTTGCGGCCTCGTCGGCCGTCGCGTCGTCACGCTCCGTCTCGCTCGCCGGGTCCGCTTCGCCGCCACGATAGCGGCGCAGGCGATCCGCCCTTGCGAGAAAGGCCGAACTCGCCGCCCCTTGTTTGAGGGCAGCATGTATCACATTTGCCCGCCCCAATGCCAAATCCAATTGGCCCGACTTGAAGAGATCGATGCGCACAATCGCATTCGCTTCCGGGCCAAGTTTCGCGCGCAGGGCTTGGGCTCGCTTCGCCGCCCCGTCCGCCGCCCCGTCGCTCGCCTGAATCAGCGCGACGACCCCCCCGGCCTCGATCGCCGAATCGACCTTGAACGCGCCGGCCACGACGAGGCCGGCCTTGTTGGCGATCGACAGCGACTGCAATGCGTCCCGCTCGAGGAGCGCGCCGACCGTCTCGGCCAACGAGGCGGGCGCCTCCACCTTGGCGCGAAAGGCGCGTGAAAACGCTTGTTTCGCGGCCGCCCGGCTTACCGTGTCAAAGCTCAGCCGCGTCCAAACCCCCCGTCCCGGCAGCTTGCGCCGGATATCCGGGACGACCGATCCGTCGGGGCTGAGCGCGAAGCGCAGCATCGCCTCGGGAACGTCCTTGGTCCCCGTAACGATGCAGGTCCGCTCCGACCCGGCTTGGTCGCTCGTCGTTCGCAATCGATCGATCCCACCACCTACGCGCCTTCAGCCTCTTGCACTTCCGGCTCCGGCTCTGGCGCGGTCGCTTCGATCCAGCCCGCGCGCACGCGCGCATCCAGGATCATCGCGTCAGCCTGCGCGCGCGACACGTCGAAGCCGATCAGGAAGCCGGGCTTCGTCGCATCGCCTTCGGTCCAGCCGACGAGATCGTCGCTCGCGCAATCGGCAAGATCCTCCAGCGTCTTGACGCCGTTCTCTCCGAGCTTGACCAGCATCGGCGTGGTCAGCCCGGCGATCTCCTTGAGATCGTCGGACACGCCGAGCGCCTTACGCTGGTCGTCAAACTCGGTTTCGATCCGGGCAAGGTGTCCCTGCGCACGCGACTGGATTTCGGCCGCCGTGTCGGCGTCGAAGCCTTCGATCGACGCCAGCTCGGGCGGATCGACATAGGCGATTTCCTCGACTGTGCGAAAGCCTTCCGAAGCCAGAAGCTGGGCGACCGTCTCATCGACGTCGAGCGCGTCCATGAAGGTCTGCGTCCGCTCGACGAATTCCTTCTGCCGGCGCTCGGACTCCTCGGCTTCCGTCAAGATGTCGATGTCCCAGCCGGTCAGCTGCGAGGCGAGGCGCACGTTCTGCCCGCGCCGGCCGATCGCCAGCGACAGCTGATCGTCGGGAACGACGACCTCGATGCGGGTCGAGTCTTCGTCGAGCACCACCTTCATCACTTCGGCCGGCTGCAACGCGTTGACGATGAAGGTCGCAGCGTCCGGAGACCAGGGAATGATGTCGATCTTCTCGCCCTGCTGTTCGTTGACCACCGCCTGCACGCGCGAGCCGCGCATGCCGACGCAAGCGCCGACCGGATCGATCGAGGAATCGTTCGACACCACCGCGATCTTGGCGCGCGAGCCCGGATCGCGCGCGACCGACTTGATCTCGACGATGCCGTCGTAGATTTCCGGCACTTCCTGGGCGAACAGCCGGGCGGTGAATTGCGGATGGGTGCGGGACAGGAAAATCTGCGGGCCGCGGGCCTCGCGCCGGACGTCATAGACGTAGGCGCGGATGCGATCGCCGGGCCGGAACATCTCGCGGGGGATCAATTCGTCGCGGCGCACGACCGCCTCGCCCGCGCCGGCGCCGCCGAGATCGACCACGACATTGCCGTATTCGACCCGCTTGACCGCGCCGTTGATGATGTCGCCGATGCGATCCTTGTAGACGTCATATTGCTTGTCGCGCTCCGCCTCGCGGATCTTCTGCACCAGCACCTGTTTGGACGCCTGGGCGGGAATGCGTCCGTAGTCGAACGGCGGCAGCGATTCGGCGATCCAGTCGCCGATCTGAGCCGAGGGATTTTTCTTCTGCGCTTCGGTCAGCGTCATCTGCGTCGCTTCGTTCTCGACCTCGTCGACAACGAGCAAGAGCCGGGAAAACCGGATCTCGCCGGTTTTCGGATTGATCTCCGCGCGGACCTCGGTCTCCTGGCCGTAGCGCGACCGCGCGGCCTTCTGCATCGCGTCTTCCATCGACGCCAGAACGATCGTTCGATCGATCGATTTCTCCCGCGCGACCGCATCGACAATCTGCAACAGTTCAAGTCGGTTGGCGCTAACGGCCATGATTCTCTCCTTCGTCAGGCCCGAGCAGCTTTGGAGCCGCGCCGCGGGCCGCGGCTTTGGGTTCGTTCGTCTTACGCTTGGCGCGCGGAGCGGCCTCTCGGCCGTTCCCCGTCTTGCGCTCAGGTCCTCGCTTCGCGTCCTTGAGCGCCGCCTTTTCGCGCCGCAGCGCGGCGCGGATGAGGTCGTCGGTCAAGACGAGCCGCGCCTCGGCCATCGCGCGGATCGGCAATTCGACCTCGCTCTCGCTCCCGTCGTCGGCGATCAGCGCCATTCGCGCCGCTGGCCCATCGGGTCCGGGCACGACGGCGGCGAGATGTCCGCGAAAGCGCTTGCGTCCATTGACCAGGACGGCCATCTCCACACGCGCTTCGTGGCCGACGGCGCGGGCAAAATCCGATTCACGCACCAGCGGCCGATCAATGCCCGGCGACGAAATCTTCCAGCCGATAGGCCTGAGCCATCGGCTCCTCGACGTCGAAGACCGGCGACAACGCCACGCTGATGTTTTCGCAATCCTCGATCGACATCGTCCCGTCGGGACGCTCCGCCATGATCTGAATTGTTGGCCCCTCACCCGAGGAAATCTTGACCCGGACAAGCCGGTAGCCCAGATCGCGCAGAACCGGCGCCGCAATGCGGCCGACGCGCTCGCCCGGGCCCGAATCTTCGATCAGGCGGACTTCGTCGAGCCCTTCGACGGGCTCAGCGGCAGTTGGAAGCGAGGCTTCGACCATGCAACCTTGCGGCAATAAAAAAGAGCGGGTCCCGGCCGGGGCCCACTCTCAACTTGTCTCTTCTTGCGAAGAGCTATGAGATGTCGTTGACCGCCATATAGGGGAACGGCTGCGCCAGCGCAAGGGCAAAAGACGGGAGGAGAAGGCGTAATCGGGCTCCGTCCGCCATGAGGCGCGGGCGCACCCTCACGCCGTCGGCAGCTTGTAGCCCTTGAACGTCTCGCGCAGCTTGAGCTTGTTGATCTTGCCGGTCGCGGTGTGCGGGATCTCCTTCACCACCTGCATATCGTCAGGCATCCACCATTTGGCGATGCGGGGCTTCAGGAACTCGAGGACCTCGGCGCTCTTGGGGGAATGCCCTTCCTTCGCCACAACGACGAGCAGCGGCCGTTCGTCCCATTTCGGGTGGGCGATGCCGATGACGGCGGCCTCGGCGACATCGGGGTGACCAACAGCCAGGTTCTCGATGTCGATGGTCGAGATCCACTCGCCGCCCGACTTGATCACGTCCTTGGCGCGATCCGTGATCTGCATGAACCCTTCGGAATCGATGGTCGCGACATCTCCGGTGTCGAAGAATCCGTGGTCGTCGAGGATGTTTGTCTCGTCCTTGAAGTATTTGTCCACGACAGAGAATCCTCGAACCTTGAACCGGCCGAAGCGCTTGCCGTCCCACGGCAGCTCTTTGTTTTCGTCGTCGACGATCTTCATCTCGACGCCAAACGGCGCCCAGCCCTGCTTGGCCTGGACCGCGAGTCTGCTGATCGCCCGAAAGGGCTTTCGCGCTCGGCTTGAGGGCGCCTGCCGAACCGACCGGGCTCATCTCCGTCATGCCCCAGGCGTGGCGAACAATGACGCCGTAATCCTCCTGGAAGGCGCGGATCATGTCGGGCGGACAGGCCGAGCCGCCAATGCCGACGAATTTGAGCGTCGTGAGTTTCTTGTTCTCCTTGCGCAGATAGTGCAGGAGGCCGAGCCAAACGGTCGGCACAGCCGCCGTCATCGTCACCTTCTCGGTCTCGAGAAGGTCGAAGACCGAAGCGCCGTCGAGCCTTGGCCCCGGCATCACCATGCTCGCGCCGCGCATCGGGCACGAGAGCGCGAGGCCCCACGAATTGGCGTGGAACATCGGCACCACGGGCAGCACCGCATCATCCGACGTGACCGTGAGGCACGCGGACGTGCTCGCCATCGTCGAATGCAGGAGGTTCGAGCGATGCGAATAAAGCACGCCCTTCGGGTTCCCGGTCGTGCCGGAGGTGTAGCAGAGCCCGGCCGCGGTCCGCTCGTCGAACTCCTTCCAGGCGAAATCGTCGTCGACCTCGCCAATCCAATCCTCGTAGGCGACGGCGTTCTTGAGTTTGGTCGCCGGCATGTGCGCGCTGTCGGTCAGAACGACGTAGCGCTCAATCGTCGGCAACCGGTCGGCGAGCCCCTCCATCAATGGCACGAAGGTCAGGTCGAGGAACACGATCCGGTCTTCGGCGTCGTTCATGATCCAGGCGATTTGCTCGGGGAAGAGCCGCGGATTGACGGTGTGATAGACCCCGCCGGCGCCGACGATGCCGTACCAGGTTTCGAGATGGCGATAGCCGTTCCAGGCCAGCGTCGCGACGCGATCGCCGAGCTTGATCCCGTCGCGCTCGAGTCGCTTGGCGACTTTGAGCGCGCGCTCACGAACTTCGCGGTAGTTGGTGTAATGCATCGGCCCTTCGACCGTCCGCGAGGCGACCTGTTGCTCAGGGAACTGGACGGCGGCGAAATCGATGACCTTGTGCATCAGCAGGGGCCAATCCTGCATCCGTCCCAACATGCGTTTTTCTCCCGACTGCCTTATCGGCGCTTGATTGCGGCGCGCGGATTGTTCATGGGACTACCACACTGGCGCCCTGTGCCCCGCTTTGCAATGCGCCAAAGTGGAACTGTCCTCGCCGCTGCGCCCCACTACGAACAGGAGCCCGATGCCTGACCGGCAGAACGCCGACCGCTCCGTACGGGTCTGGTTTCGTCTCATCCGCCTCGAGGCGCGCATGCAGGCCGCGGTCGGCGAGCGCCTGCGCGAGATCGGCGTCTCGATCCCGCAATGCGACGTGTTGACCACGCTGACCGAGCGCGAAGGGCGTGAGCCAGCAGGAACTGGCCACGAGGCTTTACGTCACCAAGGGCAACATCTCGGGCCTGATCGACCGGCTGGCGGAAGCGGGCCTGGTCGAGCGCCGCTCGACGGCGAATGACCGTCGCCAGCACGCCATCTATCTCACCGAGGCCGGCCGCCGGATGGCGGAGACGGCGATCGCCGTCCAGCACCGCTGGATCGCCTCGACCCTCGGCCGCATGTCCGAGCCGGACCTCGAAGCGCTGGAGGCGAAGCTGGTGGCGCTGAGGGACATCGTCCGCGAGGCGGAGACGCCGCAGGCCAGCGGGCGCGGCGAAGGGGTGAGCCAGACCCGCGCCATTTTCGGTCCGTTTTGAGGGATTTCAACGGGTTGCGGCCGATTACCGAGTCGCCTTGACCCTCGTTCCGGGCGCCGCGCGAGCGCAGCTTCGAAGGACGCATCGGGCGCAACGGCTAGCAAGCCCTTCGAGCGCGATACTACGCATTGCTCATCGGTAAGAGCTATTCACGTAACTTTGATATAATTGACATTTTGGTCGATGAACCTGGCTCTACCGATCGAGCCCGCCCATCAGCATGTATTTGAGCTCGACGAACTCCTCGACGCCGTGGCGCGAGCCCTCGCGGCCGATGCCTGATTCCTTCACCCCGCCGAACGGCGCAAGTTCGCTCGAGATCGCGCCGGTGTTGATCCCGACCATGCCGTATTCGAGCGCCTCGGCGACGCGCCACACCCGGCCCAGATCGCGGGCGTAGAAGTAGGACGCGAGGCCGAATTGCGTGTCGTTGGCGAGGCGGATCACGTCGGCTTCGTCCTTGAAGCGGAAGACCGGCGCGACGGGACCGAAAGTCTCTTCGCGCGCGACCAGCATCGAGGCGTCGACGCCGGAGATGACCGTCGGCTCGTAGAAGGTGCGGCCGAGCGCATGGCGCTTGCCGCCAACGACGACCTTCGCGCCTTTCTTCTGCGCGTCGGCGACATGCTCCTCGACCTTCGTCACCGCCGCTTCGTTGATCAGCGGCCCCTGCGTGACGCCGGCCTCCGTCCCGTCGCCGACCTTGAGCTTCGAGACCGCGGTCGTGAGCTTGGCGACGAAGGCGTCGTAGAATTCCTTCCTGCGCGTAGATGCGGTTGGCGCAGACGCAGGTCTGGCCCATGTTGCGGAATTTCGAGATGATCGCGCCCTCGACGGCGGCGTCGACATGGGCGTCGTCGAAGACGATGAACGGCGCGTTGCCGCCGAGCTCGAGCCCGACCTTCTTCACCGTGCCCGCGGCTTGCGCCATCAGCACCTTGCCGACCTCGGTCGAGCCGGTGAAGCCGACGACGCGCACGGCCGGATGCTCGGTCATCGCCTTGCCGATCGCGCGCGCGTCGCCGGTCACAAAATTGAGAACGCCGGGCGGCAGGCCGGCGCGCAGCGCGAGTTCTCCAAGCGCGAGCGCGGTCAGCGGCGTCTCGCCCGCAGGCTTCGCCACCACGGTGCAGCCGACGGCGATCGCCGGCGCGACCTTGCGGGTGATCATCGCTGCCGGGAAATTCCACGGCGTGATCGCCGCGACGACGCCGATCGGCTGCTTGATGACGACGATGCGGGAATCGGCGCGGAAGGTCGGATTGATCTCGCCGTAGATGCGCTTCGCCTCCTCGCCGAAAAACTCGATATAGGCGGCGGCGTAGTCGACCTCGCCGCGCGCTTCGGCGAGCGGCTTCCCCTGTTCGCTTGTCATGATGAGCGCGATGTCGTCGCGATTGGCGATGATGAGATCAAACCAGCGGCGCAGGATCTGCGCGCGCTCTTTCGGCAGTGTCTTCGCCCAAGGACCGAAGGCGCGCTGCGCCGCTTCGATGGCGCCAATCGTCTCGGCTTCGCCGAAGCGCGGGGTCTTGGCGAGGACGACCCCGGTCGCAGGGTTGGCTATGGCGCGAGTTCCCTCCCCCACCCATTTTCCGTCGATCAGGCATTGGCTTTTCAGGAGCGAGGGATCAGCGAGTTTCATGGGGAGGGCCTCCAAGGTTGGAGGGCTTATAGCAAACAGAGCGGGCGACGATTAGGCGAAGTTGCTCAAGTCGGAGATTTCCGGATCATCGAAAGCACGCCGGTAATTGCAGCGAAGACCGCGAGCATGATCAGTCCTGCCCCCACGGCCTCGACGAAATGATGGGGGGACAAGGTCGCCAGCCTGCGATCGGTCGATCCCCGCGCGACCTGTAGCCGCCAGGACAGCACGGCGGACGCGCTGGCCACGCCAGCGACGGTGCCGAGGATGCGCGTCAGATTGAGTAGGCTACCCGCCACGCCGGAGAGATTGGCCGGCGCCGAATTGATCGTCGCGTGGTTGTTCGGCGCAATGAACAACCCGAGTCCCGCCCCGAAAGCCACAAGGCCGAGGGCGCCGATCCAGAGATTAGCGACAGGCTGCATCACGATCGCTGTCAGCGCCAGCAGGGCGACAAAGCATAGCGCCATCCCTGCAACGCTGAGGAGTCGCGTCCCCATCCGGTCCGCGAGGCCGCCGGCGAATGGCGCGACGATTCCGAGGCTGATCGGAATGATCGCGAGCTTGAGCCCCGCGACGACGGCGCTCTCCTCGTAGCCGCGCACAAGCGCGAATGAAGCGAGGAAGAACATGCCGTAGAGCATGGCATACGACAGAGCGCAGGCAAGCGCTCCGCCCAGAAATGCCGGCTCATCAAGCAGCGCAAGATCGATCATCGGGGAATGCGCCCCGTGTTCCTGCCTCAGGAACAGAAAAATGAGCACGATCGCGGCGCCGACCGAACCGAGAAGCGCCGGCGAGGTTGGCCCCCAGGCTGAAACCTGATTGAGCGCGAGCACGGCAAACGCCAATGCCGGCGCGAGCAGGAGACCGCCGCGCCAGTCGAACGTTTGGTTTCGATTCCGCTGTCGCTGTTACTGGCAGCACCAACCAGCCGAAGACGACCGCCAGCAGCCCGAAGGGAACATTGATCCAGAACACCCAAGGCCAACCCAATGTCCCCAAGAGCAGGCCTCCGATAACCGGACCGGCGCTGATCCCGACCGCTTGCGCTCCAGCGTACACCCCGAGCGCTCGCGCGCGCAGGCTTTTGTCCGTGGACGTGACGACAAGCGCCATGCTGTTGGCTCCAAGCATCGCCCCGCCGACGCCTTGCAAGAACCGAAACGCGATCAGCGTGGCGAGATCCGGCGCAAAGCCGCAGAGCGCGCTCGCTCCGGTGAACACCACAAAGCCGATGATGTAGAGCAGTTTCCTGCCGAACATCTGGCAGAGCTGGGCGAATATCGGCAGAAACGCTGCGACGCCGAGCAGGTACGCGAGCGCGACCCAGCTCACGCTCTCCAACGTGCAGTCGAATACGCGTCCCAAGGTCGGCAACGCGAGCTGAACGATGCTCGCGTCGACCTGGCCCATGAACGCGCCGATGCAAGTCACGCCGACGATCAGCCACGGATAGGAGCGCCAGCGCGTGAAGAGCGCGACCGGAGGCGGCTCCGCGCCATGGCGGATGAGGTCGCTCACGCGAAAAGCCGGCGCAGAGCTTAAATCTTCGGCGCTCATCCGATCCCCGCCCTATTCCCCGATGGGCAGCGGCCATATGGATGGCGGGTCGGGCAAAAAATCAAGCGCCCGGCGCGGAAGATCGCGGCGGGGACGCCGGCTTGGGCCCTGATGTCGAAATCGCCGGTCCTCGCACGTCTATTCGCTGACGGCGCTCTCGGGAGATCGCTCCAACCCGCCGTCGAAGGGGAGGCAAACCTCATGACTACCGATCTTTGGTACCTGGCGTTGACGGCAATGCTGACGGCGGCGCTCTGGATTCCGTACATCATCTGCCAGGTGATGACGAACGGCCCCCTGTCGGGGGAAAACTACGTCGACCCCGCGCCCCGTCCCGTGCCCCTTTGGGGTCAGCGGGCTCATCGCGCCTATCTCAACGCGGTCGAATGTTTCGCTCCATTCGCCGCGCTGGTGATTGTCGCTCAAATCGCCGGAAAAGCGAACGGAATGACGGCCTTCTGGGCGATGAGCTTTTTCTGGCTCAGGCTCGCGCACGCCATCGTCTATTGGGCGGCTATCCCGTACCTGAGAACCGTGCTGTTCACGCTAGGCTTCGTTTGCGTCGCCGGGATTTTCTGGCAGGTGATCAAGTAGGTCGCGGACGAAATCCGCTTCATTCTAGCTTGCCACAATGTCATTCTCGGCAGACCGCAGGTCTGACCGGGAATCCAGCCATCGCAACGAGCGGCTGACGCGCTGGATTCCCGATCGGCCGCACTGCGGCCGTCGGGAATGACAAGGGTCGATACGATGCAAGTCGAGTCCAGGTCGAACGCCGCCCTCACCCCGAACCCCTCGCCCCGAGGGACAGGGGAGATCACCGCTCCCGCATCGCCTTCGAGGCGACTTCGACCAGCGGCGAGAACAGATATTCGAGCATGCGCCGCGCGCCGGTCTTGAGCTCGATCGTCACCGCCATGCCTGACGTGAGCGGTTGGACGGCCCCGTCGATGGCGATCGTTTCGACGTCGGGTTTCAGCACCACGGGGAACACCAGATTTTGCGTGCGCTCTCCGCCGGCAAAACCCGCCGCATTCGAGACGCGCGTCGGATCGCCCTCGATCGCGTTGGCGTCGGGCTCGGGGATCGCGTCCTTGGCGATGCGCGTGACATGGGCTTTGATCGAGCCGTAGCGGGTGAAGGGGAAGGATTCGATCTTGACCACCGCCTCCTGGCCGATGCTGACGAAGCCGATGTCGCGATTGCGCACATAGGCCTGGATCTCGAGCCCCGAATCCTCGGGCACGATGCGCATGATCTCCTGGCCGCTCGTGACCACCTGCCCGGCATTGGTGATGATCGACGATTGCACGCGGCCCGCGATCGGCGCTCTCAGCGTCAGATGATCGAGCTGAGCCTGAGCCTTGGCGAGGCGCTGCTCGACGTCTTCGGCCCGCCGCTCGGCGTCTTCCAGTTTCTGGGCGTTTTCCGAGATGAAATCCTGGACGGCCTTGTCGGAATTGCGGGCGATGACCTCGAGCCCCGCGGCGAGGGAAGCGAGATCCTGCTCCTGCTTCGCCTCTTGCGTGATTTGATATTGCAGCGTCTCGGTGGCGTCGATGACCGCGGCCCGCGCGCCCGCCTTCACTTCGACGAGCTTCGTGCGCATGGCGACGCGCTCCTGCAGGGTCGCGACGAGGTTCTTCTGCGTCTCGATCGTCTCCCTCAGCTTGTCGCCTTCGGCGGTCTTTTGCGCGCGCTCGGCATCGAATGAGGCGACGTTCGCCGCCAATTGTCCGAGATCGGCGGCGAGAACACGGGTTTCGCGCTCGCGCAACGCCGGCGCGACGTTTTCCGGCCAGTCGATTGCCGGGGGCGGATCGAAGCGATGCGACTGCGCGCTTAGGAGCGCGGTCTTGCGGCGCAGGATTTCCGCCCGCGCGGATGCGAGCTCGGCGCGCGCGCCTTCCGCATCGGCCAGCGCCGCGGAGTGGTCGAGCTCGACCAGCACGTCGCCCGCCTGCACGAGCGAGCCGTTGCTGACGCTGATGGCCTCGACCTTACCCGTTTCCAGGGGCTCGACGACCTTCACCTGTCCCATCGGCTGAAACTTGCCTTGCGCGGCGGCGACGATGTCGACGCGGCCGAAATAGGCCCAGGCCAGCGCAGCGACGACGAAGGCGCAAATGATCCATAAGAAGGCGACATGGACCGGAGAGGGCGGCGTCTCCAGGATCTCGAGCGCGGGGGCGAGGAATTCCCGGTCGCTGAGATTCATTCCCGGAGCCTTGAACCGCGCCAGCGCGCGTGAGGCAAACAGCCTGGCGGCGGAACGCGCCTTGTCGCCAGGGGCCGCAGCGGGAATCAGGGTCACGCTGCGATCTCCGCCGGCTGGCTCTGAAGGCTCCAGAGATAGGCGTAAAGGCCGCCGGGCCGGCGCAAGCAGTTCGGCGTGCGAGCCGACCTCGACGATGCGGCCGTCCGCCATGCCGACGATGCGGTCGCAGCCCCGCACCGCGGCCAGACGATGGGCGATGATGATGACCGTCCGATCCTTGACGATGCGGCGCATGTTGCGCTGAACGATGCGCTCGCTCTCGTAGTCGAGCGACGACGTCGCCTCATCGAAAATGAGAATGCGCGGATTGGTCGCCAGCGCGCGCGCAATGGCGATGCGCTGCCTTTGCCCGCCGGAAAGGTTGGCGCCGCGCTCCTCGATCAATGTGTCGTAGCCCTCCGGGAGCTTGTCGATGAACTCGTCGGCCCCGGCGAGCCGCGCGATCTCGATGACGCGCGCGCGCGGCATCGCCGGATTGGCGAAGGCGATGTTCTCGTGGACGGTGCGGTTGAACAGGAGGTTCTCCTGCAGCACGACGCCGATGTGGCTCCTGAGCCACGCCGGATCGACATGGTTCAGAGTCCGCGCCGTCGAGCAGCACCTGCCCTTCGTTCGGCAGGTAGAGGCGCTGAACGAGCTTGGTCAGGGTCGATTTGCCGGAGCCGGATGGCCCGACAATGCCAATCGTCTCGCCCGGCCGGATGCTGAGCGAAATGTCTTTCAAGACCTCAGGCGCGCCCGGACGATAGCGGAAGCCGACGCGACGAAATTCGATTGCGCCGCGCGGGGTCGGCGGCAGGAGGCGCGTCGCCGACGAGGATTCGGGCGGCGTGTTGAGGATATCGCCCAGGCGCTCGATCGAGATCTGCACCTGCTGAAAATCCTGCCAGATCTGCGACAGGCGCAGAATCGGCGCCACCGCCTGCGCGGCGATCATGTTGAAGGCGACGAGGCCGCCGACGGTCAGCTCGCCGTCGATCACCGCCTTGGCGCCGAACAGAAGCAGCGCCGCGGTCGTCAGCTTGCTGATGTACTGAATGGCGAGCTGCCCGCCCGAGCCCAGCATCGCGGCGGCGAAGCTCGTCTTGACATAGGCCGCGAGTTTTTCCTCCCACTGCGCCCGCATGATCGGCTCGACCGCTGCGCTCTTCACCGTGTTCACGCCGACGATCGTCTCGACCAGGAATTGCTGGCTCGCCGCGCCGCGATTGAATTTCTCCTTGACCAGATCGCGTAAGGGCGGCCTCACGGAAAAGCCGATCACGACGTAGAACGGAATGCCGGCGAGCACGATCAGGGTCAGCGACCACGAATAGGCGAAGAGGACGCCGACGAACACGAAGGCGAACAGGAGGTCGAGCGCCGAGAACAAAGCCTGTCCGGTGAGGAAACTGCGGATCGTCTCCAGTTCCCGCACACGCGCGACGGTTTGCCCGGTCGACCGGGTCTCGAAATAGGAAATCGGCAGGCGGAGAAGATGCGCGAACAGGCGCTGGCCCAGTTCGACGTCGATCCGATTTGTGGTGTGCGCCAGCGCGTAGGTGCGCAAATATTGGAGCGCCACGTCGAACATGCCGATGGCGACGAGGCCGCCGACGAGCACGAACAACGTCTCGTAACCGCGATGGGTCAGCACTTTGTCGACCACCACCTGGAAGAACAGGGGCGTCGTGAGGGCGAAAATCTGCACGAACAGCGACGCCGCCAGCACGTGACCGAGAGGACGGCGATAACGCCAGATCGTCGGCAGGAACCAGCGCATGCCGAACTGGCGCGGATCGACGCCGGCGCCGCCGATCTTGCGAGCGACGAGAAGCACCTGCCCGCCGCTATCGCGCGCAAGGTCTTCGAGCGTTGCTTCCTGGACCGCGTGGCTGATCGGATCGACCAGCCGGCAAAGCCCTGACGGATTGCGGCCGCCGAAAACCATGAACGCGCCGCTAGCCATGCGGACGATCGCAGGCGTCGGCAAAGTCGCGAGCCGCTCGGGGGTGATCTTTTCGACGAGGCGAGCCCTCAGTCCGACGAGCTTGGCGGCGCGGATGAGATCGCCCTGATTGGCCTCACGGGCGCCAAGCGCCAGTTCGCGCGCAAGATGCACCGGGTCGGCCCCGATACGATAATAGGCCGCGATCCCGCAGAGAGAGCGCAAGCCCGGGTCGAGCGGCGTCCCCTCGCCGGGAGGCGGCGCGGTCTCCATCATCGAGCACAAGCCTTTCTCGTCCGGGTCTGGCCGGGCGCGCGACGGTTCGCAAAGACGCCGATGCTCGCCGGCGCCGCAGGCCTTAACCGTAACGAATGACCGTCCGTCAGCTGCAAGCTGAACCACACGACAGACTTAGCAAATGCTTGAGGGGTGTTTCTTTCCGGGATTTCCCAGACGCGCGCCTTAGTAAGCCTCCGAGTGACTGCAGGCTTGAAGGGCTTGCCGGCCTCTCGGATAATAAGTATGCACGCGGCTGCACAACGCCGGCGTACAAAAGGGGATATGGAGATGCGTCAACAGGCCAAGATTGCTTTGCTCGGCTGCGGTGTGGCGGCGTTAGTTGCTGGTGTGGCCCCGGCCAACGCAACCGTCTATAATGTGAATGAAACAATCGGCTTTGGCGCCGTCGTCGGCACGATCACCACGGACGGCGCGACGGGCACAATCAACCCCTCAGACTTCGTCGCCTGGGAGTTGCAGCTGGTCGGTCTTAACGTGACGACGATCATCACCAACAATGACCCGGGCGCCGTAGCGTGGGGTCAGGGCGTCGATATCACCGCTGACGCCACGCATGTCTCTTTCAACTTCTCAGGTAACGACGGCGGCTTTCTCGTCTTTCAAGACGGCATGAGTAGCGGGAACACCTATTGGTGCGTCAATTCCACCAGTGGCGGATGCCTGCAAAGCGAATCCGTCGTTCCACAAAACGTCACGGATCCGAGCGCGCAGTTTGTGACCCGAACCGGCGACCAGATTATCGCGTCGACCGCAGCATCCCTGAGCCGGCCACCTGGGCGCTCATGCTCTTGGGCTTCGGCGGCTTGGGCTACGCCGGCTTCCGTGATAGCCGCAGGCGCGCCGCTTCGGCCCTGAGCTGAGATCAAGGTTTCGCTGAAAGAGCGAAGGCGCCTCAAGCCTTCGCGATCTCAGCCGCGTTGGCGTTGAGGCGCCAGCGATCCGATTAAGCCCCGTGCGTGACGACCTTGACGTCGACATTGCCCCGCGTCGCGTGGCTATAGGGGCAGATCTTCTCGTGCGCCTCTTCCGCTAGCGACTGAAGCTCCGCCTGCGGCAAGCTGGTGTCGGTGACATCGAGGACGACCGCAAGTCCGAAGCCGCCCTTCTCGCGCGGGCCGATGCTGACGGCGCATTTCACCGTCGCTTTCGACGCGTCCTTCTTGTGCTGCTTCGCGATGAAGTCCAATGCGCCGCCGAAGCAGGCGGCGTAGCCCGCGGAGAATAGATGCTCGGGCGTCGCAGTGTTCGGCTTGCCCGGCCCACCCATCTCCTTCGGCACAGAAAGGTCGACGCTGACCATCCCGTCGTCGGATTGCGTATGCCCGTTACGTCCGCCCTGCGCGGTTCCATGAGCGGTGTAAAGCGGCTTGATCGCGTCGGTCATGTGATCTTCTCCTCGTGACAGTTTCCGCGGATGGCGCGAAGTGGATCACGCCTTCATGCGCGAGGCAACCGAGCGGGCGGCCTCAGTCGCGGCTTGTCTCGCGCACGATCTCCGCCATCGCGCGCGCGTCCTCGTCGCCCATCGCCTCGAGGCCGGCGACGACTCCGGCGCGGTCAGCGGCGTTGCGGTTCTGGCTCGTCTTCCATTTTCCTCTTATGTCGAGGATCTCGATCTCAATGCCGACGATCGCCCGACGCTGCATGGCGATGAAATCAGCGGGCGCGTCGCCGACCGCCCAGGGCTGCTCTCGACGCTGCTCGAGCGCCCGGGTCAGCTCCTCGATCTGCTGGCCGAGCCACGCGTCATCCATCACCTTCGCCCGGCCCTTCGCCTGGACCATCGTATAATTCCAGGTCGGCACGACTTTGCCGGTCTCGCGCTTGGTCTCATACCAGGACGGGGTGATGTAATGGTCATGGCCCTGGAACACGATGAGCGCGTCCGGCGAGGCTTCAAGATCGCGCCACTGCGGGTTGGCGCGGGCGAGGTGGACTTTTAACGTGCCCAAGCCTCGAAGCGGCCGCATCGAGAACGAACGGAACCGAATTGGCGACGAGCCCCTCGGCGCCGTTGCTGATCAAGAGCCCGAACACGCGGTCCCGGATCAGCGCCTGCAGCGCCGGCAGATCTTCGTTTCGATGGAGAGGGGGTTCGTACAAGGCGGCCTCGTCACCTCATGTGGGCGATGTCAAAGCGAATGTGAAGAGCGGGCGCTTTCGCCTCAGAGCCCGAGGTCGCTCAAGCCAGGATGATCGTCCGGACGACGGCCGAGCGGCCAGTGATAAAGACGGTCCTGTTCGCGGATCGGCAGATCGTTGATGCTCGCCAGGCGCACCCGCATCAGCCCGTCCTCGTCGAACTCCCAGTTCTCGTTGCCGTAGCTGCGAAACCAGCTTCCCGAATCGTCGCGCCATTCATAGGCGAAGCGAACCGCGATGCGGTTCTCATGAAAGGCCCAGAGTTCCTTGATCAGCCGATAGTCGAGCTCGCGGTTCCATTTGCGGGTCAGAAACGCCTCGATCGCAGGGCGCCCCTGAAGGAACTCAGCCCGGTTTCGCCACCGGCTGTTTTCGGTATAGGCGAGCGCCACGCGGGCCGGGTCGCGGGTGTTCCAGGCGTCCTCCGCCCCGCGCGCCTTCTGCGCCGCGGTTTCCTGAGTGAAGGGTGGCAGAGGCGGTCGACTCACGGTACGCGCCCCCTATTCCGCCGCCTGCCGGTTCGCCCCGTACCGCTTCTCGATATAGTCGTTGACCAGCGCCTTGAAGTCCTCGGCGATGCGCGGCCCGCGAAGCGTGACGGTCTTCACTCCGTCGACGAACACCGGCGCGGCCGGCGCTTCGCCGGTTCCGGGCAGCGAGATGCCGATATTGGCGTGCTTGCTCTCGCCCGGGCCGTTGACGATGCAGCCCATCACCGCGACGTTCAGCCGCTCGACGCCAGGATAGACCGCGCGCCATTCCGGCATCGACGTCGCGAGATAGGTCTCGATGTCGCGCGCCAGCTCCTGGAATACGGTCGAAGTCGTGCGCCCGCAGCCGGGACAGGCGGCCACCTGCGGCGCGAAACTGCGGAACCCCATGGTCTGCAGCAATTCCTGCGCGACCTTCACTTCCTGCGTCCGGTCGCCACCCGGCTCGGGGGTAAGCGAAATACGGATCGTGTCGCCAAGCCCCTGCTGCAGCAAGATCCCAAGGGCCGCAGAAGAAGCGACAATGCCCTTCGAGCCCATGCCGGCTTCGGTCAAGCCCAGATGCAGCGCGTAATCTGAACGCTCGCCCAGCATGCGATAGACGGTGATGAGGTCCTGAACCGACGAGACTTTCGCCGACAGGATGATGCGATCGCGCTTGAGCCCGATCTCCTCCGCCCGCGCCGCGGACAAAAGCGCCGACCGCACCATCGCCTCGCGCGTGACCGCGCCAGCCTCGAGGGGCTTCGCGCTCGCCGCGTTCTCGTCCATGAGCGTGGTCAGAAGATCCTGATCGAGCGAGCCCCAATTGGCGCCGATGCGCACCGTCTTGTCATTGCGGATCGCAATCTCGATGATCTTGCCGAACTGCAGGTCGCGCTTGTTCTTGAAGCCGACATTGCCGGGATTGATGCGATATTTGTCGAGCGCTTCAGCGCAGGCCGGATGCTCGGCAAGCAGCTTGTGCCCGATATAGTGGAAGTCGCCGATCAGCGGCGCCGTGATCCCTCTCGCGCGCAGGCGGTCGCGGATATGGGGCACGGCCGCGGCGGCCTCGTCGCGGTCGACCGTAATCCGCACCAGCTCCGAACCGGCCCGCGCCAATGCCGCGACCTGGCGCGTGGTCGCCTCGATGTCGGCGGTGTCGGTGTTGGTCATCGACTGGACGACGATCGGCGCGCCCCCGCCGACAATGACCGCCCCATCGCCGTCGCCGACCCGAACCCCGACTGTCGCGTGGCGGGAGAGCGGCCCGCAGGGCGGTTTCGGACATCGCAGAGCTCATCGTCGTCAAACCTTTCCGGCCACGCTCCGACCGAAGTAATCCCGCAGGGTTTTAAGCGCCCGGCGCGAATTTGTCATCCAAGACGTTTGCAGTGCAACGAATCCCTCGAAAGCTTCACTGCAATGCAATATGACCGCTCTGCGCGGTCGGTCTCGTCGCGCGGGTCCGATGAGGAGAAACGCGAATGTCGCTCGCCAAACGTCACGCCCTTGTCACCGGGTCGACAAGCGGCATTGGCCTGGCGATCGCCCGCGCCCTTGCCAAGGAAGGCGCGGACGTCATGATCAACGGGTTTGGCGACAAGGCGGCGATCGAGGCCGAGCGGGTCAAGATCGAGCAGGAATTCGGGGTCAAGGCTTTTTACCACAGCGCCGACATGGCGGACGGCGCCGAGATCGAGGTGATGGTCGCCGACGCCAAAGCCAAGATGGGATCGGTCGACATCCTCGTCAACAACGCCGGCATCCAGCATGTCTCGCCCATTGAGGACTTTCCGACCGACAAGTGGGACGCCATCATCGCCATCAATCTCTCAGCCCCCTTCCACGCGATGCGCGCCGCGATTCCGGGCATGAAGGCGCAGAGATGGGGCCGCATCATCAGCACCGCCTCGGCGCACTCGCTGGTCGCCTCTCCGTTCAAGGGGGCGTATGTGGCGGCCAAGCACGGCCTCACGGGACTGACCAAGACGGTTGCGCTCGAGCTGGCGACATCCGGCGTCACGGCGAACTGCATCTCGCCCGGCTATGTCGCAACGCCGCTGGTCGAGCGCCAGATCCCCGACACGATGAAGGCGCGCAACATGACGCGCGAGCAGGTGGTCAACGACGTGATCCTCGCCGCCCAACCCACGAAGCAATTCGTGGACGTCGACCACGTCGCGGCGGTCGCAGTTTTTCTTTGCTCGGACGCAGGCGCCTCGATCACAGGCGCGAACATGTCGATCGACGGCGGGTGGACCGCTGCGTGAGCCGAGCGGCCGTCCGACGAACGAAGCCGGCCGCGCCCGCGAGATGCGCGTTATTGGCTAGCCGGCGCCGTCCTGCAGTTTTGAACGCGACGATGAGTTTTCAACGACTTAAGTGTCTTTTTCTGTCACGGCTGCGCGATTGAAGCGGCGAGAGATCTGCACGTCTCGCATGGATCATTATACATATATTACGTTATAATACCCTACCGGTGCTTGAAAGTCCGCCGCGCGCTTCTCGGCGAAGGCGCGCATGCCCTCCTTCTGGTCCTCGGTCGCGAACAGCGAATGGAAGATGCGGCGCTCGAACCGGATCCCTTCGGCGAGCGTCGTCTCTTGCGCGCGGTTGACAGCCTCCTTGGCGGCGTAGACCGCGGGCCTCGACAAGGCGGCGATCGATGCGGCGACCTTCAACGCCTCCTCGACCAACGACGCGGCCGGCACGATGCGCGAGACGAGGCCCGAGCGCTCGGCCTCAGTCGCGTCCATCATGCGCCCGGTCAGGATCATCTCCATGGCCTTCGATTTGCCGACCGCGCGCGTCAAGCGTTGCGTACCCCCGGCGCCCGGGATCACGCCAAGCTTGATCTCAGGTTGGCCGAATTTGGCTGTGTCCCCGGCAAGAATGAAATCGCACATCATCGCGATCTCGCATCCCCCGCCAAGCGCGAAGCCGGCGACTGCGGCAATGATCGGCTTGCGCGCCTTCGCCACGTTCTCCCAACGAGAAATGAAGTCACCGACGAAAGCCTCGGCGAAAGTCTTGTCCTGCATTTCCCTGATGTCGGCGCCGGCGGCGAACGCCTTCTCGGAACCGGTCAGCACGATCGCGCCGATCGCCGCGTCGGTCTCGAAGGATTCAAGAGCCGCGTTGAGGTCCTCGATCAAGGCGGCCGACAGCGCGTTCAAGGCCTGCGGGCCGGTTGAGCCTGATGAGGCCGACGGCGCCGTGCGTTTCGACAAGGATATTGGCGTAGGTCATGAGCGCGAGTTCCCTTGGTATTTCAGAATGACGCCTAACCAATCAACAGATGGATGGGAAGGTGAGGCGGACATTCGAGTTCCTTGAGCGGCGTCAGCCAATCGATATCGGGATGCTATGGGACGAGCAGCACTTTTCCTATGTTGCTGCGGTCCTGGATAAAATGGTGTGCGGCCGCGGCCTCGCTGAAGGTGAACGTCCGCGCGATCCGAGGCTTGATGGCGCCTTGCTCGAAGAGCCGTATGAGCTGATTCATCCAGTCGGCGGTGCGATCAGCTTCGTCCCACATGTGCCCCAGGTTGACGCCAAAGACGCCTTTGTTCGCGTTCATCAGGGAGAGCGGATTGAATTGAAGCCAGGGCGTCCGGGCAACCATCGACATCATCCCGAGCATTCCCCCGGTCTTATTCGTGGCGGCCGACGAAGCGCCGAAAATTCCAAGTCGACCTGTGGGCGCTAGAAGCCTGTAGCCCTTCTTGAGCGACTCGCCGCCCACCGCGTCGAGGATGAGTTCGACACCCCGGCCTTGAGTGATCTCTCGCGCGCGCTTTTCGAAGTCTTCGGTCCGATAGTCGATCAGATGGTCGACGCCGAGCACGCGCAATTCTTGGTGCTTGGCCGCGGACGCCGTCCCAATGACCTTGGCGCCGATATGCTTAGCGATCTGGGTCGCGGCGACACCAACCCCGCCGCCTGCGGAATGCACCAGCATCGTTTCGCCGGCCTTGAGGCCGCCCATAACAACGATGAGTTGCCAGGCGGTTAGATAATTGACCGGAATCGCGGCGCCTTGCTCGGCGGACATGCCTTCGGCCCGCGCGAAGATCCTCTCCGTCGGCGCGCACACGACATCGGCGTAACCGCCAAATCGCGTCAGCGCGAACACATTGCGCCCAATCCACGCGGGATCGACGCCTTCGCCCACCGCGTCGACACGCCCGGCGACCTCGTAGCCCGGAACGACGGGAATTTTGGGCAAATCCGGATAAAGGCCCATCCGGCCCATTACGTCAGCGAAATTGATCCCGCTTGCTTCAACGCGAATGCGGGCCTCACCCGCTCGAGGGTTGGGGTCGGGGGCTTCCTTGAGGAGGAGCGTCTCGGGAGGCCCGGCTTTCGAAATCCAAATCTGCCGCATTTCCGGACGCTCCTCAGAAGACTGACGTCGGTTGGCTCACCGCCACGACATTCGGCTTCAAATATGGAGCGGATGGCCAAGCGCCGCCAGCGCCAGCTCGTTGAAGGTCTCGCACCGGTTCCCGAAGCGAGTGTCGCCGGACGCCTTACGCGGCCCAGAGCTTGGCGGGCGCGTCGATTCCCTTCAGTTGGTACTCCCGCCCGGCGCTCTCCGCCAGCAGGGCCGCCGCCTTCTCGCGCACCGCGGCGGTCATGAGAATTTGATCGGACGCCGCTGCGCTCTGCGCGCGGGAGGCGACGTTCACCACCGTGCCGATCGCGGTCAGGTCCTGGTGCGTGCGGCCGAACTCGCCAAAATTGACCCTGCCGGTGTCGAGGCCGATGCCGACGCCGATCGTCGCGGCCTCCGCGCCGAAGGCGTGCGAAAGCTCGTCGCGCCGCTCGCGCCAAAGCTCCTGGATCTTCCGCGCGGACGCGAGCGCATGCGTGGCATGGTCCTCATGCTTGATCGGAAAATTGAACACCGCCATGACGGCGTCGCCCATCGTCTTGTTGATGATGCCGTCCTCCTCCCAGATCGCCTCGCCGCAAACGTCGTAGAAGGCGTCGAGAAGCTTGGCGATCGCGCCGCTCGACTGGGACTGCGAGAGGCTCGTGTAGCCCCTGAGATCGGCGAACAGGATGGTCGCGTCGATCTCGACCTGCCGCGCCTTCATGACCCGCTCGAACATCGTCTCGCAGATCGTGCAGGTGTTGGGATTCATGCGGCTTTGGCGGATGCCGACCGCGCGAAATGGCACTGCGGCGATGGTGCGCAAAGCGATCGGCAGCTTCATATTCTGCCAGCACCCCATGCAGAAAATTGGTTGTGACGCCATCTGCTGGCTCCCTCAGGGAGCGCGGTGTTTAGCACCGGGCGGACGGGTGTCAACCAGAATTCCGACCGTCAAATATGCAGCGGACGACCCAGCGCCGCGAGCGCCGACTCGTGGAACGCCTCGCTCAGCGTCGGATGGGCGTGGATGGTGAGCGCGATGTCTTCGAGCCGCGCGCCCATTTCCAGCGCGAGCGAAAAGGCGGCCGAGAGTTCCGACACCCCTGCCCCGACGGCCTGGACGCCAAGCACCACATGGTTGTCGGCGCGCGCGACAATGCGCACGAAGCCTTCATCGTCTTGCAGCGTCATGGCGCGGCCATTGGCGCGGAACGGAAAATGGCCGACGCGAATTTCGCCATGCGCGGCCTTGGCGGCGTCGGGCGAGAGTCCCACGGCCACGATCTCGGGATCGGTGAAGCAAATCGCGGGAATGGCGACAGGATCGAAGGCCCGCTTCCGGCCGGCGATGATCTCGGCGACCATTTCGCCTTGAGCCATCGCGCGGTGGGCGAGCATCGGCTCGCCAGTCACGTCGCCGATCGCCCAGACGTTGCGCATCGAGGTCGCGCAGGTCGCGTCGATGCGGACGAACGCGCCACTCATGGTCAGGTCGAGGGTCTCGAAGCCAAAGCCGGTCGTATGCGCGCGCCGGCCAACCGCGACCAGCACCTTGTCGGCGGCGATGGTGCGCTCCTTGCCGTCCGCGGTCGCGACCTTGAGCGCGCCACTGGCGAACCCCTGCGCCCGCGCGCCGACCAGCGTCTCGACGCCAAGATCAGCGAGGCGCCGCACGACCGGCTGCGTCAGCTCGGGATCGTAGAGCGGCAGGATCTTCGGCAGCGCCTCGACAATCGTCACCTTGGCGCCGAGCTTGGCGAAAGCGATCCCGAGCTCCATCCCGATATAGCCCGCGCCGACGACGGCCAGCGACCCCGGAACCTCAGTCAAGCGCCAACGCATCGGTCGAAGACAGAATGTCGCCACCGAACTTGAGCGGGGCAATTCCACCGGCTCCGAGCCGGTCGCAAGGACGAGATGCTCGGCAACGATGCGCGTCTCGCCGGTGTCGGCGCGAACGGTCGCCGTCTTGCCGTCGACGATCGTCGCCGTCCCGAGAAGCGTCCGCACCTTGGCCTTCTTCAGAAGAACGCCGACGCCGTTGGTGAGCCGCGTGACGATCGAATCCTTCCAGGCGATCGTGCGGGCGAAATCGAGTTTCGGCGGCCCAATCGAAAGCCCGATGGCGTTCAGCGCTCGGGGCTCGCGCAGCTCATGCGCTGCGCCAGCGGCGTGGATCAGCGCTTTCGAGGGAATGCAGCCGACGTTGAGGCACGTTCCGCCGAGCCGGTCGGCTTCGACAAGGATCGTGTCGAGGCCGAGCTGGCCGGCCCGGATCGCGGCGACATAGCCGCCAGGGCCGCCGCCGATGACGAGAACCTTGCAGCGAAGCTCGTTCATTTCGTCCCTGACGCCTCGCGATTTCGCATGTTGTCACCCCCGCGAAAGCGGGGGTCCAGAGCGCCGCTGCCAGAGAGAGCCGCCGAAGGGGCTCGGGCGCCGCTGGATACCCGCTTTCGCGGGTATGACAATTTCCACCCCTCACTCCTCGATGAACAGCATGGCCGGCGCCTCGATCAGCGTCCGCAGGCGCTGGATGAAAGTCGCGGCGTCATGGCCGTCGACCACCCGATGATCGAAGGAGGACGAAAGGTTCATCGTCTTCCGTGGCGCGAAGCCGCCATCACGCCAGACCGGCCGTCACGACGATCTTGTTGACGCCGACGATCGCGACTTCCGGCCGATTGATGATCGGCGTCGAGACGATGCCGCCCAGGACCCCGAGCGAGGTCAGCGTGATCGTCGAGCCAGAAAGCTCCTCGCGCGCCGCGCCCCCGTGGCGCGCCGCCTCGCTCACCCGGCGCATTTCGCGCGCGCATTCGTGCAAGCCGAGAGTCTCGGCGTGCCGGACGACCGGCACCATGAGGCCGTTCGGCGTTTGCGTCGCTACGCCCACATGCACGGCGCCAAAGCGCGTGATGACGTTGTTTTCGTCATCGTAATGAGCGTTGATTTGCGGGAACTCGGCGACCGCCTTGACGATCCCGAGGATAAGGAACGGCAGCAGGGTCAGCTTCGGCCGCTCGTCAGTGGCGCGGGCGTTGAGCGCGGCGCGCAGCTCTTCGAGCGCCGTGACGTCGACCTCTTCGACATAGGAGAAATGCGCGACGCGGCGCGCCGACTCGGCCATGTTCTCGGCGATGCGTCGGCGCATGCCGACGACCTTGATCGTCTCGACGGCTTTATTGGGCGTCCGCCCTGATCGTTTCGACGGCTCCGGCGGGCGAGCGATGTAGGCGTCGAGGTCCGGGTGCGTGATGCGTCCCGCAGGTCCGGAGCCGTGCACGAATCTCAGATCAACGCCGGCCTCGCGCGCTTTCAGACGCAATGCGGGCGCGGCGAGCGGCTTCTCGCCAAGCGGGCGCGGCGCGCCCGTGTGCGTCTCAGGTGGGCGCGGAGGCGGCTCGTCTGCGGCTCGGCGGACGCGGGCGCTCGGCTGCCGGCGCGCGCGCTTGGCGGCTCGGGTTTGACGGTCGGCGGCGGCTCGGCTCCTGCTTCTGCGGCCGCGATTTCGACGCCGCGGGAAGAAGCGAATCCGGCATGCCTGGCGCATCAATGCGAATGAGCTCAGAACCGACAGCCAGCACGTCTCCGACGGCGCCGCCGAGCGCGAGCACGCTGCCCGCCACGGGCGTCGGAATGTCGACAGTCGCTTTGTCGGTCATGACGGCGGCGACGACCTGATCCTCCCTGACGAGATCGCCGACCTTGACCGCCCACTCGACGATCTCGGCTTCCGCAACCCCCTCGCCGACATCGGGCATCTTGATCGAGCGGACGCCCATCTCAAGCCTCCATCGCCTTGAGGAGCGCGCGGCCGACGCGCGCGGGACCGGGGAAATAGTCCCATTCCTCGGCATGCGGATAGGGCGTGTCCCAGCCGGCGATGCGCTGGACCGGCGCCTCGAGCGCATAGAAGCAGCGCTCCGTCACCTGCGCAGCGAGCTCGGCGCCAAAGCCCGAAGTCAGCGTCGCCTCGTGCACGATCACGCAGCGGCCGGTCTTGCTCGACCGACGACTGGATCGCCTCCACATCGAGTGGCAGCAGCGTGCGCAGATCGATGATTTCCGCATCGACTCCGGTTTCCTCCGCCGCCGCCTCGGCGACATGGATCATCGTGCCGTAGCAGAGCACGGTGACGCCCTTCCCTTCGCGCCTGACGGCCGCCTTGCCGAGCGGCACGACATAACGTCCCTCCGGCACTTCGCTTAACGGGTGCTTGGCCCAGGGCACGGTCGGCTGCTCTGGGTGGCCGCTGAAGGGGCCATTGTAGAGCCGTTTCGGCTCGAGAAAGATGACGGGATCGTCGTCCTCGATCGAGGCGATCAGGAGACCTTTAGCGTCGTAAGGGTTGGAAGGGATGACGGTCTTCAAGCCGGAGACATGCGTGAACAAAGCCTCGGGACTCTGGCTATGCGTCTGTCCGCCATAAATGCCGCCGCCGCATGGCATGCGGATCACGATTGGAGCCGAGAATTCGCCGCCCGAGCGGTAGCGCAGCCGCGCCGCTTCAGACACGATCTGGTCGTAGGCCGGATAGACATAGTCGGCGAACTGGATCTCGGCGACTGCTCTGAGCCCATAGGCGCCCATGCCGATCGCCACGGCGACGATTCCGGATTCGTTGATCGGCGCGTCGAAGCAGCGCGACTTGCCGTACTTGCGCTGCAGCCCGTCGGTGCAGCGAAAGACGCCGCCGAAATAGCCGACGTCCTCGCCGAACACGACGACGCTCTTGTCGTCGGCCATCTTGCAATCCATGGCGTCGCGGATCGCCTCGACCATCGACATGCGCGGCATGGTGTTAGGCTCCAGCCAAACCTACGCGAAGAATGAGTCGCGCACTTCGGTCATCGCATCGACAGCCTGACGACCCTCTCCTGCAGCTCGACCTTATCGCATGATCTAGGGCGCGCGCGACTGCCTCGCTTTGAGCACAGATCGCCCGTCACCCGCTCAACCCGGCCTTCAACAATCCGTCGAGGAGATGCTCGCTATCCTCCGCGAACTTGAACGGACGATTCCTCACGAACAACGCTTGCGCGAAAGTTCGGGGCCATCGCCAGCAGCGCGGCGCGCGCCACGGCCGCGCCCTCCCCTTCGTCGAGCTGAGCGCGGCAGGCCGCAAGTCCGGCGAGCACTCCGACTTGCGGCTCGGCGACGCTGCCGTAAACCGGCGGCGCCATCCGCGTAGGCATGCGAGCAATAGCAGGCAAGGCCAAGGTTGGTTGTGTACCAAGCCGGGTGATGGGGATTAAGCTCCATCGCCTTTTCAATTCGCCGCCGTCCCTCGTCCGGCTTGCCGAGATAGGTCGCAAGCGGGGACCACAGGGCGAGGATGCGCGCGTCATAGGGATTAAGCGCATAGGCCTTTTTGTGATGCACCTCGGCGGCGTCGAGGCGCCTTCGGTACATGTCGATCTGGCCCGCCACGAGGTGACACCAACTGTCGGCGGGATCGAGCGTCAGGGCGCGATCGGCGAGAAGCGCCGCTTCCGCCAAATCGCTTTCCCCCGGATGCAACGCCCAGTCGCGCAGCCGCATAAGAGCAAGCATGGCCATAGCCGACGGATAGTCGGGCGTGATCGCGAGCGCCTTTTGAAAGCAGTCGATTGCGCTTCGCGCCGATTCCGGGTCCAGCCGGTCGGCGTGGTGCATGCCGCGCATCAAGAGATCGAACGCTCCAAGACTCTCAGCGCGCTTGCGCATCGCCATTTGCGCGCCGGTTTCTTCAAGCCGGCCGACAAGCGTGGCGGCGATCCGCTCGATGAGTTCGTCCTGAACCTCGAGCACATCATCCGAGCCGCGATCGTAACGCTCGGCCCAGAGCACTCTTCCCGAGGCGCCTTCGACGAGCGCCGCCTGCAGGCGTAACCGCGACGGCGTCAGTCGGACGGCGCCAGTCACAACATACCGAACGCCCAACGAAGACGCGACTTGCTGCGGGTCCGGATCCGATTCAAAGCCGAAGCTCGATGCGCGACTGAGAACGGCGAGCGTGCTGAATCGGGAGAGGGCGGTGATCAAGTCATCCGCTAGCCCTTCCCCCAAATGCCGATCCTCAAGAGCGGACTTGAAAGGCAGGACCGCAAGACTGAACGCTCCACGGGTCTCTTGGTCTTGGTCCGGCTCGCCCAACCGAATCCGCGCGACCTTCACGGGCTCTCGGATGCCCTTCAGCGTCTGCGCGCCGATTACTTCAATGGGAAGATCGAGCGGCGGCTCAAGAGCTCCAACGACCCTGTCTGAAAGGCAAACGCCGCCAGGATAGGCGAGGCTTTCGAGCCTCGCGGCGATGTTGACGGTCTCACCCAGAAGGTCATCGCCGTTGGGATAGACATGTCCAGAATGAATGCCGATGCGATATGGCAAGGTCTCGGCGCCGCGAGCCTTGGCCTCAGCTAGCAAGCGCTGAACGTCGACGGCGCACGTGACTGCGCCCCTCGCCAAAGGGAACTCGGCGAGCACGCTGTCGCCGCCGGTCGAGAAAATGCGACCGCCATTGGCTGCGATCGCAGCGTCGATCACGGCCCGGCTCGCTGTCAGCGCCGCCAACGCGCGACGCTCATCGAGGCTCATCGCCCGCGAATAGTTTGCAGCGTCCGCCGCGAGAACGGTCGTAGTGCGAGCGGGGGACCAGTGCATGACAGAGGCTGCGCCCGGTCACACTCCGAGCTGCTGGCGCTGCTCGCGCAGATGGCGCGGCATCTCCTTGTACACCTGTTCGAACATGGTCGCCGCGCTCGGCTTCGGCCCGTCATGCAGCGTGCCGTGGCTTTCGGCTTCCTTGGCCGCGTCGAGGATCTCGGCGTCGACCTCCGCCTGCATCTGCCGGTGGCGCTCCTCGCTCCAGGCGCCGAGGCGAATGAGGTGCGACTTTCAGCCGCTCGATCGGATCGCCGAGAGGCCACGCTGTTCCTTCGTCCTTCGGGCGATATTTCGACGGATCGTCCGAGGTGGAGTGGGCGCCCGCGCGGTAGGTCACCCATTCGATGAGCGTCGGGCCCAGATTGGCGCGCGCCCGCTCGGCCGCCCAGACAGAGACCGCATGGACCGCAAGATAATCGTTGCCGTCGACGCGCAGGGAGGGGATGCCGAAGCCGTGGGCGCGAGCGGCGAATCTGGCGCTCTCACCCCCCGCGATGCCCTGATAGGACGAGATCGCCCACTGGTTGTTGACCACGTTGAGAATGACCGGCGGCCGGTAGACGGAGGCGAACACCAGCGCCGCATGGAAATCGCTCTCCGCTGTCGACCCTTCGCCGATCCAGCCTGAAGCGATGCGCGTATCACCCGAAATCGCCGACGCCATCGCCCAACCGACGGCTTGCGGATATTGCGTGCCAAGGTTGCCGGAGACGGTGAAAAATCCAGCCTTCTTGAACGAATAGAGCCCTGGAAGCTGGCGACCGTTGAGGTGATCTTTCTCGTTGGAGAAGATCTCACACATCATGTCGACGATCGGCCAGCCCAAGGCGATCAGCAGGCCCTGCTGGCGGTAGGTCGGAAAGCACATGTCGCCCTCCGCGAGCGCCTTGCGATGCGCGGTCGCGATCGCCTCCTCGCCGAGACAGGTGATGTAGAACGACGTCTTGCCCTGGCGCTGCGACAAGAGCATGCGCGCGTCGAAGGCGCGGGTCAGCATCATGTCGCGCAGACCCTTGCGCAGATCGTCGGCGTTGAGCGACCCCGCCCATTCCCCGACCGCCTCGCCATTATCGTCAAGCGCGCGGATCATCGTATAGGCGAAATTACGGATGTCGGACGGGCTGACGTCGATCGGCGGACGCGGAACCTCACCCGCTTCGGCGATGCCGACATGGCTGAAATCCGGGTTGCCGCCGGGGCGTACGGTCGGCTCGGGCACGTGCAGCGAAAGGCGGGCGGCGCTGGTCATCGAGGGTCCTTTGGCTCGCGCAATCATCGGCGCCTAACGCTGATTGAGTGGAGTTTAGCGCCACGGCGGCGCCATTGCCATGCGGGCGGCCAGAAGCGCGGCGCGCCGTTGACAGCCGCCCGCCCGCCCTCTTAAGAAGCGGCCGATGCCCAGGTGGCGGAATTGGTAGACGCACTGGTTTCAGGTACCAGCGGTGAAAGCCGTGAAGGTTCGAGTCCTTTCCTGGGCACCACTTTAGTCCTCGTGGACGTCGCCCTTGGTCCAAAAGGCTCCTTAAATCAATGAATTGCGCTAGTGTTGAGGTCAAACACGATGCGAAGCCGTTTGTTGGTATGCGGCGGCGCACTTGCCGTAAAGTGATACCAACATGGCCTTACCGATCTAGCGATAAAGCGCGCTCTCCGCGGTACGAAGATCATCAAGGCTTCAGAGGGTGGCGGACTCCCATTGTGACAAGCTGTCGCGAGTTGCGACCGCGCGCCGGTTCAAGCGCTGCCCCACACTCACGCAGATGTCGCGCGATGCCGAAGAAAACGGAAATCGACAAGCGGGACCATGCGCTCGTCGCGTTCACTATCTTATCCGGTGCGCTGGACGGCGCGATCATCACTTTTCCCCAGAAGCATATCGACCTCGACCGCTGGATGATCGAACAGGATGCGCGCGAGGTTCGCACCAAGCACGCGAAGACGTTCACCACCAAATTCTTCCCCGTTGGCGATGACATCCGACAAATTGTCATCGCTTGGACCGAGTTCCTGCGCGAACAAAAAGCGTTCGGACCCGACGACCCGGTCTTTCCCAAGACCAAGGTTGCAAATGGCGACGATCTCCAGTTCCGTGCGGTCTCGATTGATCGCGAGCCATGACGCCAACCCCGTGCGCGGCATCTTCCGAGAGGCCTGCGGGCGAGCGGGGTTGTCGTATTTCCATCCGCGCTCGCTGCGGAAACACGCTCGTTCAGATCGCCTATGAACAGAGGCTCGACGTCGAAGCGTTCAAGGCGTGGTCTCAAACCTCGGCCATGAAAGCTGCCTCACGACCTTTTCAAGCTACGGCGCCCTTCCACCCGGTCGCCAGGCGGAGATTATGCGACAACTTGCTGCGCCCGGTACGCAAAGGAACCGGATGCGCCCGTTGAAGTCCTAAAAACGGATGGCGGACTTCGCGAGACGTAGCTGCCATAGCAGGGCCTAAGAGAGGGTCGTACGCAGAAGGATCGGTCGCTCCGCTGAACCCCAAGGAAATTTCCATCGAGACTATCAGGGGTTTTCGGAATTGTGATCGCGGCTGAAATTCAAGTTTTTCTGCAGAAGCCGATAGGATCGGCCACGGTTTGGACCGCACCGGCCGGAAAGCGTCCTCATGCCGGAACGGCAAAATTGCAGCAACATCTGGTATGTTGGGCTTTGTTGACCACGGCGCCGCTAGAGGTCTTCCGAGGCGCCCCCAAAAGGGCGCTGCTCGAAACATATCTCAAGCCCACCCAATTCGAATATTCGAAGGGCATCTGCGGCGTACTTGCACGCAATTTTTCTCGCTATCCGTCGAGTCTCCTCTAAAGGTCCGCCCCAGTAGAGCGTTTGAATATTTTGTCCATCCTTTTCAATGACAACTCGATAACTCATCTAACGGCCGCCGTTCTCATATGCGACACGGAACGAAAAGAGGTCAATGCTGGGACGTACTCCATAACCGAAAGGCGACAAGTAGCAAAAATGGGGAGGCTGGGCGCAAGCATGTCAAAACTCTATGCGACTGAGGTGATCGTTCGAACAGAGGCCTATAGCGCGGGACTTATAATCCAGAGAGATCGCGAAAATTGGTCCAGGAACGCCTGTAGACCAATGCCACAACCCTACTGTTGTATTTTCAACTCAGATATCCGCGCCTCTGATATCCAATCACAAGGATGTGAACAGATTTCCCATTGTTCCAAGTTTGAATTGTAACATGACCTACGCCACCGACCCGTCAATAGGTATTACTACCTACAGCCGCGTTACGGGGTACAGTCGGCGATGTGCGACGGAACATGCATCTGTCGCGTACTAGGGCGCTTTACTTTGGAGTCGTTTGGCTCCTTCTCGTGGCGGGCCGCGATCTGAGTCCGGTCGATCCATTTGGATTTCCTTAGCGCGGGGCGATTTCGCTCCGAAGGCCCCACTCCTGATCGTTGGATTTCCTTGGATTCTCTTGTCCGAATCAAGACTTGTCAATGGGTTACGCGGCTTGGAGCAGGGAGATTTTTTTCTCAGCTCTTTTCCCTGGCGTTCGCAGCGCCGGGACGGGAGCTTGGTGGTGAGGCCATGCGGAAGCGCAGGAATGCTCATGCGGCAAGCTTAATCTAATTCTGTTTTTCAGCAATAAATTGTCATCCGAGCGGTTCTCTTTCGGCCAGCTTCAATCCAAAATCAGCTCGCTCCAAAGGAACGGGAACGTCGACCATTTCTTTGGTCCGGATCCTAGGCGCCTCGAACGACGCGGCGGCTCGGTTGGCGCCGCCATAGCCCCAGCGAGGCCGACTGCTCATCCAACGAGTGCCTCGTACGCCGGCGGTCCGTTCGATCGATCAGTAGATCTTTTTTCGGAAGGCGACGGGAACAACCCGTCGAGCGCGGCAGGTCCTTACTTCATGTGTCACAAAGGAAACAACGCGGTAGTTCCCCAGCGATGATCCGTCTTCCAGTCATAGAGTTGTAAGGCGGTTTTGGCGTGGCTGTCGATGACGGTCAGCTAATAAATGCGTCCACCCCTTCATGTTGCCGACGCAGGAAGGTCTCCCGCCCGCCTCGGCGCCGGCAGTTTGGCTCGCCTGCTGGTTGCTCTTCGGAGGAGCCCAAAAGCACAGAAGCCGAGCGCAAGCAATAACCACGAGCTAGGCTCCGGCGCGCAACCGTGAGATTTACGCTATTGTCGACCCAATTAGCAATTAAAGTGGTTGGCATGCTGTCAATAAAGAGAGCGATTGGTATGCCTAGCGGATCGCTTAACGCAAGGTCGATTGTATTGTTGACGACGTTAAAGATATTTGTTGTAGAATCGTTGTTGACTTTGGTGATCACAGTTCCACTTAGCGTGCTAATTCTCTCAGCGAGATTAACGCTGTTATCAACGTAATTGAAAAGATTTGTTACCGGTTCGTTATCAATAACGATGCTCTGCGATGTAGGAGTGAGCAAGACTGCGCTCTGTGAGGATGGGGAGGCGTCTTGCAGGCCGGTCGTGACATTGATGCCGTTGTCGACGAGATCGTAAATTGTGTTGTCGGCGAACTCTCGATGGAGTGATCGTACCGAAGTATGGCGAGCCAGTCAGGTCCGAGAAGTTGACGCTGTCGTCGACAGCACTATCGATTGTGCGTTATAGGGTTGCCATTGATAGAACCGCCGACCGATGCGCCAGCCGGGCCGATATCTGCACGTTAATCGTGTTTTCGACCAGATTGTAGATGATCGTTGTGGGCGTGCTAGTGGATGATGTTGACTGGCGTTTCCCCGACCCCACCGTGTATCTCCCGCAAAGTGACGCTGTTGTTGACCACATTGTATATCGTCGTTACAGGGAGTTCGTAAATAAAGACGTTGATCGGCTGATCATTTGGGGTGCAGGAGACGGCCGCTTCAGTACTGCCCGGACATATTGCGGCTAAGGCGACGGTGCTTCGACAGACCGCTGAAAAAACAGCCACCGCGGCGGCGGCTCGAAACGTTGGATGCTTGGCCCCCATCAGTAGTCCCCTCGTCTGTTTTCGTCATTTCGCCGCTTTGGCATACCAATATTACGAATTCGGGTAAAAATGTCCATATTGGTGAAGCAACATGCGCTCGGCAAAACCCGGAGTTGTCGGCGCCGCCGCTGACCGTAGCGGCGAGGCTGCCCTTGCTATATTTATCTGTCTATTCAATCGCTTACGTCAAGGCACCATCGAAGATGGGTTGACAATTTACGCCGCTGCTTTCCGCGGCATTATACGTTAGGCTCGCTTCATTGGACTTTAAGCTCGATACGTTGATCTCGCCTCGTTAGACTTTCGGCTCGCTTTTCCACTTTCTGGTCGATCGGCTTGTCCTTTCGGCCCAATAAGAGCGGCCGGTTGTCGATCGTGATTACCCAAAAGACCTTTGGTAAGGCCCCTTCCTTAGCTGTACCATCGAAAATTGTGAGCCGCTGCTTGGGGCGTAGCCCGATTGCAGAAGTGCCTCACGGACACAGAGAGGACATTAGCTATGAATGACTTTTGCGAACTTATCGAGCTGACAGCGTCTGAGCTTGACGAAGTGGCTGGCGGCTCGGGCAACGCCATTTTCGCATTTCGGTCCATCGTCCTCGCCTCCTCGCGTGTGACGGCCGTAAACGACTCTCGGACCGTCATCATCAATGCGGTCGACAACAGCGTCTCCGCTTCGTAACGAAAATCCCTCCCGGCAGCTCGGCTGCCGGGAGGGAGCTTTGCTCCAAGAAGTATCCGGCAGAGATTTATGATCGATTATAGAAAGCGAGAAGTTACGTAGTGAGCGCCTATTTGTAAACTTGTCGAACTGGTGAGTTAGACCTTGACGTGGTCGCCGGGCACTTTTAGTGTCAAT
>CAVYPD010000035.1:0-508451 GCA_963770275.1 uncultured Alphaproteobacteria bacterium
TCTTGACCGGCCCCCATCGACTGGTCCGAGGCGAATGTTAGTTCAAGGTGGGGCTGTGTGCTAGCGCGGGCGGCGCAGCTGGCCGGGATTGCGCAGCCGCCCGCGCGGCGAACGCGGGGATGAACACTTCAGGCGCTGGAGGCTTGTAGCCCAGTGACGCGTGCGGGCGTTTGGCGTTGTAGTGGCGCCGCCAGCTTTCGACCACGATCCTGGCCTCCGCGAGCGAATAGAAAATCTCCCCATCCAGCAGCTCGTCCCGGAGCCGAGCGTTGAAGCTCTCGATGAAGCCGTTCTCCCAGGGGCTGCCCGGCGCGATATAAGCCGCCTTCGCTCCGACAGCCGCGATCCAGTCTTGCACGGCCTTGGCGACGAACTCCGGTCCGTTGTCCGAGCGAAGGCGCTCGGGAACGCCGCGCAGGATGAACAGGTCGGAGAGCACATCGATGACGTCGACGGACTTGAGTTTCCGATCAATCCGGATCGCCAGGCATTCGTGCGTGAACTCGTCGATGATGTTCAGCATCCGATATTTCCTTCCCTCATGGGTGCGATCCTCGACGAAGTCATAAGACCAGACATGGTTAGGCCGCTCGGCGCGCAACCGCAGGCACGAGCCGTCCGCCAGCCAGAGCCGGCTGCGTTTGGGTTGTTTGGCGGGGACTTTCAGCCCCTCGCGCCGCCAGATCCTCTCGACCCGCTTGTCATTGACGACCCAGCCCGCTGTCGTTCGCAACAGCTCCGCGATCTTCCGATAGCCATAGCGGCCATATTGCCGAGCCAGTTCGACGATGTCGGCGGTCAGCCGCTCTTCGTCGTCTGGCCCCGTAGGATTGCGGCGTTGCGTGGATCGATGCTGTCCGAGCACGCGGCAGACCCGCCGCTCGGACAGCCTCAGCTCGGATCGAACATGATCAATGCAGGCGCGGCGGCGCGAAGGGCTTAGTAGTTTCCCCGGGCAGCCTCGGCCAGGATCATTTTGTCGAGCGTCAGGTCGGACACCGCCCGTCGCAGCCGGGCGTTCTCAGCCTCTAGGTTCTTCAGCCTCTTCACCTGATCCGACTTCAGCCCGCCGAACTCCTGGCGCCAGCGATAGTACGTCACCTCGGTCACGCCAATCGTCCGGATCGCGTCAGCGACAGACTTTCCCTGTGACGTCAGAACGTCCACTTGCCGCAGCTTGGCGACGATCTCTTCCGGCTTATGACGCTTCTTCAACATTGTGGTCCTCCTCCTCCGTCCGAAGACATACTTCAAGGTGGACCAATTCAGTGGGGGCGGATCAGCCCGCGCCAGCCAACTCGAAATGCAAATCTGCAGATGTTCGGGTTCGGAGGCATCGAGCGGTTGGCTCGTAACGTAGCCGTCAGCGCCCGGGTACTTATCCGGGTAGAGATCGCTCAGCCGCACCTCGACCCCAAAGGGCCTTAGGGCGCGGCGGAGCGCGCCGCCACCACCACACGGATCGAGCGCAACACTCGGCAAATCGAGCCCTAACCGCGGGAGCCCGAGCGCGAGGCTGATCGCGAGGTCCGATGGCGTCGGATAGAAATCGTTCTCTTTCCGCGCGTATGCGCTGAGACGATAGCCGTGCTCACGCGCGGGTTTGAGGGCCATCGTCATTTCAATTCGCCTTCACGCTGTAGGGTTCGAAGCGCCACGGCGGATCAGCGTAGATCACGCGGTAGCGCTTTGTTGAGGGCGCGGCGTTTGTCCGGCTACATCGGTTCTCGACAAGTCAAGCGCGCGGTAGGTCGTCTTCATGGGTTACGAGCATTACAGCCGCAGCTATGTCTGCGGGGCTAAGGGTGACTATGACCGTGTGTTCACGGTCATAGATCGCGTCGATTTCGCTCATGAGCTTGTCTCGATTCGCCGTCTCCATGAACGATGGGTCTTTTTCGACGAGGCTCTTTGCGATTTCGGCCTCTCATCATCCCGATGGTTCCGGGCCGGATGTCGGTTGGCTCGCCGCGCAGGTGCTTCAGCAACTCGGCGTGAAACTGTCCGCTCGTGCTCCTCGTGTCTCCGCTTCTCGTCGGCGTCCCACTCCTCTTGCGTATCGAAACCCCAATACTCAGGCTGGTGTTCGGTCACGATGTCTGTGTCGAAGGCTTCGGCGATGGCGTGCAAAATCTCTCGCTCGGGGGCGCACCAAAGATTCCTTACATTGATGCATGCGACGCCGTTCTCATAAATGACCACCTCCATGCTATTCTGGCCATCTGTAAGGTACCTGACCTCCTTGACCTTCATGTATGGTGGATATCGATCCGCCGTGCCTTCAGGCCTAACCTCCTCGCGGACGCCGAACGCCTCGAGACGGCCGTCGAACAGTTCGTCAGCCTTGATGCTCTTGCACAAACCGAAGTACGTGGACATAGCGTTCTCCTTTCCGGCCTTGGTAAGTTCCTAGAGCGATGCCACGGCCGATGAGCCCCGCTCTAATTCCGCCTTGCGGATAGGTGTCATCGGTATATCCCTAGTGCTCTGCACGCCTCGGCCTCTCGCTCCGCCAGCCATGTCGAGTGACATGAGGCGTGCACCTCGCCCCGATCGTTTCCGACGAACAAGAGAACGAAAGGGTCCTCTGATCGCGGCCCGTCGCCGCAATGGGCGCAGACGCCAGGTGGCGATGAAGCGAAGTGGTCGTTGACCCACTGCGTGATGAGGCTGCGCTGATCGGCCTCGCGCATGCGGAGCGCGCTGACGAGCTCCGGCTTGTAGTGGCGGAGCATTGCCACCAGGTTGGGCGGCGGATCTGCTTCGTGTTCGAGGACGAGGTCGTAGCCTTCGACCAGCACGGTGACGCCGGCGGACTTCGCCATGCGAAGAACGTCGTCGACGGTCCTCATATCCTTGTCCTCCGACGAGGCGGATCTAGCGGTTTGAGCGCGCCATCCCCCTCAACCACTTCCCGCCTCAGGCAGCCAGCTGGCTGAGGCTTGGCCCTCCCCCGTTCCCCGCAGAAGGCGTCAACATCCGTCACAACCGCCACAACATCGCTTGTTCCGATCAGGCTGTTCTGGCGCTGCCTGATCCGCAACAAGCCGCACCGTCATCCGTCAACAACCGCAACATCGGGACCGCTGTCCTGTTGCGGCTGGAAACGGCTCGTTGAGGCGCCCGATTGCGTGCGCCTGCAAGGCCATCCGTCTGAAAAGATTGGGATGTTGCGGATCTTGACGGCTGTGACGGGTTCGTCGGCCAAGGGAGGGAGGTAACGCCGCCAGACATCGTGGAGATCGTCGCGGCGCATAGCCTCTGGCGATGGCGGTCCCGAGTTCGGACCGTCTTCGACTTGACCCCGTATTCCCCCAGCCGCTGGGACAGTTGGCGATCCGTGATCGGCTTTCCCTTGAGATCGTTCCAGGGCGCGTCCTCAAGCAAGCACAGGCGCGCCAGGACATCCTTGGTGGAGAGGTCTGGTCCGTCGCCCTCGAAGATCGTCCGCAGATCCTCTAACAGCCGGATGTTGAGGCTCGGCTCGATCTCCCGCGCCGCTTTCACCAACTCGGTCGCTGCCCGCCGCGACAAATTGGGCCAATCGCCGCCTGCGAGATCGGCGACCGCGAGGAGGGCTTCCCACACATCAGCATTGCGGTCCTCGACACCCGCCGGCATCTTGGGCCGGGCATCGGTCGCCTCCTGCAGAATCGCTTCAGCCCACGCCGCCAACCGCCGCCGCAACGCCTCGCCGATCGCGGCATGTGCAGCCGGCGACGAAAGGCTTCGATCTTCTCGTCCGGCGCCCGGCGGCGCATGCGGACAATGACCGATCGGGACAGGATCGTGTCCGGCAGCCATCCGAGCCCCGCCAGGGCGACGGCGGCGTATGATGGGATTTCCTCCGTCTCGATGATCTTGCCGCGCACCACACAGCGGCCGGCGACGGCGCCGCGCCGATGGCCTGAATTCAACAACGCCCGAAGTTCTTCGTGTTCTCTCGCCTTCGGGCCGAACACTGTGTCGATCTCGTCGAACAAGATCGTCGGCGGCCCGTCCTCGCTGCCGACTTTCCTGAACAGGTAGGCCGGCGTGACGTTCACCGCCGCCACCGGATTGGGAACGAGGAGTTCAGTCACCTCCATCGCGCGCGTTTTTCCCGATCCAGGCTCGGGCGACAGGAAAGCGATCCGTGGGGTGCTTTCCCACGCGCCCATCAAGTGCGCGTGCGCCACCCACAGGACATGCGCGATTTTCGCGTGCTCGGAGGGATAGGCGACGAAGCGCGACAAAAACGAGCGCACGTCGTTGAGGATCGCGGCTCCTTCCTTTTCGAAAGGCCTCGCCTCATCGTGCATGGCGCGCGCGGCGTCGACGCCTTCGTTGCGGAGGACCTCGTTGATGTCGCGCTCGCCCATCACGCGTTCCCGTGCAGAAGAACTTTGAACCCCCTTGCGGCGAGGCGGCGTGCAAGGGCCCGCGCTCCAATCCGTCCGGCCTCGTCACTGTGGGCGACGACAGTGACGGTCTCGACGTAGGTTGGAACGGCGTCAGCAAGAGGGGGCAGGAAGGACGCGCCGCCAGACGCCCAGGCGCCAAGGCCGGTCGCTTCATGCGCCGAAAGCGCATCTTCGACGCCTTCGTGAATCGAGATGGCGAGGAGATCGTTCGGCGGCGCGACCACGATCGGCACGCCCTTGGGAGAGCCGATCGTGCGCTTCTGGATCTCGACGTCGGCCTTGCCGGAGCCGTCCGGCTTGAGCGCGATCAGTTGGACGGCGTCGACATCGAGCGGCGCGCGCAGGACGCCGGGCTCGGCCTCCTCCGGCATTGCGAAGGCGGCGATGAGCGAGGGCGGATAGTCTTTGAACGGCCTCAGGAAGCCTAGCGTGGCCGGTAGCGGCCCTCCGTAGCCGCGCGCCTTCCTAAGGTACGTCTCCGCGATGGAGCCCGCCAGCGGCCCCCGCTGAGCCCACAGCCAGCGCGCCGTCTCGCGCCGACGACGGACATCATCGTCCTCGCGCCAGGATCGCGCTTTCGCGGCGAAGGTTTGAAACTGGCCCGCGTCTCGCCGGAGAGCGCCGCGACGGCTTCGGCGAACGTCACACCTCCGGCGTGCTGCGCGAGGCCGATGGCGTCGCCGCCCTTGCCGCAGCCTCGACAGTTCCAAACCTGTTTTTTGATGTTGACGCCGAAGCGATCCTTGCCGCCGCAGACCGGGCACGGGCCGACGTATTCGCTGGCGCCAGCACGCTTGAGCTTCGCCCCCAACCGCTCGACGAGAGCGAGGATGTCAGCCTCGCGGGCCCGCTCAATCGCCGCCTTAAGTGAGGGAGCGAGCCGCGTCACAGGGCGGCCCAGGTCGCCTGGGGAGGCGCGGTGAAGGCGAGCGCTGTTTCGATTTGCGGCGCATGTGCGCAGGGAACGCGGTTCGGGGGGCCGATCATGACTTGGCCTTGCGGCTTGCGGGCTCCTCGTTCGCCCATATCCATTCGGCCGTGACCTGATAGCCGCGATCAACGCGCTCGAAATGCCGCGAGCAAAACCATTCGCCTGAGACTGGGCTCTCGGCCGGGCGACCATTGCGATTGAGCCTCATCAAATCGAAGTCTTCGTGCGTCTCCGACGGCCCTAATTCTGGGTAAGGGCGCGCGCCGCACACGGCGCAAAAAATGCCGGCTCCCAAAGTCATCTCACGATGCGGCTTCATCGAGCTCTCCATGAAGTGCGGGTAGGTTGGTTAGCCACTCCTCCGCGTCCTCCTCAGCGATGATTGTTCGCCTTCCTGCCTTTCGAGCCTTAAGCCGGCCCGCACTGATTTCTTCGTAGGTTTTGGTCCGGCCAATGCGATAGCGCTGACAAAAATCGGGAACGGTCATTGCCCGCTGCCAAGAGCGGCGTTGGCGTTCTCGTTCCGAAATCTTCTGATGCTCAATCATCTCCTACGTTCGCCATGGCCGAGCTGCTGCGTCGCGCGAAACGATGCGCGTTAGGAACGGAATTGTTGGAGCGGCTTGCGCCCTAAAGCGTCACTCGCCTCGGGCGAACCTGCGGACAGACGCGAGGCGCGGCATCAGGCGGGCGTTGACTTTTACTGCTTCGATCCGACCCGCTTTAACTAGTCGTCTCACGGTCTTGTCGCTCACGTCGCCTAGCAGGGCCTGAGTCGCTTTAACCGAGATCAACTCAGGCTCCCGCGCGAAGCGGCTAGCTTGTCGTTCGTTTGCGAGCTTCACTTCCCGAATTGATCTCCTGTTCCTCAATTGGTCTGCGTTAGGCAGGATGCCCCTAAGTCGGCCCTGTTGTCAACTATAATTTGTGCTACCAGAAGTAACTATCGGGATTCCTAAGTAATGATGGCCCGGTGCCAACTTAGATATTCAACAATGTCCGGGGCCAACTTAGAGAAGTTCGACAATGGCACGGGGCCAACTTCATAGTAGGATTTGCATCATGAGTTAAAGCTTCGCATTAATCCGCGAGTAAAGAAATATTATCCCTCAATAACAACCTATAGATCAAGACCTACAAGCGACCCCAGCCATCGGCAAACAACCTCAACCGCTCAAGCTCCTGCACTTTCTGGGGCTTCGGAAAGCTCGAGCAGGCGCGATTTCTCCGATCGCCTAATGGTCCGTGCTCCTGTGAATTTGGCGAGGCGCCGGCAGCCTCGGATCAAGGCCATGCATAGAAATTCATGTTTGGGTGGCTCTAGCGCGTCTTGGGTCCGACCTTCGCCGCCAGCGATCATGGTGTCGTCCAGCAGCGTGAGCGCGTGATGATCAGGCCACGGTTGGCAATCGTAAGATCACGCGCGCCGGGGTAGCGGCACCACCTTCGCGGCTTCCTCACCCATCACAATGCCCTTGAGCCGGTCGTCCCACGCCTTGAGCGCATGCGCCTTCCGCTCAAGCATGTCGGTGTGCACATAATGGCGCACGAGCGTCCGGGTGTCTTTGCCGCCCGACTCATGACCGACGATCGCGGCGACCAGATCGAGCGCTATCCCCATCTCCGCCAGCATGGTCGCGAACGTTCGTCGAAGGTCATGCGAAGTGAATACGGCGATCGGCAATGTTGTCCGGCGCGTCAACAGATAGTGGCCGATATGGGCTGAGGTGACGACCACGCCCTTCTCGAGCAGGAACAGGGGTCCCTTCTCGACACCAGATAGCCGTTGTTCGAGCATCTCGCGCGCAAGGCCCACAATCGGCGTGACGCGCTGACGCCCATTTTTCGAGCGCGGAGCAGGCAGCGTCCAAATCCATTTGTTGGCGATCGATCTCCTCGGCGCGAAGCCCGCTGATCTCTCCGCATCTCGCGCCGATCAGAAGCTCGAGCTTCAGAATGTCCGCCGCTTCAAGAGAAAGCGCGTCGGTATCCAACCACTTCCAGACCAACTCGATTTCCTCGAGGGTCAAGACCCGATCGCGCGGGGCGCCTCGGTCGTATGGCGTCGAGCCCGGCGGTCGGATCGGCCTCAACGATGTCCTGCGACAGCGCCCAGCGGAACATTGCCGTGCAAACCTGCCGGCGCTTTTCCGCTTCCCGCCCTTTGCCCTGGTCGGCGATGGTGTCCAGGATCTCGCGGATGTCACGTCGGCAAATATCGGCGGCATATCGCTGAAGGATGGGCGCCAGGGTGCGCCTCAGACGGCTCTCGATCGACTTGGCGGTGCGCAGGCGGCCAACAACTCGCCGTCGCAGATAGAGGTCGATCAACGTCCCGACGGTGATCCGGGAGGCTGCCGCATCTCTGGCCTCGCCCTCTTCGCCGATCAGGTCACGGCCACCGCGCGCCGCGCTGGTCAGCTCATTGGCCCGCTCGCGCGCCTGTTCGAGGCCCACGTCGGTCGTTCGCCCAAGCGACAGGCGGCGCATCTTGCGCCGTTCCTCGAATGCGGTAGGCCAGATCCCACGTCTTGACGCCGCTCGGCGCGACCCGCACCGCCAGTCCCTTGCAGCGCTGATCCGGTCACCCGATAGGGCGCCTCGGCTGGCCGCAAAGTCTCGATTGTACGATGTGTAAGCAGCTGCGCGCCGCGTGTCAGTCCGGCCCCAAAAGCCATTGCCGTTAGTCCCTCTTATGTTCGCCCTGTCGCAACACCGTCGCAACAAAATTGGCGGCTCGAGGCGAACCAGCGCGAACACGAGAGGGATGGTAACTTACTGTTCGACCAACACAAACTGCGCGCGAGCGGACAGCTACGAACGACCGCGAACAGCTATACAAGGGCTTGCGGCGCCATTTCCTTCCGACCCGCGTGACGCCGTGGCGCGCAATTTAAGCACGGGCGCCGCTGGCCGTTGCGGGAACTTCCCTGGACGACGGAGTGGCTTCGCCGCAGCGAATATTCGTTGACATGAATATTCGCTTATGATGATATTAGGCGATGGACCCCCAGACCCTCTCCGCGTTAGGCGAACCCAATCGACTTCGGATCATTGAGCTGCTTCGCGCGGGCCCTCGACCAGTGAACGACATCCATGTCCGGCTCAAGCTCAGACAATCGCAGGCTTCGCAGCACCTCAAGGTCCTCAAGGATGTGGGTCTGGTGGAGATGGAGCCGCGCGCACAGCAGCGGTTCTACAAACTCCGCGCCGAGCCCCTGAAGCAGCTTCACGAGTGGCTCGAACGTTATCGACACATCTGGGAAGAGCGCTTCGAGGCGCTGGACGAAATCGTTGGGGAAATCAAGCGGAGGGGACAATCGGATGCAGTAGGCCACGACAGCTAAGAGAGCCGTGAAGAACGAAACGATCATGGAGCGGACGAGCGACCGCGAGATCGTCGTCACCCGCACATTCGAGGCGCCGGCGCACATCGTCTTTGACGCCTGGACGAAGCCCGAGCTCCTGAGACGATGGTGGGCGCCCAAATCCTTCAACGCCTCGCTCTTTGAATACGAGCAGGATGTGCGCGTGGGAGGAGCCTATCGCTTCGCGTTCGGTCGCGACCCTAAGAATCCGGAGGTGTTCACGGGCCGCTATCTGGAGGTGGATCCGCCCTCGCGGCTGGTCCTCACCCAGCTCTACGAGCGGATGTCCTACGTCGGCGATGTGGTCGTGACGGCTGCCTTCGAGGAGAGCCAGGGACGAACGCATCTCACTCTGCGCCAGCTCTTCCCGAGCAAGGAAGCCTTGGAAGGCGCATTGGCGTCGGGCATGGAGCGCGGCATGCGTGTGACGCTCGATCAGCTCGACGCGCTGGTCGCCGAAGTGCGCTGACGCCCATAGCGGCTCATGGCCGTTCGCAACCCATCGCGGCGCTGCGCGTCCAAGCGCGCGGAATCGTGTGGTCCGAACGAGGATTGTGACGCGCGCCGGCTTCGCGGGATTGAGCCTGGCCCGGGCGGTCGGCTTCCCGCGCCCATTTGACGCGCGGTCGTCGAAGCGCCATCTGTCACGCCATGGCCGACGTTTCCTTTCCCGCCGCGTTCGGGGCGGGCCTCCTCTCCTTCATTTCGCCGTGCGTGCTGCCGCTCGCGGCGCCGTATCTTTGTTTTCTCGCGGGCGCATCCGTCGAAGCCCTCGCCGACGAGAGCGAGACCAAGGCCAGGCGCGACATTCTCATCACTGCGGTTCTGTTCGTAGCGGGTTTCTCGACTGTGTTCGTGGGGCTCGGCGCGACGGCCTCCGCGTTGGGAACGGTGCTCAGGCAATGGAGCCATGCTTTATCGATCGTGGCCGGGATCGGCGTGATCGTGATGGGTCTGCATTTCCTTGGCGTCTTCAAGATCGGCGCGATGCTGCGCGAGAAGCGGCTCGAGCTCGAGAAACCGGCGGGCTTGTGGAGCGCCTATCCGATGGGCTTCGCCTTCGCGCTCGGCTGGACCCCCTGCATCGGCCCGATCCTGGCCACCATTCTCGCGGTCGCCGGCAGCCGGGATACGGTCGCCAGCGGCGCGGCGCTACTCGCCGTTTACAGCCTCGGGCTGGGTCTGCCCTTCATTGCCGCCGCCGCCGCGATCGGCCCGTTCATCCGGGCGTCGCGCCATCTGCGCGCGCAATTCGGCCGGATCGAGAAAGCCGTCGGCGTCCTCCTCGTCGCGACCGGCGTCGCGTTTTTGACTGGCGGTTTCCAGAGCATGTCGCTGTGGCTGATCGAGACGTTTCCGCAGTTCGGCCAGATCGGGTGACGAAAAAAGAAACCCGCCGGCGAGGGCGGGTTTCTCATGTCTAGACGATGCAAGCCGCTAGGCGCTGATTGCCCGGCGGCGCGAGGGATCAGGAGCCGATCTGCTCGTAGCTGATCTTGCCGTCGGCCCCCTTCTTCCAGACATACCAGACGTAGTCGACGGTCGTCCGGTCGCCCTTCTTGTCATAGGAGATGTCGCCGATGACGGTGTGGAAGGGCATGCCCGAATGCATGGCTTCCGCGACCTTCTTCGGATCGAGCGACTTCGCCTTCTCAGCCGCCTGCTTCATGATCTGCACAGCTGCGTAGGCGTAGAGCGTATAGGCTTCCGGATCGAAGTTCTTAGCCTTGAACTCCGCCACGATGTCCTTGGCCGACGGGTTCTTGCGCGGATCCGGACCGAAGGACATCAGCGTTCCTTCGACGCCGGGGCCGCCGATCTGCGAGAATTCGTCGCTGGTGATGCCGTCGCCGGAGATCATGATCGTCTTCATGCCCTGGTCGCGCATCTGGCGGACGATGAGGCCGGCCTCGGTCTGCAAGCCGCCCCACATCAGATAGTCGGCGTCGGACTGCTTGATCTTGGAGACGATCGCCGAATAGTCCTTTTCTCCGGTGTTCACGCCTTCGTAGAGGACTTCCTTAACGCCGAATTTGTGCATGTTGTCGAGCGCGGCGTCGGCAAGCCCTTTGCCATAGGTCGTCTTGTCGTGGATGACCGCGATCTTCTTGCCCTTGAGCTTGTCGCGGGCGAGCTCGGCCCACAGCATGCCCTGCTGGTCGTCGCGTCCGCAGGTGCGGAAAGCATCCCACAGCTTGCGGTCCGTGATCTTCGGATTTGTTGCTGACGGGGTGATGAAGAGAATGCCGTTTTCCGCATAGACGTCGGAAGCGGGAATGGTCACGCCGGAGTTGAAGTGGCCGACCACGAACTTGACGCCGTCGCCAACGAATTTGTTGGCCACCGACACGCCCTGCTTGGGATCGGACACGTCGTCGCCCTGCTCGAGGGTGATTTGCTGGCCGAGGATGCCGCCGGCCTTGTTGATGTCTTCAACGGCCTGAGTCGTGCCTTGCACAAGTTGGGCGCCAAACGCGGCGTTCGGTCCGGTGATCGGTCCGGCGACGGCCATCTTGATTTGGGCGCTGGCGGCGCCTGAGAACGCCAGAGCCGCGGCGAGCGCGACCCCGGACAACCAATGTTTAGTCATTCAACTACTCCCATAAGTTGCGAGCGCCCGGCCCTCCCGGGCGCCCGTTGGCAGAAGACAATTCCACCTTGAAGGCCGATACTTTCTTGTTTTGGCTCAAGAGTCACCTTAAAAAACACAAAGGTTTGTTCATTTAGTGGGCGCTCGTTCAGCCATTTCCTTTGGCGCGCCAGTTCAAGGCCGAACTGTCGTAAGCCCAGGAATATTGGGTCGCCATCTGGGTTGCGCGCATGGCTCGATAGCCGAGCGCGCCGACTATGATCATCCAAATCAAGGCGCTGATGAAGAGTGGAATCGACAGCAGCGGCTCGCCATAAAGCGCGTAGTGAAGAAAGCGCACGGCCGCTGCGAGAAAGACCATGTAGGGCGCGAGCGTCGCCAGCGGCCGCCACGTCTTGGCGACGGCCCTTCCGGTCGCCCAGGCGCCGGCCCCGCCCAGCACCAGCGTGATGAGGATGAACGTGAACAGGCCGTAAGGGGAGTCCGACCACAGGATGTCGCCCATCAATGACCACCCTCGAGATAGGCCGCGCGCACTTCAGGGCGCGCCAACAACTCGGCGCCGCGGCCCTGCATCGTGATCGCGCCATTGACCATTACGTACCCGCGATGGGCGAGTTTCAGCGCATGAAAAGCGTTCTGCTCGACCAGGAAGACGGTCAGGCCTTCGCTCTTGTTCAGTTCGGCGATCACCTCGAAGATCTGTTTGACCACGAGGGGCGCAAGTCCAAGCGAAGGCTCGTCGAGAAGCAGCAATCGAGGCCGGCTCATCAAAGCGCGGGCGATGGCCAGCATCTGCTGCTCGCCGCCCGATAGCGTTCCCCCTCGCTGCGGCGCGCGCTCCTTCAGCCGCGGAAAAAGCGCGAACATGCGTTGAAGATCTTCGTCGAAATGGGCGAAATTGTTGATCGAGGCGCCCATCTGCAGGTTCTCGAACACCGTCATGCGCGGGAAGATGCGTCGCCCTTCCGGCGATTGGGCGATCGACAGGCGCGCGATCATGTGCGTCGGCAAGTTGGTGATGTCGTGGCCGTCGAACGTGATCCGGCCGTGCCGCGCGCGCGGCGCGCCGAAAATCGTCATCATCGTCGTCGACTTGCCAGCCCCGTTGGCCCCGATCAGGGTGACAATTTCACCCTTGTTGACGTCGATGTCGACGCCCCGAAGCGCCTGAATCTTCCCGTAAAAGGTTTCGATGCCCCGCAGTTGCAGGAGCGGCGTCAGCGCAGCCGGCGCCACGCTCATTGCTCCAATTCCTTTTCGATCTGTTCGACTTCCTCCTCGTCTTCGACGCCGAGATAGGCGGCGATCACTTTCGGATCGGCGCGCACTTCCGCCGGCGTGCCGTCAGCGATCTTCACCCCGTAATCAAGCACCACCACGTGATCGGAGATTTGCATGACGACCGACATGTCATGTTCGATCAGGAGCACCGAGGTATTGTGGTCGGCGCGGATCGATCGCAGCAGCGCATTGAGCTCGCCCAATTCGCGCGGGTTGAGTCCGGCTGCCGGTTCGTCCAGGCAAAGGAGCACCGGGTCGGTGCACATCGCGCGCGCGATTTCGAGCCGGCGTTGGGCGCCGTAGGGCAACTCTCCCGCCGGATCGTCAGCGCGATCCATGAGCCCAATCTTATCGAGCCAGTATTTTGCCCGGTCGATGCACTCGGCCTCCTTGCGGCGATAGCTTGGCGCCCCGATCAGCCCAAGCACCGTGAGGCCGCTTGCGAGCATGAGCGCATTGTGATGGGCGACCAGCAGGTTCTCGAGCGTGGTCATGCCCTGGAAAAGCCGGATGTTCTGGAAGGTCCGGGCGACCCGCGCCTTGTGAGCAATCTCATGGTCAGGCATGCGCTCGAGCAGAAAGAGTTCGCCGTTCGGCGTCGTCGCATGCCTGCCGCTCGAGCGGGTGACGGCGGCGATGTCCTCGTGTGTCGCGACGCCGTCGCGGGCAAGAGCAAGGCGCCCCTCGGTCGGCTTGTAGAAGCCGGTCACGCAGTTGAAGACCGTCGTCTTGCCTGCGCCGTTCGGGCCGATGAGCGCGGTGATGTCGCCCCTTCCGACCGAAAAGCTGAAGGCGTTCACCGCGACGAGGCCGCCGAACCGCATCGTTAGGTTTTCGACGGCGAGCAGCGGGCCGGTCAGCCAGTTCATCAACCGTGCCCCTCTTTGACGAGATCGCCGGAGACGGCCTTTTGTTCTTTCAAGAATACGGACGGCAGCCTCGTCGAAACGAGGCCGCGCGGCTTCCAGATCATCATGATGACCATCGCCGCGCCGAACAGCAGCATGCGATATTGCGTCGGATCGAAGTCCTCGCCGAAGATCCTTTTCATCCAGTCGAGTTCGCGCATGAGCTCGGGAATGCCGATCATCGCCGCCGCCGCGATCGCGACGCCAAGCTGCGAACCCATGCCCCCGAGCACGACGATGGCGAGGATCGTCGCCGATTCGATGAAGGTGAAGCTCTCCGGGCTGACAAACCCTTGACGCACGGCGAAGAATGAACCGGCGAAGCCGCCGAACATCGCGCCGAGCGCGAACGCCGTGAGCTTGGTGTTGGTGGTGTTGATGCCGAGCGAGCGGCAAGCGATCTCGTCCTCGCGGAGCGCCTCCCAGGCCCGGCCGATCGGGAGCCGGCGCAGCCGGACGGTGACGAAATTGGTCAAAAGCGCGAGCGCGAGGATCAGATAGAAAAGAAAGATCGTGCGATAGATCGGCGAATAGGGCAGATGGAAGATCGCCGCGAACCCGTCGTCGTCGTCAGTGAACGGTATGCCGAAGAACGACACGTGTGGAATGCCGCTGATGCCGGCATAGCCGTTGGTCAAGTCGACCCAGTTGATCAGCACCATACGGATGATCTCGCCGAAGGCGAGCGTCACGATCGCGAGGTAATCGCCACGGAGCCTCAGGACCGGGAAACCGAGAATGACGCCCCACATTGCGGCGAGCAATCCGGCGAGTGGCAGGCAAATCCAAAAAGAAAGGCCGAAGGTGGTCGAAAGCAGCGCGTACGAATAGGCGCCAACGGCATAAAACGCCACGTAGCCCAGATCGAGAAGGCCGGCGAGGCCGACCACGATGTTCAATCCCCAGCCCAGCATCACATAGATCATGATCTGGACGCCGTAATTGTTGATCCACTTCAACGAGCCGCCCGGCCCAAGGAGCCCAAGGGCGATCAACGGGAACAGGATGACGAGACCCAGCATGAACGGGCCGATATACCGGCCGAACGCCACCCTGGCGGCTGAGGGCGGAGCCGTACCCTCGCCCTCCCGCGCCGCCTGCACCAACGCGCCGCCCATGCCGCCTGCGGCGATCGAGCCGACGCGGTCGAACCAAATCCGCCAGTCGGCGCGCGCCATCTGCCGCAGGAACACAAAAGCAAAGACGAGCGCCGCGAGTCCGAACGAGAGCGGCCAGCGTCCGGTCAGAACAAGCTCGTTATTGATGTTCGATTCGGCATGGTAGCTGATGATCGGGAACGAAATGCAGAAGGCGACCAATCCTGCAGCTGCCGCGTTGCGAAGCGCCGGAACAAATTTTGCCGCGGATGCAGCGGGGGCCGCGATCTCTGAGGCTTGCGAGGGCGCGCTCATGGCTCAGACCTTCTCGACTTCCGGCCTGCCGAGAATGCCGGAAGGCATGAAGATCAGGGTGATCGCCAGGATCATGAACGCGGCTACATCCTTGTAGTCGGTCGTGAAGTAGGACGACCAGAACACCTCAATGAGACCGATCAGAAGGCCGCCGAGCACCGCCCCGGGCAACGAGCCGATGCCCCCGAGCACGGCCGCGGTGAAGGCTTTGACTCCGGGCGTGAAGCCGTCGGAGAAACTCACCACGCCATAGTAGATCACGAACATGACGCCGGCGACCGCAGCCAGCGCCGCGCCGATCACGAAGGTGATCGAAATCGTGGCGTCGACGTCTATTCCGAGCAGCGCCGCCATCTTGCGGTCTTGCTCGCAAGCGCGCTGCGCGCGGCCGAGCGAAGTGTGTTGAACAAGATACCAGAAGGCCGCCAGCAGAACGGCGGTGACCACCACAATTAGGATCTGGCGCACCGACAAGGTGACGTCCCCCGTCACGTTGAAGACGTGATTGGGCAGTTGCGGCGCGGGCTTGTTGCGCGGCCCCTGAACAACCTGGACAAAATTCGACAGGAAGATCGACATTCCGATCGCCGAAATGAGCGGCGCAAGCCGAAAGGAACCGCGCAGTGGCCGGTACGCGAGCCGTTCGATCGCCCAGTTCCATAAGCCGGTCAGCGCCATAGCGCCCACCAGCACGATGACAAACGCGAGCGGCAGCGACCCCAAATGCAAAATCTGGGTCAAGATCATGAATATGATCAAAGCGATAAAGGCGGACAGCATGAACACGTCGCCATGAGCGAAGTTGACCATGCCAATGATGCCGAAAACCATCGTGTAGCCGATGGCGATAAGTCCGTAGATCGACCCTAGCGTCAGCCCGTTGATCAGCTGCTGCAGGAAATTATCCATGCGCCACCCTACCCCCTCGTTTCTCCCCGCGTCGCAGGAAACGTGCCATTCGCGTGCGGCCGCCCTGTCTTTGCGCGCTGTCGGTCTGCCGATGCTGCGCGCCGGCCGATCGCTTGCCTAGATTCCACAGCCTAGCTGTCACAGAAGCGCGCCGCAACCTGTCGCCGGCAGTGTTCACAGGCATGCCTCCGGCAGCCAAAGGGCTTACGAAATATTGCGGCTCCTTGCGTAATATCCGTGCGAATATTTCGGTCGTTGTGCAATATTGTTGCTTCGAATAACAATTCAGTTAGAAACCCAGCGTCGTCATTCTCGGAATCAGAGCACGGCGACGTCTTGATATTCCGCGCGTGTTGAGAAATATTGGCAATACACCGCGCTGATCTCGAACTCACAACGGATCAGCCCGTTTGTCTTGGAAGGGAACGTTCATGGCGATGACGATGACGGGCGAAGTGACTTTGCCCGCCGAAAGACCGAAAGTATGGGCGCTGCTGAACGACCCCGAAATGCTCAAGTCCGCAATCCCCGGGTGCCAGTCGTTAGAAAAGGCAGGCGAAAACGGTTTCGCCGCCGTCGTCAAACTGAAAATCGGCCCGGTCTCCGCCACCTTCAAAGGCAAGGTTGAACTCTCCGACATCGTTCCGCTCGTGGGCTACACCATCAAGGGGGAGGGCGAAGGCGGCATCGCAGGCTTCGCCAAGGGCGGCGCAAAGGTGTCGCTGGCGGATGCGCCGGGCGGCACGCTGCTCCACTACGACGTCGACGCGACCGTCGGCGGCAAGATCGCTCAGCTCGGCTCGCGTCTGATCGACGGCGTCGCCAAGAACATGGCCGACAAGTTTTTCACCAATTTCGTCGCCCTCACCGTGGATGGCGGGGCGCAGGCGGGCGTGGGGAGCGAGGCGGCCCGCGGCTAAGCGGGTAAGCGCCGCCGAACACGTCAAGGTTTAGGAGGATATCGGAATGGTTCATGTCTCGATGGCGGTCAATGGCCGCGCCGCATCCGCGGATGTCGATTCGCGGACGCTGCTCGTGCAGTTCCTGCGGGAAAATCTGCGCCTGACCGGCACCCACGTCGGTTGTGACACGTCGCAGTGCGGGGCCTGCGTCGTCCACGTCGACGGCCGGGCGATCAAGTCATGCACCGTGCTGGCGGCAAGCTGCGAGGGCGCGCAGGTGACGACGATCGAAGGCCTCGCTGCGAACGGCAAGCTCCATCCCATGCAGCAGGCCTTTCAGGACAATCATGGACTCCAATGCGGCTTCTGCACGCCGGGCATGATCATGGCCTCCGTCGACCTCGTCAATCGGTTAGGCCCGAACCTTGACGAAGCCACGATCCGCCACGGCCTCGAAGGCAACATCTGCCGCTGCACCGGCTACCACAATATCGTGAAATCGATCGCTCAAGGCGCGCGCGAAATGGGCGCCGCCGCCACGCCTCAGGCGGCCGAATAACAAGGACGCTTCAATGCCGTCCAAAGGGAGAGAGACATCATGGGCGTGACCGCACTCGGCGCCTCCGTCAAACGCACGGAAGACATCCGCTTCATCACCGGCAAGGGCCATTATGTCGACGACGTCAATCGTCACGGACAGGCTTTCGCTTATTTCCTGCGCTCGCCGCACGCCCACGCGACAATCGACAAGATTGACTTTTCGGCCGCCCTCAAGGCGCCGGGCGTGGTTGCGATCTTCACCGGCGACGACATCGCGGCCGATAAGGTTGGCGGTCTCATCTGCGGCTGGATGATCCATTCGAAGGACGGCTCGCCGATGAAGGCGGGCGCCCATCCAGCGCTGGCCCAGGGCAAGGTGCGCTACGTCGGCGATCACGTCGCCGTCGTCATTGCCGACACTTATGCGCAAGCGCGAGAGGCCGGGGAAAAGATCGAGGTCCAGTATACGGTGCTACCGGCGGTCGCCGACACGGCGAGCGCGGCGAAGCTCGGGTCAGGCGCAAATCCATGACGCCGCGCCGGGCAACACCGTCTACAACTGGCATCTCGGCGATAAGGCCGCGACCGATGCGGCCTTTGCCGCCGCGAAGCACGTGACCAAGCTCGACCTCGTCAACAATCGCCTGGTGCCGAACCCGATGGAGCCGCGCGCCGCCGTCGGCGACTACGATTCAGGAACGGACACGATCACGCTTTATACGACGAGCCAGAACCCGCATGTCGCGCGGCTCGTGCTCTCGGCGTTCATCGGCCTTGCGCCGGAACATAAGCTCCGCGTCATCGCGCCCGACGTTGGCGGCGGCTTCGGCTCGAAGATCTTCATTTATGCCGAGGAGACGGTGTGCGCCTGGGCGGCGAAGAAGATCGACCGGCCTGTCAAATGGACTTCGGATCGGACGGAGGCGTTCCTCTCGGACGCGCACGGTCGCGACCATGTCACCCACGCCGAACTTGCGCAGGACGCGGGCGGCAAGATCACCGGCTTGCGGGTGCACACGATCGCCAATCTCGGCGCTTATCTCTCGACCTTCGCGTCCTCCGTGCCGACCTATCTTTATGGGACGCTGCTCTCGGGCCAATACGCGATCCCAAGCATCTATTGCGAAGTCGACGCGGTCTACACCAACACCGCGCCGGTCGACGCCTATCGCGGCGCTGGGCGCCCGGAGGCGACGTTCGTCATCGAGCGCATTGTCGAAATCGCGGCGCGGGAAACCGGACAGGATCCGGCCGAGTTTCGGCGGAAGAACTTCATCAATGCGTTCCCGCATCAGACGCCGGTCATCATGGCTTATGACGCGGGCGATTACGCGGGCGCGCTCGATAAAGCGCTGGCGCTTGCCGACCAAAAGGGCCTGCCGGGGCGGAAAGCGGCGTCCGCGGCCAAAGGCAAATTACGCGGCTTCGGCATCTCTGCCTATATCGAGGCTTGCGGCATTGCGCCATCTGCGGCGGTCGGTTCGCTCGGCGCCGGCGTCGGCCTGTGGGAATCGGCGGAAGTGCGGGTCAATCCGATCGGCACGGTCGAGGTTCTGACGGGCTCGCACAGCCATGGTCAGGGCCACGAGACGACCTTCGCTCAACTCGTCTCTAGTCGTCTCGGCATCCCGATGGAAAATGTGTCGATCGTCCACGGAGACACCGACAAGGTGCAGATGGGCATGGGCACCTATGGCTCCCGGTCCGGCGCCGTCGGCATGTCAGCGATTTTCAAGGCGCTCGACAAGATCGAAGCCAAGGCAAAGAAGGTTGCGGGCCACTGTCTCGAGGCCTCGGAAGGGGACATCGAATTCAAGGACGGCAAGTTCACGGTCAAGGGCACTGACAAGTCGATCGACTTCGGCTCGGTGGCGCTCCAGGCCTATATCGCGCACAAGTTCAACGGCCAGGAGCTCGAGCCTGGCTTGAAAGAAAGCGCGTTCTGGGATCCGACCAACTTCACCTTCCCGGCTGGCGTCCACATCTGCGAGCTCGAAATCGATCCGCAGACGGGTGGCGTCACGATCGACCGGTGGACGGCCGTCGACGACTTCGGCAAGCTCATCAATCCGATGATCGTCGAAGGCCAGGTGCACGGCGGCATCGCTCAGGGCGTCGGCCAAGCGCTTCTCGAAGGCGCCTATTACGACAAGGAGGGCCAGCTCCTAACGGCGAGCTTCATGGACTATTGCATGCCGCGCGCCGACAACCTGCCCTCGTTCAAAATCGAGACGATCGAGACTGTCTGTCCGTCCAATCCGCTCGGCATCAAGGGCTGTGGCGAAGCGGGCGCGATCGCTTCGCCCCCCGCCGTCATCAACGCGATTACCGATGCGCTTGGCCATGAAGAGGTGGCGATGCCGGCGACTCCGCAGGTCGTCTGGCGCGCCGCGCAAAAGACCATGATGAAGCGCGCCGCGGAATAACGCCCGCCGCCCCCTTTTGTCCCTCGTTGGGAGAACTCGACAATGTACGCCTTTGAATATCATCGCCCGGAGACGCTCTCCGCCGCCGTCGCCGATCTCGCAGACCCCGACGCCAAGGCGCTCGCCGGCGGCATGACCCTGCTCCCAACTATGAAGCAGCGTCTCGCGTCGCCAGCTGCGCTCATCGACCTCAAGAGCGTTCAAGAGCTCGCCGGCATCGCCCGCGAAGGGGACAATCTGGTGATCCGCGCCATGACCCGCCACGCAGACGTCGCTCGCAACGCTGTCGTGCAAGCGGCGATTCCAGCGCTCGCGTCACTCGCCGGAATCATCGGCGATCCGCATGTTCGCAATATGGGGACTATCGGCGGTTCGCTCGCCAACAACGATCCAGCCGCCGACTATCCGGCGGCCGCGCTCGCGCTGGGAGCCACGATCGTCACCAACAAGCGCCGGATTCCCGCGCAAGATTTCTTCACCGGCCTTTTTGAGACGGCGCTCGAGACCGGCGAACTCATCACGCAGGTGAGCTTCCCGATCCCGCAGAAGGCCGCATACATGAAATTCCGGAACCCAGCCTCGCGTTACGCGCTGGTCGGCGTCTTCGTCGCGAAGACGGCGGGCGGCGTTCGCGTCGCCGTTACCGGCGCCGGCTCGAGCGGCGTCTTCCGCGCCGAGGCGTTCGAAGCGGCGCTGGACAGGAATTTCTCCGCCTCCGCGCTTGAAGGCGTCTCCGTGCCCGCGAGCGGCCTCAACTCGGATATTCACGCCGACGCAGACTATCGTGCGCATCTCATCGGCGTGATGGCGAGACGCGCGGTGGAAGCGGCGGCCTGAGCCGCTTAAAGAAGCCGCTGAAACCTTCCCTGAGGCGAGCTTGACGCCGCCGCGCCCTTCTCTGCAGGGTGTGGCGGCGATGTCTTGACGTGGAGTAGCGCCTTGTCCCGGCAATCGCCGGCCCTACCGGCCTCGATCGACGAAACCTTGACCCTGCTCAGCGGGGCTTCCTATGTCGGCGATCGCGCGCTCGCCACCGTCATTTTCTTGAGCCTTCGACTCGGACGACCGCTGTTCCTCGAAGGCGAGGCCGGCGTCGGCAAGACCGAGGTCGCCAAGGTTCTCGCGGCCTCGCTCAATCGAAAGCTGATCCGTCTTCAGTGCTACGAGGGCCTCGACGTCGCGAGCGCTGTCTATGAATGGAACTATCCCGCGCAAATGATGGCGATCAGGCTGGCCGAGGCGTCCGGCGAGCATGACAAGGATCGCATCGAGCACGACATCTTCTCGCAGCGCTATCTCATCAAGCGCCCGCTCCTGCAGGCGCTCGAGCCGGGCGTCAACGGGGCGCCGGTACTCCTGATCGACGAGATCGATCGCGCCGACGAGGCCTTCGAAGCCTATCTGCTCGAGATCCTGTCCGACTTCCAGGTGACGATTCCGGAGATCGGCGTCATGACGGCGCCCGAACCGCCGATCGTCGTCATCACCTCCAACCGCACGCGCGAAATTCACGACGCGCTCAAGCGCCGTTGTCTTTATCATTGGCTTGGCTATCCCGACTTGGCGCGGGAGATGGCGATCGTGCGCGCCAAGGCGCCGCGCGCGCCGGAGCGATTGACCGCGGAACTTGTCGCCTTTGTTCAACGCCTGCGGAAACAGGACCTGTTCAAGTCGCCAGGCGTCGCCGAAACCCTGGATTGGGCCGCCGCGCTGACCGAACTCGATGCGGTCGCCCTCGATCCGGCGCAGGTCTCCGACACGCTCGGCGTCCTGCTGAAATATCAGGACGATATCGCCAAGATAGAGGGCGCAAAGGCGCAGGTGTTGGTCGAGGAGACGCGCGCCGAGCTTCGCCGGCTGGAGATCGGATCGGAGTGAGATCAAGCCAAACGAAATGAGCGCGATTTTGGAAGCCGAACCTGCAAGCGGCGGCGTGTTGGCGCAGAACATCATCCACTTCGCCCGCGCTCTGCGCGATGCGGGCATCCCGCTGGGTCCGGGCGCGGTTCTTGATGCGCTCGCGGCGCTCGAGGCGGCGGGCGTTGGGAATCGAGAGGACTTTTACACCACGCTGCACGCTGTCTTCGTCAAGAAGCATGAGCACAGTCTGCTGTTTGAGCAGGCGTTCCGTATCTTCTGGAAGCGAAAGGGTTTCATCGAAAAGCTGATCGCGATGCTGTCCCCGCGGGCGCCCAGCAAATCCGACCCGAAGCCGCCGGAAGCTGGGGCCAGTCGCGTCGCCGACGCCCTTTTCAAGTCGGCTCACGACCACGCCAAACCGGATCCCGCGATTGAACTTGACGCCCGGCTGACCATGTCGGCCGCGGAGATCTTGCGATCGAAGGATTTCGCCCAAATGAGCGCGGCGGAGATTGAGGAGGCTCGCAAGGCGATCAAGCGGCTCGCGATGCCCGAAGACAAGCGCAGAACGCGGCGCTTTGCGCCGGGCGGCCGGCCAGCTCGGATCGATGCGCGCCGCAGCTTCCGCCGTTCGCTAGCAGCCCGGCGGCGTGATCGACCTCGAGTTTCGCTCAGCCGTCGAGCGCGCCCCGCCGGTCGTCGCCTTGTGCGACATTTCCGGATCGATGAACGAGTACACCCGCCTCTTCCTGCATTTTCTGCACGCCTTGGGCGAAACGCGACGTGTTTCGACTTTCCTGTTCGGCACCCGTCTAACCAACGTGACCCGCGCGATGCGCGCCCGCGATCCGGACGACGCGCTGGCGCGGTGCTCGGCGATGGCGGTCGACTGGTCCGGCGGCACTCGAATCGCCGAGGCGCTGCACCGATTCAATCGGGATTGGTCGCGGCGCGTGCTGGGCCAAGGCGCGATCACGCTCCTCATCACTGACGGACTCGAGCGCGACGACCTGGACAAGCTTAAAGCCGAGATGGAGCGGCTCGCCAAATCAAGCCGGCGCGTGATCTGGGTCAACCCGCTACTGCGTTTTGACGACTTTGCCGCCAAGGCGGGGGGCATCCGAACCATGCTGCCTTACGTCGATTCCTTCCGCCCGATTCACAATCTCGCCAGCATGGCCGACCTTTGCCAGGCATTGTCCGGCGGTCGAGACTCGTCAGGTGATCCAAAGGCGCGGCTCCTGGTGACGGATTGATTTCCCGTTATAGTCTTGCGGAGCGACCGGGGCGGGGCCATTCTTGAGAGACTTGGCGTTGCCGGCGCGACATTTCCCCCGGCAGGCCTCGATTGCGAGGACCCTTGCCGTGAAGTCGGGTTCGTCGCGCTCTACGGTATCGATGAGGGAGGTGTTTGAATGCTGACCCGAGACGAAGACGTCCTCGCCGCCGCGGAATCCTGGCGGGAAGCCGGACGAGACGTGGCGATTGCGACCGTGGTCGAGACCTGGGGCTCGGCGCCCCGCCCGATCGGCTCGCATCTCGTCATCGACGGAGAGGGGAATTTTCTGGGCTCCGTATCCGGCGGATGCGTCGAGGGCGCAGTCGTGGAAGAGGCGGCGGACGTGATCGCCAACGGCGCCCCGCGGATGCTCGAGTTCGGCGTGGCGGACGAGACGGCTTGGCGTGTCGGGTTGTCCTGCGGCGGCCGCATCAAGGTCTATGTCGAGAAGCTCGCCTGATGCGGCTCGATGTTCTCAAGGCGATGAACCTGGCTCGCGGCGAAAGGCGCGCCGGCGCCATCGTGACGCGTCTTTCGGACGGGGACCAGCGATTCGTTCGCGCCGAAGCGGTCGACGCCGATCCCCTCGCTTCGGAATTGGAAGCGGCGCTGCGCATGGGCAAAAGCGCAACGATCGCGCATCAGGGCGAGGATTATTTTCTGACGGTTCAGGCGCCGGCGCCGCGCCTCACCCTCATTGGGGCGGTGCATATCTCGCAAGCGCTGGCGCCGATCGCGCGAATTGCTGGTCTTGACCCGTCGATTATTGATCCGCGCACCGCCTTTGCGACGCCGGACGCGCTTCCCCGACGTTCCCGTAATCGCCAAGTGGCCAGACGAAGCGCTGGCGGAAGCGCCCCTCGATCGCTACACCGCCATTTGCCTTCTGACCCATGATCCCAAGATCGACGACCCGGCGCTCATGGTCGCGCTCAAGGCCGATTGTTTCTACATCGGCGCGCTCGGATCGCGAAAGACGCACGCTAGGCGGATCGAACGCATGCGCGCGCAAGGCTTCGATGAAGCGGCGCTGTCGCGCATCCATGCGCCGATCGGGCTCGACATCGGCGCGGTCAGCCCGTCCGAAATCGCGGTCTCGATCATCGGAGAGATTGTCGCTTCGCTGCGCAAGAAGCCGTTGCGCTCGGAGAGCGCGGCGGCATGAAATTCGGCCCAACGCCAATCGAGGAGGCCGAGGGCGCTGTGCTTGCGCATGGCGTGCGGATCGACGGGGCTGCCTTCAAGAAGGGCGACATTCTCACGCGCGAACGGCGGTTGGCTCTCGGCTCGGCCGGCGTGAAGTGTGTCGTCGCGGCCCGCCTCGAATCGGGCGACATCGGTGAAAATGAAGCCGCGCTCAAGCTGGCGAACCGTCTCGCAGGCGCGCATCTGCGGCGCTCGCCGCCGTTTACGGGGCGGGTCAATCTGTTCGCCGAGATTGCAGGGCTTGCGATCGTTGAGGCTGGAGCGATTGACCAGGTCAATGCGGTCGATGAGGCGATCACCGTCGCGACGCTGCCCCGCTATCGAGCCGTCGCCGATGGCGACATGGTCGCGACGATCAAGATCATTCCATTCGCCACTCAAGCTTCGACGCTCGAGGCCGCGCTCGCGGCGGCGCCGATGGGCGCCATATCCATTTCACCATTCAAGCCGATGCGGATCGGAGTGGTCTCAACGACGCTCCCCGGCTTGAAGCCCTCGATTGTGGCGAAGACTTTGCGTGTGCTCGAGGCGCGCCTCAAGCCGACGGGAGCGCGCATCGTCGCTGAAGAGATCGTGCCGCACGAGGTTGGGCCGCTCGCAAAGGCGCTGGCGCGGCTGATCGACGGCAGCGACGCGCTGATTGCGTTCGGGGCTTCGGCGATCACCGATCGCCGCGACGTCATTCCTGCCGCCATCGAAGCGATCGGGGGACGCATCGAACGGTTCGGCATGCCGGTCGATCCCGGCAATCTGCTGCTGCTTGCCGAACGCCTCGGGATCCCGATCATCGGGGCGCCGGGCTGCGCGCGGTCGCCGAAAGAGAATGGCTTCGACTGGGTGTTGCAACGCGTGCTGGCCGGCATTCCCATCCGCGACGCCGACGTCCGCGCTATGGGCGTCGGCGGCCTGCTTATGGAAATCGGTTCGCGCCCCCAGCCGCGCGCGCCTGGTGACTAGGGTCAGCGCGATCGTGCTCGCCGCTGGCCAGTCGTCGCGCTTTCGCGCCGGCGGCGGCCCAGACCTCACGAAGCTGGTGGCGAAACTCGACGGCAAGCCGATCGTGCGACGGGTGGTGGAAGCGGCGCTGGCGACCAAGGCGCGACCGGTTGCCGTGGTCACTGGCTATGCGCGGGACGTCGTGGAGAGCGCGGTTGCAGACCTCGAGGTCAGCTTCGCCTTCAATCCTAACTTCGCGAGCGGGCTCGCCTCCTCGCTGAGCGTGGGTCTTTTGGCCACGCCGCGAGACGTTGCCGGCGTGCTCGTGCTCCTGGGCGACATGCCGCTGATTGAGCCCCGACTGGTCGACGCCTTGATCGAGGCGTTTCTCGCTCGCGAGGGCGCGCTCGCAGCCATCCCTTTAACCGAAGGCCGGCGCGGCAACCCCGTTCTTCTCGGCCGGGGCCTTTTCGAGGCGGCGATGCGCCTCAAGGGCGACGAGGGCGCGCGCAAGCTGATCGGCGCGCTCAACGAACGGGAACTGGTTGAAGTCGACGCTTCCGACATGGGCGTGACGTTCGATGTCGACACGCCCGAGGATCTGGCGGCCGCACAGCGTCTCGCGGGCGGCGATAATTTTTCGCACTAAGGTCTTTACGAAAAACAGAATTTTTGTTAGTGTTTCCGTTGGTCGCTTGAGGAAAATTGCAACGGCTCACACGGTGAGAACGAGGCGAGGTATGCATTTAATGAATATCTCGCGAAAGCCAAAAGACGGCGCAAATTTTTTAGTCGAATCGGCCGTAACTCTTTGAAAAGTCCCGATTCGAAAAAATAAATGCTAGTAAACGCTAGCACTTTCACTAGCGTTTAGAGGCGTTTAAGCCCGTTTATTGCCTGTTACTGCAATCGAACTCATGCAAAATCTGCAGCCGCCGGAGGCCGTTAGGACCCAGCGTCGCCGCAATCACCTCCCGCTCTCTGCGGTTTGAGGCAAGGGTCCGATCGACCGAGTTGCCGTCTACTCCAATGTCAGATCAGCCTCATGCCTTTCAGCGAGGCATGCCCGTTGCGCCCGACGATGATGTGGTCATGCACGGCGACCCCCAATGACTTGGCGATCGCGATGATGTCCAAGGTCATCTTGATGTCCTGGGTCGACGGGGTCGGATCGCCGGACGGATGGTTGTGAACAAGAACGATCGCGGTCGCCGACAATTCCAGCGCGCGGCGCATGACCTCGCGGGGATAGACAGGGGTGTGGTCGACGGTGCCGGAGCCTTGGACCTCGTCAGCGATCAGGCCATTCTTCTTGTCGAGAAACAGGATCCGGAAGCTTTCCCGGCCTTCGAACGCCATCGACGTGCGGCAATAGTCGATCACCTCGCTCCACGAGCCAAGCGGCAACCGTTTCTTGACCGCGCCCTTGGCGAAGCGTTGCGCGGCCGCTTCGACGATCTTGAATTCCGAGATCGCGCCGGCGCTCATGCCCTCGATTTCGGCGAGCCTTCCGGAATCGGCCGCGATGACTTCGCCGAAAGAGCCGAAGCGGGCGATGAGGCTCTTGGCCAGTGGCTTCACATCGCGTCGTGGGATCGCGCGAAAAAGAATGAGTTCGAGGAGTTCATAATCGGCAAGGGCGCCCGGACCCGCTTCCCTGAGGCGGGAGCGCAGCCGCTCGCGATGCCCGTGATAATGGGGCGTTTCGCCGTCACCGCCTTCGGGGGCCGCCAGATCGGAGGCCGACTGGGGTTGGACTTGCGCCAGCACCGACCCGCCAGCCTCGTGCAGGTGAGTGCGTCCCGCGCGGCGCGGATGATAAGCCTTGCCGTCGCTGTCGGCTCCGGAGGTCATCTGATTGGCGCGCGATCGGCTCCGGTGGGCGAGAGGGTGAAAATCTCGCACCCGGTCTCCGTCACACCGACCGTATGCTCGAATTGGGCCGACAGTGACCGATCGCGCGTCACCGCCGTCCAACCATCAGCAAGAATCTTCACCCCGTAGCCGCCGAGATTGATCATTGGCTCGACGGTGAAGAACATGCCGGGGCGAAGCTGGACGCCTTCGCCTTTTCGGCCAACATGCAGGATATTCGGCTCATCGTGGAAGAGCCTTCCGAGTCCGTGACCACAAAAGTCGCGCACGACCGAACATCGCTCGGCCTCGGCGTAGGTCTGAATGGCGTAACCAATGTCGCCCGTCGTCCCGCCGGGCTTGATCGCTTCGATGCCGCGGATCATCGCCTCGTAGGTTACGTCGATCAGGCGTTGCGCCCGCCGGGAGGCCTCCCCCGCGACGAACATGCGGCTCGCATCGCCATGCCACCCGTCTACGATGAGGGTCACGTCGATATTGAGGATGTCCCCGTCGCGCAGGGGCTTCTCGTCAGGAATGCCGTGGCACACGACATGGTTGATCGACGTGCAGATCGACTTGCGATAGCCGCGGTAGTTCAGGGACGCCGGGTAGGCGTCGTGGTCGCGCGCGAATTCGAACGCGAACCGGTCGAGGCTCGCGGTCGTGACCCCTGGCTTGACGAGCGGACCGATCAGATCGAGCGCTTCCGCGGTCAGCGCGCCGGCCTTGCGCATGGCGGCGAAGTCTTCGGGCCCATGCAGACGGATCTGGCCGCTGCGGCGGCCAACCTTTTCGTTTGCCAGCACAAATGTCGTCGACGTCGCCACCAGCGTTCCCTTGGCCCATGTTCCAGAAACTCTACACATATGCCCTGCCTCGCGCCGAAGACAAGTCACCAGTTCGGGATTGGAAAAGGTCCACCGGCCTTGCGGACTTTCCCGGCGTTCATGCTAGCCTCGCGCTAGGCTGCGGCGGATTCCGACTGGCGAGGGCACGGGCGACTTGGCGATGAGCGAATCGACGACTGTAACCGCCGCCGTCCTGGTGATCGGCGACGAGATCCTCTCGGGGCGTACGAAGGACCGCAACCTGGGCTATATCGCCGAATATCTGGCGAAGATCGGCGTCGACGTTCGGGAGGCGAGGGTCGTGCCGGATGTCGAGGACGAGATCGTCGCGGCAGTCAACGCGCTCAGAGAGCGCTATGACTACGTGGTTACGACCGGAGGCATCGGCCCAACCCACGACGACATCACCGCCGATTCGATCGGGCGCGCCTTTGGCGTGCCCGTCGGCGAGGATCCCAGAGCGATCGCCATCATGCTTGAGCGCTATGCCCCCAGCGATCTCACTCCTGCGCGCCGTCGCATGGCCCGCATCCCCGAGGGGGCCGACCTCATCGAGAATCCGATCTCCCAAGCGCCGGGTTTTCGCATCGGCAACGTCTATGTGCTTGCCGGGGTGCCGGCGGTCATGCAGGCCATGCTCGACTTCGCCGTCAAGTCGATGAAGACCGGAGCGGTGATGCTGGTCGAGACTATCGCCGCCGGAAGCCTCCCAGAGGGCCTCTACGGCGAGGCGTTGGGCGCGATCGCCTCAGCCCATCCGAACGCGGCGATCGGCTCCTATCCCTCGTTTAAGGACGGGCGCTTCAGCAACCAGATCGTGGTTCGCGGTAAAGACAAGGAAGCGGTCGCCGCGGCGCGCAGCGCCGTCGGGGCCATGGTCGCGGAGCTGTCTAAGGACGGGGCGACGCGCTAAGCACCGACCGGAAGCCGGCATTGTAAAAGGTGTTAATCCGGGACGATGACGGGTCGCGCGCGGTCATCGCGCTTGTTAGGAAGGGCGATCTTTTGCGAAGGAGCCGCTGGTGAACGCCCCCCGCGACAAGGCCTTTCCGGTTTCGTGGGACCAGTTCCACAGGGATGCACGGGCGTTGGCCTGGCGGCTCGCCTCATCAGGGCCGTTCAACGCCATTGTCGCCATCACACGCGGCGGTCTCGTGCCGGCGGCGATCGTTGCGCGTGAACTCGAGGTGCGGGTAATCGAAACGGTCAGCATCGCCTCCTACCACGACTACAAGACACAAGGCGGCCTTAAGGTCCTCAAGACGATCGCTCCCGAAGTCTCCAATCTCAATGACGGGGCGAAGATCCTGATCGTTGACGACCTAGTCGACACCGGCGCCACCGCCAAATTGGTGCGCGAGATGTTGCCCAGAGCGCATTTCGCCACCGTCTACGCAAAACCGTTAGGTCGCCCGCTGGTCGACACCTTCGTCACCGAAGTGTCCCAAGACACGTGGATCTACTTCCCTTGGGATATGGGCCTCGCCTTCCAGCCGCCGATCGCGAACGACAAAGGCGGCTAAGGTTCATTTTCGCCGCAAAATGTGAAAGAACCGCGCGTCATGCGGACGTGGCGAAACCGGTAGACGCAAGGGACTTAAAATCCCTCGGCCGCAAGGCTGTGCGGGTTCGACCCCCGCCGTCCGCACCACCGCTTTTTTCAACGGTTTGGCGAAAGCACGCGATCCCTCGCGTCTAATCTTGTTACGCACCATCTTTTCCGGGTTCGTTCTCGCCCCAAAAAGGAAGCACGGCGACGGGGCTCGTCGCCGCAAGCCGGTTGCGTCAATAGCGGCGGTTGGTCGCAAGCTTGGGATGCGTTCCGAGGTCCCTAGCGTCGGTCGGCTGCGCGCCCTTCACTTACGGGTCGGTCACCGCCAGGGCCCGTGCGTCCACGTTGCAAATCGCGTCCGACGCGCCGGCCGCCCAGGCGACCTCGCGGAAGCGTCTGGCGAATTCTCACTGGCGGTAAGGCTTGCCGGTTCGCTCGTCGAGGATCACCGGCCCAGAGTGGGCGCCGCCGCTCATCCAGGCGATAGGGGCCGCAGTCCCTCTCGCGCGGGCTCGCCACCCCCGCACTTTCGCACGGCCTCGGCGGATAGCCGACGTAGGCAAATGCCCGCTTAAGGAGCTCGTGGCGACGGGGCCTGCGCGACCGCGCTCTCGAGCTGTCGACGGAGCTTCCAGCGGTGCCTAGCGGCAGGATGCTCAGCGCCAAGACGCGCCTTGCCGACAAGCTTCTCTCGTAGTGTTCCTTTCGTATAGGCCATCTTGTACCGTCCCCGGCGCTGCAATTCGGGGACGAGGAAGTCGACGACGTCCGACGAACGTTTCGGGCCGCACGACAAAAGCGAGATTGAAGCCATCGAGATCGGTCTCGTCGATCCAGGCTTCGAGCTGATCGGCGACAGTGGCGGGTGATCCGACCACAACGGGCCCGATCCCGCCGATCGACACGTGTTCGGCGACCTCGCGCACGGTCCAGCGCCGGTCGGGGTCAGCGCGGGTGATGTTTTCAAGCGCGGTGCGACCGGCCTCGCTTTCCACGTGCTCGACGACTTGGTCAGGATCGAATTGAGAAAAATCAACGCCGGTCCAACCCGACATTAGCGTCAGCGCCCCTTCGGGATCGGCATAGCGCCGATAGTCAGCCAGCTTGGCCTGAGCCTCTTCGTCGGTCGGCGCGACGATTACCGTCATCATCGCGAACATGAGAATGCCTCGCGGGTCGCGGCCATACTCTCTGGCGAGCTTCCGGATCGCGGCGACGCGGGGCGCGATGACTTTCTTGGACGGCCCGGACATGAAGACGCATTCGGCGTGACGGGCCGCGAAGGCGCGCCCCGCAGGCGAGGTCCCCGCCTGGTACAAGACAGGCGTGCGCTGCGGCGACGGCTCGCTCAGGTGCAAGGCGTCGAGCTTGTAGTGCGGCCCATCGTGCTGAACCCTACGCACCCGCTCGGGTCGCGTGAAGACTCCGCTTTCGACGTCGGCGATGACCGCATCGTCAGCCCAGCTGCCTTCCCACAGCTTATAGACGACCTCCATGTAGTCTTCTGCGACAGCGTAGCGCTCGTCATGCGGTCGCTGCCCGTTGTGCCCCGACCCTTTCGCCGCGCTGTCGAGATAGCCGGTCACGACGTTCCAGCCGATCCGGCCGTCGGTCAGGTGATCGAGCGTGGACATCCGGCGCGCGAAGGGGAACGGCGGTTCGTAGGAAAGCGTGACGGTTACGCCAAAGCCGAGGTGCTTGGTGGCCGCCGCCATCGCCGGGACGAGAAGCAGCGGATCGTTGACCGGGGTTTGCGTCGCGTGCAGCAAGGCCGCCTTGGGACTGCCGCCGAAGACGTCGTAGACTCCGAGAACGTCGGCGAGAAACAGACCATCGAAGAACCCGCGCTCCAATGTTTTCGCGAGTTCGATCCACCCATCGAGCCGTCGATAGTCGCGCGAGCGGTCGCGCGGGTGGCGCCACATTCCGGGCGACTGGTGGGCGACGCAGTTCATCTCGAACGCGTTGAGGCGAATTTCCTTGGCCATGGATTTGCGAGCTTTCCTATCAGCCCGCCGCCGCTTTTCGTTCCGAGGGCGCAACCACATTGGCGATGATTTCGCCGAACGGCCCTGCGTTCTTCGCAGGTCCGAGATCATTGCCGGTCGTGGCCTTGAGAGGAAGCTTCGGAAATACGAGTTCTGCGAAGCGATAGCATTCCTCGAGATGCGGATAGCCCGAGAGGATGAAGCGATCGATGCCGAGCGCCATATATTCCTTCATCCGTTCCGCGACCTCGTCGGGATTGCCAACGAGCGCGGTCCCGGCGCCGCCGCGCACCAGCCCGACGCCGGCCCAAAGGTTGGGCGAGATCTCAAGCTTGTCGCGGCGCCCGCCGTGCAGGCGCGCCATGCGCTGCTGACCGACCGAATCGAAGCGCGCGAAAGCCTTTTGCGCGGTGGCGATCGTGTCGTCATCCAGCTTGGCGATGAGCGAATCCGCCGCGCGCCACGCTTCCGCCGACGTTTCGCGCACGATGACGTGGAGCCGGATGCCGAACGAAAACGTCCGGCCATATTGCGCGGCCACGGCCTTGGCGGCGGCGATCTTCTCCGCAACGTCCTTAGGCGGCTCGCCCCATGTGAGGTAGACGTCCACGTGCTTGGCGGCGACGACGCTGCCTGCGCCCGAAGAGCCGCCGAAATAGAGCGGAGGGTAGGGCTGCTGGCGCGGAGGATAGAGCAGCTTGCCCTTCTCGATCTTCAGATGCTTGTGCGTCTCCGTGACTTCCTCGCCCTGCATCAGCTTCCGCCAGATCGACAGGAACTCGTCGGTGACCTCGTAACGTTCGTCATGATTGAGAAAGACGCCGTCGCCCTTGAGTTCGACCGGATCGCCGCCCTGTGACGACGTTGATGAGCAGTCTCCCGTCCGACAGGCGATCAAGCGTGGCCGCTGTGCGCGCGGCAAAGGCCGGCTCTGTGAGACCCGGCCGCACCGCGACAAGGAAACGCAATCGGTGCGTGAGGGGGACCATTGCGGAGGCGATAACCCAAGAATCCTCACAAGACCGACCCGTGGGAAGCAGCACTCCGTAATAGCCGAGCTCGTCGGCGGCCCGAGCAATCTGTGACAGGTAGCCCAAGCGACACATGGCGGGCGCCGACCTCGCTGCCGAGATAACGACCGTCTCCATGGGTCGGCAGGAACCAGAGGACGTCGGTTTTCTCGGCGGGCGGTGGCAAATCGAGCTTGTCAGTCATTCGGTTGTCTTTCATTCCGCAGCGTCGAGCGCAGGCTGCAGGCTCGCGAGGTTGCGGTATCGCGCGCCGACATGGGCTTTCGGCAGGCGTGGCTCCTCCGCCAAAAAGCTTCTCGCGCAATGTTCCCGGCGCGTAGTCGTGTTTGTATCGACCCCGCTTCTGCAGTTCCGGGACAAGGTGCGTCACAATGTCGCTGAACGTCTCGTGGGTCACCGCATAGGCGAGATTGAAGCCGTCAACGTCGGTGTCCTCAACCCATTCCTCGAGCAGATCCGCGGTGGTCTGAGGGCCGCCCACGAACAGCGGCCCGAGACCTCCGATGCCGATCCATTCGGCCAGCTCGCGCACAGTCCAGACTTGCTGGGATCGGCGCTGGAAAACGCTTCGACCGATGATTGAACGGCATTGGTCTCGATGTGGCGCAAAGGCTCGTCGGGCTTGTAGCGGCCGAAGTCGATCCCCATCCAGCCGGAGCCAAGCGCCAGCGCGCCATCGAGGTTGATATATTGTTTGTAGTCCTCGTATTTCGCCTTGGCCTTGGCGTCAGTCTCGTCGACGATCACGGTCTGCAAATTGAAGATGAGGACGCTTCGCGGATCGCGGCCGGCGGCTGCGACGCTTTCGCGGATCGCGGCCACGGACTTCTTAAGAACGGCCTTCGACGGGGTCGCGACGAAGACGCACTCGGCATGCTCGCCGGCGAAGCGGCGCCCGCGCGCTGAAGCGCCCGCCTGATAGAGCACCGGGCGTCCGCTGCGGCGAGGGCTCGCTGAGATGCACGCCCGGGAACCTTGAAATAGCGGCCCTCATGGCGGATCGGATGGACCTTCGCCGGATCGGTGAAGATGCGCCGGGTGCGGTCGCGAAGAACCGCATCGTCCTCCCAGCTTCCCTCCCACAGCTTGTAGCAGACCTCCATATATTCGTCGGCGACGTCGTAGCGATCGTCGTGCGCGCTCTGGCCGCCAAGACCGATGTTCTTCGCGCCGCTATCGAGATAGGAGGTGACGATGTTCCAGCCGGCGCGGCCTTTGGTCAGATGGTCGAGCGTCGAGAGGCGGCGCGCGAACGTGTAGGGGTGCTCGAAGGAAAGCGAGGCGGTCAGCCCGAAGCCGAGATGCTTGGTGACGAGCGCCATCGCCGGCACGAGTTGCAAGGGATCGTTGACGGGGATTTGCGTCGAGTTGCGAAGCGCGGCGTCGAGATTGCCATGATAGACGTCGTAGACGCCAAGCACGTCCGCGATGAAGAGGCCGTCGAACTTGCCGCGCTCCAGAATCTCGGCGAGCTCGACCCAATATTCGAGATCCTTGTATTGCCACGAACGGTCGCGCGGATGCGCCCATAGGCCGGGCGACTGATGCCCGACGCAGTTCATGTCGAAGGCGTTGAATCGGATTTCGCGCGTCATGGAAAGCTCAAATCGCGCCGTGACGCGGCGGGTTGACGCCGTTCAGCCAGTAGTCGCCGACCGCTCGATATTTCCAGCGAACCGGGTCGTGGACGGTGTGGGTGCGCGCGTTGCGCCAATGGCGGTCCAATCCGTGCTTGGTCAGGGTCGCGCTCGAGCCAGCAAGCTCGATGAGTTTCGATGCAACGAGGAGCGCCGCTTCGGTCGAAGCGATTTTTGCCTCGGCGACGGCGACCGACGCAGCAGCGACCGTCTCGACCGAAGGCTCGGCTTGGGCTCGGTCGACGAATTCCCCGGCGCGGTCGAGCAGCGCGCTCGACGCGTCAACCCTGATCTTCAATTCGCCGGCGATCGCGACCGTATAGGGGTCGTCACTCGCCCGGTCGACGCCGGCATCTTTGGCGGGGCGAGCGGAGTGGCGAACGAACTGAACCGTGTCGGCGAGCGCCGCCTCGGCGATGCCCTGCTCGACCGCGGCGTGCATGATCTGCGCGAACGGGCCCATGGAGGTCGGACGCTCGAACAAAGCAGCGAACGACAAAATGGCGAACGGATGCACCTCCACATTGTCGAGCAGCGTTGTGCCCGAGCCGGTGGTCCGCTGACCGAAGCCGCTCCAATCGTCGACGATCGTGATCCCTTTCGTGTCCCGCGGCACGAAAGCGATTGTGCTGACATTGTTCTCGTCATTGGCGACGACCGCGACCCAATGGGCGAACAGCACGCCGGTCGAATAGAACTTGCGTCCGTTGAGGCGATAGATCGACCCATCGCGGCTGAGCCGCGTGGCGTGGTCGTGCGCAGTCTTCGTGCCGATTTCCGAGAGGGCGTTGCCGAGCCGTTCGCCCGCCAGCACACGTCCGTAGAAGAAGCGCTTCTGCTCCTCTGTGCCCTGGAGACGCAGGCCCTCGAGCATGAAGAAGTGATTTTGCGGAATCTGGCCGATCGAGCCGTCGGCGCGCGAGAGCGCAGCAATCACACGCGCCACGGTTCCCGCACGCACGCCCGCCCCGCCATAGGCCTTCGGCACAGTGATCGCGAGCAGGCCCGCATCGGAGAGGAGGTCCATCTCCTCGTAAGGGAGAATGCGGTCGCGATCGCGAGCGGCGGCGCCTTCCGCAAGTTTCGCGGAAACCTCCTCGGCGACCGCAAGCGCCTCCGCGTCATCGCGGATTCGTCGCGTCGGCCTCGCGCGCAAGGGCGGCGGCGCGAAATTCAGTGACGTCGTCTTCGATTGTCGCGAGTGCGGCGGTCATGCGAGGCGTGTCTCCGTCAACAAGGCGACGTCAGCTCCAGGCGTGGCGCGGAGGCGCGACGCCGTTGAGGAGGTGGTTGCCGACATGGAAATATTTCCACCGCACGGGATCGTGCAGCGTGTGCGTGCGCGCATTGCGCCAGTGACGGTCGAGATTGTATTGGCCAAGGGTCGAGCGCGTGCCGCCAAGCTCATGCAATTTGTTGGTCGCGAGAATCGCGATCTCGGTGGTGAGCACCTTGGCCTCGGCGACCTTGACCGCAGTCTCGGCGACAGCTTCTTCGCTCGGATCGTCGAGTATCCCGTCGATCGCCCGGCCGGCGCGTTCAAGCAGAGCTTCGGCGGCGTGGAGCTTCACTTCGAGATCGCCGATCTGCGCGATGGTGAAGACGTCCTCGTAGCCGTGCTCCTGGCGGCTATCGATCCAGGGCCTCACATGGTTGCGCACAAAATGGATCGTCTCCTCGATCGCGCCCCGCGCGATGCCGGCGTCAACGGCCGCCTGGATGATCTGAGAGACCGATCCGTTCGAGGAGGGACGCTCGCCGCCGAGATAGGCCGGGATCACGGCCTCCGGCCCGACGCGAACGTTGTCGATGAGGACATTGCCGCTCGCCGTCGTGCGCTGGCCGAAGCTCGACCAATTGTCGATGATCGTAAGTCCGGGCGCGGCGCGCGGCGCGATCGCCAGATGGACATTGCCGCTTTCGTCGACCGCGCCGATGTGGATGAAATGGGCGAACAACGCGCCCGTCGCATAGAACTTCTCGCCGTTCACCACGAAGGAGTCGCCATCGCGCCTCACCGTTGTTTCGAAGGCGCCGACGTGCTTGCTCTTGGCCTCCGAAAAGGCGTTGCCGAGGCGATAGCCCTGCAGCGCGCGGCCAAACCACAGGAGCTTCTGCTCTTCGCTTGCCGTCACTCTGATCGCGTCCAGCGCCGCCAGATGGTTTTGCGGGAGCTGGCCCAGGCTTGGATCGGCGGCGGAAATGATCGCGATGACCTCGGCCAGCGTGGCGAAGGAAACGCCCGCTCCGCCGTAGGCCTTCGGCACGGTGATTCCCCACAGGCCCGATCCTGAGAAACGGTCGAGCTCCTTGGCGGGAAGGCGCCGCTCGCGGTCTCGCTGCGCCGCCTCTTGCGCGAATTCGGCGGCAAGCTCTCGCGCGACGGCCAGCGCCTCCTGGTCGGAGGCGATCCGATGCGCGTTCGGATTGAGTTCGAAAACCGGAGGCTCGTGCGCGACCGCGATCGGCCGGGCGACATTCTCGTTCATGGCGGCTCCTAAAGGTCTTTGGGCGGGACGAGTTTCAGGGTGCGATAGCCCCCATGCCCGTAGACCAAAGCCTCGCTGCCGCCGCCGAGGTGAACCCATTTGACGGCGCCGATGATGATTCCGTGGCTGTGGCGTTCGATGATTTCCTCGACTGCGCAATCGACGACGGCGAGCGCGTCCTCGAGGCCCCACGCGCCCGTGGAGAATTGGCGCCATCGCGCGCCTTCGTAGCGGGCGGCCCCGTTAATTCCGCTGCGTCCGGCGAACCGGTCCGCCAGATCCTGGTGGCGCGAGTCGAGGATGTTGACGCAATAGTGGCGCTCGCGCTGGATGACCGGCCACGCCGACGCGTCGCGATTGACGCAGACCAGCATGGTCGGCGGATCGAGCGAAAGCGAGATCGCCGAAGTGGCGGTGAGGCCCGTTCTGACTTCTCCCGAACCCGCCGTGATCACGCTGACGCCGCCGATGAGGCGCCGCATCGCCTGTTTGAACGTCGCAAGCTCCTCAGCCTCGGTCGGGATTTGTCGAAGCGCCATCGTCATTGCACGACCCTCGCCCGTTCGGAGGTCAGCAGGCTCGCCGAGAGCACAATGATTCCGAGCCAGAAGACGCTTGCCCAATAGGCGATGAGAAAGCGGGGATGGGAGCCCAGGCAAAGCGCCTTGGCGAGCGAGCAGATGTCGGAGTTCTGCACGAGACAGGCCCCGGCCTCATGCCATGACAAGTAGCCGAAGCGGATGACCTCGCCGAAGGTGATCCACCACCAGGCGATCGCGCCCAGCATCGTCGCGGCTCCGAGAGCGAGGAGCGCGGGGGTCAGGCGCGACCTCATGTGGCGAGCCCCAGGGTCGCAAGAATTTGTCGCCTCAGCCCGACCAGCTCGGGATCGTCACGATGGCGAGGATAGGGCCGTTCGACCTTGAATTCGGCCTTGATGCGTCCCGGCCGTCCGCTGAGCACGATGACGCGGGACGCCAGAAGCACCGCCTCTTCGACATCGTGGGTCACGAGAATCGCGGTGAAGCCTTCCCTGCGCCAGAGCGACACCAGCTCCGCTTGCAGCGTCAGTCGCGTCAGCGAGTCGAGCTTGCCGAGCGGCTCATCAAGCAGCAGCAAGGCGGGATCGTTCACGAGCGCGCGGGCAAGCGCGGCGCGTTGAGCCATGCCGCCCGAGAGCTGATGGGGATAAGCCTTGCTGAAGTCGCGAAGGCCGACCAGATCGAGCGCGGAATCGACGCGCGCGCTCTCCTGCTTGAGGACGCCGCGCGCATCGAGCCCGGTCGCGACATTGTTCCAGACCGTCGCCCACGGAAACAGCGTCGGATCCTGAAAGACGAGAATCCGTGACGGATCCGGCCTGTCGATCAGCGACCCTTCCGCTGAAATTGAGCCGCTTGTCGGCTGCTCAAGACCGGAGATAAGCCGGAGCAGCGTCGATTTGCCGCATCCCGACGGTCCGAGCAGCGCGACGAACTCGCCGGCCTCGACGGAAAGGTCGATCGACTCGAGCACCGGCAGCCGCGAACCGTCGAGTTCGAACGCGTGGCTCACGCCGCGAATGTCGATTGCAACATTGCGCGCCGCGGCCGGCGGAGCGCGCAACGCTGTTGCGGTCGCCGCCATCAGATGAACCCCTTCTGCCAGCCGAGCAGACGGTCGCGAGCCACGAACAAAAGCTTGACGATGCCGGCGCAGATGAGGGCCATGATGACGAGCGTCGCGTAGACGTTGGCGTAGCCCGAATACGCGGTCTCGAACTGGATGTACCAGCCAAGCCCGAATTTGGCGCCGAGCATCTCCGCCACGACGAGGACGGCGAAGGAATAGTAGAGCGCCATGAACAGGCCGACGAACACGTGCGGCAGCGACGCGGGCACGGCGATCTTCGACACGAGGTACCATTCGCTCGCGCCGAGATTGCGCCCAACGTCGTAATAGGCGCGATTGACGGAGGCGACGCCCGAGGAGGTGAGGATCGCAATCGGAATGCCCGCTGACAGCGCGACGATGAACACGCTCGCGGCGAAGGTCGTCGGGAAGAAGAAGAACGTGCAGGGAATCCAGGCGGTCGCCGGCACCGGTCCGATCAGCTTGAGGATCGGCATGCCCCAGTAGCTGAAGCGCTTCGACCAGCCGAGCGCGACGCCAAGCGCGTAGCCAACGACCGCGCCGGAGGCGAAGCCGATCGACCACAGGCGCAGCGTGTAGCCGATGCAGATCAGAATCCGCGACCCCTCGGTGACGTAGACGTTGAGCAGGCCGTTCGGCGGCGAGAAGAAGGGTTTTGGCAGCCAGCCAAACTTCGCCGTCGTCAGCTCCCACAAGGTGAGCCAGACGCCGATCGCGATGAGCCACGGCCCATAATGGACCCAGCCTTCGCCGAACCGGCCCAAGTGCGGGACGGCGAACGCCAGAACCACGAGCGCCAATGCCCCGCTCGCCATGATGATGGCGAAGAGACCATCGCTTCCCCACGGAACGACATCGGGCAAGGCGACGGTGGCAACCGCCGCCGCGCCCCATGCGACGGCGGCGATAAGCCCGCTTGCCCAAACATTCTTCTGGAGACCGCTTAGAGCCGAAGAACGCTCCGCGCGGCCGTCCAGAGCCTCGATTGCATTGCTCATCGACGAAGGACTCACGCGAGAAGGTTGACCGTGATGCGCTCGGCGAATTCCTTCGGATCCGTTGAAGGCTCCAGCACCTTGACGAGCTTCAGCTCCTCCGAGGTGATGCGGATCTGATCGGTGAGCGCCTGACCGATCGGGTGGTTGTGGTAGACGAGCGATCCAAGGATCTCCGTCAGCGTGGCTTCGGTGAGGCCCGCGGGCTTGAGATTCTCGTAGTACCATTTCGCCACTTCATCGGGATGATTGGCGGTGTATTCGTGGATCTCGATATTGGCCTCCGCGAGCCTGCGGAGCGCGTCCTTGTTGGCGGCGAGGAACGGCCCATTGGCGCCGAGCACGCAGCACGTATGGTTCTCGTAGACGCCCGTCTGGGTGTCCGCGATCTTGGTGAAGTTGAACTGCTTCTCGATCGAATAGGCCCACGGGTCGAGATGCGCCGCGAGATCCGCGTCGCCGCGATTGACGGATTCGCCGACGAGATCGAACGGCACCGCCTTCCAGGTCACGTCGGTCTCGGGATCGATGCCGGCCTTGTACAGCGTGACCTGGAAGGCCACCTGCGGCGGGGCGCCGATGCCGTAAGTCGCGATCGTCTTGCCCTTGACGCCTGCGAGGTCCTTGATGCCCGAAGCCTGCGACGCCAGCAGGCGCTGGCAGCCGCCATGCGAGCCGACGAACAGCTTCACGTCGAAGCCCTGCTCAAGCGGCTTCAGCCAGTCGCCGATGAGACCGGCGCCCGCGTCCGCCTTGCCGGTCGCCAGGGCCTGGATCAGCGTCTGGCCGCTTGCGCCCTGGTAGAAGAGTTCGACGTCGAGATTGTGCTTGGCGTAGATGCCTTTGGCGACGCCGAATCCGAGCGGCGAGTGGCACGCGGCCACCTCAGTCCAGGCGAGCCTGATCTTTGGCGCCGGCGCCGCGATCGCCGGCGAAAAGACCTGGCGGCTCAGCACGCCTCCCGCCGCGGCGACGCCGACGGCGCCGACAGTCTTCAGAAGCGTTCGCCGGGACGGCTGAACGGTCGTTGTTATGTCTTTGCTCATGGAAGCCCCCTTCAGGTGGGTGTGGATAGATGGTGAGATCAGGCCGCCTTGCGTGACGGCTCGTGAACGGAGACGCGGCCCGCCGCGTCGAGCGCCTGCGACAAATCCGCGAGAATGTCGTCTGGATGTTCGAGGCCAATCGAAAGGCGCACGTAGCCGGGCGTGACGCCGGCCGCGAGCTGCTCGTCGGACGTCAATTGCTGATGCGTGGTCGAGGCCGGATGAATGGCGAGCGAGCGCGCGTCGCCGATGTTGGCGACATGGTAGAGAAGCTCGAGCGAGTCGATGAACTTGCGCCCTGCCTCGACGCCGCCCTTGAGCTCGAAGCCGATCGAGGCCGCCGTAACCGCCTTTGAGGTAGGCGTCGGCGCGGCGGCGAGGCTCGCCCGTCTGCAGGCCGGGGAAGATGACATGGGAGACGTCGCTGCGACCTTTGAGGAAGTTCGCAACGGCGATCGCATTTTCGTTGTGCTGGCGAAGCCGCAGCGGCAGCGTCTCGAGTCCCTGCAGAAGCTGGAAGGCGTTGAACGGCGAAATCGCCGCGCCAAGGTCGCGCAACAGCTTGACGCGCGCGCGCAACGCATAGGCGATCGGTCCGAGCGGCTTCGCCGCCTCGGTCCAGATCGCGCCGTGGTAGGCTTCATCCGGTTGCGTGAGCAGGGGGAAGCGCTCGGCGTGCTGCTCCCACGGGAAATTGCCGCCATCGATGATGAGGCCGCCGATCGATGTGCCGTGTCCGCCGATGTACTTCGTCGCGGAATAGACCACGACCGCCGCGCCATGCTCGAACGGCCGCGCGATCAGCGGCGTCGCCGTGTTGTCGGCGATCAACGGAACGCCAAGCGACCGGCCGATGTCGGCGACCTCGCGGATCGGAAAGACGTGGAGCTTCGGGTTGGGGAGGATCTCGGCGTAATAAGCGCGCGTCTTCGCGTCGGTCGCGCGGCGGAACGCCTCGGGATCGCTCGGATCGACGAAGCGGGCCTCGATGCCGAACTGCTTCAGCGTCTGCGCGAACAGCGTCCACGTGCCGCCGTAGAGATCGGTCGAAGAGACGATGTTGTCGCCGGCCTGGGCGAGGTTCAGCACCGAATAGGCGGAGGCCGCCTGCCCCGAGGCGACCACGAGAGCCGCAGCGCCGCCTTCGAGCGCCGCGATGCGGGTCTCGAGCGCGTCCCAGGTCGGGTTCTGGACGCGGGTGTAGATGTTGCCGAGCTCTTCAAGCGCGAAGAGCCGCGAGGCGTGCCCGGTGTCCTGGAACTGGTAGGAGGTCGTCTGGTAGATCGGCACCGCGACCGCGCCGCTGACCGGGTCGGCGCGATAGGCGCCGCCGTGCAGCGCCAAAGTCTCGGGTCGCAGTTTGTCTTTCGCCATTGCGATGTTTCCTGGGATTTGTGGCTGAGGGAGGGTTCAGTAGGCGGAGGCAGGCTCGGAAACGGGGGCCGGGTCGATCAGATCCGCGTAGTGGCGGCGCGCCACGTCGGGATGGGATCGCAGCCGGCTCTTCAGATAGTTCCGGCCAACTTCCCGGAAGAGCGGATTGTCCGGGTCCTGCGTCACGCCGCGCGCTTGCGCGGCAAGGTGAGGCGGCAGCGAAAGCAGCGGAACCGTCGCGTCGTGACGCGCTCCGAGGAAAAGCGCGACGGACAGGCGGTCCGACCCTTGAGGCGGCGAGACCACGCGATGCACGTTGGCGCGCAGATAGCCGTTGGAGGCCATTTCGAGAATCTCGCCGATGTTGACGACGAAGCTTCCCGCGACGGGCGGCGCGTCGATCCAGCCGCCGTCGTCAGCCTGAACCTGCAGACCGGCCTGCTTCTCTTGCAGGAGAAGGGTCACGAACCCGGAATCCTTGTGGGCGCCCACGCCCTGATCGCTCTCGTTCGACGCGCGGCCGGGGTAGCGGATGATCTTGATGAGCGGGTTCGGCGCCGGCGTGTAGATCGGCGCGAAAATGTCTTCGGGCTGTTCAAGCGCGGCGGCGAACGCGCGCAGCACTTTTATGGCAAGCGCAGTGGTCTCATCCTGATAGGCGAGAAGCGTCGGCTTGAACTCCGGGAACGCGGCCGGCCATTGGTTCGGACCCTGCAGGCGATCCCAGGGCGGCGCCTCGCGGTCGAAGGGCAGCGCCGGCCTTTCCGGCCCGATGTCGACCTGCTCGCGCCAGTCGGGCTTGCCCCGGGTGTGCTCGAAACCGGCGCGGTTGTAGCCGCGGAAATGCGGCGAGTTCACCATCTCGATGGCGAGCTTGTCCTGCTCGGGCAGCGCGAAGAAGCGTCGGGAGACCTTCAGCACATCCTGAATGAGGCCGTCCTCGATCCCGTGGCCGACCAGATAGAAGAAGCCGACATTGCGGGCCGCTTTCCGCAGCTCTTCCAGAAAATGCGAGCGCTCCGACGCATCGCCGTTGAATCGACGAAGGTCGAGGGTGGGCAGGGTCTCGGCCTCGACGGCGACAGGCATGGCTCGCTCCGGAATGACCGCTGAGATCGCCTCAGCCAGCCGACAACGTCAGCATGGCACCACGTTCCGGCGCATGAGTCAAGTATGTCTATAAATTTAGTAGACTAAAGTTTAGGCGCCTGGGGTCGGACTCGTCGGGTGCGGCGGACGGCGGCTCATTTGGACGGTCCCGAGGCTCTTCGAAGTCCATCGAGGCCGGCGCGCCGATCGGGCAGCGAGCGGGTCAGGTCGCTCGCGCAGCCAAGTGCGCCTGCTCGGTGAGCCGCCGGGCAAGAGAGGCGGCCTGAAGGCGAATGTCGGGGACGGCGATCAATTCCCAGAAGGCGGCTTGGCTCATCGGTCCGACGGCGAAGATTCGCTCTGAAGCGCGCCCGCTCGCGTCGACGACAGCGCAATCGTTGTCGACATCGAGGCCAATGCCGAGCGGATCGGCGCGCGCGTAGCCCTCGGCGACGAGTTGAGCGACGAGAGGATTGGAGCTGCGCCGTGGATCGCTGGTCAACCCTCGGCACGAGACTATGCGGGAGACCTCCAGGCGGACCAAAGCTTCAGAGGCGCGCGGACGGATCGAAACGTTCGCGCCGTCTCGTTTCGCGTCGACCTCAAGGAGATGACCCGGCAGGATTCGCAACTGGCCGCTCTCCTGCAGCGCTCGGATCTTCGCTTCGACCTCCGGCGCCATTCGGTGGCGGTGAATGTCCCACCAGGGGCGCGCGTGTTCGAGAAACCTTTGGCGGGATCGGCTCGGCATGGCGCGCCAGATCGCCTGCACGTGTGGGCGCAGACCGTCAACGACGCTTCGCCAATCTCCGCCGCTTTGCATTTCATCGCGCGCTCTCGCGCGAAGCCAATCCAGAAAAGAAGCGAGCCTCGCGGGCGACGGCAATTCCGTTTGCGTGATTTGCGTAGGCTCGACGCGGCGATGGGCTTGCGGGAGAAGACCGCGCCGAGAGAGGGCGACAATGGGTCCGCGATGGCCGGACTCGCTCAGCGCAATCGCGGCGTCGACCATCGTCAGTCCGGTGCCCAGAATCAGAATCGTCGAATCCGGGGCGGCGTTCCACGAACTGCGGGTCCTCCCATGGGCTGACGAATGGCGCATCGAGCGTTTCGGAGGCTTCGTGTCCGCAGCACAGAACCGCCATATCGAAAACAGCGGTTTGACCCCCGGAAAAGCCAAGCGTGACGGAGCCGTCGCGCTCGCTGAGGCTCGTAACGGTCTCGCGAAGCCAGCGCAGCGCGCGGCGCGGCGCTCTCAGCGAGACGATCTTCGATCAGGCTGCCAAGGTAGCGTCCATAGACCAAGCGAGGAACAAAGCAAAAGCGATCCTCGCCCCTATGGCCGTTCGCTCGCAGCCAATTCCAGAAATGATCGGGGTCGTCGGGGAAAGCGCTCATGTTCGACGCCCGGACGTTCAGTCGATGACTCTCGTTTTCGGTCGCGTAAGCGAGCCCGCGGCCGATCTGCGCGCGGGGTTCGATCAGAGTCAGACGAACGTGCGTCGCCAGCCGCATTTTAGGAGATGCGCTGTCATCAGAGCGCCGCTCGCGCCGCCCCCGACGATGGCGATCGAGCACGCATCCGCCTGTGTCGATGGCGCGAGCGAAGCGAGCATGGAGCGCGGATTCCTTTCATCGTCCGAAGTGGTTTGACAAATGTCTACAAAGTTAATAGACTAATCTCTAAACCCTGTCCATGGTGTGTCCAATGGCTCAACGCGCCGCGCTCAAAATTGTCGCCTCAGGCGCCAATCGGATCGCGCCTCAACCGGGCGGCGTCGCGTGTCTCGAAGCTGTGCGGCAATTGCCCCGCGCCGTCAGCGTGGTCACTTTCCAGCGCGGCGCTGAATGGTTCGGTGTCACCGCGACCTCGGTCTCGTTCCTCTCCGTCGAACCTCCGACCCTTCTGCTCTCCTTCGATTGCGCCGCCCACCTACCGCCGGCGGCGGCGCCTCAGGCGCCGTTCGGCGTCAGCGTCCTCGCCGCGAGCCATGCCGAGATTGCGGATCGTTTTGGGCGTGGAGCTCTGGTCGAGGCGAGCTCGGACGATTTCGAGGGAAGTTGGGTGACGGCGGCGAGCGGTGTCGTGCTTCGATCCGACGCGGTCGCCGCGCTCGAATGCGAAAGCGAGGAAATCATCGACCGCCACGGACGCGCGATCGTGATCGGCCGGATTCGCAACGTTTTTAAGATCGGCGGCTCTGGCGCGCTTGTCTATTGGCGCGGCGCCTACAATTCGATCGGCTGGACCGACGACGAAGTCCGAAGGGCGGTGGGCCTCTTTCCCGCCGCAAGATGAGCTCTCATGCATGCGCTGGGTCGACATCGATGAGCAAGCCATGAACGGAGGCGATCCTCAACCGCGCACGGACAAGCCCGCGTCGAAGATCTCACGCGCGAGGAGCCTAGCGCGGACTCCGAGTACGCTCATATCGTAGCGGAGCTCCGCCAATTGCGCGCCGCCTCCCAACTGAGCCGCTATCGTGGCGCAGCGCCTCGCCTGCCGTCGCGGGAGGCGATCAGCGATATCGTCGGGAGCCTTATTTCGGCGCTCTACCCCCGCCACTTCGGCCCTCCGGGACTGGACGCGCGGGACGCCGACGCGTTTGTGGCTCGGACGCTTGCAAAGGCGTTGCCCGCGCTCAAGCAACAGATCGAACTGGCGCTGGCGCTCGAGCAGGAGGACGCGCGCGATCCAGCCAATGCGAACCGCCGATCCGCCGGTGAGATCACGCGCTTGTTTGCCGCGTGCGCTGCCGAAGATACGCGCCGCCCTCGACAAGGACGTCCGCGCCGCTTTCGCGAACGATCCTTCGGCGAAGAGCATTGACGAGGTCATCTTCTGCTTTCCCGGCGTCGCCGCGATCATGCGCCATCGCCTGGCGCATGAACTCTACCGGCTCGGCGCGCCTCTGCTGGCGCGGATCGTGGCCGAGATCGCCCACGCGCTGGCCGGTGTCGACATCCATCCCGGCGCTGAGATCGATGAAGGGTTCTTCATCGACCACGGCACCGGCGTCGTCATCGGCGAGACGGCGGTGATCGGCCGCAACGTGCGCATCTATCAGGCGGTCACGCTCGGGGCGAAGCGCTTCGAAGTCAGCGGAGATGGTGAACTGCGCAAGAGCTATCCGCGTCATCCCATCGTCGAGGACGACGTGGTCATCTACGCCGGCGCCACGATCCTCGGCCGCATCACGATCGGGCGTGGCTCATCGATCGGCGGGAATGTCTGGTTGACGGAAAGCGTGCCGCCGGGGAGCCGCATCACGCAAGCCAAGACGCAGGCGAACGCGGGCGGGATCTCGATCTAGAAATCGCCGCGGCCGACGAAGCTCCGTAGCCTGGACTTGCGGGGCTCGGCGCTCGTGGTCTCAGTCTGCCGACGCAAGGAGACGCTCAAGAATTGCCGCTTCCACGCGGGCGAACTCGGCCGAGCCCCGCTGGCGCGGCCGCGTCAGGCCGACCGGAATATCGGCTGCGATCGCGCCGTGGTCGATCACCACGATCCGGTCCCCAAGCGCGACGGCTTCCGCGACGTCGTGAGTGACCAGAATCGCGGTGAAGCCATTCGACAGCCAAACCTGCTCGACCAGACGTTGCATCTCGATGCGCGTCAGCGCGTCGAGGGCGCCGAGCGGCTCGTCGAGCGCCAAGATGCGCGGAGCGCTCACAAGCGCGCGCGCAAGCGCGACGCGTTGCTTTTGGCCACCCGACAGGGTTGACGGCCATTCGCCGGCGCGATCAACCAACCCGACTGTGGCGAGAGCTTCACGCGATCGATGCAACGCCTCTGTATGGTCTGCGCAGGACCAAGGCCGATTGCGACATTCGCGTCGACCCGCGCCCAGGGCAGAAGGCGCGGCTCCTGAAACATGATGCGCGCCAGACGAGCCCGTCCTTCCGACACGCCGTCGACTTGCGATCGTTCCCGCTGATGGTTCGTCGAGACCGGCGATCAGCCGCAAGGAGCGTGCTCTTGCCGCAGCCGCTGCGGCCGACAATAGCAGGAACTGCCCGGCGGGGACATGAAGATCGATCCCGTTAAGAATCGTCTTCGCCCCGAACGACTTTCTGACGCCGCGCAGCGTTAGCGGCGCACCTGGGGGGCGACGAGAAGCGAGTGTTCAGCGCGACATCGGCGTCAATGCGGCCTTGGAAGGCAGGATGCCACGCGAGGCGCCACCGCTCGAGAACCTTCACCAACGAGTCGGCGCCTTTGCCCAGAAGCGCATAGAGCAGGATCGAAAGCACGATGACGTCGGTCTGCATGAACTCGCGCGCCTGCATGGCCATGTAGCCGACGCCGGACTGTGCGGCGATCGTCTCGGCGAAGATGAGCGTCAGCCACATCACGCCGAGCGCGAAGCGAAGGCCGACGAGGATCGAGGGCAGCGCGCCCGGCAGGATCACGCGTCGGAACAACGACCAACCGCGAAAGCCATAGCTGTCCGGCCATTTCGACGAGTTGCGGATCGACGCTGCGAACGCCATGCAGCGTGTTGACGTAGATCGGGAAGAAGACGCCGAGCGCAACGATGAAGAGTTTCGCCCCCTCGTCTATGCCGAACCACACGATCACCAACGGAATCAGCGCAAGATGCGGCACGTTGCGGATCATCTGCACACTGGTGTCGGTAACCGAGAAGGAGAGCCGCGACAGGCCGTTCAAGAGACCGAGCGTGAGACCGATCGTCCCGCCGACCACTAGGCCCGCGAGAGCACGCAGCGTGCTTACGCCAAGGTTTTGAGGCAGCTCGCCGGAGAGCGTCATGCGCCATGCCGCTGCAGCCACCGCATAAGGGGAAGGCATGACCGTGTCGGCAATCCAGCCGAGCGACGCGGCGACCTGCCAGGCGATGACTACGATCGCGGGCACAATCCATCCGATCGACGTCCGGCCGTGAGGGACCCTGAATCGCAGCATGGCTGCGTAGAGCCGCGGCCCGACGCTGGCGACCGGTCTTTGCGCGATATCGGTCAATCCAATCTCTCGTGCTCGCTGGCGTCGGGCCGCGGCCTTCAGGTGTTGCTCTTCCACGGCCAAACAATGTCCCGGACGCGGATCGGCGCGGGAATCAAACCGAGCGTCTGGAAACGATCCGCGACGGCCTGTTGCTGGTCGAGGACGTCGCTATTGAGCGGCCCGAATGTGAACTCCGCTCGATCAACGGATCGCTGCTCCGCAGCAAGATCAACGCCGCTCGCTTCGGCTAGGATGGCCGCGACCTGATCGCGGTGCTGGTCAGCCCATGTGGTCGTCGTCGCGACGGCGCCGTTGATCGTGGCGACCACGTCCGGGTGCTTGCCGGCGAAGCCGCTGTTAACAAGAAAGAACGAGTTTTGCGTGGTGACTTTTCGATCGAGCGGCAAGGCGCGCGCCTTCTGCTTCAGCTCAGCGATCGCGAAGAACGGATCCCAGATCGACCAGGCGTCGACCGCGCCGCGAACGAAGGCGGCGGCGGCGTCGGGAGGAGCGAGGTAAATCGGCGTTATCGCGGTCCACGGAAGCTTGACGCTCTCGAGCGCGGCGACAAGAAGGTTATGGGCGCTGGACGCCTTGGCGACCGCCACCTTCTTGCCCGCCAACTCGGAGACGTCCTGGATCGAGGACGCCGCCGGAACGACGATCGCCTGCCCGTAGCCGCGCGCGGGAATCGCCGCGGCGTAGAGCAAGTTCGCACGGGCCGCCTGTGCGAAGATTGGCGGGGCGTCGCCCGTATAGCCGTAGTCGATCGCCCCAGCTCCGAGCGCTTCAAGCAGAGGCGGACCAAATGCGAACTCGACCCACCTGACCTTAACGCCCAGCGGTTCAAACCGCTGCTCAAGAGCCTTTTGGGCTTTCACGATCAGGAGTGCGCCGATCTTCTGATAACCGATGCGCAATTCCTTGGGAGCTTCAGCCGAGATCGCGCGGCCGGCGAACGCCGCCGTCAGGGAGGCCGACGCGCCGATCAGAATGTGCCTTCTATTCACTCTCGTCCTTCCGGTTGTTTCGCGAGGCTTCATGCCGCCGTTCCTCAGTTCTGCCCTTTCCAGGGCACGAGCCAGGCTTCGAGAAGGCGCATGGCGAAAGTGAATGCGAAGGCGCAAGCCGCGATAATTCCGATGCCGACAAAGACAACGTCCGTCGCGAGGAATTGCGACGCGGACATGATGAGATAGCCGATGCCCCGGGTCGCCGCGATAAGCTCAGCGGCGACGAGGGTGCCCCAGCCGACGCCGAGCGAAATGCGGATTCCGGTCAGGATTTCCGGCAGCGCCGAGGGAAGCACGACTTCGCGCAGAAGCTGAAATCGCGTCGCCCCGAGCGACAAGGCGGCGTTGACCCGCTCCTGGGAAACCGAGCGAACGCCAGCCTGGGCGGAGAGAACGATTGGCGCGAACATCGCCAGCGCTAGGAGCGCGATCTTGGAAGTTTCGCCGATGCCGAGCCAAATGATCATGAGCGGCAGATAGGCAAGCGGCGGGAGGGGCCAGTAGAACTCGATCGGCGTATCGAAGACGCCCTTCGCCCATTTGTTCAGCCCCATCATGAGACCGATCGGCGTTCCCAGCACGATGGCGATCGCCGCCGCGGTGAAGATGCGCAGGAGGCTCGCCCCGACGTGCTCAAAGAGGGTGGCGTTGGCATAGCCATCCTGGAAAACTGAGACCGCAGCGCTCGCGACTTCCCGCGGCGTTGGGAGGAACAGGTGCGGCACGAGACGCAGATCGGTGACGATCCACCAGACCGCGAGAATGACAGCGCCGGACACCAGACTGATCGGCAAGGTCGAGCCTTCGCCGGCGCCGAAGCGGCGCATCTTGACGAGGCGCGGCGTGTTCTGGCCAGCATGCTCGGCCGGCGCGGAAGTCGCCACGACATCGGTCATTGCGCGGCGCTCCTGAGAACTTGGGTCTCATGCACGATGTCGCGGATGTCGTCGCGGAGCGCTGCGAAGGCCGTCGCGCCCTTCACCGCGCGTGCATCGCGCGTTGCGGCGAAAGTTTTGACGAATTCGAGGTCGTAGCGCGCAACAATGCGGCCGGGCCGCGGTGACATGACGACGAGATGCGTGCCCAGGAACAAAGCCTCTTCGATGGAATGGGTGATGAAAAAGATCCGCTTGCCCGTGCGGTCCCACACGTCGACGAGTAGCTCCTGCATTTGCTCGCGCGTCAGGCTGTCGAGGGCGCCGAACGGCTCGTCCATGAGAAGAATGGCGGGGTCGGTCGCAAGCGCGCGGGCGATGCCGACGCGCTGGCGCATGCCGCCCGACAATTCGTAAGGAGCCGCCGCGGCGAAGTCTTGCAAGCCAACCAACCGCAACAACTCGTGCGCGCGGTCCCGGCGCTCCGCTCGCCCAGCGCCGGCGAACTTGAGCCCAAGCGCAACATTCTCTGCAACCGTCTTCCAGGGGAGCAGAGTGTCTTTTTGAAAGACTACGCCGCGATCGGCGCCGGGGCCCGCAACCTCGACGCCGTCGAGCGTGATCGACCCGGATGAGAGCGGCAGGAATCCAGCCATGGCGTTGAGGAGTGTCGACTTCCCGCAACCCGAGGCGCCGAGCGCAACCACGAACGCGCGATCGGGAACGTCAAGCGACACCCGATCAAGCGCGTGCACGGTCCGTCCGTCGCGGGCCGAAAAATAGACGCTTGCTTTGTCGACGCGCAGCACGAGTGATGGCATTCCCGATCGAGAGCGGTGGCGCGCCGTCAACGCGATGAGGCGGCGCGCCAGGTGTAGGGGAGAGGATTACGTTCCAGGCTTCTTGGGCCCCGCGATCGCATCGGTCGTCACGAATCCGGCGTAGGAAGGCAGAACGTCAGAGATCTTCTTCTGATCCTTGAGGAAGACCGACGTGTCTTTCAGGATCTTGGCGATCCCAGACTTCTCGCCGCCGCCAAGCCACTGATCGGAAAGCTGGACGTCGACCGGCAGCAGCGAGAGATTTTTGAGTGCGCTCGCCTGGTCCTGAGGCGTGCCGCCGAGTAGTTTGGCGAGCGTTTTGGCATTGTCGCTGTCGGGACCCCACGCGGCTTTATCGTTCGCGAACGAGGTCTGATATTTATCAATGACGCCCGCGAAAGCTTTGAGGAAGCCGGGATTCTCCTTCGCGAAGGCCGCGGTCGCAACCCAGGCCGAGAAGGTCGGCGCGCCCTTGTCGGCGACCTCCTTCGACGTGACGAGCACCTTCCCGTTCTTCTTCAATTCGGTCAGCGCCGGATCCCATACGAAGCCGCCGTCCAGGTCGCCTCGATTGTAGCCAGCGACAATTTCGGGTTGCGGGACGGCAAAGACTTGCACGTCTTTTTCGTTGAGGCCGAGGCTCTTGATGAGCGCCAGCAGCTGGTAATGATCGGTCGAGACAGGCGCGGCCGCGAGCTTCTTTCCCTTGAGGTCCGCGAGCGAGTTGATCCCGGAGCCGTTGCGCACCACGAGGGCCTCGTCGATGCCCGAGATCGAGGCGAGGTAGAAGGCCTTCACGTCCAAGCCGCGAGAGGTCGCCGCCGCGAATGGGCTCGACCCGACGTAGCCGACCTGAACGTCGCCGGAGGCGATGGCGGCAAAGATTTCGGCGCCTGAGTTGAAGCGGCGAAAATCAATCTTGGCGCCCGCCGCCTTCTCGAAGTCTCCGTTGGCGATTCCGACAGAGGAGGGCAGAGCGTCAGTCTGATAGCCGACGACGACGGTCTTGTCCGCCGCGTGCGCGGCGCCCACCGTCAACGCAAGCGCGCCAAGCGCCCCCGCCAAAAATGTTCTGCGAAAGATCATTGCTTTTCACCTTCAATTGAGCGGCGCGAGGGCCCGCACGGAGGATCGACGAAGTGGGAGAGGCTCTAGACCGGCCTGTCGCCGAGGATGGCGGCGCGATGCATCACGCGGATCTCCGGCAGGTAGTCGAGCGTCGCATAGTGAGTGCTGAGCCGATTGTCCCAAAAGGCGACGTCGCCAAGCTTCCAATGCCAACGGACTGTGAACTCAGGCTTTGCGAGATGGGCGAAGAGGAAGGCGAGTAGCGCGTCACTCTCTTTCTCCGCCAACTCAAGAATGCGCGCCGTAAAACCAGAATTGACGAAGAGCCCGCGTCGACCACCCTCAATCGTGCGCACGACCGGATGAACGACGGGTGGATTGGCCGCGACGGCCCTCTCCCATTTCTCTTTGCGTTGCCCAGCGCCCCAGCGCCTACGCGGAAACCCGGTCTCGAAACTGTGCTCCGCTGTCAGTTTGTCGAGGAGCCCCCGTAGTGGGGCGGACAGCATCCGGTAAGCTGCGACGTTTGAGCCCCACAAGGTGTCTCCGCCGCTCGACGGCAGGGTGCGGGGAGTGAGAACGGCGCCAAAAGGCGGCGTCTCGATGAAGGTAACGTCGGTGTGCCAGTTGTCGTTATCCGGCAGATCGCCGGGGCGTGTCTCAATCGAGGTGATTTCTGGGAGGTCATCGACGTGCGGATAGACCGGATGGACGTGCAGTTTGCCGAAGCGCGCGGCGAATCGGCGGTGCGCGGCGGGATCGAGCGTTTGGCCTTCAAAGAAGAGCACGTGCCGCTCGGCCACCGCGGCTTTGAGCTTGGAGATGACGGCGTCCGATATCGGACGCGCCAGATCAATGCCGGTGACCAGGCCGCCGATCGCAGGGGTGAGCGGCGCGACGGCGAAGCCGAGGCTCGGTGCATTCATACGAATGGGCTCCTTGGCAGGCTCCAAATGGTCCGTTGCCAATAGTCTATATTATTTATAGACTAACTGCCTTGTCAAGCGAGCGATCTTTGAGGACAGGGCGCCCAACGCCGCCGCACACGAGGACGGCTCTCGCGAAACAGAAGGATGGGTTCAATGGGTGACCGGAAACTGCGCCTTGGCGCCTTCATGCGCCCTGTGGGAATCCATAGCGGATGGTGGCGCTATCCCGGGGCTTATCCGGATGCGAACTTCAACTTCCAGCACCTGAGGCGCTTTGCTCAGACGCTCGAGCGCGGACGGTTCGACGCGTTCTTTATGGCCGACCATCTCGCTGTGCTCAATATGCCGATCAAAGCGTTGAGACGAAGCGCGACGGTCACGTCGTTAGAGCCCTTTACTCTGCTTTCGGCTCTCGCGGGCGCCACCGAGCACATCGGACTCATCGCAACAGCCTCGACCACGTTCGACGAGCCCTACCATGTCGCGCGCCGCTTCGCGTCGCTCGATCACATCAGCGGTGGCCGGGCGGGTTGGAACATCGTGACGACGTCCAACCCCGACGCCGCCCTTAACTTCGGGCGAGACGACCACTTGGATCACGACGAGCGCTATCGCCGCGCACGCGAGTTCTACGATGTCGTGACCGGTCTCTGGGATAGTTTCGCCGAAGACGCGTTCGTTCGCGACGTCGATTCGGGCATCTATTTCAACCCAGACCGTATGCACACGCTCGACCACAAAGGCCAATTCTTGAAGGTCCGCGGCCCGCTCAATATCGCGCGGCCTGTCCAGGGCTGGCCGGTCATCGTCCAGGCCGGAGCTTCCGACGCGGGTCGTCAGCTGGCAGCAGAGACCGCAGAAGTCATTTTTGGCAGCGCGGGTTCGCTTACCGAAGGCCAGCGATTCTACGCCGACGTGAAATCGCGCATGAAGAGGCTCGGCCGATCCCCGGAGCTGCTAAAGGTTCTGCCGGGCGCGTTGGTCGTGGTTGGCGAGACGCTCGACGAAGCGAGGAACAAGAAGGCGCTGCTCGACAGCCTCGTTCATCCTGACAGCGGCCTCGCATCGCTGTCCATCGCCCTCGGTTGCGACGCCACGAACTTTGATCTGGACGGTCCACTGCCGGAAATTCCTGAATCAAACGCGAGTAAGAGCGGGCGCGAGCGTTTCGTCTCGCTAGCAAAACGGGACAACCTCACGGTCCGACAGCTCGCTCAGATCGCGGGCAGCTTCAGCGGACTGACCTTCGTCGGGACGCCGGCGACCATCGCCGATGAAATGGAGCAATGGCTTTTTGAGGAGGGTTGCGACGGATTCAATGTCATGTTCCCTTACGTGCCCGAGGGCCTCGAGGACTTCGTCGACAAGGTTGTTCCAGAGCTGCAGCGGCGAGGCTCGTTCCGCCGCGAATATGAGGGCAAGACGTTGCGAGACAATCTCGGATTGCCGCGACCGGAGAATCAGTTCTTCAAGTCGCCGAAACACCTTTCAGGCGAACGGGCTGAAGTCGCGCCTGCGCTTCGACCTTCTGAGAACCACTGACGCCGCGCGATTCGCACAACGCTTCGATGACTGATCGATTCGAAACACCGCCAATCGGAATAACTGATTTCCCGATTGCAGCGTCTGTTTGATCCATAGCAAGCTCGCTAGCCTCACAGCGAGAGCAACGCCGCATGCGGCGACAAGGATTACGGGAGAGCGCCGATGTCGACGGCCACGCTATCTTCGGGGCTCGTTGCCGAAACCGCGGACAGGCAGGAGAAGCGCCGCAGGGCAATCAGCGGCGCCGTTTTCTCCGAATTCATCGACATGTTCGATATCTATTTGCCGACGGTGGTGCTGTCCCCCGTCCTTTTCTATTTTCAGCCGGCGCGGCTCGATCCCGGCGAACAGGCGATCTTCGCATCGCTGGTGTTCATCACGACTCTGCTCGGGCGCCCGATCGGGGCGCTCGCGTTTGGTGTTGTGGCGGACCGCCTCGGGCGGCGCATGGCGTCCATCACCTCGGTCGCCGGCTTTGGCATCATCACGTTCCTGATCGCGCTCATCCCCGGCTACGCCCAGATCGGCATCGCGTCCTATTGGCTTTTGGTGGTCCTGCGCTTTCTTGACGGGATTTGCCTTGGCGGCGGCTATACCGGGGCTCATCCGCTGGCAATCGAATATTCCAAGAAAGAACAGCGCGGCTTCACCGGCGGGCTCATCCTCTCAGCTTTTCCCGCGGCGTACATCGCCATCACGCTCGTTGCGATGCTGATGTTTGCGATCTTTCCGCTGGCAGGCGCGGACTCGGCTTACGCGCAATGGGGTTGGCGCATTCCCTTCGTGATCGGGGCGCTGCTCGCCGGCCTTCTCGTGCTCTATTACGTGTTCATGGTCTCGGAATCCGAAATCTGGGAAGCGGACGTCGAGCGCAAACGGGAGAAAACACCGCTCAGCGATCTCGTCTCGGGCCAGAGCGGACGCAATCTCTTGCAGGTGCTGGTCATGATGACCGGATTTTGGCTGACGCAAAACATCATAACCATTTTCATTCCGACCACGCTGCTGCTGCACATGCTCAAATTACCGAAGTACGCGCTGACCTCAACGCTTCTGATCAGCTATGCAGCGCTTTTCTTCAGCTATATTGCTTCCGGCATGATTGGGCAGCGGATCGGCCGCCGGCGCTTCTTCGTTATTGCCGGCCCTTTGATCGCGGTCATTGGCTCCGCGATCCTGTACTATCTCATCCGCACCCCGGACCTGTCGCTGGGCGCGATCATGGCGCTGGTCTGTGTGCTCTCGATCCTGGTCACCTCGCCTTGGGGCGTGATCATCACCTATATCAACGAGCGCTTCGTCACCGATGTCCGCGCCACAGGGTTCGGAATCGGCTTCAGCCTCTCGGTGATCATCCCGTCTTTCTACGCTTTCTACATGAATTGGCTGGGCGCAATCATGCCTTTCGAGCTCACGCCGGTCTTCTTGCTGGCGATCGGCGCGATCATCGGCACGATCGGGGCGGCCATGGGTCCCGAAACAAAGGACGTGGACTTCCACTGAGGTTAGACCCGGAGGCTCACCCCGCCGCAAAGCTTCGCGGAGCCGGGCTAATCACCTTGGCGCCGTCCTCCGCGATCTCCATGACCGCCAGGCCGCGCTCATTGGTTCCGTCTGCGCGGAAGCGGAACACCCCGTCAGCGCCGTTGAAACCCGATATATTGGTTAGCGCCGCCTGGTTGAACGGGTCCGGTCCGCCATTGTGGGCAAGCGCCGCCGCCAGCGTCACCGCGTCATAGGCGAGCGTCGCCAAGCGCGCCGGTTCGCTGTTGAATTTGGCTTGGTAGCGTTGCGCGAAGGCGTCGAAGCCGGAATTGTCGGGCGCAGAGAACCAAGCACCCTGCATCTGCGGCAATTTGAGAACCCGGGGGTCATTCCAGACCCCGGTGCCCAAAAACTTGGTCTTGACGTTGGCCGACCCGAGAGCGCTCGCGACCGCCGGCATGGCGTCCGCCTGCTCAGGAATGAACAAAGCGTCGATTTGACCCTGGACCGCTGACACCTGCTGAGCCGCGGTCGCGAGTTGTCCGGTCGAATAGCGGGCGGTCACGACCACTTGGGCATTGACGTTCCCCGCCGTCTCCTGGAACCGCTGGGCCGCGAGATTGCCGTAGTCGTTCTGCGGGGCCATGATCCCGAACGACTTCTTGCCGGTCGAGACGGCGTATTGAAGGACCCGGTCGACGTAACCCTGGATCAGGAAGGACAGGAGATAGACGCCCGGGGCCGCGACGGTGACGTCGGTCGAGAACGCGATCATCGGCCGTCCCGCCGATTTTGCCGCCGCCGACGCCGTCCGCACATCGTTGGCGAATACGGGCCCAAGGATGAGTTGCGCCCCGGCCCCCAGCTCCGATTGTGCCGCCTGGGCGGCGGCGTCGGGGCTCGAATGATCATCCACGATCATGAGCGTGATGGAGGTCGAGCCGGAATCGTTGATCGCGAGCTGCGCCGCGTTGCGCATCGACACGCCGATCGGGCTTGGGGCCCCGTTCTGGGTCAAGGGCAGGACCATGCCGACCCGAACCGGGCCTGTGCCCAGCGCCTCGCCGACGGGAGGTCCGCCAGCCGGCTGAGCCGGCGCCGGAGCGGGCCCGCCAGCATCGTTTGGCATCTCGAGGCCAGCCGAATTGCAGCCCGCGAGCGTCAAGGCCATCCCGCCGCCAAGCACGGCACGTCTGGTCGGGCCGTGCCTCGCTGCCGGCTGCTCAGCGGCAAACCTCATACCCACCTCTCGTCTGAGCGTCACTGGCGCGGGCAAGTGCGTCGCGTCGTCATATTCGAAATGTCAGCGCGCGATGACCGCCATTCGCTGGCTGTCGACGGAAATTGTGGCATTTTCACCTTCGCTTGGCTATGCGTCGATCATTGAGCCGGCCGGAGGATTGGCGGATTAGAGCGCAATGACCGCGGCAAAAGCTTCCCAGTCGGACAGCGTCAAGACTGTTCGCTCGAGCCGAACCTTTCACATTGGCGACGCGACTTTGCCGGGGGCGACGCTCGATCCGGGTCTTTACGTCGTGGCGACGCCGATTGGCAACCTCGCCGACGTGACCCTACGGGCCTTGGCGATGCTGGCCGGCGCCGATGCGATCCTCGCCGAGGACACGCGTGTGTCGCGCGCGTTGCTCGCTCGCTACGGGATTGAGAGGCCGCTCTCAGCTTATCATGAGCACAACGCCGCCGAGGCTCGCCCACGGGCGCTGAGACGCATTGCCGAAGGGCAGGCGCTGGCGCTTATCTCCGACGCCGGAACGCCGCTCATTTCCGATCCCGGCTATAAATTGGTGTCCGAGGCGATCGCGCTCGGCTTCGCCGTCATCGCGGCGCCAGGCCCGTCCGCCGCGCTCGCTGCGCTTTGCGTCGCCGGCCTGCCCACGGACCGATTCTATTTCGAGGGGTTTCTGCCGCCCCGGTCGTCGGCGCGGCGCGAGCGGATCAACGCGCTCGCCGCCGTGCCGGGCTCGCTGATTTTCTATGAGGCCGCGGGGCGGCTCGCCGAGACTCTTGCCGACCTTGCCCTCGAGCTCGGGCCTCGGCCCGCGGCGGTGGCGCGCGAATTGACCAAGATGCATGAGGAGGTGAGGCGCGGCGCGCTGGACGAGCTTGCCGCCGAATATGCTGCTAGCGGGGCGCCGAGGGGCGAGATCGTCATCGTCGTCGGGCCTATGGAAGCGCGCCCGGCGGTTTCAGAGGCCGCGCTCGACCAGGAAATCGCCGAGCAGCTCACCAATCTGTCGGTCAAAGACGCCGCCGCGGCGGTGGCCGCCAAGCACGGGCTTCCAAGACGGCAGATTTACGCGCGCGCGCTGGCGATTGCGGGCGCTCAGCGATGAGAAGCCGGGTCGACCAGCGGACGGAGCGTCGGCGCGACGCGCATCTTTACGGTCTCAAAGCGGAATCCATTGCGGCGCTGCTTCTGCGCCTCAAGGGCTACACGATCCTCACGCGGCGATTTGTGGTCTCCGGAGGCGAAATCGACCTCGTCGCCAGACGAGGCGGCTCGATCGCCTTTGTCGAGGTCAAGGCGCGGGCCGACCTCGAAGTCGCGGCGATTGCGATCAGCGCGACCAAGCGGCGGCGAATCGCCCGCGCCGCGCGCGTTTGGCTCATGCGCAACCCATGGGCGGCGGGCCTGACGTTGCGGGGCGATGCTGTCTTCGTCGCGCGGGGGCGGCTTCCCCGTCACCAGCCGGACGCGTATAGGCTCGAGATAGAGTGAGCCCGAAATCCCCCTGACCTTCGACCGGACGCCCATGCCCCTGACCGTCGCCGTGCAGATGGACCCGATCGAGCGCATCCGCATCGCGGGAGACTCGACGTTCGCGCTTCTTCTTGAAGCCCAGGCGCGCGGCCACAGCATCCTGCATTACACGCCCGATCGTCTTAGGCTGAACGGTACGCGCGTTGAAGTGATGGCCGAGCCGCTTTCGGTCAAGGACGTCGAAGGCGATCACGCACGCCTCGGCGAGGCGAAGCTGGTCGACCTTTCGACCGTCGACGTGGTGCTCTTGCGCCAGGATCCGCCGTTCGACCTCGCCTATATCGCGACGACGCATTTTCTCGAGCGCATCCACCCGAAAACGCTGGTCGTCAACGATCCCCGCGGCGTGCGCGATTCGCCCGAAAAGCTGTTCGTGATGGATTTCCCGGAGCTTATGCCGCCGACGCTTATCGCCCGCGACAAGGCGGCGATCGAAGCGTTCCGCGCCGAGCATGGCGAAGTGGTGATGAAGCCGCTTTATGGTTTCGGCGGCGCGTCGGTGTTCAAGGTCGCCGTTCAGGACCCGAATTTCGGCTCGCTGTTCGACCTGTTCAGCACGAGCCTGCGCGAGCCGTGGGTGATCCAGAAGTTCCTGCCCGCGGTGGCGCTCGGCGACAAGCGGATCATTCTCGTCGACGGCGAGGCCAAGGGCGTCGTCAACCGCGTGCCCACCGGCGACGACATCCGTTCCAACATGGTGCGCGGCGGATCCGCGAAAGGGACCGAGCTGACCGAGAAGGAACGACTGATCTGCTCGACGATCGGGCCGGAACTCAGGCGACGCGGTCTTCTGTTCGTCGGCATCGACGTCATCGACGGCTATCTGACGGAGATCAACGTCACCTCGCCGACCGGAATCCGCGCGATCAAGAGGGTCGGCGGACCCGATCTCGCCGTGGCGATCTGGGACGCAATCGAGGCCAAAGTCGCGAAAGCCTAACATTTCTGTCGGAACCCGGTTCGGCCTTGCGATTGCCAGACCGAGGGAGGATATACCTCCAATGTCAGACGCCCAGGTTCCCGCGGTCGAACGCCGCTCCCGCGTCGCGCCGACGCTTAAGGGCGTCGAGCGGGCTCAAGCTTCTCGATGAGCTGGCCGCACTCCACGAAGGCCATTCGGGCGACGTTGCGGCGTTCCGCCGCGCCGCCGTCGAGATTTTGCGGGCTGCGCTCGATGCCGGACGGGATGAAGCGCGCCGAGCTTTGGAAGCTGGCGGGACCGGCCGCGCCTGCGCGGAGACGCTAAGCGCCGAGACCGACGAATTGCTGCGTGTCGGACTGGAAATGTCCGTGCGCTGGCTTGCCCCGACGCTATCGAGCGGTCCGCTGCCGACGATTGTCGCGGTCGGCGGTTATGGCCGCGGCATGCTCGCGCCCTATTCGGACGTCGATGTCCTGTTCCTCATGCCCGAACAAGTCGCCCCCTGGAATGGAGAAGGTCGTCGAGGCGCTGCTCTATGTGCTCTGGGATCTGAGGCTCAAGGTTGGCCACGCGACGCGAACAATCGATGAGTGCCTGAAACAGGCGCGCGCCGACATGACGATCCGCACGACGGTCGTCGAGGCGCGGTTCATCACCGGCGACAAGGCGCTGTTCGAGACGCTGAGGGTCCGGTTCGACAAGGAGATCGTCGCCAAGACCGCGGCCGAATTCGTCGCCGCCAAGCTCGCCGAACGCGAAACCCGAGTGAGGAAAGCGGGCGCTTCGCGCTATCTCGTCGAGCCCAACGTCAAGGAAGGCAAGGGGGGTCTTCGCGACCTCAACACGCTGTTCTGGATCTCCAAATACGTCTACCGCGTTTCCAATCCCAACGAGTTGGTCGACCGCAGGGTTGTTCTCGCCCCGGGAGTTCTCGCTGTTTCGCCGATGCGAGGAATTCCTCTGGAGCGTGCGCTGCCGGCTCCACTTTCTCGCCGGTCGGGCGGAGGAGCGGCTGAGTTTTGACGTCCAACGGCCGATCGCCCGTCAACTCGGCTATTCGACCCGGGCGGGGCTGATCGACGTCGAGCGGTTCATGAAGCACTATTTCCTCATCGCCAAGGACGTCGGCGACCTGACCGCGATCGTGTGCGCGGCGCTCGAGGAGCGGCACACCAAAACGACGCCTGCGTTCGGCCGCCTCGTCGGGCGCCTGCGAAGGCGCACCCGCGCGATCGAGGAAGCCAAGGATTTCAAGGTCGACAATGATCGGGTCAACGTCGTCCGCGACGACGTTTTCGAGCGCGATCCTGTGAATCTCATCCGGCTGTTCTGGATCGCCGACCGGTCGAATCTGCCAATTCATCCGGACGCGACCCGGCTCGTCACACAGTCCTTGAAGCGCATCGACGCCCGCTTGCGCGAGGACAAGGAGGCGAACCGCCTCTTTCTCGAGACTCTTACCTCGCGAAACGCCCCGGAAATCGCGCTCCGCCGCATGAACGAAGCCGGCGTGCTCGGCCGGTTCATCCCCGATTTCGGCCGCGTCGTCGGCATGATGCAATTCTCGATGTACCACCACTACACCGTCGATGAGCATCTCATTCGCGCCGTCGGCGAACTCAGCGCGATCGAAGCAGGCCGGCTTGGCGAGGAACTGCCGCTCGCCACCAAGATCATGCCGCAGATCGCGCATCGCACTGAGCTTTATCTCGCAACGTTTCTGCATGACATCGCCAAAGGTCGCGGGACCGACCATTCGCTTGCGGGCGCGGAAGTCGCGCGGGCGGTCGGTTTGCGCCTGGGGCTCACTGCGGCGAATGCCGAACGTGTAGCCTGGCTGGTTGAGCAGCACTTGGTCATGTCCAACATGGCTCAGGGCCGCGACCTGTTCGATCCGAAAACGGCGGAAGCGCTGTCGGCGATCGTGCAAACACAAGAGCGCTTGAAGATGCTGCTGACGCTCACGGCGGCCGATATTCGGGCCGTCGGACCGGGCGTCTGGAACGGTTGGAAAGGCCAGCTCCTGCGCACGCTCTACTGGGAGACCGAAGTCACGCTTGGCGGCGGTCATTCGGCGATCGATCGCGAGGGGCGCGTCAAAGCGGCTCAGGAGGCCGTCCGCAAGTTGCTCCCGGGCTGGTCAGATCCGGAGTTCGACGCTTATGCCCAACGGCACTATCCGGCCTATTGGCTGAAAGTGGAGCCTGCGCGGCAGGCGGCTCACGCCAGACTGCTCCACGCGATGGCGGCCGATACGCATTCGCTGGCGACTGAGGTCACAACTGACGCCTTTCATGGCGTGACTGCGGTCACCGTGGTCGCGCCCGACCACCCGCGGCTCCTGACCGGCATCGCCGGCGCCTGCGCCGCGGCCGGGGGCAACATCGTCGACGCCCAGATCTTCACCACGACCGACGGCCTTGCGCTCGACACCATTTTCGTTTCGCGCGCTTTCGAGCGCGACGAGGACGAATTGCGGCGGGGGCGGCGCATCGCGTCCAACATTGAGAAGACCCTGCGAGGCGAGGTCCGGCTGGCCGAAATGACGCCGTCGAGACAGACACGCGACGATCGGCATGACGCATTCGCGATCGAGCCGGAGGTGACGGTCGATAACAATCTTTCTCGCCGCTACACGGTGGTCGAGGTTTCCGGTCTCGACCGGCCTGGCCTGCTACGGGATCTGACCGCCTCGTTGTCGAGCCTCAATCTCAACATCGGCTCCGCCCATATCGTGACCTTCGGCGAAAAGGCGGTGGACTCGTTCTACGTCACCGATTTGACCGGCCAGAAGATCACCGCGCCAGGCCGACAAGCAGCGATCAAACGGCGATTGCTGGCGGACTTTGCCAACGATTGACGGCAGGGCTTACAGATTTACAGTTCCCGGCGCGCTTGATTTTTGGCCGCTCAGCCCTGATATCCGTCGCTAATTCTGATGGGGCTCCTGAAACGATGAGTAATAACAACGCCGAATGGGGCGAAGAGACGCCCGCGCAGACCGGCGCGGGTCCGGCCGAAGGCGCTCAGCACGAGACGGGCGAACCGAACGTTCTCGCCGTCGTGGAGGCGCTCAACGCCGAAAACAGCCAATTGAAGGATCGCGTTCTGCGCACGCTGGCGGAGATGGAGAATCTGCGCCGGCGGACCGAACGGGAGGTGTCGGACGCGAAGACTTATGGCGTGACCAGCTTTGCGCGCGACATGCTGACCGTGGTCGACAATCTTTCGCGCGCGCTCGAGCATTTGCCGCCGGAAGCGCGCGCGAGCGCCGATCCTTCTACCCGCTCGCTGATCGAGGGCGTCGAATTGACCGCCCGCGACCTGGAGGCGGCGCTCGGCCGCCACGGGGTGAAGAAGCTCGACCCGAAGGGCCAGAAGTTCGATCCCAATTTTCACCAGGCGATCTTCGAGGCGCCCGACGAGACCGTTCCTTCGGGCACGGTCTCGCAGGTGGTCCAGAGCGGCTGGACGATCGGCGATCGGGTCCTGCGGCCGGCGATGGTCGGCGTCTCCAAGGGCGGCCCGAAGGCCGCGCCCAGGCAGGAGCCGGCGTCGAGCGGCGAATAGCCGCCGCTCACGCGCTCGCTTTCGTCACCCGCCGGAGCGTCAGATTGATCCTGCCGCCCTCGAGGCAGAAGGGTCGAGGAGCCGGCGATGATGCGGTCGACGCCGTGGAACGCGAGACGGCCCTCGCCCGCAAGCGACATCGCGTCGCCCGAAGCGAGGCGGAAGGAGCGGGTCGGCGCGTTGCGTTGAAGCCCGCCGACGCGAAAGAGCGCCGTGTCCCCGAGCGAGAATGAGACCACGGGCGCGGCAAGCTCCTCCTCGTCGCGGTCCTGGTGCAGGCCCATCCGCGCGGCGGGGTCGTAGAGGTTGATCAGGCACGCCTCCGGCGGAGGCGCGTCCGGGGCGAGCTCGGCGAAGGCGGCGAGAAGCGTTGCGACGGGATCGCCGGCCACGGGCGCCCGGTTTCCGGATGCGTCGCCTGGTAGCGATAGCCGCGTTCGTCGGAGACCCAACCGAGCGCGCCGCAATTGCTCATCGAGACCGAAAACGGCTTGCCGGTGCGGGGCATGCGCGGGCGGAACGGCGGCGCGAGCCTCAAGGATCGCCAGCACCTCATCCCGCAGCGCTTCCTGGGCGGCGCGGTCGAGAAAGCCGGGGAAATAATCGACCCCGGGCGTGATCGAAACGGCGGCGAGCGACATGCGATCCAATGGATTTGCTCAACTTGCTCTGGCCCGCTCAGCGCGAACCGATTTCACCATCAATCCTAACGCTCAAGACCGCGCGTTGGGTCTTTTTCGTGTTAGACGATCCGCGCGATGCACAACCGCCTCCATTTCATCTCCGGCCTGCCTCGCTCGGGCTCGACCTTGCTCGCGGCGCTGCTGCGGCAGAATCCGCGCTTTTCCGCCGGCATGAGCAGCCCGGTCTACGCGCTTTTCCGGTCGATGCTGCACGAGACCAGCGCGCGCAACGAAGGCTCGGTGTTCATCGACGACGCCATCCGCAAGCGGCTCCTGACCGGGCGTGTTCGACGCCTACTATGCCGAGGCGACCCGGAGACGGTGATCTTCGACACCAACCGAGGGTTGGACGACCAAAATTGCCGGCGCTGGTCGAGCTTTTCCCCGACGCCAAAATGATCTGCTGCGTGCGCAATCCCGCCTGGATTCTCGACAGCGTCGAAAACCTCATCCGTCGCAACGCCTTCGAACTTTCGGGCATCTTCAGCTACGAGTTCGGGCGGCACGGTCTATTCGCGCGTCGAGGGTCTCGCGTCGGCCGCGGGCATGTTCGGCTTCGCCTACAATGCGCTGCGCGAGGCGGTTTATGGCGAGCAGTCGGACCGCTTGCTCCTCGTGCGCTACGAAAGCCTGGTCGCCAATCCGCTCGGCACGCTCGCCGCCGATCTACGGCTTCATCGGCGAGGACCTTCACCCGCACGATCCGCGCAACATCGAGCCCTGCTACGACATGATCGAGTTCGATCTGCGGCTCGGCACGCCCGGCCTGCATGACGTCGGACGCTCGGTCGAGGCGCGGGAGCGCAAGCCGATCCTGCCGCCGGACCTTTTCACCCGCTACCAGAAGGACGCGTTCTGGGAAGACCTCAAGCTGCTTCCGCCGACCGTGAAACTGGTGTGAGCAACCGGGAGCCGGTCGGCCGACGTCCAACGCGGCGCGGCCTCTCCGGAACCCGCGCGTCCACGAGGCAGGAACCTCTTCGAGCCTTCCCTACGCGCCGACCCCGGCGTATAGGGAGCGCCAATTTCTCGCACATCCCGCGCAATTGAAGGGTCAACCGAGGCGAATATGGCCGGCCATAGTCAGTTCAAGAACATCATGCACAAGAAGGGCAAGCAGGACGCGATCCGCTCCAAGCTCTTCTCCAAGCTCGCGCGCGAAATCACCGTCGCGGCCAAGCTCGGCTTGCCCGATCCGGCGATGAACGCGCGCCTGCGCGCCGCCGTGCTCGAGGCGAGGGCCGAGAACATGCCCAAGGACAATATCGATCGGGCGATCAAGAAGGCGTCCTCGGCGGACACCGAGAACTATGACGAAGTGCGCTACGAGGGCTACGCGCCGGGCGGGGTGGCGGTCATCGTCGAGGCGTTGACCGACAACCGCAACCGAACCGCGGGCGAAGTGCGCTCCTATTTCACCAAGGCTGGCGGCTCGCTGGCCGAAACGGGCGCGGTCTCATTCATGTTCGATCGGGTCGGGCTCATCGTCTTCGATCGCAAGGTCGCGGACGACGAGGCGATGCTCGAGGCGGCGATCGAGGCCGGCGCGGACGACGTGGCGTCGGGCCCGGAAGAGCACGAGGTGATCACTTCGGTCGCGGCGCTGCGGGACGCGCAGAAGGCGCTGGAGGCGAAGTTCGGCGAGCCGCTCAGAAGGCCTCGATTGTCTGGCGGCCGCAGAACACCATCGCCGTCGATGACGAGGCGGGCGAAAAGATCCTGCGCCTCATCGGCGCGCTCGAAGACAACGACGACGTCCAGACCGTCACCGCGAACTTCGAGGTTTCCGAGGCGCTACTGGAGAAGATGGAGGGCTAGCGCCGCCCGTCGAGCGGCGCTATCGCGGTCGCGCGCGTCAGACGCCGCAACGACGGCCCCACGGGCCCCACCAGCAATGGTAGACCGGAGCGAAGCCGTATCGCGGGCCCCACCGCCGCCCCAGCCCCAGCGATGCCAGCCGCCGCCCCAACCATAGCCTCGATGCCAGCCCCACCGCGGTGCCAGCCGCCATGCCAGCCACCGTGCCAACCGCCATGCCACCAGACGGACTGAACGTCCGCGCCGACAACCGGCTGTTCCAGCGACGGCGAAGAGAGCGTGAAGGCGGACGAGGGCACGCTTGAGGCGGCGAGCATCGTCGCGCCGACGACAGCGGCGATCGCGCCGCGGGACAGAATGCGTAAGACCATGGTTGCCTCCAGGTTTCCGACCGTCATCGGATTATGATCTTATTGTCTGAATTTGACGTGAATGATTCGTGGCGAATTGGGGCATTTCCTTTACCGATTTATGGGTAACGCCCGTTCGTACCTGAGGGGGGCCGCATGGCCACAGCGCTCGCCCAAGCCGGCCTCAATCTCTTCATCGCCGCCTGCCTCGGCGCGTCGATCGGTCTCGAACGCCAGTGGCGCCAGCATCTCGCGGGCTTGAGGACCAATACGCTGGTCGCGCTCGGGGCGGCGATTTTCATCACTTATGGGCGCGCCGTCTGGGGACCATGACGGCGCGACGCGGATGGCGGCCCAGGTCGTGACCGGCATCGGATTTCTTGGCGCTGGCGTGATCTTCAAGGAGGGCCTCAATGTGCGGGGCCTCAACACCGCGGCGACCCTCTGGTGCTCGGCCGCGGTTGGCCTGCTCGCCGGCGAGGGGATGGGGCTCCACGGCCTCCTGGCGGCGGTTCTGGTGATTGCGACCAACGTCATCTTGCGGCCGCTGGTCCGCGCCATCAATCGTCAGCCGATCGAGATGTCCGAGGAGGAGCAGCATTACGTCGTCTCGATCGAGTGCCGCCCGGCGCGGGCGTCCGATATCCGCGCTCAGCTCGTCAAGGAGATCGGGGCCGTGCCGGAGCTCACTTTCAGCCAACTGGACAGCGCTTTCACCGGCGAGACGGGCCGGGTCGACGTGACCGCGACCGTGACCTCGCACAAACGGCGGGAGCTGGCGCTCGAGGCGATCGTCGGGCGCTTCGCCGACATCGAGGGCGTCATTCGCGCGTCCTGGCGGCTCAACCCGCAGGGCTCCTGAGGAGAAACGGCGATGACTTCATCCTCGCCTGCGCTTCGACATCGAGGACGCGCCGAGCGACGCCGATGTCGAGGTCCTGCCGAACGGGCTCGAAGCGTTCAACGAGAGCCGGTGGCCGGGCCATCAGCAATGGCGGCCGCTCGCCGTGTTCGCCCGCGATGGGGAGAGCATCGTCGCGGGGCTCGCGGGCGAAACCTATTCGGGCTGGCTCTTCATCCGCTACCTGTGGGTCAGCGACGCGCTGCGTGGCCAGGGGATCGGGCGCAAGCTCATGGGCGACGCCGAGGCCCGTGCGCTCGAGCGCGGCTGCCATTCGGCCTGGGTCGACACCTTCAGCTTCCAGGCTCCGGGCTTCTATCCCAAGCTCGGCTACACGGTGTTCGGCGAGCTCGACTATCCGCCCGGACACAAGCGCATCTTTCTGCAGAAGCGGCTCGCGGAAGGAGCCCGCGCACAAGTTTACGCGCGCGAATGATTCCAAGGACTTGAGTGCGCTTTTGCGCAACTTTTTCGCCGGTCACTTCGCCCGCTCATAGGCATGGGTGATCGGCTCGAGCGGCGGGTCGGTGAGCTTGACCTGGCCGTTCAAAAGTGAGGTCGAAGCTCGCGACATTGAGGTCTGCCCGACCTGATCGAGGACGACGTTTCCAGCAAACAGGGTCGTCACTTGCGGATTGAGGCCGGTGATTTCGACGCGCACCGGGATCGACTGCGCGCCCTTCGCGAGTTCGCGGTCGGAATAGAGGTTGACGCCGATGTCGTAATGGCCCGGCGCGATGCACCGGATCGTCGCTGTTTCCTTGTTCGATTCCGATAGCGCGAGCGTGATCTGCGAGGTCGAAAAGCCGAGACTGTCGCGATCGAGCGATACGCAGCCGCCTCGCGCGCCCCATAAAAGGCATTACACAAGCCGGCCTCGCGCGACCCATAAAAGACGGGCTTCTTCTCCGGCCCGACGAGCCAAAGGTCGACGTCGGAATCGAGGGCGACCGGCCAGTCGGCGGTGATCAGAAATTCCGCCTTCGGCTTGACCCCGTCGACCTTGGCCTTGGTCGGCGCCACCGCCACAATCACGACGGAAAGAATGCAGAGGAGAAGATCGGCAAGGCCAATCCACATTGGCGACCGGTCGACGTTCATGTCTCAAACCTATTTTCAACAGGAGTTGTGAGCGTTGCGCCCAAGGCCGCGGTCAAGCGCGGCTCTAAGCTGCGGCGCTCTGGCCCGATGAGCCAAAGCCGCCGAGAGGCGATCAGCCCTTTCTGACGCACATGATTTTGATGAACTCGCCTGTCCCGAGGTGGCGAAATGGCGCGCTCTTGGCGAGGTCCTGCTGGGCTTCGACGCCGCACCAGAGTTCGTTCGACACCGAGCCGATAATCGCGACGTCTCGAGAGAAGCCGGGCTCCGGAGCGCAGTCCTGCGGGAGCCATGCCGGCGACGCAAATCATGGCGACGATGTTGAAAGTCATGGGGATGGGCTCCTGTTGAGGGGTGTTTTCGCGCTCAAGGGCGTCTGGGGAGCCGTCATTCCCGCCGCTTTTCACGCCTCGACGTGACCCCCATGAGCCCGCCGATCATGTCGAGCGCGACCCGCAGGCGGTCGGAGACCACCGCGTCGGCGCGCCAGGGGGTGGCGAGCTCGGGGACGAAGCCGCGGCAGTCGCGCACGCCCGCGCCCTCGATGACGATCCGGGTCACGATCGGCCAGGCATGCGGGCCGACCCGATCCTCGGCGTCCCTCAACCGGTCGCGGGCCTGGAGAGCGACGTCGGCCTGAGGCAGGCCGTGGCGTGGCCCGAAGCCGGTCGAGCCCATCCGGTCGAGCGCGACCGCACGCAACTGATCGAGCCGGGCGCGATGATGGGTTCGCCGCAGCGACTCGCCGACCAGCCAGCGGATGTCGTTGAGCTTCGGATCGTTGGGCGCCAGCACCCGGTTGGCGCGCATCGTGTCGAACGGGTCGAGCATGCGGCGTTTCCGGTCGGCGTCGAGGCTCGGGGTCTCGCCCGCTTCCTTGGCGCGGGCGAGGCGCTCGGGGGTGGCGTCGAGCCGCTCCTGGACCGCGTTGAGCAGCTCCTGCGGCGACTTGCGCTTGGTCGGCTTCCGGGGGCTGCTCATCGGGCGGCCTCCGCCAGAGTTCTGCGCGGCGGCGCCGCAGCTTTGATCGGCTCCGCGAGTTCCGCGCACAGCGCCGCCGGCGAGGTGCAATAGGACTGCTCGAGGATGGGAGGGACGAATTTCGGCAATGCCGCGCGTGTTGACCTGAACATTCGCCGGGGGCCGCTTGTGAGCACGCTGCAAGTCCTTGAGATGCCGGGCGGAAGAGCGTATGGCCTCCGCTCGCTCGGTGTCGACTTTTGGAGGACGGCGCCGGCGAGGCGGGGAGGTGGTCATGGATCTTGCCCTTTCTGTTTTGCCGTGTTATGTTCTTGCTTTGTTCAGTATCAGGGAAAACAGAAGCTTGTGTCAAGGTTCTGTTTTTTTGAATTGCGGTTTTTCGGAAACGAGGTTAATACCGTGAGTCGGCAGGTCATCGATGGCCGGGACGCTCCAGAGCGCCCCACGCCTTTCACTTGGAGAAAGCAAGTTGCAGGAGCTTCCGCTTTGACCGTCGACTGGATTCGCTCCGGCCTCAAAAGGACCGGCAAAACGCGCAGCGGCCTTGCCAAGGCGCTTGGCCGCTCGCCCTCCGCCGTCACCGATCTTCTCAACGGCCACCGGCGCCTGCGCGCCGACGAGATCGCGACGGTGTCCGAGTATCTCGGCATTGAGCCGCCGCGCCTCATCGGAGGGGGACCGCCGCGGCCACCCAGCGCGCCGCTGGTCGGCTATGTCGGCGCGGGCGCGGTCGCCCATTTCTACGCGGACGGCCAAGGTCCATTCGACGACGTCGACGCGCCTCTCGACTCGAAGCCGATGACGGTCGCGGTGCAGGTCCGCGGCCACTCGCTCGGCGTCTTGTTCGACAACTGGCTCGTCTTCTACGACGACATCCACAATCCGCCGGACGACAGTCTCGTCGGACGCATGTGCGTCTGCGGCCTCAGCGACGGGCGGGTCCTGATCAAGTCCGTGAAGCGCAGCCCCCAGACCGGCTTGTGGAATCTTCTGTCCAACACCGAGCCGCCGATCTACGACGTCGGCCTCGATTGGGCCGCGCCGGTGCGCGAAATGCGGCCGAGGTAGCGTTCCCGCATGGGCGTTGGTATGCCCGCGCCCCCTTCGGCGCTCGAGATCGCGCGCGCGCTCATCCGATTTCCCTCGGTGACGCCGACCGACGCCGGCGCGCTGCCCTATCTGCGCGATCTCTTGGGCAAGGCCGGTTTCGCCGACTGAGCTCGTCACGTTCGAGGCGCCGGGAACGCCCGCGGTCCTCAACCTTTATGCGCGCTTCGGCGCGGCGCAAGCCCAATCTCGCCTTCGCCGGCCACACCGACGTGGTGCCGCCCGGCGATATAAGCGGCTGGCGGTTCGACCCGTTCTCGGGCGAAATCGCCGATGGCGAGCTCTGGGGCCGCGGCGCCTGCGACATGAAGGGCGGCGTCGCCGCCTCCGTCGCCGCCGCCTTGCGCTTCATCGCCAAGGGGGCGTTCGAAGGCTCAATCAGCTTCCTCATCACCGGCGACGAAGAAGGCCCCGCGATCAACGGCACGGTCAAGCTTGTCGACTGGGCGCTCGCCAAGGGGGAGACGTTCGACCATTGCATCCTGGGCGAATCGACCTCCGTCGAGACGGTCGCCGACACGATCAAGCACGGCCGGCGCGGCTCGCTCAACGGACGGCTCACCATCAGCGGCCGGCAGGGCCACGCGGCTTACCCGCATATCGCCGACAATCCGATTCCTTCGCTCGCGCCCATATTGACGGCGCTGCTCTCGCCGCCGCTCGATCAGGGAAACGCCGACTTCGAGCCGACGAACCTCGAAGTGGTCTCCGTCGACGTCGGCAATCCGGCGTTCAACGTCATTCCCGGCGAAGTGCGCCTCAAGTTCAACGTCCGCTTCAACGATCTTTGGACGCACGATTCGCTCGCCGCGGAGATCAAGCGCCGGGTGGCGGCGGCAGACGGAGGCGGACGCGCGACGCTGACCTTCGAGCCCAGCAACGCAAGCGCTTTCCTCACCAAGCCCGGGACCGTTCACCGATCTCGTCGCCGAAGCGGTTCAGGACGTGACCGGGCGGAAGCCTTCGCTCTCGACCGGCGGGGGGACTTCGGACGCGCGCTTCATCAAGAACGCCTGTCCGGTGGTCGAGCTCGGCCTCGTCAACGCGACGATTCACGCCGTCAACGAGCGCGTCGCGGTCGACGATCTCGAAGCGCTGTCGCGCATCTATGAGCGCGCGCTCGAGCTTTATTTCGCTCAAAGGCTCGGCATAGTCGACGCGGACCAGATAGAGGCCGTGAGGCGGGGCGACCGGGCCGCAGCGGCTGCGGTCGGCGGCCTCGAACGCCGCCTTGAATTCGCCTGCGCTCCAGCGGCCGGCGCCGACCTCGACCAGCGTGCCCACCATCGAGCGCACCTGCCGATGCAGGAATGAGCGGGCGCTCGCCTCGAAGAGAATGTCGTCGCCCTCGCGCCTGACGTCGAGCCGGTCGAGCGTGCGGATCGGCGAGTTCGCCTGGCATTGCGAATCGCGAAAGGTGGAGAAATCGTGCCGGCCGATGAGCACACGCGCCGCCGCGTGCATCGCCTCGGCGTCGAGGCGCGGCTTCAACCGCCAGGCTGAGCCGCGCTCGAAGGTGAGAGGCGCGCGGCGATTGACGACGCGATAGAGATAGTGGCGAGCGGTCGCGCTGTGGCGCGCGTCGAAATCGGGGCTCACGCGCTCGGCGCCGAGCACCGCCACAGGATGGGGTTGAACGAGCGCGTTGAGCCCCTCGCTGAGGCGGAACGGGGACCAGTCGCGCTCAAGGTCGACATGCGCGACCTGGCCCCGCGCATGCACGCCGGCGTCCGTGCGCCCGGCGCCGTGAGCGGTCACGCGCGCGCCGGTCATCGCGAACAGAGCGCTCTCCAGAACTTCCTGCACCGAGAGGCCGTTCTCCTGCCGTTGCCAGCCGACGAACGGCGTGCCGTCATATTCGAGGATAAGCTTAAAACGCGGCATTCGAAGCCGGGGCGGACTCGCGGCGGGGAGCGGCGGCGATGGCTTCGTCGAGGACCTCGTAGACGCGCGGCTCGCCGCAGCGGGCGACATTGAAGCGCAGACAGCCGCGCGCCTCGTCGGAGGCGCTGAAGGCTGGGCCCGGCGCGAACATCACCTTCCTCGTCAGCGCGTGGCGGGCGACGTCGGCGGCGCTGACGCCGTCCGGCAAGCGCGCCCACACGTAGATGCCGGCGCGCGGCTCGATCCAGGGGACGAGGCCGTGCGCGCGCAGATTCTGCAACGTCCGCCCCATGGAGTCGGCGAGCTTTCGCCGCAAGCCGTCGAGATGGCGCCGATATCCGCTTTCCGTCAGCACCCGATGCAGAATGTGGGCTCCCGTCGCGCTGTTGCCCATGGTCGTCGCCAGCTTCAGATCGACGAGCTGCGCGATCCAGTCCTCCCGCGCGGCGATATAGCCGCAGCGCATGGCCGCGCCGACCGCCTTGGTCGCGCTGCCGACCTGCACCACCCGGCGCAGGCCGTCGAGCGCGGCAAGCCTCGTCGAAGGCTCGGCCTCGAAGTCTGCGAACGTGTCGTCCTCGAGGATGAGAACGTCGTGCTCCTCGGCCAGTCTCAGCACCCGATGGACGGTCGCCGCCGAGGGCGTCACCCCTGTCGGATTCTGCAAGCCTCCGCCGGTGAGATAGAGACGCGGACGATGTTCGGCGAACACGCGCTCGAGCTCGGCCACGTCGGGGCCGTCGGGAGTCATCGGGACGGTGACGCTCTGAGCGCGATTGGCGCGCAGGAGCGAATGGAAATTGAAATAGCAGGGATCGTCGACGACCACCGTGTCGTTCGGACTGAGCAGAAAGCGGCAGACAAGATCGAGCGCCTGCGAACAGGAGTCCGTCACGATAATCTGATCCGCATCCGCCAGCACGGCGCGCTCGGCAAGGCGCACGGAGAACAACTGCCGCAACGGCGCATAGCCGAGCGGCTCGTCATACTGGCGCCGGCGTTCAGGATCCTCGCGCGCGGCGAGGCGCAACGCCCGCTGAACGCCGAGGTCGAGCACCCAGGAATCGGGCAGCCAGCCTGCGCCGGGACAGAGGAAATCGGGCGAACCGACCATAGCGTGCCGATTGATCCACGATGGATCGATGGCGGGCTCCGGCGGCGGGTGGGAGGCTGAGAGCGTAAGCGGGCGCGCGGCGCCCGCGACGAAAAATCCCGAGCCGCGCCGGGCGACAACGGCGCCTTCGGCCGCGAGCCGGTCGTAAGCCTCGACGACCGTCGATTTCGAGACTTCGAGCTTCACGGCAAGCTCACGCACCGAGGGGAGCCGGGCGCCTCGCGCGAGCGCGCGGTTCGCTATGCGGCCGCGAATGAACGCCGCAGTCGTCTCGACGCGTGAAGCGGGCCGATCGTCCATGAATAGCACCCGAACTGTACAGTCAGTGGATTGGTACAGTTTGGCGTCAGTGTATTGAACTGTCTCTGGCGCCGCAAGCCCTCGCAGTCCGATCTTAAGGCAAGAAAGGACCTGAACCCATGATTCCCGAAAGCCGTATATGGCGAACAATCGGCGCTGGAGCGAGACAGGCGGCGGCTTGGCCGTTCCGCGTCGCCGCCGCGCGAGCGACGCTGAAGGCGCTGGCCAGTATGGATCGCCGCGAGCTGGCCGATATCGGCCTCAACCCAAGCGACGTGCGCGACGCCTCGGCGCTGCCGCTTGACCGCGATCCGACCGAACTTCTCGCACGGCGGGCGCGCGAGCGGCGCCGCGACGCTTTCAGTCCGCCGTCACCTCGCGCTGGAAGCTGCCGGCTCGACGATCCGGGCGACCTGCCCGGGCGCGACCGGCCGCCATCGCGGCCGGGACCGAAGCCGGCCGGGCAGGAAGCCCGCCTCGTCAGAACAGGCTGAGCTGCGCGCCTGCGTTGCTCGGCGTGACGGCCGGCTTGCGGAACAGGTCAGTGCGCAGCTCCCGCGACGTCTCGCGGAAGCCGAGTCGGCGTGCGGCCATCTCGAACCTACGCCCGATCATCCAGGCGTAGGGGCCTGAGCCCGCCATGCGCCGGCCCCACTGGGCCTCATAGTCCTTGCCCTCGCGCATCGATTGCATCAGCGACACCGCGCGCTTGAGCCGGTCGGGATAGTGGACCTGCAGCCATTCGCGGAACATGTCGCGCAATTCGTTCGGCAGCCGAAGCACGACATAGCTTCCCTCACGGGCGCCGGCCGAATAGGCGCGGGTCAGGATCGTCTCCAATTCCTCGTCATTGATCGCGGGAATGACCGGCGCCGCCATCACGCCCGCCGGCACGCCGGCGTCGTTGAGCGCCTCGATCGCCTCGAGCCTCTTCTGCGGCGTCGGCGCGCGCGGCTCCATCTGGCGAGCGAGCCCGCGATCGAGCGTGGTCACCGAGACAAAGACCTTGACCAAATTGTCGCGCGCCATCGGCGCCAGAAGGTCGAGATCCCGCAGAACGAGGTTCGATTTGGTGACGATGGTGAGCGGGTGGCGGGCGCGAGCAAGCGTCTCGATCAGCGACCGGGTGATGCGATATTGCCGTTCGATCGGCTGATAGGGGTCGGTATTGGCGCCGAAAGCGATCGGCGCCGGCCGATACTTGGGAGACGCCAGCTCGCGCGTCAGAAGTTCGGCGGCGCCTTCCTTCGCGAACAGCTTGGTTTCGAAATCGAGCCCGGCCGAGAGCCCCATATAGGTATGGGTCGGTCGGGCGTAGCAGTAAAAGCAGCCGTGCTCGCAGCCGCGATAGGGGTTGATAGACCGATCGAACCCAATGTCAGGCGACTGGTTGCGTGTGATGATGGCCTTGGGCTTTTCCCACGTGACCTCGGTCGCCAATGGCTCCGGCGCTTCGTCGCGCGTCCAGCCGTCGTCGAAATCCTCGCGCTTCTGGAGTTCGAAACGGCCGGTGGCGTTGGTCGCCGCGCCGCGACCGCGCCTGAGATCGGCGGGCAGGATGCGTTCGGCGATCGCCTCTGGGCGATGACGCGGGTCGACGGCGCGAGTCAGGGTCTGGTTCATGGTCGTGTTCCGCAACGGAGATATGGAACAAATCATGAACATGAGATAGGCCCACCACCCCGTCGCGTCAAGGGTCGAGCGGCCAATTCGGAGGGAGCAACGTGGCCGACCTCGCCCTCCATGAACGATGGGCGATGGGTTTCCGGGGAGCTGTGGGGCGAACGCTCCGCTCAGTTCGAGAACGTGTCGCAGTCGTTGATATCGCCGCTCTTGAGGCCGGCCGTCAGCCATTTCTGGCGCTGCGCCGACGAGCCGTGGGTGAAGCTGTCAGGCACTGCGTAGCCGCGGGCTGCCGTCTGAAGCCGGTCGTCGCCGATCGCTTGCGCCGTCGCCAGCGCCTTCTCAACGTCGCCGGGTTGGAGGATCTTCCATTTGTCGTTCGCGTGGTTGGCCCACACGCCGGCCAGGCAATCGGCCTGCAGTTCGACCCTGACGGACAGCGCGTTGGCCTGGGTCTGGCTCACCCGCTGCTTCATGTTGTCGACCTTGTCGAGAATTCCGAGCTCGTCCTGGACGTGATGACCGATCTCGTGCGCGACCACGTAAGCGTAAGCGAAATCGCCGCCGCCGCCGTACTTGTTTTTCATGTCGCGGAAGAACGAGGTGTCCAGATAAACCTTCTTGTCGATCGGGCAGTAGAACGGGCCCATCGCCGATTGGGCTCCGCCGCATCCCGATCGGGTCGCTCCGTCATAGATGACCAGCGGCGCAGGCTGGTATTGCACGTGCGCCTGCGCCGGCAGCACTTCCGCCCAGACCGCCTCCGTGCTGCCGACGACCTTGGAGAGAAAAGCGCGCATTGGGTCGTTCGGGTCGGCAGGCGCGCTTGTCGGCGGCGGGGCGCTCTGTTGTCCAACACCGATCATTTCGGCCCCGCTCATGAGCACTTGAGGCGAGATACCGGTGAAATAACTGATGGCGAAAATGACGACGATTGCGCCGATTCCGAGCCCGCCGGCGCCCACCGCCCCGCCACGTTGTCCCCGCCGATCCTCGATATTCGAGGAGGACGGCATGTTGTCGTATTCCATGGCCAACTCCGAGCAAGCGCCGGTTAACGCATCTTAACTATCTATCAGACAAAGTGTTGCCGGAGTAGCGGCTCGACGCGACCCGAGCGCCGCAAAGCCTTTGTTTAGGCCTTTGCCAGACAATGTCTGGACTTTGGTCTCCGGACAAGGCCGTCCCCAATGCCGCCGACTTATTCCCTCGTGGTGCCGATCTTCAACGAGGAGGCCGTCATACCGGTCCTGCTCAAGCGCCTCGACGTTCTGCTCGAAGCATTCGACGCGCCAGCGGAAATTATCGTGGTCGATGACGGATCTCGAGACACGAGCGCGATCGTGATCGAGGCCAAAGCGCGCGCCGACAAGCGCTATCGACTGATCAAGCTGTCACGCAATTTCGGTCACCAGATCGCGATCACCGTCGGGCTCGATCACGCCGCTGGCCGCGCGGTCATCGTGATGGACGCGGATCTGCAGGACCCGCCCGAGGTCGTCTTGGAGATGATCGCCAAATGGAAGCAGGGCTACGACGTCGTCTCGGCCGAGCGCGCCTCCCGTCAAGGGGAAAGCCGGTTCAAGCGCGCGACGGCCGACCTCTTCTATCGCCTCATGGGGAGGCTCGGCGACGTCTCGACGCCGCGTAACGCGGGCGATTTCCGGCTGGTCGATCGCCGGGCGCTCGACTGCTTTCTCGCCATGCCCGAGCGCGACCGGTTCGTGCGCGGCATGTTCGCCTGGATAGGGTTCCGCCAGGGAACGGTGACCTTCGATCGCCCGCCGCGCGCCGCGGGAGAGAGCAAGTATTCGCTTCACAAGATGATTGGCCTCGCGGCGAACGGAATCATCTCGTTCTCCGATGCGCCGCTTCGCCTCGCGCTGTGGGCCGGCGCCGCAGTGTCCGCGCTCGCGTTCATCTATGGATTGAGCGTAATCGGGCGGTGGCTGTTCGGCGACCCTAGCCTCGAGCGGGGCTGGAGTTCGACGATTGTCATCATCGCCGCGCTTGGCGGCGCCAACATGCTGATGACGGGCGTGATCGGGCTCTATGTCGGGCGCATTTATGCCGAGGCGAAGGGCCGGCCGCTTTATATTGTCGAGCGCGCCGTTGGCTTTGAGGAGGCGCCCACGGCCGCTCAGCGGCCGGTGGCGAGGCGGGGGTAAGCTAGCGGGGGGCGCCAAAGAAGCGGCCGGTTTCCGCCAAGGCCACGCGAAACCAAAGCTGTAAGGAGCGCTCGGCGATTTGCGTTCTCGTCCATGACTCGGCAGCCTTGAATGGATGGGCGCGCGCGGGATCGGCCGGCTCACGCGAGATCTCATTGCCACCGCGCGCGTTTTGCGCTTTACCCCTCGCAAGGCGCGCCCGGATGGGCCGGTAGCTCAATGGTTAGAGCCGGCCGCTCATAACGGTCTGGTTGCAGGTTCGAGTCCTGCCCGGCCCACCACAAATGAAATCAAACACTTAGCTCTAGATTTAACGCTTTCGAGCGGATAGCGGTTGCGACGACGATCAGGGCGGCCGATTTGAGCCCTTCGCCTCATGTGGCGAATACGAGCGTCGGAAGGGGGATGAGCCTCGCCAGTTTCCTCAGGTTTTGGGCGGTGGCCGCCAATAGGAACTCATCTTTGGCTCCGCTGGGCCCGCGGAGGCGCAATCGGTCGAGCCTGAGGATGCGCTTCAGATCAGCGAACAGCATCTCGACCTTCTTTCGCTCCCGGCGTGAGACAGCGTAGGCCTCGGTCTTTGCGATCGCACGGCCTTGTCGCGAGCGGCTTCGTGAATGGAGCGCGTGATCTTGCGTGCCGGTGCGTTTGGCAGCACTTTGGCTTGAGCGCGCAGGCGTCGCAGTCGTGCTGGCGCGCCAAGTAGATCTCCGCCACAGCACGCAGAAAGTCACCCTCGCCGGCCTTCTGTAGAAGCTCATTCAGTGGCAGTCTGTCTCCGCCGGATTTTACACCACGTCCGTGGACGCTACCTGTGACGTCGATCACATTTTTTTGATCGCAATTGTGTTTAGGTGCGTCGCGACGGAGACCCATCGGCGGTTCGTGATCGATCGCCGAGAGTTGCAAATGTATAGTTCACTACGTTCCTCCATCGTAATAGTTATATAAGTATTTGTTAATAAATAAAATATCAAGTTTATCCAACGTAACTAAAACTATTATTGATTAATACTAATTCTTGGAGAATTATTGGTGGGCTATACAACCCAAAAAACGCGAGAACATTGGCGCGATTTTCGGTGCGACGAATCGAAGATGGTCCAGGTCGCGTTCGGGCCTACGCGGATCTCTGTGGCGGAGTCGACCACGGAAGCTTGGAAGGCGCTGGCAGCGGTTTTGCTCGGGCACGGGTACACGATTCGCGAGCAGGACACCGGAGGCTATGTCTGCCGCAAGATAACCGGGGGCAGCCAGCCGAGCCTGCATTCTTACGGGATTGCGGTCGACGTGAACTGGCAGACAAACCCTTACCTCAAGACGCCGAACCGCCGCCCTGTCCAATTCTCTACGGCCGCCACCCAGAAGGACAGAGCCATAGACGTGCGGCACGACCGCGCCGACACCGATCTCACCCGCGTGATGATCGATGACGTGCTCGCGATCGTGACCAACGAAGGCAAGGGCGTTTTTGCCTGGGGAGGCAATTTTCAGACCTGTAAGGACTGCATGCATTTCCAGCTCGACGTCACCCCCGCGGAGTTGGCGCAAGGAGTCGACTGGGCGCGCATTCGGGACGGCCAAGTCGAGACGACCACCGTCGACAAATCAACCGGCGATGTCGCGAATGACACTGAAGTCATATTCGCAACAAGGAGATTGTCAGTGTCCACTCTTTCATCTGAAGTAATCGCAGCCGCTCAGGCCTCTCAACAGAAGTGGGAGGTGCCCGCTTCCGTGACGCTGGCGCAATTCATTCTCGAGTCGGACTGGGGTCGAAAGATGCCCGGCGGCCCGGGTTCAAACAATCCGTTCGGCATGAAGGCCGCGGCCGGACAGCCCTCGGTCGGCGCGCCCACCCACGAAGTTCTGCATGGAGAAACGATCGCCATCACGGCGCGGTTCCGGAAGTTCTCGTCGCTCGCCGAGGCGTTTGACGCGCACGGAGCGCTGCTCGCGAAGGCCCATGTCTACGCTCCCGTCATGGTTCACAAGGATGATCCGGATGCTTTTGCGGACGCTCTTACTCGCCGCTATGCAACCGATCCCAATTATGGATCCAAGCTTCGCAATCTGATGCAGAGCAACAATCTCTACCAATATGACCGGATTCTCTCGGCCCCGCGCCTTGGCGACGACTGGATTGGAAACGGCCCACTCCTCCCCTCGGACGAGGACCTCACAATCGGCGCCGAAGGCGAAGCGGTGCGCGACCTGCAACAGCGGCTCGTGGCGCTCGGCTACCCGGTAGGAAAAATCGACGGAATCTTCGGCACGCTGACCCGGGGCGCCCTCGTCACCTTTCAGGCTGACAATGGACTGGTGGGCACAGGCCAAACCGACGCGCCCACACGTAAAGCTTTGGCGGCCGGACGGCGCCGACGGCTCGATCCGGAACGGACCGGTGCGAACGCGTCCGACCTTGCCGCAGATGGGTCGGTCGTCGTCAACCAAGCCGACAACGTCAAGCTCACCGGCTTGGTTTCGAGCATCGTCGGTACGGTCGGGATGATCAATAGTATTTTCGTCAATGGATATAATCACTTGGCCGCCGCTCCAGCGGCCGCGGCGCAAGGGGGATTGGGCGACAAGACGGTCACGACCGCTGGCACTCAGATCGATCAGGTCCTCGCGGGTTTAACCGGACTCGCCAAAATCGTAAGCGGAAAGAATTTGGACTTGCAGAGCACGACGAAGGCCGCGCACGACCTTCAAAATACGATTGCATCACTTCACGGCGCCGCCACCGCTGCCACTCAATCGGCTCCGGGCAAACCGATCGATACTGTCATAGACATGCTTCCAGGCTTGTTCCACAACGGCAGCAATTGGCAGTCGGTTGCCGAAGGCGCGGCCACGCTGGCGGGAAGTCTTATCCCTGGATTTGGAGGCTCTGCGGCGGCGGTCGGAATTGGCTTGCTGATCCACCTCTTCAGCAACCGCATCATCGACGCGCGTACGAAGGATCACCAGACCGCCGCGAATCTCGCGCGTTAGGGCCTCAGGCGCTTCGATCGAAGCGCCTGAGCCTGTCTTTATTGTCGCGCGCTCCCGCGAAAAGTCATGTCCGATTTCCGCCGCGCGCTCCACCGCATTTGTCGAAGCGGATTCCACAATGGACTTGCAGTCATCTGATGTCAGGAAACAGACGCCATCGGGAAAGCATAGTCATCCTGAACAGCGGGACAAAGCACCCGACGGCGCAGCCGTGTCATTCGGCGAAACTCTTCGAGAGGAGTATCAGGAAATCATCGAGCGTCGGAAGCGCCGTCATTCGCGGCACGGGCGTGCGTTTGCCGACGATGGCGCTCCTGTAGACTTGGCAGGCCTCGCGCTTTCCGGCGGCGGCGTGAGGTCGGCTGCCTTCTGCCTCGGCGCGTTGCAGGCGATTAACGCGGCCGGCGCTTTGAACCAGGTCGACTATCTCTCCACCGTATCGGGCGGCGGGTTCGTCGGCGGGGCGATGAGCGCAAACATGCAGCGAAACGCGCATTTTGCGTTCGGCGGGGCGCAATCCGGTCGTCGCGCCGATGCTCCACGGTTGGTGGACGACACTCCTCCCGACACGATGCGCGACACGCTGGCGGTCCAATATCTTCGCAATTTCTCGAACTATCTTGTGCCCAGACGGAAGGATTGGCTCCTCGACCTCGCTGTGCTGATGCGCGGATGGACGGCCAACATCTTGATGATTTCCGCTCTCGTTCTTTTGCTGGCGGGCGCCACCGTAGCCGTCGCCGTGCGCTCCCAATCTTCCGCGCCTAACGATTGGCTCGGCTGGCTTTGCAATGAGATATGGGCGGGCCGCTTCGTGGGGACAGGCCTTGTGGCGCTTATCACCGCGACCGTCCTCACAATCTGGGCGCTTCGCCGCACCTGGGCCGATGTCCGAAAGATGAAACCGGAGTGGCAAGGTTCTGGAGCTTTCTCCGTTCGGTGGCTGGTCGTTGCGCTTGTCGTATGCGGCCTACTTGAGCTTCAAGGCGTGATTGTCCGCGCCGTGATCGACGCGAAGGGCGGGTATACTGATATCGGAAAATACTGGGCCACGATCGTTCCCGTTCTAGGCGGCTTGTCGACGGCCGTGACATTCTTCGCCCGCTACCTTGGAGGCGTGCTCAAGTCGGCCGAATCCGACTGGAGCTGGACGGGCTATGCTCGGTCGCTCCTTGCCAAGGCGGTTCTCTACGCGGCAGCCCTTGTGCTGCCAGTCGTGATATACGGCACCTATGTCGGCTTTGTCGTATCGGGCCTCCCGCGCGACGCAGGCGGAGCGCCGCCCGTATGGCTCGCGAATGTCTTCAACCTGAGCGTGACGAAGCTCGGGGCTATCGCGATCGCGCCCATTGTTGTCGCGCTCCTCGCGCTTCTGGCGGCGATCGTCACCCCAAACCGAGCTCATCGCTTCAGCCGATTCGGCTGGGCTTTCTGGGCGTCCCAGATCCTGTTGGCGGCGCTTATTGTCTACGGCCTCAGAGAGATCCTCGTTGCGCCGCCGACATCGACTGACATTCCCGCGCTTCTCTACGCCACCTTTGGTGGGGCGCTCTGGTTCCTCACCTGGTTCCTCTCGGGGAACGCAAATTCAATCCATCGCCTCTATCGCGACCGCATTAGCTCCGCGTTCCTGTTTGATGCGACGCTGCTGAGCCAGGACGATGAGGGCCGCCTTGTCGAAGCGGCCGACCCCAATCCACCCACTCCTCTTCCTCTGAGTGGACTTAAGCGCGGGCACGGCCCCTATCCGATCGTCAACGCCGCGCTCAATATCGAGGGATCCGGCTGGCTCAACATGCGCGGTCGAAACGCGGAGTTCTTCACCTTCACGCCGCACTTCGTCGGCAGCGACGCGACATGTTACGTCCGCTCGGAGCGGATGGAGGAAGCCGATCCTGCGCTGGACCTTGCCACGGCGCTCGCCATATCCGGAGCGGCGCTCTCATCGAATATGGGGCGCCAGTCGATCCGGCCTCTTACGCCGACCTTGGCGCTACTCAATCTGAGGCTCGGGTACTGGATGGACAATCCGCGAAAGCTGAACCAGCGCGTGCGCTTCGACAAGTCGGAGGTCTACCTTCTCGCCGAAGCAATGGGCTGGCTCAACGAAAAGAGCAACAAGGTCTACCTGACCGATGGCGGGCACATCGACAATCTCGGCCTCTACCAACTGTTGAAGCGCCGCTGCAAGCTTATCATCGTCGTGGATGCGGAACAGGATCCCGACTTCGCTTTTCCCGCGCTCATGGACGCCGAACGGTTTGCGCGCATCGATCTGGGCATCCGGATCGAGCTGCCGTGGGAGCTGATACGAGACCATGCGAAGAGACTTGAGTCCGACTTCGCCAAAGGGCCTATCCCCGCCGGATCTCCAACACCCGGAGCCCACGCAGCCCTCGGTGTCATCGATTATGATGGCGGCGAGAAGGGCCTCATTCTTTACCTCAAGTCGTCCCTGACAGGTGACGAAAACGATTACATTCTCGACTACAAGCGTCGGTATCCAGCGTTCCCGCACGAGTCTACAGGCGACCAATTCTTTGGCGAGGAGCAGTTTGAAGCCTACCGCGCGCTCGGCTTCCACGCGATGCGCTCGGTGCTGTCCGCCGCCGCGCCTTATGCAACGCTCGACGTGAACGGGCCAAGGCTCTGTTCCAAGTCGCCCTGCCCCGAGTTGACCCACCTTCGTCGCCTGCTGGGGATCACGGTCGCGACAGAGGCGGACCAGCACCCAATGTTATCCGATCGAGAGCCGACTAGTGATCGTTCTGTCGCATAGGAGGCTATTCGTTGCCGGTTAGTCAGAGCTCTCGCAGGCTCAAAAGGCCTTCCTTATCAGTCAACTCGGGGGCGACGCGCGAACGCCTGGGTTTCGGTTCTGATCGCGGCAGCCGTCTTGCTGGCAGGCGTCTTGCCCAGCTTCCCGGCGCAGGACAGCCACAACTGGAAAACCTACACCAACGAGCGGTTTGGATTTTCCGTTTGCTATCCCTCCGACCTTCTCCATCCTGGGGTTGCGCCGGACAATAATGGTGGTCGAACGTTCATCGGGTTCGATGGCGGGAGGCTTGCCGCGTGGGGATCTTGGAACGCGATGGGCTCGACGCTGGCCGAGTCCGCGAACGAGGACAAAAAGCGCTTCGCGGAGGGCGCCGGAAAAATTACCTACTCGCTTGTCCGAAATGATTTCTATGTAATCTCGGGTACGAGCGGCGACCAGACTTTCTACAACAATACGGCCTTTGCAAACGGTAAGTTCAGCGCTGTCGAACTGACGTATCCAACAGCCGAGAGCGCGCGTTGGAACCCTATCGTAGCGAGAGTCAGCCAGTGTTTCGAGCCCGACCAAACCCGCGGGGGTCGCCGCTGCAGAGGCCGATGCCCTTTTCGGGGTCGGATATAAGCTGTTAGCTGTGGGGGGAGGGCTCGGTCTGGAACCTCGACCTCCCCCGGCTATACGCTGCGTCCCCCTCCCGCCGACTTCGGGGGTCCGCTTTGCGACTTAAGGTACCACCGGGGCGGCCTGCCGGCATTTCTGAAGCGTCGGCTAGCCGAGCGCGTTGAGTTATTACACGTATGCATTATGTTAATAATGCATACGCCGTACAGCGCGTATTTTGGAGTGGCGTTAAGGCCGCAATCGATGATTAGGAGCGGCCCCCCACCCCCCCTTACAGGCCGAGTGCCCTTCGGGCCGGCCACGTCATTGGGTGCGGTGGGGCACGTCAGAGAGCGAGACAATCGGCACCCTCTTCGCTTGCTGGCTCTCCCTTGCTGGCTATACGCTGGCTCGCCTTCCAACGCGTCGCCGTCTTCCTCTTCTAAACCAATGATAATATTGGCGCGCCCGACAGGATTCGAACCTCTGACCTCTGCCTTCGGAGGGCAGCGCTCTATCCAGCTGAGCTACGGGCGCATCGTCTCATGCTCTTAGCCGAATTCCGCTTGGAGGGAAACGCCCTCGCGCCCAAACCTGCACATCGATCGTGCCGTCGGGATTGGGCGGCTTGACGAGTGCTCGCCGATGCCCCACTGCCCAACTTTCGCGGCTCAAGAGGAGCGCCTTGCGCGGTTTCGGTTCCACTCGGCTCGCTGCTGCGGCTTTATTCGCGTTCCTGGCCGCCCTCGTTCCCGCCGAGGCGGACGAACGGGTGAATTTCGCCAGTGCTGGGCCGGGCGACCCGATCCAAGGTTATCTGACGAGGCCGAAGGGAGCGGGTCCGCTCCCGGCCGTCGTTCTTCTGCACACCTGTCTCGGCCTGCCGGCTGAACGAACTTCGATCGGCGCGCGGATCGCGGCTTGGGGCTATGTCGCCTTGTTCGTCGACGATTTTGCAACACGTGGCCTCAAGGAGACGTGCGCCGTCGACTTCAAGCAAGCCCTGCCCGACGCCGATGGCGCTCTCGCCTATCTCCGCCGTCTTTCCTATGTCGATCCTGACAAAATCGCGGTCGTTGGGTTTTCCCAAGGCGGCGACACGGCGCTCAAGATCGCTGCCGGCGGCGCGGCCGGTTTCAAGGCGGCTGCCGCCTTCTATCCCCCCTGCGCCAATCTGGCCGGCGCGGCGCTCGGCATCCCGACTCTAATTCTCGTTGGCGCGAATGACGAGGTGACCCCCGCGGCGGACTGCGCCGCGCTGGCGAAGCGGCAGGCGTCCAGCATGGTGAAGTTCGTCGTCTACCCGGGCGCGGCCCATGCCTTTGACCTGCCTGAGTTCGCCACGGGGACAAAAGTCGTGGGAATGCTACTGGCCTACGACCGCAACGCTGCTTCGCGATCCTGGACTGAGCTACGCGGCTTCCTCGCGGCTCGGCTTAAGCGCTAGGCGCCGTCCCGTTTTCCGGCGATCGGCGGGGCTTGCCCCGATTCCGGACGATTTGTGTTAGACACCGCCCGAATCCTTGAGACGCTTGATTGAAGGAGCCTCGATGCTCAGACGTGAATTTCTCCTTGGCGCGGCCGCGGCCGTCGCCGCCTCCACGCCAGCCGTCACCCTGGCCGCCGAAGGGGCCCCGCTTTCGACCAAGGCCGCATTTGTCGCCTGGATGACGGCCAATCGTCCGGCGGAGCAGCCGGAATATCTTGAGCGGCGCTGGGACCGCTACCAAGTGCTGCTCAGCTTCAACGACCTTTGGACGCCAGCCGACAAGCGCGCCTTCTTGATGACGCCGCGGCAGGAGTTTTGCCTGCCGGAAGACAAGGAGAACGCCTATGTCGGGCATTATCTCGACATTGGTTTCGGCGTGACCATCACGCCGCCGGGCACGATGGGCCGCATGACCAGCGCGCTCGACATTCGCTCAAGCGACAAGGTGCTCGAGATCGGCACCGGCTCCGGCTTTCAGTCCGCGCTACTCACCTATCTCACGTCTCACGTCCATTCGATCGAGATCATTCCGGAGCTCGCCCAGCGCACGCGAGGCGTCTACGACCGCCTGATCGGCGCGGGTTATAAGGAATATTCCGCGATCACGACCCAAAATAGCGACGGCTACAACGGCTGGGAGGAGGCGGCGCCGTTCGACAAGATCATCGTCACCTGCGGCATCGACCACATTCCCCCGCCGCTCCTGCAGCAATTGAAGCCGACGGGAATCATGGTCATTCCCGTGGGTCCGCCAGGCGCGCAGCATATCCTCAAGGTGGTCAAGAAAGTCGGCGCGGACGGTGCCCCTTCGGTCGCGCGCTCCGACATTTTCGGCGGCAAGGTCATTCCGTTCGTGCCGCTGTCCGGCGGCCACCAGAGCGAAGGCTGATCCCCGCGCGGCCCTTTAACTTCCGTGGCGCTTTGATGAGGCGGTTCGGCCCTTCTGGTCAGCGAGCCGTGACCTTGGTCCGCTCGACCGGTTTGGATTGTCTTGGACCCTCACCGTTTTTGCTCGAAAACCCCTGCTAAGACGTGTTGGATTTCCTTGGATTTCCTTGGATTCTCTCGTCAGAATCGAGACTTTTCAATGGGTTACGCGGAACAAATCGCGAAAAGTTTTTCGTCGCCGTTTTTCCTCTGACGTTAGCAGTTCTGCTGGGGAGCTTATGGTCTTGGCGCGCCAAAGCGCAGAGTTGTTCATAGGGCGAGCTTATCCTGATTTCTGATTTTCTGCAATGCTTTGTCGTCCGCCCGGTTTCGGCTGCCTGTCGAGCAGCTATGCGCTCTAGAAAATTAATGGGGCGCCATTAGTCTGCCATGAGTTGAGTGTTTGAGGGCCGCAAGCGGACGCTTACGGAAAAAGAGGTCGTGTCGATGGGTATGGTGCTTAATGTGGTGGCCGGCGCGGCAATTCTCGGTGCGGCTACGACTGCATTCGCGGCGGAACCGACGCACAAGGCCACCGGGAAAATCAAGTCCGTCGACGTTATGAGGCATGTCATCATCTTGGAAGACGGCTCGACCTATAAGCTCGCTCGAGGCGTCAACATCAAGCGCGTGAAGGCTGGCGAAAAGGTCACCGTGACCACTTCCAAATTCGGCGGGACCGTCGAGGCCTCTGCAATCACGCCGGCGGTTGATTGACCTTCAGGGTCTGAGGCCTTGGTCTCGCGCCGTGAGCGTTTCGCCCGTCTCGGCTGTCATTCCCTCGCCTAGCGACTTCGATTGCCTCATCGCGAGGTCGATCAGCCGCTCCGCGGCTGCGACCTCGTCGGAGGACGCGGGGGCGTCTGTTTGAGGCGGGGCCTTCTCAGACATGAGGTTCGCTGCGAGGAGGAGCGTTGATCCGAGCGTCATGATGACGATGAGCTGAAGCTTTCGCCTTGCCGCGAGGGAGTCCAGCTCGCCTTTCGTGCGTTGAGCGGAGAGAAGAGACTCCTGCAGGCTCGCCATCAGCGCGTCCGCTTGCCGCATGGTCTGCGTTTCGAAATCGTCGACCGCCTGATAGGAAGCGAGCGATACATCCTTGCGCGCGGTCGCGATCAGCGCGCCGTACTTGTCCGAGGTTTCGCGATAGGTGAGCTGCCTCGCCCGCGCCAGCTCGCCGATCATCTGGCGCATGGAGGTCGAACGGTCGAGCAGGGCGAGCTGATAGAGGCCGCTCAATGTATCGTGTTGCGAGGAACCCGCTGCCGCGAGGCCGGAAGCGTTGAGGGCGTAAACGAGCACGCCCATCTGCTCGAATAAAAGATATTGCGATTGGGCGGAGCGCAAAGTGTCGATGCGAGCGGTCAGCGACTTCGCAAATTGATCGGTCTCGGCGCTGCTATCCTCGACCGCACTCAGGTAAAACTGTGGACCCAGCGTCCCGAGCGCGGTCAGCGCGAAGCCGATGAGGATCGCGAATCGCTTTGCCGACCAGAACGAAAGTCTGAGAAACGCAGGGGCTTGCAAGGGGTCCGCGCCGCTATTCTATCGCTATGAAGCGACGTTCCGGGCTTCTAAGTCGCATCAGGGCGATGGCGAGGAGACGCGGCGCGCCGATCGCTCGCGGCGTCGGAGGTTTCGGTCCTGCGCCCGCGATCGTGGCTAAGAAGACAAGCGCCGAGCCCAGCATCGTGACCGCAAGCAGTCTAAACCCTCGTTCGGAGGCGACGCGCTTCGCCGCGCGCCGGTCGGTCTGCAGCGTGATCGCCTTGATCGCGGCGTCGCCCTGCGCCTTGACCATGCGCGTCGCGAGATCGCCTTCGAAAGCGTTTGCTGCGCGATAAGTGTCAATGTTGAAATTGGCTTTCTCCGCCGCGACCAGCGACCCATATCGCGACGATTCCGCCGGATAGTCGATCGCGCCGGCGACACCAAGCGCAGCAAGATAGGCGCGCACGCCGTCGTGGCGATGGTCCATCGCGCGCCGCATCAGATCGCCGATTGCCGCCCGCTGGTCATCGGTCACGTCGCGTGGCAGCGAAACTGTGAACAGGAGACTGCCCAGATGCCCCGCGATGTCGTCGTAGGCCGTGGCGGCCCGAAGCATTTGCGCCTGCGACGCCTCAAGCGCGATCTGCTGCGCCGCAGCGCCCTCGCTTTTCTGCGCCGGGTCGAGATAGAAGGCGCTCCCCAGCGCCCCGACCAGGCTCACTAGGAAGCCGAGGGCCAAAACAGCGGTCCCACGCGACAAAAGCAAACCCTTAGCGCCGCGAAGCATGAAACGCGCCTGATTCCAAAGGAAAATATTGAGCTTCGACGGTTAGCAAAATTCAGTTCGAACCGCCATCGGAACGTCACGCGATCTAAGGCGAGTTTGCTTGCCCGCGGGCTCAAACGAGCGCGCCCCGTAAAGCGATAAGGCTATGCGCGGGTCTTGGCGTCATTTAAGCGTGCCCCAAGCCGCAGCGACGCGGGCAGGAACGAGGCAAAGTTCATCATGCTGCAGAGGGCTGCGGGGCTCGCCCTCAGAATCATCGCCGCAATCGTGGTCATTGCTCCGCTCACCGCGTGGAGCGCGCTCGCGCTTTGGTTTCGACTTCCGGCGCCGGAGGCCTTGCGGGGGGCCGCGGCGATTCTGTTTGCCGTCGTTGGCCTCGCGACGATTGTGGCGCTGTTCATGCGCCGCAGTCGCAGCCTGATCGCACTCGCTGTCTTCGCGGTCGCCTTTGGAGGCTTGCTTGCATGGTGGAGCACGATCAAGCCGCCGCTCGATGGCGACTGGGCGCCCGACGTCGCGAGGCAGACGACCGGATCCATCGAGGGCGACATTCTGACGCTCTCCGATGTTCGCGATTTCGATTGGCGGACCGACACCGACTTCACCGAGACGTGGAGCAAGCGCTCCTATGACCTCTCGAAGCTGAAGACGCTCGATCTCTTTCTCGCTTATTGGGCGGGGCCGGAGATGGCCCACGTGATCATGAGCTTCGGCTTCGAGGACGGCGAGCACATCGCGTGGTCGGTCGAGGTTCGACGCGAGAAGACCGGCGAGTTCTCGCCGGTCGCCGACGCCTTCAAAAACCACACGCTCGTCTATCTCGCCACGACCGAACGCGACACGGTCCGGCTGCGCACGAACGTGCGTGGCGAGGACGTGCGGCTTTACCGCCTCAATACGCCGCCCGAGCAGGCTCGCGCGCTGTTGAGGGAATATGTCGTCGAATTCGACGGAACTCGTCGAACGGCCAAAATGGTACAATTCGATCACCGCGAACTGCGCGACCGTCGTCTTCAAGCTGGTCAGAGCCGCGGGGAGCGGACTGCCGTTCGATTGGCGCCTGGTCGTCAATGGCATTCTGCCCGGCTACCTTTATGACCACCAGGCGGTCGTGACGACAATGCCGCTCAGCGAATTGATGGAGCGGGCGCGCGTCAGTCCCCAGGCCAAAGCGGCGGATCGGTCGCCCGAGTTCTCGCGGCTCATTCGCGTGGGCGTGCCGTCGCCGTGGGATGCCGCGCCGAAGTAGCGCAAGCTGCTTTCCGGGCCTATTTCACCGCGCCCATGGTGAGGCCGCGCACGAGATGGCGCTGCACAAGAAGGGCGAAGACGACGATGGGGAGCGCCCCGACGACGCCGGCCGCCGCCATCGAGGACCAGTCCGTGTCGATGCGGCCAATCAGCGTGCCTGTGCCCCGCGGCATGGTCATGGCGCGCGGGGTGGCCGTCAGCGCGAGAGCGAACAGGAATTCGTTGAAGGTCGCAATCACAGCGAAGATGGCCGTCGCAGCTAGCCCAGGCGCCGCCAACGGAAGTGCAATCCTGATGAACGCTGTCAGCCGGGAATCGCCATCGACCATCGCGGCTTCCTCCAGATCGACCGGGATCTCGCGGAAGAAGCTTTCCATCATCCAGACGCAGAAGGTGATGTTGAAGGCCGTATAGACCAAAATCAGCCCGGCCCAGGTATCGATCAGCTTCAACTGCAAGATGAGCAGATAGACCGGAACGAGGATCACGACCGCCGGAACGATCCGGAGCGTCAGCAGCGCCAGCCCAGTCTTACGCTCCAGCCCGAAGCGGAGACGAAAGCGCGCGATCGCGTAGGCGCCGAGAGAGCCGAAGGCGACCGCGATGACAACCGATGCAGCCGTCACCACGATCGAATTGGTCAAGAAGCTCGAAAAGCCCTTGTCCTTGAAAAGAAGAATGTAACTGTTGAAGGTCGGCGCGTGCGGATAAAGAGTTGCGTCCTGCCTGATCTCCCTGTTTGTTTTGAGCGAAGTCGCCACCATCCAGTAGATCGGCAGCAGAACGATCGCGAGCACGACCGCCGTCACGAGCCTTCGAAGCAGACGGACTTCTCAAGTCGCCTCCGCTCGGCGCAGCAGGCGCACGGCGGCCAGCGCAAGGGCCAGGATTAGCAGCCCTACGGTCACGAACAGGGCCGCGGCATATCCAGTTTGCTGGAATTTGAACGCAACCTCGTATCCATAGAGCGAAATGAGCTTCGTCGCTGTTCCCGGACCGCCCTGGGTCAGGACGAAGACCTGATCGAACGTCCCGAATGCATCAATCGTCCTGAGCACGATCGCAACCGCGAGCACTGGTCTCATCATCGGCAAGGTCAGGTCGACAAAAGTCCGCCAGGGGCCGGCGCCGTCGACTTGCGCGGCTTCGAACGGCTCCTGCGGCAGAGATTGCAGCCCCGCCAGGAGAATGAGGAAAATGAGCGGCGTCCACTCCCAAACATCGAGAGCGATAAGGCCGACGAAGGCTTTGATGGGGTCGCTGAGGATCTCGACCCGACCGCCCCCCATCGATATGGACAGGGCGGTCAGCATGCCGGCGTCGTTGGCGTAGATGAGCCGGAATACGATCGCGACGACGACCGGCGTAATCACCATCGGCACGATGAGGACCGTCCTCAAGAGCCGGACGCCGGCGAATTCCCTCACGCAGAACAAAGCCAGCGCAAACCCCAGAACCGTCTCGATCGCCACCGAAAGCGTCACAAAGCGCAACGTAACCCAGAGCGCGTCCAGAAACTCCGGGTCGCTCCACAGCCGGCGGTAGTTGTCGAGGCCGATATCCGACACGGCCCGGCCATAGCGGTAAAATTTGGTGCTCGCCTGAAGTCCGTTCCACAACGGATAGACGAGGACGCCGAACACGGTGAAAACGGCAGGCGCGAGAAGCAGGTAGGGCAGGATCAGATCCAGCCCTGCTCCTTGCCGGCGTTCTCGTCCCGCGCGCCGCGTCGCGGCGCGCCTGTCGTTGAGTTGCTCGGGCGCCGCGGGGCGCGTCGCTTCCGTCACTTATACGCTCTCATGACCCGCGCGCCGCGTCCCGTTACTTATAGTAGCCGGCCTGGGTGAGGTAATCCTTGATCTGCCCGGCCGCGACGTCAAGCGCGGCGCCGCCTCCCGTCCCCGCCTGGAGCGCCTTGTTGAGCTGGATGCCGACAAGCTCCTCGACCTTGGCCCAATCCGGTGTCCGCGGTCGCGGCATCGCTCCGGAATCAAATTGCGCAAGGGTGACCGGAATGAGGCGGTTGCCGGCGGGGGGAACCGTGAATGCGCCCCGCTTGACTGGAATGGCGCCCGCTGCCGACAGCTTGGCCTGAATTTCGGGCGTAACGAACCACTTCAGGAACTCGATGGCGTTTGCCTTGTTGGGCGCGGTCTTGGGAATTCCGGAGATGAAAATTCCGATTTGCGCGATCGCCTTTTCCTTCTTCGGCACGACCGAGAAATCGAGCTTGCCAACCTCCTTCGATTGCGCAGGATCATCCGATACTAGGGCGTTGCCCGTGTACTGGATCGTCGCGCCGGCATCCCCGCCCAACATGGCGGCGCCCTGCTGATCGCTTCCGAACTCGACCACTCCGGGAGGCCCGTTCTGCTTCAATGTGGTGACGAGGAAATCCGCCGACGCCTTGCCGACCTCGGAATTGAAGATGGGATTCCACTTGTCGTCGAAGAAGTCGCCGCCGAACGACAACAGAAGCGGGTGCCAGGAGGTCACGATCGGATTGCCCGACAGACCGGGGAACACGACCGAATACTTGATCTTGCCGGCCGCGACCCCGGCCTTGCCCTTCTCGATCACTTCATCCCAGGTTTTCGGCGCGCCGCCGGCGTAGACGTCGTTGCGGTAAGTGAACGTCTGGATGTCGCCGATAAAAGGCACGCAGATGAGTTTCGGGGTCGCCGTCTCGAACCCCTTGACCCGCGGACCCGTCTGAGGCGGCCAGTAGCCCATGTCGATCATGGGCTTGACCCAGTCCTTGTCAGCGCCGTCGATGCCGGCGGCGCCGAGGTCTTCCAGCACCTCCGCCGCGCCGAATTGCGGAACCCACGGATCGTCGAGCAGGTAGAGGTCGTATTGACCGGCTCCGCTCTGCGCGTCGTTGAAGAATTTCTCGAGCGTGACGCCATATTCGTCCTGCAGGAACTGAATGTCGAAGCCCTGCGCTTGCGCGAGCGGGATGATCTTGTCTTTGAAGGGCACAAGCGCGCCGTCGACGAAGCCGCCGATCACGACTTTCTTGCCGGCCGCCTTGGCCGGTGTCGCTGAGCCTAGGCCAGCGAGGAGCGCCGCGCCGGCGCCTCCCTTGAGCAGGTTGCGTCGATTTACGCCATCTCTTCGGCCGTCAGTTGCGCTCATTGTTCCACCCTCCTGCTATCGACCCGGTGAACGACGGTGACGCCTTTCGCATCGAAAAAGCATGCGTCGTCGGTGTCGAATTTCGCTCCAACCTTCGAGCCCACGCGGGCTGTAAAGCCTCTTCCCGCGCGCACCGAAAGATGTTCGTCGCCCACGCGCACATCCACCAACGTCTCATTGCCCATCGGCTCGACGACGTAGATTTCGCATTGGAGAGCGTTCGGCGTTGCGGGGTCGACCAGACTCAGATCTTCGGGGCGCATTCCCATCTCGGTCAGTTCGGCGGCGGCGCAGGCTGCGCGTCTTTCCGGCTTGAGCGGGACAGAGACGCCGCCAACTCGCAATCCGCTGTCGGCGAGAACAGCCTTGATCACGTTCATTGGCGGATTGCCGACGAACGTGGCGACAAACCGGTTCGCCGGCCGCTCGTAAATCTCCTCCGGCGAACCGACCTGTTGCAATTCGCCGGCGTTCATCACCGCGATGAGATCGGCCATGGTGAGAGCCTCGGCCTGATCGTGAGTCACATACAATGTCGTCGCGCCGAGCCGGTGGCACAGGCGCTTCAGTTCGCCTCGCATGCTCAGACGAAGTCGGGCGTCGAGGTTCGACAATGGCTCGTCCATCAAGAAGGCAGCGGGATCGCGCACAATCGCGCGAGCCAGCGCCACGCGCTGGCGCTGTCCGCCTGACAATTGTCGCGGCCGCCGGTCGAGCAGGTGTTCGATCTCGAGAATCGTCGAGACTTCGCTGACTTTCGCCGCGATATCGGCGCCGGTCACTTTTCGGATCCAGAGCGGATAGCCGATGTTGTCCCTGACTGTCTTGTGCGGATAGAGCGCGTAGCTCTGAAACACCATGGCGACGTCGCGGTCGCGTGGCTGCAATTGCGTCACATCGCGCTCACCGATCAGAACCCGTCCCTTCGTCGGCATGTCGAGCCCCGCGAGAATGCGCAGCGCCGTTGTCTTGCCGCATCCGGACGGGCCCAGGAGCGCCATGAAGGAACGATCCGGCACCTTTAAATCAAGCGAGTGCAGGGCCGTAAAATTATCAAAAGTCTTGCGGACGCCTTGGTAAGAGACGGCGCTCATCGAGCAAGCCCCGCGGGGCGTTCGCGCCGTTCAGCGAGCGATGACATCTTGAGCCAAGCGTTCCGCGACAGACGCGGCCGTAATGGCAACGGCAATCCTACTGGCGCCTTCTTCCATCGACTGTTCCACCCTGTGGACCCTCAACCGGGGTCTTTTGATGCATCTCGCGTGCCAACTATCGACTATCCCGATTGAAGAGAAAGGTCCAGTTGCGCGACAATCGTCAGGTCCAATGCGGAGAGATGTCGCGGGTTTCCAAGGCGAAGGTTTCTTACCGCGCGCTCGACGAGGCGACGTCGTGGATCGCCTGTTTGAACGTGTCTACGGTGCGATCGAGATCGTCGTGCGTGACGATCAGCGGCGGAGCGACCTCGACGCTCGTGCCGATCGCGCTCACGATCACGCCGAGCTCAAGCATGCGACGCGCAATTCTCCTCACCGTATCGTCTTCGAACGCGGCTTTCGTCTTTTTGTCCGAGGTGAAGTCGACCGCGTGCCAGCTTCCCATGCCTCGAATTTGCCCAACGATCGGATGATCGCCGATCGCCGCTTTCAGACAGGCTTGCAGATACTTGCCGTTTTCGAGGGATTTGGGGATCAGCTTCTCTCGCGTCTTGATGTCGATGACGGCGTTGCCGGCCGCGGCCGCGACCGCATGGCCGCTGAACGTATGGATATGCCGGAAGATCGGCATGGCGTCGGCGATTTCGTCGCGTGTGATGACGGCGCCCATGGGCATATAACCGGCAGTCAGCGCTTTCGCGCTGGTCATGATGTCCGGCTCGATCTCGAAGTGTTCGCTGACGAACCAGTGGCCCGCCCGGCCGAAGCCGGTGATGATCTCATCGACGATCATGAGAACATTGTATTTGGTGCAAATCTCGCGCACGCGACGCCAGTAGTTCTTTGACGGGACCTGCGCGCCATTCGCCTGCATGATGGGCTCGCCGATGAACGCTGCGACGAGCTCCGGGTTCTCGAGCTGAATCTGGCGCTCGAGATGGTTGACGCAGAACTCCTCATAGTCCTCGACGCTCATTCCAAGCGAATTGCGATAAGACATCGGGTTGCCGACGAAGCTGTAGCCAGGAACGCGCGGATCGATGGTCTCGCGCACGGGAAGCCAGTCGGTCGCCGACAAGGCGCCCATCGTCGCGCCATGAAACGCGTTCCAGCGCGAGATGATTTTGTACGCGCTCGGCTTCTTGCCGTTCGCCTGATGGTATTGCTTGGCGATCTTGAAGGCGGTCTCGACCGCTTCCGAGCCGCCGCTAACGAACATGACCTTCGAGAGGCGGCCGGGAGCGAGCTCGGCGATGCGCGTCGCCAGTCTGATCATGGGCTCGGTCACGTTGCGGCCCGATCCGATGTAATGAAGCGTCTTGGCCTGCTCATACATGGCCCGCGCAATCTCTTCATTGCCATAGCCAAGCGAGTTCGCCCGCGATGACGAGCCCATCATGTCGAGATAGGTCTTGCCGTGAATGTCGACGACGTTAACCCCGGACCCCGAAGCCATGATCATCGGGCCGTATTTCTGAATATCGTCGCGCGTGGTTATTGGAAAAATGCAGTGATCGAGCGCGTTCTTGGTGAGACTGTTGGCGCCTTCGATTGGGGTTTTCACGTTCATGAGAAATCTCCCGGGACCGGCGCCCGCGCTTGACCGGAAATCGTCAGCGCAAGGAGCCATAGGGCGCCCTTCGACGCCCTATGGCTCACAATGACGCCCTGGTTCGACCCAATCGCGTTGCGCTAGGCGAATGTGGCGAAGCCTGCGTCGACCCTCGTCGGCAAATCCCCCGCCGCGAGCCGTCACAACTTCAGCATATCGAGGCTCGCGGCGGGTTCGATAGCGCCACTTGCGTGTATTATCATCGGTCCACAATGGCGGCTCTCTGCAAAGCCTCGCTCAGTGTCTCGTCCCAACATCGATGAAGATCCGCCGCAGCGTCTTCAGTTCCGCCAGCAGCGCGGACCGTTCGAGGGCGGTATAGCCGAGGATCAGTCCGTGGCGCGGGGGGCCTTGGCGATAGTGCAGGGAAAGCGGGGTCACAACCACGCCGTTTTCGCGCGCGCGCCGGGTGATTTCGACATCGTCGAGGCCCGGACGGCAATACCAGAGCGACTGAATGCCTGAATTCGGTGGGCGCCGGCTCGAGCCATTCACCGAGTTCGGACTGACACGCGATCATGAAGTCTTCGCGCCGCTTTCGGTAGAGCCGACGCATGCGGCCCAAATGCGTCGTGAAGTGGCCTTCCTCGATGAAGTCGGCGAGAGCCGCCTGCAAAATTCCCGACGCATATTGCCCGGTGAGGTACATAGCCTGCGAGATGTTCGCGACCATGTTCAGCGGCAAAATCACATAGCCCATGCGCAAGGAAGGGAACATCGTCTTGGAAAAGGTGCCGACATAAATGGTTCGGCTGTCCGCCGCGACGCCTTGCAGCGCCGGTACGGAATTCCCTGAGAAACGGTATTCGCCATCGAAGTCGTCCTCGATGATCCAGGCGTCTTGAGTTCGCGCGATCTCCGCCAGCCGCAACCGCTGGTCGAGGCGCATCGTAACGCCGAGCGGACTTTGACACGACGGCGTCACATAGATTGCCCGAAGTCTCTCTTCAGGAGGCTCAGAAAGCCCCCAACCCTCCGCGCTGACCGGGAGAGGCATGATCGACGCGCCGGCGGCCACGAACGCGGACTGAGCCGCGGGATAGCCAGGGTCCTCCATCCAGACGCTGTCTCCGGGATCGGTCAGGATGCGGGCGAGAAGATCGAAGGCGGGTTGGGCCCCATTGGTGATCACTACCTGGTCCGGCTCGCAACGCACGCCCCGCGCCGCGGCGAGGTAACGCGCAATCGCCCGTTTGAGGGGTGGGTAGCCTGAGATGTGCTGATAGCCGAAGACGTAATCGCCGCCCGCCTGAAGCCGATGGGCGATGATGCGCCGGAGCGTGACGAACGGGAAATGCGTGACGTCAGCGAGTCCAGGTTGAAGCGAACGTCGGTGCGCGAGACCGAAAAAATTCATCGGCTGCGAGACCATCTGCCGTCCGCGCTTGGACAACGGATCCTTCGCGCTTGTCACCTTCTCGATTCGATGCGTCGTCGATCGATTGGGCGCTGCGGCGACAAAGGTCTGAGACCCGCGCTGCGCCTGAACATAGCCCTCGACTTCGAGCTGCTGGTAGGCGCTCACCACCGTATTGCGAGAGACGTGGATCTTTTCCGCCAGCGCGCGTGAGGATGGAAGCCGACCGTCGAAGGGCAGACTCCCGTCCATGATCAGCTCGATCAGGCGAAGGTAGAGCTGTCGATGAAGCGGCTCGGGGGATTTGCGGTCGAGAGCGATCAGGTCGAGGAGCAATTCCGGCCGGCGCGAAGTGGACCTTGGATTGTTCATTGATTTGGCCCTGCCGTTCGAGCCACTTTTCTTGAAAGTCTCACGGCGTCAAGGGCGATCACGATCAGGTGAAGACCGGCGCGGTGTTTGAAAATCTAAATCAATAAGAATGAACTGTATTTTCGAGGACTTCGAGAAAGGGGACGAAAAGGTTGTCCCTTACGAGGCGTTCCCAGGAAGCCGCACGCGGTCTCGACCGTAAGTTGTTCCCTAATGCTCGATGCTGTCAAACTTCCGCTTGTCGACAGGGGCGACGTCGCGCAGCTGAACGGTCTCAGCCGACATTTTCTCGAGCGCGACCCTCGCAGCCACGTCGATATTATGGATCAGGTCGTCGATCTCGACGTCGGTATGAAGCGGGCTTGTCGCCACCATGATTGTGCGGTTCAGGATGTCGAGCGAACTGGCGCACATGTCCGGCGAGTAGTCCTTCCGTAAACCTTGGTTCTGCGGAAGGTTGTACGGGTTGAGCGCCGGATGGGCGGCGCCTTCGTGCGAGAGCACCGAGTCCCACTGGGTGTAGGTGTGTCTGCCCGTTTTGCCGGCGATGACGCTCGGCTGCAGCTCGGCGAATCGGGTGGCCGAATCTTCATTCGGCAGAAGGTACATCACTTGCGTAGAGCATTCGTGCTCGGGGCTGTTCAGCGGCGTGGCTTTAAGACCGAGATTGCTGAGGTGACGCGTGCCGTCGAGGATGCGCCGCTTCTCGCTTCGCATCTTGTCGATCATGCCGTCGAGCCGGTCGAGCTGCGCGTTCAGCATCGCGCCCATGATCTCCGAAGCCCGGGCGCCATTGCCCGCGAACGGCCGCACGCTGTCGTTCTTGCCCTGCCAGTAAAATCCGCAAGGGTCGATGGCGCAGCGCGCCCTATCGGCGAGCTTCGGATCGCTGGTGGCGATGCCGCCGCCTTCGCCGCTGCTGATGTTCTTGTAGTAGTTGAAGCTGAAAGCGCCGGCGTGGCCGATCGAGCCGAGCTTCCGCCCTTTGTAGGATCCGCCCACGCCCTGGCAGCAATCTTCGAGGACGAAAAGGTTGTGCTCGCGCGCGATGGCCATGATCGCGTCCATGTCGCAGGTCGCGCCCCACATATGGACGGGGATGATCGCCTTCGTGTGTGGCCCGATAGCGGCGCGAACAGCCTTGGGGGAGATCGTGATGCTCTCGTCGACATCGACGATGACCGGAATGGCTCCAACCGCCAGCACCGCCGTCGCGGTCGCCATATAGGTGTGGGCGGGAATGATGACTTCGTCGCCGGGGCCAATGCCCATGGCTGTCAAACCTGCCGTCAGCGCGAAAGTCCCGCTGGCCGAAAGAGCGAAATGATCGACGCCGAGGTAGGCGGCGTATCGCTTCTCAAAGGTCGCGCACTGGCCGTCTTCGCCGTACCGGAACAGCTTGCCCGACCGGATGACCCGGGCGATCGCTTCGATCTCCTCCTCACCGACGATATACATGCGCGTCAACTCCTGACCGGTTTGGATCAATCAGTAACGATAGTCCACGACCGGGAAAGCGCCAATCTCCGGCTTTTCTGGGGGGCCACTTTCGGAGCGACTTAGAGCGACACCTTCGCCCGCGCCGCCAATTCGCCGACAATGCCGCGTCGGAACGCCAGTACGCAGGCGACGAACACGATCCCCTGGATCACGGTCACCCACTCGCCGAACTGGGCGAGATAGTTCTGCATCGCCACGACAATGAGCGCGCCGACCACGGGCCCATAGAATGTGCCCATGCCGCCGACCAGCGTCATCAGCACGACTTCGCCCGAGGTTGAGAACGAGACGTCGGTCAGCGACGCGTTCTGGACGACCAGCGCCTTGGTCGCGCCGGCGAGGCCGGCGATCACCGCCGACAGGACGAAAGCCGCGAGCTTGTATTGCAGGGCGCGATAGCCGAGCGAGACCGCGCGTGGTTCGTTTTCGCGGATCGCCTTGAGAATCTCGCCAAACGGGCGAATTGACCGCGCGCTGCACGACAAGAAAGCCAAACAGAAACACCACCGCCACGAAACAGTAAAGGATCCAAGGATTGGACAGATCGATGAACCCGAGCGCTTTCCCCTGCGGCACCGCCTGGATGCCGTCCTCACCGTGGGTGAACGGCGCCTCGACGCAGACGAAAAACACCATCTGGGAAAAAGCGACAGTCACCATCGCGAAGTAAATGCCGGCGCTGCGAATGGCGAGCGCTCCGGTGACGAATCCGAGGGCGGCGGAGGCGGCGACGCCGACCGCGATCGCCGAAACGGGCTCCAACCCCCACACTTTGGCGGCGTGAGCGCAGACGTAGCTGGCGAGCCCGAAGAACATCGCGTGCCCAAGCGACAAAAGGTTCGCGTAGCCGATCAGGAGATTGAACGCGCAGGCGAACAGCGCGAAACACATCGCCTGCATGATGAAGAACGGATAGGCGAAAAAAGGCGCGATCGCGATCAAGGCGACCATGACCGCGAAGGCTATGGCGCTGACGCGACGGTCCTTGCTCGTCATATCCGCCGCGGCGACGGGAGCCCCGATGTCCATGTCAGGCCGCCCGCCCAAACAGGCCGGTCGGCCGGATCAGAAGGACGATCGCCATGATGACGAACACCACCGTGTTCGACGCCTCCGGGTAGAACACTTTCGTCAACCCCTCTACGACGCCGAGCACAAAGCCGGTCACGATCGAACCGAGGATCGATCCCATGCCGCCAATCACCACGACTGCGAAGACGACGGCGATGATGTCCGCGCCCATGCCGGGGCGGACCTGGTTGATTGGCGCGGCGAGCACGCCGGCGAAGGCCGCAAGCGCAACGCCGAAGCCGTAAGTAAGCGTCACCATGCGCGGCACATTGATGCCAAACGCGCGCACCATGGTCGGGTTTTCGGTCGCCGCGCGCAAATAGGCGCCGAGCTTGGTCTTTTCGATGATGACCCAGGTCGCGAAGCACACCACGGCCGAAGCGACGATCACCCAGCCGCGATAGACGGGCAGGAACATGAAGCCAAGATTGTAGGCGCCGGTCAGCTGCTTCGGGATCGCGTAGGGCATGCCCGAGGCGCCGAAATAGTTCTGAAACAGCCCCTGGATGATGAGCGCGAGGCCGAACGTGAGCAGCAGGCTATAAAGTGGATCGAAGCCGGCCAGCCGCTTGAGGAACAGGCGCTCGACGACCGCCCCGATCGCCCCGACAATCAGCGGCGCGAGGATAAGGGCAAACCAATAATTGAGGCCTGTATATTGAAGCAGGAAATAAGCGGCGAAGGCCCCCATCATGTAGAACGCGCCATGGGCGAAATTGACGATCGTCAGCATGCCGAAAATGACCGCAAGCCCTAGGCTCAGCAGTGCATAAAAGGAGCCGTTGATGAGGCCAATCAGCAGCTGACCATAGAGCTGCGGCATGCTGATCGCATGGCCAAAAATGTTCACGGCCGGACCCATCGGTTGACCGGAATCATCACACCCCCAGCGCCTCGTGCAGCCGATCCATCCTGCCCTCCAATTCCGAGTTGGCGAACGCATCAATGATGCGGCCATCCTCCATGACGAAAAACCGATCGGCCAGGGTCGAGGCGAAGCGGAAATTCTGCTCAACCAGCAGAATTGTGAATCCCTCCCGCTTGAGCTCAGCGATGGTGCGGCCAATCTGCTGGATAATGACCGGCGCGAGGCCCTCGGTCGGTTCGTCCAACATCAGAAATCGCGCGCCGGTCCGTAAGATGCGCGCGATGGCCAGCATTTGCTGTTCGCCACCGGACAGCTTGCCCCCGCCGCTCGAAAGACGCTCGCGCAAGTTTGGGAAGAGCGCAAAGATGCGCTCCACGCTCATCGCGCCTGCCTTGGAGATCAAGGGCGGGAGAAACAGATTCTCCTTGACCGAGAGAGAGGCGAATATGGCCCGCTCCTCGGGGCAAAATGCGACGCCATGCCGGGCGATCCGGTCGATCGAAAGGCCGATGAGCTCCTTGCCATCGAAAACAACCGAACCCAGGCGCTTGCGGACGATGCCCATGATCGCCTTGAGCGTGGTCGTCTTGCCGGCTCCGTTTCGCCCTAGCAGTGTCACCACCTCGCCTTCCTGAACGTCGAGGTCAACCCCGTGCAGAATATGCGATTCGTTATACCAGGCCTGCAGGCCCTTGACGGTTAGCACCGTCGCTTTGGTCGCGACCGGCGTTCGGGCGACATCCGTTTCAGCCATCCCCCGCTCCGAGATAGGCCTGCTTCACCTCTTCGTTCTCCGACACTTCGCGATAGTCGCCCTCGGCCAGCACGCGCCCGCGCGTCAAGACGGTGATGCGATGCGAGAGATTGGCCACGACTCGAAGATTGTGCTCGACCATCAGGATGGTTCGGTTCACCGACACGCGGCGGATAAGATCGGCCGTGCGATCGATGTCCTCATGCCCCATGCCCGCCATCGGCTCATCGAGCAGCATCATCTCGGGTTCGATAGCGAGCGTCGTCGCCAGTTCGAGGGCTCGTTTGCGGCCATAGGAGATTTCGCCGGCCTTCGAATTGGCGAAGGCTCCCAGCCCAACGTCGTCCAGTAACGCCAGCGCCCGTTCATTCAGCGGCTTGAGCGCCGCCTTGGAGCGCCAGAAGTCGAAGGAATCGCCACGCTTTCGCTGAAGCGCGATGCGAACGTTCTCGAACGCGGTCAGATGGGGGAACACCGCCGAAATCTGGAAGGACCGAACGAGGCCCAGCCGCGCGACGTCGGCAGGCTTGAGATTGGTGATGTCGCGCCCGTTGAACGTGATCCGACCGCCCGTGGGCGTGATGAATTTCGACAGCATGTTGAAACAGGTCGTCTTGCCCGCGCCGTTCGGCCCAATCAGCGCGTGGATCGTTCCACGCTGAACGCGAAGCGAAACGTCGCTGACCGCGCGGAAATCACCGAAGCTCTTGCTAAGGCCTTCCGTGACGAGAACATCATCCATGCTCATTCTCGCCGGTCGGCCGAGCGCATGCGCTTTCCCCCAATGAACGCCGGGTCTATCAAGCTGCTGGAGCGGCGGTTGTAAAGCCCAAAGGCGACGCTACGACCAAGTTCGGATTGGCCCCGCTCGGGGTCGCGACACTGGAGCGAGGCCGTACGCCGCCCAAATTCGGTCGCTTCGACTACCCGTCCGTCCTTCGATTGTGCAGCCGTCGCTCCCAGTCGAGCGCCTGGCGCACCATGTCGTCAAGATTGTCGCGGGTCGGCTTCCAGCCAAGCACGCTCCTCGCCCGGTCGGCCTTAGCCACGATAGCGGCCGGATCCCCCGCGCGCCGTCCGGAGACCACGACCGGAAAGTCGACGCCGGACACGCGCTTGACGACCTCGATGACCTCCTTGACCGTCTCGCCGTGCCCATAACCGCAGTTGCAGACGACGCTCGCCCCGCCTGCGCGCAAATAAGCGAGTGCGCTCAAATGCGCGTCGATCAGGTCCGTGACCTGGATATAGTCGCGCACACAAGTGCCGTCGCGGGTTGGATAATCCTCGCCGAAGACCTCGATCTTCGGATGAATCCCAAGCGCGGTCTGCACGGCGCGCTTGATGAGATGGGTGGCGTTAGGCGTCGACTGGCCGAGACGGCCCTTCGGATCTGCGCCCGCGACATTGAAATAGCGCAGCGCGACATAGCGAAAATCGTAGGCCTTGGACGCATCCTCGAGCATCCATTCGACCATGAGCTTTGACCGGCCATAAGGAGAAATCGGCGCGAGCGCTGCGGTTTCCGACACCGGCTCGGCTCCCGTTTCGCCGTAGACGGCCGCGGTCGAGGAAAAGATGAACGTTTTCACCCCGCCATTGACCGCCGCCTCGATCAGGGCGCGCGCGTTCGAAACGTTGTTGAGGTAGTAACCGAGCGGATCGCGGACCGAGTCCGGCACGACGATCTTGGCGGCGAAATGGGCGATCGCGTCGATCGCATGCTCCTTGATCAACCGCCCGACCAATTCCGTGTCGCCCGTGTCGCCGACGATGAGCTTAGCCCCTTCGGGCACGCCCCACGCGAAGCCGGTCGAGAGATTGTCGAGAACGATCACGGTCTCGCCGGCGTCGAGAAGGCCGAGAGCCATGTGGCCGCCGATATAGCCGGCGCCACCGGTCACCAGAACGCTCATACGAAGCCCCCTTTTTGATTGACCTAATATGAATTCAGCGGAAAAGAGCCGCGTAGAACGCCTCGGGCGGAACTGATAGTCGGTTATCAGGATTTCGCTAGGCTCGCCTCCCTTTCACCCTCCCATCGACCGAGGAACCAGGCCTCCATGGACAAACCCATCCGTAAAGCCGTGCTGCCCGTCGCCGGTCTCGGCACACGGTTTCTGCCTGCAACGAAAGCGATCCCGAAGGAGATGCTGACGGTCGTTGACCGGCCGATTCTTCAGCATGTCGTTGATGAAGCGCGCGAAGCGGGGATTGAGCATTTCATTTTCGTCACCGGCCGCAACAAGGCGGTGATCGAGGATCACTTCGACGCGGCCTATGAACTCGAGGACACGCTCACAAAGCGAGGCAAGAAGGCCGAATATGCGGCGCTGATGGCCGATCTCCCGGCTGCGGGCGCGACCAGCTTCACCCGCCAGCAGGCGCCGCTCGGCCTCGGCCACGCCGTCTGGTGCGCGCGCGAAATCGTCGGCGACGAGCCCTTCGCGGTCCTGCTGCCGGATATGGTCACCCGCGCCGGATCCCATGGCGGACGCTGCCTTGCGCAGTGCGTGGCGGCTTACGAGAAGCACGGCGGGAATATCATTGCGGTCGAAGAGGTTCCACCCGCCGAAACTCATCAATATGGCATCGTCGGAGTCGGCGCGGACCATGGCGAAACCTTCGAGATCACGAAGATGATCGAAAAGCCGAAGCAGGGCACGGCGCCCTCCAATCTCATCATTTCGGGGCGCTACATTCTTCAGCCGGAGATTTTCAAGATTTCTCGAGCGGGTCGAGAAGGGCGCGGGCGGCGAAATCCAGCTCACGGACGGCATGATCGAGCTTGCCCGCAAGCAGTCTTTCCACGGCGCGAGATTCGACGGGCGAACCTACGATTGCGGTTCAAAGCTCGGATTTCTCAGCGCCAACCTGGCCTTCGCGCTCGACCGCGGCGACATTGCGCCAGGGCTCAAGGAGGAACTGCGCCGGTTGGGGTTCACCGGGAGCGGCGGTTGACCTCGGTCCATGCCGGCTGATCGCGGCGTTTTCCAATCGCCTCCGCGAATGATAAACAGCGGCAAATGATTCAGGAGCAGACCAGCGCCGTCCTGTCGGCGCTCCGCACCATCGCCAACGAGTGCAAGGGCCTGGAAGCGCTCGAGGAGGCGATCCGGACCGCGGGCGAAGGCGGGCTTGGAGCCGCGTTCTCGGAAGCGGTCAAGACGATCTCAGCCGCGCCGGGCCGGGTTATCGTGACCGGAATCGGTAAGTCGGGGCACATCGCCCGAAAGGTCGCGGCAACCCTCGCTTCGACCGGCGAGCCCGCCTTCTTCGTCCATCCGGCTGAGGCGAGCCACGGCGACCTCGGCATGGTCCAGATTGGCGATGTCGTGCTGGCCATCTCCTGGTCGGGCGAAACGGCGGAACTGGCGGCCATCGTCACTTTCGCCAAACGCTACGCCATTCCGCTGATCGCGATGACCGCCGAGGCCGAGAGCACGCTTGGCCGCGAGGCCGACGTTTGTCTCACGATGCCGGGCGCGCCGGAGGCCTGCCCCAACGGCCTCGCCCCCACCACCTCGACGACGATGCAGCTCGTGCTGGGCGACGCGCTGGCGATCGCGCTGCTCGAAGGCCGCGGATTTACCGCCCTCGACTTCCGTGCGCTTCATCCAGGCGGCAAGCTCGGGGCCAAGCTGGCTCACGTGCGGGAAGTCATGCATACGGGCGACCGCGTGCCGCGCATCGACGCGAACGCCCGGATGGCCGAGGCGATCGTCGAGATGACGTCGAAGGGTTTCGGCTGCGTCGCGGTTTTCGAAGGGAGCGGGCGCCTCGCGGGCATCATCACCGACGGCGATCTGCGCCGCCACCTGAAGCCGGATTTCTCGCTCGATACGCCGGTCAGCGCCATCATGACGCGACGTCCCCGCACGATCACGCCGGATGCGCTGGTCGCGGAGGCGCTCGAGCTGATCAGCCACAAGATCCAGGCGCTACTGGTCGTCGAGCGTGGCCAAGTGGTTGGAATCGTGAATTTTCACGATCTCATGCGCATCGGGGCGTTCTGACGGGCGCCTGCGCCTGACCGAGGGGCGGGCCGTGAGCAGTCCTGGGCGCGACGCCGCGTTTTCAGCGGCTTAGGCGCCTTTTTCTGTCCACGAAACTGGAATGGATTTATCACATATTCTATATGTTATTTAGGTAAGGCGGAGGAGTCGCAATGACCGACAAGACGGCGCATATCGGCGAGATCGTTCAGGTTATGCTCAACACCTGGGATATGCCGCCCGATTGCAATGAGGGCGAGCTCTTCACCTACGCCGAAACGCTCTACGACCGAATTGGTGCGGGGGACAGCAAGGAAGACCTTTACGCCTACCTCTCCGAGGTGCAGGTCGAGCACCTCGAAATGGCGAAGTCCGATGCGTTCAGGGGGATTGTCGACCGCGCCTTCGAACTCTCAAAGGGCCGGACCTGAGCGCCTGCACTGTTTGTCGGAACGCAGAGGCGCCAGGATCGGCGAGCTCAGAGAGGGGCGCTTTCCGGCGCCGCTCCCCGCCCGAATTGATTAGCCGCAAGTTTCCCTGAAGCGCCTGCAAGTGCCCGCTCCCTGCAAGCCGAGCTCGTCTTTATGTTCGCAAGCCCAACGCAGCTGCCGACAGTTGTTCGGAAACACTGCGGGCTGTTCGCGCACCTCGCGACATTGCGCATCAAATCGTCTGCAAGTTCCAGCGCCTTGCAAGCCCAGCTCGTCCTTGTGCTCACATACAAAGCGCAGCGCCCTGCAGTCTTGGGCTTGGCTAGGAATTGGGAGGGCCACAAACAGCAGGCCTATTGCTCCGAAAACAATCGACGTTAAATTGCGCATCGCAATGACCTTTCCTTCCTAAGCGCCGCCCTTCCAAGATCACGATCTTGGTCGGAGGCGGGAGCGGCGAGCACACCTCGCTCGTTTCTAATGTCGGGCCCGCAAATTTTTTGAGTTGAAACACTCAAAACTGGGCCACAAAAGAGTTTGAACATAAAATGTCTTCCGAGGATGTGATCAACGTCACAGTCCAAGTTCAATCCAAGGTTATAGGGCTCACTTTCCGCCAATCAGCATTACGTGTTGGCCGCTGTTAGTCGCGTCCAATGGGTATTTTTACCTATAAGCGATACAAACGCTGATCAGCAGTCTCGATTATCACGCCGAGTTGAACAGTAGGACGGAGGGAGTAACCAGTTAAAGCCAGCCTTCCTAATGCAGTCCGGATTATCTCAGCAGACCTCGGCTCGGGACAAGACCTCGTCCTCCGTGGTGGTCGGAGCCATCGGGCGCCCAACGACTACTTTCATCGGAGCGGCGCTTGGCGCGAAGCACAGACCTCATGCTCGCCAATAAAGCACGGTTCGACCGCGTCTCCAAACGGATGTTCACAGTGTAATTGTTGATCAATACGTTATTAGCGTGGTTAACATTAGATCTGTCAGAGAACTGTCATCGTTAAGATAGCGAAGTGTCACGACTTCTGCTTATCCTGCGCTCCGCCTTTGGCTACTAGGGAGCGCTTACGATGTCCAATTGCTTCGCGGTATTATCTAAATCTCGGTTGCTTCAGTCGATTTCCGTTTTAACCGTCGCGAGTGTCGCCTCGATTGGCGGCGCGCATGCTGATCCGGCGAACGTGACCCCGTCGAATGTCAACGTGCTCAACTTGCTTTCGCCCTTCTTGGGCCTCAACGCGAACCCGACCGGCAAAACCACGTTGATCGATAACCTCAATCAGGCGATCAGCATCAACAACAGCGCAACCCCAGCGCAGCAGGACCTCGCTTACAGCGACAAGAACTTGCTCGGGACCGCCTCGAACGTCGTCACTGGGCTCAGCGACCCCAAAACCGGCCCCTTCTTCGGCGTCGCGGCGAACCTCGCCGGCGGACTGCCTGACCAGCCTGCGGCGACGGGCGGCGTCCCGGGGCATCAACCCGTCGGCGGGTACGGCGCGACGCTCGGCGCGATTTACGCGAACGGGGTCAACGCCTACGCCAATGGCGATCATTCCGTGCTGCCGAACACGGTGAACCTGCTCGCGACCGCCTACAACACTTTCACCAGCTCAGACCTAGGCGCGGCGAAATTCTATTTCGCCAACGGCACCATCGACGGAAGCCACGCGGATGTAGCGCCCACCGGATACACGTTGCCGACGTTCAACGGGCTGCCGAACACCACCAACAACGTCTATGACACCGCCTATGGCGTGAAAAACACCGACATCGGTCAAAATCAGTTTGGCAGTTCACGGCCCGTGCAGGTGAGGCCGCCAACGGGTCCGGCTCCCCACATCAATCTCTTCGATCCGACCGCGATTGCAGGCCTCACGACCAATCCGTCATTCCCAAGCGGGCACACGACCTACGCCTATACCGACTCGATCCTGCTCGGCATGATGACGCCCGAGCTCTATCAGAGCATGCTGTCGCGCGGCTCCGAGTTCGCCAACAGCCGCATCGTGCTCGGCGTGCACTATCCGCTCGACATCATCGCGAGCCGGTCGCTGGCGAGCTACGACCTCTCGCAAGCGTTCACCAACCCGGACTACATCAACAACGCTACGACCACGGGCACGGCAATCGATCTGCCAAGCTCGTTCACCGCGGCGGCGCCAGAACTCAACAGCTTTCTCTCGACGGGCTGCGGCGGAACGGTCGCAAGCTGCGCGGCGAACCAGGCCAACCCCTACGCGCCGTCCGCGGCCAACGCGGCCACCTATGCGAACAACCTGACGTATGGCCTGCCGACGCTCACCTTGAAGCAGGCGCCGCAAGAGGCTGCGCCCACAGGCGGACCGGACGCGTCCATCCTGCTCGCCACGATCTACGGCGGCAGCAGCGCCACGGCAAAGGCGCTCGCCAATGCCGCTAACGGCGGCACGGACGGTTCGGGCCTTCTCGGCAACCTGGCGACGAGCACCGTCAACCAGATCGTCGTCAACACCGAGACCAACGCGCTCGCCGCCTTCTACGGCACGTCGCTCAGCTATTGGTCGCGTATCAACCTCAACGCCGCCGCCGGCTATTTCCAGGGCGTGACCGGCGGCCTTGCGCTGGCCTCGACCGATGTCGTCAAGACGGACGTGACGATCGACGCGGACGGCAAGCTCGGCGGAACGGGCACGGTCGCGGGCAACGTCACGAATGCTGGCGGGGCGATCGCGCCCGGCGGCGTGAGCAAGCCGGGCGACGCGCCGGGCGTGCTGACGATCACCGGCGACCTGACCGAGTCTCAGCCGAGCGAACTCGACATCCTGCTTGGAACCCAGTCCAGCCAGCTGATCGTCGACGGCGCGGCTTCGCTTCTCGGCAATCTCGACGTCAGCCTCGCGGAAGGCTTCTCTCTCACCTCGGGAGAGACGTTCGATATCGTGGGGACTGGCGACGGCCTGACCAATGGCCTGACGTCGTTCTCGCTCGACGGCGTGGCCTGCGGGGCTGACGGCGGGGGCTTCAAGTGCAACGGCGGCGACGTCTTCGACATCTTCTCGTGGTCGGTCGTTCCCGGCACGACGGTCGGAGGGCTGAACCCCGAGGATCTCGTAGCTGAGCGTCACCGTGACGCAGGTGCCCGAGACTTCGACCTGGGCGATGATGCTGGCCGGATTCGCGGGCCTTGGCTTCGTGAGCTACCGGGCTTCGCGAAAGACCACCGCGGCGGCTTAAACACGCGCCCGCGCTTAGGAGCCGTCCGCCTGTGGCGCGACGGCTCCCTGCGGTTTCATCGCGGGTTGCTGGCGCCAGACCCACCAGCACAGAAGCGCGACCGGCGCGCCGATCAGCGAGGTTTCGACGAAGAAATGTTCGAAGCCCAATCGCTCGACGGCGAAACCCGAAACGCCCGCGAGCAGGCTGCCAGGCAACGCGCAGATTGACGTCAGGAGCGCATATTGGCTGGCCGCCAGTTGAGTTGACGCCAGCGAAGACATGTAAGTGATCAGCACGATCGACGCGAACGCATAGGCGAAACTGTCGAGGCTGACGGCGAAGGCGAAGGTCCAGAACTCGTTTCCGCCGTGATCGCCGTGAGCGGCAAGATAAGCCAGAGCCAGATGCGAGGCCGAGCCTGACAGGGTGCCAACGAGCAGGCTCGCCATCATGCCGAGACGCGGGATGATGTAGCTTGCGAGAAAGGTGCCGCCGAGCCCGACCCAGAAGCCGAACAGTTTCGTCACCGTGGCGATATCCGTGTCCGAATAGTGCAGGCTCTTGAACAACGGCACGGCCATCGCGCTCGAAATGTAGCCGGGCATGCGAAATCCGGCGACGAGCACGAGGATCGGCAGAGCCAAGGGCCCGAGCCGCGTCATCAATTCCCGGATCGGGGCGACGATTGTTGAAACGAAAGTCAGCGGCGCCTGCGTCGCGGTCTTGTCCGACTCCGGCTCGGGGGCGAAGAAAGCAGCGAGCATGCCGGGCGTCATCAAGAGAGCCATGCAGAGGTAGGCGGCGCGCCATCCGACCCGATCCGCGAGCAGGAGCGCGCCTGCGCCAGCGGCGAGGACGCCGACGCGATAGCCGACCTCCGACCATGAGGCCATCAGCGCCTGGCGTTTGGCCGGCGCGACGCTGATGCGCCAGCCATCGATCACCACGTCCTGAGTGGCTCCGGCGAAGCCGAGCGCGAGGGAAAACGCCACCGTCCAGGCAAGCCAGTGCCCCGGATCGCCGAAGGCCACCCCGGCCAGCGCCGCCATCACTCCAAGTTGAGAAACGACGATCCATCCTCGCCGTCGCCCCAGGAGGCGGCTGAAGACGGGCGCATCGTAGCGGTCGAGAAAGGGCGCCCACAGGAATTTGAACTTGTAGGCGAGGGTGAGCTCGCTCATCAGGCCGATCGTGGCGATCGGCACCTTCGCCTCATAGAGCCAGGCCGACTGGGTGATGTAGACGAGTTGAAAGGGGATGCCCGACGCGAAACCGAGCACCAGCATCGGCGCGATTCGCCGGTCGGAGAAAAGATGACTCAAGAAGGAAGGCGGTTTGGCGCCCTCTGCGCCAGAATATTGCATGTGGACCCCCGACCCGAGAGCAGTCTAACAGAGTTGCGAGCGGTTGCGGATCGATCGTGGAGGCGGGTCTGCGCCCGGGCTGCCCTGGCTAACCTTCCCGCGCAGCATCGCCTATATAGAATCGTAGCGCCGGCCGGGATGGATCGTGTAGAACGAACCCATCACCTCGCCCGGCCCATTTTTGCTCCAAAGGGAGACTGACATGCCCGCCTCTGAGATTGTCATCGCCAGCGCTAAGCGGACCCCGGTGGGTTCATTCAACGGCGCCTTCGGCTCGACCGCCGCTCATGACCTCGGCGCAGTCGCCATCAAGAGCGCTCTCGAAGCCGCGAAGGTCGAACCGGCCGAGGTCGATGAAGTGATTCTCGGGCAGATCCTTTCGGCGGCGCAGGGCCAGAATCCAGCCCGCCAGGCGGCGATGAAGGCTGGCGTTCCGCAGGAAAAGACCGCCTTCGGGGTCAATCAGCTATGCGGCAGCGGCTTGCGGGCGGTTGCGCTTGGACTGCAGCAGATCACAAACGGCGACGCCAACATTATCGTCGCGGGTGGCCAGGAATCGATGTCGCTCGCCCCCCATGCCGCCTATCTGCGCAGCGGCGTGAAGATGGGAGAGATGAAGCTCGTCGACACCATGCTTCAGGATGGCCTGATCGACGCCTTTCACGGCTATCATATGGGCAACACCGCGGAAAACATCGCGAAAAAGTGGCAGATCACCCGCGAGGAGCAGGACCGCTTCGCTGTCGGCTCGCAGAACAAGGCCGAAGCGGCGCAGAAGGCCGGACGGTTCAAGGACGAAATCGTCCCCGTGACGATCTCGACCCGCAAGGGCGACACAATCGTCGACGCCGACGAATATCCTCGCGCCGGCTCCACTTACGAGGGGATGGCGAAACTCAAGCCCGCCTTTTCCAAGGACGGATCGGTGACCGCAGGCAACGCCTCCGGCCTCAACGACGGGGCGGCCGCATTGGTCATCATGAGCGCGGACGAGGCCAAGCGCCGAGGGCTGACGCCAATGGCGCGGATCGTTTCCTGGGCGACCGCGGGCGTCGATCCGGCGATCATGGGCACGGGGCCGATTCCGGCGACCCGCAGAGCGCTGGAAAAGGCGGGCTGGTCGGTCAAGGACCTCGAGCTCGTGGAAGCGAACGAAGCCTTCGCCGCCCAGGCGCTTGCGGTGAACAAGGACCTGGGTTGGGATCCGGCGATCGTCAACGTCAATGGCGGCGCCATTGCGCTCGGCCATCCGATCGGCGCTTCGGGGGCGCGCGTCCTGACGACGCTCTTGCACGAAATGGCGCGCCGCAACGCCAAGAAGGGCCTCGCCACGCTGTGCATCGGCGGCGGCATGGGAATTGCGATGGCGGTTGAACGATAGTCCTCGCCGTTCGTTTCAAATCGGACGCGCCGATTGAACGGCGCGCCTCAAAAAATCTCGGGAGGAAAAGATGGCGAGAGTCGCAGTGGTTACGGGCGGCACGCGAGGGATTGGCGCGGCCGTCTCGAAGGCGTTGAAGGCGACGGGATGCGAGGTCGCCGCGACCTATCATTCCAACGATGAGGCTGCCGCCAAGTTCAAGGCGGAGAACGGCGTCAACGTCTACAAGTGGAGCGTCTCAAAGTACGAGGACTGTGTGGCCGGCCTTGCGCAGGTCGCCAAGGACCTGGGCCCCGTCGATATTCTCGTTAACAACGCCGGGATCACCAAAGACGGAATGTTCCACAAGATGACGCCGGACCAATGGTACGACGTCATCAACACGAACCTCAATTCCCTGTTCAATATGTGCCGCCCGGTGATCGAAGGCATGCGTGAACGCGGCTTCGGCCGCATCATCAACATTTCTTCGATCAATGGCCAGAAGGGGCAAATGGGCCAGGCCAATTATTCGGCTTCGAAGGCCGGCGACATCGGCTTCACCAAGGCGCTGGCGCAGGAGAACGCCAACAAGGGCGTGACCGTCAACGCCATCTGCCCTGGCTATATCGCGACCGAAATGGTCTTGGCCGTTCCCAAGGACGTGCTCGAAAAGGCGATTCTGCCGCAGATTCCGGTTCGCCGCCTTGGTCAGCCGGAGGAGATTGCCCGCTGCGTCGTCTTCCTCGCGTCCGACGACGCCGGCTTCATCACCGGCTCGACCCTGTCGGCCAACGGCGGCCAGTACCTGGCTTAGGCCTCCGAAAAGGACCGCTGCGGGTGGCGGAAGTCCGTCACGCCGCCGCATCGACCTCGTTCAGCCCGCGACCGCTCGCCCATACCTCGGTGACCTGAAGGTCGTCGGTCAGATGCACGAGATCGGCGCGATAGCCTGGCTTGAGGCGGCCGATCTGGTCGTCGACGCGCAGCAGTCGCGCCGGGGTCAGCGTCGCCATCATCAGCGCGTCAGCGAGCGGGACCTTGAGCACGTTGACGACATAGTCGACGGCGTCGCGCATGGTGATCGCCGCGCCGGCGAGCGTTCCGTCTTCGGCGGTCAGCTTATTGCCGACCCGCGTCATTCGCCGCCCCTGAAGTTCGAAGACGTCCGGGCCGCCGGCCGCGGGCGGCATGGCGTCGGACACGAGCGCAATGCCGCGCGGTCCCTTGGCGGCTAACGCGGCGCGATACGCGAGGGCATGGGCGTGTTCGCCGTCAGCGATGAGGCCGCAGATGATGCGCGGATCAGCGAGCGTCGCGCCGACGACGCCCGGCGCGCGCGAGGAGAGCTGGCTCATCGCGTTGTAGAGATGAGTGACTGCGCTTGCGCCGGCGTCGAACACGCTCTGGGCTTCCTCGGCGGTCGCGTCCGAATGGCCGAGGCTGACGACGATCCTGGCTTTCGCCAGCCGTCGCGATGAGCTCCAGGGGGACGGAGGCCGGCGCGAGCGTCACGACCATCACGCCCGCGCGCGCCGCGATCAGCGCATCAGCGTCTTCGTTCCAGCATCGGACGGATGAATTCGGGCGGATGCACGCCCTTGCGCTTGGGATCGATGAACGGCCCTTCGACATGGATCCCGAGCGCGCCTGGCACGCGTTCGCGCGCCTCGCGCGCCGCCGCGAGCGCCGCGGCAAGCACGCGCGGCGCGTCGGTCACCACTGTCGGCAGGAAGGCGGTCACGCCCGCGCGCCGATGCGCGGCGGCGATCGCGGCGATTCCCTCGACGGTCGGATCGGCGTTGAACAGCACGCCGCCGCCGCCATTGATCTGCCAATCGACGAAGCCGGGGCTCAAGAACTCCGCCGCCGAGATCGACCTGTTCGCCGCCGCGGGGGCGGTCGATCGAAGGCAGTGAGCGCCTGGACCGAAGCGCCCTCGACAACGAGCGCGCAATCGTCGTGCAGCCGCTCGCCGTCGAAGATGCGCGCTCCGTAGAGGACCTTCATTGCGCCGCTTCCCTTTGCGACGCCACGACGCCGCCAACGAGCAGGATCGCCCCGTCGGTCGGATCGTAAAGCGGCGGCGAAAGTCGCGCGACGACATCGAGCTCGAAATAGGGGCGCATGGCTTCGCCCACGCCCCCAACAAGCGCGACCCGTTCCGCGCCTAGGGCGACAACCCCGAGCGTCAACGCGCCGATGGCGCGCGCCGCGGCGTTCACGATCCCCAGCGCAACCGGATCATGGCTCGCCGCATGCTCGAACACACGCGGCGCGAATGCGCCGAAATCTCCCGGTTTCGCCTGGAGCGCCCAATTCATCATCGCCACCGGATCGCCGCCGAATTCGGCCAGGATGTCGTCAGTCAGCGCGCTCGCCGGCCCAAGACCGTCAAATGCGCGCATTGTGGAACGCAGCGCATCGAGGCCGATATGCGAGCCCGATCCGTCGTCGCCGAGCGCGAATCCGCGCCCGCCAATGATGGTTTCCTGGCCTTGAACGCGCGCGATCGCCGCCGAGCCGGTGCCGGCGATCACCAGACCGCCGTCCGCGCCGGCGTGCGCGCCGATGCAGGCGGTGGTCGCGTCGTTCGCCGCGCACACAAGCCGAAAGCCGGGAAAAGCCGCGGCCACTCGCGTCTGGTCGCTTCCCTGCTTGAAGCCGGCAAGCCCGAGTCCCATTGCGATCGCCCCCCGATCGCTTTCGGCAAGCCCGGCCTTTCCCAGAGCCTCGTCGACGACCGCGCGCATAGCCGCGACCGCGGCGGCAAAATCGACATGAATGTTCGCCGCCGCGCCAACCGCCTCGGCCAGCGCTCTTCCGTCGGCGTCGCGCAGCCGCGCGCGGCAGCGGGTGGCGCCGCCGTCGACGCCGAGACAGAGCGGCGCGCTGGTCACGCCGCTGCGCTCGCTTTCAATTCGTCGAGGATCGCCGCGGCAGCGGCCCGAAGCGCGTCCGAGGCTTCGGTCGGCGTGAGCCGCTTTGCGTTCGCCCCTCGCGGCGACTGCTCGGGCGTCACCGGCAGATGCACAAAGACGGCGGGGATCGCGGACCGCTTTTCGCTAAGATACTGCAAGGCCCCGAAGTAGAGATGGTTGCAGACAAATCCTCCGGCGTCCCTCGACATCCGCGCCGGAATTCCCGCCGCCTTAATGGCGCTCGCTATTGACCTGACGGATGCCCTCGCCTCCAGCCATTCGGGCGCGGCGCGGGAGATCCTGAGCGCCCTGCGCAAGGCGCCGTCATTGTCCGGCGCGGTGGCGTCATCAAGATTATGCGCGAACCGCTCGACGCAGACGACGGCGCGGCGCGCAGCCTGACCGGCCATCAGAACCGCATCCGGCCGAAGCGTTTCGATCGCATTGATGAGTTTCTTCACGGAGGCGTCGTAGGCGCAGGGCAGCAAGCGCGCGACGCGCCACCGTGTCGCCGTGGCGCCAGCCGTCGAGCTTTTGCGCCGCTTCCCACGACGCGTTGATCGTCTCGCCGCCGAACGGCTCGAACCCGGTGACAAGGATCGTGCGCGCCGCGTTCGACAAGGGTCAGGCGAACAGGCTGGTGCGGTCGGCGAGACGGCGGACGTGTACGTCCGCGTCGCCATAGGCCGTATCGATCATCGTCAGGCGCTTGAACAGATGGCCGGCTTTGTACTCATAGGTCATCGCGATGCCGCCGTGCATTTGGACCGTCTGCTGGCCGATGAACTTGGCCGAACGGCCGATTTGCGCCTTCACCGCCGACATGGTCTTGGTGCGCTCCTCCGCGTCGTCCTCGTCCGCCATCATCGCCGCCAGATACATCATGCTGCGCGCCTGCTCGAGCGCGACCGTCATGTCGGCGGCGCGATGCTGCAGCGCCTGGAACGAGCCGATCGTGACGCCGAACTGCTTACGCGTCTTGAGATAATCGACGGTCATCGTCAGCGCTTCGGACATGGCGCCGACCGCTTCCGCGGCAAGCGCCGCGATCGTCTCGTCGACCGCCCGCTCTATAACCGGCAGCGCGTTATCCGAGGCCCCGAGAATGTCATGCGGCGCGGCGCTGACATCGGCGAAGCCAATCTCCGCCGCCCTCTGCCCGTCCTGGGTCGGATAGCCACGCCGGCTCACGCCCGGAGCGTCGGCGTCGACAAGGAAGAGGACGATCCCGTCGCGGTCGCGGCGCGCGCCGCTAACGCGCGCCGAAACGATGAGCTTATCGGCGCTGTCGCCCTGGCCGACGAGCGTCTTTTCTCCGTTCAGCACGAATCCGCCGCCGCCATCCTTGACCGCGCTGAGGCCCACATCGTGGAGATCGAAACCCGACTGTTTCTCCATATGCGCGAAGCTCAACTTGAGCTCGCCCGCCGCGATTGCGCCGATGAGTTCGGCGCGCTGCTTGTCGCTTGCTCCATGCTTTAGCAAGGCCCCGCACAGGACGACCGTTTGAAGGTAGGGCTCGAGCGCCAGCGCTTTGCCGAATTGCTCCATCACGATCATGGTCTCGACCGCACCGCCGCCGAACCCGCCGTCGGCTTCAGCAAAGGGCGCGCCGAGCAGGCCCATCTCGGCGTAATCGCGCCACAAGGCCTCGCTCCAACCGTGTGGGCTTGCTTGATAGGTCTTGCGCGCCTCAAACCCGCAGCGGTCCTTCATCAGACGCGCGACGTTATCGCGCAGCTGCTCCTGTTCAGGGCTGAGCTCGAAGTCCATGTGTCTCAGAGCCCCAATATCGCCTTGGCGATGATGCTGCGCTGGATTTCGTTCGATCCGCCGTAGATCGAGACCTTGCGATTGTTGAAGTAGATCGGCGCGAGCGGCGACGCCCAATCCGGACCCACCGGCGGCTCGTTGCTCATGTCGTCGGACTCGCGATACGGCAACGCGTAGGGTCCGACAACCTCCATCAAAAGATCCGTGGTCGCCTGCTGGATCTCCGAGCCCTTGATCTTGAGCACCGAAGACGCGGGATCTGGCTTGCCCGTGCGGGGGGCCGAAATTACCCGCATCTGTGTCATTTCGAGCGCCTTCAACTCCACCTCGACCTCGGCGAGCTTGGCTCGGAAGAAGGGGTCTTCGATCTTCGGTCCCGAGCCATAGACCGGGATCGAGGCGAGCTGGCGCACGCGATCGAGACGCGCTTTTGAAACGCCGACGCGGGCGATGCCGTAGCGCTCGTTGGCGAGAAGGAACTTGGCGTAGTCCCACCCCTTGTTCTCTTCGCCGACAAGCGCGTCGGCCGGAACGCGCACGTCGTCGAGAAAGACCTCGTTGACCTCGTGACCGCCATCGATCGTCTGGATCGGCTTAACGGTAATCCCAGGAGTCTTCATGTCGACGAGGAAGAACGAAATGCCTTCCTGCTTTTTTGCCTGCGCGTTGGTGCGGGCGAGGACGAAGATCCAGTCGGCGTATTGCGCCATGGTGGTCCAGGTCTTCTGGCCGGAGATGACCCAGTCGTCGGCGTCGCAGCGGGCGCTTGTCCGTAAGCTCGCAAGATCGGATCCCGCGCCAGGTTCCGAAAAGCCCTGGCACCACCAGTCGCTCAGGTCGATGATGCGCGGCAGGAATCGTTGTTTCTGCGCCTTGGAGCCAAAGGTGTAGATCACCGGGCCGACCATGTTGACGCCGAACGCGACCAGCTCGGGTGCATTGCCGCGTTGCGTTTCATCGAGGAAGATCGACAGTTGGATCGGGCTCCATCCGGCGCCTCCCCACTCCTGCGGCCAGTGCGGCGCTCCCCAGCCCTTGGCGGCGAGAATACGCGTCCAGCGCTCATAGTCGTCCTTGGAAAGGCGTCGGCCGGCGACCGTTTTCTCGCGGATAGAGGCAGGCAGGTTATCGCGCACGAAGGCGCGAACTTCGGCGCGAAATGCGATCTCGTCTTCGGTCAATCGAAGGTCCATGGGCCGCCTCCCATATCACAGCGCGCCCGGAGCGGGCTTGGGGGCGCACGCCTTGCGCCTTGCCGCCAATGTCGGGCCTTAGCGCAACGCCGTCAACCATTCCCAAAGTCGAATCGACGACTACGAAGGCCGTTTGTGGACATAAGCTAACAATTATCTGCCGGCTCTGGGGTTGGCGTCGGCGTGTCGATTTCCGTCGCCCAATCGCTCGCATGAACCGCAAGACGCCGCTTTTGTTGTCAAGGTCATACTTTCGCGGCATTTTGAACCGCGATGGTCGCCGAATCGTTCTTGCGACAATTCGTCCAAGCGGAGTGGAAGTCATTTCCCTGTGCGCACTATCCTGACCATCGTCGCGGTCGCGCTCGTCGCGGTGATGTCGATTGCGCTCATCGCGCCGTATCTCATCGACTGGTCTACGCAGCGCGGTGAGATCGAGGCGCGGCTCAGCGCTATCACAGGCGCCGATGTCTCCCTGACCGGACCGGTCGAACTCAGGGTGCTACCGACGCCCTATCTCGCCTTGGGCGAAGGTTTGATCAGCGCGCCAGGTCCGGACGGGGCGAAGCTCTCGTTCGCCTCGGCTCGGCTGGAGCTCGCGCTCGTCAAGCTTGCGAGCGGGCAGATCCGGTTCTCCGACATCCGTCTCGAGAAGCCCGTTTTGATCCTGACGCGCGGGCCTGACGGCGCGCTCCGACTGCCGCCGGTACAGATGGCGGGCCTCCACTCGACCGGGTTTGACCGCCTGAGCGTGCGCGAAGGGCGAGTGAAGATCGTCGGCGCCGGCGCTGGAACCGAGATTTCCGGCGTCGAGATCGATGCCGCTGCTCCCTCGCTCGACGGACCTGCGCATCTCAGCGGCCAATTCTCGGGCCCGGACAATGCTCCCGTCGCCTTCAGGCTCGCCTCGGAAAAGCCTGGGCCGGCAGGAACGCCGCTGCGCCTCTCGGTTGACGCCGGTCCGAGTTGGCCTGCCGCCGAATTCGACGGCGCGCTCGAAGGCGACCCGGCCGCCGGGCTCGGCGGTCTCCGGTTCGCCGGCGCAGCCACGCTGACAGGAACGGCGCCCGGCGAGGATGCGCCGACCCCCTGGCGGGTTGCCGGGCCAATGACCGTCAATCTCGACCAGGCGATCCTTCGACAGGCGGAATTTCGTCTCGGACCCGAGGAACGAGGGATCCGGGCGGATGGGGACGCCAAACTGGTTTTCGGCTCGCCCGCGCAAATCAGCGTGGCGCTGAGGGCAAAACAGGTCAACGTCGACTCGCTCATGCGTCGCAAGGGCGAGGACGGGGTCGCTCCCGCGCGCGCCTTGACCTTGATGACCCGCATTGTCTCGGCCGCGCTTCGGGGCCGGGAGAATGAGGCGACGATCGACGCGCAGGTTTTGGCCCAGCCGATCATTCTTGGGTCGCAGACCCTGCCCGACGCGAGCGCGACGCTGAAGGCTGCGCCAGGCGCGCCGCTCAATCTTGCCTTCAACCTCGGCCTTCCGGGGCAAAGCCGCCTGCGGGCGCACGGAGCCTTGGAGACCGGCGCAGAGGCCAAGTTCCGCGGCGACGTTGATTTCATAAGCGCCGACTTCGCCCTACTGCGCGATTGGGCCACCCGAGGCGCGCCGCCGGCTGCGGCCAAAGTCGCCGCTTTCGTCGATGCGCTCCCTTACCGCAGCGCATCGGTGTCGGGCGCGGTGGAAGCGTCGCCGACTGGATTTTCGGGGCGCAATCTTAAGTTGACGCTAGACCGCTCGACGCTGACGGGCGCGCTGGGGTTCAAGGGACCCGATGGCGGCCAAGCCGGCCGGATCGATGTGGATCTCGCCAGCGATTCGCTCGACGTCGACGGGCTGCCGAGCCTCGCGGCAGGGAATCTGATCGGCGATCTCGACCTGTCGCTTTCGCTCAGGGCGGGTTCGCTGCATATCGCCCGCGTCGGCGAAGCGCAGATCGACAGCGGCTCGCTGGCGCTGAATGTGGCCAAGAGCGGGCCGAACGTCACGCTCAAGCGCCTGAGCGTGGCCGGCCTGGATGGGGCCTCTTTCGACGTCGAGGGCGCGATCGGTCCCGACTCGACCTGCAGCGACGGGTCGCTTGCGAGCCGACCGCCTGCACGATTTCGCAATGCTGGTCTCGCGTGTAGCGCCGAGCGATTGGAGCCGGATGCTGGTCGCGCGGGCAGGTGAGCTCTCGCCGGCGGCGTTAACCTTTGGGGCCCGTGGCGCGGCAGACGCCAACGGCGTTCCTGCCATCGATTCCCTCAAAGCCAATGGATCAGCGGGTGAAACACAGTTTTCAGTCACCCTCGATCCTCGGCCGAATGACGCCGGACGCGCTTTCGCCGTCACCCTCGATTCCCCAAACTCGGGCGCCCTCTTGCGTCAGCTCGGCGTGCACACGCCAACGTCAGGCGGCGGCCGCGCCCACATTGCCCTGAATGCGAACGGAGGGTGGGAGAAGGGCTACGACGTCGATGCGACTTCCCAGCTTGCCGGAGCGGACCTCTCGTGGCGCGGACGCTTCCTGCCCGCGGCGGAGAGCGCGGACGCGAAACTGTTTGGCTCCGCCAAAGCCAAATCGCCAAACCTCGCGCCGCTTGCCGTCGCCCTTGGCCTTGCGCCCGCCAACGGGGGCGCGCTCGGTCCCGCCGATATCGGATTCGATGCGACCTTGCGCGGCGATCGGTGGGGCTTCTCACGGCTGGCGGCGACAATTGCCGGGGTCAAGGCGAGCGGCGACCTCACCTATCAGCCTGCCAAGCCGCTTGAGGCCGCGCCTGAGGCGAGCGCCGAGGTTGCTCGCGCCGAGGAGGCGGTTTCTGGGGCCCCGCCTGGGAAGTCGCCGGTATCCACGCCAGCGGAGATCGAGGGCCAGCTCTCGGTCGAACGCATGCCGCTTTCCGGCGTTCTGGCGCTCGCGCTCGGACCGCCCCAGCCGGGGCGGGCGGGAGCGCGCTGGTCGGACGTGAGGTTCGCGCCCGTGCCGCTCCGCCCGCCGTCCGCCGCCGTAAAGCTCAGGGTCGGAGCTCTCGACCTGGCAGACGCCCTGACGGCGCGCGAGTTCGCGACGACGCTCCGCTTTGATAAGGGCCGGCTCGATCTTGACGACTTCGCGATGCGGATTGCGGGAGGCGGAGCGTCCGGCCATGCGACGCTGCGTCGCGATGCGGACAATGTGACTCTGACCGGCGCGCTGGCCCTCGACTCGATCGCACTTGACCGAACCGGATTCTCAGGGCGCATAGGCGCTGCGCTTGATTTCGCTTCGACCGGACGAAGCCCCGGCGCGCTGATCAATGGCCTCGCCGGCTCAGGGACTGTGACCTTCGCCGGCGCGGCGCTTGCGCGAAGTGACCCCACGGCGCTCGATCGTGTGGTCGCAAAAGCTCAGACCCCTGACGCACCACTCGATGAGACCAATATCGCGTTCGCCTTCGGCAACGAGCTCAATCGGGCGCCGCTGGCGATCGCCGATGGGTCGGCGCCGCTTTCGCTCAGCGCGGGGGTTATGAAAATTGGCCCGATCAAGATCCCCGGCAGACAAGGGGACGAGGCGCTGAACGCGGATTTCGATCTGCGCACGCTAACGACACAGGCGCGCTTTACCCTCACCGCCTCGGCGAGCGATTTGAAGTTCTGGTCGGGACCGCCGCCGAGCGCGGGGGTTACGGTCGACAATGCGCTTGAGGCGCCGAAGCGGCAGATCGACGTCAGCTCCCTTTCCGCCGCGCTCGCCGCGCAGGCGATCGCACGCGAGACGGACCGCATCTCCACCTTGGAAGCCGACATCCGCGAGCGCGCATTCTTCAACCGGCGTCTCAAAGGCGAGCGGTTGATGGACCGAAGGCAGCAAGAAATCCAGGACTGGGAAGTCGAACAAGCGCGACTGAAAGGGCAAACCGAACACTTGCGCTCTCTTCAGGAAGCGGAGAAAGCGGCCGAGGCCGAGGCGGCGAAGAGGGCGGCGGAAGCCGCCGCGGCTCAGAAAGCCGAGCAAGAAAAGGGCGGAGCGGACAATTTCGACCCGGCGAAGGCCGGCGAAGGCGGGCAACCCACAAAGGCGCCATTCGCGCCCGCCCCCGCGCCGAAGAGCGACCAAGTCGGCGCCAACGGGCCCGGCCCCGCGGCTCCGACGCCGCCGCCCAGGCCCAAGGCGCGCCCGACCCAAGCCGAGCCCCCGGGTCTCTACTGATCGAGCCGGAGGCAGCTGTCACCTGTTGGAGGGGATGGCCCGGGCGCCTTCTTCCTCAAGCACGAACACTCGGATGGCCGACGACAGATTGGCGCCGTCGCGCGAGGCGTCGATCATCGCTGCGAGGGAATTGAGGGACAGCCCACGCTCGTCCGCAATGGCGCGCAGCCGTCGCCAAAACGCGTCCTCAAGGGAGACGCTCGTTCGATGTCCGGCGATAACGAGCGAGCGCTTGATGACGCGCGCATTCGCATTGTCAGTCGCCATCGGGCTTCACGAGGCGGCGGGCGTCGAGGTTGGCCTCGGTGAGCGCGCGCTCGCTCTCGATGAGACGTTTCTCCGCCTTCGAGCGGCCAAATACGGCGCGCTTCTGAACCGCTTCCGCTTGGCTCCGCTCGCGTTCCTTCAACTTTCGCGCTCGACGCAGATTGACGATCTCAGCCAAAGGACGGACCTCGGCTATTTCTTGCGGAAGGCGTCGATCGACACGACCTTCGTTTCGCCGGCCGGCTGCGCGGGCTTCTCTGGATTCCGAGCCGACTTCGGGGAGGAAGCGGGCTGAGCGGCCGGCTTTACGGGCGCCGGCTTTGTCGGGGCTGGGGCTTGAGTCGCCCCCTTTTCCTCCTCCACAGCCGGCGTGCGGTTGGCCGTCTCCGAAACGCGCGGCTCGAGCTTGAATCCGAACGGAACAGACGGATCGGTGAAGCCGGTGATCGAGTCGAACGGCACGATCAACCGCTCGGGCTTGCGGGAAAAGTTCAGGCTGACCTCGAATGCGTCCTGCGTGACGACGAGGTCCCAGAACTCGTGCTGAAGGATGATCGACATCTCGTCGGGGAAGCGCTGCTTGACGACGGGCGGCGCGACCACGCCCGGCGCATGGGTCTTGAACGCGATGTTGAAATGGTGGTCGCCGACGAGCCCGTTGCGCGCCGTGTCGGCAAGGACTTTGCGCACCACGGAGCGCAGCGCGTCCTGCACCAGAAGGTCGTAGCGGATGAGATCGGTCGCCATGAACAAGCTCTAAGCCCCATCCAGATTTAGCGGAGGGCCCCCGGTCTTGCAACGCGAGACCCCCAGGCAGCGCCCGTCAACGCCTCGAATATCGAGAATCTTCGCCTTATCCCCCTCCTTTCGCTCGGATTTACGTTGGCCGACCTGCCATTGCCGCAGTCCGAAGGCCTTCGGATGCAAAAGAGATCTTAGGTTCTAGTCAGCCTTCACGGGCGGTGGGATCGAGCGCAGCGAGAATCCGGTCGGCCAGAACTTGGTAGTCGGCGGTCTCCTCGGTGGTTGCACGCAAACCGAGTTCGCCAATCGCCTGCTCCCAGCCGGCGGAGGCCCGCGACATCTCGCCCTTGAGACCAAGCAGATCGACCGTCAGCGCCACTTCGCGCATTTCCGCCGCCCGGCGGACGCCATGGGTCATCACCCGCTCCAGCATATAGGCCGAGCGTTTCTTCCAGTCGAAGCCGGGGTAGGTGTCGTCAAGGGAATCGAGCACGCTCTCGATGACGTCCGCTTTTCGCCCAGCCAGCACGCACTCGCAAACCAGCGCCTCAAGCCCCTTCATCATGACGGAGCGGATCATCTTGACTGACGAAGCGGCCCCGACCGGGCCATCGTGGATCGTCGCCGACATGCCGAGGGACGCAAGCGCCGGCGCCGCAGCTTCAACGTGCGGCCCGCTGATCAGGAGCGGGGTCCGGTGCAGGCGTGGATAGACGGCCGCCATGACGGCCACGTCGACATAGCGCCCGCCCGCGGCCTCGACCTCTTGCGCAGTGCGCGTCTTGGTTTGGGGCGCACAGGAATCGCAGTCGAAAAAGAATGCGCCGTTGGCGAGGCCCGGCAACGCCGCTATCGCGGCTTCGTGCGCCTGGTCGGCGGTGACGACGGAAAAGACTGCCTCGGCGCCCGTCAGCGCCTCCGCCGCGGTCGAAGCGCCGAGCACCTTCGCCGCCGCGTAATCGGCTCGCTTCGCCGTCCGAACTTCGGAATCGGGGAGTTGGTCTTGATGTCATAGGCGCAAATGCGCGCCTTAAAGTTCGCGTTGGTGCGCCAGCCAGCGAGAAAGGCTTGCGCAGCCTCGCCAAAGCCGAGAAAGGCGATCGAGCCCGAACTTATTGTTGAATCCGGCATGGAGTCGCTCGGCGGGTTAGCACGTCGGGAAAGCGGCGCGCATTTCAATAGTCAGTGATCTGTCCGGGCGCCAGCGCGCCGAATTCTCAAGCTGCATTTGGCGCACGAGGCCGACGTTTGCCGCAGGCTCGTCCCCGGCTAGTATCCGTCGCGACAGAGCTTTGCCGGCGCGGGCGAACGGGGGACACGGTTTCCAAATGAATTGTGTGTTTCGAGCAGCCGTCCTGCCCTCCGACGTTCGGCCTGGGCGAAGCGCATGAACGGCCGGCTCTCAGGCCTGTCTTCGATGGCGACCCGACACATCCTGAGCGATCTGGCTCGGGACTATGAGTCGCGCAACCGGCATGCGCGTCGAAATCCGCTCCATGGGCGGCGTCGAAGCCGCGAAATCGGTGCGGGCCGGCGAGGCGACGGATATCGTCGTCCTGGCGTCGAAAGTCATGGCGAGCCTGGAGACCGAAGGCCATCTCGTCGAAGGCGGGACAAGGGACTTTGCGCGGTCGGAGATTGGCGTTGCAGTCCGCGCGGGCTCGGCCTTGCCCAGCCTCGCGGATGAGCAAGCCGTCAAACAGGCGATGCTGGATGCGCAAAAGATTTGCTACTCGACCGGCCCGAGCGGCGACCATCTGAAGGCTCTGTGTGAGCAATGGGGCGTGCCGCCGGAGCGCGTGCTCATCGCGCCGCCGGGCGTGCCGGTGGCGACGCTGGTCGCGAACGGCGACGCTGACCTCGGCTTCCAGCAGCTTAGCGAGCTGATTGGTCAACCGGGCATAGAAGTCGTTGGCCCTCTCCCGCCGGAAATTCAGGCCGTGACCGTGTTCTCAGCGGGAATAGCGACAATGTCGCTGGATCCCGAGGGCGCGCGCGCGTTCGTCGCCTATCTGGCGTCCGCCAAAACTGGCGATGCAAAACGACGCCACGGGATGGAGCCCGCATAAGCCTACCCCAACATTTCTGGTCCTTGACCCGAGACAAAGATCCGATCACGAAGTCGTGAACGGACGCGCGGATCTCCCACCGCACGGCGCCGTTGGCCCCGTGCGGAGTTCCTGCGCGGGGCCGTTCGCTTTACCGAGTCCCGCGGATCTGGGCTCGGAGCCGGCCGCTCAGCCCAGATATTTGTTGATGATCGAGAGGCCTTCGTTGCGGACGTCGTCGGGCGTCATTTCATCGACGATGGCGCCGTGGGTCATCACGTACAGTCGGTCGCAAACCCGCACCGCGACGTCGATGCGCTGTTCGACCAGTAAGAGCGAGGCGCCGCGCTGCCGCAGTTTGAGCAGCGCATCCACCATGAGGCCAACAGCGACCGGAGACAGCGCCACCGAGGGTTCGTCGAGCAGCATCACCTTCGGATCGCTCATCAACATGCGCCCGATCGCAACCATCTGCTGCTCGCCGCCGCTGAGAAAAGACGAAAGCCGTCGACGGTACTCGTAGAGGACGGGAAACAGGTCGTAGACGGATTTCAAAAGCGCCTGGAGTCGGCCGCGATCGCGGCGCAGATGCAGCCCTCCAAGCAAAAGATTGTCCTCGACGGTCTGGTCGAGAAAAAGCCGCCGCCCCTCGGGCGCAATCGCCGCGAAGCCACGCGCCACGCGATGCGCGGGAAAGGCTGAAACGTCTTCGCCAGCCACCCGGATCGAACCACGTCGTTGACTGACCAGGCCCATGATCGACTTGAGCACTGTCGTCTTGCCGGCGCCGTTGGGCCCAAGGAGCGCGACGGCCTCGCCTTTGGCGACTTTGAGCGCAATGTCGTGCACGACGTCGAAGCGGCCGTAACCCGCGGAAAGAGCCGTGACATCGAGCGCCAGGCTTTGGCTGTTCGTCATCGGTCCAGCCTCATTCGCCCAAATAGACCTGCCGGACGACCGGGTGCGCGCGCACTTCCTCCGCCGTCCCGGTGAGGATCACCTCACCTGCGTTGAGCACCGTCACTCGGTCGCAGAGGGGAAACAGGAACCGTGTCTGGTGCTCGATGATGATCATCGTCACGCCCTGCGCCTTGAGGTGGGTGAGGATCTCGGCGAGATGGTCGACCTCGCGCGCCGATAGGCCCGTCGCCGGCTCATCAAGGATAATGATGTCGGGACCCGCTACGCAGACGGACGCGAGCTGGGTCAATTGCTCGACGCCGTGCGGCACGTCGCCGACCGCCCGTCCGACCCACGCGCCGGCGCCGACCATCTCGAGGGCCTCGCGCGATCGGGCCTCCATCCAGGCCAGGTCGCGCCGGCCGGACGGCAGAAGCGGCCAGATCGCCGCCCGCTGAATAATGCGCGGCTTCAGGTTGAACAAGCCAACCATCACGTTCTGGACCGGCGTCAATTCACGCACAAGTTCGGCCGCCTGAAACGTCCTGCGCATGCCGAGCATGGCGCGCTTGCTCGGCGAGGCGTCGTCGACGCGCATCCCCTTGATGAGCGTGGAGCCGGCGAGCGGCTGCAGGCGCCCGGCGATCACATTGGCAAGCGTGCTTTTGCCCGAACCGTTCGGCCCGATAAGCCCATGGATATCGCCGCGCTTCACCACGAGGTCGACGTTACGCAGCACCATGAGGCCGGTCCCGTAACTGAACTGGACCCCGCGGCACTCGACCGCGTATTCCGGCTCGGAACGACCCGCTTGCGCCGCGCCAACGCTTGCAAACTTGCGAAAGAGGCCGGCCTCCGCGGGCGCCTCTGCACGATTGACAGCCGATACAGTGAGCTCGGCTTCGGATGGCGCGTCTCCGCCAAGCGCCGCGACGCGCTTGAGGAGACTCATCACGCCGCCCGGCAACAGGGTCACCGCCAGGATCGAGAGCGCGCCATAGACCATCTCCTGCAGCCAGGGATTGATGTTGACGAGCGCGGGAAACATCGAGACGAACGCCGCGCCAATCACCGGCCCCAGGGTCGTGTTGATGCCGCCGATCAGCACCATGACGAGAATGTTCAGGGACACCGCCCAATCGAATTGACCGGGCGAAACGACGCCGAGGAAAGAGAACAGCCATCCGGCGGCGCCAGCCATCGCGGCGGAGACGCCGAACACGCCGATCTTGATCAGCGAAGTGCGCGCGCCCGCTGCCTCCGCGAAGCGTTCGGCGTCGCGAATCGCCAGGAGCACCGGATAGAGCGGCGACTGGCGGATGCTCCAAACGAAGCCGACGCACAGGAGCAGAGCGAGCATGACGCACCAAGCGACCGGCGAACCTAGGGCCTCGAAACCCTCCGGAAAGTCGGGAAATGCGGGGCCAAGCAATCCTTGCAGCCCGCCGGTGATCTTGAGGTCGGTCGCCAACACCGTCAGCACGAGCGTGAAAATGAATGTGGTGATCGCGAAATAAAGCCCGCTGACCCTCAGCGACATCGCGCCGACCGCGAGCCCGATGAGGCCCGCGAGCAGGAGCACGATCAGAAGGACGAGGAAGACGTTCCAGCTGAGATCGTTCACGACGATCGTCGTGAAATAAGCGCCAATGGCGAAGAAACCGCCTTGGCCCAGCGAGTAGAGTCCTAGCATGCCGGCGACAAGGTCAAGGCTGATGGCGAGGACGCCAAACACCGCCGCAACCAGCACCAGGCTTTGGACGCCGAGGTCGGAGTGCGCGACGAGCGCCGTCGCCGCGACATAGGCGGCGACAAACAAAGCGACGCCGGCAGTCCTGAGCCAAGGCCTAAATCCTGCGCCAGCCAGAACAGAAGTGGCGCGCTGCGCCTCTATGCGCTCCGTTTCCACAGCTCCCCTTAGGCCTGCGCAGACGCAACAGAGCGCGCGCGCAAGCGGAACAGATTTCCCGCACTGAACAAACCGCGAGGCGAGACGATCAGGACGACGACGAGGATGATGAAAGGAAACCAGTCGGAGGCTTGCGAGTTGATCATGGCGTTGGCGCCTTCAGCGCAAACGCCCAGCAAAAGGCCACCAAACATCGCCGCGATGGGTTTTTCGGTTCCCCCGCCAATCATCATCGCGATGAAACCGAACGTGCCGAATGTGTCCCCGAGATAAGGGTTGGCGAAGGTTGTCGGCCCGATCAGGAGGCCGGCCACGCCCGCGTAAAAGGCCGAGGCGGCGAAGGCGATGATCGCGACCACAGTCGTGTTGACGCCAACGGCGGTCGCCATCTCCGGGTCAGCGGCTGTGGCCATGCCGATCTTACCGAACAGCGTGCCGCGCCGCACCAGCTCGAAGCCCGCGGTCAGGACCACGGCAGTCACGATCGCGAGCAGCTGCTGACCTGTCACCACCGCGTCTAAGAGGTGAAAGCTCGTGCCCCGGAACATCGGTGGAAAGGCCTGCGAGGTCGGCCCCCAAATATAGGCGGCGGCATTCTCCAGGATCACCGCAAAGCCCAAGGTGCTGACAAGCCAACCAAAACTGAAGCGGTTCAGCGCCAGGATAGGCCGAACGGCGATAAGATAGGAAAGAACCCCGAGGACACAGGCGCAGCCGAGGCCGAGGAGCGCCGCCGCCCATGTCGGATAGCCGGCGGCGCGAACTTCCGCCGTGACCATCACCGTCGCCATCATCATCTGCCCCTGGGCGAAATTGATGATGCGGGTGACGTAGAAGGTGATGGCCAGCGCCATTCCGATGAGCCCGTAGACGGCCCCGATGGCGACGCCGCTCACCACGAATTGCAGCACTGGTCCGTTCCCTGGCGTCCCGCGAGACGATAACCACCGGCACGCTTCTCACGGCGCTTCGCCGGACGCGGTCGGGATAGCCCTAAGTTTCCGCCGCCGCCCCGAAGGCGTGGCGCAAAGCCTATCAGGTTTCCTCGGCCAAGCGAGTCGCGCCCATTCCAAGCAGAGTAGCTAGCTGGGCCGTCACGGCTGCAGCAACGAATAGGTCTGACATAACAGCTATGTGTGCGCCACCGGGAAGGCGCCAGCTGCGGCGCGGGGCTTTCAAGGAAATGGAGTTTCATTCGCGTCGGGTGGAAGGCGACGGGCGGAGGCGTCGCCTTATCCGTGACCAAAATAGCGTAAAGATTATTGGCGCTTAGCAGACCGTCGGGCATATCTTGGCTTTGCGAATGTCTCGACATTCGTGCGTAAGCTATTGCGCCGTCGCTGGCTATTCGGACGCGCTTGTTTTCCGATTGCGTTGCTTTGACAACATCACTGATCTGCGCAAGGAAACGTAGGGCTGAAGGACGGCGGCGTTGGGCGCATCAAGATCGCGCGCCCGACGTAGACCGCTCACGTTGCAAGGGAGGAACAAGGCTCATGAAAGCCATCATTTGGACGACGCTCGCGGCCGCCACCGCGTTATCCGCTGCACAGACTTCGGCCCGCGCCGCCGGGGAGCCATACCTCATCGGCCTCATCGCCGGAACGACTGGCGCATACGGGTCGACGGGCGTCGCGACCGTCAACGGCGCGCAGATGGCGGTCGACAAGATCAACGCCTCGGGCGGCGTGCTTGGCCGTCAGCTCAAGCTCGATCCGCATAACGACGATGCGTCGGCGACGGTCTCAGGGCAATTGTACGAGAAGCTCATCGCCGCCGGGGCGATCGCGATCGCGGGTTCCCCCGACACCGGTCCGGTCACGGCGCAGCTTGCAATCCGGCACAAGTTCCCGACCATCGGCGTCGTCGACGACGGCGGTCTCACCGTCAACACCGAAGGCCCGAATGCGCCGCCGAACCCTTGGGTGTTCGATTTCGGGCTCAACACTTTTGCCTGGGGCGAGAAGATCGGCGAATACGCGCTCAAGCACTGCCCGGACGGAATCGCGGTCCTGCATGACCCGTCGACTTATGGTCAGGGTGGACTCTATGGAATTCAGCTCGCCTACGACAAAGCCGGCAAGAAGATCGGAATCGACCACGCGATCACCGAGAACTGGTCGACCGGCGCGACCACCGGTCTCATGCCCGAGGTCAACGCCGCCAAGGCGGCGGGCATCAAGTGCATTGACGCGTGGCTAACGCCGCAGGATCAGGCGGCCTTCGTGCAGGATCTGCATTCGGCCGGCTACAAAGCGACCGTCTTCGGCAATGACGAGACCAACGCTGACGACACCTTCTCGAAGCTGGCTGGGGACCTCGCCGACGGAACGATCAGCGCGGTGCTTACCTCGGATCTCCATCCAAGCCCGGAGCTCACGGCGTTCCGTGAGGAATACAAGAAGAAGTTCAACATCGATCCGACGCCGTTCGCCGAAACGAGCTACGACAGCATCATGATGCTGGCGCAGGTGGTCAGCGACGCGAAATCGACCAAGCCGGCGGACCTGCAGAAGGGGTTCAACTCCGTCAAGGGGTTCAAGGGCATCACCGGCGATCTCGGCTTCTCGGAGAAGAACCACATCACGATCAACGCCGAGCAGCTGACGCTGGTCAAATATGACGGCGCCAGCAAGCAGTGGGTCGAGGTCAAGGACTGAGATTCTGGCGCGGGCGGAAAACGACCGCCCGCGGCCATTCAAGTCTAACTAGATCACGACCATCCAGGGTTCCGGCATGAGCTGGAACCCCCGTCCGTTGGGGACGACATGAGCGAAGCCGGGCAGATGCAGGTGCCCGCCGGTCACGAGCAGGCGCTCCTTCGCGACATAGTCGAAAATCTTGAACCGGTTCTCGGCAGCGAGGGGTTCGCTGATGTCAAACTCGCTCGTGACCTCGGGCCGAGGAATCTGGATCTCCGGCACGTGGACGGTGTCGCCCCACATCACCAGGGTCTCGCCCGCGGAATCGAGGCGATATCCGCTATGCCCCGGGGTGTGGCCAGGAAGCGGTAGTTGCGTCACTCCGGCGACGACAGTTCCGCCCCGGCTTGGCCGGAACCTCTCGCGATAGGCTTCCAGGACCCGGTCGGCGGAATCGAGATAGGGCGTGGCTGCGGCCGACCGGCCGTCGCGAAGGGTCTTGTCCGACCAGAACGCGATCTCGTCCTCATGCACGATCACTTCCGCGCGCGGGAAGGCCGGCTTTCCTTCGGTGTCCAAAAGGCCGCTCGTGTGGTCGGGATGGATGTGGGTGACGAGCACCGTATCGAAGTCGTCGGGCTTGAAACCCGCGGCGCGCAGATTGTCGGGGAGCCGGCCCATGGAATAGACGGTGGTCGAGCCGCCGCCCGAATCGACAAGAATCGTATTGCGGTCAGTCTCGATGACAAAGGCGTTGACCGTCAGTCGCGGGGGCCCGTCGCGGAATGCGCTGCGCATCAGCCCTTGCAGGTCGTCAAGCTCGGCGCCTCTCAAAATCTCGAAACTGATATCGAGAAAGCCGTCGTTGATTGTCGTGATGAGCGCGTCGCCGATGCGCCGCCTGTAGACGCCCGGCGTCTGCGTGTCGGTCTTGCCCGTCGGATTGGCCATCGTCGTCTCCTCCCGGTCAGAGACTATCGGGTGTTTTAGTCGATTCCCGCACTCTGCCAACCGCCGACCGGGAAGTGAAATGAAGTGACTGCCCAAAATCGCTATAACTGTTATCTTGGGGTCCGAATGCCTGACTAGGCCCATCATTGCTAGCGTAAGCAAGCGCCCGGCGGCCGGCAACGACGGTGCAAGCGTCCCGGCGTTGGGCGAGGCGCAGACGGAGCGCCGGCTCACCAGGCTATGGAGGAACGCGCGCTTTGAGTCAGGTCGACCCGCTCGCGCGCTACATCTCCGAAGCCGAACCTCTGCATGATCTCCTGCGTCGGGGTCTGATCCAACTTTCCGGATTCCTGCTGAAGCGTACGATCGCCGGCCCCCGTGCAATCGTCGACTACGAACCTGTCGAGGGCGCCCGCGAACGCATTCGCGAAGCGGCCGAAGGCCTGAGAAACCTGCGCGCGCCAACGAGCGCGGCCCACCATCGGGGTCATTTGGCAGCCGCCCTTGTCGCGATCGAGAGCGCGCTCGCGGCGGCGCTGTCCACGACCGATCCGGACGGAGACGCGCTGTTTCACTTCGTTCAGGAATCCGAGCGGCATCTTAGGGCGGTCGGGCGGGCGACGCCCGGATTCGAGGCCGTCGATTTCAAGCAGGCATGCTGTGCGATGCAGGACGTCGGCGCCCCGTTCGAAGCGCGGTTCACCGGATAAAAAGGCGACGAAGAGGCGAGGAGCGTCATGGGCAAATATTCGATCTGGGTGCTCGACTATGCCGCGGTGAACAAGTTTCCGCAGAGCGTCATGCTTTATGGTCCGCAATATGTCGGCATCCGCAATTTGCCCTACGCCTATGTGCTGATCAAAGGGCAAGGCCAGGTGATTCTCGTCGACACAGGCTACGACCACAAAGAGTATGGCAAGTATCTCGCCGATCTCTACGGCGTCTCAAACTGGCATCCGGCGTCGGAAGTTCTCGCGGAATGCGGGGTCAAGCCGGCCGATGTCACGACCGTCCTGATCACCCACGCTCATTTCGACCACATGGGCGGGCTCGACCTCTTTCCCAACGCCAAGTTCTATATTCAGAAGCGTGAAATCGATAAGTGGGTGTGGGCGCTGACGCTCGGGCCCGAATTTCGCTTCCTGGTCGGCGCCGCTGACCCGGCCGACATCGTCAAGGCGACACGGCTCGCTCGAGAGGGTCGCATGATTGTGGTCGACGGAGACCGCGAAGACGTGTTGCCCGGCATCGACCTCCGCCTCGCCGCCGACACGCACACCTATGGGTCCATGTATGTGACCGTGCGCAACGACGGCGCGCGCGAAAGCGCGGACGCCTTCATCCTGGCGGGGGACCTCATCTACACCTACGATAACCTCACCGGTCTCGATAAGAACGATCCTCAGCTGGTGCCGATCGGACTGGCGGTGGGCAGCCAGTCGAACCTCATGTTTACGAGCGCGGACATGTTGAAAGCCGTTAGCGGCGAGCATACGCGCGTCATTCCCGTGCACGAGGACCGGCTCAAGACCGTCTTTCCGTCCCGCGCGACAGCGGCGGGCCTCCACGTCGTGGAACTGGCGCTCGCAGACGGCGAGGCGAGCCGTGTCGCCTGATGCAGAGGCGCGTCCGACGACCACTGCATGGCGATCGCCCGTGGCTTGCAAGCTCGATATTTCTGTTATGTCCGCTCTGGCGGTGCGGCTCATGAGACAAGTGGGTTAGAGTCCGCGAGCAATAACAACGTCGGGTTGTTCACCCGATCATGATGGCGCAAGGATCACTCGGGATGGCGACGCCAAAGATCGGCTTTATCGGACTCGGGCGGATGGGCGGCCCGATGAGCCTGCGACTGATCAGCGCCGGCTTCGACCTCGTTGTCTTTGATACAAATCCGGAGGCGCAGGCGCCTCAGAAGAACGCCGGCGCGGCGGTGGGCTCCTCCCCCAAAGACGTCTTCGACTCGGTTGATCTCGCGTTCGTAAGCCTTCCGACGCCTGACATTGTAGAAAAGGTGGTTCTGGGCAATGTCGGGCAGGGTTCGCGAGTGAAGACAGTGGTCGATCTGTCGACCAGCGGACCCGGCATGGCGACGCGTGTCTCACGCGGTCTTGAGCCTTACGGCGTCGGATGGATCGATGCGCCGGTTTCAGGCGGGATCGCGGGCGCCAAGAACGGAACGCTCGCCGTGATGGCCTCCGGTCCGCGCGCGTCGTTTGAGATCACCGAGCCTTTGCTCAAGAACTTTGGCAAGGTTTTCTTTGTCGGCGAGAAGGCAGGCCTCGCCCAGGTCGCAAAGCTCGGCAACAACCTGCTCGCGGCGGCGGCGATGGTCATTTCCTCCGAAGCGCTGGTGATGGGCGTCAAGGCCGGGATCGATCCGAAGATCATGCTCGACATCATCAACGCCGGCAGCGGCCGCAACAGCGCGACCCAGGACAAGTTTCCCCGCTCGATTTTGCCGGGCACCTTTGATTTCGGCTTTGCAACCGGGCTCTCCTATAAGGATGTCCGTCTATGCGTCGACGAAGCGGAGAACATGGGCGTACCGATGGTGGTCGGGGCGGCGGTGCGCCAGATGCTCGCTGTCACCAACGCCAAGTTTGGGCCGACGTCAGACTTCACTTCGATCACCCGCGTCGTGGAGGAATGGGCTGGCGTCGAGGTCAGGGGTTAAGCGCGCCATCCGGGCAAACGACGTCGCTTCCATCCGCTGATGAGCGTCGAGACATTGGAGACTAAAATGAACAAAGAAATGTTCAATCGCGGCCTTGAGATTCGCAAGAAAGTGCTCGGCGCCGAATTTGTTGAAAAATCGCTCGCCACTGCGGACGCGTTCAACATGCCGATGCAGGAGCTGACGACCGAATATTGCTGGGGCGCCGTGTGGGGACGCGAGGGCCTGTCTCACAAGACGCGCAGCATGCTCAATCTTGCAATGATCAGCTGCCTCAACCGGCCGCACGAGCTTAAGATGCATGTCAAAGGCGCGCTGAAGAATGGCGTCACCAAGGACGAGATCCGCGAAGTTTTCCTGCAGGTGGCGATCTACGCGGGCATTCCCGCCGGCGTCGATTCGTTCCGGATCGCCCGCGAGGCCTTCGCCGAAGTTGAAAAGAGCGCCTGACGCAACAAGTCAGGAGCGGAGACGAGCTCATGAAGCGCTATCAAATGTTGATCGGCGGCGAATGGGTGGACGCCGAGGCGCGCGAGACATTCGAGACTGAAAACCCCTATCTCGGCGCGGCCTGGGCGTTTGTTCCGCGAGCCAAAAGCGCGGATGTCGACCGCGCGGTGGAAGCCGCGTGGAAGGCGTTCCGCGCGCCGTCGTGGGCCAAGATCAGCGCGACCGCGCGGGGCGCGCTTCTCCGCAAGCTCGCCGATTTGATCGCCGCCGAGGCTGATCGGCTGGCGGAGATCGAAACACGCGACAATGGCAAGCTGATCACCGAAATGCGGACGCAGCTGCGCTACATACCGCAATGGTTCAACTATTTCGGCGGCCTCGCGGACAAAATCGAGGGCCGGGTCATTCCGATCGATAAGCCCGGCATGATCAACTTCACCCGCGAAGAGCCGCTCGGGGTCGTGGCGGCGATCACGCCGTGGAATTCGCCGTTGATGCTAGCTGCCTGGAAGCTCGCGCCAGCTCTGGCCGCAGGCAATACGGTCGTCTGGAAGCCCTCGGAATTCTCGTCGGTGTCCGCGCTTGAGTTTGGACGCCTATTCGAGGACGCCGGCTTTCCTCCCGGTGTTGTGAATATCCTGACCGGCTTCGGCTCCGAGATCGGCGAGCGCCTTGTCACCCATCCGCATGTCGCGAAGATCGCCTTCACCGGGGGCGATCGCACCGGACAGGGCGTCTACGAGCTTGCCGCGCGGTCCATCAAGCCGGTTACGCTCGAGCTTGGCGGCAAATCGGCCAATATCGTGTTCAAGGACGCCGTTATCGACAACGCCGTCAAGGGCGTTGTCTCGGGCATTTTCGCCGCGACCGGCCAGACTTGCATTGCAGGCTCGCGCGCGCTGATCCACCGTTCGATCCACAATGAGTTCGTCGACAAGCTCGTCGCGCTCGGCGAGACCGCGCGCATGGGCGACCCGTTGCTCGACACGACTCAGGTCGGGCCGATAACGACCCGGCCGCAATTCAAGAAGGTGCTCGACTACATCGAAGTCGCCAAAAACGAGGGCGCGTCTTGCGTGCTCGGCGGCGGTAAGGCCACGCGTCCCGAATGCGGAGAAGGATGGTTCGTCGAGCCGACCGTCTTCACCGGGGTCAAGCCCGAGATGCGCATCGCGCAGGAGGAAGTCTTCGGCCCTGTCCTCTCGATAATCACTTTCGACGACCAGGAAGAGGCAATCGAGATCGCCAACAATACGCAGTACGGCCTTGCGGCTGGCGTCTGGACCCAGAACATCGGGACCGCGTTTACGATGTCTGAGCGCCTCGAGGCCGGCACGGTCTGGGTCAACACCTATCGGGCGGTAAGCTACCTTTCCCCCTTCGGCGGCTATAAGCGCTCGGGGATTGGGCGCGAAAGCGGTCTCACGGCGATCCGCGAATACCTCCAGGAAAAGAGCGTGTGGATCGACACGATCGGCGAGGTCGCGAACCCCTTCGTTCAGCGCTAACTTCGGCCGCATTGCGGAGCGAGATTGTGCTTGCTAATTTCGCCCTTTCCGGCGCTTGTGCGCCGAGCGCCGCCCGTCCGAAACCCTTTTCAATGGAATTGAAGCAGCTCGACTACTTCCTCGGAGTCGCGGAATCGGGGAGTTTCTCCAAGGCGGCCATCCGTCTGTCGGTGGCCCAGCCGATCCTGAGCCGGCAAATCAAGCTGCTGGAGTCGGAGCTTGGGGTCGAACTCCTCTATCGCAACGGGCGCGGAGTGGTCGTGTCCGAGGCGGGCAAGGTGCTCGAGACCTATGCGCGCAGCGTTGTTGGCCTCGTCGAAAAGGCCCAGTCTGAAATCGGGTCCTTGAAGGCTGAGCCTAGAGGCCGTGTCGCCATCGCGATGCCGCCTTCGATTGGCTGGATGCTGACAGGTCCGCTCGTCGTGCGCTGCCGTGAGGCCTTCCCTGGGATCCTTCTTCATCTCGCGGAAGGCTTCAGCGGTCACGTCGCCGAGTGGCTCTCCACCGGCAGGGTGGACATTGGCGTCGTCTATCAGGCGCCGCGGCTGTCGACGCTCCAGACTGAGCCTTTGCTAACGGACGAACTCATCCTCCTGGGCGCAGTCGACGATCCGGCCGGCCTGGGCGGCGACCGCGTGCCGACCAAGCGGCTCGCCGACATTCCAATGATCTTGCCGGCGCGACCGCACGGCCTGCGCGTCCTTATCGACAACGAGCTCGAGAAGCTTGGCGTCGTCGCCAATGTCGTGTTCGAGGTCGACGCGATGCCGTCGACGCTGAGCCTCGTGGAGCGAGGCGTCGGATACACCGTCTTGTCGGAGGGTGCGGTGAAGCATCTCTTGAACGCCGGGCGCATTCGGAGCTGGTCCCTGACAAACCCAACCTTGATGCGTGAACTTTTGCTTGCGACTTCGACTCAGCGGCCAATGAGCGTTGCAACTCGTCTTGTCGCCCGTCTCATCCGTGATGAGGTTCAGGCGATCCTTCGCGGCGACAATCAGCCCGCGGGTCGCACGCCCTCCGAGGCGAAAGTCGCACCAAGCTTGCGTGTGTAGACCTGCTGACAAATAGCAGTTGAGCGAAACCAAGACCCGGGAGGTCTCGATGTCCAGTTCCGTCGCCCTAGCGGAAGCGCCCACAACCCGCAGCGCCCCCCTCTCCGTCCTTATGGGGTCCGCGATCGCAACCAAGCGGGAGGGCGACATTTCCGCCGCCGCTCGCGACAAGCTTCAGGTTTGTCTGCTCGACTTCTTTGCCTGCGCTTTTGAAGCGCACACACTGCCATGGGCCCGGCAGGCGCAGGGGCTGGCCACTGTCGGAGCCGGTCCGTGCTCGATCATAGGGACGAGCGTCAAGGCGCCTGCAGTCGACGCCGTCTTCGCTAACAGCGTCGCCGGACACGGGCTGGTGCGCGAGGACATGCATACCGGCAGCGTCAGCCATCTTGGCATCGTCGTTCTTCCGCCTCTGCTTGCGCTCGCTCAGCAGCGGCGCGTCGATGGGCGCAGCTTCATCACCGCGGCGATCATCGGATATGAGGTCGGCGGCCGCATAGGCCGCGCGATCGTGACGCCGGAATTCGCCCGAACCTTCCGCCCGACCGGTTTCACCGGACCCCTAGCCGCGGCGGCCGCATGCAGCCGGTTGCTCGGTCTCGACGAGGCTGCGACGGCGAGCGCGCTTTCGCTCGCCGCCAATTTTGTCGGGGGGCAGAACCAGTGGCCTCACACCGGCGCCGATGAGATGTTCTTCGAGGCCGGGGTGGCGGCGCGCAATGGTCTGACTGCAGCCCAACTTGCGGCGCTTGGGGCGTATGGCTCGGAAAAGGCGCTCGACGGGGAAGCAGGATTGCTCACCGCCTATCGGCCCGATCATAAGGCGCCGGAGGTTCGCCTCTTCGACGGCGAGCCCGAGATCATGTCGGTCTTCTTCAAGCCCGTTCCGGTCTGCAATTTCGCGCAAACGCCCTGCCTCGCTGCGGTGGCGCTGGCCAAGGACAAAAAACTCGATCCGTCGGAGATCGTTGCAATCGAGGTTAGCGCCTCACACGCCGCCAAGGCTTATCCCGGCTGCGACTATGCCGGCCCCTTCGCGCGCGTCCTTCAGGCGAAGATGAGCATTCATTATGCGGTCGCGAGCGCGCTTCTGCGTGGATCGGTCGACGAAGCGAGTTATCTCAAGCTTGATGATCCAGCGCTGCTCGCGTTGGCGGCGAAAGTAACAGTCAAGGCGGGTGACGACTTCACCGCCGCCTTCCCCGGCAAACAAGGGGCGGAGGTGACGGTGCGCCTCAAGAATGGGCGTGTCCTCTCGCATCGCCTTCAGGACGTCATCCCGGCGGATCTCGACCTCATTCGCCGTCGGTTCCGCGCCGCCGCCGCCAACGCGATCGGCGCGGACGCGGCCAGGGCCCTCGAAGCTGCGGTCGACGATCTCGACCGAAGCACGGATGTGGGCGCTCTGATGCAACTCGCTCTCGCGCCGGCCGCAAGGGCCGGCGCGGCGTAGCCTGAACCGCCCAAGCGGATCGGCCTGAGCGAACAAAGGGCGCGGGAGCCATGCCTGACGATAACAACCTTCCGCGCTATCAGGTCTATGCGCTGCGCTATGCGACCCGCGAGGGCCGCCGACAGGATAATTTCATCGGCGGCGATCCCCATGACGGGCCGATGCCCATGGATTACTTCTGCTGGCTCGCGATCAGCGACGAGCGCCGCTTCGTCATCGACTGCGGCTTCACCGAGGAAGTGTCTGCTCAACGCAAGCGCACCTACCTGCGCAATCCCGTTGATGCGCTCGAGCTCCTGGGGGTGCGCGCTGCCGACGTCGAAGACGTCATCATCACCCACCTCCACTACGATCACGTCGGCAACTTCGATCGATTTCCCAAGGCCCGCTTTCATCTTCAGGAGGCCGAACTCGGCTTTCGCGACCGGAAAGTACATGGCGCATCCTTTCCTGTCGCACGCGTTCGAGGTCGAGGACGTGGTCGGCATGGTTCGGCTCAACTACCGCGGGCGAGTCGTTTTTCACAACGGCGATACAGAACTAGCCCCTGGGCTGCGTCTGCATCTCGCGGGCGGACATTCGGCGGGTTTGCAGTTTGTCAGCGTCCATACGCAGCGAGGTTGGCTGGTGCTGGCGTCGGACGTGACGCACTATTACGAGCACATGGAAAGCGGACGGCCTTTCACGACGACGTTCCATGTTGGCGACACGCTCGAGGGTTACAACCGGCTCCGCGCCATTGCGCCGAGCCCCGAGCACATCGTGCCGGGGCACGATCCGTTGGTGATGCAGCTCTATCCGCCGCCCTCTCCAGACCTCAAGGGCGTGGCGGTGCGGCTCGACGCGCCGCCGAAGGAGCGGACCTTGAACGCTTGAGTGGCTAGCCACCAAACTGGGCGAAGTTATTCGGGCGACGGCGTGCGTTTCGCTTAGGACGTAAATCTCAACTACGCGCCGCATGTCCGCTTCTGTTTCTCTCGCTGATACGCAGAACAACACATGCGCGGACCGAAGCAACTGAAGGTCACCGCATAGAGCCGCCCTCTCGGCGCACCGCCTCGACCTTGTGCCGTGCGGCGAGTGATCCAGAACTCCGCCGACCTTCGTCATCGACAGGCAGCAGTTCGTACTCCGAGGGCGCTGACCAGCCGCTGCTTTACGGAACTGCGCCTACTGGCGGGACGATCTTCGCAGAGAATCAAGCCCGACCGCGGCAATGATGATCGCGCCCTTGGCGATCGCCTGATAGGCCGGCCCCACCCCCATGATGCTAAGGCCGTTGTCGACCACGCCGATGATCAGTGTCCCGAAAAGCACGCCGATCATCGTGCCCTTGCCGCCGGCGAGGCTGACCCCGCCGATCGCGACCGCAGAGATCGTCGAGAGCTCAAGGCCGGTCGTCTGCGCCATCGTCGCGCTCAGGTAGCTCGACATGCTGATGACGGCTCCGACGCCGTAGAGCAGGCCGGCGATCGCGAACACCATGATCCGAACGCGCTGGACCGGCACGCCGCTGATGAAGGCAGCTTTGGGATTGCCGCCGACTGCATAGACCTCAGCGCCAAAAGGCGTTCGATGCAGGAGGAAGTAGCTCAACGCCACGATCGCGAAGAAGACGATAACGGGAATTGGGATTCCGAGGATCTGGCCCTGCCCAATCGCTGCGATGTTTAAGGGGATGTGATCGACGAAGCCCTTGCCAGTGACCTGATAGGCAAGGCCGTTGCCGATCTGCCAGCTTCCCAAGGTGACCACCAGGGCCGGCAGCCGGAAGCGCGCGACGATAAATCCGTTCACAAATCCGAAAGCAGCCGCAACCAGGATCATCGCCGGCAAAGCGATGAACGGCGAGACGGGTATCGTAATGAGGCTGCCGCCAATCATCATCGACAACGCCACAATGCCGCTGACGGAAAGGTCAAGGCCGGCGGTCAGGACCACCAGCGCCTGACCGCAGGCGGCAATCCCGGTGATCGCTGACTGAAGCAGCACATTGGCGATATTTGCGCCGCTGATCGTTGCTCCTCGTGTCGCGAACGCAAAGCCGACAATGAGGGCGATAAGAACAAGGCAGCGCAGTGCGTCCTCGCTCGCAGGGAGCCCGCGCAGCGTGGCGTTTCTTGCGCGAGCCGAGGCGATCTCCTCACGCTTCGCGCCCATCGTCATGCCGCTGTCGTCTTGAGCCGCAAGCGCGGCCTAAAATATTCGATCGAAGCGGCGACGATAATGATGGCTCCCTTGACCGTGTTCTGGACCGCGGTCGTCGCGCCGATGGCCCCGAGCCCGCTGTCGATGACGGCGAGGATGAGGGTCCCAATGAGAACGCCAAGAATCGTGCCTTTGCCGCCAAAAATACTGACGCCGCCAACCGTCACGGCGGCAACGCTGTCGATTTGGAGGCCGGTCAGCGTCCGCGCCGACGCCGCCATCATGCGCGAAGTAATCGAGATTGCGGCGAGCGAGACCATGATCCCCGAGATCACAAACACGGCAAACTGGATACGCTGCACCTTGATGCCGGAAAGATAGGCGCTTCCCGCGTTCCCGCCGACCGCGTAGATCGATCGCCCGAAGGACGTGTGGTGTAGAACATACGCCGCGAGCAGGAACAGGACGAGCATCTCGACGATCGGGATCGGGACGCCTGCGATCGACGATTGCCCGAAAACGCCGAAGTCCGGCGTGAGATCGGTGATCGTGTATCCGCCGCCAATGAGCTGAGCAAGGCCGACGCCGATCTGCCAGACACCTAAGGTAACGACTAGAGAGGGTATCCGCGCCCAGGCCACAAGGGCGCCATTCACGGCCCCCACCAACGCGCCGACCGCCAGCATGATGCCGGCTCCCGTCCAAATCGAGCTTGGATCGCCGCCGAACAGGTTGAGGTCGAATCAACTCGTCAACGCCGACGCGCCAACGACGCTGACAAGCATTCCCGTTCCATAGAGCGACACATCGATCGCGCCGGTAAGGATCACGAACGCTTGCCCAATCGCGGCGATGCCAACAATCGCGCTTTGTTGGAGGATGTTCCGTAAGCCGAGCGGGCTATAAGTGACGCCGTTGGTCAGCAGTCCGAATATAATGACGAGCGCCACGAGCACGATCAGGCGAAGCACGTCGTCGTTGCGAAGCAGCCGTCCAATCATTGCGCGTCCGCCAAAACATCCGAAACAGCTTTCTCGGATCGCACGCCTGCCGGCATGATCATCTCGAGGAGCTGATGTTCAGTGACCTCATGGGGCGCGACCTCGCGCGTGATCCGGCCCTGGACCATGACCAGGATACGGTCCGACGCGACGAGAATCTCACGCATGTCTGAGGATAGCAGCAGGACGCCAAGCCCCGTGTCGCGAGCCTCTCGCCTGATGACGTCGTAGATCTCCTGTCGGGCGGTCACGTCGATGCCGCGCGTCGGCTCGTCGAGGATGAGGAACTTCGACTGCGCCGCGAGCCATTTGCCGATGACGACCTTCTGCTGGTTCCCGCCACTCAGGAGCCCGATGAGCTTCGTCGGCTCGCGCGGCCGCAAGCCGACGACATCCATGATCGAAAGCGCAAGCTGCCGCGCCGCCCCGACGGCAGTCAGGAATCCGGCGGTCACGCGATTGAGGGCAGGCAACACGATATTGAACTGCACCGAGTGCCCCTGAACGATTCCTTCCGCTTGGCGGTCCTCACTCACGAATCCGATTCCAAGCCGCCGCGCCTTGTTGGGCGTCATGGTTTTTGGATCGACCGCCGTCCCCTGAAAGATCATTTTGCCGCGAACGTCGGCGTCGTTGGGCAGCGCGCCGACGATGGCGCGGGCAAGCTCGCTCTTCCCCGCGCCGATCACGCCGGCCACGCCAACGACGCTGCCCCTGCCCACGGCGAAATTCACCGCGCTGAACATGCGCTCGGCGGCGAACTCCTCAAGCTCAATAACGTTTCCCACGTTCGAAGCTTCGGCGCTTTCCCGGATCGCGTCGGCGCTGACGGGCTTGCCCGTCATGCTTTCCACAAGCGTCTTCATGTCGAGATCACGAATGGCGAACGTTCCCGCCACCTTGCCGTCGCGCAGGATCGTCACCTGACTCGGCGAGCGCGAACACTTCGTCCAGCTTGTGCGTGATGTAGACGATCGCAATGCCGCTCTTCTTCAGGACGCGGACCAAGCCATAAAGATTGTCGACCTCGACGCGCGAGAGCGCCGACGAGGGTTCATCCATAATGAAAACGAGCGGATCGTAGGAAAGCGCCCGCGCGATCTCGACCTCTTGCTGATCGGCCACCTTCAAATCGCCGACAATCGCCTCGCAGCTGACGCGGCTGCCGATCCGCGCCAACAGGGCGGTCGCCTCCGCTCGCGCCCGCGGCCAATCGATCCTTCCGAAACGCATTGGCAAGCGACCAAGAAAAATGTTCTCGGTGACGCTGAGCGTCGGCACGAGGCCGAACTCCTGATAGACCATCGATACGCGGTTGCGCTGGGCGTCTGCAGGGTTCGAGAACCGGACCGGCGCGGCCGGCGAGGACGAGCTGACCGCGATCAGGCTGATGGACGCCCATCAGGATCTTCATGAGCGAACTCTTGCCCGCTCCGTTTTCGCCAAGCAGCGCGTGGACCTCTCCCGCGCGCAACTCAAGGTTAACGTCGTTGAGAACGGTGACGTCGCCAAACGACTTGCTGATGCCGACCATACTGAGCGCAATGTCGTTCAAGAGCCCTTCCTCGACCGATTAGCTGCCGCGGGCATTCCCGATCCGGCTCCCCCACGCCGGTGCTGTCGCGTTAGCGCCGATGGGCGCAGACGGCCGCTTTGTCAAAGCCGCCGCGCCGTCGGACTCTTGGCTAGTAGTTCAGAAGCTTCTTGCGGTCCTCGATCGTAGGCGTTGGCAACCCGATCGATTTCGTGTCGAGAACCGGCCAGTCCGCCCACTTCCCAAGCGGCATCTCGGTGAACGCAATCGTTCCGCCCCACATGTGGGCCTTGGGCGTGTCGATCGTCTCGCCGGTCAGAAGCGGCATGGGCAGTTGCACCCATTTCGGCAGCTTGACGTTCCCGGAATTCGCATCGCCAGCCGCCAGGTCCTGCTTGAGAACCGTGTGCCACATGAACTGCTTCAGCGCGACATCCATCTGGTGCCATGGATTGTTGGAGATCGTGTAGTCGAACGTGCCGTCCTTGAGCGGGGCGAGCATCGCCTTGTCGATGTCCTGCAAGATCACGACGACGTGCTTCGGATCGCCCTTGGGCGCCAGTCGCCCGACCGAGCGCAGTCCCTCGATGATTGCGCCGGCGTCTCCGAATTGCGGATAGACCGCCTGGATGTCCGGATAGCGAGCAAACGCGTCTTGGATCGCCTTCACTTCGGCCTCGGGCTGGCCTGCGGTGTCGACCAATTCGACGACTTGGATCGCCTTGTTGTCGCCGATGCCTTTCATCATGCCGTTGTGCCTGTCCTGGCAAATGGGCGCAGCGCGAATGCCCCAGATCTCGAGGACGCGATACGGTTTCTCGGGCGTCGCGCCAGCGGCCTTGGCCTTCTCAGTGAAAACCTGGCCGATCTGTCCGTTCCCGTCCATCGCGTCAGCAATGTAGCCGGCGAAGCCGGTCAATTTGTCTGTCTTGGCTGGGATCACCCAGTCGTAGACATCGATGCCCGCGGCGACCGCCTTGTCGATCGGCGCGGCCAACGCGCCTGGATCCATGGGCTGCATGATGATGGCGTCATAGCCCTTGGTCGCGATCGCGTCCTCGATGGCGTGAGCTTCCTTCTGGGCGTCGAATTCCGCCGAGACGAGCGTGAACTTCGCTCCGGCCTGCTCCAATTGATACTTAGCCAAATTGGCCGCGACGACCTGATAATCGTCGCCCATCCAGACCGGAAGGTAGAGCACGCGGTACGGCGACCCGTCCTTCTTCACCCCCATGCCCTTGTAAGGGTTCCAGCTGACCCCAGCCGGATCGATGAGCGGCTTGATGCGCGCCCACTCGGAATCGGAAATGCTCGTCGGTTTATCTTGCGCGAAAGCTGCACCCGAAAGGCTCAGCAGGCACACTCCCGCAAGCAAAGTTTTGACTATCATCGACTTCTCCCTCTCCTCCAACTTGCGTTGGCTATTTTGCGTTCTCTCCCGCAGCGCCGCGAGCGATTGAGGCGCCGCAGTCTGTATTCAAAGCCTTGAAGGCCGGTCCTGCCGGACGCAACCTCCAAAACCACGATCGCTCAGCGCGAGCTGCACAAATCATATACGTGTTGCCAGTCGCCGCCCCCTCTTTTTCGGAACGCCGACATCGCGACGCGCGATGCACGAAGACCGTCGCAGAGCGCGCGCCTCACTCGATCGAGTCGACGCGCACCCATCCATGATCATCGATCGACTTCACGACTGCGTCGACGACCTGCAGGGTCTTCCACCCGTCGTAAAAGTCGGTCTGCGGGCGCGTGTTCGCCGCGATCGCCTGAATGAAATCATTGAGCTGAAGGATCTTGGTCTCCGTGTAGCCCAGCCCATAGCCCTGCACCGGCCAGAACGCCTCGCCGTAGGGATGCATCGGCCCCATGACGATGGTGCGGAAGCCTTCGCGATCGACCGGATCACCGCGGTCGTAATATTGCAGCTCGTTCATGCGCAGCCAGTCGAAGTAGAGCGTGCCCTTCTCGCCATGCAGCTCGAAGCCGAATGAGTTCTTCCGTCCGGCGCTGAAATGGGTCGCCTCGATGAAGCCGTAGGCGCCGCTCTCGAAGCGCATGATGAAGGCGGCGTTGTCGTCGACGTCGACTGGACCTTTCTTCAAGTTCGAGCCGACCACCGCGCCCGCGGGCGGAGCGAAGGCGGAGACGATCGTCCGCTCCTTGATGTAGGTGTCCGCCAGGCCACAGACCTCGGAAATCTCACCAACAAGAAAGCGGCCGAGATCGATCACGTGACTGCCGATGTCGCCGAGTGAGCCTGTGCCGGCGAGCGCTTTCTGGAAGCGCCAGGTCAGAGGAATATCCGGGTCCATCGGCCAGTCCGCGAGCCACCAGCCGCGGAAATCGTAGATCCGGCCAAGGGCGCCGTCCGCGACCATCTTCTTTGCGGTCTGCACGGCGGGGCAGAAGCGCCAATTGAACGCCGTCTGATGCCTGACGCCAGCCTTTTCGACAGCGTCGTACATCTCCTTCGCTTCGCGCGCGTCCATCGCAAGCGGCTTTTCGCAGCAGATGTGCTTGCCCGCAGCCGCGGCGGCGAGAACGATGTCCTTGTGAAGGTTGTTGGGGACGAGGATGAGGACCACGTCGACGTCCGGGTCTTCGACCGCCGCCTGCCAGCCAACGGCCCACCGGTCGTAGCCGTAGCGGGCCGCGTTATCGCGCGCGCTCTTTTCGTCGATATCGACCATCAGCGCGCGGCGCGGCATAGCCGCTGGCGGCCAGTACCACATCGGAATCTGCGCCAGCGCTGGGGCATAGGCCTTGCCCATCAAGCCGGAGCCGATTTGGGCGAACCTGAGTTCCTTCACCTGCTTTTTTCCTCCTGAGACGACGGGCGCGTGCTCGCCGGCGCGTCATGCCGCAGGCGCACGTCCAACTGACCAAGCTTCTATGGTGACAGTGGAACTCCTCGGCCTTTGACGGGGAGCGCTTTGAACGCCTTCGTCGTCGATTCGATCGCGATCTCCACCGGCAGGCGCTCCATGCTCGAGGCTCCGACAAATCCTTCCACGTCTGTGTGCTCGAGCATGAAGGCGAAGTCGGACGGAACTGCGATGGGACCGCCGTGGCAAAGCGCGATGATCTCGCGGTTTTCCTTGCGCGCCGCGTCCACGATTTTCTGTGTCAGCTCCGCTGCAGCCTCGAGAGCGATCGCGTGCGGTTGTCCGACGGAACCGCCAACAGTGTTGCCCATATGGGCGACGACACTGTCCACCCCCGCCTTCGCCATCGCGATCGCCTCATCCGGCGTGAACACATAGGCGAGCGTGAACAGTCCGGCTTCCCCCGCAATTCTGATCATGTCGACTTCGCGCTGAAAGCCGAGACCCGACGCTTCGAGGCCCGCGCGCAGTTCACCCTCGACCCAGGCGATCGAGGGAAAGTTGATGACGCCGGAGAAGCCGAGATCGATGAGCTCACGCAGAAAATGCGCCATCTCGCGGGTCGGGTCGGCTGCAAAGACGCCCGCGATCACCGGGGTGTCGCGGGTCACCGGCAGAACCTCACGCTCCCCCATTTCCTTGACGATGGCGTTGGCGTCGCCGATCGGCAGATAGCCGCAGAGCGAGGAATACCCCGTCATCCGGTAACGCCCGGAATTGTAAATGATGATCAGATCCGCCCCGCCTTTCTCTGCGAATTTCGCAGAGAGGCCGATGCCGGCGCCGGCCGCAATGACAGGTCGACCCGCCTCGAGCGTCTTCCTCAGGCGCTCACGGACCTCCTTCCGAGAATATTTCATCGCCGCTCTACTTCTTAACGAGCGCAAGAAGGCGGTGGGCCGCCTCAGTCGCGAATGCATCGCTGTTGATGTCGGCGTCCAGCTCGACCAGCGTGACGTTCGGAGTGATATTCTTCCTGAGCGCGGTGAACAGCGCTTCGTCGGCCTCCGCATCGTAGAAGGGCTTGCCCTCGACGTCGATGGCGGAGACGCCCTTTTTGGGGATCATGAGCACCGTCGGCCCTTTCGCCTTGCCGAGCTTCGAGGCGATGATCCTACCTAGCTCAGCGTTCTCCTCGCGGGTGGTGCGCATCAAGGTCACGAGCGGATTGTGGGGGTAGAGTTTGCGCTCGGCATATTTCGCCGGAATCGATTCCGGCGCGCCGAAATTGACCATGTCCAGCGCGCCGAGGGAGACGACTTGCGGCACGCCGGTCTCGCCTGCCGCTTCAAGCCGATTGGGTCCGGCGCTCAAAACCCCGCCCGCCAGTTCGTCCGCGAGTTCTGTCGTCGTCAGATCGAGCACGCCCGCGACGAAGCCCGCGCGAATCAGTTCCTCCATCGTGCGTCCGCCGCTGCCGACAGCGTGGAAGACGAGCACTTCGTAGCCCGCCTTCTCGATGATTTCCCGGGCCTTGGTGACGCCCGCCGTCGTCACGCCAAACATCGTCGCCGCGATCATTGGCTTGGCGTCGGCGCTCTCCCGATGCTCGATCTTCACCATGCCGGCAATGGCGCCCGCCGCATTGGCGATGATCTTGGAGGAGAGACGATTGACTCCTGCGACGTCGACGATTGAGGGCATCATCGCGATGTCCTTCACCCCGACATAGGCGCTGGTGTCGCCGGAGGCGACCGTCGAGACGATGAGCTTCGGCGCTCCTATCGGCAACGGCTGCATGGCGATCGAGCCGAGCGTTGTCCCGCCGCCACCGCCCATGGCGATCGCGCCGTGCACGCGGCCGTCGTCGTAAAGCCGCTTGAGGATGATCGCCGCGCCCGCGGCCATCGCGCCGACGGCCTTGCCACGATCATTGGCTGCAGCAAGAGCGGCCCGGTCGGCGCCGCCGGCCTTCGCGACCTCCGCCGCCGAAATGTCCGGGGCGAAGGGCGGCTCGCCGAATATGCCGACGTCGATCATCAGGGTTCCGACGCCCTGACCCTCGATCTGTTGCTTGAGGAACGCGTATTCGGCGCCCTTTGTGTCTAAGGCGCCAATGATGGCGACGACCTTCTTTGTCATTGCGCTTTTTCCTGCGCTTGGTTTGAGATGACGGTTAGCTCGAGCCGCTGCTCGTGGCACGCTCGAGCGGCGAGAAGCTCAGGCGCGCCGGGCTTTGTCACGCCGCGCAGTCGGATCACGCGACGTCCGAACGGCAGCTGAGCTCGCGACGCTGAAACGCGATCGGGGGCGTTGCCGGCGCACAAGGAGCGCCGCCCGTGAGAACTTGCCTCTGGCGTGACGTAGGATAATCGATGATGCATTCTTCTCTCCCCGTTCACGCCGCTTAGGCACCAAAATTTATCTCGGCGAAATTTGCGGAAGCGGCTGTTTGTATACAGGAGCGAGAGGCCCGCATGCAATCCTTCCTCCGAGTGTTTTCATTTTTGAATGCATGATGTACGAGATGGTCGAAGCGGACGCTGGGCTCTCATAAATCGCGTCGAGAGGCATTGGGACCGAGAAAGGACATGGCTCTTTCGCAAGCGGGAGCGCGGAGCGCGGACTCAGCGCAGCCACGAAATTCTGTGCATAGCACCCCAATTCTCGGAGCCCGGGCGCGGCGCCTAAAGAGCGGTCCGCCAGATAAATCCAACATCTCCGGTGCGAAGGTAAGAAATGCGCCTGCCAGCTGAGAAACACGCTCCATGACTCCTCCCAACGCCGCTCCGCGGCTTCGCGACGTCATTGAAGAGGAAATCACCCAGGGTGTGTTTCGGCCGGGCGACCGTCTGGACGAACTCGCGCTGGCTAGACGCTATCGAGTTTCGCGAACCCCAGTGAGAGAAGCTCTGCTGCAGCTCGCCGCTTCCGGACTCGTCGTTTCGCGACCGCGGCGCGGAACGATCGTCGCCGCGCACTCGGCGGAAGAGGTCGTCGAGATGTTCGAGGTGATGGCCGAGCTTGAAGGAATGGCCGGGAGACTTGCGGCCCGCCGCGCGAACGACGAGGATTGCGATCGCCTGCTCAAGTCGCACGAATCCTGCCGAAGCGCGGTCGCTGCGTCCGACCCGGACGGCTACTACTATCGCAACGAACTCTTCCACGACGCCATTTATCTTGGCAGCCACAATCACTTTCTTTTGGAGCAATGCGGCGCCTTGCGCCGACGCCTGAAGCCATACCGGCGCCTGCAGCTTCGTTTTCCCGGCAGGCTCGGAACGTCTTTCGCCGAACACGAGTCTGTCGTCAGGGCGATCCTGGACCGCAATCCCACCGAGGCGCAAACGTTGCTGCGCAGCCACGTCATTGTTCAAGGCGATCGGTTCGCCGACCTCATCGCCTCGATCCGGCAATTGGCGGGGCGAACGGACGATCCGATCTCGAAGCCCAACAGGCCAGCCTCGCCAAACATCGCGACAACAGGGGAATGAATATGCCCAATAGCGTCGACCGCTTTCTGACCACCCATGTTGGAAGCCTGCCGCGTCCGGACGACCTGATCCAGATGATGTATGCGAAAGAGGAGGGAAAGCCGGTCGACAAGGACGCGCTGCAGGCGCGCATCAAGAGTTCGGTCGGCGAGGTCGTCGACAGGCAGCGAAAGGCCGGCATCGACATCGTCAACGACGGAGAGATGTCGAAGCCGAGCTACGCAACTTACATCAAAGATCGCCTGGCGGGCTTCGGCGGCGCGGGCAACAGTTTCGTCTACCAGGATCTCGCGGAGTTTCCGAGCATGGCGAAGCGGGTGTTCGGCGACCCCGGACGCTCGCGGCGCAAGACGCCGGCCTGCAACGGCCCGATTGCGGTCGCTGACCCCGACGCCGTGAAGCGCGACGTCGACAACCTCAAGGCGGCGGTAGGCGAAGCAAATGGACAGCGTCCGTTCATGACCGCCGCATCACCGGGAGTCATCTCGCTCTTCTTTCACAACGACTACTATCCGAGCGAGACCGCATATCTCGAGGCGATTTCAGCGGCGATGAAGCCTGAATACGAAGCGATCGTTGCGGGTGGCTTCGACCTTCAGATTGATTGCCCCGACCTCGCGATGGGACGGCACATTCAGTACGCCAACCTTGAACTGAAGGAGTTTCGCAAGCGCGCCGCCGAACATATCGAGGCGCTCAACGCCGCGCTCGCAAACATTCCCGCCGACCGGGTCCGCATGCATCTTTGCTGGGGCAATTACGAGGGTCCGCATCATTGCGACGTGCCCCTGTCCGATATCGTCGACGTCGTGTTTACGGCTAAGCCCATGGCGCTCTCCCTCGAAGCCGCCAATCCGCGTCACGCGCACGAATATGCGGTGTTCGAGACGACGAAGCTGCCGGACGGCAAGGTCCTGATACCGGGCGTCCTCGAATCGAAGTCGAACTTCATCGAACATCCCGAGGTCATCGCCAACCGGATCAGCAATTATGCGAAACTCGTTGGCCGCGAGAACGTGATCGCGGGAAGCGATTGCGGTTACGGGACATGGGTCGGCCAAGCCGCCGTGGAGCCTGACATTGTCTGGGCGAAATTCGCGGCGCTGGCCGAGGGCGCCCGCATCGCGAGTAAGAGGTTCTGGCGATAGGTTTCAACTCGGCGTTTCTCAGACCTGGGGCGGCCGCCCCACGCGTTCGGGTGGCCGACCAAGCGCCCTGAGGTCGACCCTCGGGTAGAGTGGCGTCGCTAGAAGAAAGGCGGCCTGCCGCGCAAGCCGCATTTTCGATCGTGCCGTGGCTGCACCCGGCGCACGCCACAGCGGATCGCAGTTTATTTCGGCTCAGGCAACCACGGCGCCGTCGCGACATCAATCCGCGCCAGTTCTGGCATCTTCGCTTTCAACTCAGCGAGCGTCTTGATGTCGTTCTTATTCAGGTAGTCCTGGGTGATGAGAACGGGCTTCGCCTCGATGACATGGCCCGGATCCTGACCCGCCACCAAGAGCGCCAACGCGCGAAGCGACACTTCGCCGATCGCATAGGCGTCAACTGCGGCAGACGCCTTCCACGGGCTCCCCTCCTCCCGCATTTCCTGGATGTCGGATGTCGAAATGTCGATGCTGTAGATCTTGATCTTCTCGGCGACCCCAGCCTCTGTCGCCCCCATCTTCACGCCGCGCGCATATTCGTCGAACGGAGCAAAGACGACGCTGATGTCGGGATGCGACCGCAACGCCGCCGACGTCTGATTCCCGACCGTCGCCGCGATCGTGGAGTCGATTGCGCCCCAACGGGCTTGCTCATCAATACCCGTATTGGACTTCTTGACCTGTTCCCAGATGTCGTTGCGCAGATCAGTCGGGTTGAAGCCCGGCACATAGATGTAACCGGCCTTGAATGATGCGCCGTTATCCTTCAGCGCCTGTTCCAGAACGAGGCGCGCCATTTCATGATCGTTCTGCGAGATCTGCGGCACCTTCGGGTTGTCGACGCTCGTCTCTTTGAGGACGACCTTGATGCCCTTGTCGAGCGCCTCCTGAATGACGTCCTTCACGGCTTCTGGCGGCCCGTGGTCGATTAGAATGCCGTTGACGCCGAGACTGATCGCCTGCTCGATCTGCTCGCGCATCTCGGCCGCGTTCTCCTTGCCCTGGAAGATGTGCAGTTCGATGCCCGCAGCTTTGGCCTGCGCGGCGACGCCTGCCTCATAGGCTTGGAAATAATCCCCGACTGAGATGTAGCTGACGAGCGCAAGCTTCATCCCGTCCTTGTCGAACGGCGGCGGGGCGCCGGGAATTCCCGCTGCGAGCGACGTGGCGGAAACCGCCGCGGCGAGCGCAACGCCCGTGAACCAAGTTTTGATCTTTCCCATGTTCCACTCCCTCTCCAATTATCACTATCGTCTTCGTCCGATTCCGAAGGTCACGGCGAGCGCGCCGACAAGCACCACGCCCTTCACGAAGTCCTGAGCGTAATAAGGCGCGTTCAGCATGGTGAGACCATTCAACAAAATGCCGACAAAGACCGCGCCCATCACTGTGCCGCCGACGTTAGGCCGTCGCTGATCGAGAACGGCGTAACCAATCAAAGCCGCCGCCACACTGTCGAGCAGCATCGAAGATCCGGCGAAAACTTCGCCTCGGCCGATACGTGCAGCCGTGAAGACCCCGCCAAGTGCGCCGAGAACACCCGAGATGACATAAGCCGCGACGCGATATTTCTTCGTCGGCGCTCCGGCCAGATGGGCCGCCGCCTCATTGCCGCCGACCGCGTAGAACACCCGCCCCCACCGCGTGCGCTCCATGAGGAACCAAGCGATGACGGCAATCAAAGCGACGACGATGACGGGGAGCGGCACCAGGTCCCAAACGCGATGCCTGCCGACATACAGAAAGTTCGGATCAAAGCGCCCATTTGCCGACACGCCATTCGGCAGAACGAGCCCCGTCGTGATCGAGCGGCCGCCGCTGGGTATCAACGTGAGTCCTGAGAGCAGGAACATCATGCCAAGCGTCGCCAGCAAGTCCGGGATTCTGAGCGCCACGATCAGGAATCCGTTCGCGAGCCCGACGACGGCGCCGATCGCCAAAGCGAAAGCGATGGTTTCGGCCGCATTGAACTGGAACACGACCATCGCAAAGCTGGACAGCATGAGGCAGAGCACGGCCGTACTTCCTACCGACAAGTCGAAACCGTTGACCGCGAGGGTGAACGTAACTCCGACTCCGAGCAGCGCCACAACGGACACGGCTTGCAGGACGCTGAACAGGTTATCGACGCGCAGGAAGGCGGGCTGTTCGGCCTCGAACACTATGATGAGCGCGCCGAGTATAAGGAAGATTGCGTACCGGCGAATCCAACGGACGAGAGCCTGTCTGCCGAGGCTTGAAGAGCCTTTCGGCGGCGCCAATTCCGTCTTCTCGGCGCTTCGACCTTCAGCCATGCTGAGGCTCCGCGGCATTGGCTTCCGACGCCTCGAGAATGCCCAGAGAAGCGAGGAGCGAATCGGACTTCTCCTGGCGTAAATCATGCACACCGACGATCGCGTGATCGCGCATCACCGCAATTCGGTCGGCGGCCTCGATCGCCTCCTCGACGTCGCTTGTGGCGATGAGCGTGGCGGCGTTCCCCTGGCGGGAGCGAATGGCGTCGATGAGATCGCGCCGCGAACCGATATCGACGCCCTGGAACGGTTCGTCGGCCAGGAAGACGCGGCACGGCGCGGCCTGCCAACGGCCAATCACCACCTTCTGCTGATTGCCGCCCGATAGCCGGTCCAGTGTGTCGCCCGGCCCGTCGCAGCGAATTCTCAATTCCTCGATCGCGCGCTGCGCGACAGCGCGTTCACGCTGCCCGAAGATCACGCCGCTTGGAAACCATTTGCGCCTGTGCGGCAAAGCGATGGTCCCAGCGATATCGCCGCCCGGCGTGTCCGGCGGCAGGAGCGAACTTCGCCATCGGTCTTCGCCGGCGAGAAAAACCCCGCCGGCGATCGCCTCCGCCGGTCCGCTTGGGCGCCAGTCGGCGCCTTCGAGCGTCGCGCGTCCGGACACGAACGGGCGGAGACCGAAGAGAGCGCCCAAAAGGTTGCTTTTGCCCGAGCCTAGCGCCCCGGTCACCGCGATGATCTCGCCTGCGCGAATTTCCAAATCGAACGGCCGGCTGTCGGCGCGCAGTTGAACTTGATCAAGGCGCAGGACGGGCTCGCCCGAAGGTCCTGCCGGTCGGTCGGTCAAGGCTTCGCCGAGGTCGCGACCGACCATTTGTCGAATAGCGGCCGCAAGATCGAGAGGCCGGCGCTGCTCAAAAACCTGCCGCCCGTTTCGCAATACGACCACACGATCGGCCAGTCGCCGGATGTCGCCCATGCGATGGGATATGTAGAGGATCGCCACGCCCTGGGAGCGCAGTCGATCTACCACGTCGAACAAACGGTCAGCCTCAGCCGCGCCGAGGCTCGCAGTCGGCTCGTCGAGGATCAACACCGAGGCCTTTGCGGCGATTGCCCGCGCAATGGCGATCAGTTGCCGCTGCGCCGGCCCAAACGTTCCGTAATCCTCGTCGAGCGGAAGGTCCAAGCCAATATGCGCGGCGACTTCCGCCGCCCTTTGCTTGATCTCGCGCGTCCCAGCGAAGGTTGAGAACGATCCGCCGCAGAGCTCATCCAGAACCAAATTCTGCGCAACGCTGATGCCTGCGACGCCCAGTTGATCCGTGGCCTGGTGAACGGTGACCACACCGCTCTCTCGAGCGCTTCTGGGCGACGAAAAGCGAACCGGCCGCCCGTTGATCGACATTTGTCCGTGATCTGGCTCGACAACGCCGGAGGCGATTTTCGCAAGCGTGGATTTGCCGGCGCCATTCGCGCCCAGAAGCGCAACGACTTCGCCCCGACGAAGAAGAAGATCAACATTCTGAAGCGCCTTGGTCGGACCAAAGCTCTTGGACATGGAGAGGAGCGATAGGGCTGGGCTCTCGGCAGCTTCTAATGCGCCTGTCGGCATCGAGGCTTTGATCCATCCTTTGTCGCTTGATTGAAGAGAAGCGTCGGGACGCGAAGGGAATCCCGCGCCCCAACCTTCGGGTTCAGAAGTAGCCTTTGGCGAGCCAGCCGCCGTCGACCACAAGGTTGGTGCCAGTGATGTATTTCGAGTCGTCCGAAGCGTAGAACAGCGCAGCTTTCGCCACATCGTCCGGCATCGCGGCGCGCTTCAAGGGAATCATCGCTTCCACTCTCTCCATGAGGTCGCTCTTTCCGTCATAGAGATCGTTGTGCATGGGCGTCCGCGCCGCTCCGGGGCTGACCGTGTTTGAGCGGATGCCGCGGTCGGCGTATTCCATCGCGGTCACCATGGAAAAATTCATCACGGCGATCTTGGTTGGACCGTAGACGCAAAACCCGCCGTTGCCGCGAAAGGCGCTTTCGGATCCGGTGCTGATGATCGACCCACCGCCGCGCTTGACCATCTCAGGCAAGGCGAATTTCGTCGGCAGGAACACCCCCATGAAATTGATCTCCCACAGGCGACGGGCGTCCTCCTCGGTGAAGTCGGCAATCTCGACGCCGCGAGGTCCGAGAATGCCGGCGTTATTGTAGAGGATGTCCAAGGCGCCATAGGTCTCGATCGTTTTGGCGACGATTCTTTTCGCGTCCTCCGTCTTCGACACGTCGGCGGGGATGAAGACGATCTCGCCGCCGTTCGAGCGGATTTCTTTCGCCACCGCTTCGCCCTCCGCGACCTTCACGTCGCAGGTCAAAATCTTCGCGCCCTCCTTCGCCCATAGCTCGCAGGCGCCCCTGCCAAAACCCCCGGCGCCGCCAGTGATGACCGCTACTTTGCCGTCCAAACGTCCCATGATTCTCACCTTTCGGGTTAGTCGTGACGCGGCACGCAAAGCTCCCATTGCGGCCTGCGTTTTGAATTCGGGATTAGCCAGCGGCGCGTCTGGCTGCTTTTGTGAAGTCGAGCGCGACGTGCGGACTGAGACCTTAAGGTTTGTCCTCTGATTGTTCGCAGATCCAACGTTCGACCGGCCCACAGTCGCGCGGCCGGCTCGCCTCCAGAGGCCCTTTTTTCGGATTCTAGGACAGCGGATCGACGCCATCGAATTGTTAATCGGAACGATGCCATCGCCGATGGCGAGGACAGGCCCGACCGACGCTGGTGAGCTGCGGACGCGAAGCTCTTGTGATGGATAAGGGCCCAGCATCCGTCGGCTGCTAAGATGCACGGACCTCGCCGCATCCTCTCATCTAGTCACAGTTTTGCCATGTTAGACTGCGCAAGGCGCATCCGTCGGGGGCGGGCGCGCATTCGCCGCACCGCGCGAAAGCTGAAGCAATCATCCCCGGCCCCACGAGTTTGGCGTTCCCTCAAAAGTTTGCGTTCGCAATTCGTATGATCTCTGGTGACGACCGGCGCTCACCCTCTGCTTGAAATGGAAGGCAAAGGCGGAATTGACCGAACCAGCCGAACACAAAGGCGGGCATCGCGAAGTCGGCGACGTCCGACGGTCTCCTATAAGTCTTTGATTTAATTGGCGTCCCGGAGAGGACTTGAACCTCTGACCCCAGGTTTAGGAAACCTGTGCTCTATCCAGCTGAGCTACCGGGACCCCGATCACCGCGCGGCAGCCAAAACCCTATGGACAGGGCAAGGCCAAGCGCGGCATGCCCTTAGCATGAATTTTCGCGTTGCGCACCGCAGCCGCGCATTGTTCGCCGACCCCAGGCGCAGGCTCCGCGGCGCTTGTGTGGCGCTGTCGGCCGTCATTCTCGCCTATCCTTGCCTTGCGGCTTGCGGGCGGCCGGCCGGACACGTGCAAGTGGTCAGCGTTGATGAGCGTCTCGATATTGAACTCAGCGATGGCCGAATCGTGAGGCTTGGCGGGCTGGACATGCCCAACGCTGAACGCGGCGCGCCGGAGATCGCGAATGGCGCCCGTGCGTTCCTGAGCGACCGCCTGACCGGTCGAGGAGCCGACCTTATCCAATTGGCCGGCGGTTCCGATCGCTGGGGCAGGACGGTCGCCGATCTCGTCGTCGCCGATCCGCGGGACGGGTCCGCCGGCTCGACCGCGGCGGCGCTGCTCACGGCAGGCTACGCGCGGGTACGGCCCGAATTCGAGACCCGCGGCTGCGCCGTCGAGCGGCTGGCGATCGAAGAGCAAGCGCGCCAAGAGCAAACGGGAATATGGCGCGATCCGCAATTCGCCGTGATACAATCGTCCAACTCGGACGAGCTCCGCCGCTGGGCCCGCAGATTTGTGGTGGTTGAAGGCATGGTGCGAAGGGTTGGCTTCGCGCGGTCGCGCATTTATCTTGAGCTCGTCCCCCGCGACGGTCCGACGATCGTGGTCGCGCGCAAGCTGGAAACAGCTTTGGCTCGAGCGGGACGGCCGGTCGGCGCCATGGTCGGACAGACGATCAGGGCGCGCGGCGCCCTCGATGACCGGTTCGGTCCGAGAATCGAGGTCTTTGATCCGGCAATGATCGAAATCGCACGCAGCGCCGACGCGTCAGGAGAGGCGAAGCCTGGCCCATGAACGGTCCGCCGGACAATCTGGGACGCAGGCTTGCGTTCTGGCGCGGCCAGCGCGTTCTGATCGCGCTTATGGCCGGTCTGGCGCTGGGCTTGACGGCTTGCGCTTCGATCGACCCGCCGCTGGCGCCCGCCAACATCGCCCCAACGCCTGTTCCGCGCCCTGTTTTGGCCGAAAAGCCCAACCCGGAGCGGAAGCGGCTCATCGAGGCGTTCGGCGGCGTCTACTCGTCTCCGGCGACGCAAACGTATCTCGACGGGGTTCTCACGAAGATCGCGCCTCCGTCCGACGCCACGGGACCATCATACCACGTCACCGTCTTGAATTCGCCAATCGTCAACGCCTTCTCTTTGCCGTCGGGGGATATCTTCGTCACCCGCGGCCTTTTGGCCCTCGCCGAGGACACATCGGAAATCGCCGCGGTCATGGCGCATGAAATCGGCCATATCACCGCACGCCACGCCGCCCAGCGAGCCGAGTTCGAAAAGACGACGGCGCTGTTCTCGCACGTCAATTCGCAATTGCTCGCCCAGCGCGAAGCTCAGGACGAAGTCGAGGCGCGCTCGAAGCTTGCGATCGCCCGCTTTTCTCGCGAGCAGGAATTCGCGGCCGACCAGATCGGCATCAAGACCATCGCCAGGGCGGGATATGACCCCGACGGCGCCGCTCGTTTCCTCACCGCGCTCGGCGAGTGGAGCGCGCTTCGCGCTTCGGTCTCGGGCGCTGGCTCCGCCAATCGCCCAGACATGATGGCGACCCATCCCTCGACGCCGGAGCGCGTCGCCCAGGCGACCGAAGCGGCGCGGCAATTCGGGCCGCCGGGGACCGGCGAAACCGGACGCAACGCCTATCTCGCCGCCATAGACGGCCTTACCTTCGGCGACGACCCATCCCAGGGCGTGGTGCGCGACAACGCCTTCGTTCATCCAAAGCTCGGTTTCGCCTTCAAGGCCCCGGACGGCTTCACGCTCGACAATCAGTCGGCTGCGCTGATCGGCGTGGGCGAAACGGGCGGCGAGGCGCTGCGCCTCGACAGCATTGCGATCCCCGAATCGACCCCTGTCACCAGCGCCATCGGTTCGGACTGGATCGACGGCGTCAAGACGACATCGATCGAATCCAAGAAGATCGACGGCCTGGAAGCGGCCACGGCGATCGCTCAGGGCGACCAGTGGAGCTTCCGTCTCGGGGCCGTGCGCCTGAACGGCCGGCTCTATCGGCTCATTTTCGCCGCCCACGATCTTTCGCCCGTCGTCGATTCGCGGTTCATGGCTTCGCTCGAACTCGTTTCGTCTTATCAATTCGCAGGATTCGGCGTTGGCCACGCCCGAAAAGATCAAGATCGTCGAGGCGGCGAACGGCGACACGGCCGAAACGCTCGCCGCGCGTATGGGCTTCCTGCCGCAATGGCTCGATCAGTTCTTGATTCTCAATGGCCAGGAGCGCGACGCCGCCCTCGCTCCCGGCCAGCGCTACAAGGTCGTCGCCCGTTGAGCGGCGCGGTCGGAAGCGCAGGGGAGCGTGGGCGCCTGACGGGCCGCCTCGTCATCGCCACTCACAACGCCGGCAAGCTGCGGGAGTTTGACGAACTGCTTCAGCCCTTCGACGTCGCGACGCTCGGCGCAGCCGCGCTGGGTCTCGAGGAGCCCGAGGAGACGGGATCGACCTTTCATGACAACGCTCTTCTGAAGGCGCGAGCCGCCGCGCAGGCTTCGGGGCTCGTTGCGCTCTCCGACAATTCCGGGCTTTGCGTCGAGGCGCTTGACGGGGCGCCAGGCATTTATTCGGCGCGATGGGCTGGGCCGGAGAAAGACTTTGGCGCCGCCATGGCCCGCGTCGAGCGCGAACTCAAGGCGCGCGCGGCTCCCCCGCCGTGGCGGGCGGCTTTCGTCAGCGTCCTGGCGCTGGCCTGGCCGGATGGCGCAAGCGAAGCTTTCGAGGGCCGCGTGGATGGGATCCTTGTCTTCCCGCCGCGAGGGACGGCTGGATTTGGCTACGATCCGATCTTTCGGCCGGACGGCCATGACCGCACCTTCGGCGAGATGAGCGCGGAGGAGAAGCACGGCATTCCCGCCGACGGCTCGCTGGCGCTCTCGCATCGCGCGCGGGCGTTCCAGAAGTTTGCGCGCGCGCGGCTCTGAGCCGAGGGTGGCCTCGCGCGGCGGCTTCTGGCAAGAAGAGCGGCGCCCAGGCCAGTCGGGCGCAAGGACGGGGGTCCATAATGCAGGTAGAAGAGACCGCGATCCCAGCGGTCAAGATCATAATTCCGAAGAAGCACGGCGACGCCCGGGGGTTTTTTTCCGAGGTGTACAATCGCTCCGACTGGGACAAGGCGGGTCTTCAACTCACTTTCGTCCAGGACAATCACTCGTTCTCGGCCGTGGTTGGAACGTTGCGTGGGCTACACTTCCAGACGCCGCCTTTTGCGCAGGACAAGTTGGTGCGTTGCACGCGCGGGCGGATCCTGGACGTCGCAGTCGACATTCGTCGCTCGTCGCCGACCTTCGGCCGGCATGTCTCGGTCGAGCTATCCGCTGAAAACTGGCGTCAGTTGCTGGTTCCGATCGGGTTTGCCCACGCCTTCATCACTTTGGAGCCCGACGTCGAGGTTCTCTACAAGACGACTGCGCCTTACTCCGCCGCCAACGACCGGGGCGTCGCCTGGGACGATCCGGCGATTGGCATTGATTGGCCGTCCCCGTCTGGGGGCCCGGTTCTCTCGGACAAGGATCGCCGATTGCCGCGGCTCAAGGACGCTCCGGAACTATTCGAATGATGCGCATCGCGGTCACCGGGTCGAAAGGTCAGGTGGCGACCTCGCTGATCGAGCGCGCTGGGGCTAACGTCGAGGTCGTCGCCCTGGGGCGCCCGGCCTTCGACCTTATCGACCGCGCCGCCGTCGTCGCGGGACTCGAAGCCGCGCGCCCGCACGTCGTGGTCAACGCCGCCGCTTATACGGCGGTCGACAAGGCGGAGGCGGAAGAGGCCGACGCTGTTCGGGTAAACGGCGAGGGGGCCGGCCACGTCGCGGAAGCCGCGGCGCGGCTCGGCGTTCCACTCGTGCATCTCTCGACCGACTACGTCTTCGACGGCGCGCTCGACCGCCCCTATCGGGAAGACGATCCGACCGCCCCCACAGGCGCTTACGGCCGCTCCAAGCTTGCCGGCGAAAAGGCGGTCGCCGAACGCTGCGAAGACAGCGTCATCTTGCGTACCGCCTGGGTCTACAGCCCATTCGGGGCGAATTTCGTCCGCACGATGCTGAGACTCAACGAGACGCGCGACGAGGTTGGCGTCGTCGCCGATCAACGGGGCAATCCGACATCGGCGCTCGACATCGCGGACGCCGTGATCGCTATTGCCGCAAGGATGAAGGGCGACGCGTCACCGGCGTTACGGGGCGTCTTTCATATGACGGGCTCGGGCGAAGCGACCTGGGCCGATTTTGCTGAAGCGATCTTCCACGAGGCTGCGGCGCGAGGCCGACGGCAGACCAAAGTCAAGCGCATCGCCACCGCCGACTACCCGACGCCTGCCCGAAGGCCGGCGAATTCCCGCCTCGACAACGAAAAGCTTGCTCGCGTATACGGCGTCAGGCTGCCGGAATGGCGCCAGTCGGTGGCGGGTTGTTGCGACCGCCTTTTGTCATGATCGCCGGGACGGGCCACTGCCCGGCGGACGATCTCTTCAGGGAGTAACGGGCAAGGTGCGGCGTCGGAATGCCGGGCTCATCCTCCGGCCTCATCCTGAGGGCCGTGCGACGCAGGGCGTCTCGAAGGATGCTCCAGATGGCGGCGCAGTTCGTGCGCTCTGGAACGTCCTTCGAGACGCGCCTTCGGCGCTCCTCGGGACGAGGTCAGAGGGAAAGCCTTAGAGTTACTAGAGGCAAGATTCATGCAGCGAAAAGTGCTTGTGACAGGCGGCGCAGGATTCATCGGATCGGCCGTATGCCGACGCCTGGTGGCCGACGGCGCCTCCGTGCTCAACCTCGACGCGCTCACCTACGCCGGCAATCTGCAATCCCTGGCCATGATCGACAATGCGCCGAACTACCGCTTCGCCAAGGTCGACATTTGCGACCGCCGCTCGGTCGCCGAAGCGTTCGAGACGTTCGCTCCCGATCAGGTCATCCATCTGGCCGCCGAAAGTCACGTCGATCGCTCAATCACTGCGGGCGATGCGTTCATCCAAACCAACATTGTCGGCACCTTCTCGATGCTCGAGGCGGCGCGAGCCTATTGGCAGGCGTTGCCGCCCCAGCGCCGGGACACGTTTCGCTTTCTGCACGTGTCGACCGACGAGGTTTACGGATCTCTGGAAGACGAGGGCGCGTTCGTCGAAGAGACACGCTACGATCCGAGTTCGCCCTATTCCGCCTCCAAGGCGGCGGCGGACCACCTGGTCTCGGCTTGGGCTCGAACTTACGGCTTCCCGGCTGTGATCTCGAACTGCTCGAACAATTACGGCCCCTATCATTTCCCTGAGAAACTCATTCCGCTCATCATTCTCAACGCTGTCCACGGCAAGCCGCTACCGGTCTATGGCGCGGGAGCCAACGTGCGCGACTGGCTCTATGTCGACGACCATGCGCGGGCGCTCGATGTGATCGTAACGCGCGGGCGGATCGGCGAAAAATACAACGTCGGCGGCCGCAACGAACGGCGCAACATCGATGTGGTGCGGCGCATTTGCGCAATCCTCGATGAGCTTCGGCCGATGGCGCGCCCGCACGAATCTCTCATCTCTTTTGTCACCGACCGGCCCGGGCACGATCTCCGCTATGCGATCGACGCCGCCAAGCTCGAGCGCGAGCTTGGCTGGCGTGCTAACGAGACCTTCGAGAGCGGGATCGAGAAGACGGTGCGCTGGTATCTCGACAACGAGTGGTGGTGGCGCCCGCTCAGGGACAAGGTCTACGCGGGCGAGCGTCTCGGCGTGATCGCCGAGGCCGGGACTTTGGCTTAGCGACGATTGGGCTTAGCGACAAACAGGGTTTTCCGCAGATGAAGGGCATCATTCTGGCGGGCGGGGCAGGCACTCGCCTGCATCCGATCACGCTTGCGGTCTCGAAGCAGCTCGTCCCCGTCTACGACAAGCCGATGATCTATTATCCGCTGTCGGTCGTCATGCTCGCCGGGATCCGCGAGACGCTGATCATTTCGACGCCGCATGATCTGCCGATGTTTCGCCGCCTCCTTGGCGATGGCTCGGAATGGGGCATCCGCATCGACTATGCGGAGCAGCCCGAGCCCAACGGACTGGCGCAAGCTTTCGTTATCGGCGAGGAGTTCGTCGGCGGCGAGCCGGCGATGCTCGTCCTTGGCGACAACATTTTCTACGGCGCAGGCTTGAGCGAGCAGCTTCGCCGGGCGTCGCAACGCGAACGGGCGCGACCGTGTTCGCCTATCACGTGCCCGATCCCGAGCGCTACGGGGTGGTTGAATTCGATTCCACCGGCCGAGCCGTATCGATCGAAGAGAAACCCGCCGCTCCCAAGTCGCACTGGGCGGTGACTGGCCTCTACTTTTACGATTCTCGCGTCGTCGAGATCGCCAAGCGGCTCAAGCCTTCAGCGCGCGGCGAGTACGAGATCACCGACGTCAATCGCATCTATCTCGAAGCGGGGGAATTGAGCGTCGAGCGGATGGGACGCGGCTACGCATGGCTCGACACCGGAACGCCGGATTCGCTGATCGACGCCGCAAGCTTCGTGAGGACACTCGAGCAGCGACAAGGCACAAAGATCAGCTGCCCGGAGGAAATCGCTCTTCGACCTCGACCTCATCGACGTCGCCCAGTTCAAGCGCCTCATCGCGCGCTTCGGCAAGAGCTCGTACGGGCAATATCTCCAGTCCGTGCTCGACGAGCGCAGCCAGAGTTCCGGCGCGGCGCTGATTTAGGATCAACCCTTCGGTAACCCGCGTTGCGCGAACGGAACGATCTGCGCCACAATTGTGGGTCAGTTATGCCGGCCAGCGTGCTCAAGTTCGATCGACGTCAAACGACGGCCGGGGTCGCGCATGTGGCGATCACCGGCAACTTGTTGTCGAGCCCGTGTGTTAAACCGCGCCTTGGAGCGGAAGGAAAAAGGATAGACCGATGACCGAGAAGCGGCGACGCGACGAACCGCAATCCGGCTTGCCAAACGGTGGCCCCGCCTCCAACGCGAAGCGCGCGCTCAAATCGATCGTCACGGTGCAATCCCAAATTCCGGAGGACGCCTTCACCGCTCAAACGTTGGGCGAGCAACGCTCCGGCAGCGGCGTCGTCATCCGCGAGAGCGGCCTGGTGCTGACGATCGGCTATCTGATCACCGAGGCCGAGCATGTCTGGCTCGCCGACGCTGAAGGCCGGGTCACCCCGGCTCACGCGCTCGCCATCGATGCGGAGACCGGCTTCGGCCTCGTCCAGGCGCTGGGCGACCTGAATTGCCCGGCGCTCGAGCTCGGCCGCTCGAGCGAGGCCAAGCTCGGCGATCCGGTGACGGTCGCGGCCGGGCGCGGGAACGAAGCCAGTGCGAGCGATGATTGTCGGCAAGCAGGAATTCGCCGGCTATTGGGAATATTTTCTCGACGAGGCGATCTTCACCTCGCCCGCCCATCCGTTCTGGGGCGGCGCCGGCGCGATCGACGCGGAGGGCAGGCTGGTCGGCATCGGCTCATTGCATGTCGAGCAACTCAGCGAGAAGGGCGGCCCGCGCGACATCAACATGATCGTGCCGATCGACCTTCTGCCGCCGATCCTCGACGATCTCCTCACCTATGGCCGGGTCAACAAGCCGGCGCGCCCTTGGCTTGGCGTTTTTTCGGCCGAGAATGGCGATGAGATCATCGTCGCCAGCGTCGCTGAACGGGGCCCGGCCGCCGAAGCGGGAATCCGCCGCGGCGACGTTCTCGCCGGCGTCGGCGGATCGGAGATCGAAAGTCTGGGCGATTTCTATCGCAAGGTTTGGAGCCGTGGTCCGGCGGGGGTCGAGATTCCGCTCGAAATCGTCCGCGACGGCCGGGCTATGGGCTTGCGGGTGCGTTCGGCCGACCGCTCGAGCTTCATGAAGCGCCCGCGCCTGCAGTGAAGGCTCTACGTCCGCTCACTCACTCGGGCTGGCGCGCGTCCGAAATCTCGTCGACCAGCTTGCGCATCATCGCGTCGCCAAAGGTCCTGAAATCGTCGATCTGGACCACGAACGCGCCGGGGCCGCCGATCACGTTCTCGCGGTAATATTGGGCGAGGCCGCCCGGCGGGTTGGTGTGCATGGCGAGATAGCCGCCCGTCGCCGCCGCCTTGCGGTTGAAGATGGCGAGCCCGTTGATCACCGCGCCCGCTCCGACCGCCGCATCGCGCGCTTCAGTCACGAGGCGTCCCTGGTTGCTCGTGCCGTCGCCGGAGACGTCGATCACCCGCCGGTTGGTCTCGATGGCGTTCTCGGCAAACAGCGCAAAGGAGAAATCGATCGCCGTGCCGATCGCGGTCCGGCCGATAAACGAGCGCGGCGCCGCGGCCATCGCGGCGACGAAGGCGCGGGCGTCCGTTGGGTTGCGGATCACCGCCCAGTCGACCACCACCCGCTCCTCGCCATCGCCGGCCCACTCGACGTAGGCGAGGGCGATCGCGCCGTGCGGCCCGGTCGAGATGGCATCGAGGAGTTGCTGGCTCTGGATCGCGTCCCCATAGCCGCGCCGCTCGAGCGCGAACTCCTCGTCGTCGATGCTGCGGGAGACGTCCGCGGCGAGCACGATCGCGGCGTCGACCGCGACCGGCGCGCCCGCCGCGCTCGCCCGGGGCGCTGGGATAACAATGAGCGAAAGCAAGACAGCGACGCAAAGCGCCAGGTTGATCCGCAAACCGCTGCGCATCAAAGCCTCCTTCGCCCGCCCAGAGGAAGCATAGGGCGACGGAGGGCGAGCCGGAAGGGGCGCGCTCGCGGGTCACTTGGATTTGAAGAATGGCGTCGGGTCCCCCTGCTCCCTTCGTTCCTGTCCAGAACGGGAGCGACGACGCGCGATTTCCTGGGTTTGCTGGAAGAAAACGCGAGAGGAGAACCAAATCAAGGACGATCCGAAAAAGGACCGCCGCGAGCGGTGCGTCTGCTGCCCATTAAAACGGGATCTTACGCCTTATGACGCATCCTTGATTTAGGCCTCCTCTCGCATCTCGAGTTTCACGACGGACCGTTGGCAATCGTTTGCGCTAGTTCGCCGCGAGCATGCCGCGCAGGGTATGGCTTTCGCCATCCAGCGTGGCGTAGACGATATCGTCGATGCGCCATTCGCCGCGTTCGAACAGCATGGCGTAGGTCAATCGCTCGCGCGCGCCGTCGCCGCGGGCGAACTCGGCGAGCACCTTGGCGGCGTCGCGAGTTTCCGAAATCGGGGCCACGCTGAGGGCGACCAGGTGGGGCGCCAGGTCGCTGAACGGATCGCGGAGGGCGGCCGGCGGTCCATTGCGCACGCCGGCGATGATCTCTTCAGCCGCGATCGAGCGCAACAGCGAACGCGAGAAAAACCGCGCGCGTAGCGTATTGTCGCCCATGACCCCGTCGCCGCGGCCCGTCAAGGGCTGTTTCATCAGCAACGTATGCGGCATTGACAGCCGCCTCGGGAGAATGTCGGTTGATGCCTGCTTCCGCGGCCAGCGCGAATGGGAGGAGGCAGGCCACAGCGACCAAAATCCTCTTCATGACCCAATCCCTTTCAACTCGTTAACCATGAGTTAACGCCATGCCGCAGCGTCCGCTGTGATCCACGTCACACTCCGGAACGAAAGCGAGGAGAGGCGAGCGTCAGGCTTTACGGCTTGGAGCCTTTGGATGGTCGGAAAGAGAGCACTCGGGACGACGATTTGGCTACGATTTAGGCTCTTGAGGTGTGGTTGAGCTAGTATTCTGTTCTCCGTCATGGCCGGGCTCGACCCGGCCATCCGAGAACACAGCCGCCTCGTCATAAGTCTCTGAACGCGATTGAAGTCTGAGCAGGCGGTGCCGCGTGAATGGCCGGCACAAGGCCGGCCACGACGGCCTTCCCGACATCCAACCGGGGACTACGGCGAACGCTATAGAGCCGCCTGAAGGCAGAATACGTTGCCTACGCGTACAAACGGCCTTAGCGCCTTCGGTCCGCGAACGCCTTGGCGAGGAAAAGCCCGCCCTGACGCAGGCCCTCGGCGTCGATCCCATGGCCGATGCCAAGCGAGAGATGCCACTGGGTCGGGATCGACGCTCCGGCGAGCGCTTCCGCCGCCATGAACATCGCGTCAAACGGAATCATCGGATCCTGGTCGCCGTGGATGAGCAGGATCGGCGGCGCCGCGCCGCGCGCATCGCGCGCCGTCGCTTCGCTGAGGTGCTCGGGGCCGACCAACAGGCCGGAAAAGCCAAGAATCGCCGCCGGCGCCCGCGGACGGCGAAGGCCGACATGCAGCGCCATCATGCAGCCTTGGCTGAATCCGACCAGCGCCAGCTTCGAATCGTCGAGGCCGAGCCGCTGGAGCTCGGCGTCGAGAAAAGCGTCGATCGCGCCGCGCGCCTTGACCGCGCCCGTCCAGCGTTCGCCGCCGCCGGCGGTATCGTCCGGCGACCGGTTGGAAAGCGCGAACCATTGGCGGCCCATCGGCGCTCCCGGGGCGCGATCGGGCGCGTGCGGCGAGACGAACGCGGCCTCGGGCATAAGCGCGCGCCATTGGCGCCCGAGCTCGATGAGATCGTTGCCGTCCGCTCCGTAGCCGTGCAGAAACACCACCAGCTGGCTGGTTCGACCGGCAGCCGCTGGAATGCGGGGTCCGTCTAGGGCGGCGGTCATCTAGACATTCGCTCCGGGGCTGAGCCGAGCGCCTGACTTAGCGTGAAGCCGTCGGCGAGAGCCATCCCCGAGCGCGCCTTGACGCCACGATAATAGGCCCACAGCATGCGCGCGGCGACGCCTCTTAAGGGTCGCCAGCGTTCTGCGATGCGCTCAAGCCTCTCCGCGTCAGGACGCCGCTTCAGGTTCAAGGCGAGCTTGGCCGCTTCCTGCAGCGCGACATCGCCGGCGGGAAAGGCGTCTGGATGGCCGAGGCAGAACAGGAGGAAAACGTCCGCCGTCCACGGACCGACCCCTTTGACCGCGACGAGCGCGTTATGAGCGTCCTCTGCGTCGAGGGCGCCGAGGCCGACAAGATCAAGGCCATCCTCCACGATCGCTTGGGCGAGCGCCCGCAACGCGCGGATCTTGGCGTTCGACAACCCGCAGGCGCGCAAGTCCTCCTCCGTCGCCTTCGCGATCTCAGCCGCCTCGAGCGGAACGATGCGCGCTTGCAATCGGCCGAAAATCGCGGTGGCGCTGGCCGTCGACACCTGCTGCGCCACGATGATCGCGGCCATTCCGGCAAACCCGGCCTCTCTGCGGCGAAGCGGCGGCGGGCCGCCGATCGCAATCAGCCGCCCAATGAGTTCCGGATCTTTGACGCGCAGACGCTCGGCGGCTTCAAGCAGCGCCGGCCTCGTCGGCGATCGGGGGACCGGGATGGTAGATCCTTTTCTTCGCTGGACGGCGTTTGGCGCGCCGGGTTGCTCGGACCCCCGGCTTAGGTATTCGCTTTGCCCCCATGGCCGATGAAATCCTCGCGACTGTCCCCGTCCTCCGCTTCGCGCCCTCGCCGAACGGGGCGCTTCATCTCGGCCACGCCTATTCCGCGCTGATGAATGAACGCATCGCCGCCGAAACCAACGGCCGCGTGCTGCTGCGCATTGAAGATTTAGACCGTACGCGCTGCAAACCGCAATTCGAGGCCGCCATTGTTGACGACCTCGCCTGGCTCGGACTTCGCTTTCCGGCGCCGCGCCGGCAGAGCGAGCACGCCGACGACTACGCGGCGGCGCTCGCGCGCCTCGATCAGCGGGGCTTGGTCTACCCCTGCTTTTGCAGCCGCGCGGAGATCGCCCGCGCCTCGAATGGGCAGCGCGACCCGGACGGCGCGCCGCTCTATCCCGGAACCTGCCGCGCGCTCTCTCCGGCAGAAGCACGCGACCGCCTCGCGCGCGGCGACACGGCGGCCTTTCGCCTCGACATGCGGCGCGCGATCGACGCCGGACCGGCGCGTCTTTGCTGGACCGAATATGGCGAGGGCGCCGTTCCCTCGCAGCAGCCGGCGGCGCCGGAGATTTGGGGCGACGTTGTCCTGCGCGGCCGCGATCTGGCGGCGAGCTATCATCTGGCGGTGGTGGTCGATGACGCACTTCAGGGCGTGACCGACGTCGTGCGTGGAAGGGACCTGCTTGCTGCGACCGCGGTCCACCGCCTGCTGCAGGCGTTGCTTGGCCTCGCCGCGCCGCGCTATCGGCATCACCGGCTCGTTCTCGATCAGACCGGAGAGAAACTATCGAAAAGCCGTCAATCCTGGTCGCTTGCCGAATTGCGCGCGACAGGCTTGGCGCCGGAAGGCGTTCGCGCCGCGTTGGGGTTCTCTTCGGGCGCCAGCGTCGGACTTGCGGTTGAGTTCGGTTGAGGCTCCGCGGTTGCGGGGAACGATGCGGACGCGGCCTTCTCCGCCGACATCGCCACGGCGGAGGGAGCCTCGCCCATGAGCTGGTCGATGCGGTCGCGTTCGCGCTTGAACGCCCCAAGCATCCTGCCGTCAAACTCGCGCGTGCGCGGCAGTTTGATCGCCATCGGGTCGACGAAGTTGCCGTTGATGATCACCTCGTAGTGGAGGTGCGGGCCAGTCGCCAGTCCGGAATCGCCGAGATAGCCGACAGTCTGACCCTGAACGACATGCGCGCCCTCGGCGATCCCACGGCCGAAGCCGGACATGTGATTGTAGGCCGTCACATAGCCGTTGGCGTGCTGGATCTCGACCCGCCGTCCGTAACCGCCATCCCACCCTGCCTTGATGACGACGCCGTTGCCCGCGGCATAGATCGGGGTGCCGATGGGCGCCGCCCAATCGACCCCGGTGTGCATGCGCGCATAATGCAGAATCGGATGAAAGCGCATCCCGAATGGCGAGGTCATCTCGCCGTCGGCGATCGGCTTGCGCACCAGGAACTTGCGCATCGAGCGACCGTTGTCATCGTAGAAGTCGACCATGTTGTCGTCGGTCGTCTGGAAGCGGTAGTACTTGAACGTCTGATCCCGGACCGTCATCGAAGCGCGTAGCAGCTCTGGCCGCGGGTTGATGTCGTCGGGATCGGAGAAGAAGGCCTCAACCGAGTCGCCCGGCGCCGTTGCGCGCTGGAAATCGACATCGTTGGCGAAGACCCTCGTCATCACGTCAATGATCGATCGCGGCAGCCCCTGTTTGAGCGCCGTCTCGTAGAGGCTCTGATAGAGGCTCATGCCGCCGCCCGAGACTCTCTTCGTCCCCCGCTTTCGGCTTTCGCGGCGGCTGTGCGGTGCGCAGCGCGACTGGCTTGTATCCGCCGCTGTCGGTGATCGCGACCGTCGCCTTGAGCTGATCGTCCGCGTACACCGAGATCCGGGCTATTCCCGGCTTCTCGCCGCGAACGGCAGGCTCCTCGGGCAAGGAGAAGGATCTTTTGCCCCTCGCTCGACCGGCGATTCGCCGTGCTTGACGCCGAACGCCGCCAGAATGCTCAGGATAGCCTCAGGGCTTGCGCCATTGGCCTTGAGCACGTCCTCGAAGCTCTCGCCGTGATGGATTTGAACAAGCTTCTCGTTCGGAGACGCGTCGTCGGGGCTCGCCTTGACGACGTTGCTCACGTTCTCGGGAATCATGCGCACTTCGATCGAGGCGAAGGGCGTGCTGGGACTTACGCTGCCCACGGTCGCGTAGGCGGAGAGCTCGCGCAGCGCTTCGCTGGCCCGGCTCGTCCGCATCAACAGGAGCTGCGGCGGCAACGATTGGGAAGCCGCCTTTTCGGTCGGCGCTTTCAGCGTTTCCACGACTTGGGCTTCGGCCTCGGCCTGCGTCAATTCTCCCGAGATCTGCTCTGCGTCGCTCGGACTAAGATCCTGGACGCGAAACGTCACCTCCGCGCTGTCCTGCACCGGACCGGGATCGGGCGGCGCCTCGGCGACGTCGGTTCCGCCGTTCACGATCTTGAGCGGGTTGAACGGGGGCACCGCGTCGGCGAACCCGGTCGGAGTCATGGTCAAAGTCGTTTCGAGACGGGTGAACGGTCGCGCCTTCACCACTTCCTTGTCGCCGACCTTGATGATCGTCGGGGCCTTAAATGTCTGTTTGTCCGAGACAATGTCGACCGGCCGGAGGAGCCGATCGCCCTTGCTGGGGTTGACGCCGGCTTCCTGCGAGTTCGGCTGCTGGCTGCGACGCGGCGAATTCCGGCGCCTCGGCGAAATCGTATTGGCTGTCGAGGTCGAGATACAGAGCCGCGCCGATCAGGGTCACGCCGCAGAGCCCGGCCAGCGTCGCGCCAGCGAGCCATCTGAGCGAGGCGAGACGCCGCTCGTTGCGGTCGAGCCGATCGTCGCCCAATCGGATCGGCGGCTCGACTCCGAGGTCGGGGCCGACCGACGCGCGGTCACCGCGGGAGCCCAGCCGCGGAAAAGAAGCCGCCATGGTCGTCAAAACAGTGGTTTCGCTCGCTTTTGACGCCCGTGTTGAGTCGAACGGGCTGTGAGATTAGTTACCCCGCAAGGCCTGCGAGCGCAAGCTCTCGCGCCCGGCCGCCATCTTCCATCGTCCGGCGTCCCTTGCGTTTTGGCTGTTTTCTGTCCCTGGTAGCCGGCGTTTGAGCGAGGAAATCTCATGCAACTGATCGGAATGCTTGATTCGCCGTACGTCCGCCGGGTCGCCATTGCGCTGATCATGGCCAAAACTCCGTTTATACATCGGCCAATTTCGCTCTTTCGCCACATTGACCAGTTCTCAAAGCTCAACCCGCTCCTGAAAGCGCCCACCCTTCTTACGGATGACGGCGTGACGCTGATGGATTCAAGCGTCATTCTTGATTATCTCGCGGCGTCGATCCGCGCATCGCCGCGCTGACGCCGTCGACAGCGCCGGGCCTCAGCGCTTGGCGGCGCTTCGGGCAACCGCTCTTGCCCTGACCGTCATGGAAAAAGCGGTGCAGCGCCACTATGAGCGCATGCTGCGCCCAGCGGAAAAGCAGGACGGGCCATGGGTCGATCGGGTCACGGGCCAATTGACCGCCGGTTTGAGCGCATTGGACGTCGAACTGCCCGGGTCGGGATGGATCGCCGGCGAATTGGGCGTCGCCGACATAACCGCTCGTCTGCGCCTTCGGCTTCACGCACTCTCTTCTGGCGGACGTCGTCGATACGGGCCGATATCCCAATCTCGGCGCCTTCAGCGCCCGCGCCGAAGCGCTTCCCGCGTTTCGCGCCGCTCCAGCGGTGGATGGGGCGATCGCCCCGACGATCGCCGACTGACGAAGGGCGGCCGGCCGACGAGATGAGTGCGGCCCTCGGACGCTGAGAATGCGGAGCGTGTCGGATAGGTTGCATTGACAATGTAAACACTCTGCCGAATGGCGAGCTTGAAATGAGCAGCGGGAGGTCGCATGTTTTGTCAGCGCAGGCGCGAATCGCCGCTGCGCAAGAGGAATGCGACGCTGAACTTGACGCCTCACTCCGCGACGCCCGCCGCCGGCAGCCCGGCCGCCTCCGGGAGCGCGCGAACAGCCGACGTCCTATCGCAAATTATCGTTGAAGGACTTGAAGACGCCAAGGCCGAGGACATCGTCTCGATTGACCTCTCCGGCCGGACGACGCTGGCCGATCGGATGATCATCGCCTCCGGCCGCTCGAGCGTGCATGTCGGCGCGATCGCCGACCGGGTGGTAAAAGCCTGTCGTGACGCCGGCTATCCCTCACCGAAAGTTGAAGGCATGCCACTTTGCGATTGGGTGCTGCTCGATGCGCAAAATGCGATCGTCCACATTTTCCGTCCAGACGTTCGCCGGTTCTATAACCTTGAGAAGATGTGGAGCGCCGATCGGCCTGGCGAAGCCGCCAAGAGCTGAAGCGGCCGATATCTGACTATGCGCCTCGCGCTGGTTTGCGTGGGCAAGCTGAAGGCGGGGCCAGAGCGCCTGCTGTTCGATCGCTACTTCGAGCGACTGGCGCAGAGCGCGCGGGGCGCGGGTCTTGTCGGCGTTGACCTGCGCGAGATCGGCGAATTGCGCTCGCGTCGGCCGGACGAAAGGCGAGCCGAGGAAGCCGCCGCGATCCTCGCCGCCACGCCCAAGGGCGGCGCTTTGGTTTTGCTCGACGAGCAAGGGGCGTCAGCGACCAGCGAGGAATGGGCCGCCGACATCGGCCGGGAGCGTGACGCGTCGCGACCGGCCTATGCGGTCGCGATCGGCGGGCCGGACGGGCTCGACCCGTCGCTTCGCGCCGTGGCGCATCGCGTGCTGAGCTTCGGCCGAATGACCTGGCCGCACCAACTGGTCCGGGTGATGGCTGGCGAGCAGCTGTATCGGGCCATGACAATTCTCACCGGGCATCCCTATCACCGTGGTTAAGGTCGTTCCGCCACTATCATTTCTCAGAGGTTAAATCGCGGACATGGGCTCCAACCGCCCAGATATTGGCTAGATTTGATGATCCATGCCGGCCATGGGGCGAAGGCGAACATGGACAAGAGCGCGCGGGGGGCCTTACTTGGCGGCGCTCGCTCAGCGCGGGTGGCGTCGCGCTGGCCGACCCTGCCCCGCCCAATCCCCCCGCGGCGTCGGATCCGCAACGCGCCGACAAGGAGATGGAGCTCCGCGGCGTTGAGGACACGCTGCGCCAGTCGGAGGAGCAGCGGCGGGCGATCGAGACCGAAATCGACTCCGTTCGCGCCGATCGGGCGCGCCTTTCCGCAGCGCTCATCGAAACGACCGCCAAGGTGCAGGACGCCGAGCGCGGCGCCGCCGCGGCTGCCGATCGATTGTCGGGCCTCAACGCAACGGCCGATGAACTCTCGCGTTCGCTCGAGCGCCGGCGCGGAGTTATCGCTGACGTGCTTGCAGCCCTCCAGCGGATGGGGAGCAATCCTCCCCCCGCCATTCTCGTCAAGCCAGACGACATGTCGGAAGCGGTGCGCGCGGCAACCGTTATGGGCTCCCTCATCCCGGAGCTGAAATCGGAGATCGAGGCTGCTCGGCGGGATCTCGACGATCTCGCCAAGACCCGTGAATCCATTGCGCGGGAGCGCGACGACCTGACCGAGAAGGGCAAGGCGCTCGCGGCCGACAAAATGCGCCTTGCGGCGCTCATCGACGCGCGTCAGCAGTCTCTGGCCTCGGCGCAGGACGCGCTCGGCTCGCAGCAGCAGCGCGCGGCCGAACTTGCCAAAAAGGCGACGTCGCTCAAGGACCTTATCTCGCGGCTGGACAGCGAAACGGCCGCCCGCAACGCCGCGGCAGCGGCGGCGCATGCGGCCGAGGTTGCGGTGGCGAATGACATCGAGGCGCGAGCGCAAGCCGCTCACGGCGCCGAGACGGCGCGCCTCAAGCCCGAAATCGCCTTCGCCGACGCGAAAGGACGCGTGCCGCTGCCCGCCGCGGGCGCGATTCTGAAGACATTCGGCTCGCCGGACGACTTTGGAGGGATCGAACGAGGGGTCTCCTTGGCGACGCCTGCCGCAGCGACCGTCTCCGCGCCGGTGGACGGCGCCGTGCTTTTCGCCGGAGTATACCGAAGTTACGGGCAACTCTTGATCATCGACGCGGGCGGAGGATATTATGTCCTGCTTGCCGGGATGGATCGAATCAATGTTCAATCCGGCGAGTTCGTACTTGGCGGGAGAACCGGTCGGCGTAATGGGCGACGGGTCCGCTCGCATGGCGACGGCGGCCGCAGTTGGCGCGGGGCGGCCGGTTCTCTATATAGAGCTTCGCAAGGACGGAACTGCAATCGATCCGGGGCCGTGGTGGGCAAAGTCAGACATCGAGAAGGCGCGCGGATGATTCGTAAAGCTGGTTACTTGGGAGTTGGAGTGGTTTTGGGAGCCGCAGTCGCGGCCACGGCGCCGCAAGCGCTGCTGTTCGTCAGTCCGGCCGCTTACGCTGCGGCCGCCGACACCTATCGGCAGCTCAATCTGTTCGGCGACGTGTTCGACAAGATCCGAAACGACTATGTCGAGAAGCCAGACGAATCGAAAATGATCGAGGCCGCGATTAACGGCATGCTGTCCTCGCTCGATCCGCATTCGAGCTACATGGACGCCAAATCGTTTCGCGACATGCAGGTCCAGACGAAGGGCGAGTTCGGCGGCCTTGGCATCGAGGTGACGCAAGAAGACGGGCTTCTCAAGGTCGTGACCCCGATCGACGATACGCCAGCCGCCAAGGCGGGCATGCTCTCGGGCGACATCATAACGGCCATCGACGACACGTCCACACAAGGGCTGACGCTCGATCAGGCGGTCGAGAAAATGCGCGGCTCGATCAATTCTCCGGTGAAGCTCAAGGTCGTCCGCGGCCCCAAGAAGGACGTCAAGGATTTCACCGTCGTCCGCGATCTCATCCACGTCCAGTCGGTGCGCTCGCATGTCCAGGACGGCGACATCGGCTACATCCGTATCACTCAGTTCACCGAGCAGACCGGGGACGGCCTGAAGAGTGCGATGGAGAAGCTGCACAGCGAGATCCCGGCCGACAAATTCAAGGGCTATATCCTGGATCTGCGCAACAATCCGGGAGGCTTGCTCGACCAGTCGATCGACGTCGTCAATTCGTTCGTCGACAGAGGCGAGATCGTCTCGACCCGCGGGCGGACCGCGGATGAGACCCAACGCTTCGACGCCAAGCCGGGCGGCGACCTGTCGGGAGGCAAACCCGTCGTGGTCCTGATCAACGGCGGCTCGGCGTCGGCTTCGGAAATCGTTTCCGGCGCCTTGCAGGATCATAAGCGCGCGACGCTGATCGGCACCCGGTCGTTCGGCAAGGGCTCAGTGCAAACGATCATGCCGCTCGGCGAGAACGGCGCGCTCAGGCTCACGACGGCGCGCTACTACACGCCATCGGGCCGATCGATCCAGGCCAAGGGGATCGAGCCCGACATCAAAGTGCTCGAGGACGTGCCTGACGACCTCAAGGGCAAGGACGACATGAAGGGCGAGGCCTCGCTCAAGGGCCATCTCGCCAACGGCGCCGAGGATACATCGGCTTCCCAGGCCTACGTCCCGCCGAACGAGAAGGACGACAAGCAACTCACCGCCGCCATCGACCTGTTGCACGGGGTCAAGCACCCGGAGCCGGCCGTGAAGGCCGATGCGGCCCCGGTGAAGAGCGATCCGACCACGGCCGCGGCTCCGGCGACGTCCCCGGCGCCGACCGACCCGGGCCAGGCGACTCCCGCCAAGCCGAATTGATGCGCTCAACACGAACGCTGGAGCTGAGCGCAGCGATGAGGAAGGGTCTCTCTTATCTTGCCTATGGAGTCGCCGCCGGCGTTGTGCTGGTCGGCGCCTCGCACGATGCGCTGCGCGCCGCCGGCTCCAGCACAAGTGACAAACTCGCGCTCTTTGCCGAAGTGTTCAACAAAGTGCGCGACAACTACGCCGAGAAGCCGGACGACGAGAAAATGGTCAAGTCGGCGATCGACGGCATGCTGGCGTCTCTCGACCCGCATTCAAATTATTTCGATCCCAAGGCCTTGCAGGACTTCCAGAGCAGCATGAAGGGCGAGGAATTCGGCGGCCTGGGCCTCGAAGTGATGATGGAAAATGGGCTGGTCAAGGTGGTCAGCCCGATCGACGATACGCCCGCGGCGCGCGCCGGCTTGATGACCGGCGATCTGGTCACCCGCATCGACGACACGGCGGTCAAGGGCCTTTCGCTCAAGGAAGCGGTCGACAAGATGCGGGGCAAGGCCAACACCCCGGTCAAGCTGACCGTCGAGCGCGGATCGAACGCGGACCTCAAGGAGTTCACGATCGTCCGCGAGATCATCCATGTTCAGTCGGTGCGCTCGCATCTGGAGAGCGGCGACATCGGCTATATCCGCATCACCCAGTTCAACCAGGAGGCGTACGACGGGGTGCGCAAGGCCTTCGATCATTTCCGCGCCGAACCCGGCCAGGCGAATTTGAAGGGCTACGTCCTCGACCTGCGCAACAATCCGGGCGGCCTGCTCAACCAGGCGGTCGAGATCACCAACGCCTTCGTCGACAACGGCGACATCGTTTCGACCCGCGGCCGAAATTCCGACCAGGGGCAGCGTTACTCCGCCCGCTCCGGCGTCAATCTGTCGCAGGAAAAGCCGGTGGTGGTGCTTGATCAATGGCGGTTCGGCTTCGGCCTCGGAGATCGTCTCCGGCGCCTTGCAGGATCTCAAGCGCGCAACGCTGATCGGCACGCGGACATTCGGCAAGGGGTCGGTTCAGACCATCCTGCCGCTCGGCGAAAATGGCGCGCTCAAGCTCACCACCGCCCGCTACTACACGCCTTCCGGCCGCTCGATCCAGGCCAAGGGCATCGATCCGGACATCAAGGTGCTCGAAAACATTCCCGACGACCTGAAGGGCAAAGTCTCCAGCATGGGAGAAGCCTCGCTGTTCGGTCATTTGAAGAACGACGGTGAGGAGGAGAAGGGCTCTGACGCCTACGTGCCGCCGGATCGCGACAAGGACACGCAGCTCGAGGCCGCCGTCAAGTTCCTGCACGGCGCCAAGGCCGAGACGCTGCGAAGCCCCGATGCGCCCGCGACCGTGACAACCGTGCAATGACCTTTGGCCGATGGCTCATCGCCGTTGCGCTCATCGCCGCTGCGCCCGGCGTTGGCTCAGGCGCAGGAGGGGTCGGGCTGCAATGGCTTTAAATGGCCGCTTGACCACGAGCGCACGGCGCTCGTCCGCGCCGACAAGGCTTCGCTTCCCAACGGCGGAGCGCTTGCCTACGACGTCGCGATGACGCTCGAGCTGCAGCCGCTCTCGGCCGCCGGATTGCCGAAGGCGCCCGAGCGGGCGCCGAAGTCACCCACCGCGTTCGCCGGCCATTTTACCCTCGCCGCGCCGGCAAAGGCGGGCAAATACAGGGTCACGATCTCCTCGGAAGGCTGGGTCGACGTCCTCGATGGCGGGGCGTACCTGCATCCGATCGCGTTCACCGGCGCAAAGGATTGCGAAGGCGCGCGCAAGAGCGTCAAGTTCGACCTGCCGGACCGGCCGCTTGCGCTTCAGTTCAGCGGCGTTCCCAAGGATCAAATCTCCGTCATCGTTTCGCCCGACCAATAGCCCGCCGCCCCGGCCGGTCTCTGCGCTGAGGGATTTCGGCCGACGATCCGTCAATGCCGGAAATGCCGCATGCCGGTGAAGACCATCGCTACGTCCGCTTCGTCGGCGACGGCGATCACCTCGGCGTCGCGCACCGATCCTCCTGGCTGGATGACCGCGGTCGCGCCGGCTTCGATCGTCGCGACCAGGCCATCGGCGAACGGAAAGAAGGCGTCGGAGGCGACGACCGAGCCCCGCGTGAGAGGTTCGGGCAAGCCCGCCATCTCGGCGGCCTCCTCGGCCTTGCGCGCGGCGAGACGCGCGGAATCGACCCGCGACATCTGGCCCGCTCCGACGCCCACCGTCGCGCCGTCCTTGGCGTAGACGATGGCGTTCGACTTCACATGCTTGGCGACCGCCCATGCGAACCTTAGGTCGGCCATTTCGCGCGAAGTCGGAGCCCGTTTGGTCACAACCTTGAGCGCTCCCTCTTCAAGCACGCCATTGTCGCGATCCTGGACCAGGAGGCCGCCCGCGACCGATCGCACGCCGAGGGTCGGCGCTCGCGGATCGGGAAGCGAGCCGGCGAGCAGGAGCCTCAGGTTTTTCTTCGCCGCGATGATCGCCAACGCCTCGTCGTCCGCCTCCGGGGCGATGATCACCTCGGTGAAGATCTCGACGATCTTGCGGGCTGAGGCCGCGTCAAGCTTCCGGTTGAGCGCCACCACGCCACCGAACGCCGACACGGGATCTGAGCTCAGCGCCTTTTGGTAGGCCTCGAGCAGCGACTCGCCGATGGCGACGCCGCAGGGGTTCGCGTGCTTGATGATCGCCACTGCGGCGCTTTCCGACGGATCGAATTCGGCGACCAGCTCGTAAGCCGCGTCGGTGTCGTTGATGTTGTTGTAGGACAGCTCCTTGCCCTGGATCTGGCGCGCGGTCGCGACGCCGGGGCGCGCCTCGGCGCTGAGGTATAGGGCCGCGCGCTGGTGCGGATTCTCGCCGTAGCGAAGCGCGCCGAAGCTCGGGTGCAGAACGCCGCCGAAAGCGCGCCATTTCGGCGCGGGCTCGTGAATTTCCTGTCGCGAGCCAGTTGGAGATCGCCGCGTCATAGGCCGCGGTGCGGGCGAAGGCCTTCTGAGCCATTCTGCGGCGGAAAGCGAGACTGGTCGCTCCCTGGCCGCGCTGCAGTTCGTCGACCAACGCTGGATAATCGTCCACGTCGACGATGACCACGACATCGTCGTGGTTCTTGGCCGCGGAGCGGATCATCGCCGGCCCGCCGATATCGATGTTCTCGATCCTCTCCTCAAACGAGGCGTCCCGCTTCAGCGTGGCTTCGAACGGATAGAGATTGACGACCAGGAGGTCGATCGGCGTGATGTCGTTGGCGATCATCGCGGCCTGATGCGCCGGCTCGGCTCGGATCGCCAGCAGACCTCCGTGCACCCGCGGGTGCAGAGTCTTGACCCGTCCGTCCATCATCTCCGGGAAGCCGGTGATCTGCGCCACGTCGACGACCTCGAAGCCGGCGGCGTTCAACGCCGCCGCTGTCCCGCCGGTCGAAAGAAAATCGACGCCAAACGGCTTGAGGGCGCGCGCTAGATCCAGGAGGCCGGTCTTGTCGGAAACGGAGAGGAGCGCCCGCCCGATTCTGACGATATCCGTGGCCATTAGCGCGAACGCCCCAAGTCGATTGTGCCCATTTTGGTGCGGTGCAATAGCATGGCTTGAGCCGCTCAGGAAATGCCGGGATCGCCTCTCGGCTCACCAAAATGTCATGGCTTTCCTGGGTCCCTGGAGCCTTGTTCGGCCTTGAACGTTGCATATGTGAAAGTCCCAAGCATTGAACCGAAGGAGCAACCCATGCTCAAGACAATTGCATTGATCGGCCTTGCCGCCGCCCTCGTCGTCCCGTCCGTCCCGGCGTTCGCCGTCAACGGCAATTCCTCCTCCTATGGAACCGCGGGTTACGGCCCCACCGTCCCGACGCAGTCGCTGACGCCTTTCCAGCGTTCGTGGAACCACGCCAACGAAAGCAAAGAGCGCGCGAGAGCCGGGGCGGCCTGGGTTCGCAAGCACGGCGGCATCGGCCACGTTCAGCCCCAATAGCTGAGCGCGATCGATTTCGCCTAACCTCGCGGCGCCCTGAATATTTTGCGACGCCGAGGGTTATTACTGAAAGAGCGGGCGCGGCCCTTCGAGATCATTTGAGCGCCACGCCCATATAGGAAAGCCAATGTTCAAGGCCGCTTCATTGATCGGTTTCGCTACTGGACTCGCTCTCCTGTCCGGCGCGGCGCTCGCCCAACAGGGCACTTCCTCTTCCTGGGGCAGCGTCGGTTGGGGGCCGGTAATTCCCACCCAGTCGCTGACGCCCAAAGAGCGCCAGTGGAACTTCGACAATCAGGCGAAGTACGAGGCGCAAGACAGCGCCGAATGGCTGCGCCAGCACGGGATGGGTCCATTTTCCTTCTTCCGCTGAGGCCTATTACCGCCTTCACGCGCGCTCCGTGGGATCTCTCAAGAGAGCGCACGATAGAGGAAAAGATCATGATGAAAGCCACTTCGCTCGTCGCCCTCGCCGCTGGATTCGCCCTCCTCTCCGGAGCAGCTCTCGCAGAACAGGGCAATTCGACTGCCTGGGGCACTGTCGGCTGGGGACCTGTGATCCCCACGCAGTCACTCACGCCGCGAGAGCGCGCCTGGAACAATGACAACTTGCCCTTGTATCACGCTGGAGATAGCTCCGAGTGGCTGCGCCAGCATGGGAAGGGCCTATTTCCTTTCTTCCAGTGAGAGCTTCAGTCCCGCTAACCCCTCTTGACGCAGCCGCGCGGCGAAGAACCCGTCCAGGCCGGAGCGCCGCGGGTCGTCACCCCACAGGTGGCAAGGCAGCGTGCGCAAATCCCCTGACGGGGTGAGGCACTCGGCGAGGCCGCCGATCTCTTCGGCGGTAACGGCCAGGCGCCGCACGTCCGGGTTACGGCGCAGGACCGTGGCGATCTGAGCTTCGCCCTCCTCGGGTTCGAGCGAGCATACGCAATAGACAATGGCGCCTCCCGGCCGCGCCAAGCCGATCGCCTTGTCGAGCAGATCTGCCTGCAGTTTGACAAGCGGGCCGAGGTCGCCCGGACGCTTGATCCAGGCGACGTCGGGATGGCGGCGGATGGTGCCGGTCGCGCTGCACGGCGCGTCCAGGAGCACCGCGTCGAACGGCGGCGCGTCGAAGAGGAGCGCGTCGGCGACCACGACCTCGGAGTGAAGGCGCAGGCGGGCGAAATTGGCGGCAAGCAGCTTGAGCCGCTCGGCCGAGCGATCGACCGTCGTGAGATCGGCTCCCGCCGCAGCCAGCTCGGCTGCTTTTCCTCCCGGCGCGGCGCAGAGGTCGACGATCCGCATGCCGGGAGCCGGCCGGAGGAGCCTGGCCGGCAGCGCCGCCGCGGCGTCCTGAACCCACCATCCACCGTCCGCGTAGCCTTCAAGTTCCGCGATCGGCGCATGGGTGTCGAGACGCACCGAGCCAGTCGGCAACACTATTCCCCCAAGCTTCTCCGCCCAACCGCTAGGGTCGCTTTTGACGCTAAGGTCGAGCGTCGGCTCGGAGCGATGCGCTAACGCTATGGCGCGCGCGACGCTCTCGCCATAGGTCGAGCGCCAGCGCTGGGCGAGCCACGCGGGCGTGTCGTCGTCGAAAGGATCGGAGCTGGCGAGAATCTCATCGCGATCGCGGGCGATGGCGCGCAGCACCGCATTGGCGAGCGCGGCGAATGGGGCGCTCGCCGGGTCGGCGCGCGTCGCCTTCACCGCGAGGTCGACCGCCGCATGGTCGGGAATATCGAGAAACAGGATTTGCGCCGCGGCCACGACGAGCGTCCATTCCAGAGCGCCGCCGCGCTTGGGCATCCCCTTTTCCAGTCGCCGCGCCAGCGCCTTGCGGATCGTGCCGAGCCGGCGAAGCGAGACAGTGGCGATCGAGCGCGCCAAGCCCCGGTCCCGCGCGTCGAGGCCGCCTCTTTGCTGGTTGAGATCGGCGGCCAGTCTCTCTTCGAGCGGGCGCGACGACGTCAAGGCTTCGGCGACAGCGCGCGCCGCAAAGACCCGCGCCGCCAAGCCCGGCGGCGGAGGGGCCGGCGCTTCGGCGCGGCCCGCATGAAACCCGCCCGATTGTCGCGCCAAAGAGCCTTGCCTCGAATCAAAATTGCCGATCGCCCAGCGCAGGACTATACGCGAAATCTAAGGCAGGCTTGCGTCCGGCTGAACCTGAAACGAGAAGCAGCGGATGAGCGACGACCCCGCTAAGTCAAGCGTCGGCCCCGAGGCCACGGCGGCCGCACGCGAACTCGAGCCGGCGGCGCGACGGGCGCTCGCCGAAGCGGAGGCGAGGCGCGCCAAAGCCAAGCCGAGCCCCTGCGCCCGAACTCAATGGCCGCGGCGGCCTCGACCCAGCGCGCTATGGCGACTGGGAGGTGAAGGGGCTCGCGAGCGACTTTTAGGCCTTACCCTCGGCGGCGGCCCGATGACGGCGCCAGCGGCTCAGATGCGACCAGTGCGAGAGATCCATCAGCGGATGAAATAAGCGACCGTTAACGCCGCAATAAACGCCTAAACGTTAGTGAATATGCTGGATTTACTAGCGTTTATTTTTCCGAATCGAGACTTTTCAATGGGTTACGCGGCGATTTTCGCAACAAAAAATTTTCGCTCCAGGTCCCAGCTTGTATCTGGCCGGTTTGACCCGGCACGCTGTACTGCCAAAGCCGCCCGGTCTTCCGGCCCGAAACGTAGCGGCGCGTCCTGTGTGATCGAGTTCGCCATCGCCGACGATCATACGGCTGATTGCCGATTTGCGCAAGAAACTGTCGAATTGAATATGAGCTCCAAAGCCCTGAGCGCAGGGTCTCAGTCCAAGATTTCCAGCCAATGCAAGCGGCCCGCGTCGATCGCCGGCGACGAGGCGATTGGACGCGAAAGCGACGAGCGCAATGACGGGCGCGTCGAGTTCGAGGCGAAGCCGGCGATCTCAGCGCCCGGTCACCACATCCCACAGTCGGATCGTGTTGTCCCTCCGAGCCGGAGGCGAGCCGCCCGTCCGGCAGCAGGCAGAGGGCCAGGACCCCACTCGTATGCCCCTCGAGGCGGGCGGTCTCGGTCCCGTCGCCACATCCCACAGTCGGATTGTGTTGTCATAGGAGCCGGAGGCGAGCCGCCCGTCCGGCAGCAGGCAAAGGGCCAGAGGCCCATCCATATGTCCCTTCGAGGCGGTCCGTCTCGGCGCCGGTGGCCACATCCCACAATCGGATCGTTTTGGCATAGGAGCCCGAGGCGAGCCGCCCGTCCGGCAGCAGGCAAAGGGCCGAACCTCATTCGTATGCCCTTCGAGGCGGGCGGTCTCGGTCTCGGTCGCCACATCCCACAACCGGATCGTTTTGTCATACGAGCCCGAGGCGAGCCGCCCGTCCGGCAGCAGGCAAAGGGCTAGAACCCCATTCGTATGCCCCTCGAGGCGGGCGGTCTCGGCCCCGGTCGCCACATCCCACAGCCGGATCGTGTTGTCCTCGAGCCGGAGGCGAGCCGCCCGTCCGGCAGCAGGCAAAGGGCCAGAACCCCATCCGTATGCCCCTCAAGGCGGGCGGTCTCGGCTCCGGGTGGAGTGAGACTCGCGCGCCGGGGAACGATCGCGGGACGAGCGATGAGCGACACGCGCCTTCTCAACGAATTCCTGGCAGACCAGCCGTCTCGAAATGTGCGAGACGATCCGCCAACTGCACCGGCAGTCTGGCGCGCGATCGCGGGCGAGAATCCCGCTGATCAACCGCAACGTTCTGCCGATGAGGTTTTGCGCTTCGCCCTGGCTATAAAGCTGGTAGTCGGAAACAGAGAGCTTGGGGACTGCGGTGGCGTCAAGCTTCGCCTTGAGCCAGCCGGGATCGAGCAGCAGCGCGTCGAGCTTCTCGCGCTCGCCCGCCTCGGCGAGGTGGTGCGGAAGGTAGAGGTAGAAGTAGCGGCGGGTTCGCGCGTCGACGTCCGCGCTCGGCGGCGCCGTCGAGCGCCGCGACGAGTTGCTTGTGCTGCGCGACGAGGCCGTCCTTCCCGGCCCGGTCGCGCAGGAAGTGACGGGCTGTGTCGTGCAGCCGGAAGAAGCGCGCTGATCCCAGATCGACGCTCGAGCAGCAGCGACAGATCGAACAGCTCTGCCAAGCAGATCGTCGGTCTCGAAATCCTCAAGTCCGCCCGGTGCGCGCCCACAGGCGCGCAACAACGCCGATCGGAATTTCGGCATCCTCTGGAAAGACGGCCAAGCTCGCCAAAGCGTACGCCGCTCGGGTTCGGGCTCGGACAGCCGTTCGAGGCTGACGTCGATCGTTCGAGCGCGACCGCCTTGGCGCGATCTGCGTCTCGTCGCGCGGATCGAACGCGACAAGCGCCCTCATCGTCGAGTCGCTCGTTCACGTCGGCGATTGCCGATCGGCAGCGGCTCGTTCGCCGTTGACGACGACGTGCGCAGGAAGCCGTTGACGATCTTTAGGAGCAGCGGCCATTCGCCGAGGCGCGCGGCAAGCCTTGTCGAGGCTCGCGCGTTCGCGCGTAACCTGATCCGGCGGCAGGCCGGCGGACGAGCAGGCTGAGCGCCTCGCCGCCCGCATCGCGTCGACCGGCTGGCGAACAGCCGATCGCTGGCAGAACGCTGTCGATGCGGGTCGTCACCAGCCGGACGCAGTTCGGTCCGCCTTGCAGGAACGGCCTCAGGTCCTGCTCGCGCCAGACGTCGTCGACGATCAACAGGATGCGGCGATCGCTGAGCGTCTCGCCGAGCTTAGCGGCGGCAGCGTTGATCGTCTCCAGGCCGGGCCGCTCGCCGGTGAGCAGCTCGATCGAGGTCAGCAAGGATCGACGAGCAGTCGCTCCGGCTTCTCGCCGAGTTCGGCCCACAGGATGCCGTCGAAATAGGCGTCCTGAATGTCGGGATCGTGGGCGAGCGCCTTGGCGAGCGTCGTCTTGCCGTAGCCCGCCGGCGCCCTTGAGCGCCGCGGTGATCCCGGCGACGGCGTCGCCTTTCGGCGTCGAGGAGCTGCTGCCTTGAGCGCGTCGAACTCCTTCGGGCGGGCGACGAAATCGGGCGGCGGCTCCGGCGCCATCATCGGCACGCGTTTCTGCCGGCTGTCGGCTTCGAGGACGCGGATCAGCGTCGTCTGACTGCTCGACGAGGTCGAGGTCGTAAATCTGGCCGAGCCAGCGCGGCAGCTTGCCAAGGTCGCCGAGCGCCCGGCCCCTTGACCGGAGCAGACGGTCTTTCCCTCCTGCCGCGCGAGGCGGATTTCGCGGCGACGACCGGGCTCGCGAGCGAGGCCGGGGTGACGACGAGAATGAAATGCTGGAGCGCTTTCGATCTCAGCGCCTCTCGATCTGGGTCCACCAGTCCTCGCCGCCCTCGAGCGCGACGATGATCCTGCCAGACGGAGAGATCTGCGTTCTCAAGCGAGCCGCCGCGGAGCTGACGCGGCGAACTCCGCGCCGTCCTTGCGCGAATAGGAGATGAAGGTCCGGCCCTGAGTTCCGGCGCTCATGAGAAATGTCCGACCGCCCGCTCCGGACACTCCTACGCACGTTTGATGCAGCCGCAACGGCGCGGCTGCAGTGAAATCGCCGTCGTCAGGCGCTGCGGGTTCACCCCAGACGCATGCGCAAACTCAAGCGTCCGCGTCCAGGCGAGCTTGGCGCTCGGCGCGTCGTAGCTGTCCCGTGGTTGCGGTTGAAGCCGTGATCCGCGGGATAGATGTGGACCTCGGCGTGAACGTAATTACAAAGAAGACGAGCCTTATCTTCAAGGGCTGCGAAGTCCTTTACCCGCCGTAGTCCGTCAGTGACGCAAAGGCCATTTGTTAAACCCGCCGTCTATTTTGCAAACGACTAAATTGCACCCTCGCCTCGACGCTACGAGTTTGCTAGAAAGCTATGTCCTAATTGATTCTCAGGCTTCGCACGATGGAAATTGCTGTCTGGGTTATTGTCGTTCTACTTGGCGCCGTCGTCTATATCGTCTGGCATGGTTCCAAGTTCGCTTGCGATCAACGCCAAAGCACTATGGCCACTCTATCGAGTCTCGGCGACACCCATAGGCTCGGTTACCAGGGGCTCACGCTCGTAGTGCAACGCATTGAGCAGCGGGTTAAGCTACTGGAGGACCGGCGGTGACCTGAGCCCAAGGCCTGCCACTGGCCGATCAAGCAGGCGGCTCTCCGCGTCGGTTTTAGACCGACGGTGTCGGAAAAGCGCGCCACTCGCGATGGTTTTCGCCGCGAAATGCAGTTGTATTGCGCTCCGAGTCGAGCGTGACGATTGATCCTGAAGAAGAGGCTGTCGAGGCTAGCTGTTCAGCGCCGTGCGTCCGGCGGCGCCCAGGCGTGGCTCACGCCGTCCGCCGAGCCTCGAACCTATGACGCCGAGCGGACGGACACTCTAGGCGGGAACGCAGAAATGTGGAGAGAATTATTTGCTAAAACAGAATTTCTGTGCTAGGCTTTCTCCTTCGACCGATCAGCCGCCTGGGCCGGCTGCAGGGAGAGAGAGTGAGAGAGTCATTACCGGCTTGGGACGTGTTTATGGATCAAGCCGAGGAGGACAGATTTTTTTATTTGGATTCGCTCTAACCCCTTGAAAAGGCCCGATTCCACCAAAGGAATCCAAGGAAATGCAAGCCTTTTTCCTTGGATTTCCTTGGATTCTCTTGCATTGATTTGGCGGCGCCGGGACGCCCGTTACCCCACGTGCTTCTTCAAGAACTCAAGCGTTCGCGTCCAGGCGAGCTTGGCGCTCGGCGCGTCGTAGCTGTCACGCTGCTCGCAGTTGAATGCGTGATCGGCCGGATAGATGTGGACCTCGACGTCCGGATGGGCGGCGGCCACCTCTTTCACCCCGGCGACGGGGATATGCTGGTCCTTCTCGCCGAAATGGAGGAGCGTCGGGACCTTGGGCTTCAAGTCCTTGAGCCCGATGATCCCGCCACCGTAGTAGCCGACCGCGGCGCTCAAGCCCGAAAGCTGGCCGGCCGCTCCCCAGGCGACCGTGCCGCCGAGGCAGTAGCCGACCACGCCGACCTTGCCGCCTTCCTTGGCGACCGCGATCGCCGCGGCGACGTCGCGCAGCATCTGCTCGCGATCGACCGTGTTCATGATCGCGATGCCGCGCTCTCTCGATTGCGGGTCGTAGCCGACGTCAAACTTCGGCTCGACATGCTCGAAGATGCCGGGCGCGACCGCGAGATAGCCCTCGGCGGCGAAACGGTCCGCGACCGACCGAATGTGCGAATTGACGCCAAAGATCTCCTGGATGACGACGATGCCACCGCGCGGTTTTCCCGAGGGATCGGCGCGCCAGGCTCGAATCGGGCCTGCTCCTTCCGGCTTCAATTCAATCCAGGCCATCTCGATCTCCTCGGGTTTGAACGGCGCTTAACGTTGAGCGGCCGCCGAGCTTCTTTGGGCAATGGCGATGCCCCCGACAACTAACAAGAGCGCGAGGACATGATAGAGGGCGAACGGCTCGCCCAAGATAACAACCGCCATGATGGCGCCGAACACCGGCACGAGATTGACGAACACACCGGCGCGGCCCGGTCCGATCAGTTCGACCCCGCGCATGAACATGAGCTGCGAGATGAAGGCCGGTCCAAGCGCCACAAAGGCCAGCGTCATGAGGCCGCCCCAAGTCTGCCAGACGAACCCGCCAGACATGATCTCCCAGATCATCAGTGGAACGGAGGTGATGAAGGCGGCGAGCGCCATAGCCGCCAGCATGCTGACCCCAGATACGTGGGGGCGCTGGCGAAGGCCGATCGTGTAGCCCGCATAGAGCACTGCCGCCACGAACATCATGACGTCGCCGCTATTGAAGGCGAGCGCTATGAGCCTTGCCAGATCGCCTTGCGCGGCGATCACGCCCACGCCAATCATGGTGATGACAGCGCCAAGCGCCTGCAGGGCGGTGAACCGCACCCCGAGGAAAACCCGGGCTCCCAGCAGAACCAGCGCAGGAATGGCGCCTTGGATGATGGAGAGATTGAGCGCGCTCGTATGATGCGCGGCGCCATAGAAGAGCGCATTGAAGGCCGTGTATCCCGCAGCCCCCATCACCGCGAGATAGACCCAGCGGGCGCGCAGGGCCGGCCAGTCCTGCCGCAGCGAATCGCGGGCGGTGATGAGAATGGGAATCAGCGCCACCGCCCATCGCAGGCAGGTCAGAGTCATCGGCCCGATCTGACCGACCGCCAACCGACCGACGATCGAGTGGGCGGCCCAGATCAGCGTGGTCAAAACCAGCAAGAGGATCGGGTTGGCCCAGACCGATTGCATGAGCCCGGTCCTTGGCGCGGTCGCGTCGGTCATGAATGTCTTCGAGGGCTTCGAGGATCACCCGAAATTCACGTTTCGGCTGGAAGCAGGCCGGGGTGAGAACGGGACTGGGCGCCGAAATAGGCTCAGCCGGGACGGAAGGCAAATTCGTGGAAGGGCAGAGGCGAAAAGGATCGGTTCAAACGAGGCGCATCTGACCCGCCCTCCGGCGGCTTAGGGCTATCGTAGGCCTTGCTGAGATGCGTTGTGCAGGCTCTGGAAAATCCCAAGGTTTTAGCTCGATCGGCGCGCCATGCGGCGTGCGGCCCGCAGCGTGGTCCCAGGCGTCGCGGTAGCGATGCAGGGTTGCAGCCGATGCAACGCCTTTCTCCGCGACTAAGTGCTCCAGTGTGGCCAGCCAATGCCGGTAATAAGTCTCACCGGTGTCGGCGTCACCGGCCGCCTGCGCTCGCTTGATCTGAGCGGCCAGCGCGGCCGCCCATTCTTTCCAGGTAAACACGCCGCGAGCGTGCAGCGCCACCGCCATGGCGAAAGCCTGCGCCTCCCAAGGTTCGCGGAATGTCGGTCCCTCCTGATCGCGAGGGATGCCAGGCACTGCGGTTGTTGCCGCTATTCCTGCCTGCGCATCGAGCGCCATTATGCTGGCTCCAGATAGCTGTCCCACGCATCGACCGAAATCGTCACGTTGGCGTCGCCATCCTTGCCCCACAGCTCCCCGCCATCGAATTTGACCGTATAGAGCCATTGCGGGTCTTCGCCCTTACCGATGGCATTGCTGTCGGGAAAGACGTGAGCGCCATGAAGCAGTTCGATTACGCCGACATGACCGCGGACATAGTGCGGCAGCCTTGTGTGAGTGGGCGGATTGATCGTCTTCATCCGAACGCGATCGCCCACCGCAAAGCGCGCCGGCTGCGTTGATTCACGCCCGGACGCGCCGGCCCTGCTGCGGAGCGTCTCCGCCACCTCACTGGCCTTCAGCACCGCTACGCTTTTCTGCGGAAGCCTGATCTGGCCGGTGTCGATCTCGTCGGGCGCAACCAGATCGCGATCCGCCAACAGCCGTTCGAGGCCGGAGAGCCAGATCTGAAAATAGGTCTTGCTGAGATAGTCTTCGCGCGACAGATTTTCGCGGGCGAACCGCGACATGTCGATATTCCATTTCCCTGGTTTCGACATCGCCAATGTCATCGCGAAAACGCGGCCTTCCCACTCGGCGTGAAATACTGGGTCGTTGGTTTCGGGCATCACAGGGCCAAACCCCAGTACGCCGCCCATATCCTGCGCGCCGTCCATCACGCCACCTCGGTGCGTTGTTTGGCGAGGCCTGTGCCGATCATGCTGTTGCGGGTGACAAGATCCGCAAGTTGCTCTTCGCTCCAATTCTCCGTGCCTTCCGGCCGGATGGGAACAACGAGATAACGAATCTCCGCAGTCGAATCCCATACTTTGATGGCAGTGTCCGGCGGCAGGGCGACGCCGAACTCGGTTAGTACGCGGCGCGGATCCCTCACCACCCTGGAGCGATAAGGGGCAGCTTTGTACCAGGTTGGCGGCAGTCCCAGCACGGGCCAGGGATAGCAGGAGCACAGCGTGCAGACGACCACGTTGTGCAAATGAGGCGTATTCTCCACTGCAACGATATATTCGCCTTGCCGGCCGGAGTAGCCCAGCTCGGCGATTGCTAGCGTAGCGTCGTCCATCAGCCGAGCGCGAAACTTTGGATCGTTCCACGCCCGCGCAATTACGCGGGCGCCGTTGCGCGGGCCAATTTTATTCTCATAATTATCGACCAACTCATCAAGCGCCTCCGGATCGACATAACCTCTTTCCGTCAAAATGCTCTCGAGCGCGCGAACGCGAAGCTCAGTCTCAGACAGCTCCGAATGGTCGCGATGATCATCGTGGCCCGTCATGATCCTTCCTTTATGTGCGACGCAAAGGCTCCCCGGCTTCAGGCGCGTTTGCCCTCTCGGCGGAAGCGGGGCCGGGGGTGAGAACGGGACTAGGCGCCGAAATAAGCCGAGCGACGGCGGAAGGCAATTCGTGGAACGGATCGAGGTGGGTTCAAACGAGGCGCATCTGACCGCTCAGGCGGCTTGGCGCGCCTCGGAGACGATCGTCTCGCGGATCGCATCGGCCAGCGCCTTGGCCTCTTCGCTCGGACGTCCCGGCGCGTGGATCAGACCCATACGGTTTAAGGGCAACTCGGGCAGTCCTTCGGCGCGCCCGAGGCGCTTGAGGCCGGGGCCGACCAGCGACGCAGGCAGGATGGTCGCCGCCAGTCCCGCGCGCAAGACAGTCCCGATCGCGCTGAAGTTCTTGGAATAGACACGCGCCCGCGTGACCCCAGCCGCCACCGTGGTCAGCGCCTGCTCGGTCGCGCGCCGCCAGCAACAGGTCGTGCTGCCAAGCGCGAGCGGGATTGGCGTTCCCTCCTCCACCTGGAACCGCTCGGAGGCGACCCAGACCAGAGGCTCCTCGCGCAAAAGTTCGAGCCCGTTCAGGCCCTCGTGGTCGGTGATCAGCGCGAGATCGAGCGCGCCTGCGGCGACCTGCGGAGCAAGGTCGGTCGACGCCTCACAAACGACGGAGACCTCGACGAGCGGGTGACGGCGATTGAAGCGCGCCAGGATGTCGGCCAAGAAAGATTCAGCGTAGTCGTCTGGAATGCCGAGCCGCGCTGCGCCCCTCAAGCCCTTGCGCGACAGCGCGGCAAACGCGCCCGCTTCGACCTGGACGATGCGACGGGCGAATTCGATCAGCTTTTCCCCCTCGTCAGTCAGCCGGGCGCCGCGTCCTTGCTTCACGAATAGGGCGCAGTCCAGTTGTTCCTCGAGCCTGCGGATATGCATCGAGACCGCGGACTGGGTCTTGTGCACCCGCTCGGCCGCTTTGGTGAAAGAGCCGGAATCGACGATGGCGAGGAAAGACCGAAGCTGGTCGGTGTCGAGCATGGAACTCATCCGCAATTTTGATCGGTTACTCTACAACCATTCGTTGGGCCGATCAATGGGTTCGCTTTACAAATCAGTATTTTCGCCAGAAGCTGTTAGGTAGATGCCGTAAACTTAAGCGAGGTTCGTGAGCATTATGTAGGTGAGGAGGCAACGATGACGTTACAGATCATTTCAAGGGCATTGCTCATCTCGACATTGATTTTTTGCACTCGCGCCGCGTGCGCTCAGGACATCCGGATCGCGGTCGCCGCCTCTATGACCGGTCCCCTCGCGGAGTCGGGCGATGAGGTCAAGCGCGGGGCCGAACTGGCCGCCAAAGACATAAACGCGGCCGGCGGCGTAAACGGCAGAAGGATTGTCCTGACTGTCGAGGACGATGTCTGCGATCCCAAACAGGCCGTGTCGGTAGCCAACCATATTGTGGCAGAGCAGATCGCCCTAGTCGACGGTCACAGCTGTTCGAACGCCTCGATTCCTGCTTCGCCGGTCTATGCGGAATATGGCGTGCTCATGATGACGCCGTCGTCGGTCAATTCCAAGCTCACCGACAACGCTTTCGCAAAGGGTTGGCCGACGATCATGCGGTTCTATGCGCGAGACGACAATCAAGGCAAAATGCTTGGCGCTTGGATGGCGGACAAGTACAGGAACAAGAAAATTGCGTTTCTGCACGACAAAAGTCCGTACGGCAAGAGCCTGGCCGACCAGGTGAAGGCGAACTTGAACGCCGCCGGCGTACAGGAGATTCTCTACGAAGGAATCAATCCTGGCGAAAAGGACTACACCGCCATTGTCGGCAAGCTAAAAGCGATCGGGGCCGAAGTCCTCTATTACGGCGGCTATCCGACCGAGGGGGGCCTCATTGTGCGTCAGGCGGCCGACCAAGGCGCCAAATTCCAAATGGTGGCGACGTCCAGTTTCGTGACGCCCGAATTCTGGTCGATCGCGGGCTCCGCGGGCGAGGGAACCTTGTTCCCGGCTCCACGCAATCCGATGGGTCTGGAGACCGCCAAACATGTCGTCGACGAGTTTCGGGCGACGGGCTACGAACCGACAGGTTTTACCTTGTTCAGCTACGCGACCGTGCAGGCGCTGGCGGAGGGCGTCCGGCGCGCGGACAAGGTGGATGGCCAAGCTGTCGCGCATGCGCTGCGCACAGGCGATCCCGTGAGCACGGTGTTCGGCCCCGTGACCTTCGACGCTAAAGGGGATGTCGAAGGCATGACCTACGAGATGAACGTCTGGCGCGATGGGCGCTACGGGAAACTGCCCTGAGGCCCCGCCGCGCCGCCTCGGCCGCGGAGCTTGGCAGGCGCTGGATGGAGGGACCTGCTCGACCAACAGGGCGCAGCCCAGCTGGTCCGTAACGGGCATAAGACTCATCCGAGATTTTGATCGGTTACTCCAAAAACATTCGTTGGACCGATCGATGCCTCTCACCATATAAATAAGTATCCCGAGATAAGCATCCCGAGATTGAACGACTTCCACGGCGCGAGCTTCTGCGCCGAACGGGAAATTGTCGCTTCAAATGGAGGCGAACATGGTTGCTACATATTTTGAGTCCGGGGCGGCCAAGGCTTTGTGGCGCATCCTCACCTGGCCGGCCCGAGTGGGCGCAGCCCGGCGCACGATGTCCGACTTGGCGCGAATGTCGGAGTATGAGCTGCGCGACATCGGCCTTACTCGGTCCGACGTCAACGACGCGACGGCTCTGCCGCTGGACGCCGATCCGTCGGGCTTACTTGTGAGGCGAAGGGCTTGGCGCGAGCGCTCTGTCGGCGAACGAACTCATCTCGCGGCCTGACCGACGACGAGCTCTCCACAAAGGCGAAGAAAAGGTTTAGGACGTGCGTCTCGGACCTTCCAACGCCTTTGCGGAGCCCCTCATGACAGCGCACTCGGCTGTAGCCGGCGTCGAGATCAACGCCAAGTCCACGGGTCGGCACGACGAAATTCTGAGCGCCGAGGCGCTCGCGTTCATCGCCGGGCTGCATCGGCGTTTCAACGGCGGCGGCTGGAGTTGCTGGTGCGACGGCTGGGGCGCCAGGAAGACTTCGACGCCGGCAAGCTGCCCGATTTTCTGCCCGAGACGAAATCGATGCGCGACGGCGACTGGACCGTCGCCAAGATCCCGGCCGACCTTCTCGACCGCCGGGTCGAAATCACCGGTCCCGTCGATCGCAAGATGATCGTCAATGCGCTGAATTCCGGCGCCAAGGTCTTCATGGCCGATTTCGAGGACGCGACCTCGCCCGTTTTCGCCAACATGGTCGAAGGCCAGGCCAACCTGAAGGACCGGTGGGCCGGAAAAATCGACTTCACCGACCCGACCAGCGGCAAGGCCTACGCGCTCAAGAAAGAGACCGCCGTTCTGATGGTGCGGCCGCGCGGCTGGCATTTGCCGGAGCGCCACGTGGTCGTCGACGGCGAAGCGATGTCGGGCTCGCTGTTCGACTTCGGCCTCTACGTCTTCCACTGCGCCAAGGCCCAGATGGCCAAAGGCGCGACGCCGGCCTTCTACCTGCCCAAGCTCGAGAGCCATCTCGAGGCCAGGCTCTGGAACGACGTCTTCTCCGATGCGGAGCGCGAGCTTGGCGTGCCCCATGGGACGTTCAAGGCGACCATCCTGATCGAGACGCTGCCGGCCGCGTTCGAGATGGACGAGATTCTCTACGAGCTCCGCGACCATATCGTCGGGCTCAACTGCGGCCGCTGGGACTATATCTTCTCGTTCATCAAGCGCCTCGGCAAGAACAAGGCTTTCCTCACGCCTGATCGGTCGGAAATGACGATGGGCAAGGCGTTCCTCAACGCCTATTCGCTCCTGCTCATCAAGACCTGCCACCGCCGCGGCGCCTTCGCCATGGGCGGCATGGCGGCGCAGATCCCGGTCAAGGGCGACAAGCAAGCCAACGAGGCGGCCTTCGCAAAGGTGCGCGCCGACAAGGAGCGCGAGGCGACAACGGTCACGACGGCACCTGGGTCGCGCATCCGGATCTCGTGCCGATCGCGATGGAAGTGTTCGACCGGATGATGCCGGAGAAGAACCAGCTCTCGAAGAAGCGCGACGACGTCCACGTGACGCAAGCCGACCTCATCGAGGTGCACAAGGGCAAGCGCACGGAGGAGGGCCTGCGCGAGAACATCCGGGTCGGGGTGCAATATATCGAGGCGTGGCTCCGGGGCCGCGGCGCCGTGCCGATCTATAACCTCATGGAGGACGCGGCGACGGCCGAGATCTCCCGCGCCCAGGTCTGGCAATGGCTGCACCTCAAGGCCAAGCTCGACGACGGCCGCGAGGCGACGCCCGCGATGTTCCGCGAGGCGCTCAAGGGCGAGATGGAGCGGGTCAAGGGCGAGGTCGGCGCCAAGGCGTTCGACGGCGGCCGCTTCAAGGAAGCGACCGAGCTCTTCTCGGACATGTCGCTCAGCGACACGTTCGACGAATTCCTCACCCTGCCGGCCTACAAGCTGATCGACTGAGGCGCGACGCCCAGGGCAGGGCGAGCCGACGCGCAACCTAGGGAGAGAACCACGATGGCCAAAGCATATTGGGTCGCCACCTATCGTTCGATCAGCAATCCGGATGCGCTGGCGGCTTACGCCAAGCTCGCGGGACCGGCGATCGCCGCCGGGGGCGGGCGGGCGCTGGCGCGCGGAATGCCGGCGCAGGTCTATGAGGCCGGCCTCCAGCAGCGCACGGTGCTGATCGAGTTTGACAGCGTGGAGGCGGCTCGGGCGGCGCATGACAGTCCGGCCTATCAGGAAGCGCTGGCCGCGCTCGCCGGCGGAGCCGAGCGGGATATTCGCATCGTCGAAGGGTTGTAGGGGCGCTTAGGGCCGCCGCCGCCGTCCCTCCCGGAACCTCGGGCCTAGGCGATGATGCTGATTAGCTGGCCTCGGCTACGCGGCGCTTCGGCGAAAGGCCGCTGGTCGGGTTCGCGCGCCTCCAGCCGTCCAGCGCGCCATTTCACGGGTACGTCGCACGGATCGGTTAAGCCCACTTCGAACTGAAGTCTTGCCCTTGCATGCTGGCGTCCGAATTTCCATTCCAGGTTCGGCCCGCTGGTGTGAATTCAAAACGTAATTGTCGGGCAGTGTGAACTGTCTTAAGGTGGGGCGCTTTCGCTGGAGGACGGGGCTTGAGGCTTCACCGGCGCGAATTGCTCGGAAGCGCGTCGCTCTTGCTCATCGGCGGAGCGGTCGGTGCACGAGCGCAATGGCTGCCGTGGCGCCCGGAAGCCGGATCGCCGCCCGAGCCGTTCGTCAAAGGGCCATGGGTGTTCTTCGAACCCGCGGAGGGCGCCGCGGTCGAAGCGCTGGTGGATCGCCTCATCCCGGCGGACCCCGATACGCCCGGGGGCAAAGACGCCGGCTGCGCCGTATTCATCGATCGGCAGCTGGCTGGCCCCTATGGCCGCCGGGCCGGCCTTTATGTCAGTCCGCCATTCATCAAGGGAACCAAGCAGCAGGGCCCGCAGGATGAAGACGGTCCAGCGGTGCGTTATCGCAAGGCGTTGGCGGCGCTCGACCAATATTGCAAGAGAGAAAAAGGCGGCACGTTCGTTTCCCTCAGCGACACGGACAAAGACGCCATCATTACCGGCCTCGAGAGCGGCGCCGCGAAGCTCGACGGCGTCGACGGCCAGGCGTTCTTCGAGCTCATCCTCAAAAATGCGCAGGAGGGATTTTTCGCCGATCCGATTTACGGCGGCAATCGCGACATGTGCTCTTGGCGCATGATCGGCTATCCAGGCGCCCGCTACGATTACCGCGACTGGGTCCATCGACACAACGAACGCTATCCCCGTCCGCCTGTCAGCCTCGAGGGACGGGCGGATTGGAACACGCGCAAGACCTGAGGCTGCACCCATGGCCCAGAAGCTGCCCAAAAAGGACGTGGCGATCATCGGCCTCGGCTGGACGGGTTCGATCCTCGCGAACGAGTTGACCGACGAAGGTCTCGACGTCATCGCGATCGAGCGCGGGCCGTGGCGCGACACGCCGACCGATTTCCCGACCACCTACGATCAGGACGAACTCCGCTATCGCTATCGGCACGAGCTTTTCCTGCGCCCGGAGCAGCTCACGTTCACCTTTCGCAACAAGATGAGCGAACAGGCGCTGCCGATCCGTGATTGGGGCGCGTTCATGCCGATGACCGGCGTCGGCGGCGGCGGCGTGCACTGGAACGCGGAGACGTTCCGCTTCCTGCCGTCCGATTTCGTCCTCAGAACCCATCTCACGCAAAGATACGGAGCGAAATTTCTTCCCGAGGACATGACGATCCAGGATTTTGGCGTCACCTACGATGACCTCGAGCCACACTACGACCGGTTCGAATATCTTTGCGGAACGTCGGGCGCTGCGGGCAATCTGAAAGGGCAGATCCTCGAAGGCGGCAATCCGTTCGAAGGGCCTCGTTCGCGGCCCTATCCCACTCCGGCGCAGGACCAGCCCTTCAGCCATACGCTGTTCGCCAAGGCGGCGCGCGAGCTCGGCTACAAGCCGTTTCCTCAGCCGTCAGGAAATCTGTCGCAGGCCTATGTGAACCCGCTCGGCGCGCGACTTGGACCCTGCACCTATTGCGGCTTCTGCGAATGGTTCGGCTGTGGCAATTATTCCAAGGCCTCCCCGCAGACGACGATCCTGCCGGTGCTGCTGAGGAAATCGAACTTCACCTATCGCCCCGAGTGCGAGGTGACGCGCATCAATGTCGACGGCTCCGGCAAACGGGCGACCGGCTTCACCTTTGTCGATTCCAGCGGTGAGGAATGGGAGCAGCCGGCCGACCTCGTCATCCTTGCCGCTTACACCATTTTCAACGTTCAGCTCCTGCTGCAGTCGGGCATCGGCAAGCCCTACGATCCGGTCGCCAATGAGGGGGTGATCGGCCGCAACTTCACCCACCAGACGATCTCGAGCGCCAACGGATTCTTCGACAAGGAGAAATTCAACTTCAATCCGTTCATCGCCTCGGGCTCGATCGGCATGTGCATCGATGAGTTCAATGGCGACAATTTCGACCATGGACCGCTCGGCTTCGTCGGCGGCGGATATATGGGGCAGGTGCAGACGAACGGCCGCCCGATACAAACGACGACCGTTCCGCCCGGGACGCCCAAATGGGGCGCCAAGTGGAAGAGCGCGGTGCGCGACAATTACCTGAGCACGGTGACGCCCGGCACCGGGGTGCACGGCAGCTTCTATTCTTATCGCGACGTCTATCTCGACCTCGACCCCCTCTATAAGGATCGGTTCGGACGCCCGCTGGTGCGGATCACGATCGACTTCCACGACAACGAGATCAAGCAGAACGCCTATCTCACCGACAAATTCGCCGAAATCATCAAGGCGATGGGCGCAAAGGAGGTCGAGAAGCAATATCGCAAGGCGCCCTACGACGTCACAAAGTACCAGACCACGCACCTGTGCGGGGGCGCAATCATGGGGACCGACCCCTCGACCAGCGCGCTCAACCGCTATCTGCAAAGCTGGGACGTTCCCAATCTTTTCGTCATGGGCGCGAGCGCCTTTCCGCAAAACGCCGGCTACAATCCGACCGGCACGGTTGCGGCCCTCGCCTACTGGTCGGCCGAGGCGATCAGGACCCAATACCTCAAGAACCCTGGCCCTCTCGTCCATGCGTGAGCTCATCGCGCGTCGGATCGCGGGCGGCGCGGTCGCCTTGCTAATCCTCGCGTCGAGCCTGGTCGACACAAGCCGCGCGCAGAACAAAGTCGGGACGAGCCTCGACCCGCAAAATTTCGGCCAGATCGAGCGGGGGCGCTATCTTGCCATCGCCGGCGACTGCGCGAGCTGTCACTCTGTGCCCGGGGTCAAACCAGCCCTTCGCCGGCGGACGGCCGATCGAGACGCCGTTCGGCGTTGTGGTCGGGGCCAATATTACGCCCGATCCCGAGACCGGGATCGGCGCGTGGAGCGACGAACTGTTCGTGCGCGCGCTGCGTGAAGGCAAGGGGCAAGATGGCCAGTTGCTGTACCCAGCGATGCCCTATCCCTATTACACCAAGCTGACCGAGAGCGACGCGCTCGCACTTCGCGCTTACCTCAATACGGTGACGCCGGTTCGCAACGCTGTCGTTTCCAACAGGTTGCCCTTCCCGTTCGACGTTCGTCAGGGAATGTCGGCCTGGAACGCGCTCTATTTTAAGATGCGGCGAATTCAAGCCGGACTCGACGAAATCGGCGGAATGGAATCGCGGCGCCTACCTTGTTGAAGGCTTGGGCCATTGCGGGGCCTGTCACACGCCCAAAACGCAGCTTGGCGGCGACGATCGCGCGCACGCTTTTCAGGGCTATGCGCTGCAAGGATGGTTCGCGCCCAACATCACCAACGACAACGAGCGCGGCCTTGGCGGGTGGACGGTCGCCGATATCGTGGCCTATCTCAAGAATGGCCATAACCTGACCACCGGCTCAACCGGAATCATGGCCGAGGAAATCACGCTGTCGAGCTCGCATTTGACCGACGCCGATCTCACCGCCATGGCCACCTACCTTAAGGACCTGCCGGGCCAGACTGCGTCGCCGTCAGCGGCGGTTTCCGCCTCCGACCCGAAAATGGTCGCCGGAGGCGCGATCTATGTCGACGAATGTTCGGCCTGCCATGGCATGGATGGCAAAGGCGTCCCCTATCTTTTCCCGTCGCTCGCCGGATCGCCGAACGTCCGTTCCGCCGATCCGGCGAGCCTGATTCACGTCCTCATCGAAGGCGCGCGCAGCGTTGCGACCGCGGGCGAGCCGACCGGCCCGGGCATGCCATCGTTCGCATGGAAGCTGAGCGACGATCAGGCCGCTGCGGTCTTGACCTACATTCGCAACTCTTGGGGCGCGTCCGCGCTGGCCGTTGACGCGGGACAAGTCGCACAAGCTCGTGCGCGCGCCGCAATGGCATCGGGACGTTAGCACCCTACTCTTGGCCGTGCTCACATTCCGTAGCCGCGCGCCATCGCGGCTGCGCAAATCGGAATGAGTGCGAACAGCCCAGCCTCGACATAGAGGGCCTGACGCAATTGCTTGATCTCGTCTGCCGGTGGCCGGAACGAGGGATCGGCGCGCACGCGCCGACGCCAGCCAATGTACATGGCGGTCGGCGCGACAGAGACGAGGCCGACCCCAACGAACAGCGCCATCTTGGCCCAAAAGAAGATGTTGACGTAATAATACTCGTAGCCTTTGGCGCCGAAGAACACCCGCAAAACCCCGGCGGCCAGCACGATCGCAGCTACAAGCCCGAACCAGGCGTCGATGCGGGCGACCCTCAACACCAGGCGGTCGTCGATCGGCCCTGCGGTTAAGAAGATCTCCGCCGACAGGATCGCGGCTAGCGAAAAGACTGCCAGATGATGGAAGCTCGCGAGCAGCCAATCGACGAACATATCCCCTCCATCCCGGACCCCGTGCCCGAGCGTAACTGCGCCCGCCAAGCGCCGCCCGCAAGGCGGTCGCAAAATCATTGACTTTGATTGAAGCTCTGCCTATAGGCTCGCCCTGCTCTAGCGCGGCCTCAAGCCGCGCTTTTGGTTTTGAGCCCTGAGTTCAAAACCCGAGCAACAAGCCGCGGCTCGCGAGAGCCGCATTTTCGGTCAACTGCCAAAAAGCCGGCCGCGCATGCTTCAGGCGTAGCGAGCCGGGTGGAACACGGGAAAGAACGATGTTCGCAGTCATCAAGACCGGTGGCAAACAATACAAGGTTGCCGCCGAGGATAAAATCACCGTCATGACGCTGCCCGGGGAGGCCGGTGCTAGGATTGTGTTCGACGAAGTGCTGGCGCTGTTCGACGGCGCGACCAATCACGTTGGCGCGCCGCGGGTCGCTGGCGCGAGCGTTGTCGGCGAGATCGTCGAGCAGGCGCGCGGGCCGAAGGTTTACGCCTTCAAGAAGCGCCGCCGCAAGAACTCGAAGCGCAAGCGCGGCCATAAGCAGGACCTCACGATCGTGCGGGTGACCGACATTCTCACCGGCGGCGCCGCCCCGGCGAGAGCGGCGGCTTCGGCGAGCGAATAGGTCGAGCGATCAATTTCCCGGCGCGTTCGAACGCGCTATAGGTCGGTCAAGGTTGGCGGGCTCTTAAAGGGCCAGCCGCAGCAAGGTTTCGGAGCGAAGGTTATGGCTCACAAAAAGGCAGGCGGTTCGTCGCGCAACGGCCGCGACTCGGCCGGTCGGCGTCTCGGCGTGAAGAAGTTCGGCGGCGAGCAAGTTATTGGCGGCATGATTCTTGTACGCCAACGAGGAACCAAATTTCACCCCGGTCGAAATGTTGGCCTTGGCACGGATCATACGCTGTTCGCCACCGCCCCCGGCGAAGTCGCTTTTGAGCGAAAAGGCGACGGACGCCAATATGTATCGGTACGCGCAATTAGCATTTCAGAATAAAGCGGGGAGCAAGACGAGAACCCCGCTTCGGCGACAAGCCCCCGCGGACGTTCTCGAAAGACCAAATATTTCGAGATGAGACAAAAGGCCAAAGAGCCTGCTCAATCGTCCGGTAAGCGAAGCTTACAAAGGGGATGCGGTCGCCGCGTCCCCTTCGTCATTTTTGGCCCCGTTGACGGGGCGCTGACCGGTGATTTCATGTTTCCCGATCTGGCACGAGACGATGTGTTCCGGCTTGAGACGCCGCGGCTCTGGTTGCGCTGGCCCAGAATCTGCGACGCCGCGGCGATCCATAAATTTTGCAGCCGATGGGAAGTCGCCCGCTACACCGCGCGCATTCCTCATCCCTATCCCGAAGGCTCGGCTGAGCGATTCATCTACGCCGCGCGCGAAGCCAACTCGGCCGGGCGGGACCTGACCTTGGTGATGACGCCAATCAAAGGCAAGAGCGACGCCATTGGGTCGATCAGCCTCGAATCGCGCGGTCGCGACCGCTTGGCGCTCGGCTATGTGCTGGCGCCGGAGGCCTGGGGCAAGGGCTGCGCGACCGAGGCCGCGGGAGCAATGATCGACGCAGCCTTCGGGCTGACGCCGACGCTCGAGATCCTGGCCAGCGTCAGGGTCGAGAACGAGGCCTCGCAAGACTGTGCTCGAGAAGTGCGGGTTCGCGCTTCTCGGCACGGGCCTGCAGGGCGCCCCGGCGCGCGGGGGTCTGGTCGAATGCCATAGCCTGCGCCTTACCCGCGCGGATTGGGCGGTTGCAGTCGCTCCGCGGATCAAGGCGGAAGCCGATCTGGCGCGCGCGCCGTGACAGAGTCAGCCAGCGATGAAGTTTCTCGACCAAGCGCGCGTCTACATTCGCTCAGGCGACGGCGGGGCGGGCGCGGTCTCGTTCCGGCGCGAGAAATTCATCGAGTTCGGCGGCCCCGACGGCGGCGACGGCGGGCGCGGCGGCGACGTCGTGGTCGAATGCGCGGACGGCCTCAACACGCTCATCGACTTTCGCTACCAGCAGCATTTCAAGGCCAAGACCGGAATGCACGGGATGGGCCGCAATCGCGCCGGCGGCCGCGGCGCCGACGCGGTTCTGAAAGTGCCGGTCGGGACGCAGGTCTTCGACGAGGAGAGCGGCGCGATGCTCGCCGACATGACCGAGCCTGGCGAGCGCGTGGTGGTCGCCAAGGGCGGCAACGGCGGCTTCGGCAACCTCCATTTCACCACCTCGACCAACCGCTCGCCGCGCCGCGCCAATCCCGGTCTCGAGGGCATCGAGCGCACGCTCGTTCTGCGACTGAAGCTGATCGCCGACGCCGGCCTCATCGGTCTGCCGAACGCGGGCAAATCGACGTTCCTCGCCGCCGTCTCCGCCGCCAAGCCCAAAATCGCGGACTATCCGTTCACCACCCTCCATCCGGGTCTCGGCGTCGTCCGGATCGACGGGCGCGACTTTGTGCTCGCCGACATACCCGGCTTGATCGAGGGCGCGCATGAGGGGCACGGCCTCGGCGACCGGTTTCTGGGCCATGTCGAGCGCTGCGGCGCGATCGTCCATCTCGTGGACGCGACGGGCGCGAACGCCGGCGCCGACTATCGCACGGTCCGCCGCGAGCTCGCGGCCTATGGCGAGGGCCTTGCCGAGAAAGCCGAGATTGTCGCGCTGTCGAAGGTCGATGCGGTCGACGAGGCGACGCTCAAGAAGCAGACTGAGCGGCTCATGCGCGTGATCCGCGAGTTCGGACCGCCGCTTGCGCCGGGGGCAAAGCGCGCCAAGCCGCTCATGCTCTCGACTGCGACGCGAGCCGGCGTGACCGAGGTTCTGCGCGCGACGATGACGGCGATCGAGGCGCGGCGCGCGAGATGAAGCGGCGACGAGAGCCAAGCCCGTCCAATGGGCGCCGTCGATTTAGCGCCTGACTCCCCTCTCCTCGGGAGAGGGTCGGGGATGAGGGCCGGTGAGCTCGCGCTCAGCCGGCCCGCTGCGCGCGGCCACCTTCTCCCGAGGAGAAGGGAAGCGGCCTCAATCGTCGAGCTTGCGCGCCTCCTCCGGCAGCATGATCGGCACCCCATCCCGGATCGGATAGGCCAGCCGCGCCGCGCGCGAAATCAGCTCCTGGCGAACAGGATCGTAGGTGAGCTCCGCGCGCGTCACCGGGCACACCAGGATCTCCAGGAGGCGAGCGTCGACTTTAGGCCCGGCGGCTCGTTTGCCGGCGTGCGCTTGTCCGCATCATCGCTCATGGGCGCTGCCCTCATCCGGCGGGCTTCGCCCGCCACCTTCTCCCGAAGGGAGAAGGGAAGGGAACGCCGCTAAGCCGATCGAAGTCAACTCAGAAGCGCAAAGCCGCCACCTGACGCACGCCATCGATCTTGCTCACTTTCGCTATGATGTCAGGAGGCGCGGTCCCGTCGATCGAAACAAGCGCGATCGCCGAGCCTCCCTGTTCGTCCCGCCCAAGCGCGAAGGTCGCAATATTGACGCCCGCGTCCCCCAGAAGGCCGGCGAAGCGCCCGATGAAGCCCGGCTTGTCCTCGTTGGTGACATAGATCATCGAAGGGGTGAATTCGGCGTCGACCTTGATCCCCTTGATCGAGAGGATGCGCGGCTTGCCGTCCTGAAAAACGGTCCCGCCAATCGCCCGCGTTTGCTGCGCCGTCTCGACGGTCAGCGTGATGAAGCTTTCGTAATCGCCGTCCGCGGCGCGAGTCATTTCCTCGATGACGATGCCGCGCTGGGCGGCGACCGCGGGCGCCGACACGACATTGATGTCGACCAGCGAGGGACGCAGCAGCCCGGCGATCGCAGCCGACGTCAACGCCTTGATTTTGAGCTCGGCGACCGCGCCCTCGTAAATGAGCGTGATCTTCTGGATCGGCGCTTGCGTGAGCTGGCCGGCGAATGAGCCGAGACCCTCCGCAAGCGCGATGAACGGCTTGAGCTTCGGCGCCTCTTCGGCCGTGATCGAGGGAAAGTTGATCGCGTTCGAAATCGCCCCGCGCGTCAAATAGTCCGACATTTGTTCGGCGACCTGAAGCGCGACGTTCTCCTGCGCTTCGTTGGTGGAGGCGCCGAGATGGGGCGTGGCGATGAAGTTCGGATGGCCGAACAGCGGGTTGGCCGTCGCCGGCTCCTCGATGAAGACATCGAAAGCCGCGCCCGAAACGTGGCCGCTGTCGAGCGCGGCGCGCAAGGCGGCCTCGTCGACAAGGCCGCCGCGGGCGCAATTGATGATGCGAACGCCGGGCTTCGTCTTCGCCAGATTTTCGGCCGAGAGGATGTTGCGCGTCTGCGCCGTCAAGCGGCGTGTGCAGGGTGATGAAATCGGCGCGCGCCAGGAGATCGTTGAGTTCGAGCTTTTCGACGCCAAGCTCCTGGGCGCGCTCGGCGCTCAGGAACGGATCGAAGGCGACGACCCGCATCTTCAATCCGAGCGCGCGCGAGGCGACGATCGCGCCGATGTTCCCGCAACCAATGATGCCGAGCGTCTTGCCGGTCAGTTCGACGCCCATGAAGCGGTTCTTTTCCCACTTGCCCGCTTGGGTCGAGACGTCGGCGCTCGGGATCTGCCGAGCGAGCGCGAACATCAGTGCGATCGCATGCTCGGCGGTGGTGATCGAATTGCCGAACGGCGTGTTCATCACGATCACGCCGCGAGCGGTCGCGGCCGGAATGTCGACGTTGTCGACGCCGATGCCCGCGCGGCCGACGACCTTCAGTTTCGCCGCGCGCTCGAGCAGCTTGGCCGTGACTTTGGTGTTGGAGCGAATGGCGAGCCCGTCATAGTCGCCAATGATCTTGGCGAGCTCCTCCTTGTCGAGACCCGGTTTGACGTCGACCTCGACGCCACGCTCCTTGAAGATCGCGACGGCGGCGGGGGAAAGCTTATCGGAAATGAGAACACGGGGAGTCATGGCGGTTGTCCTGGAATGGCGACCGTGACGGCCGCGAAAAATGACAGGGAAAGGCGTTTGTCTCGTGTCATGCCCGCGAAAGCGGGCATCCAGACGCAAGTTCGGAGGCGGCGGCCTTGGACCCCCGCTTTCGCGGGGGTGACAAAGTCGGAATCAGGCGGCCTTGGCGAGCTTGCTCTTCTCGATGACGAACGCGTAGTCGAGCCAGTGCGTCAGCGCCTCGACATCGGCCGTTTCGACCGTCGCGCCGCACCAGATGCGCAAGCCAGCCGGCGCGTCGCGATAAGCGCCGATGTCGAACGCGACCTTTTCCTTCTCGAGCGAGCTCGCCAGCCCCTTGGCGAACATAGCCTGGGCGTCGGCCGTCAGGGCAGCGACCGAGGGGTCCACGACTTTGAGACAGACGCTGGTGTTGGAACGTGTCTCGGGCGCGCGGGCGAGGAAATCGATCCACGGCGTGCGCTCGACCCAGTCCGCAATCGCCTTGGCGTTGGCGTCGGCGCGGGCAAAGAGCGCCTTCAGGCCGCCGAGCGACTTCGCCCAGTTCAGGGCGTCGAGATAGTCCTCAACGCACAGCATGGAGGGGGTGTTGATGGTCTCGCCGTCGAAAAAGCCTTCGGTGAGCTTGCCGCCCTTGGCGAGACGAAAGAGCTTCGGCAGCGGCCACGGCGGCGTGTAGGTCTCAAGGCGTTCGGCCGCACGCGGGCTCAGGATGATGATTCCATGCGCCGCCTCGCCCCCGAGAACCTTCTGCCAGGAGAACGTCACGACATCGAGCTTCGGCCAGTCGAGTTCCTGGGCGAAGGCCGCCGATGTCGCGTCGCAGATCGTCAGTCCCTTTGCGGTCGCCGGCGATCCAATCGCCGTTGGGCACGCGAACGCCGGAGGTGGTGCCGTTCCAGGTGAAAATGACGTCGTTGTCGAAATTGACTTGGGCAAGGTCCGGCAATTCGCCGTAGGGCGCCTTGAGCGTGCGGACGTCCTTGAGCTTGAGCTGCTTGACGACGTCGGTCACCCATCCGTCGCCAAAGCTTTCCCACGCAAGAACATCGACGCCTCGCGCGCCAAGAAGCGTCCAGAGCGCCATCTCGACGGCGCCGGTGTCGGAGCCTGGGGTGATCCCGATGCGGTAATCGGCGGGAACGCCGAGCACTTCGCGGGTGAGGTCGATCGCGAGCTTGAGCTTGGCTTTGCCAGGCTTTGCGCGATGCGAACGGCCGAGGGCCGCTTCACTCAGGACTGTGGGGGACCAGCCGGGGCGCTTGGCGCATGGGCCGGAGGAGAAACAAGGATTTGCGGGCCGAACGCCCGGCGCAGTCGTCGCCATGATGAGCCATCCTTTCAGATGGAAGCCTCTCGTTGGGGAGAGGTGTCCCGCCGCGGCTCATATCGGAATCGTCGAACAAGGGCAAGCGGTGCGGCGCATCCGCTTTCGGAACATGCTGTCAGGAGCTGGCTGACGAGCTCTTCAAGGACGCGCCCTTATCAAAAAACGCCTCCCACTTTCGTGTCGCGGACGTTAGCGTTGGCTCTTCCGTCCCCTTTCGGTTTCGCCAATCTGAACGCGCTCGCGCTTTCGCCGGGAGCTTTGCGCTTGCGGCTGAGGAGCGTGCGTGTCTTCGCCCCAGCGCTGATACCGCACGCCAGTGAAGAACAAGATCTGAGCTGCGCCGCGGTCGCCCGAAGTCATAGCGACGGGGACTGTTCGCGGGCCGGAACGGGATGACATTGTTCATTGCGGCCCCTCGAGAATCGGTCGATCATTGTGATCGCCCCCAGTCTCGAAGGGCGAAGGTTAACAAATGGTCAAAAGGCCGGAGGCGCCGGTTTACGTTAACGAGCGCCACGGCTCCGCATTGCAAATTCGGTTTATCGCCCGCAAATCCGCGAGCGATACTTTTAATATCCCAGGCGCTTGGCCGCCGTTGCGTCACCCCAGGCGATGAACGGGCCATTGCGCAATTTGTCGCCGACTTTGCCGTAAGACAGCGGCAGTCCGGAAGGATCGAAAACTCCGCCGCCGGCCGCGCGCAAAACTGCATCGCCCGCCGCCGTGTCCCATTCCATCGTTGGCGCGAACCGAGGATAGACGTCGCCAAGCCCCTCGGCGATGAGGCAAAACTTGAGCGATGAACCCGCAAATCGCGTCTCTCCGATTGGCAATCTTTTGAGAAAGGAATCCGACTCTGCATCGAGGTGCGAGCGGCTTGCGAAAGCGACCAGGCTTGATGGCGCGCTACGAGTCCTGATGCGCCGCCGCGATCCTTGGCCGGGCAACTCTGCGCCGGGCGGCGCTTCACATGTGAAGGCCGTTTCGCCCCCAACCCACAACCGACCGATCGCGGGCGCATACACCGCGCCGGCGACGGGAGCGCCCCGCTCGATCAGGGCGACATTGATCGTAAACTCGCCGTTGCCGGCGAGGAATTCTCGCGTTCCATCGAGCGGATCAACCAATATGAAACGCTCCGCGACCTGAGCCTTCGCCCCGGCGGCCATCGACTCCTCAGCGCACACGGGCGGCATGGGCGCCAGGCTCGCGAGACATTCGCAGATGATGGCTTCGGCCCGATGATCCGCGGATGTGACCGGACTGCCGTCTTCCTTCGATGCGACCGAGCAGCCCCGCTCGTATTCCTCCATCACCGCCGGTCCGGCCGCGAGCGCGGCCTTCGCAAGAAACAAGGCGATTTCGTCGCGGCTCGCGCGGTCTAGCGAGAAAAGACTTGGATCCCGGAGAACAGAACTCACGTTGTCTTCCCATCTCAGTCGACGGCCAGCCGAAGCGACGCATTGGCGCAAATGAGGCTGGATCGCAACTAGGGTGCGAATCGGATAGATAGGATTCGAATCAGGCAGACGCCGCGGCCCGCGCCTTCGCCTCGGCTAAAGGCCCTGAAATCGAACCCAGGATCGAACGCTTGATGATGGCCTCGCTAACACCGCTCGACCTCGCCGCCCTGCTCTGCTCGCGGGTATGCCACGACGTGATCAGCCCGGTTGGAGCGATCATCAACGGCCTCGAGGTCCTCGATGGCGAGGAAGACGAAGAGATGCGCACTGTGGCCATGGAGCTCATCAAGAAGAGCGCGGTCTCAGCCTCCGCGCGCCTTCAATTTTGCCGGCTGGCGTTCGGCGCCGCCGGTTCCTTCGGGGCGTTGCTCGACACGGGCGACGCGGAAAAGGTGGCGAGGGAGCTTCTCGCCAACGGCCGCACGGTTTTGGAATGGAACTGTGCTCGGCGGATGGCGTCGACGAAGCGTCGGTCAAGCTTTTGCTGAACCTTTGCCTGATCGCTGCGAGCGCCGTGCCCCGAGGCGGGGTCATTGCGGTGGACATTTCGGGCGAAGACGACGCCATGACGATGCGCGTCGAGGCCAAGGGCACAAATGCCAGACTATCCCACAACGCGGCCGATTTCCTCACCAACGCCGTCCCCAACGAGCCAGTCGACGGCCATTCCATTCAGCTCTATTTCACAACGCTTCTGGCCCGCGAGTGTCACGCGACGCTCAACGTCTCAACTTCGCCTGAGAACGTTACGCTGACCGTCGATCCAGCGCCTCGGACGAGGAACGTCGAGGTTGCCGCGTATTCCGCTGACGGCTCACCCGCCGCATAAGCGCGCCGTCGCGCCCAATCGGACGCAATCAGAGCGCCGCCAGTCGTTATTCCCTGACCGGCGTGTCGTCTGCGATTTCCGGAGCCGCGTCCGGTTGCTCGCCCTCGCCTGAATTGGGTCCGCCAAATCCATAGGGCGACCGCAGCCGACGCCGTCGACCTCGGGCGGGAAAAGCGCTTCCCTCTGACGGCGACTCAAATCCCGCGGGAGCAACCTCAGGCGCAACGGCAGGCGGCGGCAAAGCCACCGTCTCGGGCGATGGCGCGCCCATGGCCGGATCCGGATTATTGATCCTGGGGCTCGCCGTTATGAAGGTGGGAAGCCCCGGCGCCGCAGCATCTGCGGCGGGTTCACGCGGCGGCTGAGGATCGCGATAGGGCCGGAAATCCCGCGGGCGACCATCGCGTCCATTTCGATTGTCTCGATAGCCCTCGTTGCGGTCTTGATAAGGGCGATCCGGTCGCGGGCCTCGGTCCTGAAATCGGTTGCCCTGACGATCCTGCCGGGGCGCAAAGCCTCCCCGATCGTTTCCCTGGCGCTCCGGCTCGTAAGCCGGTCTGTCGGCGAACGGCTGTGGGGCGTTCGGCGCAGCGGTCGGTTGAGGTTGAAATCCTTGCTGCGGCTGCGGAAAAACGGGTTGCCGCTCTGCGGGCGAAGCAAAACGATCCGACAGCGCGTCAAAATCGCCGTCATCCTCCAGGTCGTTCTCATCCTCGCCGGGCGGGCGCTGCTGACCGCTCTGTGCGAGCGCCTGTGCAGCTTGCGCAGCCGCAATAAGTCGGAAGTAATGTTCGGCGTGTTGCAAGTAATTCTCCGCCGCGACCGGATCGCCGCCGGTGTGAGCGTCTCTTGCAAGCTGGAGGTATTTTTCCGCGACGTGATGCGCATTACCGCGTATTTTCACGTCTGGTCCGTTCGATTCGTAGGATCGCGTCAAAGGATTGGGTCCTCGCCGATTATTTGTCGGCCGGCCGCGCATCCTCTTATTCTGACCTGGTCTCATTTTGACTTCCCAATATCCATCCGATTAGCCCACAGCTTCCGATCGTTTTCGGTCCAAGCTTTCTCGATTTTTCGTATGAGAGAGACGATTCACGCCTTCGCATCATTCGAATGGGGCTGATCTCGTCACACCCGACGCGCGGACATGACCAATCGCATTGATCTCGATCCCGCGCGAATTTCCCTTTACCAGCGGCGCCCCGTGCCGCGCTCGGACCATCGTCCTATGTCCGGAAGGCCTTTTTGCAGGCCGCCTCGCCTAACCCCGTTCCCTGCCTCAGCAACCCTTCCCGCGATCACATAGTTCGCGTTCGCTCGGGCGAAAGGCCAAGGCGGGGAAATTTGCGCTGCCGGCGAATCCTTTGCAACCAGAGTAGCGGTTTTTGCTTGGATAGCCAAGTCGCGATTCAATCCAGGCTCGAATTCTGGTCCGAATCACAAAAGCGGCGACAAAGCATAAGTCAGGGGATTGATCAGTTTTTGGCAGACCCTTGTACCGGTTCGACCGGGGCTCGGAAACCCTTTGGAGGATCGGTCAGCCATTCGCGATCTGGCTCAGGACCAAGGGCCGTGGCCGACTTGCCCCCCATTCCGACCCATTTTAGTGGGTTCAGATTGCTTAGCACCGATGAGCTCGATCCGCAATTGCTTTGGCACTTTACTGTTTGCCCGTCCGGATCCACCGAACGAATGGTCACGGGCTCGTTCGCCGGAAACCCGTGCGTATAGCGAAGACGCGCATCGCCCACCCCGGCGATTGATTTCTTTCCCTCTTCCTTGAGCGCTTTCTTGCGCAGAATCTCTTGGTTCACGGGCCAAGCAGGATCCGCGGCAGCGGACGCGCCGGGCGGCGGCAACTCAGTGTTCAGCGGCAAGACGAGCTTGCCGTGTTCGCGATACTCGATCGGGGGAGGCTTTTCCCCACCACCAAGCCCGGTAAACCCAACAACCGGACCGAAGATGGATCCGACCCCTTTCCACAAAGGCGCATCGCCATCGTCACCCGCCCAACTCGGCAAACTGACCAAACTGGCGGACGTCAACGCCAAGACGACCGCGGCTGACCGCAAACCAAAGCCCATCGTCGGGACCTCTTTTCGTCGGGAAGCGTTGCGACAACGGTTCAACGCTGGCGTATCTCGCCATGAATTCCGGCTATTCGATGACGGTTGCAACTCCGTTAATCTCCGCCCGAGCCAATCTCATAGCTTGCGCTATGATGCGGGCTCCCGTGACTTTGACTCTTTCGGCGCCCCGGGAGCCAGCAATAAGTCGAGAATCAATAGCGCGACCCCGATATTAATAGCGGCATCAGCGGCATTGAAGACGAAAAAGTGCCGTCCAAAAGCGTGCAGATCGAGATAGTCGACGACGGCGCCGTGCGCAACCCGATCAATTGCATTGCCAAGAGCGCCGCCGATAATCAATCCAAGGCCGACGGCGGGAAGCGCCGATCGGGATCGAATCAGCCACAAAATCAGTAAGCCCGTCACCGCCAAAGTCAGCGCCACCAGCGCGATCTGTCCCGAGGGCGAATCACGGGCGAACAAGCTGAACGAAATGCCCCGGTTCCAGCGCAGCGCGAGATCGAGGAACGGCGTGAGGGGCGTGGGCTCGACGTCAGATCCGGCGGAATAGGCCAGAACGCCGGCCTTTACGATTTGGTCGACCAGCACCACGGCGAGCGCGACCACGCCGCCCACCGCGGGAGGCTTCATGGCAGGCGACCCAGATCTTTAAGTTCGCGAAGCGCCTCCGCGTCGCGAGGGGTCACGTCGGGAAAATCGGGCGAAGCGGTAGTTGGATCGAAGTAGCGCCACGAGCGCGCGCATTTCAGGCCTTGAGCCCGTTCCACAACGACGCCGACGTCGGGCGCGTCGGGCAGCCGAAACGCCGTCTCGGGCATCGACATCCCGAATTCGACCGCGATGTCCGAGGTGATGCAGACCTCGGCAAAATCAATGCCTTCGAGCGCCTTCAGATGCTCGGGGTCGCTAAGATATACCCGCGGCGCGGCTTCGAGCGAGGAACCGATCAGCTTTTCAGCGCGAGCGATCTCGATCGCGCCCGTGACAACGAGCCGCAACATGCGGATCGTGTCCCAAGTCTTGGCCAGTTGGTCATCCCGCCACGCGGCCGGAATGGCAGGAAATTGCTCGAGATGGATCGAGCCATGGGCGGCGTCCCGCGCAGACCAGGCTTCCTCGGTGGTGAAAACCAGCACCGGCGCAAGCCACACCGTGACGGCGCGGAAAATGTGCTCAATCGCCTCCAAAGACCCGCGTCGCCGGACGCTCGAGGGCGGATCGCAGTAGAGGGCGTCCTTGCGAATGTCGAAATAAAAGGCGGAGAGGTCCGCGTTCATGAACGCGGTGAGCGTCGCTATGACGCGCGCGAAGTCGAAGTTCTCGTAAGCCTCGCGAACCTTCAGATCGAGTTCGGCAAGCTTGTGCAGCATCAGGCGCTCGAGCCCGGTCATTGCCGAATGGCCGACGGAATCGGCGGGTTCCCGATGAGCGAGGGTTCCGAGCATCCAGCGCATCGTGTTGCGCAGCTTGCGGTAATTGTCGCTGACGGCTTTCAGGATTTCGGGCCCAATGCGCTGATCGTCGGTATAGTCGACGCTGGCTACCCAAAGACGCAGGATATCGGCGCCCGAAACGCGGATGACATCCTGCGGGAAGGTCTGGTTGCCCAGCGACTTCGACATTTTGCGACCGCTCGCATCGAGCGTGAACCCGTGGGTCAGCACCACATCAAATGGGGCGCGCCCGCGCGTGCCGCAGCTTTCCAAAAGCGAGGACTGAAACCAGCCGCGATGCTGGTCCGAGCCCTCGAGATACATCACGGTGTCTTCGCCGCCGTCGACCGTTCGCCATATGCCGGCCAATCCCGGAAAGTGCTCGGGGTCTTCGAGGACGAAGGCGTGGGTGGAGCCGGAGTCGAACCAGACCTCGACCAGGTCGTCGACCTTGTCGTAAGCGTTGGCATCGTGCTTCGGCGCCAAGGAACCGTTCCTTCGCGCCCTCCGCGAACCAGGCGTCGGCGCCTTCCCGCTCGTAGGCGTCGGCGATCCTCGCGTTCACATCGTCGTCGAACAGGATTTCGTGAGCCGTCCTTGCGGACGAAAATCGATAGCGGCACGCCCCAGGCCCGCTGGCGAGACAACACCCAATCGGGCTTGTTGGCGACCATGCCCTTGATCCGGTTCTCGCCCGATGGCGGCGCCCATCGCGTCCGTTCAATCGCCTCGACCGCCAGGGCCCGCAGCGTCTTGCCGCCTTGCGCATTCGCGAACGGTTGATCCATCGCCAGGAACCATTGCGGCGTGTTTCGAAAGATGACGGGCGTCTTCGAGCGCCAGCTGTGCGGGTATTGGTGCTTGAGTTTTCCACGCGCCACCAACCCGCCCGCTTCGATCAGGGCGTCAATGACCGCTTTATTGGCGTCGCCGACTTTTCCCTTATCGGTGATAACGCGCTTGCCCTCGAAACCTGGCGCCTCGTCGGTGAGGGCGCCGTTCTCGTCGACGGTGTAGGGAATACGAGTGTCGACCCCGCGCTCCTGGAGGAGCCGGGTGCTCGCGGTCCAGAGCTCGAAGTCCTCGCGCCCGTGGCCCGGCGCGGTGTGGACGAAGCCGGTGCCTGCGTCTTCCGTCACATGGTCGCCATCGAGCAAGGGAACGACAAACCCGTAGCCATGGGCATGAAGAGGGTGAGCGCAAACCATCGAGGCGAGCGCATCGCCTTTGACTTCACCAAGAAATTCAAACGCGCTGACCCTGGCTGCGTCGAAAACGTTTTGCGCGAGTGACTGCGCGACGATGTAAGTCGCTCCGACCTTCGCCCAGTTGTCGGCGGCAGCATCCGTTACCCGGTAGCGCCCGTAAGCAATGCGTCGAGAGAAGGCGATCGCGCGATTGCCCGGAATCGTCCACGGCGTCGTGGTCCAGATGAGGATCGAGGCGTCCTCGCCCTCGACCGGGAACGCCACATAGATCGTGTCGCTCACATGGTCTTCGTATTCGACCTCAGCCTCCGCAAGCGCCGTCTTCTCGACCACGCTCCACATCACCGGCTTCGAGCCGCGATAAAGCAGCCCGCTGGCGACGAATTTGAAGATTTCGCGAGCGATCTGCGCTTCGGCTGGATAGCTCATCGTCGTGTAGGGATGATCCCAATCGCCGACGACACCGAGCCGCTTGAATTCTTCCCGCTGCACGGAGAGCCAATGCTCCGCATAGGCGCGGCATTCCTTGCGGAAGGCGATGATGGCTTGCGAATCCGAGAAGTCGGGCTTCACCTTGCCCTTGCTTCGGTAGAATTCTTCCTCGACCTTCCATTCGATCGGGAGCCCGTGACAGTCCCAGCCGGGCACGTAATTGGATTCCCGGCCCGTCATCTGATGCGAACGGACGACAATGTCCTTCAGCGTCTTGTTGAGCGCCGTGCCGATGTGGACGTTGCCGTTCGCGTAAGGAGGCCCGTCGTGGAGGACGAATTTCGGACGACCCTTCCCGCTCTGGCGCAGCTCTGCATACAAATTCTCGCGCGCCCAGCGCGCCAGAATTTCCGGCTCCTTCTGCGGCAGACCCGCGCGCATGGGAAAGTCCGTCTTCGGCAGATACAGAGTGCGCGAATAGTCGAGGCCTGAAACGGACGCGTCGGACATGAGATCGGGGGCCAAATTCAAGTTTTGTTAGAGCGGACGCGCCGGATTAGAGGATTTGCCGCAATTCGCCAAATTGGTTTCTTAGCGCCGCTCCGCCAGAATGGCGCGAGCTCGCTCCTTGTCCCGGGTCATTTCGGCGACAAGCGCGTCCAGGGAATCGAATTTCAGCTCGTCCCGAATGCGCTCGATGAACTCGACGTCCATCTCGCGTCCATAGAGGTCGCCGTCGAAATCGAGGAGATGAACTTCAAGCAGGGGAGGGCCGTCATCGACTGTCGGGCGGGTGCCGAAGCTGGCGACCGCTGGAAAGGCGCGCCCGTCGATGCGCGCCAGGACGGCGTAAATTCCATGAGCGAGCCGATTGCTCGGCTCAAGCGCGATATTCGCCGTCGGTACGCCAAGGGAGCGCCCCAGACGCTGGCCCGAAATCACTCGGCCTGAAACCGAATAGTTGCGGCCGAGACCGCGCGCCGCGACGGGGAGATCGCCGCGCTCGAGGGCCTTGCGAATGGCGCTCGAGGAGAAAACCCCCGCTTCGTCCTCCACTTTCGTAACAATCTCGACCCCAAAGCCGAGCTTTGCGCCAGCTTCGGCGAGTGTGGCGGGGGAGCCGGACCGGCCCTTGCCAAAATGAAAGTCCCATCCGACGATGACCGCGCTCGCTCCGAGCCGCTCAACCAGAACGCTTGTAACGAACTCGTCCGCGCTCATCGCAGCAAGCGCAGCGTCAAAATGAATAAGAACGAGACCCGTCAGCCCAAGCCCGGCGCATATCGCGGCTTTGTCCCGGGGCGGCGTCAATCGAAAAACGACCTGGCGTCCGGCAAAGAAGTCTACGGGATGCGGTTCGAACGTCAGGAGAGCGCTGGGGGTCGCTCTCTCTTTCGCCATCGCGACAGCACGTCCGATGACGGCCTGATGCCCGCGATGCAAGCCGTCAAAATTTCCGATTGCGTAGACGGCGCCTTCCAACCCGTGCGGCGGCAGCATCGGGTCCGTGGCGAGCACGAAGCCGTTGGTCATCGGATCCTGCCGGTATCAGGGGTTCCGCCGTCCCGTACCTGCGTTTCTTCGCTCACGCAACAGCCCTTCCCGCCGGATACGGTCAACCGGCGGGGAGCTTAAGCTTGGGCGTCGGCGGCACGCTGAGAATACCTTCGCCATCGAGGACGACCTGGTCGCCGACGCGACACTCGCAATGCAGCCGGACGCGGCGATTCTTCTCGGTCAGCTCGGCCACCTCCACGCTGACGTCAACGATATCGCCGATCTTGACCGGACCGCGGAAAGTTCAAGGTCTGCGAGATGTAGACAGCGCCTGGGCCCGGCAGTCGCATGCCGATGACGCCTGAAATAAGGCTCGCGGTGTAGAGCCCATGAACAATCCGGCCGCCAAACCGAGTCTTGCGGGCGAAATGCTCGGACAAATGGATGGGATTGTGATCGCCCGAGAGCTCGGCGAAGTGGATCACGTCTTCATTTTCGACGGTCTTGCGAATGGTCGCGCGCATGCCGACCGCAAGATCGTCGAAATAGAGCGTCCGAAACAGCTCCACGGCTTACCGCCTAAGGCCGAAGCACGGGGATGGCGGCGACGGGCCACACCGCGTTTTCGTCGTATAAAAGCTGGAGCGCAATCGGATCAGCCGGCGACTCCAGCGTTTCCTTATGCAAGGACCGATGAATGCCCCCGGTGACGAAAAGCACGTCCAGCCCGGCGCGGGCGGCCCCCATGACGTCTGTCCGCATGCCGTCCCCGATCGCGAGCACGCGAGACTTCGCGATCGGCGCGCCTCGACGGTGTTCGGCGAGCGCCAACGCCCGGTCGTAGATCGGCGCGTAAGGCTTGCCCGCGTAAACGACCGAGCCGCCAAGCTCCTCGTATCGACGCGCCAGCGCTCCCGCGCAATAAATCAGAGTGTCGCCGCGATGGATCACGATGTCCGGATTGGCGCAAATCATCGCCATTCCTCGGATCGCCATCGCCTTCAATTCGGATTCATAATCATCCAGCGCTTCGGCCTCATCGTTTCTAAGTCCGGTGCATAGCGCATATTGGGCGTCTTCCAGCGAGACGAGCTTCGGCCGCGCGCCGCTCGCCTCCGCCACGGCGTCGAGAAGGGTCAAGTCACGCTCCGGCCCGATGTGGAGGACTGGGTCGCCGGCCTGCAGTCTCCATCAATCCAATCGTGACGTCGCCCGACGTGACGATTGCATCGAATGCGTCCGGCGAAACTCCAAGCTTCAGAACTTGCCGCGCGATCGGCGGGAGAGGGACGCGGCGCGTTGCTGATGAGAATGACGGCGCCGCCGCGCCTTCGGAACAACACAAGCGCATCCGAGGCTTGCGTGAAAGAGGCCACGCCGTTGTGCAATACGCCCCAGATGTCGCACAGAATCACGTCATAGTGGTCCGAGATCTCGCTGAGACCGACGATTTGCCTGATGATGTGCGCCTGTTCTTCCCCCATCGCCGGCTCGGCTAGGCGACGACTTCATTCGTGTCAAGGCATGGATCTGCGATCCGCGTCCCGTTGGCCTGCTTGACGACGCCTGGGTTGGTTCCTAGCTATTGAGCGCGGCAAGCACGCCGTCTTTGAGGACGCCATGTCAGTAACGGCCAAGGTCACGGACGCGAGTTTCGACACCGATGTCATCAATTCCGAGGAGCCAGTCGTCGTCGACTTCTGGGCGGAATGGTGCGGGCCATGCCGCATGATTGGGCCGGCGCTTGAAGAAATCGCCACTGAAATGAACGGCAAGGTGAAGATCGCCAAGCTCAATGTCGACGAGAATCCGGGCGTCGCCAGCAAATATGGCATCCGATCGATCCCGACGCTGATGGTGTTCAAAGGCGGCAAGCAGGTCGCCACCAAGACCGGAGCGGGTCCGAAGAGCGAGCTCTCTCGCTGGATTAGCGCTTCCGTTTGAGCTCTTGGCCTCGAGCGGCAGAGCTAAACTGGAATACGCACCGCCGCTCTAAGCCCTCCCATGGGGCTTTCGGTGAGGGTGATGTCGCCGCCATGTGAGCGGGCGATGTCACGCGCGATCGCGAGGCCCAGGCCGGAGCCGCCTTCGTCCTGGTTGCGCGCTTCGTCCAGGCGATAGAACGGCCGGAACACGTCCTCGCGAAAAGCGGGGTCTATCCCGGCCCCGTCGTCGTCGACAACAATCGACAGGAACTGAGCCTCGCGGGTCGCCGAAACACGGACGTTGTCCGCGTGACGTTGGGCGTTGGCGACGAGATTGCCGACGCAGCGTTTCATCGCCATTGGCCGAATACGGATATCGAGATTTCCTCGCGTCTCCACGCCGAGGCTCGCGCCATGCCGCTTGGAAGCCTCCCGGAGGTCATCGAGCATCGACGCGATGTTGACTTGGGCGGTCGCTTCGCCCGTGTCGCCACGCGCGAAGGCAAGATAGCCCTCGAGCATCTGCCCCATCTCATCGACGTCTTTTTGCAAAAATTCGCTGTCGGCTGAATTGTCGAGCAGCGCCAAAGACAATTTGAATCGAGTCAGCATCGTGCGCAGATCGTGGCTGACCCCGTTCAGCATCGCTGTGCGCTGTTCCGTTGCGCGCTCGACTCGCCGTTTCATCTCAATGAAAGCATGGCCCGCTTGCCGGACCTCGCGCGCTCCGTGCGGACTAAAATCGAGATCTCTGCCCTTGCCAAAATCCTCCGCCGCCCTCGCCAGGCGCAAGATGGGTCGAATTTGATTCCGTAGAAAAATGATCGCTACCGTCAGGAGGACGATCATCGCCCCCAGCATCCAGAGCACGAAAATATGGGCGTTCGCCTCATAGGCGAGAGCGCGGCGCGTCACCAGGCGGAGCACCCGGCCCCCAAGATCGACGCGTATCTCCATTAAGCCCGAGCGGCCAACGGTGTCGATCCAGAAAGGCTGTGTGACCTCCTTTCTGATTTCCTTCGGAAGCGTCCGCGTGAGCGGATCCAATGCGCCGTAGAAGGAGCGAGGCATGACCGGCGGCAGCGGACCCGCTGGCAGCAATGACGCGTCCATGCGGAACCTTTCGGACGCCAGATTCGCTAAAGAAGCATCGTCCTCCCCGGATGGGAGCCTTTGATAGAGGTCCGTCAGCGCTCCGACGTCACGAGCAACCGCCTCGGAGAGCCTGCGGGTCACCAAATCCCAGTGATGTTGCATGAATACGAGCGTCACCGCGCTTTGCAGCAGGACCATCGGGACGATCACGATCAGGAGCGAGCGCTTGTAGAGGCCCTTCGGCAGCATCTCTGCCAGCCCGCGCGCAACGCGCCGCCAAAGAATGCGGATTTGCGCCAGCTGCCGCAGCTTGTTGAATGAGAGTCGGTCGCTCATCGGTCAGCGACGAGCCGATACCCCGCTCCTCGCGCCGTCTGCAGATATATCGGATTCGTGGGATCTTGTTCAATCTTGCGCCGCAGCCGATTGACGAGGACATCGACCGTTCGCTCCTGAGCGGCGCCGCCCGATCCCGACAGCGCCTCGCGAGAAACGATCGCGCCAGGGTTTGCACTGAGCAGGCGCAACATCTCGCGCTCGCGCTCCGTGATGCGAACCGGATCGTCTCCAGCTCGCAGTTCTCCGCGCTCAAGCGAGAACGCGAAGCGTCCGAAGCGAACGACGCTGGTCTCGACGCTGCCGGCCGGCGGGGCTCGGGTTCGCCGCAGCACTGAGCCGATCCGCAACAGCAGTTCCCGCGGCTCAAACGGCTTTGCGAGATAGTCGTCGACGCCAATTTCGAGGCCACGCACCCGATCCTCCGGGTCTCCACGAGCCGTCAACATGAGAATCGGCACTTGCGATCGCACCCGCAAGTCGGCGGCGAAATCGAACCCGCTCTCGCCAGGCATCATGACGTCAAGCACGATGATGTCGAAGGCCAATCCGTCAAGAAAAGCGCGCGCCTTAGCGGCTGTGGGGGCGACCGTGACGCGATGGCCGTTTTTAACCAGATAGCTGGACAACAAGGCGCGAAGCCGCCGATCGTCGTCGACTACGAGGACGTGGGCGGCGTCGTCCGGGAGAGAAGTCGGCGTCGAGTTCACCGCGCCTGACCCGCCCATTTCGCAGGTTCCGCGCGGCCGGCCAGCTCGCCCGGCGCCTTCTGAGGATCGATCATCGCTTTAAGAAACGCTTGCGCCGACGGGAGACCGCGGTCGCCCATCTGTTCCAGCGCCAACGCGAACCGCCGCGTCTGAACGAGGGCGAGCTTTAGCGCCAGCCGCTCGCCGTCCTGCGTCGCATAGAGCTGCCGACGGCGCCGATCGAGCGTCCCCGCTTGAATTTCGATGAAGTTCTTGTCTACGAGTTCTCGCAATACGCGGTTGAGGCTCTGCTTTGTGATCCGCAATATCTCCAGAAGCTCGGCGATCGTGAGCCCCGGCCGTCGGCTGACAAAATAGAGGACCCGATGATGGGCACGCCCGAACCCATACGCTTCAAGCAGTCGATCGGCGTCTCCGACGAAATCGCGGTAAGCGAAAAAGAACTGTTCGATGAGGTCATACATTGGCTCTTCGCCGCGGCGCGGTTGCGGCGAGGGACCAGGTTTGGAGACGTCGGACGCCATCGACGAGCCTATTTAGGTCAGCAATGTTGACATACTTCGGCCCTCTTGATATCGTAGAGACCATCAGCGACGCGATCCATGTAACTCTAATCGCCAAGAATCCAAACCGGCTCGCTACGAAGAGAGGAAATCGCCATGGCCGCCGAAACTTTTGACAATCGTGATGGCTGGATCTGGATGGACGGCCATTTGGTCCACTGGCGCGACGCCAAGGTGCATGTTCTGACCCACGCGCTTCACTACGCGAGCGCTGTTTTCGAAGGCGAGCGCGCCTATGGCGGCCGCATCTTCAAATCGACGGCGCATTCCCGGCGGCTAAGAGATTCCGCCCAAGTTCTCGACTTTGAACTCCCCTGGAGCGTCGCGGAGATCGACGCCGCCAAAGCCGAGGTGTTGAAAAAGAACCATCTCTCCGACGCTTATGTCCGGGCGATTGCCTGGCGAGGCTCGGAAATGATGGGGGTCGCGGCGCAGCGTAACACGATCCACCTGGGCATCGCCGTGTGGGAGTGGCCGAGTTATTTCGATCCCGCCCAGCGGATGAAAGGCATTCGGCTTGATATCGCCGACTATCGCCGGCCTGATCCCGCGACCGCTCCCGCCATGGCGAAGGCGGCGGGTCTTTACATGATTTGCACCATCTCCAAGCACCGGGCCGAGCGTCGCGGATATGCGGACGCGCTGATGTACGACTGGCAAGGCCGTGTGGCGGAATGCACCGGCGCCAACATCTTTTTCGTCAAGAACGGAGCGATTCACACCCCGATCGCCGATTGCTTCCTCGCCGGCATCACGCGAGCGACTGTGATCGATCTTGCTCGCAAGCGCGGGTTCGAAGTCATCGAGCGGCGAATCTTGCCTGCTGAGCTCGGCGAATTCGACGAATGCTTCATTACTGGAACCGCCGCCGAGGTGACGCCGGTCGGCGAGATCGGGCCGCATAATTACAAACCGGCTGCCGTGACGGCAGCGCTCATCGACGCCTATACCGAGGAAGTGAATCCGAGGACCAAGGCTGCCTGAGGCAAGTCCGGACAGGGTTCGGCGGCAAAAGAGCGCCGCGTCCAACTGGCGCGGCTGCGCGGTCGACGGCCGCCGTCCTGTCGCTCGGTTCGGCTATCCCTCCGCAGCGACGAAACTGTCCATCACCAGTTTTCGGCCCGCTTTGTCGAAATCGACCGTCAGCTTCGGGCCGTCTACAGCAACGACGGCGCCAGGACCGAACTTGTTGTGAAACACCCGCGAGCCGGCATGGAAACCCGAGGACGGGGTGGCTTGTCTGTGGACTGAGCCTTCGAAAATCGCGCCGGGAGGCCGAGGCCCGCGCGAGCCCGACTCGCCCCACTCGCGCTGTTTTGCCTCCGCGCGGCGCCAGCCGGGCGTGTCATAGCGGGAGGCAAAACCGGTTTCCAGACCCGCTCGCGGCCACGAACCATAGTTGCGGTCCGACGATCCGATGAATTCGTCGAACTCGACATGGTCGGCGGGCAATTCCTGGATGAACCGCGACGGAATCGAGGTCTGCCATAAGCCGCGCACGCGTCGGTTGAGGGCGTAGTAGATCCTTGCCTGCCGGCGGGCTCGGGTCAGGCCGACATAGGCGAGCCTCCGCTCCTCCTCGAGCCCGGCAAGGCCGCTGTCATCGAGCGAGCGTTGGTTCGGAAACAGACCCTCCTCCCAGCCTGGGAGAAAGACGAGATCAAACTCCAATCCCTTCGCGGCATGAAGGGTCATGATCGAAACGCGCGCGCCCTCGTCGCCGCTGTCGACGTCCATGACCAGCGAGACGTGCTCTAGAAACGACCCAAGGTCGGGAAATTCGCCCATCGACCGGACGAGTTCCTTCAAATTGTCGAGCCGTCCGGCCGCATCGGGCGTGCGCTCCGCCTTCCACATGTCGATGTAGCCGCTCTCCTCAAGAACGAGTTGCGCCAGCTCTTCATGAGGGATCTGATCCGACTGTCTCCGCCACCGATCGAAGTCGTCGAGCACGCCCCGCAGAATTTGACGGGGACGCGGTTTCAGTTCCTCGGTTTCGACAAGCGCACCCGCCGCGCGCGTCAGGGGAAGACCGGCCCGCCGGCCATACTCGTGCAGGATCGCGAGCGTCGCTTCGCCGAGACCTCGTTTCGGCTGGTTATAGATACGCTCGAAAGCGAGGTCGTCGTCGGGTTGGGCGATGCAGCGAAGATAGGCCAGCGCGTCGCGGATTTCCGCCCGCTCGTAGAAACGCGGGCCGCCGATGACCTTGTAGGGCAGCCCCAAGGCGATGAACCGCTCCTCGAATTCGCGCATCTGAAACGAGGCGCGCACCAGGATGGCGATATCGTCGAGAGAAACGCCTTTGTGCTGGGCCGCTTCAATCTCCTCGCCGATGAGTCTCGCTTCTTCCTGACTGTCCGACCCTTCAGCGACCTTTGGCCGATCTCCGAGCGGCTTATCGGTGAACAGCGTCTTCCCCAGGCGACCGCGATTGTGGGCGATCAATCCCGCCGCGACCGCGAGGATGTGCCCCGTCGATCGATAATTTCGCTCGAGCCGGATCACCTTGGCGCCGGGAAAATCCTTCTCGAAGCGCAGGATGTTTTCGACATCGGCGCCGCGCCACGCGTAGATCGACTGGTCGTCATCGCCGACGCAGCACAGATTGCCGTTGGCCTGAGCGATGAGCCGGAGAAGAAGATACTGAACGACGTTCGTGTCCTGGTACTCGTCGACCAGGATGTAACGGAAGCGCCGACGGAATGTGGTGAGAACATCGCTATGCTCGCGCAATAGCCGCAGCGGCTCGAGCAGGAGATCGCCGAAGTCCACCGCGTTGAGCGCTTTCAGGCGAGCCTGATAGCTCTCGTACAAGGCCGCGCTCTTGCCGCCGGCGAACCCTGCGGCTTCGCTCGCTGGAACGCTTTTCGGGTCGATGCCGCGGTTCTTCCAGCCGTCGATGAGATTGGCGAGCGCCCGCGCCGGCCAGCGCTTGTCGTCCAGATGTTCCGCCTGCAGAAGCTGCTTGAGCAGGCGCAGCTGGTCGTCGGTATCGAGGATGGTGAAATTAGGCCTCAAGCCGACGAGCTCGGCATGCATGCGCAGAATCTTGGCGCCGACCGAGTGGAACGTGCCGAGCCACGGCATCGCCTGCTCCGAACCGGAGAAGACAGCAACCCGCTGGCGCATCTCCCGCGCGGCCTTGTTGGTGAAGGTCACCGCCAGGATTTCATGGGCGCGGGCGCGGCCGGTCGAAACGATGTGCGCGATTCGGGTGGTCAGGACGCGGGTCTTGCCCACGCCGGCGCCGGCCAGAATGAGAACCGGCCCGTCCAGCGCCTCGACCGCCCGCCGCTGCTCTTCGTTCAGCCCCTCGAGGTAGGGGGGATCAGCGTCGTGCGGACGTCGGACGAGCGCAGGGCGCGAGCTGACGTCGCGCGACGACGGCTGCGGCGACCGCCGGTTCGGATTTTTCTGAGGGTTGCGACACGAATCGAATCATGCGCCGCGGGCGAATCAGCGCAACCCGAAACGTGCAAGCGCCCGCCCACAGCGATGGCTTCGCGCGGTGTCGCAGCCGCCCCGCTCTTGGCAGTTTTTGGTGTGGGTCGAGCCTTTTCAAAGGCTTGGGCGCCGAAACCTGTCACAGACTAACCGCAGAGCCGCCCCTCGGCCGGCAACGCATATGAGGCCCTTCGCCAGGAAAAAACGGCTGGAAGCTCAGCCGCTCAGGCTAATTCCAGTTGTTGATCTGAACGATGGCCGGCGTCAGAATCGCGGCGAAGAGTCCCGGCAGAAAGAAGAGGATCATCGGCACCGTCAGAACCGGCGGCAGCGCCGCGGCTTTTTTCTCAGCCATGGACATTCGTTGGTCCCGGCTCTCTTGGCTGAGAACCCGAAGCGCGGCGCCAAGCGGCGTGCCATACTTCTCCGACTGCGAGAGGACGGTGGTGAGCGAACGAATGGACTCCAATCCGGTCCTCAAGCCCAGATTCTCGAACGCGGTCCGCCGCTCGGCCAGATAGGACATTTCCGCGGCCAGAATCCCCATCTCCTCCGCCATCGAAACACTCTCCATGCCAATTTCCTGACTGACCTTGCGCACCGCATGTTCGATCGAAATTCCCGATTCCGCGCAAATCAAGAGGAGGTCCAGGGTGTTGGGAAACGCCCGCTCAAGTTCCTTCTGCCGCTTGCTGGTCTTGTTCTTCAGGAACAGCTCGGGGGCCTTGATGCCGAGGTAGGTGGCTGCGATCGCAATGCCGATCTTGACCATCGCGGGTTGGTCCCATTTGATGATCAGAAACTGATAGATCATCGCGGCGAGGAAAAAGGCGATTGGCGCCACGAGGCGAAAGGAGAGAAAAGCATATTCTGCCCCTGCGCCGCGATATCCGGCCATGGCCAATTGAATTTTTGCCTTTTCGGTGCTGAGCCAGCTCGAGAGATTGAGTGTTTCGACCAATTGCTTGACGAGACCGCTCGGCTTCACCCTCAACGTGCCTTTGCTCTGGGACGCGATCAGCCGCTCGCGTTCGCGCGCTCGGATTCGCTCGCGCTCTGTGCTGACCGCCTTGATACGGCGAGACAGGGTGTCCGGCTGGAGCCAGGGCATCGCAGCCGTGAGAACGGTCGCGGCCGAGCCGATCGCCGCGAACAGCATCGCCAGGAAGTGGGCGTCAGAGAATTTAGCGACGATTTGGTCAAGCATGGGCGGGCTCGAGTTAGAAGTCGAATGAGATCATCTTCTTCATCATTGCGATTCCTATCCCCATCCAGAAAATCGCAATCACGGAGATCATTTTTCCATGACTCGTTGTCCACAACAGTGAAATGTATTTGGGAGACGAAACGTAAAGCGCGCCGACGACGAGAAACGGCACCGCGCCGATAATCGCTGCCGAAGCTTTCGCTTCCATCGACATGGCGGTGATCTTTGCCTTCATCTTCTTGCGTTCGCGCAGCACACGCGAAAGATTGCCCAAGGCCTCTGAGAGGTTGCCGCCAGCCTTGCTCTGAATGGCGATGACAATCGAAAAGAAATTTGTCTCGGCGATCGGCACCCGCTGCGCCATCCGCTCGATGCCTTCCGACAAGGTCATCCCGATCGAGAGCGCTTCGACGATTCTTCGAAACTCCGACTTCACGGGCTCGGGGCTTTCGGTCGCGGCTATCCGGATCGTATCGCCAAGGGGAAGGCCGGATTTGATGCCGCGAACGATGATATCGATGGCGGTCGGAAAGTTGGAGATGAACTTGTTGATGCGCCGGATGCGCAGGCGCGCCAGCGTGAGTTGCGGCAACCCGACGGTGGCCGTGACGACGACAAGAACCGCGAGTATCAAACTTCTCGATTGAACATAGGTCAAGGCGCCGCAAACCAGGCCAAGGAGCACGCTCCCGATCCAATATTGCTGTTTGGTGATCGAGAGTCCGGCCTGCTCGATTTTTGTCGCCAGACTGACGCGCCGCCGCTTTCCCTTCATTTCACTGTCGCGGACGCCGTCGGCGATCTGCTTCTTGCGCGTCGCCCGATCGACGCCCGCCGCCACGCTCGCCTTCGCGTCGGTTTTCGTGACCGCCGCGCGCCGCTTGTCGGCTCGCGAGTCCCCGCCAACGAAGGCAAACGCCAGACCGCCGAATCCAAGCGCAAGGCAGGCTGCGATCGCTAGCGGATTGATCATGCCGACTTCACTCCGTTAAACGCTAGGCTGCGCTGACTTCCGAGATGTCGAGCGCCTCCGCCAGACGGGCTTCTTCTCCATACATACGCGCGCGATCCCAGAATTTCGGTCGCCCGATCCCGGTCGAACGATGCCGCCCTATGATCTTTCCCTGAGCGTCCTCGCCAAGAACTTCGTAGACGAACAGGTCTTGCGTGATCACGACGTCGCCTTCCATGCCGAGGACTTCGGTGATGTGCGTAATTCGGCGTGATCCATCACGAAGGCGAGAGGCTTGAACGATCACGTCGATCGAGGACGTCATCATTTCGCGGATTGTCTTCATCGGCAGCGCATAGCCGCCCATCGTGATCATGGACTCAACGCGGCTCAGCGCTTCGCGCGGCGAGTTCGCGTGCAACGTGCCCATCGACCCATCGTGGCCGGTGTTCATGGCTTGCAAGAGATCGAACGCTTCGGGTCCGCGCACTTCGCCAACGACGATGCGTTCGGGCCGCATGCGCAGACAGTTCTTGACCAGGTCGCGCATCGTGATCTGGCCTACGCCTTCGAGGTTCGCGGGGCGCGTCTCAAGGCGCACCACATGGGGTTGCTGGAGCTGAAGCTCCGCTGCGTCCTCGCAGGTGATGATTCGCTCATCCAGGTCGATGTAGTTCGTCAAGCAGTTCAGGAGGGTCGTCTTGCCCGAGCCCGTGCCGCCGGAAATGACCACGTTGCAGCGGACGCGGCCGATGATCTTGAGGATTTCCGCGCCGGCCGGCGAGATCGAGCCGAACTTGACCAACTGATCGAGCGTCAGCTTGTCCTTCCTGAACTTGCGGATGGTCAGCGCAGCGCCGTCGATCGCGAGCGGCGGCGCGATAACATTAACGCGCGACCCGTCGAGCAGACGGGCGTCGCAAATCGGCGAGGATTCGTCGACCCGACGTCCGACCTGGCTGACGATCCGCTGACAGATGTTCATCAACTGTGATGCGTCGCGGAAGCGGACGTTTGTAAGTTGAATCTTGCCGCCGACCTCGATGAAGCATCGCGTCGGCCCGTTCACCATGATGTCGGCGATGTCGTCGCGCGCCAGGAGCGGCTCAAGGGGGCCGAATCCGAGGACGTCATTGCAAATGTCATCGAGCAGATCTTCCTGCTCGGCGATCGACAGCACCAAATTCTTGATGGTGACGATCTCGTGTACGATGTCGCGGATTTCCTCGCGCGCGCTTTCGGGGTCGAGCTTGGATAGCGCGGCAAGATCAATCGCCTCGATCAAGGCGCCGAAGATCAGCGACTTGGTTTGAAAATAGGTCTCGGATCTTCGTTCGGTTTGAAGCGGCGCAGTCTGAGCGGCGGCAGGCTTGGGCGCCTCGTTCACCACGCTCACCGATGCGACGCGCGATACGGCGACCGGGGGGCTGACGCTCCCGCTACGCTTGCCGAACATCGCTCAGGATCCTTTGCGCTTGTGCGAGCGCTCAGCGGAGATGGCGCGATGCGTATGCAAGCCGGTCATTTCTTCTTGCGCCCGAGCTTGGCCATGAGCGGCTCAAGAACGCCTCTCTTGGGCTTGCGCGCCTCGGCTCGGCCGGCGAGCGTCGAGGCAAGATCAACGAAGACCTGCGCGGTTTTGCCGTTTGGTTCGATCTCGGCGATCATTTGCCCATTGTTGGCCGCGGCGCCGAACAGCTTCGCGTCGTGGGGGATAATCGCGGTCGGATCGGTTTCCACCGCTTTGGCGAATTCTACGGAGGCGATTTCTGGCCGCTTGAGCATGCCGACGCCGTTCAGGACTAGTCGCGACGGCGCGTCGTTGAGGCGGGCGCCCTTCACATTGTCGATCAGATTTTTGGTGTTGCGAAGATTCGCGAGATCGGGGCTTGCGACGACGATGACCTCATCGGCGGAGACGAGAATCCGTCGGGCCCAGCCTGACCAAACATGCGGCACATCGACCACAATCCAGGGCGTCGAGGCGCGCATCGCGTCGAGCAGCGAGTCGAACGAGGCCTCGCTGAAATCGAGGACCCGATCAAGCGTGGCTGGCGCCGCCAACAGACTGAGTTTCTCGCCGCACTTGGAGAGCAGACGCTCCACCAGCACGGCGTCGACGCGATCCGGAGCGAACACCGCCTCCGCAACGCCCTGAGGCGGATCCTGATTGTAGTCGAGTCCCGCTGTTCCAAACGCAAGATCGAAATCGGCGATGATCGTCGCCATTTCCGTAACCGAGGCCAGGCTCCACGCCAGATTGTGGGCGACGGTAGACGCTCCGACTCCACCCTTGGCGCCGACGACCGCGATCACGCGCCCAAGAGGCTTGGCGCCTGGCACGGCGAACAGCTGGGATATCGCCTGGATGAAATCGACAACGCCGAACGGCGCCACCAAATATTCGCTGACCCCGCGCGTCATCAACTGCCGGTAGAGAACGATGTCGTTGAGCTTGCCAAGAACGACGACCTTGGTCCCCGCGTCACAATATTCCGCGAGCTCTTCGAGCTGCGCGAGCAGCACGTCCCGGCCCGCAGGGGCCTCGAGCACCACCACATTCGGCGTCGGCGCGCTCTTGTAGGCCTCAAGCGCGGCCGCAGCGCCGCCCATGTTCTGCTTGACATGCGCTTTGGCCATTCGGCGATCAGATATCGCCGCGGCGACAATGGCTGCGATATCGGGCGATTCGCAGAACGCCTGGATCGATACGCGCGGCACCGGCTCGATTTGCACAACCGACCGATCCGTGGACGCGTCTCCATCGATTACGCGTGTGCTGCGTTGTGCGCCTTCATGGATTCACTGCCCCACCCCAATTTGCTGGCCGATCGGGACCACATCCATGTCTGTCTGACTTTCGTCCACATCGTGCGCGGATCCTTGCCCGTCGCGGACGGCCTCGATAGCCCTCGGTGCGCATGGCGACGTCGGATGGGCCCGAGCGCGCGCGGCTGGACGAAATCGCGAGGGTCGTCGACCTGGGCCGCGATCGTCGATTGGGTGGCGCAGCCGAAGTTCGAATAGGGTTCGTTCTTCCATCCTTCGACCGATGACCCCGAAGCGAGATCCTCCGGCCACTGACCGCATTTGGTCGGAACGATCGCCTTGAGACCCGTGAACGACACGCGCACCGGCGGCGCTGCGCCGTCGTTCGGCGGCAGGTAGCCTCCGTAGCCAACTCGTGCCTTTGACGCCCGCGGCGAGAAGCGCCCTGCGGACCTCGTAAACGGCTATCGAGTTTGGGTTCGTTCCCGCAGGCGTCTCAATCGCGATTGCGCCTGTTCCGTAGCGGCGATAGCGGTCTGCGAAGGCGCGGATGTTCGCCCTCGAACGCTCGTCGAGCGCTCCGCCCGACCGGGTAGAGATCGACGCTTGTCGGCGCGGCGGCGACCACGATCGGATGGCGCTGCTCGAAGCTGCCGGGAAACGCCGGATCCGACGAGGCGTAGGGAACGCGCCGCAGCCGGCGAGAGCGGCGGCGGCGGCGGCGAGGCTCAACCTCAAGCCTCGCGTTGTGAATAATGGTCGTGCGTCCGGAAGAGCGGCCATGAGAGCTGTCTTTCTCAGGTCTGAGGAAACGCTTGGCGAAGCACGCAAAGCCTACTGGGTGATGAATCCGATCTTGCCGGAATAGCCGGGCATCGGCTGGAGCGACTGCGAGGTGGAGTAGATCCGGTTGACGCGGCCGAGGAACCAAGCCCTGCGGATCGCTCGCGTCCTGGAAATTCTGGTCGGGCCTCACGACCTGGCTCGGATCGATCGGATGGACGATGTAGGGCGTCACGGTGATCAAAAGCTCGGTCTCGTTGCGTTGGTAGTCTCGCGAACGAAACAGGGCGCCGAGCACCGGAAGATTCATCAGCGCCGGAAAGCCATTGATGGCCTGCTCCGTCTGGGTGCTGATGAGGCCGGCGGAGGCGACCGAGCCGCCGGAGGGCAGTTCGACCGTCGTCGTGTTGCTGCGGGTCCGGAACCCGGGAACCGCGATCCCGGCGAAGGTGACTTGGATCGAGGGGTCTACGTCGGTGACCTCGGTCGCGATCCTAAGCTGGATGCGGCCCCCGGATAGGACGACCGGCGTGAAATTGAGGGTCACGCCATAGGGCTGCTGCGAGAGGTTGGGCGAGCATGCCCCGCCAGAGCAGGATTGGCCCACAACGATCGGGATCGTACCGCCGGCGAGAAACTTCGCGCTTTCGCCCGAGACGGCGGTGACGGTCGGCTCGGCAAGCGTTGGCGCGACGCCCTGCCGCTCGAAAGCCTGCAGAGTGGCGCTGAGGGTCTGACCTCCCCTGACCCAGTTCAGCATTCCTCCGGAGGCCGTGATGGCGCCGTTGACGGCGAACGGATTGTCGAGCGTGAAGCTCCCGTTTGGCCCAGTCCCGCTCAGGTTGACGCCGAGCTGCTTGATGATCTCGCGACGAATTTCCGCGACCGTGACGTGCAGGCTGACCTGGTCCGCGCCGCGAATTGTAAGAGCGTTGACGACCTTTCCCTGAGGGCTGCTGGGCGATTTGCCGCCGGGGGGGCCGCTCGAAATGGAGATCTGAGGGCCGGTTCCGGAGGCTGAGGTTGGCGAATTGTTGACGAAGCCGGAAGCGATGTCGAGCGCCTTTTGCGCCTCCTCCGCCGAGGCCACTGATCCCGTGAGGATGATCGTGTTCTCGACGGTGCGCACGCGGATCTCGTTGCCCGGGACCGCGACATTGAGGAGCGCCGTCAACTCGCCGATGGCCCGACCGACCGAGACCTGGAAGAACGCAATTCTTCGTCCATCCTTGGCCAAGGCGAAAATGCTCGTGTGGCCGTTGGCGACGCCGGAAATATAGATGCGCTTCGCTGTGCGCACGATCGCGTTGGCGACGTTTGGATCGCCGACATAGATCTCGCCTGCTTCCTCAGGCAGGTCGCGTATGACCGATTGGCCGACGCCCATTTGCAGGGGCTGGGCCGTGGCGTCCGACATGGCGCCCATCCGCGCGAAATCATCGCCATCGGCGGCTCGGACGGTCGAAGCCGGCGCGATCGCGAGAAGCGCCGCCGAGACGCAAATGGCAATGTTTTGCCGTCTCCGAATGCGATCGGACTTCATGTCCCGGCTCCGTCTCTGGAGAACAAGCGAGAAAAGAAAGAAGGAAAGCGAATCACCGGGTCGCCTGCTGCGGGGCGCCGTAGCGAACCACCGTCAAGGCGTCATCGGGACTGACAATTGTCTTCGCAGGGCCGCCACTGTCGACGAGGCTGCGGAGTACGAGATGAAGATTCGAATTGCCGGCATGTTGAGCAAGGATGATGAGATTGACTTGATCCGGGTCGAGCTCCAGCGTCGCGTTGGCTCCGGTGATGACCTTCTTGCCGTTCTGCTCTTCCACGTTCTGGCCAATGGCCAGAACGCGCACATTGGCGAGGATCGGTTGCGCCGTCATGACTTCGACCCCTCGATCCTTGGTCGTTTCCTCGTCGCGGGCGAGACGGACGACGTCGACCCGGTCATTCGGAAGAATGAATCCGCCGGCGGTCGAATTGCCGTCATTGTCGATCTTGATCGCGACCGCCCGCTTTCCGGTCGGCAGGATCGCCGACATGAACCCGCCTGCCCCGGCCTTGACGAGTTTGTCATGTCGGATCGGCTCCCCGCGAAGGAAAGCCACCCGTGTCATCGAGCCTTCTATGTCCTTGAGCGCGTCAGGCTTCCCCGACTTGGTGATCATGAGTTCGGAGACGTCCGCTTTTGGCCACGGATGCCAAGCCGTGGCGCCCTCGTTGACGACCGTACCCATCGGCAGATCCTGACCAGCGACGAGCACTTGCTCGACATCGACCTTTGGCGGAGCTTCTGCAGACGGGCTCGGCGCAGAATTGCCGGCTCCTCTCAAGACCATGTACGTGGCGCCGAACGCTAGAACTGCGATTGCCGCCACGATGATCAACCGTCAATTTATAAATGATGGCCCTTCGCACTGACTCGCTAGCGACACGATTTAGACATCGTAATCGTCAAGGTACGGTTAATTTAAAGTATCGACTTATATGTCGCGCGTTAGTGAGCTGGATGTTGTAAGGAAAATCTGCAATTGAATCCCACTTCTAGGCTGCAATTCCCAAGAGTGAGACCTAATAACTTTTGCTAACGGAGCGTTGACTGTAAGAATATCTGAAAACAACTTGACCAAGCTCGCGCAACTGAGCGTTGAATCTTGGATCGATGGCTCATCGCTTCGTCGAGAGGAATATTGCTCATCGACCGAGAATGACCGAACGCCTGTCATCGTCGACACGCTCGCAACCTCCCAGGCGGGTCGGAACGGTGACCTCCGCTTGCCGATCCGCAGACAGTCGGCGGTGGGGGAACGATGGCGGCCTAGACGACCGCAGCCCAAATGGACGAGTTCGGGAATTGCATGAGGCCGGCTGCCGCCAATGCGATTCCGTATGGGACGCCAGCGCTGGCATTGTGCAGCCGCGCAAGCCAAGCAAAGCGGGCGAGCGCAGCGGGAAGGGGGACCGCACGAAGGCTGAGAAGGATGAGTGTAAGAATTCCGCCGAAAAGGGCGGCCGCGAGACCATAGTCGAGGATTGCGGTCCAACCGAGCCATGCCGCGGTTGCGGCCGCCAGTTTCGCGTCCCCGCCGCCGAGCCAACCGAAGGAGAACATGCCGAATGTAATCAAGAGAATCGCCAAGCCGCACGACATATTGAGGAGAATACTAACGGCCGGGACGCCAAGCAGCGCCGCAAAGATCACATATCCGAGCGCAAGAGCGACGCAGATCCGGTTGGGGATTGTAAAGGTCAGGAGATCCATGGACGCTGAAAGCGCCATGAGGGTGGGAAAGAAGGCGAAAATCGAAAGATGAATGAGGTTCGAAGTCATCGTAGTTTGTTCGGTCGCATCAAACAGGGAAAATCGGTTTGTGTCTCGCTCGTCCGTGATCCGGACATGCCCCGAGCGATCCTTCGCGCCGACAAGGCGGACGCCAGCGCAAAGATCTTAGGGCGACCACCTTTACTTGAGGGTCGTGCCGATTTCGTTGAACACCGTGCTGACCTTGGTGCCAACCGTTTGAACCGCGGTGATGATGAAGACGGCGATCAGCGAGGCGATCAACGCATATTCGATCGCCGTGACGCCTGACTCGTCGGCGACGAATTTCTTTATCGATTGAAACATTTGTTGCTCCTATTCCAAAGACCACCCGGCAACGAACCCGGGTTTCCACGCCGCCGACCGAGCCAAGAGTAGGACCACCCGATTTCGACTCGGTTAATCTGAGCGGTCTCTGGTGAAGCGGGCAATCGAAGTTGAGTGAGTTGGTTAAGTGGTGGATAAGGTTGAAAGATGCGAAGCGGATATGGATTTGAAGTAATTCTTAACTCAATTTGAATCCAAATCTTCGCTTTTCCTTAACAGGCGGCCTCGTTATTTCTAGGAATAATGGCGGGGACCTCGAACCTTGCCCTCAACTCTATAAACCAGGGGCGGGGGATCGGCTCAGCTTAAGGCGAGAGATCGAGCCAAGCTCCGTCTACGCCGGTCTCGACTTCAACGATCCAGAGGTCGGGGTCAAAGGCGATCTCTCGTTTGAGCCGCGCCTCGGCTTCGTCGGAATTGATCAATGGCCCCGCATGCGTCCGGGCAAACATCCTGTCGACCCCGCTCGGCGCCTCAGCTGCGACAGACTGCGGCGCAGGGCCATAGAGCGTCGCGCTTCCGTTGAGGTGATCCACTTTGATGAAAATAGCGCCAGCCTCCGCAGCGCCTCGCCGGCGCAAGACGGCGCTCACCCCTTCCACTCCGCACCGACGCAAATAGGCCGCGACCCAAATATCGGAGCGCAAGCGCACCGAGCTTAGTGTCCCCCTGCGCGAGCGGCGGCGGTTAGCTGCTTGACAAGCCGCTCGGTTATTTCGGTCGCAGGAGGCAGGCCGTGCGCGCGCTCAAACTCTCGTAGCGCCTGCTCCGTTGCGGACCCCTCCTTCCCATCCGGCTTGACCGGATAGCCAAGCTTAGCCAGGGCGGTTTGGGCCGCTAGGGTCAAGCGCGCGACGTCGCCGTGGGGTTCCCCTGCCAACAGTTCGGCGATCGGATCGGACGCTGAGGACGAACTCCCCGCGCTCTCAGCCGGGCGCGCCGGCGGAAGCGTGGCTGAGGGCTGCGCGGGCGGGGCGGTGTCTTCCGTGCCGGCTGGCTTCTGAGGAGGCGGCGGGGCTGGCGCCGGCGTGGCGGAAGGAAGCTTCGGCGCCGCATAGCCAAATAACGGCGCCGGATGACGCTCGCGCTGCAACAGAAGCGCGTTAACGCCAATGCCGACAAGGGCCGCGAACAGCGCCGCTCCGAGGTAATACCGCAAGTGCGCGAGTTTCACGCGCCCGGCTATCCCTCGCGTCAGCGCTTCATGAGCTGAACGCTGGACCGGCCCCCTGAGCTGGCCCAGATTATTTTTCATGCGTGCAAGCGCTAGATCCACGTGTGTTCTCCTGAGACCGCAGCGGCTCCGCTCGAATCCGTCTCGGGCTCGAAAGAGCGGAGGATGGAATAGCGACCGGAAGAATACCGGTCATTTAGGTGGACGGCGGCGTAACGATTGCCGACAGAGTTCGGTTCGGCAGAGCAAAAGAGTGCGGACGCATCACTTGCAAGCGCTCAGAATCGTCGCGCGTTTCCTTAAAATCGCAGCCGCTGATTAAACCAATCTTAAGTCTAAACTCAGCCGCTTCCCTAATTGCAACCCCATCCGGCGACCTTTGGGATTATGGTTTATACTTCATTACAACGCTCTTCTTGAACCTTAAGGAGGTATGGATTTCTGGCGGGCGCGCTGGTCCACCGCTGACCGGCGCCCATATAAGGGCTATGGACGACCCAACGAGGCTGGCGCATCCCTTGTCGGCAATTGACAGCATCCGCGAAGATTTTGCCTCTCTCGACGACTGGGAGGATCGATATCGTTATGTCCTTGAATTGGGTCATTCGCTCGAGCCGTTGAGCGAAGAGGCCCACAATGACGGCAACAAAGTTCGGGGCTGCGTCAGCCAAGTGTGGCTGGAACGCGAGCCGAGGACGAACGCGGAAGGCGGAAGCGTCTTACACTACCGCGGCGACAGCGACTCCCACCTCGTGCGGGGCCTGATCGCCATTACGGTCGCGCTCTTTTCCGACCGCACGCCGGAGCAGATCCTTGCCGTGGATGCGAACGCCGCGTTTCGCGAGCTAGGTCTAGAGCAACACCTGACGCCCCAGCGGTCAAATGGCGTGCGCTCGATGGTCGACCGTATTCGGAAGGACGCGGCGGGGCTGAAGCTGGGCGCCGCTTAGCCCTTGTGCGCTCCTTAAGTCGCCCGCCAGAGCGCAAACGGCTGGTCAATGGGACGCGGCTGTTCCACCGCCTCAAGGGGCGGACTCGCCCTTACTGTCTTTGTCCGCGGCCGGGACGGAGCAAGGCCGCGCCGTGACGGTCAACAATTCCTTAATCCCATTGGCGGAGAATGGAATAAACGCTTCGTTAGCCGCGGATGTTGATCGATGGATGAATTCGGGAATTTAAGCCCCAGCAACGCGCTGCAGCCTTCCAGTTCGTCGCGCGACCTCGTTGTCGTGGAAGACCGGGCGGAAGCCAGACCGGCGGCTGAGCCGCAACCTGCGACCGCGCACAGGCTTTCCTTCTCCCGATTCCATTTCGCCGCCGCAGCGGCGCTTGCGGTTGTTGTCGCGGTCGCGGGGGCGTTGTTTTTGGAAGACCGACAGCAGGCCAAGGCGCTTGCGGAACAGGCGAGTGAAAACGACTCTCTGGTTCACACCATTAAGTCGCTGAAAGTCCGCCTCGACGCAATCGATAGCACGATGTCGAATGCAGGCCTGACCGACTTGCGGCAGTCGGTCGGCGAGATCCGGTCAAACCTGGCTTCAACGCGGGAGGTTAGCGGGGCTTTGGCGCAACTGTCCCAACGCGTTGACAAGCTGGACCATGAAGCGAGCGCAAAGGTCGACAAACTCAGTGAACGCGTCGATCACGAAGCAAATGCTTTGACAACCGGCCTCTCGACTCGCATCGACAAGCTCGAGCAGAAGATTACCGCGCCGCTTCCAGCGCCGTCGCCGGTCACACAGGCGAAGCAACCCCCAGCGCGCCCGAAGTTCGACAATGTTTCGATGGACAGGACGAGTTCGATCGAACGGTCGAAACCTCTTTTGCGCGGATATGTCGTACTGGACGCTCGCGACGACGTCGCGCTGGTCGGCGGGCGTTATGGCGAGCGCGAAGTCCGTCAGGGCGATTTTCTTCCCGGCGCGGGGCGGGTCGAACGTATTGAGCTCGGAGGCAACGGATGGGTCGTCACGACCAGCGGTGGCCTCATCGCCTCCGCCGATTTTCCCCACTACTGACGCCCGTCGCGGCGGCAGGCCTCCGGCCGATCGCGTTTATTTTACGCGACCCGGCCTCACCCCCGGGCGACCGAGACGCCCGCCCCCTCCAGGACGTTAACCTAAGCGCAACGCGGAGCGCTTTCGATAAGAGGGCGTGTGTGGTACCACGCCGCCTTGAGGCTTCCGCGCGGGGCGCGCGGTCCCAGGGACAGACCGCGCGCATGGACGAACGGCGTACCAGTTTCAATTATGTGGATCTCATCACCTGCGGTCGCGGCGAGTTGTTCGGGCCGGGCAACGCCCAACTGCCGTTGCCGCCGATGTTGATGTTCGACCGGATCAGCGAGATCTCCGAAACTGGAGGGGCCAACGGAAAAGGGAGCGTGCGGGCGGAGCTCGACGTCAAGCCAGACCTCTGGTTTTTCGGTTGCCATTTCAAGGGTGACCCGGTGATGCCGGGGTGTCTCGGCTTGGACGCGCTTTGGCAAATGACCGGGTTCTTTCTCGGTTGGCTCGGTCTGCCTGGACGGGGCCGCGCGCTCGGCGTCGGCGAGGTGAAGTTCGCCGACCAGGTGCTCCCGACGATAAAGAAGGTCGTCTATGGCGTGGACATGAAGCGTGTCTTCAAGGGCAAGCTGGTCCTTGGCGTTTCTGACGGGTGGCTCGAGGGCGATGGCAAACGAATCTACGAGGTCAAGGATATCCGCGTCGGCTTGTTCAGCCCTGCGCCAGCAGTTCCGACTTAACCTCTCGGATCCTGGCTGATCGGCGGTGGAGACAAGAGAATGAGGCGTGTCGTTGTCACCGGCATGGGCATCGTTTCCTCAATCGGAAGCAACACGCAGGAAGTGACCGCCAGCCTTCACGCCGGCAGGTCAGGAATCACGCACGCGGATCGACTTGCCGAGCTTGGCTTTCGCTCGCACGTCCATGGAGCGCCAACGGTTCGCGCCGAAGAGATGATCGATCGAAGGGCGATGCGGTTCCACGGCGGCGGAACGGCCTGGAACCATGTCGCGATGGATCAGGCGATCGTGGACAGCGGTCTTGCGCCTGATGAGGTCTCCAACGAGCGGACCGGTCTCATCATGGGTTCGGGCGGTCCCTCGACACGCGCGATCGTCGAGGCTGCAGACACCGCCCGCACCAAGGGCCCCAAACGCGTCGGCCCGTTCGCGGTGCCGAAATCCATGTCCTCGACAGCGTCGGCGACCCTGTCGACCTGGTTCAAGATCAAGGGCGTCAGCTATTCCATCTCCTCGGCATGCGCCACGTCCAATCACTGCATCGGCGCGGCTTACGAGCAAATCCTGGGCGGTCGGCAGGACGTGATGTTCGCCGGAGGATGCGAAGAACTCGATTGGACGTTGTCGGTGATGTTCGACGCGATGGGCGCGCTTTCGTCCGCCTATAACGACACGCCTTCGCGCGCGTCCCGCGCCTACGACAAAAATCGGGACGGATTTGTCATCTCGGCCGGCGCGGGCGTTCTGGTGCTCGAGGAATACGAGCGGGCCAAGGCGCGAGGCGCGAGGATTTACGGCGAGATCGTCGGTTACGGCGCGACCTCGGACGGGCACGACATGGTTGCGCCTTCCGGCGAGGGCGCCGCCCGGTGCATGCGTCAGGCCCTCAATGGGGTGAAAGTCCCGATCGACTATATCAATCCGCATGCGACTTCGACCCCGATCGGCGACCTCAAGGAGATCGAGGCGCTGCGCGAGGTCTTTGGCTCAGGCGACAAATGTCCGCCGATCGCGGCGACCAAGTCTCTGACCGGACATTCCCAGGGCGCGACCGGCGCACACGAGGCGATCTATTCGTTGCTCATGATGCAGAACGGCTTCATCTGCGAGAGCGCGCATATCGATGAGATCGACCCTGCGTTCTCGGACATGCCGATCGTGCGCGCCCGTCGCGACAACGTAAAATTGAGGGCGGCGCTTTCGAACTCGTTCGGTTTTGGCGGGACAAACGCGACGCTCGTGTTCAAGCACGTCGACGCCTGAACGCCCACCCCATCATCGCCCACGAACTCTCAGAAAACCGGTCACGAGCGCGCCCCATGAGATCTGGCTTGATGAGCGGCAAACGCGGCCTGATCATGGGCGTCGCGAATGATCACTCGATTGCCTGGGGCATAGCAAAGGCCTTGGCCGGCGAAGGCGCGGAGCTGGCCTTCACTTACCAGAACGATGCGCTCGGCAAACGGGTCACACCGCTGGCCGAAGAGCTCGGCGCTGCGGAGCATGTTTACCGATGCGACGTCGAGGACCTGAGTTCCGTCGACGCCTTGTTCTCCGAGCTCACGACGGCCTGGAATACGCTCGACTTCCTCGTCCACTGCATAGGCTTCTCGGACCGCAATGAGCTGAGGGGTCGGTACGCCGACACGACCAGAGACAACTTCACCCGGACGATGGTCATTTCGGCGTTTTCCTTCACCGAGGTCGCAAAACGCGCCGCTATGCTGATGCCTTCGGGCGGGTCCATGCTGACCTTGACCTTTGGCGGTTCCACGCGCGTCGTGCCTAACTACAATGTCATGGGTGTCGCCAAGGCTGCGCTTGAGGCAAGCGTGCGATACTTGGCCGCAGACTATGGCCCCGACAACATTCGCATCAATGCGATCTCCGCCGGGCCCGTCCGGACTTTGGCAGGCGCGGGAATCGCCGACGCACGCTTCATGTTCAACTTTCAGCGCGACCATTCGCCGCTCCGGCGCACGGTCACAATTGAAAACATCGGCGGGACCGCCGTCTATCTGCTTTCAGGCCTCTCGGAAGGGGTGACGGGCGAGGTTCACTTTGTCGATGCCGGCTACAACATCGTCTCCATGCCGCGCCCGAGCGAAATCAACAATTGACGTTTGATATTCCGCCTGCCTTTTAACGCCGTGGTTGCTTTTTACGCATTTTGGCGCAGCCTCTAGACCTCTCCGAGTGCGGCTCGAGCCAATGGCCAGAATCCGCCGACCATGCAGTTCGTTTCGAGGCGTCCCCTCGATCCTGGCGCAGGCCTTCGTTGTCACGCTTGGATTGTCAGGCGCTGCGTTTTCGGCGGGCGCCGCGGCCCCCAGCAAAATCGCCGGATCGCAGCAGGCTGCGTTCCGTGGATTTATTGAAACCCTTTGGCCGCTGGCCGAAGCCCGTGGCGTTTCCCGCGCAACATTCGACAGCGCGTTCGCCGGCGTCGCCTTCGATCCCACGGTCGCCGCGAGCGCGGGATCTCAACCCGAGTTCGTGCGTCCAATTTGGGACTATGTCGCAAGCGCCGTATCGGCGGACCGCATTCAGCGCGGCCGCGACAAAGCTCGCTCCGAAGCCCTATGGCTTGCGCGCGCGAAAGATCTTTATGGCGTTGACGACGCCGTGATCCTTGGGGTCTGGGGGCTCGAGACAGACTTCGGCGGTTTTGCCGGCTCGAACAGCATCATTCGGTCCCTCGCCAGCCTCGCCTACATCCACTTTCAGGGCGACTATTTCCGTGACGAATTGCTTTCGGCGCTGGTCATCCTCGAGGAGGGCGACATCGCTCCTTCGCTCATGCGCGGCTCGTGGGCGGGCGCGATGGGACAGACGCAGTTCATGCCGTCGAGCTACTTAAGCTACGCCGTGGCGTTTCAACGCCACGACCGACGCGACATCTGGACGAGTGAAGCCGACGCGATCGGCTCAACCGCGAATTATCTGGCGAAACACGGCTGGACCAAAGACTTGCCCTGGGGCTTCGAGGTTCGTTTGCCGGCCAAATTCGCATTGACGGGGGCCGATTCCTCGTCGCCGGCGCCGTTCTCTTCCTTCGCGGCCCGCGGCGTGACGAAGGCCGACGGTTCGCCATTGCCGGCATCGGGCGAGGGACGGCTATTGATCCTCGCCGGTCTCAAGGGGCCGGTGTTTCTCGTCACAAGCAACTTCGACGCGATCAAGACTTACAACAATTCAACGGCTTACGCGCTTTCCGTTGGCTTACTGGGCGACGCCGTGTCGGGCGGGCCCAGGTCTCGTCGCTCAATGGCCGACCCGCGATCACCCCCTTACCGCAGCGCAGATTCAGAAGCTGCAAACTCAGCTGAAGAAAATGGGTTACGACGTCGGCAAGATCGACGGAAAAATCGGCGATACGCTCCGTTCGGCCGTCTCCGCCTACCAGGAGCGCAATGGCCTCGCGCCGGACGGCTACGCGAACCAACCGTTGTTCAGTCGGGTTAGCGCGCCGCGATGACTAGCGCCGGCGGCGCGCGCTTGTTTGGATAGTGCGGCCATGCTAGGCGACCCGGCCCGGGTTAGGGTCGCCTAAACGATCGCAAAAAGGCGTTCGTAATCGCGTTCGAGGAGCAGTTGACGATGGCTGAACAGAGCGGCAATGGCGCCGACACGCCGCAAGCCGGTCCGAAATTTTCGGTTCTCGCCCAATATACGAAGGATTTTTCGTTCGAAAATCCCAATGCTCCCCGCACCTTGGGCCCGCAGCAAACGGCCCCCAACATCTCAATACAGATCAATGTCAACGCGCGGCAGCTCGCCGCCACCGACTACGAGGTCAGCCTTGTGCTCGAAGGCGGCGCTGGCCAGGGCGCCGACACGATGTTCAAGTTCGAGCTTAACTATGCGGGCGTATTCCGGGTGGAGAACTTTCCGGCCGAGCAGGTTCAGCCGGTGGTCATGATCGAGGGCCCGCGAATCCTGTTCCCGTTCGCGCGGCAAATCGTTGCGGACGCCGTGCGTGGCGGGTCCTATCCGCCGCTCTTTATCGACCCGATCGATTTTCAGGCGCTTTATCTGCAGAGATTGGCGGCAGCCGGCGGTCAATTGCAGCAACAGACCGCCTGATCGTTCGCCGCAGCGAAGTCACGCCGGCTGAGGCATGTAGCGAAACCAAACCGCGTCGCGACCGAAACTTTCAATATAGTGAGCGTGTGCGTTCGCTTCGGCGTGCTCGATCAGAGATATCCTCAGCGGCCTCGGGCTGGAGCGGGGAGCAATCGCGACAACGAGCACGTCGGCTTCTCCCAGCGTGTCGCCCAATAGGAGCGACCGCTGACGACCTCCCGATAGCTCGCAATAGACCTCGACCAGGATCTCTGCGTCCAACAACGCGCCGTGGCGAACCCGCCGGGAGCGGTCAATGCGGTAGCGGTCGCAAAGAGCGTCGAGGCTGGCCGGCGCCCCCGGGTGCTTTTTTCTTGCGAGCGCCAGCGTGTCGACGACGCGGTCCATGGCGATCGTGGCCAGCCCGAGCCTCGCCAGCTCCGCATTCATGAAGCGCACGTCAAACTCGGCATTGTGGATGACGAGCTTTGCGTCGCCGATGAACGCGAGAAAATCGTCGACGATGCTCGCGAAGACCGGCTTGTCCATGAGAACGGCGGAGTTATGTCCATGGACGCGCACTGCGTCCTGCGGGACGTCGCGCTCCGGATTGATGAGCGTGTGAAAGACCTTGCCCGTCAGACTTTGGTGCACGATCTCGACCGCGCCAATCTCCAGCACCCGATGTCCGTCGGCGGGATCGAGGCCTGTCGTTTCGGTATCGAGCACGATTTCACGCATGGCGAGTTCAGCCTCCCGCCAGCGCTGCGGTTGAGCGCATGAATTGAGCAACGATGGCGCGGGTCATCTCGAGCCTTCCGCCTGTGTCGATGATGAAGTGAGCTCGGCGCCGTTTATCGGCATCCGATGTTTGGCGAGAAAGGATTGCTTCGAGTTTGGCCTCGGTCATGCCCGTGCGCGCCAGCGCACGCGCGCGCTGGATAGAGGCGGAGGCGCTCACCACGATCACCAGATCAACACTCGCTTCCCCGCCAGTCTCGAACAACAACGGTACGTCGACAATGACGAGGCGACGGCCCGCGGCCGCCGCCCGCTCGACAAAGTGAACGCGCGCTTGGGCCACCGCAGGATGCACGAGCCCTTCAAGGCGCTTCAGCGCCTCGGCGTCACCCAAAACCCGCGATCCCAGGCGCTCGCGATCCACTTGACCAGAGACCATGACGCCTGGAAATGCCGCCTCGACCGCTTTCGCCCCGTCTCCGGCATAGAAGGCGCGCACGGCGTCGTCAGCGTCGAATGTGGGGACGCCGAGCTCGGCGAACATGCCGGCGACAGTCGATTTCCCCATCGCGATCGAGCCTGTCAGCCCGGCGACGATCACCGCGCTGCCTCATAGGTCGCGACAACTTCGGCTTCGACCAGCGCGCGCAGCGCTGGCGTCACGGCCGGGCGCACGCCGAACCAGCGCGCGAAGGCGGGCGCAGCCTGGTGGAGCAGCATGCCCAGTCCCTCTGCGACTCGCAGTCCGCGCGCTCCCGCGGCTTCGACAAGTGGGGTGCGCAAGGGAACATAGACCGCGTCGGCGACCACGGCTCGCCTCGGCAGGGCGCTGACGTCCACCGTGAGCGGCGGCTGTCCGACCATCCCAAGCGAGCTGGCGTTAACGAGCAAGTCTGCCCCAGGCAGTTCGGTCGGCAGATCACCCGAGGGCATTGCGACTGTCGCACCGCCGAAATGCTGGGCCAGCGCCTCCGCTCTGGCTTGCGTTCGGTTGACGACTGCAATGCGCTCAAAACCGCGCGAGACCAAAGCATGAATAATCCCGCGAGCCGCACCGCCCGCGCCGATGACAATGGCGACACTCTTCCGCTCATCCCAGCCAGGCGTAGCCTCGTCCAGGTTGGCCAGGAATCCGGCAACGTCGGTATTATCGCCCCACAGCCGACCGTCTTCTCGCCATAAGGTGTTGACCGCTCCGAGAGCCTCGGCGACATCTGTCCGGCGGTCGCAGGCATCGAAAGCTGCTTCCTTGTGAGGCGCGGTGACGTTAGCGCCAAGAAATCCATCTTTGCCTATCGTGTCGGCAAACTGACGAAATTCTCCCGGTCGGACGGCGAACTTGTCGTAAGTGCCGGGAATGCCCAGTTCCTTGAGCCAGTACCGATGGATTGTCGGCGACCGTGAGTGCTCGATCGGCCAGCCAATGACGCCAGCGCGCGGCGCGCTCGTTTCGGTCATAGCGAGATCAAATTCTCTCGGCGCAACCACGCAAGGAGGCTCAACATCGGCAGTCCGAGGACAACGGAATGATCGCCTTCGATGCGCTCAAAGAGATGAATTCCGAGACCCTCGCCGTGATAAACGCCGACGGACGTCAGCACGCCCGGCCCGGCGCGTTCGAGATAACGCGAAATCTCGCCCGGATCGAGTGCCCGCATTCGCAGATCCGCATGATCTCTGTGGACGACCAGCGCTCGCCCAGCGCGAGCGACGCAGAAGGCCGAGGTCAGGCGGTGCGTCTTCCCGGACAACGCAGCCAATGTTTGCGCGCCTTCGACCAGATCGCGAGACTTGTGAAGGATCCTGCCTTCGAGCGTAAGCGTCTGATCGGCGCCGACGCAGTAAGCGTCCGGACGCATCGCGCTAACCGCGAGCGCCTTGGCCTCAGCCAACTTGATCGGCAAATCTTCAAGCGACCCGTCGCCGGCGAGATACCGATCTTCAAGGCCGCGCTCGTCGACCTTCGGCGCGACGGACTCCGCTTCCAGCCCCGCCGCCGAAAATAAAGCGCGGCGGCTTTCGCTCGTGGAGGCCAGAATCAGGGGTCCGGCGCCGCGCCACAGCGGCGGCCAGGCGGTCGTGTGCATCGCCGTCACCCGTTGGCGATGAATTGGAGGCGATGCTCACGATAGAGATCGAGCACCGCCGCCGCGGTCTCTTCGATCGAACGGCGCGTCACATCGATGGCGGGCCAGCCTCGCTCCGCGAACAAACGGCGCGAAGCTGCGATCTCCTCGGCGACCGCGATGCGGTCGACATAATCGGTCTGCGAGTCCGCGTTGAGCGACAAGAGCCGGTTCTGCCGGATCTGCACAATGCGGTCAGCCGAAGCAATCAGGCCGACAACCAGTGGGCGGCGGAGATAATCGATTGCTTTTGGCAATGGCAGGCGCGGAACAATTGGAACGTTGGCCGTCTTATACCCACGATTGGCGAGATAGATGCTGGTCGGGGTCTTCGACGTTCGGCTCACCCCCAGTAAAACAATATCCGCATGCTCCAGATTTTCGGGAGACTGACCATCGTCATTGATCATGCTGAAGTTGAGCGCATCGATCCTCTTGAAATAGTCGGCGTTAAGCATGTGTTGCGCGCCGGCTCTCGGCGTATAGTTTTGCCCGAGGTAGGACTTGAACAATGTCAATATGGGCTCGAGAACAGACAAGCACGGCGAGCCGGAAGCCTCGCACCCTGCCTGAAGCCGGTTGGAAAGGTTGGAATCGACGAGCGTAAAGAGAACGATTCCTGGCGCGTTCTCGATCTCGGCGATCACCCGATCGAGCTGGGCTGCGGTGCGCACCAGCGGATAAACATGTTCGATCGAAGCGACACCCTGATATTGCGCGGCAGCGGCCCGCGAAGCCGCGATCAGCGTTTCGCCGGTCGAGTCCGAAACCAGATGAAGATGGAAGTAGCTGCGGCCCAACGCGGTCCCCAGAGCTCAATTATGATCGCTTATAACCAGCGGGATGGCTTGTGGACAGACGTGTAGAATTGGACGGCTCGGCCGGGAACGTGAGCCACCGCCCAGTGAGGCGCGTTTCGCGACGCACAGCCACTGCGGTCAGGAGAGGTTAGACCCCGCGGCGAAGATCGATATGAATTGCGGGGATAATTAGAACGATACACACATGGTATTTGGAGATGGCTGGCTTCATTAACGAAATCTTAACCACTGGGAGTTCCGCTGCGGCAGGGTCGCGGATTTACGGGAAGTGTGACTGTTTGCCTGTCTGGATGAAATCGAGTCTGCGTAAACAGGCCCCTAAAGAGAAGAAACAGTTCAGAATCTTAATTGTATATTTTTGGCGCCCCGACCGCCCCGGCTTGCGCCCGCGGGGGGCAACGCCTAATGCCGTTGGCTATTCGAACGGCTGATCGAAGCGTCGGTGTGAAGCGAATTTGAATGGTGCTTTGGGTTAAGGCTTTGCACATCATTTCCGTCATCGCTTGGATGGCGGGGATGCTCTATCTGCCGAGGCTGTTCGTCTACCATGCCGAGGCGGCGAGGGGTTCGGAGGCGTCGGAAACCTTCAAGGTCATGGAACGACGGCTCCTCAAGGCCATCGTCAATCCATCGATGATCCTCGTTTTTTTGACCGGATTTACCCTCGTTTATCTGACCGGAGATTGGCGAGACGGCTGGTGGCAAGCGAAATTCATTCTGGTTCTGGGCCTAGCGGGGCTGCACGGTTATTTTGGCCGCTGCGTTCGCTCTTTTGCCGAGGACCGCAATGAGCGGCCTGCCCGTTTCTATCGGTTTTTGAATGAGGCTCCGACAATACTCATGATTTTCATTGTGGTGTTAGCGGTGGTGAAGCCATTTTGACGCCCTCTGGGCAAAAGCCCAGTCTAGCGGCACAAAATGCCTGTTGAATAATTCCGCGAACGCGACTATGAACCGGCGCCCGTGCTTTCAATCCGGGTTCCTCCTAGTGGCGTCGGATCGCCCGATCCAACTTTCGCCGCGCGGCCTGACACGACCAACTTCACCTCGAATTGTCAGCGCCATCATCCATCATGTCTAATGACTTTCCAGGTCTGAGGGACCGAAAGTCCGAGTAAAGGTCCGCCCATGCGGGAAATGAAACTCAAGGAATTAAAGCAAAAATCGCCAACCGAGCTCTTGGCGTTTGCGGAGGAGAACGACGTTGAAAATGCGTCGATCATGCGCAAGCAGGAGCTGATGTTCGCGATCCTCAAGCAGCTCGCCAGCGTCGAGGTTCAGATTATTGGCGAGGGCGTAGTCGAGATTTTGCAGGACGGATTCGCCTTCCTGCGATCGGCCGACGCCAATTATCTTCCAGGCCCAGACGACATTTACGTGTCGCCGTCGCAAATCAGGCGGCTCGGTCTCAGAACCGGGGACACGGTCGAAGGCGTCATCCGCAGCCCCAAGGAGGGGGAACGGTACTTCGCGTTACTCAAATGCAATGCGATCAATTTCGAGGACCCGGAGAAGACCCGGCACAAGGTCCATTTCGACAACCTGACGCCGCTCTATCCCAACGAGCGTCTGAAGCTCGAAGTTGAGGATCCGACACGAAAGGATCTGTCGGCGCGCGTCATCGATATCGTTGCGCCGATCGGCAAGGGGCAACGTGCCCTGATCGTCGCGCCGCCGCGCACGGGCAAGACGGTGCTCTTGCAGAACATCGCCCAGTCGGTCACCGCCAATCATCCAGAATGCTATCTGATCGTGCTTCTGATCGACGAGCGGCCCGAGGAAGTGACGGATATGCAGCGCTCGGTGAACGGCGAGGTTGTGTCGTCAACGTTTGACGAACCTGCGGTGCGGCACGTTCAAGTCGCCGAGATGGTGATCGAAAAGGCCAAGCGGTTGGTCGAGCATGGACGCGATGTCGTGATCCTGCTCGATTCGATCACCCGGCTCGGGCGCGCTTACAATACTGTCGTGCCTTCGTCCGGAAAGGTTCTAACCGGCGGCGTCGACGCCAATGCACTCCAACGGCCGAAGCGGTTCTTCGGCGCGGCGCGGAATATCGAAGAGGGCGGCTCGATGACCATCATCGCGACCGCGCTGATCGACACCGGCTCGCGCATGGACGAAGTCATTTTCGAAGAGTTCAAAGGAACCGGCAATTCGGAAATCATCCTGGATCGAAAGGTGGCGGACAAGCGCACCTTCCCATCGATGGACATCACCCGCTCGGGAACCCGCAAGGAAGAGCTCCTGGTGCCGCCAGACATCCTGAAGAAGATGTATGTGCTCAGGCGTATCCTCAATCCGATGGGTACAGTTGACGCGATCGAGTTCCTGCTTGGAAAGTTGCGTGAAACGAAGAGCAACGCAGGTTTCTTCGAGTTGATGAACACCTAAACCGGTCAGACCAGCTCTCGGATAAATCGGATCTGAATTCTCCAGTCCCTCGAAAGGAGAGGGCAACCGTGTCCCAACTATCGAAACCGACTCTCGCCGATCTGAGAGTGGAGATCGATCGAATCGACTTGCAAATGCACGAGCTCCTCATGGAGAGGGGCCGCGTCATTGACCAGTTGATCGAAATCAAGACCCGTCAAGGCGGCGGCTCGGCGTTTCGCCCGGCGCGGGAAGCCTCAATGATGCGCGCGCTTGTCGAGCGCCATCGGGGTCTTCTGCCGCTCGACACCGTCGAGGGCATCTGGCGGGTGATCATTTCCACTTTCACGTATGTCCAGGCGCCGTACAGCGTCCATGTCGATGTGTCCGGGGGCGACGCCGCGATGCGGGATTCAGCGCGTTTTCACTTCGGGTTCACGACCCCCTGCGTTCCGCATTTTGGCGCCGGCGTGGTCATCAGGGCGGTCGGGGAATTGGTCGGCGATTTGGGCATGTTCGCCGTCGACGGGGGCCCTGGGGCCGGCGCCTGGTGGACGAACCTCGCTTCACCAGACGCGCCGAAGATCATCGCGCGGTTGCCGTTCGTCGAGCGCGCCGACCATCCCGCGGGCATGCCGGTGTTCGTGATCTCGAAGCCATTGGTCGATGGGACGGCGCGCGATGTCGTGCTCGAGTTGGTTACGCTTGATCGGTGGCGCCCGGACATTCCGCACGCCTTGAGCAAGATTGGAGCCGAAGCGATCGGCTCCGCGGCCACCGGAATGGGGCTTTCCCTTCTAGTCGCGCGCCCCGGCGGTATCGCCCCGGACGCTGCAAGCGAGGCTCTGCGGTCGGCCGGCGCCGCTGACGTGCGCGCTTCGGAGATCGGCGCGCATGCGGATCGAATTGACGCCTCGGCGTTGCGCAGCCGCGCGAATTGAGGCTAATCGGACCCCGCCATGACCTCCAATGCTCCCGTACGCCCTCAACCAAGGGCGGCGATCCTCGAAATCGACCCCTATGTTCCAGGCAAGAGCCGGGTCCCGGGCCTCGACAAGGTTCATAAGCTTTCGTCCAACGAGTCTCCGCTCGGTCCCTCGCCGCGGGCGGTAGAAGCGGTCAAGGCTTTGGCCGAGAAGCTGGAGCTCTATCCGGACGGCGCTTCGACCGCGCTGCGCGCAGCGATTGGCCGCCGCTACGGTCTTGATCCATCTCGCATCATCTGCGGCAACGGCTCCGATGAACTCCTGGCGCTGCTTGCGCATGTCTTTCTGCATCCTGGCGAGGAAGGCCTCTACAGCCAGTACGGGTTTCTGACCTATCCGATCTGTATCCGCGCCGCCGGCGGCATTCCGGTTGTCGCGGAGGAGACGGACAGAACGGTAAGCGTGGACGCGATTCTCCAAAAGGTAAGCGCCCGCACGAAAATCGTCTTTCTCGCCAACCCGAACAATCCAACGGGCACCTACGTTCCGTTCTCAGAAGTGAAGCGTTTGCACGAGGGCCTCCCGCCGCACACGCTCCTGGTGATTGACGCGGCTTACGCCGAATATGTGACCCGCAACGACTATGCGGCGGGCCTCGAGCTTGCTTCGACGGCGGACAACGTCGTCGTCACTCGGACCTTCTCCAAGATCCACGGGCTAGCCGGCCTGCGCATTGGCTGGGGCTATGGATCAGGGCACATTATCGAGGCGTTGAACCGTGTCCGTGGACCCTTCAATCTGAATGGGGCCGCCCAGGCGGCAGGCGTCGCGAGCGTTGAAGACGCGGCGCATATTGAGGGCGCAATCGCGCACAATGCGCTCTGGCTGCCCTGGCTCGCCGAGGCGATCGCCAAGCTGGGGATCGGGGTCACGCCAAGCGTCGGAAATTTTCTTTTGCTGACCTTCCCTAGGGAATCGGGCCGGACCGCCGCGGACGCGGATGCGTTCCTAAGCGCGCGGGGATTTATTCTTCGCGCCGTCGCGGCCTATGGACTGCCGAACTCCTTGCGCCTGACGGTCGGGGGCGAGGAGGCCAATAGAGGCGTGGTCGCTGCGCTCGCCGAGTTCATGCGAGGCAAAGGTGATTGAACGGCTCGGGGCGCCCCTGGCCGAGCCGATCTTCGAGGAGTTGACGATTATCGGTGTAGGGCTGATCGGCTCGTCGATCGCCCGCGCCGTGCGCCATCGCCATGCCGCCCGGCGCATCATTCTTGCCGACTCGTCCATTGCGGTCTTGGAGCGCGCGAAGGCGCTGGGGCTTGGCGACGTCGTCACCGACGATCTGGCTCGCGCCGTCGGCAACGCCGAGTGCGTCATTCTTTGCGCGCCAGTCGGCGCCAATGAGGCGATCGGTCGCGCCATCGCGCCGGCGCTCCAAGAAGGCGCGATCGTATCGGACGTCGGTTCGGTCAAGGGAGCCGTGGTCGCGGCGCTCGCGCCTGTGCTGCCTGGTCACGCGCGCCTTGTGCCAGCGCATCCGGTCGCAGGGACTGAACACTCGGGCCCGGACGCGGGATTCGCGAGCCTGTTCGTCAACCGCTGGTGCATCCTTACTCCCCCGGAAGGGACGGACGACGAGGCGGTCGAGAAGCTGCGGTCGTTCTGGCAGACGTTGGGTTCTCACGTCGAAACCATGAGCGCCGCGCATCACGATCTGGTGCTGGCCATCACGAGCCACGTGCCGCATCTGATCGCCTATAACATCGTCGGCACCGCGGCGGATCTCGAAGAGGTCACCCGCTCGGAGGTCATCAAGTTCTCGGCGGGCGGCTTCCGCGATTTCACCCGGATTGCCTCCTCCGATCCGACCATGTGGCGCGACGTCTTTCTCCACAACAAAGACGCCGTGCTGGAGATGCTCGGCCGGTTCAACGAGGACCTGACGGCGCTGCAGAGGATGATCCGGCGCGAGGACGGCGACGGGCTGTTCGCGTTGTTCACGCGGACGCGGGCGATAAGGCTTGGAATCGTCGCTCAGGGTCAGGAAACTGCAGCCCCGGATTTCGGCAGGCGCGCGGCGGAAACGGACGAGCCGGTTCCGTGACGCTTATGGACGGGACCGCCCCCGATTCGGACGGCAGCCTCTGGGTGTTTGGGTACGGGTCGCTGATGTGGCGGCCCGGATTCGCCTACGCGCGACGCTACAAGGCCTTGTTGCGCGGCTGGCGCAGAAGCCTGTGCGTCTTTTCTCACGTCTATCGCGGCTCGCCGGAGCGGCCGGGGCTCGTGCTGGGCCTGGATCGCGGCGGGGCGTGTCCAGGGGTCGCCTTCGAGGTCGATGCGGCGTTGCGCGAGCCGACAATTCGCTACCTGCGGGAACGCGAGCAGGTGACCGCCGTCTATGTTGAGCGTGTTGCGCCAATCACGCTTGAAGCCGGCGATCGGGTTCTAGCTGTGACCTACGTCGCCGACCGGCTTCACGATCAATACGCGGGGCGTCTCGATCGTGAGGCGATGCTCGAATATGTGCGCGCTGGCAAAGGCAAGTCCGGCGACAACGCGGAATATATCCTCGAGACCAACGACCATCTGCTGGCTCTCGGGGTGCGGGATCCGGATCTCGAATGGCTGAGCGCCAAACTCCGAGCCTGAGCGGCTAAGGCCGTCAGGCCTGGGCGATCGCCAGATCGGCGACGGTGGCTGCCCGTTCCGAGGGCGATGTGGCCAGTAAGTGGAGATGGAATTCAAGGCCTGAACCAAAGGCCCGCAACTCGCGCTGGGCTTTTTCGACGACCGGTTCCGGAAAAGGTCCCGTCTCGCGCACTGAAACGACGCGCCGTTGCCCCGTCATGTCGCGGATTACAGCCAGCAGGACGGCGTCGCGAAAAGCCGGGCATTCTGACGCCGGATAGACCGAGAAAACATAGCGCCGCGCCGAGAGGCCGAGCCACGAACAAAATCGGGAGGAAATCGGCATGCCGTCGAGCGCGGCCAGCGAGGAGCCGCGACGGTCGTCCTGACGATTGCTCATGGGGACGGTCCAACCGACCGCAGGCCATTCTGAGACCCCGTAGGCCCGGTCCAACGTTTCATTCTCGAATGCCAGCGTCATCGCCCCGACCCTGATTATTACGAGAACGTTAATAGAACAAAGCAAGATTCTCGTCAAGCTGACCGTAGCGCTTCCGTATCGTTGTTCGCGCCTTCCGCAACAACCGCTGCCAGCGATGGGTCCTTCGCGACCGCCTCAGCATTCAGGCGGTCGCAGGCCGTTTCGATCGTCGATTGCAGGCGTTTGCTAAATCCGACGCGGTCGAGGCCAGGCTCAATAACGGGAAGGTATTCGATGATGGCGACGCCTGGGCGGCGCAGGAAGCCCCGGCGCCGCCAGAACAGCCCGGTGTTGACGGCGACTGGAAGGCAAGGGACGTTCGCCGCTGCGTAGAGCGCCGCTGCGCCGTGCTTGTACATTGGCGGGGCGCCTGGCAGCCGCCGGGTTCCCTCCGGGTAAATGAACACCTGTCGTCCGGCAGCGAACACGGGCTTGGCCGCCGTGGCGATTTGTTGGAGAGCCCGCCGGCCCCGCCCGCGGTCAATGGCAATCTGCTGCGAGACGATGAGGTACTGACCGAAAAGCGGAACGTACGTGAGTTGCCGCTTGAGGATGATGGCGAAGTCAGGCGCGTATTTGAGCAGCGCGAAGGTCTCCAGAAACGATTGATGCTTGACGGCGATCAAGACTGCGCCGGGCGGGATATTCTCGACGCCGCGATATTCGAGCCTGAGCCCGCAGATCGTTTCCAGAAGCCAGACAGAAATCGCGCCCCACAGGCGTGCGAGGGCGAAGATGGCGCGCCTGCCGAACACTATGGTTGGTAGGCCGACGATCATCAGAACCACCAGGTTCAGATAGAAGAGCGCATTGAAGAGGAGCGATCGCGTTGCGAGCATTTTGTCGCCAGGGCTAGGGAAGATTTGTCATGCGTCTATTGCAGGCTTTGCAAATGCCGCATGACGATCTCGCGCGAAAGAAGACCGGTGAGCAGCGTAACCGCGGCGCATACCGCGACAAGGGCGAGATAGCCCAAGGAGCGGAGCGCGAACGAGCCGAACATAGCTGCGATTTCCTCCCCGCCCGGCGAATGCGCCCACCAGAAGGATAGGAGCGAGGCGATGGCGAAGAAGGCGATCGCCGCCATGCCGCCGATCAACGCGCCGCGAAACCCCAAACGACGAAAATGGGCCTGAAACTCCTTGGCGATGAACGTGTTTGACGCGCCGACAAGATGAAGGACTTCCACAACCTCTCGATTGGCCGCCACCGCGCCGCGCGTGGCGAACCCGATCGCCGTACCCATCGCGACGATCATCAGCACGAAAAGAGCGGCGGCAAGAATGACGACGCCATCGGCCATGGCGCCGAGGCGCGCCGCCCACATCCGATGATCGTCAAGATCGGCCTGGGGAACGGCTGAGGCGAGCGCTGAACGCAACGTCGCGAGGTCCTGGGAGCGCTGGCCGCGAAGTTGCACAGCGATAAGCCGCGGGACGGGCAGCTGACTGAGGTCGAGCCCCACGCCGAGCCATGGCTCGAGAAGCTTCTCCGATTCGGCCCGGGAGAGCGCATGCACCGACTCGACGTCGGGCGTTTTCGTGGCGATGGCGACGGCTTTGGCGACGAGGCTTTCCACATCATCGCCGGCCCGAGACTTCACCTGGATCGTCGCCTCGCGCAACACATCCGAGCGCCAGGCTTGCGAAGCGTCGGCGACCAGCAGCGCCGCACCAGCGGTCAGGCACGCAAGAAAGGTCATGATCGCGATGACGACGACCAGCGCGCGCCCAGCGACGGAGTCCCGCGGTATGAGCGGCGCATTGGTCTTGAACGACGATTCCGACTCCACGGCGAGGACAGGCTCGACGATCGGTTCGTTCATGACGGCAAGCCGTCAAAAATCGTCAGTTTGCTGTCGCCGACGACCAGCCGGCGGGCGAAGCCGAACTGGTCCATGAGCTGGAGATCATGCGTGGCGATCACAACCGCCGTGCCAAGCCGGTGAAGTTCGACGAACAGCCGCAGAAGACGGCGCGCGAGGCCAGGATCGACATTGCCGGTCGGTTCGTCCGCGAGCAACAATTCCGGGCGCACAATCAATGCGCGAGCGATTGCGGCCCTCTGCTTTTCGCCTCCCGAAAGCACAGGCGGGGACGCGTTCATCCGGTCGCCGAGACCGACCCAGCGCAAAAGCTCGACCACCTCAGCCCGGTAGCTGGATTCCTCGCGACCCATCGCCCGCAACGGCAGCGCCACGTTCTCATAAGCCGTGAGGTGGTCCAAGAGGCGAAAATCCTGAAAAACGGCGCCGATCCGCCGTCTCAGCGTCGTCAAGTCGTCCTTGGTCAGCGCCGCCGAATCTTGACCAAAGACGCGGATCGTTCCTCGTGTTGGCCGGAGGGAAAGCAACATCAGCCGCATAAGGGTTGTCTTGCCGGCGCCGGACGGGCCGGTGAGGAATTGAAAGCTTTGCGGTTCGACGGAAAAATTAAGATCGCCGAGCACCTCCGGTCCCATGCCGTAGCGCAAACCGACGTTTTCGAACCGTATCAACGCGATCCCCGGGACGGCGCGGTTCGGCCGTTTAACGCGCCTTTAACCGTGTTTCGACCCAAATACCACCATCGGCCATTCCAACGGAACAGCAAGGTCCGCCGCGATGCCTCTAGACCACAAGTTCGGCTCAGATTGCGATCAAAATTTTCGACGGTTGCGTTGGCGGGCACACGGGGTCATGGCCCCGGCTTTTCTCCTTGTCGGCTTGGTGATCCTGGGCACGACGGCGATCGCCGCCCGGGCGACGATCGTCTCGGTCGCGCCGGCGACGGCCGCCGTTTATGCCGGCGTGGGACTGCCGGTGAACCTTCGCGGCCTGTCGATCGCCAAACTTCATGTGACGGTTGCGCAGCAAACGGAAGGTCAGGGCGAGCTCCTGATCACGGGCGAGATTGAGAATTTGCGTGACGCGAAGACGTCAGTGCCGGATCTGCACATGGCGCTTCGTGGCGAGGACGGACGGGAGATCTATGTCTGGACGGCGAAGGCGCCGAAGATCAGCCTCAACGCTCGTGAGCGCGTCCCATTTCGAGCCCGATTGGCGGCGCCCCCGGCCGGCGTTCGCGACGTTCTGGTAAAATTCGACGCGCCGGGAGATAAAGGAGGACAGTTCACAGAGTTTCCTTCATGAGCGGCGAAAGACAGGTCAAGGTCCTATACGACGAGCGCACGATCGCCCAACGCACGGAGGAGCTTGCGCGCGAGATCGCCGCGACGAAGCCGAAGGATCTGCTTGTCGTCGCAATCCTCAAAGGCTCGTTCATGTTCGCGGCCGACCTGCTGCGCGCTCTGCATCGGGCGGGGCTCGAGCCGCAAGTCGAGTTTTTCCACCTGTCGAGCTATGTGACCGGGACCGTGTCGAGCGGGACGGTGAAAATCCTCCGTGACATCGAATCCTCGGTCCGCGACCGGGATGTTCTGCTTGTTGACGATATTCTCGAATCGGGCCGGACGCTGGCCTTCGCCAAGGATCTTCTGGCGGCCCGCGGCGCCCGGCGGGTTCTCGTCTGCACGATGTTGGAGAAGCCCGGCAAGCGGGTCGTGGAAATTGGCGCCGACTTCGTCGGCTTCGCCTGCCCCGACGTTTTTGTCGTCGGATACGGCATGGACGTCGCCCATTCCTATCGGGAATTGCCGTTTATCGGCCGCGTCGTCACTGCGCAGGACGCGAGCGAAGTCGAAGCGGCAATTCCGGAAACGGCTACGCGTGCTTGAGAGTCGTTTTCAGTCCTTCGTGGCGTTGGGCGATCCTTCGCATGGGCGTGCACGCGTGGGCCAATTGCGCGCCGAATTGGCGAAGCAGGGGCTTGCAGGGTTCATCGTCCCGCGCGCGGATGAGCACCAGAACGAATACGTGCCCGCGAACGCCGAGCGGCTGAGATGGCTGACCGGATTCGCCGGCTCGGCCGGGCTCGCGGTGGTCCTGAAGGACTCGGCGGCGCTGTTTGTTGACGGCCGATACACGGAGCAGGTGAAGAGCGAGGCGGACGGGTCGGTGTTCGAATTCCGCCGCGTTCCAGAGGAACCGCCGAGCGAATGGATCGCCGGGCAGCTCAAACAGGGCGACAAGCTTGGTTACGACCCGCGACTTCATACGCCCGAGGCCGTCGCGCGATACACGGCCGCTTGCGAGAAAGCGGGCGCCAGTCTGGTCGCCTGTCGACTCGAACCCAGTTGACGCGATCTGGCCTGATCGGCCGCCCGCGCCGTTGGGCGCGATTACCCCGCACAAGCTGCGATTCGCGGGCGAAGGCGCACCCAAGAAAATCGCCCGCGTGCGGCAGGCCTTGGGGTCGTCGCATGGTCTCTTGATCAGCGATCCTCACAATCTGGCGTGGCTGTTCAATGTCCGCGGCTCGGACGTCTCATACACGCCACTGCCGATCGGCTGGGCCTATCTGCCGCTTGAGGGCCGTCCGGTTGTGTTTCTCGACGGAAGAAAACTCTCGCCCGCGAGCCGCCAAAGTCTCAGCCGCCAAGCGGACGTGCTCGAGCCCGACGCTTTGCTCGCGTTCGTCGAGGATCTGGGCCGGCGCTGCGAACGCGTGGCGTTCGATGCCGCGACCGTTCCAGCCTATTTGACCCAGGCGATCGAGCGAGCGGGCGGCAAAGCCGACGTCGGGCCGGATCCGATCGCGCTCATGAAGGCGAAGAAGAATCCGGCCGAGCTCGCAGGCGCGCGCGCCGCGCACGAGCGGGACGGCGCCGCGATGGCAAGTTTCCTCGCCTGGTTCGCCACCGAAGCGCCGCGAGGCCGCCTGACCGAAATCGACGCGGTCAAGGCCTTGGAGACCTTCCGGCGAGCGAGCCCAGCGCTCAAGGATCTCTCGTTCCCGACCATCGCTGGCGCGGGCCCCAATTCAGCCATTCCTCACTATCGGGTCAGCGAAGAATCCAACCGGAAAATCGATCGCGGCATTTTCCTCATCGACAGCGGCGCGCAATACGAGGACGGCACGACCGACATCACGCGCACGATCGCCGTCGGACGGCCCAGCGCGCTCATGCGGGATCGGTTCACCCGTGTGCTGAAAGGTCACATCGCGGTCGCCCGCGCCGTCTTCCCGCCAGGAACGAACGGCGCCCAAATCGACGCGCTGGCGCGCGCGGCGCTCTGGCGAGCGGGCCTCGATTTCGACCATGGCACCGGACACGGCATCGGGTCGTATCTCTCGGTCCACGAAGGCCCCCAGCGCATCGCCAAGACCGGAACGACCGCCCTCGCGCCGGGGATGATCATATCCAACGAGCCGGGCTATTATGCCGCCGGCGCGTTCGGAATCCGCATCGAGAATCTGCTCGTGGTCGAGGCGCGGGCGATTGCCGGCGGCGAGAGGCCGATGCTGGGCTTCGAGACGCTGACGCTTGCGCCGATCGATCTCAGCCTCATCGAGCCGAAATTGATGGACGGCGACGAAATCGCCTGGCTCGACGACTACCACGCTCGCGTTCGCAAGGTCTTGTCGCGGCGGGTCGATGGCTCGACCCGCGCGTGGCTCACGAAGGCCACCCGCCGGCTTGCAGTGGTCAAGGCGCGGCGCGGATAACCAAAGCGTTAGGTTTGCGGCTCAGCCGCGCCGCGAAGCGCGCGCAGATGCGCAACCAGCCCCGCCGTCGACGGGTCGAGCGCCGCCGTGTTCGCGGCGGAATCGGCGACGATCGGCGCGAGGCTCGAGGCCAGCTCCTTGCCCAGTTCGACGCCCCACTGGTCGAACGAGTTGATGTCCCAAACCGCGCCTTCCGTGAACACCTTGTGCTCGTAGAGGGCAATGAGCCGGCCAAGCATGCGTGGGTCGAGGCGCGTATAGAGGAATGTGCTGGTCGGCCGGCTGCCGGAGAAGCTCTTGTGGGGTGCAAGCCGAGCGGCGTCCGCCTCGCTCGCGCCCTGCTTGCGGGTCAGCGCCTCGGCTTCCGCCGGGGTGCGGCCGCGCATCAAGGCCTGTCCTTGCGCGAAGCAATTCGCGACCAGGAGATCGTGATGATGCGCGTCGGCGTTCGTCGGCGTCGCCGCGATGAGGAGGTCCAGGGGAATGATCTCCGTTCCCTGGTGGATGAGCTGGAAAAAGGCGTGCTGGCCGTTGGTGCCGGGTTCGCCCCACACGACCGGGCCTGTCGCCGTATTGGTCGGCGAACCATCGAGCTGGACATGCTTGCCGTTGCTCTCCATCTGCAATTGCTGGAGATAGGCGGGAAAGCGTCCAAGCCGCTGGTCATACGGGATCACCCCATGGGTCGCGTGACCAAGAACATTGCGGTTCCAGACGCTGAGCAGTCCCATCAGGATCGGGATGTTCCGCTCGATCGGCGCTTCGCGGAAGTGCTCGTCGATCTCATAACCGCCACGGAGAAATTCGTTAAAGCGGTCCGGCCCGATCGCGATCGCAAGCGGCAAGCCGATGCTGGACCAGACCGAATAGCGGCCGCCGACCCAATCCCAGAAGCCGAACACCCGCGTCGACTGAATGCCGAATTGCGCCACCTTGTCGAGCTGCGTCGAGACGGCCGCGAAGTGGTCGCCGACCGCCGCTTCGCCCACGCCTTGAGCGATCCAGGCCCGCGCGGTCGCCGCGTTGGTCATGGTCTCCTGAGTGGTGAAGGTCTTCGACGAGACGATGAACAGCGTGCGCGACGGATCGAGCCCCCGCAACGTGTCGTCAATGTCCGCGCCGTCGACGTTGGAGACGAAGTGGCTGCGCAATTGCGGCGGCGCGAACGGCGCCAACGCGCGGGTGGCCATTGCGGGGCCGAGGTCCGAGCCGCCGATGCCGATATTGATGACATCGGTCATCGGCTGACCGAGAGCGCCGCGCACGCGTCCCTCGCGCACGTCGGCGGCAAAGCTCAACATCTTTTCGCGCGTGCCGATGACATCGGGCATCACGTCCTTGCCGTCGACCAGAACCGGCTTGCCGGAGAAATTGCGCAAGGCCGTGTGCAGGACGGCGCGCTTCTCGGTGGTGTTGATTTTCTCGCCGGCGAACATCGCCTCGCGCTTGGCTTCGACCTTGGCGATCTTCGCAAGCTCGACGAGCGCGCTGAGAACGGGACCGTCGATGCGCTGCTTCGAGAAATCGAACAGAAGATCGTCGAGGGTGACGCTGAACTGCTTGAACCGTGCGGGATCGTCGGCGAAATCCTTTCTCGCCGCCCGCGCGAGCACGCCCTCGCGCAAGCCGGTCAGTTTCGCCAATGCCGCTAGTGTCGCCTGGGTCGCCATAGCCCTTTTCCTTTCCCCCGCTTGCCGTTAAGCGTGACCGCCCGCCGCGCCCGGACATATTCATATGCCGCCCCTCCTGCAATTGCGAGACATTGGTCTGACCCTCGGCGGCGCGCCGCTCTTGGACGGGGCGGAGATGTCGATTTCTGCTGGCGACCGAATCGCCGTCGTCGGGCGCAACGGATCGGGCAAGTCGACCTTGTTTCGCATTGCTGGCGGCCAAATGACCACTGACCGGGGAAGTCGCTTCGTCCAGCCTTCCGCGCGCCTGGCCTATCTGCCGCAGGAGCCGGACATGTCCGGCTTCCCCACCACGCTCGACTATATCCTTGCCGGGCTCAGCGATTTCGACAACCCGTATGCAGCCAGAGCCATGATGGAAGAACTCGGGGTCGACCCCGAGGCAGATCCGGCCCGCCTTTCAGGCGGCGAAGCGCGCCGCGCGGCTTTGGTCAGGATCTTGAGCCCGGAGCCCGAGATCCTGCTGCTCGACGAGCCGACCAATCACCTCGATCTGGTCGCGATCGAATGGCTGGAGGCGCATCTTGCGAATAGCCGTTCGGCGCTGGCGCTGATTAGCCATGACAAGCGGCTGCTCGCCGATTTGACCCGCGCCACGATCTGGCTCGATCGCGGCCGCACCCGCCGTCTCGATCAGGGCTTCGGCGCGTTCGAGGCTTGGCGCGATGTGAAGCTCGAGGAGGAGGAACTCGAGCGCCACAAGCTCGACCGCAAGATCGTCAACGAAGAGCATTGGATGCGCTATGGCGTGACCGCGCGGCGCAAGCGCAACATGCGGCGTGTCGGGGAGCTCGCGGATCTCAGAAGCGAGCGACGGGAAGCCCTGCGGTCAGTCGGCGTCGCCGCCATGATCGCGCAAGACACCAAAGCCTCGGGCGCGTTGGTGATCGACGCAGAGCAGATCAGCAAATCTTATGGCGATCGCGAAATCGTGCGCGACTTTTCGATGCGGGTCATGCGCCGCGACAGAATAGGGGTCGTCGGGGCCAATGGGGCCGGCAAAGACCACGCTCATCAACATTTTAACGGGCGGCCCTTGCGCCGGACTCAGGCGTGGTGCGGCTGGGCGCGAATGTCACGATGGCCTCTCTTGATCAGCAGCGCGCGTCGCTCGAGCCGACGACGACGCTTGTGGACGCGTTGACCGGGGGCGGCAGCGACTATGTGACGATCAACGGCGAGCGGCGGCATGTCATGGGCTACATGCGCGACTTCCTGTTTCCGCCCGAGCAGGCCCGAACGCCGATCGGCAAGTTGTCCGGCGGAGAGCGGGGGCGGCTCATGCTCGCCAGAGCCCTCGCGAAGCCGTCAAACTTGATGGTTCTGGACGAGCCGACCAACGATCTCGACATCGAGACGCTCGATCTCCTGCAGGAGCTGCTCGGCGACTATTCCGGCACGATCCTCATCGTCAGCCACGATCGCGATTTTCTCGACCGGGTCGCGACGTCGGTCGTTGTCGGCGAGGGGGATGGGCGGTGGGTCGAATATGCCGGCGGCTATTCGGACATGGTGGCGCAGCGCGGCTATGGCCTGGCCGGCCCGTTCGCCGTGCCGATTCAGGCAGCCGAGAAGGCAGGCAGACAGCCGGCCGAACGGGCCGCACCAAAACGCAAGCTCAAATTCAACGAAAAACGGGCGCTCGAAACTCTGCCAGGACGGATTGAGAAGCTTCGCGCTGACCTTGGCGCGCTTGAGCGCAAGCTTGCCGACGCCGACTTTCCCGCCCGTCAGCCTGCTGCGTTCGCGTCCACGACTAAGGCTTATGCCGAATTGCGCGACGAGCTAAGCGGGGCGGAGGACGAGTGGCTGGGACTGGAGATGCTCCGCGAGGAGCTTGAGCAGCAGTAGAGTGCTCAGTTCGAGAATTGCCGGCCTTCCAACCGCTCTAAAAGCTCGATCGCATCTCGCGTCGAGAGGATCACAGCGCGAGATTGGGCGATCGAGTCCTCGATTTCGACGACGAGGCGCCGAAGAAGAGTGATCGGCTTCTGATCCTCGACGGGGAACCCGTAGAAGCGGGGATCGGAACTTGCTGAACGAGCTTTGGCCATTCGTTCCTCCAGCTGGGAAGGCGGCCGTGCAACCCGGAGGGCGCAAAATGGTTCCATGCCGGCGCCCTGGGAAAGTCGACAGGGTTAACGCGTCGATAATCCCGGCCTCTCGACCCGGGATCGAGCCAACCAAAGGGGATTGGCTTAAAGCGACAATTTATTGCTGCTAATCCGAAATCAGGGTAAACTTGACCTATGAGCGATCCAGTATCTACGCGCGCCAAGGGTGATTCTGCCGTCCGGTTGCGCCGAAGCAATAGAGAAAAGGCCCCGCGAAAATTTTTTGCCGATTTATCCCGCGTAACCCATTGATAAGTCTCGATTCGGACGAGAGATTCCAAGGAAATCCAAGGAAATCCAATAGTCGATAATCGGGGTTTTCGCGGCGAGTAGGCGACGCGCCAAGAAAATCCAAACCGATCGGCCGGAGGCCTACAACACATAGACAAATAGTTTTATTATCGCAGAAAGGCTTCAGCGTCTCCCGCCCCGCTGCCGCGAGGCGAGCGCCCAGAGCGCGCGGGTGGCCAGAACCTCGGCGAGTTGTGTTTCAGTTCGGACGCGGGCGCTGGCCTGCCGGACAGCGGGCAGGCGCTCGGCGATCGACCCTGTCGTCCAACGTTCGGCCTGTTTGGCCAATGCGCGCCGCGCTGACATCGGCAATTTCACGAATAACGCCTGGCACGCGGCTTCGAACGGCCGGCCCTGATCCATTTCAAGCCTGATTCGATGCAGGAGCGTCAGCCGTGCGACAAGTCGGATCATCAGATAGTCCGCATCACCCCCGTCGTGGAAGAATCGAGTGACCGACGTCTCGACCGCGGGCAGATCGCCGAGCAACGCGTGGTCGATGACTTCGTCGAGGTTGGACGGGGCGGCGTCCGCGACGATCGCCTCTACGTCTTCCGCGGTGATTTGCGACTGACCCCGCGCATAGAGCATGAGCTTCGTGATCTCGCCGCGCGTCGTTCGGCGATCGGCGCCGACCATATGGACGAGCGCCGCCCGCGCGTCCGGCGCGATCGTGAGCCCCGCGGCGCGGGCTTCCGCGTTGATGAGGGCCTCAAGTGTGCTCGAATCGTCGGCATAGCACTCGATCGACGCCCGTGCGGGCGAACTCTCGAACGCAGCCCTTAAGCCCGTTCCCTTCTTGAGTTGTCCTGCCTTGATGACAATCGTGCAGTCCGTCGGCGGGCGGGTGAACAGAGGCTCGAGCGCGGGCAGGAGATCGCGTCCCTGCGCGTCGATCCAGATCGCCCGGTCGCCGCCGAACATCGAGATCGCATAGGCTTCATCGGCAAGGACGCCCGGATCGCGGGCGACCGCATCGCCCTCGAGGCGCACAAGGCGCATCGGGTCCGAATCGTCGCCAATGCGGCTGCGAACGATGGCCCTCACCCGTTCGTGCGTAAGTCCCTCGTCGAGCCCGTGAACCAGATAGAAGCGAATCTCCTTCGGCAATCGCTGAATGAAGCCGTCAGCGGCGGCGCTGCTCACGTGGTCATGGCGTCGCCCTCAACCGCTCGCCTGTCATGCTCGTGAAAGCTGGGCACTGAGCCAAGCCTTTGCCGAGGCTCTAGATTCCCGCGTGCGCGGGAATGACAAGACGGGCGACTGTAATTCCACCTGAAAGCGCGTTGCTCTAGCCGCCAATGTCGGCTGCGCCGAATTGCGGCCAAGTCAGGCTTTCGCCCACAGGGAAAATCGTCTAGCACACGACCTCGCTTCCCCCTGACATAACGTGACGGACCATGGCGACTTTCAAGCTCCTGCTCTTTCCTGGCGACGGCATCGGCCCCGAGGTTATGGCCGAACTCGAGAAGATTATCGATCATTTCAACAGCGAGGGCGTCGCCAAATTTCGAGATCGAGAAAGGCTTGGTCGGCGGCGGCGCCTACGACACGCATGGAAAGGCGATCAGCGACTCGGACATGGACCTCGCGCAAGCGGCCGACGCGATCTTCCTGGCGGCGGTCGGCGGTCCGAAATGGGACGGCGTTCCCTATGACGTCCGCCCGGAGGCGGGACTGCTGCGCCTGCGCAAGGAGCTTGGCCTTTACGCCAATTTGCGGCCGGCGATCTGCTACCCGGCGCTGGCTTCGGCTTCGTCACTCAAGCCCGAGGTGGTCGAAGGGCTCGACATCATGATCGTGCGCGAGCTCACCGGCGGCGTCTATTTCGGCGAGCCCAAGCAAATCACGGACCTTGGCAACGGTCAGCGAGCGCGCGATCGACACCCAGGTCTATGACACCTACGAAATCGAGCGGATCGGACGGACGGCCTTCGAGCTGGCGCGCAACCGCGGCAACAGGGTCACCTCAGCCGAGAAGCGCAATGTGATGAAGTCCGGCGTGCTCTGGAACGAGGTCATGACGGCCCTGCACAAACGCGAGTTTTCGGACGTCAAGCTCGAGCATCAGCTCGCCGACGCGCTTGGCATGCAGCTTGTCCGCTGGCCGAAGCAATTCGACGTCATCGTCACCGACAATCTGTTCGGCGACATGCTGTCCGATGTCGCGGCGATGTTGACCGGCTCGCTTGGCATGCTGCCTTCCGCCTCGCTCGGCGACGTCGATCCGAAGAGCGGCCGGCGCAAGGCGCTCTATGAGCCGGTTCACGGATCGGCGCCCGACATCGCCGGCAAGGGAGTCGCCAACCCGATCGCGATGATCGGGTCGTTCGGCATGGCCTTGCGCTATTCCTTCGGACTTCATGCCGCCGCCGACCGGCTCGACGCGGCAATCGCCGGCGTGCTCGCCTCTGGGTTCCGAACCGCCGACATCCGCGGCGAGGAAGGCGCCACGGTGTCGACGAGCGAAATGGGCGACGCGATCGTCAAGGAGCTGGCGCAACAGGCCACCGAAAGCGTCACCGACGAAGAGAACTAGCCGGCCTTCCAACCCGGGGAGGCCAGTGTCGAGGGTGAGGGATGTTAGCGTCGGGAATGCCTTCCGGAGGACACAGTTCCTTTACGAAGTGGGCGCGCGCCAGGAACGCTGAGCTTGCATCTCCCCTTCCTCCTCTATAACAAACGATCTGTTCGGCAAAGAGAACAGACTGTCTGTTGTTGAAGGTTGAGAAGGCGGGATCGTTGGGGGACCTCGGAGCGCTTCTGACCGGCGCGGTCACGCAATCCGTTTCGCCGGATAGCCTTACGCTGGGCTTGAGCTCCAATTCCCCGCTGCGAATGGATTCGGGGGCAGCGCTGGCGCCGCTGACCGTCGCCTACCAGACCTACGGCGCTCTCAACGGGGCGAAATCCAACGCTATTCTCCTTTGCCACGCTCTGACCGGCGACCAGCATGTCGCGAATCCGCACCCGGTCACCGGCCGACCGGGCTGGTGGGAGACCATGGTCGGCCCTGGCAAACCGTTCGACACCGATCGGTTTTTCATAATCTGCTCGAACGTCCTTGGCGGCTGCATGGGATCGACGGGTCCCGCGTCCCTCAATCCGGAAACAGGCGAGCCCTACGGCCTCGACTTTCCGATTGTGACGATCGCCGACATGGTGCGGGCGCAGGCGCTTCTGATCGACCATCTCGGCATCGACACGCTGCTTTGCGTGGCCGGCGGTTCGATGGGCGGCATGCAGGTGCTGCAATGGGCCGCGACCTATCCCGATCGCGTCTTCGCCGCTCTGCCCATCGCGACGGCGGCGCGCCATTCTTCGCAGAACATCGCCTTCCACGAGGTCGGCCGACAGGCGATCATGGCCGACCCGGATTGGCGGCACGGGCGCTATCTGGTCGAGGGCACGAGGCCCGGCAAGGGCCTCGGCGTCGCGCGCATGGCGGCCCACATAACCTATCTCTCCGAGAGCGCGCTGCATCGCAAGTTCGGACGCAATCTCCAGGACCGCGCGGCGCGCACCTTCTCCTTCGACGCGGACTTTCAGGTCGAATCCTACCTGCGTCACCAGGGCGCGATCTTCGTCGAGCGCTTCGATCCGAATTCCTATCTCTACATGACGCGGGCGATGGACTATTTCGACCTCGCCGCGGACTATGGCGGATCGCTTGCGAACGCCTTCAAGGGCTCGCGGACACGGTTCTGCGTCGTCTCCTTCACCTCCGACTGGCTCTTTCCCACGAGCGACTCGCGCGCCACCGTGCGCGCGCTGAACGCCGGCGGCGCTTCGGTTTCCTTCGTCGAGATCGAGACCGATCGCGGGCATGACGCCTTCCTGCTCGACGTCCCCGAACTCATCGACACGACGAAAGGCTTCATCGACGCGGCCGCGCGCGCCAGAGGCGTCGATTGAACTTTGCTCGACCTCACGCTCCGCCGCGCGTCGACCTGTTGCGCATGGCGGAACTTGTCGCGCCTAAGTCCCGCGTGCTCGACGTCGGCTGCGGCGATGGCGCCTTGCTGCGCCTCTTGGCCGAAGAGCGAAGCGTCGACGGCCGGGGCATCGAACTCTCGCAGCAAGGCGTGAACGACTGCGTCGCCAAGGGGTTGTCGGTGATTCAGGGCGACGCCGACGCTGATCTCGTCGATTACCCGGACGACGCGTTCGACTACGTCATCCTGTCGCAGACGTTGCAGGCCACGCGCCAGCCTCGCGTCGTGCTCGAACACATGCTGCGCATCGGCCGCCGCGCCATCGTTTCCGTGCCGAATTTCGGCCATTGGCGCATCCGGGCCCAGGTCGCCTTCGGGGGCCGCATGCCGGTGACGGAGAGCCTTTCTCATTCCTGGTACGACACGCCGAACATCCACTTCTGCACCATCGCCGACTTTGTCACGCTGGCGCGCGAGGTCGGCGCGACGATCGACAAGAGCGTCGCGCTTGATCTCGCGGGCCGAGCCGCTGCATCGGATGTTCTCGCCATGGGCCTGGAATCTGCTGGGCGATCAGGCGATTTTTCTTCTGCATCGCAAGCGCTGACGCCGCGCGCGTTGACAGCGTCCTCGCCGCGCCGTCAATTGTCGGCTGTTTGCAAGGAGCCTCCTCCCGATGCCGATCCGCTCCGCCATCAACGACCTCGTTCCCGAAGTCCGGACGTGGCGCCGGGAGCTCCATCAGAATCCCGAGATCATGTATGACGTCGAGGAGACCGCGAAATTCGTCGCCGACCGCCTTCGCGCTTTCGGCTGCGACGAGGTGAAAACGGCCATCGGCCGCACCGGCGTGGTCGGCGTCATCCGGGGAGCCAAGGGATCGAGTTCGCGTTCGATCGGGCTGCGCGCGGATATGGACGCGCTGCCGATCGAAGAAGAGACCAACCTCCCCTATCGCTCCAAGGTCCGGGGCAAGATGCACGCCTGTGGCCACGATGGGCATACGGCGATGCTGCTCGGCGCGGCGCAGCGCCTCGCGCAGACACGCGACTTCGCCGGCAACGCTGTCGTCATCTTCCAACCCGCCGAGGAGGGTGGCGCGGGCGCGATGGCGATGATCGACGACGGACTGATGGATACGTTCGGCATCGAGCAAGTCTACGGCATGCACAATTGGCCTGGCGCGCCGGTTGGCTCCTTCGGTCTTCGCAAGGGTCCGCTGATGGCCTCGGCCGATGAGATCACGATCACGATCGAAGGCAAGGGCGGGCACGGAGCGATGCCGCATCAAGGCATCGACCCGGTCGTCGTTGGCGCGCAGATCGTGACCGCCTTGCAGACCATCGCGTCGCGCAATGTCGATCCGCTCGATTCCTGCGTCGTCTCGATCACGCGCTTTCAGGCCGGCACGGCCAATAACATCATCCCGCAATCGGCTTGGCTGAACGGGACGGTGCGCACGCTGAAAGCCGCGACCCGCGACCTGGTCGAAAAGCGAATCCACGAGATCGCCGCCGGTCTTGCCGAAGCGAGCGGGGCGAGCGCGCGCGTCGAGTATCGTCGCGGCTATCCCCCGACCATCAATCATGCGGCGCAGACCGATTTCGCCGCGAGCGTTGCGCGCAAGGTCGCAGGCGACGCCCATGTCGATGCGAACGCGCCCCCGACCATGGGCGTCGGAGGACTTTTCCTTCATGCTCGAGGCGCGCCCGGGCGCGTTTATCTTCGTCGGCAACGGCGACAGCGCGACGCTGCATCACCCCTCATATGACTTCAACGACGAGGTTCTGCCCTACGGCATGAGCTATTGGGTCGAGCTGGTCGAGACGGCGCTCGCGCCCTAGTCGCGCTTCCCTTCTCCCTCCGGGAGAAGGTGGCCGGCTTAGCCTGCCGGATAAGGGGAACCCTCACCCCGGCCCTCTCCCGTTGGAGAGGGGAACGGAACCTCCCGCCGCTCCGGCCCGGACAGATACAACCTATCGGCGAGTGCCGTCCAAATAAATCCAAGGAAAACCAAAGGAATCCAAGTAAAAAAGCTTGCATTTCCTTGTTTTTCCTTGGCCTAATCGAGGCTTTTCAATGGGTTACAGCGAATCCAAATAAAAAAATTCTTTCCGGCGCCAACTCGCGTTCCAGGTTGTGAATTAAAGCGCTTTATCGGCCTTCCAAGACCGCATCCTCTGAGCCTCTAAAGCGTATTGCATTTGGGTCGAACCAGCGTCGTCATTGCGAGCGAAGCGAAGCAATCCAGGGAACGCAGGGCGCCTCGCGACTCCTGGATCGCCCCGTTGCTGCGCTCCTCGCGATGACGACTCGAACAATTCGCCTGCTCTACCCCTCGTTCCGCTGGGCGCCGCCAATCCGACGCGATGCACGTCCCCCCACAGAGGGGCTGGTGCCTAACGCTATCAATTCTGCCAAAATGCAGGAGCCCCTTGTCGCCGCGAAGTTGCCGTGCCGACGGAAAAGACATTAGCACGGATTGTGGTTTTCGAAAAGGTTTTGTCGCTTCCTTGCCTCTGCAAATTGGAGGGCAATCCAAAGCGCAGGTCGAAGCGGGTTTCGCGAGGCGCCGAGCGAGACCTCTATCGAGCGCAACGTTCCGAAGCCCGGATGCAGCAAGCGGCGCCTGGGATCGGGAGGAACGCCACCATGAAAACCATGACATGCAAAGATCCGGGCGGGCCCTGCATGTCCGCCGAAACGTGGGACGACATGGCGAAGCTCCACGACGAAACACATCATCGTCAAACGCTCTGATGTCGGCACATCCTGCGTAATACAGACGCATTATTGAGCATAAGTTTGCGTTTTTAAGAAGATTTGGCCCTCTTTCGCGAGCGCCCCTCTCTGAATTTTTGGTCGGACTCGTCCCGCCCATCCAGGCCGAGATCCAGCGTCAAGGCTAAGAGAAATCCAGCGGGGCATCGGCCTGCAGTTAAATGCTCAAAACCAGATTGCCTGGGGCCCGAGCCATGAACGCGCTCTCGGGATCTTCGGTTGTCAGGGGCCGAAATTGCTCGACACGTATGCCATCAAAATTGTGGCCGCGAGAAAGAGCCTAATCACAACACCCCAAACGTCTCGAATGCCTCCCGCGCGCCCATGCCTTGGCGGATGGCGATCGCGACCCGGTTCTCGGTTGACGCCTTTTCGAGCGCCGCTTCGATCGCCTCGGCCGCGACTTCCGAGGGGATGACCAGGACGCCCTCGCGGTCGCCGAAGATGAGATCGCCGGGCGCAATCCGGACCCCCTCGATCTCAATGCTCACGCGAAAGTCGATCACTTTGCCGCGCGGCCCCTGGTCTTGCGCGTATATTCCGCGGCTGAAGGTCGGAAAGCCAAGCGCCTCGATCCCAGCCGCATCGCGAACGAAGCCATTGAGGACCGCGCCGGCGGCGCGCAGGTATCGCGCGCGGGTCGACATCAATTCGCCCCAGAACGCGTACCGAAACGACCCGCCGGTGGCGACATAGACCTCGTTCGGGCGGAGATCGTCGAGCGCCTCCAGCATCAGGCCGAACGGCTTTGCGCCGACGCCGCCGGGCGATCGGACGCTGTCGTCGAAGATGTCGGCCTCGAGGACGGGCATGGCCCGGCCGACAAACTTCATGTCAGGCTTGAGCGGTCCGATGGCCTGCGGCAGGAACTGGCGCCGCCATCCCATCTTGTCCAACACGTCGCCCACGACCGCCGTGAACAGCTTGTCGCGGAGGTTCGAGAAGACGACGTCTTCCTCCATCCTGGCCATTTTTTGCTCCTGAGCGGCAGCGAATACGCGGAGTCTTGCGCTTAAACCTCAAGCGGTATCATTGCCACCCTTGCGGGCTACGGCGATCTAATCAAGATTGAGGCCGACGTTGCCGACGAGGCCGCCATGCCGAACATCAATAGACCGTCGCTGAAGCATAAAACCAACTTCAAAACCAAAGACGGGGATCGATGGCTGGCGTTTGAGGACGACGCTCAGATCAATCAGGTGATTGAAGCCTTCATGGTCATCAACAGCAAGGTCATCTGGGACAAAACGATCCTGAAGAGCTGCAACAGGGCCTTTTGTAACCTCCCGGGCGGCAAGGATTTCGCCGCCGTGTGGAGGGACCCGGGCATCTTTGTCAGCTTCAATCCCAATTCCGACCCTTCCCTCGCTGGGATCACTTTCAAAAAAGACATCGCGATCTCGTCGTGGATATTCAGAGAATCCTAATTATGCGCGGTTCATCGCGGGAGCGCTTGTGCACGAGCTGGCGCATGTCAACGGCGCGCCGGGCGGCATGGTGAGCAAGGCTGCCGAGGCAACGCTGCCGCCGTGCGGCTTCGACGACCTGTTTAATCCGGCGATCGTCGGGATGAACAGCTGGCGCCCGGTTAGAATCGAGATGGGTTGAAACGACCGACTTTTCGCGAAGCGCCCGCTCAGGTGGTCTCCGAGAAACGATCGTCCGATCCCGCGCGCCGATAGGCAGGATCGCTGCGTCCGCGACTGGATACAGGGAGGCCGACCGCAGTTCGGGCGTTGGCGCTACGCCGACTGGCAAAGCCGGCGGCAGAAGTCGTCGAGCTGATCGAAATCCCGGAAGGCGATGCGGATTTCACCGCTCTCCCCGCCATGTCGAATCGTCACCTTCGTTCCGAGCGCGAGCGCAAGCTTCTCCTGGAGCGCGCGCGTGTCGGCGTCGACCGGGGGTGCGCCCTTCCGCGGACGGGTGGTCTTGCCGGAATTTTCGCCCAGGCGTTCGATGTCCCGGACCGTCATGCCCTCGGCGACGATGCGGTTGGCGACCGCGTCCGGGTCCGCAACCGCCAGCAGGGCGCGCGCGTGCCCGGCCGAGATTTTTCCCCCGGCCAGGAGGCCGCGCGTGTGCTCGGGCAGATTGGTCAGGCGAAGCGTGTTTGCGACGTGGCTGCGGCTTTTGCTGACGACGCGGGCGATGTCGCCGTGCGAATAGCCATAATCGGCGCCAAGATGGGCGTAGCCGGCAGCTTCCTCGAGCGCGTTCAGGTCAGAGCGTTGCACATTCTCGACGATGGCGATCTCAAGCGCTTCGCGGTCCCCCGCCTCAACGATGATGACGGGGAGCTCGTGCAGCCCTGCCCGCTGGGCGGCGCGCCAGCGACGCTCGCCTGCGATGATTTCGTACGCGTCGGCGACGCCCGAGATGGCGCGAACGACAATCGGCTGGATGATCCCGCGCTCCTTTATCGAAGCGGCGAGTTCGTCGAGCTCCGAATCGTCGAATCGTTTTCGCGGGTTGCGTGGATTGGGGCGCAGGAACTCGATCGGCGTCTGGCGCGTCCCGCGCGAGATTTCGGCATGCGGCGGGTTCGCCCCGCCCAGCAAGGCGGCGAGCCCTCGCCCGAGGCGAGGCCGGTTTTCGGTGCGGGCGACTGCGTCTTCGGCCATGGATCCTTCCCTCGGGTTCTATTTAAGCGGCGCGCCAGCGACCTTCGCGCCGGATCACTTCGGATGCGAGTTTCAAATAGGCTTGGCTGCCGGCGCATTTGAGGTCGTAAAGCAGCGCCGGCTTGCCATGCGACGGCGCCTCGGACAGGCGGACATTGCGCGGAATGACGGTCTCGTAGACCTTATCGCCCATATACGCGCGCACGTCCGCGACCACCTGGCCGGCGAGGCTGTTGCGGGGGTCGTACATCGTCAGCACCACGCCATGGATCGTGAGGCTGGGGTTGAGCGTGCTGCGCACCTGCTCGACCGTCGTCAAAAGCTGCGACAGGCCCTCAAGGGCGAAGAACTCGCACTGAAGCGGGACCACGACCGCGTCGGCGGCGGCGAGCGCGTTGATGGTGAGAAGGTTCAACGAGGGCGGACAATCGATCAGCACATAGGTGGCCCGTTCTGGATCGTCCGCGCTCGAGGCGCCATAGGTCCGGAGCGCATTCCGCAATTTGTAGGAGCGGTCTGAATGGCCGGCGATTTCCAGTTCCACGCCCAGAAGATCCATGGTTGAGGGCGCGATGAAGAGCCGCGGCACCGAGGTCGGAATGACGACGTCGCGCAGGGTTTTTTCCCCGACGAGCATCTCGTAGCTCGAAGTCGTCCGAGCGCTCCGATTGATGCCGAGCCCAGTCGAGGCGTTGCCCTGCGGATCGAGATCAAGGATCAGCACACGCTCGCCGATGGCGGCAAGCGCAGTTCCCAGATTGATGGCCGTGGTGGTCTTGCCGACCCCGCCCTTCTGGTTTGCGAGGGCGAAAACGCGCGGGCGCGCGGCGCCGTCGGGCTCGCGAACGAGGGGCTCCGTCTCGGTCATTGTGTTCAAGGTTTAGCCTTGGCGAATGCGCAGGATCGCGGCCTTGGGGTTGACGACGCTCTGAAGCGTTTCGATTGCATGTGTCCATGCCTCAGGCGACGCCGCGATTTGGTCCTTAGCTGATTCGCCGCGCGGAAACACGGCAATGGCCCCGCGCTCCATCCAGGGTCTCGCCAATTTGAGCGTCAGCGGCAAGGGGGCGAAGGCCCGCGCGGTCACGGCGTCCACAGTTCCGAGGCTTTCGGGGTCGATCGCTTCGACGCGCACGGGGTGAATCTGGGCCGCGGCGCCGGTCGCGCGGGTTGCTTCGCGCAGGAAGGCGCATTTCCGGCCGTCGCTCTCGATGCAATGGACGATCGCGCCGGGAACATCGGCGAGCTGGATCGCGATCACGAGGCCCGGGAAGCCGGCGCCGGAGCCCATGTCGACCCAACGTTTGGCCCGCGGCGCAAGGGCCACTAGCTGGGCCGAATCCGCGATATGACGGGTCCAGACTGAGGGGAAGGTCGGGTTAGAGATGAGGTTCGTCTTATGTCGCCAGCGATCGAGCAGGTCGACGAAGGTCGCCAGCCGCTCCTCTGTTTCACGTGAAACAGGCACGAGGCGCAGAGCTGAGCGGCGATCGTCTGCGAGTTGGTCCGCCAAAGCGGCCGTCGGGAATGACAACGGGAATCGATCAGCCGGATTTGGTGTCACGTCCCCGCCGGCAGCCGATCGCGGGCGGAAGATCGTTCGGCCTTCCGCGCATGCGCGGCGATGAGCGCCAACGCCGCCGGGGTGACGCCCTCGATGCGGCGGGCTTGTCCCAGGCTCACAGGGCGAACGGCAATGAACTTCTGCTTGATTTCGTTGGAGAGTCCGGAGAGGCGCCCATAGTCGAGGTCAAGGGGCAGAGCGGTCGAATCATCGCGGCGGTAGCGGGCGACGTCCTCGGCCTGGCGATTGAGATAAACGGAGTATTTCGCGTCGGCTTCGAGCCGGCGAACAAGATTAGCGGGGATATCGCGAAGTTGAGGCCAGACGCGGGCAAGAATATCGAGTGTGAACTGCGATTGCGCGGCGAGTTCAAAGGCCGAGCGGCGGGCGCCGTCGCGATTGACGATAAGGCCATGAGCCTCCAGCTCCCGCGGGGTGGCGGTGGCAGCCTTGAGCATCGCCCGGGCCTGCTCCAGCTGGTCGCGGACTTGCGCGTAGACCCGCGCCCGTTCGGCGCTAACGCAGCCGAGCGCGATCCCCTTCGCCGTCAAACGCTCGTCGGCGTTGTCGGCTCGGAGCGAGAGCCGAAACTCGGCCCGCGAGGTGAACATGCGATAGGGCTCGGTGACGCCGTGGGTGGTCAGATCGTCGATCATCACGCCGAGATAAGATTCGGCGCGGTCGAACGTGGTCAGCCCCAGCCCGCCGGCTTTGCGCGCTGCGTTGATGCCCGCAACCACACCCTGTGCTCGCCGCCTCTTCGTAGCCGGTCGTGCCGTTGATCTGTCCGGCCAGGAACAGCCCCCCGAGGCGGCGCGCCTCCAGCGTCGGATCGAGCCCGCGCGGGTCGATGTAATCATATTCGATCGCATAGCCGGGTCGGAGAATGCGCGCATGCTCGAGGCCTGGGATCGTCGCCACGAGCGCACGCTGCGTCTCCTCGGGAAGCGAGGTCGAAATCCCGTTCGGATAGACGGTCGGATCGTCGACGCCCTCCGGCTCGAGAAAAATCTGATGGCTGTCGCGATCGGCGAAGCGGATCACTTTGTCTTCGATCGACGGACAATAGCGTGGGCCGCGCCCCGAGATCGCGCCCGAATAGACGGCGGAGCGATGCGCATCCGCTTGGATGATGCGATGGGTCTCGGCAGTGGTGCGGGTGATATGGCAGGGCAGCTGCGGCGCCGTGACCGAGGTCGTCATCGAGGAGAAGAACTCGGGCTCTGGATCGCCATGCTGGATCTCAAGGCGACCCCAGTCGATGGTTGCGCCGTCCAGCCGGGGCGGGGTTCCGGTCTTGAGCCGCGCGAGCGCGAATCCGGCGCCGTCGAGACTTTGCGCCAAGCGAGACCGAGGGTGCATCGCCGAAACGTCCCGCGGGCGTGCGTTGGTCGCCGAGATGGATCATTCCGCGCAGGAAGGTGCCGGTGGTGAGCACGATTGCGCGGCACGATATCGCCCGGCCGTCCGCCAGCTCGATGCCCGTGACGGCGCCGGCGTCGGACGCGATGCGCGCCGCTTCCCCTTCGACGACGGTCAGGTTCGCCGTCCCGGAGACGAGAGCCTGCATGGCGCGCCGGTAGAGCTTACGGTCCGCCTGGGCGCGCGGCCCCTGAACCGCTGGACCCTTGCGGCGGTTGAGGACGCGGAATTGAATGCCCGCCGCATCAGCAGCGCGCGCCATCACGCCGTCGAGCGCGTCGATTTCGCGCACCAGATGACCCTTGCCCAGCCCGCCGATCGCGGGGTTGCAGGACATTTCGCCGATTGTCGCAAAGCGATGAGTAACGAGCGCGGTCGCCGCGCCGCAGCGCGCGGCCGCGGTCGCGGCTTCGCATCCCGCATGGCCCCCGCCGATGACAACGACGTCAAATTTCATTTCAGGCAGCCCGCCTGTTTCACGTGAAACATCTCGACACTCGGTCCGAACTTCGCCCTGAGGCGCCGCAGAGCGGCCTCGAAGGGCGCTCCAGCGGGAAACGAAGGACGCCTACGATCGCGTTGAGCCTGGACCATCCTTCGAGACGCGCCTTCGGCGCTCCTCAGGATGAGGCGCTCGATACCCGGAGCTCACGACGCGACGCCGACCATCTACTTCCCCACACACAATCGTGCAAAGATCTCTCCGAGCACCTCTTCAACGCCGATCCGCCCGACAATCCGATCCATCGCCGACGCCGCCCGCCGGAGATCCTCGGCGATCAGTTCCGGCTCCGCTGCGTCTGGCGAGAGCGCGGAGGCCAAAGCTTGGCGCGCGTCCTGGAAACCGCGCCGGTGCCTCTCGAGGGTCAACAATGCCGGCTCACGCGAAGACATGCGCTCTTCCGCCAGATCGGCAATGGCGTCAAGCAGACGGTCGACCCCAGCCCCCGTTTTGGCGGATATGGCGAGCTCTTCCGCTCCTGCCGGCGAGGCGCCAGCCTCTTTCAGGTCCGTCTTTGTCCGCACAAGCAGGATTGGCGATTGCAAGCTCGGCGCCGGGCCGTCTGCCCCCGTCATTCAGCCACAGCATCAGGTCCGCGCTCTCGGCGCGGCGGCGCGCTCTCGCAACCCCTTCCTGTTCGATCGGATCATGGCTGTCGCGAATGCCCGCTGTGTCGACGAGAATGACGGGATAGCCGCGTAGATCGAGAAACACCTCGATCAAGTCGCGCGTCGTTCCTGGGATTGGCGAAATGATCGCGACATCGCGCCCCGCAAGCGCGTTCATCAGCGTCGACTTGCCGACATTCGGAGGCCCGGCGATCACGACGGTAAAGCCGTCTCGGAGACGCGCTGCCGAATCTGCGGTCGCCAGCGCCCGGTCTATCCGCTCGATCGCGCCGCGCGCCGCGCTTCTCACCGATTCGAGGGTGAAATCCGAGGCGTCCTCGACGTCAGTGAAATCGATCTGCGTTTCGACCGCCGCCATGGCCTCAAGCAGGCTCGTCCGGATCGCCTCACATTCGCGGCTGAGCGCCCCGCCGGCGATGTTTTGGGCCTGTCGCCGCTGCGCCTCCGTTTCCGCTTCGACCAGATCGGCAAGCCCGTCCACCTCGGAAAGATCGATCTTCCCGTTCATGAAAGCGCGCCACGCGAATTCCCCGGGCTCTGCGAGGCGTAGCCCCGGAATGAGCGCGAGCGCCTTGACGCAAGCCGCGGCGACGGCCCGCCCGCCGGTGACGCTGATCTCCGCCATCTCCTCGCCGGTGAAGCTGCGCGGCGCCTGAAACCGCGTGATCAGCGCTCGGTCGAGCGGCTCCCGGGATTGAGGATGTCTCAGCGTTCGCAGGACAGCGCGCCGGTCCGGAAATTCAGTCCCAGGGGCCATTGTCTTCAGCGCTTCCGAACAGCCGGGACCGGATATGCGCAGGACGGCGATCGCGGCTCGGCCGGCGCCGGATGCGGGCGCGAAGATCGTGTCGTGATCGTTGGCGAACATGGTTCGCGCTAAAGTTTAGGAAGAACGGAAGGAACCGTCATCGCGAGAAGCGCTCGCGCGACGCGGCGATCCAGAGAACATGGGCGCCCTAGGTTCCCCTGGATTGGTTCGCCATAGCCCCTCCGGAAGGACGGGCGTCTTTCGACGCCCGAAGGCTCGCAATGACGATCGGGGGCCGACTGAATGGCACCAGGCCCCTGGACGATCGAAATCGCCCGCCACCCTCCGCCTCGTCCTGAGGAGCGCCGAAGGCGCGTCTCGAAGGGCGCGTAAGAGCCCGCTAGACCGGCGGGGCCAACTGGACCCTTCCCTTCGACAAGCTCAGGACAGGCTTTCGAGGCCGCGCTGACGCGGGCCGCCTCAGAAGGAGGGGGTTGGTACGGCCAAAAGCAGAAGACGGTGGCCGCGCGCGGCCGCGCGTTGGGCTTAGTCTCGCGCTGGAGCGGCGGCCGGCAATTCGCTGACTGCGCCGCCCGAACGGGCGGGGGCGGAGGTCGCCTGCTTCCAGGACGGGGTGCACACAACATACTGGTCCGCAATCGCCTCGTGATCGCCCTGCTTCTCACGCTGGAAATACAAGTAGCAAATGCTGAGCCCGCCGGTGCGATAATCGACGCGGAACACGCCGCCTTCCTGCTCGTGACGCGTCGCGATCAGCCCATAGTCGCTGGGCTCCTGCTTTGTCGCGCCGTCTCCGCTGCGATAGCAGGAGGTGACGCCGAATGCGCCAGGGCCGACATCAGGTCGCCCTGGATTGTGAGCGAATTGGCACGCGATGACGTCGCCCGACAATTTGTCGAGGCGGTAGACCAGCGACAGATTGATTTGCGGCGCCGCAAGAAACTCGTACTGGCCGGCTTCTGCCCCGGTCGCAAAGAAGCACGCGGCCATCACCGCAAATCCGAAGACTGAAGCTTTCGCAACCATCGCCGACCCCCGCGAACCGCAAATCACGTGAGGTTAAGATGGCGCCGAGCGTCTTCACAAATCGTTAAGGCTAACAAAAAATTACCGTCAGGCCGTCAGGATCTCTTTAGTAGCGACGGTCGAGTCGGCGTTGAGCCGATAGACAAGCGGCACGCCCGTCGCGAGCTCCATCGTCGGGATCGTCTCCGGCGTCAGCCGGTCGAGCACCATGACCAGCGCGCGCAGAGAGTTGCCGTGCGCCGCGACGAGTACGCGCTTGCCGCCAAGCACCGGGGGAAGGATGTTCTGGCAGTAATAAGGAAGCGCGCGCGCGACCGTATCTTTCAGGCTTTCCCCGCCCGGCGGATTGATGTCGTAGCTGCGCCGCCAGATGTGGACCTGCTCCTCGCCCCACTTCTTGCGCGCATCGTCCTTGTTGAGCCCGGCAAGATCGCCATAGTCGCGTTCGTTGAGCGCCTGATCGCGCTCTTCCGGCAGGCCGGTCTGCCCCATTTCCGCAAGCGCCAAATTGAAGCGTGCGCTGGGCGCGGATGAGGGCTGAGGTGAAGACGAGATCGAAGGCAATTCCGTGCGCCTTCATCCGGCGGCCCGGCCGCTTTCGCTTCCTCCACTCCGGTGGGAGACAAGTCCACGTCGCGCCATCCCGTGAACAGGTTCTCGAGGTTCCATTCGCTCTGACCATGGCGCAACAGAACGAGGAGACGGTCAGCCATAGGAATTCGCCTTGGTGGGAGGTCGACGCGCGGTCTTCAAAGCATGGCGCATCGGCGGCGCCAACCCGAAAACCGAAAGACCAGTTATTCGCAATGGCGCTCGCGTCGAGCGCTCGGCGCAAGAGCGGGTTCAAGCGGAGGCAACCGCGCTCGGGCGACCTTACGGACGCCGACCCGTCGAGGGACCTGCTTGATCGCCTCGACAATATACACGCCAGCAAAGGGTGATCCAATCGCTCCCCCGACCCGCTCGATCGTCGTCGCGGACCGCATCATGAACCGCTGGGCGACCGGCGGCGCATGGAGCGCCTCGCCCCAGAAGACCGGCGAGAACTCCGCACGCTGAAGCAAGTCGCGGAGCTGGGACCTCGAATAGGGCAGGCCTTGTCCGTAGGGCGTGCTGTCCGTGCGCGCCCAGACGCCCCGGCGGGAGGGGACGATCACGATCATTCGTCCCTCAGGCGAGGTGATGCGCCACAATTCCTCTAGGAGCGCGTCCGGCCGATCGGCCGCCTCCAAGGCGTGGGCGAGCAACAATCGGTCGATGGAGCCGTCAGGCAGCGGCAACATTTGCGGATCCACGAGCGCTGCGGCGCAGCGACCGGTTTCAGGCCAGATCGCGACGCCCTGTTCGGCGGGCATCAAGGCCAGGCATCGGCGAGCGCCGTCGCGGAATCGGTCGAGATAGGGCGCGCCGTAACCGACCGCGGCGATCGAGAGGCCGGCGCTGCTGTCCCAGCGCTCACGGATCACGCGCCCGATCAGCCTGCGGGCGACGCCGCCGAGGGGCGAGCCGTAGAAGCTCTGCAAGCTGAGAATGTCGAGAGGCATCGCTATCGGCCGGACGGGGTCCATGACTTTGAACGAGCGCCCGACCTTTCGCAATGCGTCAGCGTCCGCAAGTCGTGCAGGAGACGGGGCGGACGCAAGACAAAGATCGGTCGCCCGGTTATAAGGAATACGCGGTCAGGGCGCGCGTTTGGCTCAAGCGCCGCGCAAAGCCCCGAGAACCGACGACGGAATTGCCGAGCGTAATCGCCCATGACGATCAGCATCCATCAATATCTGTGTCTCACGGACAATTACGGCGTCCTCGTGCACGACTCGACGACCGGCGCGACGGCCTGCGTCGACGTCCCGGAAGCGGGACCCACGCTCGCTGCTTTGGCGGAGCGGGGCTGGAACCTAACCGACATCTTGATCACGCATCATCACGCCGATCACATTCAGGGCGTGCCGGACGTGAGGGCAAAATTCCCAAACGCGAAGGTGTGGGGCCCGGCCAAGGACGCGTCGCGAATTCCTTTCCTCGATCATCAGGTGAAGGAAGGGGACACGGCCCAGCGTCGGATCGCTCGCGAGCGAAAGTCATTGAAACCCCCGGGCATACGCTCGGCCATATCGCCTATCATTTTGAGAAAGACGACGTCGCCTTCTGCGGCGACACGCTGTTCTCGCTGGGGTGCGGCCGTGTGTTCGAGGCGCCGCTTGCGGTGATGTGGAGCTCGCTCGCCAAGCTGGCCGCCCTTCCCGGCGAGACCCAAATCTACTGCGGCCATGAATACACCCAGGCGAATGGACGCTTCGCCCTCACCATCGAACCCGGCAATCCGGTTCTGAAGGCTCGAATCGAGGAGATCGCGAGGCTGCGCGCCGCGCGGTCGGCCGACCGTGCCCACGACGATTGCAGCCGAGCTTGCCGCCAATCCGTTTCTGCGCGTGGAGGAGCCGGCGATTCAGACCGCGGTCGGCATGGGCGGCGCGGAGCCTGCGGCGGTGTTTGGGGAACTCCGGACGCGCAAGGACCGATTTTAGGGCGTCTCGGTCTTCTTGGCCAAGGATTCGAGCCGCTTTTGCATGTCGGATAGCTGAGTGCGCAGATCGTCGATATCGCCCTCGGAATTCGCCTTCTTGGAAGGCGCTTCCGCGGTCACGGCGGCGAATGGCGAGAACATCGCCAAGGCTTGATTGAACGCCGCGAAATTCTTCTTCGTCAATTCCTGCATGGCGGCGAACGAGCCGGCGGAGAACGCCTCCGGACCAAACATGCGGCTTGCGGCTTCGCGCATCGCCGGTTGCTCGCCCGAAAAGCGGTCGATCGAGAATTCCAGATAGCTCGGCAGGATCGCCTGCATGCTGTCGCCATAAAAGCGGATCAGCTGGCGCAAGAACGTCGTCGGCAGCAGCGACTGTCCCTCAATTCCCTCCTGCTCGAAAATAATCTGGGTGAGGACCGAACGGGTGATGTCGTCATTGCTTTTGGCGTCGTAAACGATGAAATCTTCGCCGGCTTTCACCATTTTCGCCAAATCGGCCAGCGTCACATACGCGCTCGACGCTGTATTATACAGACGTCGATTGGCGTACTTCTTGATTGTAATCGGAGTGGAATTAGCCATGAACTTGATGCCGGTCCGAGAGTGACGCCGACGCGCGTCAACATAAGATAAGCGTTTTTTTTGCGCAGCCAAACCTTTTTTTGCATTGCAGCGTACGCCATCGGCTCGATGCAACCAAAGAGGTGCGGGCGCGGTGTCGGACCAAGGCGGCAAGGCGCCAAGCACGCGCCAGGCGTTTAGAACGATGATTTGCACTATCCAGAAAGCACAAGACGTTACGGCGAAGCATCACAAATCGGTCGGCTTGAAATTCCGGATGCGGCTCTTATAACCGGCGCTAGGCTCAGATGAGTGATCGACGTAGAGGACTATCTTTGAATATCCGAATCGTGTCGCTGGTTTGTGCTGGCGCATTCTGCCTTATCGCCTCGGAAACGCTCTTGACCTTTGGCGCGCTCGCACAGATCACGACGGCAGGCGTCGTGGCCGCGTCGTCCGCCGGCAGCGGCTCCGTTGCGACGGTGAGGCTGGTCGCCGAAACTCTCCCTGCCGTCAAGCAGGACCCTGCCGAGCGGTCCGCCAGGTCGATTCGAATGTGCGCAAAAGACCGACGCCCAGGGCCTGCAGGGCAAGACGCGAAAGCACGTCTTGCGCGAGTGCAAGCGAGGCTCATGAGCTCAGCACTTGAGGCGGCCCCCCTTGTCTGAGGAGCCGGTCGACGAGCGGGTTGAAACGTTCCTGACCCCGCGAGACTGGCTGCGCTATGCGGTCGGCCGCTTTCTCTCTGCCGGCCTCGCCTTCGGCCACGGCGCGACGACGGCGCTCGACGAAGCCGCCTTTCTCATCCTCGAGGGTCTGGGCCTGCCGATCGATATGCTCGATCCGTTTCTTGACGCCAGGCTGCTTCGCGAGGAGCGTGTCCGGCTTTTGGGACTGATCGAGGCGCGCGCGACGACGCGCAAGCCCGCCGCCTACCTCGTCAACCGCGCCTACATCCAGGGCGTGCCGTTCTATGTCGACGAGCGCGTCATCGTGCCGCGCAGCCTGATTGGCGAATTGGTCATGACGGCTTTCGCCGAGGACAACGGGCTCATCGGCGATCCAGAGACGATCGCCTCGGTGCTCGACCTCTGCACGGGGGGCGGTTCGCTCGCCATTCTCGCGGCGCGCGCCTTCCCCAATGCGCGCATCGAGGCGGTCGACGTCTCGCCCGGCGCGCTCGAAGTCGCCGCGCGCAACGTCGACGAGCACGGCCTTCGGGACCGCATCGCGCTGAAGCAGGGAGACTTGTTCGCCCCGGTCGAGGGCGCGCGCTTCGACTTGATCCTGACGAACCCGCCTTATGTCGACGCCGCGGCGATCGCGGACTTTCCGCCGGAATACGCGGCCGAGCCGGTGCTTGCGCACGCCGGCGGAACGGACGGGCTCGACATCGTGCGCCGGATCCTGAGCGAAGCGCCCAAGCACTTGACGGCGAGCGGGACGCTCGTCTGCGAGGTGGGCGGCGGGCGCGCCCGCTGCTCGAGCAGGAGTTCCCGCATCTGCCGTTCGTCTGGCTCGACACCGAAGACACGTCGGGCGAAGTGTTCCTTTTGCGCGCCGCCGATTTCGGCGCGAAGAAGCAGGGGGCGAGGGGCAGGCGATAGGACGGACCCGACGCGCTACCGTCTCACCGATTCGACGCCTTCGGCTTCGCTCACGCGTTCCGCCAACCCTTCAAGGTCGGAGATTTTCCTTCAGTTGGGGAACCCATAAGCGCCCACGGTGTAGGGAGCCTTGCGCGCGACGCCGAGGATATCCGTCGGCGCCCCCGCCGCGGTTCCCGCGCCAATGGCCTGGGCGCCTGACTTGAGCAACACATTGTAGGTCAGCGTCGCCGGGTTGAAGTTGACGAATTCGGCCTTCGTCCCGCCGGCGTCGATGATATTGCCGTTCGTATAGGTTCCAGGCTGGCCAATAAATTGGCTGACCCCGTTCACGAACCACGAAATTTCCGGGCTCCTGCAACACATGGCGACGTTGTGATCGGGCACAACACCACTATTGCGCGTGTCGACGTTGAGCTGGCTGGTAAGGTTGTTCCTTACGGCGGTGTTGCTGCTCACCGCGCCTTGGTGCGTTGCGCCGCCAACGTTGATGGCGGCGACGCAACCGGGCGTCGAAACGAGACCGTCTGCGACCACCGTATTGTTGGCAATCAGGCTGTTGTGGATGCTTGAAAAGGTAATTCCATGACAGGCGCTGGTTACGACGACGTTGTTCGTGACAGTGACATTGGTCCAGTCTGCGTCGAAGGCGTCGATGCCTTGCAGATAAGTCGGAAACGGAAGCCTCGGGTCGGTCTGCCGGACGACCAGGTTGCTGTCGATGAGGACGTTCTGGAAATGATTCACGGTGGCACCCGGCGGCAAAAAGCCTGCCTGGCCCTGCATGGCGTCTTCGTGGTTGCCGTCGCCGACGTCCAAGTTGTCGTGGACGGAATTGTGCGTAATCGTGAGATTGCTCGCTGCGTAGTCAATGTCCATCATCGCCAAAATGATCAATCTGGTTGTTCGAGAAGAGGACTTGGCCGGCTGCAATCACCGCGCCGGTCCTAACATTGGCGATGTGCGAGCCGGTCATTGAAATGCATTTCGTAGCCGTCGTGCCAGGGGTGGTGTGGACGAAAAACCCGTTGCGCGCGTTCGTGACCCATTGGGCTTTGCTCCACCCGGCAACGTTGTCCTGAGAAGAGATGGTCACATTCTCAAGCACAATGTTGGATGTCGGAAAGGTCGGCGAAAAGTCATCGATGTTGACCAGCCAGTAGCCGCCGATACGCGGCGCCCTGGAGACTTTGCACCTTGAGCCCATTGAACGCCCAATAGTTGGTGCCCGCGATGAAAAGCGACGTAAGGACGGGCGTCTGTCCGGGCGCGGCCGCAATCGTGACAAAGGCGGAGTTCGCAATCTCCGTATTCCAGACGTTGAGCCAGAGGTTGCCGTAGTTTCCGCTCATGAGCAGGATCTCGTCCCCGGGCGCGATTGGGCCTGCGTTCGGGCCGGGCGCCACGACCCACGGCTGACCAGGCGCCGGCGCTGGGGATACGGGGCGCGTTGTCAGCAGCGGATAAGCGTAGCCAGGTCTGCGCTTGAACGAGGGCCTGGAGGCTGTTCCACGGACTGGCCTGGGACCCATTGCCTCCAGCGGCCTGCGTCTTTCCATGCACCGGATCAAAGTACCAAACATGTCTGAATGTGGAGGGCGGGGTCGCGCATCCACTATACACCTGTGCTGCATGTACAGGTGTCAAGAGGCAAAACAACAGGAATACGAGAGAGCCAAGAGTTTTCATACAGAAAGCCCCAATGGTTAGGTGTAATGAGTATCTGCAGTGCCAACTCAATCAATATCACGACCACGTGATCGCTTTCAACGACAAATATTATTTGGTTATACTTTCACAGATGAATATCGTTAGCCAGATATTCTCAGATAATCGCAGCGATAAATTCAAATTTCAGCGCGCAGGAGATTGAAACGACCCTTTACTACTACAATATCGCTTTGTCTTGCGGGAACTCCTGTGTTCCACGCATGGGCCGACTGAGGTATATGTTAAATATAAAAGCGAGTAAACGTGCCTAAACGCTAGTAAGCGCTAGTAAATTAGCTAGCGTTTACTGTCGCTTATTTTTCCAAATCGAGACTTTTCAATGGGTTAAAGCCGATTCAAATCAAATTTTCCTGCGCGACGAGACCCTTTGGGTCGATATGCGTACAAGTTCTAACGGCGCTCGCTCGCCTTCCCTCATGAAACATCGCTTTGGTGCTCTGGGTCATTCGAATACAATGATACTTTGGATTTCTGTTTTCGGGAAGGAATTGTCGAGAAATTCGGGGAAGCGCGCATGCTTCCATCCGTTTGAAGGCGCGCGGGATTGATGTAGAAAAGAGCCGCCCCGGCGCCGCTGGGAGATTGGGTCTTGGGGCAAAAGCCCGTGGGGTTGGAAACACGACCGCCACCTGAGGGGCGTCCTGCGACCGAGGCCAGTGAGGCCACGTCGGACGAAGACCGCGCCGGGCCTCAAGCGCCGGTACCTGCCGCCTCTACGCCTGACCTGCCGGACTACGCCGAAAAGGCCGACGATCTCGAAGCGATCAAGAAGGCGGTCGACGATGCGGCTTCGGTCGGCGGGGCTTGTCACTTCTGTGGGCATGGATCTGACCGACAGCCGTCTCGAAGCGACAGGCCAGAAAGACAGGCGCTTATCGATGCCATCAAAGCGTGTCTGTCGCCTCCTCGGTAGGTACGGCTCGTGCAAGCCTTGCGAGCGCGCGGCGCTGCGATGCGGGCGACGCAAGAAACGGCCCGCTCGGGATCGGGATCGGAATGACAACGAAAGCCTTCAATCCGGTTGCGCCTTGCGTTACGCTTCCGCTCATGAAACATGCCGCCGTCCCGTCAGGGCGCGCCGGGGCGACGGGACATTCGTGGAGGAAACATGGAAACGCGACGCATAAAGGCTCGGAACGGCGAGGGGCTGACGTTCTCCGTCGTCGGCGAGGGGACCGGGCCGCTCGGCGACTTCTATGAGCTGCTCGACGAAAAAACGTCGATCGCGACGATCGAGCAAGCGCTCGCGAGCGGCGTCAAGGTGTTCGAACTCGTCGCCTCACTACGGCAACGGACTGGCGGAGGCCCGGATGGGCGCGGGGCTCAGGCGCGCCAAGCGCGACGAGATCCTGGTCTCGACCAAGATCGGCCGCATCATGGACCCCTTCACCAAGCCGCCCAAGCCGCGCAGCGACGTGGTGTCGCCGGGCTTCGCCGGCGGACATCCGCACGCGCCGCGCTTCGATTATTCCTATGACGGCGCGATGCGCTCGATCGAGCATTCTCTCTTGCGCATGGGGCTCGACCGGCTCGACATCGTTCTCATCCACGATTGCGACGTCTGGACGCATGGCAAGGAGGAAGCGCCCGGGCGCTTCAAGGAAGCGATGGAAGGCGCCTACAAGGCGCTCGACAAGCTGCGCAACGAGAAGACCATCAAGGCGATCGGCTTTGGCATCAACGAAGCCGACACCTGCGTCAAATTCGCCAAGGCCGGCGATTTCGACGTCGCGATGATGGCCGGACGCTATACGCTGATCGACCAGGCGGGCTTGACGGAATTCCTGCCGCTCGCGCTCGAGAAGAACATGGGCGTGATGCTCGCCGGCGTGTTCAATTCCGGCATTCTGGCGACCGGATCGGGCGCGGGCGCCAAGTACGACTACACGGACGCTCCGAAGGCGGTCGTCGACAAGGTGAAGGCGATCGAGGAGATCTGCAAGAAGCACAAGGTCACCTTGCGCCAGGCGGCGATCCAATTCGCGCTTGGCCATCCCGCTGTCGTCTCCGTCGTGCTGGGCGCGGTGAAGCCGGAGGAAGTCAAGTCGAACGTCCACGACGCGTCGGTCGAGATCCCGGCGAGCCTGTGGTCGGACCTCAAGTCGGCCAAGCTTCTGGACTCGGCCGCGCCGACGAAGGGCTAGGCGGCGGCGCGACGCCTGCCGGTCGAGCGCGCGGGTCCGCAATGACGAGCTGAGGGCCAGCGCTCGGGTCAGCGCGCTCGCGTCAGCGGTCGGCGGCCGCCTCGCGAAAAGCCGGGGACAACGCGCGCCCCGCCTTGCTAAAGCCGAACGCGAAGCCAATCTGGCATCTCCATGAAGTTCCCGCCCGAATTTCTCGATGAGATCAGGGCCCGCCTGCCGGTGTCGGAGGTGGCGGGGACGCGCGTCAAATTGCGCAAGGAGGGGCGCGAGTGGCGGGGCTTGTCGCCCTTCAGCGCGGAGAAGACGCCGTCGTTCTTCGTCAACGACCAGAAGGGCTTCTTCCACGACTTCTCGTCCGGCAAGCACGGCGACGCGTTCGCCTTCCTGATGGAGACCGAGGGCCTCACGTTCCCGGAAGCCGTCGAGCGGCTCGCCGGCATGGCCGGCCTGCCGATGCCGCGTCTAAGCCCCGCCGACGCGGTTCAAGACAAGAAGCGCGCGAGCCTGATCGAAGTCATGGCGATGGCGGCGCGCCTGTTCGAAGCGAACCTCCAGCAGCCGATCGGCGCCAAAGCGCGCGGCTATCTCGCCGATCGCGGCCTCGGGGCCCCGGTGCAGCAGCGCTTTGGGCTCGGCTATGCCTCGCCCGAGCGCTTCACGCTGCGCGACGCGCTCGCGGCGCAGGGCGTTGGCGCCGAGGCGATGATCGACGCGGGCCTGCTGGTCCATGGGGAAGACATCGCCGTTCCTTACGACCGGTTCCGCGACCGGGTGATGTTTCCGATCCACGATCGCGCCGGCCGCGTGATCGCCTTCGGCGGGCGGGCGATGGAGGCGGGCGCCAAGGCAAAATACCTCAATTCGCCGGAGACCGCGCTCTTCCACAAGGGCGCGCTGCTGTTCAATCATCACCGCGCCCGCAAGGCCGCGCATGATTCAGGCGCGATCGTCGTGGTCGAGGGCTATATCGACGCGATCGCGGTGAGCGAGGCCGGCTTCCCCAACGTCGTCGCGCCGCTCGGCACGGCGCTGACCCCCGATCAATGCGCGCTTCTGTGGGCGATGGCGAGCGAGCCGATCCTGTGCTTCGACGGCGACGGCGCCGGACGGCGCGCGGCGTTCCGCGCCATCGAGACCGCGCTGCCGTTGATCGGCGCGGGCAAGAGCCTGCGCTTCGCGCTTCTGCCCGAAGGTCAGGATCCCGACGATCTCATTCGCCAGAGCGGTCCGGCGGCGATGGCCGAACATCTCAAGGACGCGCGGCCGCTCGCCGACATGCTGTTCATGCGCGAAACCGACGGCGAGCGTTTCGACACGCCCGAGCAGCGCGCGGCGCTCGAGCGCCGGCTCGGCGAGGCGGTCGGAAAAATCGCCGACGAGACCGCTGCGCCGGCACTACCAGGCGGACATGAAGCGGCGCCTTTCGGCGTTCTTCGGCGACGAACGCGAGCGGCCGGCGCGAGGCTACGCCAACGCGAAACAGGCCTTCGTCCCACGGCGGGGCGGGCGGTTCCCCCCGCCGGGCCCGCGGATCGGCGTCGCGGAAACGCCCTTGGCGCCGCAAAGCAAGCTCGGCCGGAGCGCTCGCCTGCCGGCGCGCGAGGTCATGATCCTTTCGATTGCGCTCTGCCATCCGGCGTTGATCGAGAGCCGTTGCGAGGAACTGGCGGAGACCGAATTCATGGGCGCTGGCGTTAGCGCCTTGCGCGACGCGCTGCTCGGCGCCCCGGTCGACGCGCTGATCTCGTCCACAGCGCTCGCCGAATGGCTGACGGGCGCCGGGCACGGGCCAGCGCGCGAGCGGATTTTAGGCTTGGCCGCAAAGATGCCGAATTGGTGGTGCATGCGGCCGGAGGCGGCGCCTGCGGACGCCGATCAGGTGCTGAGGCAAAGCTTGGCCTTGCATCGGCGGGCTGGTGCGTTAGATAGGGATCTGAAGCTCGCGGAGCGGTTGCTTGCAACGGAGCCAAACGAGCTTAATCTTGCCCGACTGCTTGATATCAAAGCGAACTTGGCTGACCTTGCCGACGCGGAAGCAGCCATTGACGGTTTTGGCGATCAATCCGGACGCATATCGTCCGCGATCTGACCCGAACGGGTGTTCGAGCGGGTGCGCGGCGCGATGAGCAAAGCCTTAGCTTGCCCGCGATAGCCTTGTGCGGCCGCCCGGCATGACGGGGATGGTCGACAACATTCAATACCCGGCGCCCTGGGCCGCGGAATGACGGAGACGCCGCAATGGCAAAAAAGGATGAGGCGAAGGGCGAAGGCGAAGCTGTGCGTCGTCGAGACCCCAGATAGCCCGCTGCTCGATCTCAGCGACGCCGCCGTCAAGCGGATGCTCAAGATCGCCAAGAAGCGCGGCTGGGTGACGCAGGACGAACTGAACGCCGTCCTGCCGTCGGAAGAGATTTCATCCGATCAGATCGAGGACATGAACGCGATGCTCAGCGAGATGGGCATCAATGTCGTCGAAAGCGAGGACGCGGAAGAGGCGGACAAGGAAAACCCCGAGGCCGCCGACGAGGAAGAGGCTGAAGGCGGCGAACTCGTCGAGGCCGCCCGGCCGACGGCGGTCGCCACCCGCAGTTCCGAGCCGGCCGAGCGCACCGATGATCCGGTGCGCATGTACCTGCGCGAGATGGGCTCGGTCGAGCTCCTGTCGCGCGAGGGCGAAATCGCGATCGCCAAGCGGATCGAGGCCGGCCGCGAGGCGATGATCGCAGGCTTGTGCGAAAGCCCGCTCACCTTCCAGGCCATCATCATCTGGCGCGACGAGCTCAACGACGCCAAGATCCTGCTGCGCGACATCATTGATCTCGAGGCGACCTACGCCGGTCCCGACGGCAAGAAGGCGCCGAAGACCGATTATTCCGCCCCCGGCGCGCCTCCGCCCCCCAATCCGGCCCGCGACCGCATGGCGCCGGCGACTGCGCCACAGGCGCCTCCGGAAGGATTCGAAGGCGAGACTCCGCCGCCCGACGGCTTCGACGATGAGGACGATCTCGAGAATTCCGTCTCGCTGTCGGCGATGGAAGCCGATCTCAAGCCGAAGGTGCTCGAGACGTTCGACCGCATTGCGGACGCTTACAAGAAGCTGCGCCGCCTGCAGGATCAGAACGTCGAGAACAAGCTCAAGAGCGAGTCGCTCTCGCCCGCCCAGGAGCGCAAATATAAGGCCCTGAAGAAAGACATCGTCGGCGACGTGAAGTCGCTGTCGCTGAACCAGAACCGCATCGACGCGCTGGTCGAGCAGCTCTACGACATCAACAAGCGCCTTATCGGCCTCGACGTGCGCCTCATGCGCCTGGCCGAGACCCATCGCGTCGGCCGCGAGGATTTTCTCAAGAACTACCAGAATTCGGAATTGGATCCGAAATGGCTGCTGACGGGTCTCGAAGCTCACGACGCGCGGGTGGAAGGAGTTCATCGCCAACGACAAGATTGGGATCAAGGAGATCCGCACGGAGATTCAGTCGCTCGCGACCGAGACCGGGCTTGAGATCCAGGAATTCCGGCGCCTCGTGCAGATGGTGCAGAAGGGCGAGCGGGAGGCCCGCCAGGCGAAAAAGGAAATGGTCGAGGCCAACCTGCGCCTCGTCATCTCGATCGCCAAGAAATACACCAATCGCGGCCTGCAGTTCCTCGATCTCATCCAGGAAGGCAACATCGGGCTGATGAAGGCGGTCGACAAGTTCGAATACCGCCGCGGCTACAAGTTCTCCACTTACGCCACCTGGTGGATTCGCCAGGCGATCACGCGCAGCATTGCGGATCAGGCAAGAACCATCCGCATTCCGGTGCATATGATCGAGACGATCAACAAGATCGTGCGCACCTCGCGCCAGATGCTGCACGAGATCGGCCGCGAGCCGACGCCCGAAGAGCTGAGCGAAAAGCTCGCCATGCCGCTGGAGAAAGTGCGCAAGGTGCTCAAGATCGCCAAGGAGCCGATCAGCCTCGAGACGCCGATCGGCGACGAGGAAGACAGTCACCTCGGCGATTTCATCGAGGATAAGAACGCAATCCTGCCGATCGACGCGGCGATCCAGTCCAATCTGCGCGAGACGACGACGCGCGTGCTGGCGTCGCTCACCCCGCGCGAGGAGCGGGTTTTGCGCATGCGCTTCGGCATCGGCATGAACACCGACCATACGCTGGAGGAAGTCGGCCAGCAGTTTTCGGTCACGCGCGAGCGCATCCGCCAGATCGAGGCGAAAGCGCTGCGTAAGCTCAAGCACCCGAGCCGAAGCCGCAAGCTACGGAGTTTTCTCGACAATTGAGCGAGTGGCGATCGCCCGTTTCCCTATCGGCGATCGCCTGTTTCTCGGTGTAAACATACGACCGTCAGATCCACCAATATATTTTGTCTATTTATTAGCCCGATAAGATGTTCACAACCCGTCTTAACGTGTTATTAGGTGTCGTGGCGCACGACGGGCCAGACAGGGAACTCACCATGAAGCGTTCGGTAATTGCAGCGTTGGTCACTGCTTTCATCGCGATGCTGGCCGCGAGTTCCGCTGCGGGAGCAGCCACAATCGACTTCGGCGTCGTTGGGATAGGCGGAACGATCGGGAACACCGGGTCGAATTTGGAAGAATCGACGGCGATCGATCTCGATGAGTCGACCCTGTTCGTTTCCGGTGTCGGTCCGGGCGACGATTCCGGACTGGCCGCCTTCGACACGGTCTCGGTTTTTGCTCCCTCGCCGCCAGACACTAACATCATTTTTGGATCCGGAACCGGGACGTCGCCGCTTATGCCCGAAGTTGTCGTCTCGTGGACGGGTAGCAATGGCGCCTTCACCGAAACACTGACCACAGTGAAGGAGGTCGCTCGCAACCCAAGTAGTCCTGACTCAATCGGCGTCACCCTGTTGGGTACGGTGACCGGCCCTCCCGGCAGCGGCTTCGTCGACACCCCGGTTTCTCTCACCTTGTCCGCTACTCAGGACGGCGGCCCGGGGAATACTATCACCGTGTCGTTTACCAACTCGACGACGAGCGTCACGCCTTCCATTCCTGAGCCGTCCACTTGGGTTATGATGGCGCTTGGCTTCGGCGCCCTCGGCTTCGCCGGGTTCCGCCGGCGAAAGATCCGCCGCTCAAGAGTTGCCTATTAAGATTGTAGACTCAACGCCGGCGCGGGAAGCTGCTCCTCTTTTCGAACCGAGGACGGAGAACGGCCTGTCCAGCGCACGAAAGCATGATTGAAAGAGGTGGCCCCCTCGTAGCCTAGCAGCCAAGCGATCTGCGACACGGATATGCTCGGAGCGTTGATGTATTGGAACGCGAGGCTTCGCCGCAATTGATCGACAATCTCTTCGTAGGATGTTCCCTCCTCGGCCAGTCTGCGGGACAGGGTGCGCTCGCTCATCGCCAGCGCCCTCGCAACAGTTTGCCTGTTGGCCTTGCCGTGTGGCAGCAGCTTCTGCGCTTCGTTCTCAACAGAAGACCGCAGGGTCTCCACGGCGGTGTTCCGCTCCCTTGCCGCCTGATCGCAAAAGGGTTGCAGTGTCTGTAATAGGTATGGATCTCCGCTGATAAGCGGCACGGCCAATGTTTCGTTTGAGAACGACCATTGGTCGGACGCAGAACCGTACTCGACAGGACAACCGAAGAAGCGCTCGAACTCTGGCAGGTTGGAATTGCGCGGATGTGCGAATGTAACGCCGATTGGGCGGATGTTTCGCCCCACGTTTTCGCGCATACCCTTCAAGTTAGCGGCGAGTATAAACTCAGCGTTGTGACGGAAGCGATGACGCGAAAGACCGACAAAGTTGATCTCGACGATGAGGCCGTTCTGCATTCGCAACGGTTTCACTCGCACCGCTTCATTGACGATCCGGCAGTAGCGTTCATAAAGCGGCAGCGTCTCGCCGAGGGTTCTTGCAGCGGAGGTGACATAGAACAGCACTCCCGCTTCGCGCAGATTGGCCTGTTGGGCGAGATGCAGCCCGAAGGCGCTATCGCCCACCGCCTCCGCCGCGTATTCAAGCAGGTTTGCTTGCGCGGTAGCGGAGATGCGACTTTGACGATTTTCCAGGTCATGCTCTGAAAGACCGGCGCGTCGGAGCAGTGGCGCGGTTTCAATGTTGCGCTTTCGAAGCACTGCAAGTGCCTGCCGTGCCGCGAACCCCGTCGCTGTCGGCAGTATTTGCGTGGTTATGCCCTCGAACATCTGAACGCTCCGAGCACAGTTGCACCAGTCTGGCCGAGCTTGGAGCGCATCTATCTAAGCTGGCGCCCTGCTATATCCCATAAACTCTGCGCCTGCCGAGAAGGCGCGGAGACCTGCGGAGGCGTGTGGCGAACGGAGAAGAAGCGGTCGGTGCGCCTGAAGGCTTTGACCTTCCGCCAGGGCAGCGTCAAACCAACAATCTTGTGGAGGTCGCAGAGTACGGGGCAGCAGAGCGTCCCCGCACCAAACCGCGAAAGGCCGCCCGAAAGGCGACCTCTATCTTGCGCCGCCTTGCGTCAGGAAGCGTCTTGAAGGCGGCCTTTGAAAGCCGTGCTGCAAGTCAGGCGATCGAGCGTACCGATCGGGCCTTGCGAAAGCCGGCGTAACCGAGCCCCGCAAAGCCAAGGAGCATCATCGCCCAGGTCGAAGGCTCTGGGACCGCCGACTTAATCTCGGTCTGACCTCGGTTGATCAGTTGCCCGAACGGCGTCAGTGTAAAGATCGCCTGTTCAGTCATTGAGAACGGCCCCGAATCGGAGACTATTCCAGCAAAATCATCGCTGAAGGCATCCACAATGCTAGTCGCGGTGTGGGTGAAGGTGTGGATCAAGTTTCCGGGAGTGTCGGTCGGAAGGTCAGCGCCCTGGCCGTTATTGGGATCGTCAAACCAGTTCATCGTGATCGACGAGCCGATCGCATTCTGCCAGGTGCCGGAGCCGGCAGTCTGGAAAGAGCTGACAGGACCTGCGAAGTCGGTGTCGCTCACAGCAACAGTCACGGTCTTGATTGCATTCGTGGTGTTGATAATCGAGAGTGAGGATGTGTTGAGAATGTCCGGCCCAGGATTGGCCGGCGTCCCGGTGGACGTCTGAATTGAGCCATTAATCAAGACACCGTTGATTACGCTGTTGGCGATCTGAATGGTGCCCACGGCCGGATTTAAGTCGCAAGCGGCTTGATCGACGCAAGCGCCCATGGTGCCGCTTATGTCCGTAATAATCTGTAAGGTGGCGTGGGCCGGGGCCGAGACGAACCCAAGCATCCCCGCGGCAGCCGCTCCGCACAACGATAGTCGAACTGATGTATTCATTTGCAAGACCCCCTTGCTCGTGGCCAACGCCACACACCGAACTCGCGAACTCTTACTGGGAACCTTAACTCGCTCAGACCCACACCGAGATTTACGTCTCTATTTCAACTTGGCAATTGGTAGAACTACCTAGCGGTTGAAATCAGCCGCAACTCCATTCCACAGCGTAACGGTCGTAATCTTACCTGTCAAGCCTGCTGCAACCTCTGGCGAGTATGTAGCCGAACGCCGGCCGCCGAGCAGCCGGATGATTTAGGATTATTTATACGTCCGGACTTGGACCCCTTGGCGCGAACGTCGTTCTGGCGTGGCCGATGGTTGTCGGCCGAACCACGGACGCGTTTACCGTAACAACTGGCCACGGTCGCGGCGATAAACTGGGCGGCAATCCAACGGATTAATGTCTTCCCACACCGGCGAACTGACCAGTCCAGACGATGCTCGCCAACTTGAATCGCAGAGCGCTGATCCTTCTTCTCGCCGGCTCCTTGTTCGATGCACGTTCAACCAAACTCGGACGGCCTGCAGTCCACGCTCGATCACGTCAATGTTTTTCGCACTGCGGGAGAAATTAGCTTGGGCAAGGGGTCGGGCTGTCTTTACTTCTGCCGTCTCCTGGCCAGAGAAGCTTGCATAATCAATCACTTCGCGCCGCCGGCTGCACTTCGCGCTTATTTAGGAGCGGCGCAACGGTAGCGCCTTGACAGCGTTCTTTTGTGCTGCTACCCCATAGTTGAGTGCGGTCGATTTAGGGGATTTTTAAGATGCGCAAAACTTTAATCATGACGAGTGGGTTGGCTTGGTTGGCCCTGGCCGGAGCGGCAGGGGCCGCCCCGTTGGTTACGTTGACTCAAGGCCCTGAAGATCCACAGTACTTCGCTTCAGAGGCGGCAGGTCAGAATAACTTCACACTAGCCGGCATTACCTGGACGCTCGTGTCCGGTGTTGCCCACACCGACAAGGGGACTACCCCAGGTCAGTTTGCCGCTCCTTTGGGAATGGGCAACGACCCGGTGACGGGCACAACGTACTTCGGTGTTGAAGGCGGCGGTGCGGAAATGGCGACTTGGGCGACGCCTCAGACCAGCCTCAGCATTTATTGGGGCTCGATCGACGGCGACGTCGGCGAGACCATTAACAACTCGCTTGCGATAACCGTTGATGGCTATACGTTGACCGGCGAGGATTTGGTGGCGCTCGGAGCTCTGGGGCAAGGAAATGAAACCGACCCCCGTGACAACCAGTTGGTGACGATCACCGGTCTTGCACCTTTCACGCAGGTGGAGTTCGCCTCGACCGGCAATGCGTTTGAGTTCACCCTTGGTTCTGGGGTTCCGGAGCCGTCGACTTGGGCGATGATGGCCCTCGGATTCGTCGGACTTGGCTATGCTGCGTTCCGCCGGAACACGAAAGGTCGGGCGTTGGCGATCTGATCGCCTCTTTTTCTCGAAAGATCTGCGAAGGGCCGCCGTAAGGCGGCCCTTTCTTTTTGCGTCGCTACCAGTAGGTGTTCGGGTTCGCATGCCGCGTGCGGCACACGCGAGTCTCGCCAAGGCGGGTGCCGAGAGAGCCGCTGACCGCTTCGGCGACAGGAGCAAAAGTTTGCGTCGAAGGCGTGGGTTAACACTGTAACCACGAAGCCTCCCACCCAAGCTACTTGCCTTGTCTCAAGCTGAGCGAAATCAACGGTTTTCGACTGATCGCCCGCCTTCCCTTTTCAGCTGCCTTCTGTTTGCGACCCAGCGGAAGGCTATTGACCTTATCGATTTGTGGTGCTACCACATAGTTGTGTGCGGCCGATTTAGGGGATTTTTAAGATGCGCAAAACTTTACTGATGACGACAGGGTTGGCTTGGCTGGCCCTGACTGGAGCGGCCAGCGCCGCCATACAGGTTGTACGGACGCCAGAGACTGCACTGAGTCCAAACTATTTCGTCGGGCAAACGATCGGCTCGCACGATTTCACGGTCGGTACCGATACTTGGAGTCTCTTGTCCGGTTCCGCTGGAATCGCGAGTGGGACGACGCCTAATGTTTCTGCGGATCCTTTGGGAGACACGTTGCCCTATATGTCTGTTGAGGGCGGCGGCACGGAACAGGTGGTCTTCGGCACGGCTCGGACCAGCATTTCCATTTACTGGGGTTCGATCGACGGGAACCAGGGCGGGAACAACAATCTGAATACGTTTGCGGTCACTATCGATGGCTATACGTTGACGGGCGCGGATCTGGTGTTGCTAGGAGCGACGGGCACAGGCGACCAGACATCACCTGGCGGTAACGAGTTGATTACGATTACTGGTCTCGGTCCGTTCACGACTGCGACGTTCTCCTCCACCAACAATGCGTTTGAGTTCGCCCTCGGTTCTGCCGTTCCGGAGCCCTCGACCTGGGCGATGATGATGCTTGGGTTTGCCGGACTTGGCTATGCCGCGTTCCGCCGGAACACGAAGGGTCGGGCGTTGGCGATCTGATCGCCTCTCGCTCTTGAAACATCTGCAAGGGGCCGCCGCGAGGCGGCCTTTTCTTTTTGTGCTGGGACGTTGACATCGGGAAGATCTTCGACTCCTCGTGCGGCCCCGAGCTCCCTAAGCGGGCTGTCCGAGGCGGCGGTGAACCTGTTCGACGGCCATGATGCAGAAATTTTGAGTCAAAGGCTTGGGTTAACACTGTACCCCCATCCTCGCGTCAGGATATCGCCGCCTGGTCTCGGCTGAGCGAAATCAACGCTTTCGACCGATTGCTCAACTCAATTTTCAGCGGCCCGCTGTGGAATACTATTGACATCGCCGATTTGTAATGTTACCGCCAAATTGTGTACAGTCTGTTTGGGGAATATTAATATGCGCAAGATTTTATTGGTGACGACAGGGCTGGCTTGGTTGGCCTTAACCGGTTCGGCCGGCGCCGTGCAGGTTCAACTGACCCCAGGACCACAAAACCCGCAGTACTTCGCGGCCCTAGCCGCCCATCAGAACGGCTTTACGATCAACGGCGCGACTTGGACGAACGCCGGCGGCGTTGCCGAAACCGAGAAGGGGACCTTGCCGAACGTTTATGCCGCTCCTCTGGGAATGGGCACGGATCCGTTGACCGGCACGACCTATATGGCCGTGGAGGGTGGCGGCACGGAAATGGTGACCTTCGCGACGCCTCAGACCAGCCTCCAAATCTATTGGGGCTCGATCGATGGCACACCGCAAAACATGAACTCGTTTGCGGTCTCCATTGACGGCTATACTTTGACCGGCACGGATTTGGTGAACTTGGGAGCGGCTGGGAACGGTTCCCAGACCGATCCGGCCGCGAACCAACTGGTAGCGATTACCGGCCTTGGCCCTTTCACGACTGCGACGTTTACCTCGACCGCCAATGCGTTCGAGTTCAGCCTAGTTACACCCACCGTTAACCAAACTGGCGGTTCTCCGGAGCCGTCGACCTGGGCGATGATGATGCTTGGATTTGCCGGTCTTGGCTACGCCGCGTTCCGCCGGAACTCGAAGGGTCGAGCGGTCGCCATCTGATCCGTTTCGTCTCGAAATATATGCGAAGGGCCGCCGCGAGGCGGCCCTTTCTTTTTGCGGTCAGGCTTCCGCGAGTTCAAGCAATCGCGCGCGCCGGCCTAAGCTCCGCTTGCCGATTAGAATTCCAACATTGCCGCCGGATCGGCCAGACGATGCAGTCGATCGGCGGCCGCCAGGGCGAAGCGTAGCAAGAGCGCACGGCGGCTGGCCGGCGCCATGCGCCTGAGTTCGGCCTCGCGCACGATCTCCGCGCCATAAGGGTCTGCCACGATGAGACCCGCTTCGAGGGGCATTACGTCGACCGGCGTATGCTCCGAAATGGCGAAATAGAGGCGGTCGCAGCAGGCGGCGTAGTCGCGCCACTTGCGGTCGGCGCGAAAGTCCGCTGGCGACGACTTGACCTCGACGATGATCACTTCGCCGTCGTGATTGACCGCCGCGATATCAGCGCGCCGACCGTCCGTCAGCGCGAGCTCGGTTACGCTCGAGAAGCCGCGCGCGCGGAGAAGCCGCCGCACCCCGCGGGCGATCATCAGCGCCGTCTCCGACTGCCGCCCGTCCGGTGGAAGGGTTTGCATTTCCTTCCACATCAGGCGACTCCAGCCTCGGCGAGGATCATCTCTGCCGCCTTCTCGGCGATCATCATCGTCGGCGAACCCGTATTACCTGAGGTAATGCGCGGCATCACCGACGCGTCGGCGACACGTAAGCCTCCAAGGCCGTGGACCCTCAGCCGTTCGTCGACCACAGCGAAACGATCCTGCGCCAATCCCATCTTCGCGGTGCCGACGGGGTGGAAGATCGTCGTGCCGATCTCGCCCGCCGCCCGCATAAGCTCATCCTCCGACTGCAAGTTTGCGCCAGGCTTGAGTTCTTGCGGCGCGTAACGCGCGAGCGCGGGCGCTGCGGTCAGGCGTCGCGTAAGCCGGATCGAGTCCAAAGCCACCCGCTGATCGGAGAAAGCCGACAGATAGTTCGGTTGGATAACCGGCGCGGCGCGCGGGTCGGCGCTCGAGGCGTGGCTCGAGCCGCGGCTCTCCGGCCGCAGGTTGCAGACGCTGACCGTTATCGCCGGATAGGGATGCATGGGCTCGCCGAAACGATCGAGCGACAGTGGCTGGACGTGGAATTCGATATTGGCGGTGGCGTAGTCAGGCGAGGACTTGGCGAACAATCCAAGTTGCGACGGCGCCATCGTCAGCGGCCCGCGACGGCGAAAGCCATAGTCGAGCCCCATCATCGCCCGCTTGAGCCGCGACTGATAGTCGACATTGAGCGTGCGCGCGCCGGTGACGCCAAAGATGGCTCTCAGCTGCAGATGGTCCTGCAGATTTTCGCCGACTCCCGGGAGAGCGTGAACGACCGAAGCGCCGATCGCCTTGAGACGATCCGGGTCCCCCACGCCCGAAAGCTCCAACAGCTGGGGCGAGCCGATCGCGCCCGCGGCCAGAATGACTTCGCCCGCTCGCCCGCGCCTCGCGGCTGACGCCATGCTCGAGTGAAGCGCAAGCCCGTGGCGCGGCGACCCTCGAACAGAATCCGCTCCACATGCGCGCCGGTCGCAAGACGCAGGTTCGGCCGCTTGAGGATCGGCTTCAAAAACGCCGTCGCCGCGCTCCACCGCCGCCCGCGGCGCTGGTTGACCTCGAAATAGCCGGAGCCTTCGTTGTCGCCCTGATTGAAGTCGGCGATCTTCGGAATGCCGATTTCGACCCCGGCCTCGCGCACCGCGTCGAGGATCGGCCAGGAGACGCGCGGGCGCTCGACCCGCCATTCGCCGCCGGAGCCGTGCAGCTCGCTCGTGCCCCCGTGGTGGTCCTCCTGGCGGAGAAAATAGGGCAGCACGTCGTCCCAGCCCCAGCCGGCAAGACCGAGTTGGCGCCAGCCGTCATAGTCGGCCGCCTGCCCGCGCATATAGATCATGGCGTTGATGGCCGACGAGCCGCCCACCACGCGCCCGCGCGGATAGGCGATCGAGCGGCCGCCCAAATTTGGCTCTGGCGCCGTCTTGAACATCCAGTCCGCGCGCGGATTGCCGATCGCATAGAGGTAGCCGACGGGAATATGGAACCAGATCCAATTGTCGCGGCCGCCAGCCTCGACGAGGAGCACGCGGTTGCGGGGATCGCGGCTCAGCCGATTGGCGAGCACGCAGCCGGCCGAGCCGGCGCCGACGACGATGAAATCGTAGGTCTCGACGCTCATGCCGCGACGGCCCAGCAGGCGACGTCGCGGCCCTGCTTGCGCTCGAGCGGCGGCTTCTCGACGCGGCATCGGTCAAAGGCCAGCCGGCAGCGCGGATGAAACGCGCACCCGGGCGGCGGCGCGAAGGGCGATGGCGGCTCGCCGGAGAGCAGGATGCGCTGGCGCTTGGCGGTCGGGTCGGCGACCGGCGTCGCGGACAGGAGCGCTTGCGTATAGGGATGCTGCGGGCGGTCGAAGATCGCGGCGCGCTCGCCGATCTCGACCGCATTGCCGAGGTAGATCACCATCACCTCGTCAGCAATGTGGCGCACGACCGAAAGATCGTGCGAGACGAACACATAGGCAAGCGCAAATTCCTCCTGCAAGCTGGCGAGCAGGTTAAGCGCCTGGGCGCGGATTGAAACGTCGAGCGCCGACACCGGCTCGTCGAGCACCAGGATCTTCGGCTTCAGCATGAGTGCGCGCGCGATGGCGATGCGCTGGCGCTGTCCACCGGAGAACATATGCGGGTAGCGATGATAATATTCGGGCCTCAAGCCGACCTTGGCCATGATCGACAGAGCCTCGGTCTTGCGCTCGGCGGGACTGAGGCTCGTGTTGACGAGCAGCGGCTCCTCGAGCGCCTTGCCGATCGTCTGGCGCGGGTTGAGCGACCCATAGGGGTTCTGAAACACGATCTGGATTTCCCGCCTGAGACGCGCCTCGTCGCAGCGCTCGCATGCGCGACATCCTCGCCGTCGATCAGGAGCGAGCCCGCGGTCGGATTTTCGATCAAGGTGAGCAGCCGCGCCAAGGTCGATTTGCCGGAGCCGGATTCGCCGACCACCGCCAGCGTGCGCCCGGCCTCAAGCGAGAAGGACACGCCGGCGAGCGCCTTGATCGTCGCGTGGGAGCGGAAGGCGCCACGCGAGACGGAGTAATCCCGTGTCAGACCCCTGGCCTCGAGGACGGCGGTCACGAGGCCGCCCCTTGCAGTGCGAGCGCAGTTGGAATTCCGGCGACCAACGGCGTCAGGCAGCGCGCGCGGCCAAGCGCGGGCTCAGCCGGCGGCGGCTCGGCATCATGGCAGGCGTCGAAAACATAGGCGCAGCGCGGCGAGAACACGCAGCCGCGCGGGCGGTCGAACGGCCCCGGCACGACGCCCGGGATGGCGGGCAGTCGCCGTCCGTTCGCTCGCTCCGGCAACGCCGCCAGAAGGGCTGCGGTATAGGGGTGGTGGGGATCGGCGAACATTGCGCGCGTGGCGTTCATCTCCATCTGCTGGCCGGCATATTGGACAATGACCCGGTCGGCGGTTTCGGCGACCACTCCCATGTCATGGGTGATGAGCACGAGCCCCATCCCGTTGTCGCGACGCTCTCGCATCAGAAGGTCGAGGATTTGCGCCTGAATGGTGACATCGAGCGCGGTCGTCGGCTCGTCCGCGATCAGGAGTTTGGGCCGGCAGGCAAGCGCCATCGCGATCATGACGCGCTGGCTCATGCCGCCCGAAAGCTGGTGGGGATAGGCGCGGGCGCGGCGCTCGGGATCGGGAATCCCGACCTCGGTGAGAAGCTCGACGATCCGCCGGTCGCGCTCGGCCCGATTGAGATCGAGGTGCGTCTTCAGCGTTTCGCCGATCTGAAAGCCGACGGTGAAGCAGGGATTGAGCGACGACATCGGCTCCTGGAAGATCATCGCCATGTCCTTGCCGGCGATGCGGCGCCGCTCGCGGACGCTCATCGACAGGAGATCAGCGCCGTCGAAGGCCATGCGGTCGGCGGTCACGGTCGCGGTCGGAGGCAAGAGGCCCATCGCCGCCAGCATCGCCACCGACTTGCCGGAGCCGGATTCGCCGACGATCGCCAGCACTTCGTTGCGCTCGAGCGTCAGGTCGAACCCGTCCACCGCCGTGAACGGCGCCGTGCCGTGTCGCGAACGAGACGGAGAGGTTGCGGATTTCGAGCAGAGGCAGCGCCATCAGCCTCTCCGCATCTTCGGATCGAGCGCGTCGCGCAGGCCGTCGCCGGTCAGATTGATGGCGATGACTGTGATGAGAATGGCCAGGCCTGGAAGGGTGACGATCCAGGGATCCGAGCGGATGAATTCGCGTGAGTCGGCCAGCATCGAGCCCCATTCGGGCGTCGGCGGTTGGGCGCCAAGGCCAAGGAAGCCAAGCGCCGCCGCCTCGAGAATGGCGCTCGACACGCCAAGCGCCGCCTGCACGATGAGGGGAGCGAGGCAGTTGGGTAGCACGGTCGAAGCAGCGAGCCTGAGCGGTCCGACGCCGACCACGCGCGCGGCGGTCACATAGTCCTTGTTCAGTTCACCAAGCGCTGACGCGCGCGCCAAGCGCACAAAGTTGGGAAGATAGACGATCGTCACGGCGATGATGGTGTTGGCGAGGCTCGGCCCCAGCACCGCAACGACAAGCACGGCGAGCACCAGGCTTGGCACCGCCATGATCAGATCCATCAGCCGCGTGATCGCGACATCGAAGACGGGACCAGCCATCGCCGCAACGAGCCCGAGCGCCACGCCGATAATGAAGGACACGCACATCACCGAAAGACCGATGAACAGCGACACCCGGGCCCCGAAGATGAGGCGCGACAGCATATCGTGGCCGTCGCCGTCCGTTCCGAGCACGAAGCGCCAGGAGCCGCCTTTCTCCCATACGGGCGGCGCCCGCACCGCATCGCGAAACTGCTCGATCGGGGAATGGGGCGCAACGACATTCGCCGTCAGCGCCAGGAGAACGATGATCGCGAAGACGGCGAGGCCGATCACCGCGCCGCGATTTTCGCGGAACGCGGCCCAGAACGACGCGAGCGGCGAAGGCTGCGCAAGGACGGTCGCCGCCTCGTCGCCAATCGGTCTTGCCAGCGCGGCGACATCAGCGGCCATGGCTAATCCTGGGATCGATGACTCCATAGACGAGATCGACGATCAGATTGACCAGGACGACGACGGCGGAGATGAGCAGAACGCCGCCCTGGAGCGCTGGATAATCGCGCCGGCCAATCGAATCGATGAGCCAATGGCCGACCCCCGGCCAGGAGAAGATCGTTTCCGTCAGCACCGCGCCGGCCATCAGGCTCGAAATCGAGAGGCCGATCACGGTCACCACCGGCAGGAGCGCATTGCGCAGAGCGTGAACGCCGATGACCCGGGTCGGCGACAGCCCCTTGGCGCGCGCCGTGCGCACGTAATCTTCGCTTAAAACTTCGAGCATCGAGGAGCGGGTCATGCGGGCGATGACGGCGAGCGGCACGGTGCCGAGCACGATCGCCGGCAGGATGAGGTGCCGCAAGGCGTCTAGAAAAGCGCCCGGCTGATCAGACAATAGCGCGTCAACGGTCATGAATCCGGTCGGCTGATCGAACGAATAGTTGATGAGATCGATCCGTCCCGAGACGGGGAGGAGTCCGAGCCGCACGGACACGAACATGATGAGCAGCAGTCCCCACCAGAAGATGGGCATCGAATAACCGAACAGCGACACCGTCATCAGCGCCTGATCATAGAAGCCGCCACGCTTGACCGCCGCCAGCGCGCCGGCCGGGACTCCGATCGCAATCGCAAACAGCATGGCGAAGAACGAGAGTTCGAGCGTCGCCGGAAACAGGGTCAGAAACTCGGTCACCACCTTCTGCTGCGATGACAGCGACACGCCGAAGTCGCCATGCGCGAGGCGCCAGACATAATCGAGAAACTGCTTCCACACCGGCTGGTCGAGGCCGAGCTCGTGGCGAAAATACGCCAGCCGTTCCGGCGACATGCCGTGCTCGCCAGTCCTGACCTCGACTGGATCTCCCGGCACGAGACGGATCGCCGCGAAGGTCAGGAACATCAGCGCGAGGAAAGTCGGGACAGTGAGCGCGATGCGTCGAAGGAAGTAGGCGACCATGGCCTATCCAAAACAACGGGCCCCGCCCTGCATCGTGGCTGGCGAGGCCCGTAAAGGCCTTTACTTTATGTCCACACCTTCGAACGCGTGCGTTCCGAGCGGGCTCTGCTTATAGCCGGTCACATTCGAGCGCATCGATTCGAACACGATGGAATGCGCGAGGAGAAGCTCGGGCGCTTCGTCGTGCTCGATCTCCTGCATGCGCGAATAGACTTTCGCCCGATCGGCCTGGCTTGTCAGGGTGCGCGCTTTCACGAGGAGGTCATCGAACTCGGCGTTGCACCATTTGGTAGGATTGCTGTCGCCAGGTTTGCCTCCGGGGCAACCTCTCAAGAAAAAGAAATTGTCCGGGTCGCCGTTGTCCCCGGTCCAGCCGTACTGACCCGTGGTCTCCTCGCCGGCGGCGAGGCGCTTGCGATACTCGCCCCACTCATAGGTGACGAGCTTGGCGTTGACGCCGACCTTGGCGAGGTCGGCCTGCATCATTTCGCCAATGCGCTTGCCGTTGGGATTGTATGGTCGCGACACCGGCATGTACCAGAGATCGATGTCGAGCGGCGTCTTGACGCCGGCGGCAGCCAGCATCGCCTTGGCTTTCTCCTGATCGAAGGGCACGTCCGGAATCTTGTCGTTGAAGGACCACAGGGTGGGAGGGATGAGCGTCGTCGCCTTCGAGCCTGCGCCGAGATAGACATCCTTGATGATCGCGTCGCGATCGATTGCCATCGACAAAGCCTGACGAACCTCTTTCTTGTCGAACGGCGGCTTGGTCGCGTTGAAGGCCCAATAGGCGACGTTGAGACCCGGCATGTTGATCACTTTGAGAGTGGGATCCTTCTCCATCTCCTCGAGGTCGGCAGGCCTTGGATAAGCGTTGACGTGGCACTCGCCCGCTTTGAGCTTGGCGTAGCGCGCCGTGGCGTCGGGGGTGATGGCGAACACGAGGTCGTCGACCAGCGGCTTCTCGCCGTAAAAGTCCTTGTTCGCCTTGTAGCGGATGACGGAATCCTTCTGATAAGAGACGAACGAGAACGGGCCGGTGCCGACCGGCGCCTGGTCGAATTGCTCGGGCGTTCCCTTCTTGAGCAGGAAGTCGGCATATTCCTTCGACCCGATCGCCATGAAGTCCATCGCCAGATTGGCGAGGATGGCGACGTTCGGCGTCTTGAGCTTCATGACGACGGTGCTGTCGTCCGTCTTCTCCAGGGAATCGAGCAGCTTCGGCATATCCATGTCGTTGAAATAGTCATACTTGCCGCCCGACACCTTGTAATACGGATTGTCGGGCTTCCACTGCCGGTCGAACGAAAACAGGACGTCATCGGCGTTGAAGTCGCGCGTCGGCTTGAAGTCCTTCAACGAATGGAACTTGACGCCCTTGCGCAGATGAAAGGTGATCGTCTTGCCGCCGTCGGTGACTTCCCAGCTTTCGGCGAGGCCGGGGACGATGTCGGTCGTGCCGCGCTTGAATTCGGTCAGGCGATTGTAGACCGGCCGCGCCGCGTCGAAGCTGGTGCCGGTGGTGTTGATCGCCGGCGTGAAATTCTCCGGACTGCCTTCCGAGCAATAGACCAGGGTCTTCGCCGAAGAGACGCCCGCGCCTGCTAACAACGCGGCCAGCGCGACGCCGGCAAAGGTGAGCGCTTTCATGGGGCTTTCTCCTGAGCGACCGGCTCGCGACCACGAGCTTTGCGCCATCGAAGCCCTTTTTCGCTTTCAGCGCAATGGTCGGGCGATGCGGGCCTCTGTCATTCACGGCTCGCCGACAGCGCCTCGAGTCTAGCGATGAGAGTCGCTGGATCGCCGGAAACCGCAACCTGCTTGAGCCGGCTCCTGGAGCCAGCGACGATCCTCGCGCCTGAGGCGGGGACGTCAAGCCGCTTCGCCAACAGGACACACAAAGCCTGATTGGCTTCGCCGCCCTGCGGGGCGCTGCGCACGCGCGCCGTCAGCACGGACGACCCGTCAGCAAGCTGAGCTACGCCGTCAATTGCATTGCGCCCGCCCTTCGGCGTCAGACGGCAAGAGACGACGACGCCCTCCTTCGTTCCGCGCCAGGGCTCGCGCTCAGCGGTCATCCGCTTTCCTCGTCATTCATGGGATGCAGATCGCGCACCATCGCCTTGGCGCGCTCGTCGAGCACATGGGTGTAGATCTGCGTCGTCGCGATGTCGGCGTGGCCGAGCAGATCCTGAACGACGCGCAGGTCCGCGCCATTCTGCAACAGATGACTGGCGAAGGCGTGGCGAAGCACGTGCGGGCTCACGCGCGCGGACGCAATGCCCGCCGCTGCGGCGACGCGCTTGAGATCGCGCGCGAAGGCCTGACGCGTCATGTGGCCGCTCGCGCTCGCGGCGGGAAAGAGCCAGGGGCTCGTCGCCGCGCCCGGCGAAGCCAGATCGAGCAGGGCGCGAAACGCGCCGATCGCGGCGCGGGCGGGATTTGAGAGCGGCGCCAGGCGCTCCTTGTCGCCCTTGCCGCGCACGGGGATGAGCGGGGACTTGGCCATTACGATCGACTTCTTGAGGCTCAAGGCCTCCGACACGCGCAAGCCCGACCCGTAGATGAGTTCGATGAGACAAGCGATGCGCGCCGCGTCCAGCCGCTCGCGCAACGGGCGCTCCGCGAGGTCGAGCCCCTCGCGCGCGGTCGCGATCAGGCGCTCGACCTCGGCCAGGCTCAACAGCTTCGGCAGCGGTCGCGATCGGCGCGGGCCTTCGACCGCCAGCGTCGGGTTGTCGCGCCGCCAACCTTCGGCGTACAGGAATTTGTGAAACTGACGGATCGCCGACAGACGGCGCGCCAGCGACGCCGCGCTCAGCTTCTGCGCGCCGCGCGCGGCAAGAAACCCGCGCACATGGTTCGTGTCCGCCTTCAGCGCGTCCATCCCCTTGGCCTTCAGATAGGCTTCGTAGTCGGCGAGATCGCGCCGATAGGCGTCGATCGTGTTCACGCTCGCGCCGCGCTCGGAGGCGAGCGCCTCGAGGAAGCTGACGATGTGAGAAACCGTCCGCGTCTTCATATTGGCCAGGCTATTCCTCCTCCTCGAACAGAGTGGGCTGTGATCCCTCGCGCCGCGGCTCGGCGAGGCCGAGATGGCGGAAGGCGTGCGAGGTCAAAAGGCGCCCGCGCGGCGTGCGCTGCACGAAGCCAAGCTGGATGAGATAGGGCTCGATGATGTCCTCGATCGCGTCGCGCGGCTCGGAGAGCGCGGCGGCGATGGTCTCGACCCCGACCGGACCGCCGCCGAACTTGAGGGCGATGGTGTCGAGATAACGCCGATCCATCTCGTCGAGCCCAATGACGTCCACGTCGAGGAGCTTGAGCGCGCTGTCGGCGAGCGTGCGCGTCACCTTCTTTGCGCCTTCGACCACGGCGAAGTCGCGCACGCGCCTGAGCAGGCGCCCGGCGATGCGTGGCGTGCCGCGCGAGCGCTTGGCGATCTCGTTCGCGCCGTCATCGGCGAGCGCGAGGCCGATCACTCGGGCGCCGCGCGCGACAATGCCCTGCAGCTCTTCGGTCGTGTAAAAATTGAGCCGGATCGGAATGCCGAAACGATCGCGCAACGGGGTGGTGAGAAGCCCGGCGCGGGTCGTCGCGCCGATCAGGGTGAACCGGGCGAGGTCGATCTTCACCGAGCGCGCCGCAGGCCCGGCGCCGATGATGAGGTCGAGCTGGAAATCCTCCATCGCCGGATAGAGAATCTCTTCGATCGCAGGATTGAGACGGTGAATCTCGTCGATGAACAGCACATCCCGCGGCTCGAGATTGGTGAGCTGTCCCGCGAGATCGCCCGCCTTGCCGATGACCGGACCCGAGGTCGAATGAAAATTGACGCCGAGCTCGCGCGCGACGATCTGCGCCAGCGTCGTCTTGCCGAGGCCAGGCGGACCGACGAACAGCACGTGATCGAGCGCCTCGCCGCGCGATTTGGCGGATTGGATGAAGACGCCGAGATTCTTGCGCGCCGCTTCCTGGCCGGCGAAATCGGCGAGGAGCTGCGGGCGGACCGCCGTCTCGTCCTCGGGACGCTTTTCGGCCGAGATGAGCCGGCGAGGCGCCTCGGCCACCTCAGCCGCCTTCGCCCGGGGGATGAAGGCGTTCCGCCAAGGTCGGTTCCGGTCGCATGGTGAGGCCGATGAGGTTTGCAGCGAAGGCGCAGACAAGACCCGCGATCGCGGCGCAAGCGACAAAAGCATGGCCAAGCGTGACGCCGAACCGGCCTGGAAACGCCCAGTCGCCGGCCTCAGGGCTCGACGTTGGTCTTGATCGTCATCTCGAACGACGCCCAGACCGGGTTGAGGCGCAAGAGGAGGCCATAGACGAGCAGGCCGCCAATGAGAGCGGCGACGAGCGCGCGCGGCGCGCGCCCCGGCGCGACAGCGTCCCACAGCGCATAAAGAAACCCGGTCGCCGCGGCCGGCCCAACGCCGACAATATAGGCCGCGATCAGCCCGATGGCGTGGCCAAAAAACGTGCTGATCAAAACCATAAGCCCGATCGCCTCGAGATCGGTCGGCGTTTTGAAAACGATGGAAAGGGGAATGAACAGCGCGCCGCCGATGGCCGGACCCAACGCTGCGAACAAGAGCACGATGCCGATCATGGGGACAAAGAAGGGCCGCCCGCTCATGGCGTCCCTTGGCGATATAGACGAGGCGCATCAATATCGATCGTTGCGGTCGCGATAACCATCGGTATTGGCTCCGCGCGCAATGCCTGGGAGCGCCTCGCGATCCGGTACTGGGACCATCACCACGCTGTCACCGTGGTCGATGAACGCGATCTTCTGGCCGGGCCGCCAAGCCAAGCGTTCGCGAACCGTCTTCGGAATTGAGACCTGGTACCTCGAGGAGAGCTTCGATGTGGCGCTCATTTCTTTACCCATCACTTATCGCTCATGATACGGGAAAAACAGCTCACTGCGCCAGTTCCTTCAGGCCCGCGCGGATGAGCGCGGCGGTCTCGGCCGCCGGTCCGAGCTGAGCGGAAATCCTGGCCACGGCGGCGGCGGCCTGGGCCTGGGCGTAGCCGAGGCCAACGAGGGCGAGGACCGCGTCCTCGGCGGCCTTGGCGAGCTTGGGCGCGCGCTCGAGACCCGCTTCCGCATGGACGAAATCGGCGACGGACATCGCCGGCGCCTTGTCCTTGAGCTCGAGCACGAGGCGCGCGGCGAGCTTCGGGCCAACGCCCGGCGCACGCGCCATCATCGCCTTGTCCTGCCTTGCGACCGCCGTGCTCAACGCTTCCGCCGAGAGCGCGCCGAGAATCCCGAGCGCGACCTTGGCGCCAACGCCCTGCACGCTCTGCAGCAGGCGAAACCAATCGCGCTCGCCCGCCGTGAGGAAGCCGAAAAGTCTGATCGCGTCTTCGCGCACATGGGTCTCGATGAGCAGCTCCGTCGGCTGCGCCGACGGCGGGAATTGCGCGCAGGGTGCGAGCCGAGGCGGAGACGAGATAGCCGACGCCGTTGACGTCGAGGATCAAGGCCTCTTCCTCGACGCTGTCGACGACGCCCTTGAGTTTGCCGATCATGCCGCGCCTCGCGCGCGCGCCGCGCGATGCTGGGCGTGGCAAATGGCGACGGCGAGCGCGTCGGCCGCGTCCGAAGTCGAGGCGGTCGAGGCCGGCAGCAGCATCCTGACCATCATCGCCACCTGCCGCTTTTCCGCGTGCCCGACGCCGACGACCGTCTTCTTGATGAGGTTCGCGGCATATTCCGCCACCGGCAGGCCGGTCAGAGCCAATGACGCAAGCGCGACGCCGCGCGCCTGGCCGAGTTTCAGCGCCGATTGCGGATCGCGGTTGATGAATGTCTCCTCGACCGCCGCCTCATGCGGCCCCTCGCGTTCGACGAGACCGGTCAGCAAGCGATGGATCGCCGCCAGGCGCTCGGCGAGCGAGGTTGCGGCGTCGGTCTCGATCGAGCCGCAAGCGATGAAAATGAGCCGCGAGCCGGCGGCCTCGATCACGCCCCAGCCTGTCGTGCGCAGGCCGGGATCGACGCCGAGAATGCGAATCGCGCCGATGGTCATGAAACGCTGATATACGAAATCGCGCGGCAACGCATTTTGCTGGTCGCGATTCTAGCGCGCGGCCTCGACCAAGCCCGCAAGCTCATGCTCGATCGACCCGAGTTCAGTGAGCGCGACATCGAATGCGCAAAGTCCGATCGCTTGCCAGACGCTCTTCACCCGCTCGGTCAGATTGGCGACGGTCAGCGGGAACCTCGCCGCGACGGCGAGCGCGCCCTTCTCATTGATGAGATAACGCCGGTTGACGGCGAAGAGCACCTGCGCGGCGCAGGCGAGCGAGCGGAACGCGCATCCGGCGATATAGGTCGCATCACCCTTCGGGAGGCTGTCCGCGCGTTCTCGATGCTGAACAGGATCTCCCACTGGAAGCGGCGAATGAGCGCCTCGCGCAAGGCTTCCGGGTAGGGCGTCGTCATCGCCTTCAGTCGAGCGAGTGCGCCCTCAGGAGTCGCTGAGCGGCCGGCAAAGCGCGACTTCGCCCATCCAGATCGCCGAGCAGAAGCCATGCGGATGTCCCGGCTGATAATCCATGCTGACGCGGCCCTCGCGGCAGTCGCGAATCACCCTCTCGACCGACTCGATCGGCCGATAGAGCAGGTCCACCTTTCTGGCCGGCGATCGTGAGCCAGCCGCCGCCGACGATCCACGGCCCCCAGCCGCCGACCTCGGTGACTTGCGCAGCGGCTGGCTCGTCCACGAGGCTCCTTACGACTTCAAGCAGGCGCTCAACGTCGAGCCCGGCGCGCTCGCTAAAGTAAAGGCCGATGTCATAGTCCGAGGACGCATGAGCAGCGCCGGTCGCCCTCGAGCCGCCAAGCACAACCGACAACCACTCCGGGAACCGCGGCGAGAGCGGTCAGAGACGCGTTCCAGCAGAGGATCGGGCGTTTCCATTCGGCCAAGATAACCGATCCGCCTCTCACGGACGCGGCCCGCGAAGCGCGTCTCTTTCCACCGGCATTTCCATTTCCCGCCTTGGCGCGCCTGCCGCGGCTGCGATAGCTTGCGGCCCAACGAAAGGCGTGATTCGTGGCGAGCGGCGTGAAGAACGTAAAGAAGAAGGTCGCGCCGCCGCCGCGTCCCGTTGTGACCACGCCCCATTTCGATTTCGAGCGCGAGGCTTTCGCCAACGGCCATCGATGGGTCGCCGGCGTCGATGAGGTCGGGCGCGGCCCGCTGGCCGGGCCGGTCGGCGTGGCCGCCGTCATTCTCGATCCGGATGATCTGCCCGAGGGGCTCAACGATTCGAAGGTGCTCCTGGCGCCCGCGCGCGAATCGCTCTGCGAAATCATCTTCGCCAAGGCGCTCAGCGTCTCCGTCGTCTTCGCCAGCGTCGAGGAAATCGACCTCTTCAACATCCGCGGCGCGGCGCTTCGCGCGATGGCGCGGGCGGTCGCGGCGTTAAGCGTGCGTCCGCACTATGTGCTGATCGACGGCCGCGATCTGCCGGACGGCCTCATCTGTCCCGCGCGCCCGATCATCGACGGGGATGCGCTTTCGATGTCGATCGCCGCCGCCTCGATTGTCGCCAAGACGATGCGCGATGCGCTGATGCGCAATCTCGGGCTCGAATACCCGCAATATGGTTTCGGCGACCATGTCGGCTATGCGACCGTCGGGCACCGCCGGGCGCTGGCCTCCGCAGGCCCGTGCCCCTATCACCGGCGCTCGTTCCGGCTCGAGCCGAGAGAAGAGTGACCAGCGGTCCCAAAAAGGTTTCAAAAGGGTTGAAATCGTATATCCGTTAGAACGACTTACGCCGTACGAAAACGACACAGCGGAATGTGTGGCGGCATAACCGGACCTTTACTTTAAACCGAGCATAAACGACGCGCCGGCTCAATTGATCCGGCTCATGCGTCGAGTGATTTGCGTTCATGCGTATCGCGCGTGCCGGAGCGTTCCGCCTCCCCGCCCAGATTCAGGTTTTGCGTACTGGGGCCGGCGAGGCGAAACGCCCGGCCGCAATTCTTGCAGCGCCCGGCGAAGCGAGCCCGGCTCCGCGCGACGCGATCCTCATCGGCGACTGCGTCGCGGAAATGATGAGGCTTCCTCCAGCCTCAGTCGATCTCGTCTTCGCCGATCCTCCGTACAATCTGCAGCTCGAAGGCGCGTTGTCGCGTCCCGACCAGAGCGTGGTCGACGGGGTGGACGATTCCTGGGACAAATTCGCCAATTTCGCCGAATACGACGCGTTCACGCGCGACTGGCTGACCGCCGTCCGGCGGCTGATGAAGCCCGCAGCCACGATCGTGGTCATCGGCTCCTATCACAACATCTTCCGCGTCGGCGCGATCCTGCAGGATCTCGGCTTCTGGATCCTGAACGACATCGTCTGGCGCAAGGCCAACCCGATGCCGAACTTCCGCGGCCGCCGGTTCACCAATGCGCACGAGACGATGATCTGGGCGGCGCGCGGCGCCGGAGGCCAAGGCCTATACGTTCAATTACGAGACCTTGAAGGCCGGCAACGAGGACGTGCAGGTCCGTTCCGACTGGTTTTTGCCGATCTGCACCGGCGCGGAGCGGCTGAAGGACGAGAGCGGGCGAAAGGCGCACCCGACGCAAAAGCCCGAAGCGTTGTTGCAGCGGGTGCTGCTGGCCGCCTCCAACGCGGGCGATCTGGTGCTCGATCCGTTTTTCGGCTCCGGGACCACCGGGGTCGCCGCCCGGCGCCTCGGCCGCTCGTTCATCGGCCTCGAGCGGGACCCGACTTACGCCGAAGCGGCGCGCGCGGCGGATCGACGCGGTCGAGCCCTTGCCTGAATCGGCGCTCGCGCTCGCGCCGACGCGCCGCAGCGAGCCGCGCGTGGCTTTCTCGAGCGTCGTTGAAGCCGGGCTCGCGCGCCCGGGCGAACACCTGGTCGACGCAGGACGCCGCCATAGCGCCCTGGTGCGGGCCGATGGCGCGCTCGCCGCAGGCCCGGCCGTCGGCTCGATCCACAAGATCGGCGCGCTGGTGCAAGGATTGCCCGCCTGCAACGGCTGGACCTTCTGGCATGTCGAGCGCGAGGGCCGACTGACCCCGATCGACGACCTGCGCGCCACGATGCGCGAAGCGATGCGCGAGGCGGCGGAATAGCATTCGTTGGCCGCGCTCCCGGCTACGCCAAGCGGTTGCGGGGCTATGAAGCCGGCGGCCTCGGCAATCTGACTTTGGCCAGGATTTCCTCCGCCTGGACCATTGCGCGCGTCGCCGGAAAGAAACCATCGACGATCAGATGCGCGAGTCCATGCACGAGGCCCCACGCCGCCATGGCTGCGTGATTGTCATTGAGCGGCCGCGGGTCGATGTCGGTGACGCCGCGCACCAGCATCGCCTCGACGCCCGCGCTCGCTGCCTGAAGCGCTGGGTATTTCGAGCGCTCGGCGAGAACAGGCCCAAACATGAGGCGAAAAAGGCCGCGGTTCTGGTTGGCGAACTCGATATAGGCAAGACCTCCCCGGATCAGGGGATCGGCGCCCCGGGTCGCGCCCTGCATCGCCTCAGCGAGCTCGTGGAAACCCTGGGCCGCGACGGAAGCAAGGAGATCCTCCTTGTTGGTGAAATGGCGGTAGGCGGCCGTCGCCGACACGCCCACGCGGCGGGCGGTCTCACGCAGTCCAACCGCCTGCATCCCGTTTTCGTCCAGAATCTCACGGGCCGCGGCCAATAGCGCGACCGGAAGGTTCCCGTGCCGATAGGACCGCATGGAATCCATTTGAACCTCGCCTATCCGTGTTCACAGTGTGAACGAACGGAATCGATCAAAGTTCCACCTCCCGAGACACTAAAAATTCTAGAGCCCAGTTTGTCTTGGCGCGGGTCGCGCCCAGGGCTCGGCAATTTTGAGCCCGCCCTTGAGGCTCAGGAAGGCCATAATCGCTTCAATCCCTTCCCCTATTTTCATGTTCGCGAGCACGAATGGACGGCCCTTGCGCATCATGAGCGCGTCCGTCGTCATCACCTCGAGCGAGGCGCCGACGTAAGGGGCGAGGTCGATCTTGTTGATCACGAGCAGGTCCGAGCGCGTTATGCCCGGGCCGCCTTTGCGCGGGTATTTTCTCGCCGCCCGAGACGTCGATGACATAGATCGTGAGATCGGCGAGCTCGGGCGAGAAGGTCGCCGCAAGGTTGTCGCCGCCCGATTCGATGAGGATCAGATCGAGATTGGTGAACCGCTTGCGCATTTCCGCGATCGCCGCGAGATTGATCGAGGCGTCCTCGCGGATCGCGGTATGCGGGCAGCCGCCGGTCTCGACGCCGAGGATCCGCTCAGGCGGAAGCGCGCCCGCCTCGACCAGAATGCGGGCGTCCTCCTTGGTGTAGATGTCGTTGGTGATGGCGGCGATATCGAGCTGGTCGCGCAGGCGCTTGCAAAGCTGCTCCATGAGCGCCGTCTTGCCGGAACCGACCGGACCGCCGATGCCGACGCGAAGAGGTTGTTGGCTGGTCATGATCGGAACAGTCTCGAATATTGCGTCTCGTGACGCATGGCGGCGATGTCGGAGCGGAACGCGCAGGAGCCAAGATCGGTCAGGCTGGAGCCCGACGCCTCACGAGCGAGCGCGCGTATGCGGGGGATGAGCGTCGCCTGGATCTTCTGGCCGTCGGTCTGGCCGATCGGCCCAAGGCGCACGACGGCAGAGACGGCGGCGGCGATCTGGGCCAAAATGAAGGCCTGAAGGCTCGCCTCGAGCGGCAAGCCCGTGACCCGCCGCAGCCGAGGCGACCGCCGCCGGATAGGCCACGCGCTCCTCGAGGGAAAGCTGACGCAGAGGCTCGCAATCCCAGGCGGCGCGAGCGGCGAGGACAAAGGCGCGCGCCTTGAGACGTGGTCTCCAGGCGACGTTCGGCGGAATTGGCGAGCGCGATGGCGAGCTCGTTCGCCTCCGCGAGGGCTTCCCAATCTTCCGCCATCGCCGCGCGAAAGCATTCCGCGAACAGGAGGGCGTCGGCGCGCGGGGCGCCGAAGGTCAGGAGATCGACCAACCAACCGCCGAGCGAACGGGCGTCGTGGATGTCGCCGCTCTCCACGGCCCATTCCAATCCTTGCGAATAGGCGAACGAGCCGACCGGGAAAGCCGGCGACAGCCAGAGCATCAGGGGCAGCAATGCCGCGTCGGCGTCAGATGCGTCTGACGGCGGAAAGCCCGAGATGGTCACCGACGCGCAGCCGTCATGGGGAGCTCAGGGCGATCTGCTTCAAGGTCATTGGCGATGCCCATGGTCGTGCTGGTGATCTGGATGATGGCAGCCGGCGTGACCGTGATCGTGGTCGTCGCATGGTCGTGGTCGTGATGATGGTCGTGGTCGTGATGCGCGTGATCATGGCCGTGGTGGTGGGCGTCGGGCGCGCCGCCCTCGGCCTTCACATAGGCGCCGCCTTCGGGATTGAACGGCGCCTCGAGCGCGATCACGCGGGCGCCCAGACCCTCGACCATCGCCTCGATCACCGGATCGCGGCGGATGCGCAGCGCCTTCGGCATTATTTCGGTCGGCAGATGGCGGTTGCCGAAGTGCCAGGCGACGCGGGTCAGGGCCAGCGGGTCGGCGGCCCGGATTTCCGCCAGCGGTTCAGGCTCGGCGACCACTTCGACCACGCGCCCGTCCTCGAGCCGCAACCCGTCGCCGCCGCGCAGCATTGTCGCTTCCGCGAGATCGAGCAGGAATTCGAGCCCGCCGACGCCGGTCATGGTGACGCGCCGGCGATAACGTGCGTCGAAGTCGAGCACGACCGTATCCGCCGGAGCGCCCGACCAATGGCCGGCCGGAACGACTTTGTCAGCCCGCAGCATCATTGCACTTTCGTGGAAGAGGGGTCCGATTGCACCGAGTTTGAACGAGAAGCAAAGCAAACGCCAGTCGGCCTGTAAGCCGGGTTCTGTATGGCCGGGGCTCATCGCCCCGACGTGACGGCCATTCCTCTGGGACGCCCGTCACCGGGCGCCTCAAGCAACCAACCCGAGCGGCGGGGCCAACGGACAAGGCCTTGCAGCGCTGGAAGCGCCGCGTGTCGCTCCTATTCGGTTTTGCTCCCGGCGGGGCTTGCCATGCCGCCGACGTTGCCGCCCGCGCGGTGCGCTCTTACCGCACCCTTTCACCCTTGCCTTCTCGCTTGACGGCCTTGCGGCCAGCGATCCGGCGGTTTGCTTTCTGTGGCGCTTTCCCTGGGGTCGCCCCCGCCGGACGTTATCCGGCGCCGTATCCGTATGGAGCCCGGACTTTCCTCCGTTTTTCAAACGGCGGCCGTCCGGCCGACTGGCGGAGGACGCATAGGGGGCCGAGGCAAGGGCGGTCAAGCATAAACAAGACTTTCCAAGCCGGAGGCGGGGAACCAATGAGCCTGCTTGTTCATTGAAGCCTTGCCCGAATTATGGGATTGTGGCGCTCAAGCGGACTGGTGTTGCTTCGGTCGCCTCATTTTTCGGTCTAAGGGTCGAGACGTAACGAAGAGTTTGGGGGTTCTCGGGATGAGACGGACGGGAGTTTGCATCGCATGAAAAGAATTTTGGCCCTTTCGCTGGCGTTTGCCGCCGCTGTCACCGTCTCGGCCTGCGAGACGCCCCAGCAGCAGAACGCGCTCGTCGGCGGCGCGCTGGGCGCGGGCACCGGCGCTCTCATTGGTTCGGCGGTGTCGGGCGGCAGCGCGGGCGGCGCGCTCGCCGGCGCCGCGATCGGCGCCGGCTCAGGCGCGCTGATCGGCTCGGCCGCGACGCCGTCCGGCTATTATGGCGGGTATGGCGGGCCTCCGCCCGGTGGTTACTATGGCGGACCGCCGCCGCGCCGTTGCGCGCAATGGGCTTATGATTACAATGGCAACCGGGTCTGCACAGCGTTCTATTGAGGCAAAAGGGGAAACATGAAAAAAACTCTCGCTCTGGCGCTGGGCTTGGTCGGCGCCCTTTCGCTTTCGGCCTGCCAGACGCAACAGCAGCAGACCGGCACGCTTGCCGGCGGCGCGATCGGCGCGGGCACGGGCGCGCTGATCGGATCGGCGGTTTCCGGCGGCAGCGCGGGCGGCGCCATCGCTGGGGGCTTGATTGGCGCGGGAACCGGCGCTTTAGTTGGAAACGCCGTGACCGCTCCCAGCGGGCGTTGCGCGCAGTTTGGCTACGATTATAACGGCAACCGAGTCTGCACCGCTTTCTATTGAACCCAAAAGGGGGGAAACATGAAAAAAACTCTGACCGCATTGGCGCTCGTCGGCGCTCTGTCTGTTTCGGGCTGCTACACGCCCCAACAACAACAGGGCACGCTGGTCGGCGGCGCGCTCGGCGCCGGCGGCGGCGCGCTGATCGGCTCGGCGCTCACCGGCGGCAGCGCCGGCGGCGCGATTGCCGGCGGCCTTATCGGCGCGGGCACGGGCGCGCTGATCGGCAACTCCGTCACGGCGCCTCGCTATCACGGGCGCTGCGCGCGATGGGGCTGGGACGGCTACGGCCACCGCGTCTGCCGCGCCTGGTACTGATCGATCCAAGCTTCGCGCGCCATGGCTAGTTCTCGCCATGGCGCGGTCCCTTCACGACCTGCGCGCGGCTGTGGCCGCGGGACATGACCGACGCGTCTTTGCCCGGATAGTCCGCTCGTCGCCCGCTTCGTTTCCTCGCCCAACTATGGCGAGCGGCGAGGCTATGGCGGCCCCAATTGCCTTATCCTGCATTATACGGGCATGCCGACAGGCGAGGCCGCGCTGAAGGCGCTGACCGATCCCGCCTGCGAAGTGTCGTCGCATTATCTCGGTTTGGGAAGACGGCTCGATCGACCAATTGGTCGCGGAGCGTGACCGCGCCTGGCACGCGGGCAGGGGGTCGTGGAAGGGCGAAACCGACCTGAACTCGGCCTCGATCGGGATCGAGATCGTCAATCCCGGCCACGAGGGCGGATCGCCGCCCTTTCCTGACCGCCAGATCGAGGCGACGATCGCGCTCGCGCGAGACATTGCGCACGCTGGGCGATCGCGCCCGAGCGGGTCCTTGCCCATTCCGACATCGCGCCGGCGCGCAAGCGCGATCCGGGGGAAGTTTTTCCGTGGGCTACGCTCTGGCGGAACGGCGTCGGCCATTGGACCGAGCCCGCGCCGCTCACCGGTTCGCCGTTATTCGCCCATGAGGAGGAAGGCCCGCCGGTGCGGGCGCTGCAGGCGATGCTGGCCCTCTATGGCTATGGGGTCGAGATCACAGGGATCTACGACCGCCAGACCCGGCAGGTGGTCACGGCCTTCCAGCGCCACTTTCGGCCGGCGCGGGTCGACGGCGAGGCCGACGCCTCGACCGTCGCGACGCTGAAGGCGCTGATCGACGGGCTTGCGGGCGCGCTGCTTCCATCGACTTGATTCGCTTTCGATATATTATACTGTATTAGTTTGTGATTATAGCGAGCAGTCGATCCGTTTGGATTTCCTTGGTTTGTCCCGCTTTCGCTGCCAAAACCTCAGACTCGTACGTGTTGGATTATCTTGGATTTCCTTGGATTCTCTCGTCCGAATCGAGCCTTTTCAATGGGTTACGCTGGATAAACGTAGAAAATATTTTCTTGAGGCTTTTGCCGCTCGCCTCCCCAGACAGGGCCCACGGTCATAAGGAAGAGCAGATTGTTCATCGAGCGAGCCTAGCTCAATTTCTGATTTCCTGCAATCAATTGTCGTCGGCGCCCGCTCTTAAACCTCATGGACCCAAAGGCGGCTTGCTCCGGACAGCGGCCGCGCGATCCCTCAGCCGACCTCGACCTCCTCCTTGAGATGCCCGAGCGCCTTCTCTTTCGCCATCAGCGCCGCGTGGTCGCGCGCGAGGAACGTGTAGACCGCGGGGGTGACGAACAGGGTGAACAGCGTGCCGATCGCCATGCCGAAGAAAATGGTGACGCCGATGTTGAAGCGCGAGACCGCGCCGGCGCCGGTGGCGAAGATGAGCGGCGCCATGCCGACCACCATCGCCGCGGTTGTCATCAGGATCGGCCGTAAGCGCACCGCCGCCGCTTCCTCGATTGCGCTGCGTCGCGAGTGGCCGCGGGTCTCCTGCAGCCGGTTGGCGAAATCGACCATCAGGATGCCGTGCTTGGAGATGAGGCCGATCAGCGTGACAAGGCCGATCTGGGAATAGATGTTGATGCTCGCAAAGCCGAGCACGCCCCCGATGTTGAGCGGCAAAAGGGCGCCGAACAAAGCCGTCGGCAAGGCGATGAGAATGATGAGCGGATCGCGGAAGCTCTCATATTGCGCCGCCAGCACCAGGTAGATGACGATGAGCGCGAACACGAACACATAGACGAGCGCGTTGCCCTCCTGCTCGTACTGGCGGGAATCGCCTTGGAAGTCATAGGTGTAGCCTTCCGGGAAAATCTCTTTCGATTTCGCGGTCAGGAAATCGAGCGCGTCTCCGAGCGTGTGGCCGGGGAAAGGCACGCCCGACAGCGTGGCGGAATTGAGCTGCTGGAAGCTGGTCAGCGCGTTGGGCTGCACCTTTTCCGAGACAGTCGCCACCGCCGATAGCGGGACAAGCTCGCCGTTTCTGGTGCGCACCTGATAGCGGGTCAGCCAGTCGGGATCGAAGCGGAACTCGCGCGGCGCCTGCGGTATGACCTGATAGCTGCGGCCGTAAAGGCTGAACAGATTGACGTAGTTGCCGCCAAGCATGGTCGCCAGCGCCGTGCCGACATCGGACATGTTGACGCCGATGCGGTTGGCCTTGTCGGCGTCGACCTTGAACTCGAGTTGCGGCGTGTCGAACTTGAGGTCGACGTCAGTGAACAGGAAGAGGCCGCTCTCGCGCGCGGCCTGCTGCATCTTGAGCGCGACGTCGGCGAGCGTCGCATAGTCGCCAGTGGTGCGAATGACGAATTGCATCGGCGCGCCGCCGGTCGAGCCGGGGAGCGCCGGAGGCGAAAACGCCTGCACCTGCGCCTGCGGAACGGCGAGGAATTTCGGGCTGAGCTCGCCCAGAACCTGCTTCTGGGTCCTGCTCCTCTCGTCCCAGGGTTTGAGGAGAAAGCCGGCAAAGGCGTTGCGGACGCCGGCCGAGCCGTTGATGGTGAAAACGTGCGAGATTTCTGGCGTCGCGCGCACGCCGTCGTACAGCCGCTGCGTCGCTTGCTCGGTGTAGTCAAGGTTGCCGATCTGCGGCGTCTTGATCAGCGACAGCAGGATGCCCTGGTCCTCTTCCGGAGCGAGCTCACGCGGGGTCGTGGCGTACATGACGGCGGTCAAGCGCCAGCACGCCGACCAGGATCAGCATGGTGAGAGCGCGGAAGTTGAGCGAGCTGTGGAGGCGGCGCTTGTAGGCCCGGCGAAGGCTTAAGAAAGCGCTATCCAGTTTCCGCGCGAACCAGGTTTCGTTCTTCTCGCGGCTGAGCAGTTTCGAGCACATCATTGGCGAGAGCGTCAGCGCAATGAAGCCGGAGACGATGACGGCGCCCGCCAGAGTGAAAGCGAATTCGCGAAAGAGAACTCCGGTCACGCCGGAGACAAAGCCAATCGGCGCGTAAACCGCGGCGAGCGTGATGGTCATGGCGATGATCGGCAGCGCGATCTCGTGAGCGCCCTTGATCGCCGCGTCGAAGGGCGTCATGCCCTCTTCGATGTGGCGGTGAATGTTCTCCACCACCACAATCGCGTCGTCGACCACGAGGCCGATGCCGAGCACCAGCGCAAGCAGCGTGAGCAGATTGATCGAATAGCCGAGCGCCATCAGCGCGATCATCACGCCGATGAGCGAAAGCGGAATGGTGACGATCGGGATGAAGGTCGAGCGCAGATTGCCGAGGAAGAGGAAAATCACCACGATCACGATCGCCGCCGCTTCGGCGAGCGTCTTGGCGACTTCGTAGATCGAGGCGCGGATGAAGGTGGTCGAATCGTAGGCGATCGTGGCTCTCAAGCCCGCCGGCAACTGGCTCTGGATGCTCGGCATGATCGCGCGCACGCCGTCGATCACAGTCAGCGGATTGGCTTCGGGCGTGCCATAGATGCCGACGAACACCGCCTTGAGGCCGTCGAAGACCGACGAGGAATCGACGCTTTGGGGCCCGAGCTCGATTTTCGAGACGTCGCCGAGCCGCACCAGCGCGTCGCCGTGGGTCGCGATCACCAACTGGCCAAACGCCTTGGCGCTATCGAGAGAGGTCAGCGCGTTGACGCTGATCTGGGTGTAGTCGCCTTTGACCTCGCCGGCGGCGGTGGTGAAGTTGTTGGCGGCGAGCGCCGCTCGCACGTCGTTCGGGGTCACCCCGAGCGACGCCATGCGGGTCGGGTCGAGCCAGATGCGCATGGCGAAAGTCTGGCCGCCGAGAATCTGGGCGTTGGCGACGCCGTTCACGGTTTGCAGGAGTGGCTGGACGACACGGGTCAGATAGTCGGTGATCTGGGAGGGGGTCATCACCTCCGAGTTGAACGACAGGTACATGAGCGCGAAGCCCTGGCCGGTCTGCTTGACCACGACCGGATCGTTGGCGTCGCGCGGCAGAAGCCCTCGCACCTGATTGACCTTGGACAAGGTGTCGGCCATCGCCCGGTCCGGATTGGCGTCGAGACGCAGATTGAGCGTGATGGTCGAGGTGTTCTGCTGCGAGGTCGAGACCAGCGTGTCGATACCCTCGGCGCTGGCCACCGCCTGCTCGATCGGGGTCGTGATGAAGCCCTTGATGACGTCGGCGGCGGCGCCGGGGTAGGTCGTGGTGATGGTGATCGTGGTGTTCGAGGTCTCGGGGAACTGCCGCACCTGAAGCCGGTAGGCGGACAGTCCGCCGACCAGCAGAATAAGCAGACTGACCACGGTCGCCAGCACCGGCCGCCGGATGAAGAGATCGGTGAAGGCGTTCATCGGCGATCCGTCACGGCCGTGGCGTTTCGGCGGGCGGCGGAAGCGCGGCCGTTTCGTCGATCGTGACCGGCATATAGGCCTGCAACTTGATCTGCCCGGCGGTCACCACGCGCTCGCCCGCCCTCAAGCCGTCCTCGATCGCAATTCTCTCGCCGCGCGCCGGACCCACGTGCACGAAGCGTCGCTCGACGATGAGGCCGCTCGCGCCGCCCTTGTCGCTTACACCACCTTGCTCACGCGCATGCGGAGCGGCCGTAACGACGAAGACGTTGTCGCCGTAGAGACTGTAAACGATCGCGGTGCGGGGCACGGTCAGCACGGAGGCGGGTTCGTCCCGTCGTGACCGTCAGATTGGCGAACATGCCGGGCAAAAGCTTGCGGTCCGGGATTGGCGAATACGGCGCGGGCGGTGACGTTGCGCGATTCGGCGCTGACGCGCGCGTCGATCGCCTCGATCTTGCCCTCGAAACTGCGGCCAGGGATGGCGTCGACGGTCATGCTGGCGACCTGACCGACGGCGAGCGAGCGCAGCGCCTCCTCGGGCACGGGAAAGTCGGCGTAGATCGGATCAAGCTGCTGCAGCGTCACCAGGCTTGTGCCCACCGCGACATATTGCCCGAGATCGACGTTGCGCAGGCCGAGCCTGCCGGCGAAGGGCGCTTTGATCGCCTTCTGCGCGATGACGGCGCGCGTGCGCTCGACGGTCGCCGCCGCCGAGTCGCGGGTCGCGAGCGCCGTGTCGACGGTCGATTGGGGGGTATTGCCCTGAGCGACAAGCGTCTTCTGACGCGCCAAGCGTCGCATCGGCGTTCTTCAGTTGCGCCAGGCCGTTGGCGAGGTCGGCCTGCTCGACCGAATTGTCGATATTGATGAGCAGCGCGCCCGCTTCGACGTCTTCGCCCGACTCGAAATGCTTCGCTGTCACCATCCCGGCCTGCTGAGGCGCGATGAGGACGCCCTGATAGGCGCGCAACGTCCCGATCGCCGTCAGCTCAGGGGGCCATTTCTCGGCTTTCACCGCCTCGGCCGCCACCGCCGTCGGCTTCGGCGCGAAGGCGGCGCTGATGAATCCTTTGACCATCACGGGCTTGATCGCAAATTGGAAATAGGCGAGGCCCGCGGTCAACGCCGCCAAGAAAGCCAGCGTGACAAGGAACACGATCGGTCGGCGAGCGACGAGCGGAAGCCTCGCGATCAGGAGCAGCAACCCCAGGATCGCGCCCCCGACAATGAAGACGAGCGGGGGAACGGGAGTGTGAATGAGGCCAAGCTGCGCGACCGCGCCGAGCGCGAGCAGCGCCAGGGCGAGCAAGATCAAAAGCCGGTACGTCAGGCGCCGCATCGCTCCATTCCGGTTCGGGCAGGGTTTTGAGGCTGGAGCTTTTGCAACATTTCGCTGAAGATTGATATGTGGTCCACCGCTGAAAAGGAGCCCCGGCGGCCTCTCGCCAGCGCCCGCGCGCGCCGTTATGCTTGATTTCATGGCCGCAAATGGGCGGCCTGATTCGGGAGATCACGCCATGACCAAGACGTTTGCGCTGGTCGCGCTCGCGTTCTGCATCGCCGGAGCGCCGGCGCTCGCCTACGCCGATGACGCCTGCATGACACAGGCGACGGACAAAAAGCTCGCCGGCGCCGCCAAGACCAGCTTCATGACGAAATGCGAAAAGACGTCTTGCGAGGGACAGGCCAATGACAAGAAGCTGCACGGCGCCGCAATGACCTCTTTCGTCAAGAAATGCACCAAGGACGCGATGACGATGTAATCTCGGTCCGCCTCGCGCGGCCGATTAACGGGATGGGTGGAAAGCCTTCCGCAGGCGTCCATCCCATCCTGCAGCAGCTATTCCTTGACCGCTCCGGTCAGGCTCGACACGTAGTACTCGACGAAAAACGAGTACAGGATCACCACTGGCAGCGAGCCGAACAGCGCCGCCGCCATCAGCGAACCCCAGTGGTAGACGTCGCCTTCGACGAGTTCCGTGATGGCGCCGACCGGAACCGTCTTGTTCTCCGACGACGAGATGAAGGTCAGCGCGTAAATAAATTCGTTCCAGGACAGCGTGAAGGCGAAAATGCCGGCTGAGATCAGGCCGGGAACCGCCAGCGGCAGAGTGATCTTCCACAGAATCTGCAGCCGCGTTGCGCCATCGATCAGCGCGCATTCCTCAAGCTCGTAGGGGATCGTGCGGAAATAGCCCATCAGCAGCCAGGTGCAGAACGGCACCAGGAAGGTTGGATAGGTCAGGATCAGCGCCCAGTCGCTGTCGAACAGGCCAATCTTGAAGATGATCGCAGCGAGCGGGATGAACAGGATGCTGGGCGGCACGAGATAGGCGAGAAAGATGGCGAGCCCGACATAGCGCGCGCCGGAAAAGCGCAGGCGTTCGATCGCATAGGCCGCGCAGACGCTGCAAAACAAGCGAAATTGCCGTCGCCGCCACCGAAACGACCATCGTGTTGATGAGCCAGGACGGATAGCTCGTCTCGAAAAACAGCTTCTCGATGTGTGAGAGCGTCGGGTGGGCGACCCAGAAGGGATTGAAGCGCGCGTAATCGTAAAGCTCGTCGTCCGGCTTAAAGGTCGTCGTCGTCATCCAGTAGAACGGAAACAGCAAGACGAACAGGAAGACGCCGAGCGGAAGATAGAGCGTGAACAGCCGCCGCGGCAGTCGCTCGAGATGGTCCAGGCCTTCGGTCGCGTCGCTGCTGACAGCCATCGTTAGTCTCGCGAGCCTTGCTGCCAGCGACGACGCTGCAGTCCGAAATAACTGAACAGGATGGCGGCCAGCAGAAACGGCACCATGGCGTCGGCGATCGCGGCGCCCTCGCCGAGATTTCCCCCCGTGATGGCGCGCTGAAACGAGAGCGTCGCCATCAGCTGGGTGGCGTTCATCGGACCCCCGCGCGTGATCGCATAGATGAGCTGGAAGTCGGTGAACGTAAGCAGCACCGAGAAGGTCATGACGACGGCGATGATCGGCGACAGCATCGGCAGGGTGACGAAGCGAAAGCGCTGCCACGGGCCCGCGCCGTCGAGCGTCGCCGCCTCGTAGAGCGACGGCGAGATCGTCTGCAAGTCCGGCAAGCAGCGTTATCGCCACGAACGGGATGCCGCGCCAGACATTGGCGAAGATCACCGACCAGCGCGCGTTCCAGGGCGAACCGAGAAAATCAATGTACTGGGTGGATGAGACCGAGCTTGATGAGCGACCAGGAGATGATCGAGAATTGCGGATCGTAGATCCACCAGAAGGCGATCGCCGACAGCACGGTCGGCGTGACAAACGGCAACAGCACGACCGCGCGGATGAGCGATTTCATCGGCATTCGGCGATTGAGCAAGAGCGCGAGATAGAGGCCCAAGCCAAACTTGAGCGCGCTGGCCACGACCGTATAGAACGTCGTGTTGAATACCGAGAGCCAGAATATCTGGTCGTGGGCGAGGGAAATGAAGTTGGCGAAGCCAATGAAGCGGCCCGGCTGACCAATCGTGGCGTCGGTCATGCCGAGCCAGAAGCCCAAGCCGAGCGGATAGGCGAGAAACACGAGCAAGAACGCCGCCGCCGGCGCGATCATGAGGAGGCCAAGAACATTGCGGTCGTCGAGCAGACGAAAGGCAAGCCGCTGCCGCGCCGGGATCGCCCGCGCCGTTCGTTGAACCGGTGTCAACGAAGCCATCAGCAGCCGTCTCGGCCGTCGCGCGGCGGTACGTCAATTCGGCGAATGCTGGCCTCCCCCTTTGTCGTCGCGTGTTGTCGCCGCGCGTCTTCGTTCAGGCGTTGTAGTATCGTTTCACCCGCTCGGCTGCGTCGTGCGCCGCGTCTTTGGCCGACTTGTTCCCCGTGCACGCCTCGGCGAACATGTCGACCACCACGAAATCGCCCATGACTGCCGCCGACGCATTTCCGAGCGCGCCCGAATAGCCGTCATCGAGCGCGTATTTCAGGACGTCCCGGAACGGGGTCACCTTCGGATCGGCCGTCCAGACCGGATTGTCGTTCCAAGCCGGCAATGGCGGGGCGATATATCCGTTCGATTGGGTCTCCCAAGTGTCGACCTGATCTTTGTCCCACATGAAGCGCAGATATTCGCGGACGGCGTTTGGATACTTGCTGTAGGTGTACGCATAGGTGTTGAGGATGTTCTGCTGCTCGGTCGGCTTTCCGACCGGACCAATCGGCATATTGGCGTGATCCATGTCGGCGGCGATCGCCTTCAGCGCCGGATCGGGCGAGTTCTTGGCGACGGTGTAGATCGATATGCCGTTCAAGGTCAGGCCGATCTGATCGGCGAGGAAGGCCTTGTTGTTGCTCGGATCGAGCCACGACAACACGCCGTCGATATAGGTTGCATAGAGCTGCTTGGCGTATTCAAGAGCGGCGACCGTCTCTGGGGAATCGATCGCGACATTGTTTTTGTCGTCGACGGTCTTTCCGCCGAACGCCCATAAACACCATTGCGCCCAACCGTTGGCGTCGCCCGTTGCGTGGCCGAGGGCGAAGCCGGGAGGCTTGCCGGCCTTTTTGAGACCCTGGCACAACTTGAGAAGACCGGCGGTGTCCTTGGGGAACTCATCGAAGCCGGCTGCGTGCATCGTGCTGATGCGATAGTTGAGGCAGCCGCCGCTCGCGCCTTGCGGCAGCGCGATCCAGCGATTTCCGCTCGTCCCGTACTTGCGCGCGACCGGATACCAGCCGCCAGACTTGGCTCCGATATATTCGGCGAGATCGGTGAGATCGAGCAGCTTGTCCTTGAACTTGAACGGGTCGTCGAGCGTGCCCATGATGATGTCGGGTCCAGCGCCGACATTGGCGGCGACCGCCGATTTCGGTCGGATGTCGTCCCAGCTTTCCGCGTCGACGCGCACCTTGACGCCGGTCTTCTCGGTGAATTTCTTGGTGTTGGCGACGAAACTGTCGAACTCCGCCTGGATGAACTGCTTCCAGCGCAAAACTCGGATTGAAGCGCCGGATTCCGGCGCGGGGCCGTTCCAGGCGGGTTCGGCGCGCGCAACGCCTGGCATGAGCAGCAATCCCGCAGCGCCGCCGGACTGCAAGACTCGCCGCCTCGTGATGTCAGCCATATCATCCTCCCTTGGTGGCGCCACGAAGCGCTTCTTTCGATCGAGTCTACCCGGGCTGCGACGGGGCGCCAAGGCGTGGCCCGTTCAGCATTTCGTGCGCTACGGTTTGGCGCTTGCGCTCGGCGTCGGATAGGCGCTGACGAAGCCGTCGCGGTTCGGCATCTTGATCTTGGCGAGGGTGTCTGCGTCGAGCGTCGTGTTCTGCGTGACAATCCCGTTGAGGAACAGCACGTAAGCCGAAACGGCGTAGACTTCGTCGGGCGTGAGGGATTGCGGCGCGTTGAGCGGCATGGCGCGGCGGACATAGTCGAACAATGTCGTCGCATAGGGCCAGAAACTGCCAACGGTCTTTTCCGGCTTCTTGTCATGCAGCGTGCCGATTCCGCCGACGAGGCGATCCATCGGCTTGCCCTCGCCATGGGCGCCATGACAACTCGCGCATTTCGCCGCGAAGATCGCTTCGCCCTGCCGAACGTCGCCGTGTCCCGGCGGCAGCCCGGCGCCGCTGGGAGACGCGTCAATGTCCCAGCCGGCAATCTCAGCGGGCGTGGCTGGTCGGCCAAGGTCGTAGCGGTCGGCGGCAGAAACGGCGCCGGACACAAAAATCGCGGCGATTGCGAGAGCCACGCGTCGAATTCTATCCGGCATTGGTCACTGCGCCGCTGGCCGCAACGCTCCAGTTCTGAATTGCGTTGTAATGATAGTAGGAACGCACATCGCGCACTTTCAGGAGCGCCTCACGGGTCGGCTGCACATAGCCCGTCTCGTCGGTGACGCGGCTCGCAAGCGTCGCCGGGCCGCCGTCCCAATTCCAGGGTGCGCGAAACCGGGTCAGGCACTTCGACATGATCGGCTCTTGTAGCGCGGCGTCTCGCCAGGATGCGCCGCCGTCCGTCGTCACTTCGACGCGGGCGACCTTTCCGGATCCCGACCAGGCGAGGCCGGAGATCTCGTAGAATCCAGGCGCGGTGAGACGCTGTCCGCCAGACGGAAAGGTGATGACCGATTTCGCCTCCATAACCAGGTTGAACTGGCGCGCCGAACCGTCGGGCATGAGCATGCTGTATTTCGAGGTCTCCTCGCGCGTTTGGAACGGCTCCGCTCCAAGTTTGAGCCGCCGAAGCCATTTGACGTTGGTGTTGCCCTCGTATCCGGGCAGCAGCAAGCGGAGCGGATAGCCCTGCTCGGGCCGCAGCCGCTCGCCGTTTTGCGCATAGGCGAGCAATGCGTCGTCGAGCGCCTTTTCGATCGGAATGCTGCGCGTCATCGACGCTGCGTCGGCGCCTTCGGCCAGCATCCATTTCGCCTCAGGCTTGACGCCCGCTTCCGCCAGCACGGTCGCTAACGGAACTCCGGTCCATTCGCAGCAACGAGAGCAGACCGTGGGTGTCCTGCGCCGTCAGTTCGGCCTTTGGCGCGCCCCAGTTTTGGGTGTTGCCGGAACATTCGAGGAAGTGAATGCGCGACACGGATGGAAATCGCGTCACGTCCTCCATGGTGAAGATGAGCGGCCGCTCGCACCAATCCATGCACCATCAGCCGATGCTCGGACGGGTCGATCGTCGGAACCCCGCCATGGTGGCGCTCATAATGCAGGCCGTTCGGGGTGATGATTCCGTGCAGGTCCTGGAGCGGCGTCAGGCTGAACGACGACAAGCGCGTCGGCGGCTCGGGCAAGCCCTGACGATAACGGCGCACGACATTGGCTTCGAACTTGGACGGCCGGCCATAAGGCTGACTCAGCGTCTCCTCGCCCGGTTGGAGCTGCCATTCCGGGACCGAGGGCGGCAGGTTGTCGCCCTCTTGCGCCAGAGCCGGGCGGGAAACGATCGCCGCAGCCGCCGCGCCCTGCGCTCGCTCCGAACAAGCTCCGTCGGGTGAAGCGGCGAGCGTCGCCATCTTGTGGCTCGGGCGCGGTCGGGGACGGCTCCGTCAATTCGGGCGTCCGCGGGCTCATCTGTGTACTCCTTGCCGCTCAGGCCCCCGACTGGCGGACGATGCGTGCAATCGTCGCCCAGATCGCCTGGTCAGACAAGAGCGTGGACGCGGGTTCATTGTCCTCAGTGGCGCGCCACGAAGCGAGCGCCTTGATGTTGTCGTCATTCGAAGAGTAGCGATTTCCGGGATAATGAAATCCCCCTGCCGTCGAAGGTTCGCCATGTTGCTACGCCGCGCACTCGTCCATTGCTTGTTCATCACCATGGCCCTGTTCGTCGCGTTCGCCCCGCAAGCGGTCCGCGCCGAGGCGATGGGCATCGCGCTCGAAGGATTTCCTTACCCTTATCCCGTCCATTTCATGCCGATAACGCTTCAGGGCGAGGATTTGCGCCTTGCCTATATGGATGCGCCGCCCGTTGGGCCACCCAATGGGCGGACCGTCGTCCTTCTGCATGGGCGCAATTTCCCGGCGAGCTACTGGGAACCCACCATCAAGGCGCTGACCGAGGCCGGCTATCGGGTCGTCGCCCCTGACCAGATCGGCTTCGGCAAGTCATCCAAGCCCACTTTCGCTTACAGTTTCGACGATATGGCGCGCGCCACCATCGCGCTCATCGATAGTCTCCATGTGGACCGCTTCGACCTGGTTGGCCATTCGATGGGGGGAATGCTCGCGGTCCGCCTGGCGCGCGCCTATGGCTCGCGCATCGACCATCTCGTTCTCTACTCGCCGATCGGCCTCGAGGACTATCGCCTTTACGCGCCCCCGGTCACGGACGAAACGCTCGCCAACAACGAACGCGCGCTGAGTGCGGACGGCTATCGCAAACAACTGATGACCAACTATGCGCTGAGCCTGCCGTCGAGCGCGATCGAGCCGTTCGTCCAACTGCGCGAACAGATCAAGGAGAGCGGCGAATATCCGCGCTGGCTCAAGTCGTTCGTCGCTTCCTATCAGATGATCTATTCCCAGCCAGTGGCGCACGAGATCCCGCTCATCGATCGGCCGACCCTGTTCATCATGGGCGCCAACGACCACAACGCGCCGGGGCGTTCGTTCGCGCCCCCTGAATTGCGCGACAAAATGGGCAAGAACGCCGATCTCGCGCAAGCGCTCGCGGCGCGCATGGCGAATGCGAAAGTGAAGGTGTTCGAGGGCGTCGGCCATCTCGGGCATCTCGAAGCGACGCAGCCCTTCAACGAGACGCTTCTGAGTTTCCTGGCGCAATAATCGGTTTGCGCCGGGCTGCGGCGCCGGGCGGACAAGCTGGCTTTGGCCCACCGTCCGGCTTGACGAGTTGCGGCCTTGGCTATGAGATGGGGCGACGCCGGATCAACTCGGCGCGCGATAGGGGGGAGATATGCCGGGATCGATGGAGCCGCGCGCGGTCGGGACGGTGCGTATCCCGTCAGGCCGTGTCCGCCTCACCAGGTCGCTCTCATGAGGCTTGGGGAGGCGCCGGACAAAAGCCTGCTCGATCCGATCGAAACGGCCTCCCGCGACGAGATCGCCGCTTTGCAGACGCGCCGGCTCGCGGTCACGCTGCGGCGCGTCTATGACGACGTCCCGGCAATGCGCGCCAAGTTCGATCAGCACGGCGTTCATCCGGACGACTTCCGCACCCTCGAGGATCTGAAGCGCTTTCCCTTCACCGCCAAGTCGGACCTCAGGGCCAATTATCCGTTCGGTCTTTTCGCCGTGCCGAAGGATCAGCTGGCGCGCGTCCACGCGTCCTCCGGCACGACCGGAAAGCCGACGGTGGTCGGCTATACCCGCAACGATCTCTCCATGTGGAGCGACATGGTGGCGCGGACGATCCGCGCCGCCGGCGGCCGCAAGGGCATGATGGCGCATAACGCCTATGGCTACGGCCTCTTCACCGGAGGCCTTGGCTATCACTACGGCGCCGAGCGGCTCGGCTGCACGCTCGTGCCCGATCTCCGGCGGCATGACCGAAAGGCAGGTCCAGTTGATCAATGATTTCGCGCCCGACATTCTGATTCGCGACCCCGTCCTACGCCTTGTGCCTCGTCGACGAGTTTCGCGCCCAGGGGCTCGACCCGCGACGCTCCTCGTTGAAGCTCGGCAGCTTTGGCGCGGAGCCGTGGACCAATGCGATGCGCAACGAACTGGAAGAGGCGTTCGATATGGACGCGCTCGACAGCTATGGCCTGTCCGAAGTGATCGGCCCTGGCGTCGCGGGCGAATGCGTGGAGACCAAGGATGGCCTCCATATTTGGGAGGATCATTTCTATCCCGAGATCGTCGATCCCGCGACCGGCGCCGTCCTGCCCGACGGCGCTTTTGGCGAGATCGTGTTTACCTCGCTGACCAAGGAAGCGATGCCGGTCGTCCGCTACCGGACTGGCGATCTCACGCGTCTCTTGCCTGGGACCGCACGCTCGATGCGACGGATGGAAAAAATTTCGGGCCGAACGGACGACATGATGATCGTGCGCGGCGTCAATGTGTTTCCAACTCAGATCGAAGAGCTGATCTTAGGGATTCCCAGCTTTTCCGCGCACTACCAGCTCATCCTGACCCGCGAAGGCCGGCTGGACGATCTGGAGGTTCAGGTCGAGGCTCGATCGCCGGCCGATCTCGACGAGGCGCGCGCACGAGGCGCCAGCGAACTCGAACACGCGATGAAGGCGCATATCGGCATCAACGCGAAGGTGAGCGTGCTCAAGCCGGGTGAGATCGAGCGGTCGCTCGGCAAGGCGAAGCACGTTATCGACAAGAGGCCAAAAGCATGACGCCGGCGACGGAATCCGCTCTGGGGCCATTGTGCGCCGCTGGCCTGCCTGAGCATGACGCGCGGGAATGGTCCGAGTCCTTCCCGATCACGACTGGCGAGTTCGAGCCCGACGCTCGCGCGTACGGCGCCTTCTGGCGCCGCTCGGCGGCTCTCCTTGGGAGGCTGCCGGCGAAGTCGAAGCGGAACGACGCGGAACGGGCGGCTGCGGAGGCGTTGTTGTCGGACGCGCACGCGTCTCGCGAATCGTTCCTCGCCGCTCATGTCGAGCAGGTCTACGATCGCCTGACGGAGCGCGGCTCGACGTTCCGGCGCCTCGACGACCTCGTCTACGCCGCGGCGAAGATCGTTCCGGGATTGGTCCCCGCACGAGACGAGGTCGACGCGGAAGCCGCTCATCGGCAGGGCGACAAGGACGGCGCCGAGATCGACCAGGGCCTGTTCTTCGCCCATGTGCTCTCGCGTCCGCGCATCGGCGAACATCTCTGTCACGCCATGCTCCTGCCGCGCCCGGAAAGCGCTGCGCTTGTTGCCGAATTCGCCGAACGCGGCTCGCTCGATCTCGGCGCCGCGCGCCTCACCCGACGCGGCAAGGCCGTCCATCTCGACATGATCAATCCGCGTTTCCTCAACGCCGAGGACGACACCACCCTCGCGCAGACCGAGCTCGCCGTCGACGTCGCGACGCTCGACCGGACGACAGAGATCGCCGTCATGCGCGGCGTTGCGGTGGACAACGAGAAATATCGTGGCAAGCGTATTTTTGGCGCGGGCATCAATCTCACCCATCTCTATCTCGGCAAGATTCCCTTCCTTTGGTTTTTGATCCGTGACCTCGGCTACGTGCACAAGCTCCTGCGCGGCGTCGCCTCGCCGGAGAGTGTCCCGGACGACGTGAACGGACGCGGGACAGAAAAGCTGTGGATCGCCGCGCTGGACACGTTCGCGATCGGGGGCCATTGCCAGTCCATTTTGTGTATGGACTACGTCCTCGCCGCGTCGGACGCGTTCCTCACTCTGCCTGCGCGCAAGGAAGGAATCATCCCAGGCTTTTCCAATTTGCGTCTGCCGCGCTTCGTCGGCGACCGCATGGCGCGGCAAGCCATTCTCTACGAGCGTCGGCTCGAGTGCGACAGTCCTGAAGGTCGACTCATCTGTGACGAAATCGCGCCCGCAGCTGAGATGGATGCTGCGGTCGATCGCGTCGTCGAGGGGCTCACCAGCGCCGGCGCGGTCAGCGCCATCGGCAATCGCCGCGCCATCAGAGTTGGCCAGGAGCCGCTCGATCTTTTCCGACGCTATGCCTCCGTCTACGCCCGCGAGCAGGCGTATTGTCACTTCAGCCCGGCGCTGATCGCCAACCTCGAGCGCAACTGGGACGCGAAGAACAGAAAGGTCTGAGGCCGACCCAATGGCGCTCCTGGCGGTCGCGCTTGACGATCCGCGCCCAGGCCTGTGAGATGATCCGCTAACCCGATGCGCTCTTCGGAGGAGACATGTTCAGATTGACCGCGCCCGGGGCCGTCTGCACACGCCTTTGGGCCGTTCGCCGATTCTGCGCGGCGCCGGCGCTCGCACTCGCTCTTGCGTTCGGAATCGTCGTCCCCGCCTTCGCTCAGGATAAGGAGGTCGATCTCAGGCTATCGCTCTGGGTCCCGCCCGCGCACCCGCTGACCAGCGCGGCCAAAGCCTGGGGCGAAGATATCGCGAAGGCCTCGGGCGGCACGATCAAGATCACGGTCTTTCCATCTGAACAACTCGGCAAGGCGTTCGATCATTACGACATGGCGCGCGACGACATCGCCGACATCACTTACGTCAACCCCGGCTACCAGCCGGGCCGTTTTCCGATCATAGCCATCGGCCAGATGCCGTTCATGTTCGGCGACGCAAGAAAGGGGACAGCCGCGCTCGATTCCTGGTATCGCAAATATGCGGGCGCGGAAATGAAGGACACGCATTTCTGCTTCGCCTTCATTCACGATCCTGGCGCGCTGCACTCCCGCAAAAAAATCGTTCTGCCGCAGGATCTACGCGGCGCAAAGGTGCGCCCGGCGCAGAGCACGATTGCCGAACTCGTCACCAAGCTCGGCGGCACGAATGTGCAGGCCTCGGCTCCTGAGGCGCGCGAAGTTCTCGAGCGCGGCGTCGCCGACGCCATCACCTTCCCCTGGGGCTCGCTCTACCTGTTCGGCATCGACAAGGTCGTCAAACACCACATCGACGCACCGCTCTACACGACCGTGTTCACCTTCTCGATGAACAAAGACAGATACGATTCGATGAGCCCTGCGCAGAAGAAGGTTATGGACGATCATTGCTCGACCGATTGGGCAGTGAAGATCGCCGGTCCCTGGGGCGACTTCGAATCCGCTGGCCGTGACAAGATGAGAGCCGATCCCACTCACGAACTCACCAAACTCACGCCCGACCAGATGGAGGCTTGGCGCGCGACAGTCGAGCCGCTGAAAGCAAGCTGGGCGGCGGCCGTGAAGCAGGTGGGCGCCGATCCGGATGCCGTACTCGGCGAGCTTAATGCCAGCATCGCCAAATACGGCGCGGGTCCATGACCGCAGCCGAGGGTCGGCGCGCGGGAACAACTGGCAATGCGATGGACCGATTCATCGACGGCATCGAGCTCGCCGCCGCGGCGTTCATCGGCATTGTCGCCATCGACATCTTCGTTTCCGTCCTGCTCCGCTATCTGTTCAACACGTCCATTCCCGATTCCTACGATTTCGGCCGCCTGCTGCTCGGAATTCTCATCTTCTGGGGCATTGCGGCGACGAGCTATCGCGGCGGTCACATCACGGTCGACCTCGTGTGGGCGGCGGCGGGCCCGCGCGGCAAACGTATGATCGACATTTTCGCGACGCTGGTGCTTTTGTTCGTCGTCACGGTTCAGACTGCAATGCTGTTCGACAAAGTGCGCTCCACGCGCGCCGACCATGTTTTGACCTACGATCTTCATCTGCCGACATGGCCGTTCTTCGCTGTCGCCTGGGCCGGCGACGTGTCCGCCGTGATCCTCATCGCCGTGCGCACCTGGCGACTCATATTTCACCCCGAGAAACTCAGTTCCGAACCGATCGCCAAGGCCGTGGAATGAGGCGGAGGCGATGAGTTCCAACGCGGCGGCCGCGCTCGGCTTCGTCGCTTTGTTCGGGCTGATTCTGCTGCGGGTTCCCGTAGGCATGGCGATGGGTCTCGTCGGCGTGGTCGGCTATGCCGCGATCGTCGGCCTCGCTCCGGCGCTCAAGATGGTCGGGCAGACCTCGATGCGGACGGTCACCGATTACACCTTCGGCGTCATCCCGATGTTCCTGCTGATGGGCGCGTTCGTCTCAGCTTCTGGCATGAGCCGCGAATTGTTCCGCGCGGCGAACAGTTTCATCGGCCATTGGCGCGGCGGACTGGGCCTGGCGACGATCGCGGCCTGCGCCGGCTTCGCCGCGATCAGCGGTTCGTCGGTCGCGACCGCTGCGACTTTCGCCACCGTCGCCTATCCCGAGATGCGGCGATACGACTATCCGCAATCCTTCGCCGCCGGCGTGATCGCCGCTGGCGGCACGCTCGGCGCGATCTTTCCGCCCTCGACCGTGCTCGCCGTCTATGGCCTCATCACCCAGCAGGACATCGGCAAGCTGTTCATCGCCGGCATTCTTCCCGGGCTGCTCGCTGTCTCTATGTACATGATGACGATCGCCGCCATCGGCATCGTGCGGCCGGGCTTTCTGCCGGCTGGTCCGCGCAGCGACTGGGGCGAGCGGATCCGGTCGCTGCGCGACGTGTGGGCGGCGCTCGTGCTGTTCGGGTTCGTGATCGGCGGGCTTTACGGCGGCCTGTTCACGCCGACCGAAGCGGGCGGAGTGGGCGCGTGCGGCGCGTTTCTGATCTCCGTCGCGCGAGGAAAGCTCAAACCCGCCGGCGTGCTCGCGGCGCTGTTGCAGGCGACGCGCACCGCCGCCGCGGTGTTCACCGTTCTGATCGGCGCGCTCTTGTTCGGCTATTTCCTCACTGTCACCGAAATGCCGCAGAAACTGACCGAATTCCTCACCGGCCTCGGCGTCGGCCGCTACGGCGTGCTCGCGCTGATCATGCTCATGTATCTCGTCCTCGGCTGTCTCATGGACGCCATGGCGATGATCATTCTGACTGTGCCGATCGTCTTCCCGGTCGTTACGGCGCTCGGCTTCGATCCGATCTGGTTCGGGATCATCATCGTCATGACGGTCGAACTCGGCCTGATCCATCCGCCCGTCGGCATGAATGTCTTCGTCATCAAGACGGCGGTCAAAGACGTGAGCTTCGCCACCATCTTCAAGGGCGTCCTGCCCTTCATCGCGACCGACATGCTGCGGCTCGTGATCTTGATCGCGTTTCCCTCCATTGCGCTTTACCTGCCGAGCTTGATGTAGGATCACCGCTCAGCCCATCCCAAAAAAGGACAGTTCGACAATGGCCCGTAAGCGCCCGGAAGACCTTCGCTCTCATCGCTGGTACGGCGTGAACGACATGCGCTCTTTCGGCCACCGCTCGCGCACGGCGCAGATGGGCTACGAACGCGCCGACTACGCCGGCAAGCCGGTGATCGGGATCATCAACACCTGGAGCGACATCAACGCTTGCCACTCACACTTCAAGCAGCGTGTCGAAGAGGTGAAGCGCGGCGTATGGGAAGCGGGCGGCTTTCCGGTCGAATTGCCAGCGATGACCTTGTCCGAACCATTCCAAAAGCCGACGACCATGATGTACCGTAACTTTCTGGCGATGGAGGCGGAGGAGGCGTTGCGCTCCTATCCTGCGGACGGCGCGGTGCTGATGGGCGGCTGCGACAAGACCACGCCCGCGCTGCTCATGGGCGCGATCTCGATGAATCTCCCGGCGATTTTCATGCCTGCGGGTCCGATGCTGCGCGGCAATTGGCGCGGCAATGCGTTGGGCTCGGGTAGCGACGTCTGGAAATACTGGGCGGAATTGCGCGCCGGCACGATCACTTCCGAGGACTGGGGCGAGATCGAACAGGGCATCGCGCGCTCGCCTGGTCACTGCATGACGATGGGCACCGCCTCGACGATGACAAGCGCCGCCGAGGCGCTCGGAATGACGTTGCCCGGAGCGGCCTCGATCCCTGCGGCCGACTCGCGCCATGCCGTCATGGCGGCGCGCACGGGAAAACGCATCGTCGACATGATTTGGGACGATCTGAAACCGTCGGATCTGATCACGGAGGATTCGATCCACAATTCCGTTTCCGCCGTCCTCGCGATCGGCGGCTCGACCAACGCTGTCGTGCATCTGATCGCGCTTGCGCGCCGCGCCGGTCTGAAGCTCGATATGGAGGCGTTCGACAGAATTGCGCGGGAGACGCCGCTGCTCGCCAACATCCGGCCTTCCGGCGCCTATCTCATGGAGGACTTCTACTACGCCGGCGGTTTGCCCGCAGTGCTCAAGCAATTGGCGATCGGTGGGAGGCTGAGGAGCGGAGCGCGCACCGTGAATGGGGCGACGATCGGCGACAATGTCGAGCGGGCGGCGATCTACAACGAAGATGTCATTCGGCCCTTGAACAATCCGCTGGTCGCGTCCGACAGCCTCGCCGTCCTGCGCGGCAATCTGGCTCCCGATGGCGCGATCATCAAACCGCCCGCGGCCGAATCTCACCTGCACAGACATGCGGGTAAGGCAGTCGTATTTGAAGATTATAACGACATGGCCGCGCGCATTGACGATCCGGACCTCGATGTCGACGAGAATTCGGTCCTTGTCCTCAAGAACGCCGGGCCGATTGGAGCGCCGGGCATGCCGGAATGGGGCCAATTGCCGATCCCGAAAAAGGTGCTGGCCAAGGGCGTCCGCGACATGGTTCGCGTCTCCGACGCACGCATGAGCGGCACCAGCTACGGCGCCTGCGTACTGCATGTGGCGCCGGAATCCTTCATCGGCGGCCCGCTGGCTCTGGTGCGCGACGGCGACGTCATCGAACTGGACATCCCCGGCCGCCGCTTGAGCATGCAGGTCAGCGATGAAGAGCTCGAGCGGCGCCGCGCGGCTTGGAAGCGGCCCCCCCCTCGCTACGGCCGTGGCTACGGGCGCCTGTTCTCGGAGCATGTGAGCCAGGCGAATGAAGGGTGCGACTTTGACTTTCTGGAGCGCGGCGCGGCGACGGCGGATCCGGAGATCCACTAGGCCGCGATTGTCGCCGCGATCGCTGATCGAGGCTCCCGGCCGCCGTCCGCCTCGACAGCCTTCGTGTCACGGGCGCCGCCAAACTTGCGACCAGTAAATTATTTAGGTAATCAGAAGTTAGTGCTATCGTCGTTCTTGGCTTCAATTCCGGTTTGGTGCCTTGTCGGTCGGCCGATGCGAGGGAGGAGAGAGAGAAAAAGGCCGCTTCATACGCTTTGCGGCCGGCCTTCAAAGGGTCGAGAATTTTTTGACTCCAATCGCATGTAACCCATTGAAAAGTCCCGATTCCAAAAAATAAACGCTAGTAAACGCTAGCACTTTTACTAACGCTTATGCGCGTTTTACTGACGCTTACTTGCCGCGCTCGCGAGGCGGACGAAGGCCGCCCGTCGGGCGCCGATTGAAGCGGCGACCGACGCGGGCTTACCTTAGCGGGGCGATGACCATCCCTTTGGCAGCGCCGGCCAGACCGGCTTTTCTTTCCGTGAGCCAAGGCTCCCGCGATGCCTGAGCTGCCCGAAGTCGAGACGGTACGCCGCGGCCTGGCGCCCGTTATGCGCGGCGCCCGGATCGACCAGGTCGAATTGCGGCGGGCGGACATCCGCTTCCCGTTTCCCCCTTCGTTCGCGAAGCGGCTGACCGGACGGCGCATCGTCGAGGTGGCGCGTCGCGCCAAATATCTTCTGTTCGAGCTCGACAGCGGCGAGACCCTGATCGCGCATTTGGGCATGTCCGGCTCGTTCCGCATGGAAAAGACGGCGGTTTCAACGCCCGGCAAGTTCCATCACGAACGCTCGAAGGATCCAAAGCACGACCATGTCGTTCTTCGTCCTCGATAACGGCTGGGTCGTCACCTACAACGATCCCCGGCGCTTCGGTTTCATGGACCTCGCGTCGACCGAGGCGCTCGACCAGCATCCGAGGATGCGCGGCCTCGGCGCCGAGCCGCTAGCGCCCGAATTTGATGCGCATTCCCTGGCGAAGCTGTTCGCCGGCTCCCGCACGTCTCTCAAAGCCGGATTGCTCGACCAGAAGCGTATCGCTGGGCTCGGCAACATCTATGTGTCCGAGGCTCTCTTTCGCGCGGGTCTCTCGCCATCGAAGCCGGCGAGCATCCTGGCGAATGCGCGCGGCGGCCCCACCAAGGCCGCGACGGCGGTCGCCAAGGCGATCCGCGACGTGCTCGAGGAAGCCGTCGAGGCCGGCGGCTCGACTTTGCGCGATCATCGGCAGGCCAACGGCGAATTGGGATATTTCCAGCACGTCTTCAAAGTCTACGATCGCGAAGGGTTGCCCTGTATACGGAACAGTTGCCGCGGAATCGTCGCCAGGATCACGCAGTCCGGGCGCTCGACTTTCTACTGCTCGAAATGCCAGCATTAAGGTGCGTCTTACGAAGAGGCTGCGATCATTGACAAGGCGAGGCGCGGCTCCTATCTCACCTGGAATTCCGTTTAGCTTGCGCGAAAATGGGCTATTTTTGCCTTTTTCGCGCTTTTTATTGTTGCCGCCATCGTCCGCGCCGCCTTCGCTCGCATCTGGCCGGGCAAGAAGCGGAAGACCCCCTTCAGCGGGGCGGGTAGGAAAGGTCGAAAATGCTCGGCGCGCTTAAGTTCGACACCGTGATGAAGCGGGTCTTTGGCTCGTCCAACGACCGCCGCCTCAAGGGCTACCGGCCCATGGTCGCCGCCATCAATGCGCTGGAACCCGAATTCGAGGCCCTGACCGACGATCAACTGCGCGCGAAGACAGAAGAATTGCGGGCTGAATTCAAGGCCGGCAAGACGCTCGACGATCTCACTCCGCCCGCTTTCGCCGCCGTGCGCGAAGCCGCCAAGCGAACGCTCAAGCAACGCCACTTCGATGTCCAGCTCATGGGCGGGCTCGTGCTGCACGAGGGCGCGATCGCCGAAATGCGCACCGGCGAGGGCAAGACGCTGGTTGCGACGACCGCGGTTTATCTCAATGCGCTCGCCGGAGAGGGCGTCCACGTCGTCACGGTGAACGACTACCTTGCCCGCCGCGACTCCGAGTGGATGGGTCAGATTTACCAGTTCCTCGGCATGACGGTCGGCGTCATCGTGCATGGCCTCGACGACGATCAGCGCCGGCAGGCCTACGCCGCCGACGTGACCTACGGCACGAACAACGAGTTCGGCTTCGATTACCTGCGCGACAACATGAAGTACGACATGGCGCAGATGGTCCAGCGTGGCCACGCCTTCGCCATCGTCGACGAAGTCGATTCGATCCTGGTTGACGAGGCGCGGACGCCGCTCATCATCTCGGGCCCCTCGGAAGACCGCTCCGGTCTTTACGTTTCGGTCAATGCGATCATCCCGGAACTCGCCCGCGAGGAATTCGAGCTCGATGAGAAGCAACGTACGGTCAACCTGACTGACGCGGGGAACGAGCACGCTGAAGCCCTGCTGCGCTCGGCCGGCGTGATGAAGGAAGGATCGCTCTACGAGGCGTCAAACGCGACCCTGGTCCACCACCTCAATCAGGCGGCCCGGGCTCACAAGCTTTTCCAACGCGACAAGGATTACATCGTCCGTAACGACGAAGTTGTGATCGTCGACGAGTTCACGGGACGAATGATGCCCGGGCGGCGCTACTCCGAGGGGTTGCATCAGGCGCTTGAGGCGAAGGAGGGCGTAACGGTCCAGCCCGAGAACGTCACCCTGGCCTCGATCACCTTTCAGAACTATTTCCGCCTCTACAAGAAGCTCGCCGGAATGACCGGCACCGCCTCGACGGAAGCCGACGAGTTCGCGGAAATCTACAAGCTCGTCGTCGTCGAGATTCCGACGCACCGGCCGATCTCGCGTCTTGATGAGGATGATGAAGTCTATCGCACCACGGACGAAAAGATGCGCGCCGTCGTTCGCGAGATCGAAGCCGCCAACGCTAATTTGCAGCCGATGCTGGTGGGCACGACATCGATTGAAAAGTCTGAGCAACTTGGCGATGTGCTTGAGCGGCAAGGGTATAAAAAGATTGATTTCACCAAGCCTGACGCATTGACGGCGCTTTATGCCGCAGCCCGCGCGGGCAAGCCTTCAAAGAATTTCGCGATTCTCAATGCTCGTCACCACGAGCAGGAAGCCTTTATCATTGCGGAAGCGGGGGTTCCCGGGCGCGATCACGATCGCAACCAACATGGCGGGACGCGGCACCGACATTCAGCTTGGCGGCAATGTCGAGATGCGGGTGAGACAGGAAATTGATCCCGCCGCGCCGCAGGATTTGCGCGAGGGTCATGAGGCGTCTATCCGCGCGGAGGTCGCTGCCTTCAAACAGAAGGCGATCGACGCCGGCGGGCTCTACATCATCGGCACGGAGCGGCACGAAAGCCGCCGCATCGATAACCAGTTGCGCGGCCGATCGGGCCGCCAGGGGGATCCGGGCCGGTCGAAGTTCTATCCTGTCCTTGCAGGACGATCTCATGCGCATCTTCGGAGCGGAGCGCATGGACGCGATGCTCAAGCGTCTCGGCCTCAAAGAGGACGAAGCGATTGTCCATCCTTGGATCAATAAAGCGCTCGAGAAGGCGCAGCAGAAGGTCGAGGCGCGCAATTTCGACATGCGCAAAAACATTCTCAAATTCGACAATGTGATGAACGACCAGCGCAAGGTCATATTCGAAGACCGGCGCAGGATGATGGCGTCGGAATCGCTCGAGTTCGACGATCGAGGATATGCGCACCGGCGTCATCGACGACATCGTCGCCAAACACATTCCGCACGACGCTTATCCTGAGGCCTGGGACATCGCAGGGCTAAAGAGCGAGGTCCTGAACAAGCTGAGCCTCGATCTCCCGGTCGACGCATGGGCCAAGGAGGAGGGCATTGCCGACGAAGAGGTCGCGGCCAGGCTCCACAAGGCGGCCGAGGACGCCTATGCGCAGCGGATTGAGCGCAACACGCCCGACGTTATGCGGTATATCGAAAAGCAGGTCATCCTGCAGTCGCTTGATCATTTGTGGCGCGAGCATCTCGTCACGCTCGATCATCTACGCCAGGTCATCGGCTGGCGTGGCATGGCGCAGCGCGATCCCTTGAACGAGTACAAATCTGAAGCTTTCGAGCTGTTCCGAGAACTGATCACTCAGTGGCATGAAGGCGTGATCGCGCAAATCTCGCGGGTCGAGGTGCGGTTCCAGCAACCCGAGCCGGAGCCGCCGCCCATGCAATATCAACACATCGATCCCGCCACCGGCGAGAATGAATATAACTTCTGCGTCCCTCCCCGCGTCGGCGGAGGTCGGTCTTTTGACGGCGCCGGCCGCAGTCGCCGAGGTCGATCGCGACCCGAAGAATCCCGCGACATGGGGCCGGGTCGGTCGAAATGAACAGTGCCCGTGCGGCTCAGGCAAAAAATACAAACACTGCCACGGCCAGGTTGCTTGACGAACGGCCTCATTCTTGAGGCTTCCACCGCGCGCTCCGAGGCCCTCGCGAGCCTCGAGAAAGCGTTCGAAATCTCCGGAATTGAAAACCCGGCGCGAGAGGCGCGCATCAGCCTTTGCGCCGCCTCGGGCATCTCGCCTGTCGCATTGATTGTCGACCCGCGCGAGCCGCTCGGGTCTGCGGCTTCAAAAGTTCAAGAAGTCGCGGCGCGGCGAGCAGCTGGCGAACCCTTGTCCAGGATCGTCGGCAAACGGGAATTCTGGGGCCTCTCGTTCGCCATCACGCCGCAGGTGCTGGACCCGCGACCAGAAACGGAAACGATCGTCGAAGCTGCGCTCTCGATTCTGAGTGATCGCCGTGAAGACCCAATGCGTATTCTCGACCTTGGCGTTGGCTCCGGCGCGCTGTTGTGCGCCCTGCTGACCGAATTCGGCGCCGCGCGCGGCATTGGCGTCGATATTTCAGCCGACGCGGCGGAGGTTGCGCGGGGCAATCTTCAGGCGTGCGGTCTGTCTCTCCAGGGCGGAGATTCGAGTTGGCGACTGGACGAGTGGCCTCGAAGGGCGATTTGACCTGATCGTCTCGAACCCGCCTTACATTCCCACAGCCGACCTCGCAGGGTTGCCGCGCGAGGTCCGCGACTTCGATCCTTCGCTTGCGCTCGACGGCGGAATTGACGGACTCGACGCCTATCGACGAATCCTACCGGAATCGAGGCGCTTACTTGCTCCGGGCGGTTGGTTGCTCGCCGAGCTGGGCGGGACTCAAGCTGCTGACGTGACGGCGATTGCGAACCAATGTGGTTTTACCGACGTCAGGACTTACCAGGATCTTGCCGGCGCCAACCGCGTCGTGGCCGTTCGGTCCTGAAGCAGGCGGATTGGCGAAATGCGGCGTCGCGCTAAAAATGGAAGACGCGGCCGAGGGGGGTGGCCGCGTCTTCTTTTCCCCGAGGGCTAATAGATCGCCCTGGGACTACTCGGCGCCGTCGTGGTCGTGTTCGCCCATATGGTGGTGCATCATGTCCATGGCGAACCGGGACCGCTCCGGCATCAGCATGCGTCCAAGCATGCCAAACTTATGCTTCTGCAACTCGTCGAGGACGTCGTACAGGGGCTTGGCGGCGTCGGCGATCTTCTTAACGTTCGTCGCGCCCTGCGACAAGCGGTCGGCCATGGCTTCAAGATGGTCGATGGGCGACATCCGCTCGCCCTGCGCGCGCATCCGCATCATCTGACCCATGGCGTCCATGCGCGACTTGTCGGCGTCCTTGACCGCGGACTCGAACGGGCCCCAGAGCTTTTCCTGATCGGTTGTCAGTCCAAGGCCAGCCTTCATACCGGCGAGCTTTGCGTCCAGCATCGTCTCGCGGTCGGCCGCCCAATGCTGCATGCGCTCCGCGCGCGAGGCCTGCTGATCGCCCTCCGCGGCCAGCGCAAAGGTGGGAGCGGATAGCGAACCTGCGACAAGCGCTGCAACGAGTGTGCGTTTCATCATCCCTGCCCTCGTCCACAGAAGCTGACTGCTCCTCACATGAATTTCAAATGAACTCGGCGTAATGAAGGCGTTTGCGCGTCGGCAGAGATTTGTGGTTAGCGCGCGATTAACGTGCATGGGCTGAGCCAACGTTTTGGTGGGAGCGAGAATGAACGAGTCTGTGCTGAGTATGCTCTCCAATCGTCTGGCTGCAGGCGGGCAGGCCTTGTGCGCTTGGGTCACCATGAACGAGCCCGCCGTCGCCGAGGCACTGGCGCGGGAGGCTTTCGACGCAATTGTGCTCGACATGCAGCACGGCGCTGTCGACTTCGATGGCGCCACGCGTTCGATCCTACGCGTGGCGCTTGCCGGCAAACCGACCATCGCTCGCGTGCCGATCGGCGCATTTGCCCTGGCCAGCCAGCTCATGGACTCCGGCGCCTGCGGAATCCTCGCGCCGATGATCGACAGCGGCGAGGATGCGCGACGCTTGGTCGAGTCCGTCAAATTCCCGCCGCTCGGGCAGCGATCCTGGGGTCCGCGCGCCGCGCTGCCGCTCAGCGGCCTGGACGCTTCCGCCTATCTCAAGGCGGCCAATGCAATGACCCAGGCCATCGCGATGATTGAGACCCGCGCTGCTTTGGACGCGCTCGACGACATTCTGAGCGTCGAAGGCTTGGATGGCGTGTACGTCGGACCATCGGATCTTTCCATCGCCTTGAGCCAACGGGGCGAGCATCGAGCCGCGCGGCGCGGCGGTCATGAGCGAGGCGCAGCGGGTCGTCGAGCGCGCCAAGGCGCACGGAAAATATGCTGCGATGTTCTGTTTCGACGGCGCCGACGCTCGCGCGATGCTGGCGCTCGGATTTCAGCTATGCACCATTTCGAGCGACCAGACGCTGCTGCGCGGCGTGGCGCGGAGCGAACTCGCCGCCGCGCGCGCCGGATGAACTCAAGGTCGCCCGCCGCCACTGGAAAAATCGCTTTGAACACCAATATATTGTAAGCGTGGAAGCGGCTGCGCGCGGGCGCTGCGGCGGGGTCCAATTGACGGCGCCCGAACCCCCGTTAACACGTGCATTTGCGGGCCCGACAGGATAGGGTGGCGAAATCGCGAATCGCGGTTGCGCTGCCGATCCAGCCCATCACGAAAAGGCTCTGATTTTGGACGAAGAAGGCAAGGACCTGGCTAACGACGCCAAGGCCGCCAGCGACAGCTATGGCGCGGATTCGATCAAGGTGTTGCGCGGCCTCGACGCCGTGCGCAAGCGGCCGGGCATGTACATCGGCGACACCGACGACGGCTCCGGCCTCCACCACATGATCTACGAGGTGGTCGACAACGCCATCGACGAGGCTCTGGCCGGCCACGCGAAGCTCGTGACCGTGACCCTCAACGCCGACGGCTCGTGCACCGTCACCGACGACGGGCGCGGCATTCCGACCGGCATTCACGACGAAGAGGGCGTGTCGGCCGCCGAAGTCATCATGACCCAGCTCCACGCGGGCGGAAAATTCGACCAGAACTCCTACAAGGTTTCGGGCGGCCTGCACGGGGTCGGCGTTTCAGTGGTCAATGCGTTGTCGACGCGGCTCGTGCTGCGCATCTGGCGCGACGGGCTCGAGCACCTCATCGAATTCGCCGGCGGCGACGCTGTCGCGCCGCTCAAGGTGGTCGGACCTGCGCCGATCGTCGACGGCAAGCCGAAGCGCGGCACCGAGGTCACGTTCACGCCCTCGCCCGAAACCTTCACCATGGTCGAGTTCGACTACGCGACCATCGAGCATCGCCTGCGGGAGCTCGCGTTCCTCAACTCGGGCGTCCGGATCATATTGACCGACTTGCGCCACGCCGAGCCCAAGCGCGAGGAGCTCTTCTACGAGGGCGGCCTCGAAGCCTTCGTGCGCTACCTCGACCGCGCCAAGACCGCGCTGATCGATAAGCCCATCCTCATCAAGGGCGAGCGCGACAACATCGGCGTCGAAGTCGCTCTGTGGTGGAACGACAGCTACCACGAGAATGTGCTGCCCTTCACCAACAACATCCCCCAGCGCGACGGCGGCACGCATCTCATCGGCTTGCGCAGCGGGCTCACGCGTCAGTTGGTCGGCTATGCCGAAAGCTCGGGACTGCTCAAGAAGGAAAAGGTCGATCTTACCGGCGAGGACACCCGCGAGGGCCTGACTTGCGTGCTCAGCATCAAATGCCCGGATCCGAAATTCTCGTCGCAGACGAAGGACAAGCTGGTCTCCTCCGAGGTCCGTCCGGTCGTCGAGGGGCTCGTCAACGAACTCTTGTCGCAATGGTTCGAGGAGCATCCGCAGGACGCGCGGGTGGTCGTCGGCAAGGTGGTCGAGGCGGCGCAGGCGCGCGAAGCCGCGCGCAAGGCGCGCGAGCTCACCCGCCGCAAGGGCGCGCTCGACATCGCGAGCCTGCCCGGCAAGCTCGCCGACTGTCAGGAGCGCGACCCGGCCAAGTCCGAGATCTTCATCGTCGAGGGCGATTCGGCCGGCGGAACCGCCAAGCAGGGCCGCAACCGCGAGTTCCAGGCGGTGCTGCCGTTGCGCGGCAAGATCCTCAATGTCGAGCGCGCGCGCTTCGACAAGATGCTGGGAAGCGAACAGATCGGCACCCTGATCACCGCGCTTGGCGCCGGCATCGGGCGGGACGACTTCAACATCGAGAAGCTGCGCTACCACAAGATCATCATCATGACCGACGCGGACGTCGACGGTTCGCACATCCGCACCCTGTTGCTGACGTTTTTCTTCCGACAGATGCGCGCGATCATCGAGGCGGGACATCTGTTCATTGCGCAACCGCCGCTGTTCAAGGTCAAGCGCGGCCAGTCGGAGCAATATCTCAAGGACGAGCGGGGGCTTGAGGATTATCTGGTCGAGGCGGGACTCGACGGCGCGACGCTGACGCTCGCCAACGGCGAAGCACGCGCCGGCGCCGACCTACGCGCGCTGGTCGAGGAGGCGCGCGCCTTGCGTCGGCAGCTCGATGGCCTGCACTCGCGCTACAACCGCGCCCTCGTGGAACAAGCTGCGCTCGCTGGCGCCCTCCGGCCGTTAAGCGGCGCCGACGATCCCGAGGGTGAGGCGCGTGTGGAGCTGCTCGCAGACCGCATGAATGGGATTGCCGAGGAGACCGAGCGGGGCTGGAGCGCTAGGCTCGATGCGAACGGCTATGTGCTGACGCGCGAGGTGCGCGGCGTCCGGCAGGCGGCGGCGCTCGACGCGGGCCTGCTCGCTTCGGCCGACGCGCGCCGCCTCGACGAGCATGCGCGGCCGCTCAGCGAAGCCTTCGCCGAGCCGGCGACCTTTGCGCGCCGCGGCGACACGACCACCGTCTCCGGTCCCTCGGAGCTGCTCGAGGCGGTCAACGCCGCCGGCCGCAAGGGCGTGGCCTTCCAGCGCTATAAGGGCCTGGGCGAGATGAACAAGGACCAGCTCTGGGAGACGACCCTCGACCGCGAAGCCCGCACGCTTTTGCAGGTCAAGATCCGCGAGGTCGACGAGGCCGACGATATCTTCGTCAAGCTCATGGGCGACATCGTCGAGCCGCGCCGCGAGTTCATCCAGGAGAATGCGCTGAGCGTGGCGAACCTGGACGTGTGAGCCCAGTTCACGGCCGGAGGTCGAGCATGGGCTGCGTGTCCTTCGGATAGGTTAGCCTCCCATCTGGCTCGACCCGGGCTTCGGGCGTCAAACGCGCTTGCTCAACGTGACCGGGGCCGAGGATGTGGAACACCTCCTCGCCCGCGGCGATCAGATAGTCCGCAATGATCCGGCGATGGCATCGCCACCAGAGGCTCTCCGCGCACATGACGGTCGAGGCGCGTTGCGTGACCAAGCGCGCGCAGGTTCTCAAGGCCTGAGCGGAACTCTTCGCTCAGCGCGTAGTCGGCGTAGTTGTGAAAGCTTGCGTTCTCCCAGAAAGCGTTGACGTCGGGCGATACGCCAGGCTGCTTTCCGCGCAAGTCCGCCGAGCGCGGCGAAATGCTCATACGCAATTCCGTGCACAGCGAGCGAGGCGGGCAAGGCGTCGCGGTTGAATTGCGGGTTGGTTCGCGAGCGCGGAACGGTGCGCACGTCGACGACGAGCTTGACTTCCGCAGCCATCAAGAGCGCCGCAAACTCGTCGATCGGGCGGGTGGAATGTCCGATGGTGAAGAAGGGATTGGGCATGGACGGAGATATACATCTTCTCCCCGGTAGGCGCTCCGGCCTCAGCTGCTCGCGCGGCGCGCCCAGGTTGATGACCGGCGGCGGACAGAGTAGTATACAAGCTTTGTATACTTTCCTTGCGGAGAAGCCTCATGCGCCAGTTCGCCCTCGCCGCGTTCATCGCCTGCGTCGCGCTCCCCTCCATCGCGGCCGAGCGATGGGAGACCTTGCCGCCGACCCCGGCGCCGATCGCCACGGACCGTAGCGGCGAAGCCGAAGCCAACGGCATCAAGATCCACTACGCGATCTACGGCCAGGGTTCGCCGGTGATCTTCCTGCACGGCGGCCTCGCCAATACCGACTATTGGGGCAACCAGGTTCCCGCAGTCGCGGCGCATCATACCGTGATCCTGATGGACAGTCGCGGCCATGGCCGCACCACCCGCGATGCGCGCCCTTACGGCTATGACCTGATGGCCGACGATGTCGTGGCGCTGATGGATGTGCTGAAGATCCCGAAGGCCGACATCGTCGGCTGGAGCGACGGCGGCATCCTTGGGCATCGACCTCGCGATGCGCCACAAGGATCGCGTCGGCAAGGTCTTCGCCTTCGCCGCCAACACAGTCACCTCCGGCGTGGTCGAGGGCGTCGAGAAAAACCCGACTTTCGCCGCCTATATCGACCGGGCCGGCCATGAATATGCCGAGCATTCCGCGACGCCCAAGGAATACGACGCCTTCGTCGATCAGATCAGCAAGATGTGGGCGGACCAGCCGAACTGGACCGACGATCAGCTGAAGGCGATCGACACGCCCATCCTCGTCGTCGACGGCGACCATGACGAGGCGATCAAACGGCCGCATACCGAATATATCGCCGCGACCATCCCGCACGCTGGGCTGCTGATCCTGCCGAACGCAAGCCACTTCGCGTTTCTGCAGGACCCGGACCAGTTCAATTTCGCCATCCTGCATTTCCTCGGCGACGAATAGACATCCGCCCAGGCTTAATTGGGTCAACACGACGGTGCGGTTTCGAAGCGTTGACAAGCGCGAAGCCGTTATTAGGTGAATTGATAGACTTGATCACGGACCCCATCGCAATGGTCGAGATCGCAATCTCGTCACTCCCTCACATTGAGGCAAACCTGAATTATGTGGCGGCTACAGGCGAGAAGCTCGTTTCCTATGCCTACGAGCCCCCCGCCGGGGTTCCGATGTCCAATGTTCAGGTCGAAGGACACGCGACAACGATCCACGATCTTCGCCCCGCGGCGTCGAAATTCGCGCTGGACGAGGTCGGTTTTAAGCTTCTCACGCACCGAAGCGCGGTCAGGGATTTCTGGGACGAAGAGGAAATCAAACGGATTTATTATCCCGAATCCGTCGACCTCTTGAAGCGGGTGACCGGCGCGACCGAAGTGCGCGTGTTTGACCACACATTGAGGCGCCGCGTGCCTGGGAAGAACGATCGTTCGACCGGAATTCCGCGCCAGCCCGCCAGTCTCGTTCATGTCGATCAGACGGCGAAATCCGGGGTGGAGCGCCTGCGGGTCGCCTATCCTGACGAAGCCGACGCGCTGCTTCGCCGCCGCGTCGCCATCGTCAATCTGTGGCGGCCGATCACCTCGCCGGTCCTCGATGCGCCGCTTGCCGTGTGCGACGCGCGCAGCGTGACCCCAAAGGACCTCGTCGCCTCCGAACTCGTTTATCGCGATCGACGCGGCGAGACTTACAATCTCGTCTACAATCCGGGCCAGCGCTGGTTCTATGCGCCGGAAATGCGCGCGGACGAAGTTCTGCTGCTCAAGTGCTTCGACTCGCGCGATGACGGCGCCGTATCTCGCTTCGCTCCCCACACGGCGTTCACCGATCCGACTGCGCCTCAAGACGCGCCGCCGCGCGAGAGCATCGAGCTGCGCACCTTCCTTATTTTCGGAGAGGATGATAAGGCCCGGCATTGACGCCGAAGCGGCTTCTCCGCCGCCTTTTCTCCCTCTCCCCATAAGATCAACGACAAGCCGATACGAAGGGCCCCGAGCCAATCAAGCTCGGGGTCGAAGATGAGTGTCATCGCGCGCGTTCAACTCGGAGAAACGAACTCAATGCCCACGCTGCTCGACCCGTTGAAGATTGGCGATCTGGAGCTTCCCAACCGCATTCTCATGGCGCCGTTGACGCGCAACCGGTCGACCGGTCCGGGGCGCGTTCCGAACGCGATGATGCGCGACTATTACGCGCAGCGCGCGTCCGCCGGCCTCATCCTTTCCGAGGCGACCTCCGTCGCGCCCGCAGGCGTCGGTTATCCGCATACGCCGGGCGTCTGGTCCGACGAGCAGGTCGAGGGCTGGCGCAACGTCGTCGAGGGCGTGCATGCCGCCGGCGGGCGCATCTTCCTCCAGCTCTGGCACGTCGGGCGCATCTCCGATCCGATCTACCAGGACGGCGCGCTGCCGGTTGCGCCCAGCGCAATCGCGCCCAAGGGCAATGTGAGCCTGGTTCGCCCGCAGCGGCCTTACGTCGCGCCCCGCGCGCTCAAAACCGAGGAGCTTGCGGACGTCGTCGAGGCCTATCGTCACGGCGCCCAGAACGCGAAAAAGGCCGGGTTCGACGGCGTCGAGGTCCATGGCGCGAACGGCTATCTGCTCGACCAGTTCCTGCAGGACAGCGCCAACAAGCGCGACGACGGCTACGGCGGCTCGATCGAGAACCGCGCCCGCCTCCTGCTCGAAGTGACCGACGCCGTCGTCTCCGTGTGGGGCGCGGGCCGGGTGGGCGTGCATCTCGCGCCCCGCGGCGACATGCATGACGTCGGCGACAGCAATCTGCCTGCGACCTTCGGCCATGTCGCGCGCGAACTCGGCAAGCGCAACATCGCCTTCCTTTGCGCCCGCGAATCGACCAAGGCGCCGCGCCTTGGGCCCGATCTCAAGACGGCGTTCGGCGGCGTCTATATCGCCAACGAAGGCTTTTCGCGCGATGACGCGGAGGCGACGATCGAAGCCGGCGAAGCCGATGCGGTCGCGTTCGGCAAGCTCTTCATCGCCAACCCCGACCTGCCGCGCCGCTTTTCGCTCGGCGCCCCGCTCAGCGCCTGGAACGCAGAGACCTTCTATACCGACGGCCCGGCCGGCTACACCGACTATCCGGCGCTCGAGGAGAAGGCGGCGGCCGAGTAGAGCGCAAGCGCGGGCGTCTCACGCCTTCAGGTGCTCGACCTCCATGAAGGCGAAATCGAACGGATTGGCGTTGACCACATTGTGCTCGACGCCCTCCCGACGTTGATAGGGAACATGCTTCTTGAGCGTCGCCGTGCGCGATCCGCCGCCCGGCTCCTCGAGCAGAAGGTCGCCGTCGAGCATGGGCACCACGACATAGTCGGCCTCGTGGCGGTGCCAACCCGTCTCGGCGCCGGGCGCGAACCGCCACTCGGTGACCCGCACATGCGGCTCCGAGATGTGCACATGGGGCACGGCTTTCGGTCTTGAGGACATGGGGCTGCTCCGTTCGGCTCGACAGGTCGCCAGTCAGCCCCGCCTCCATTCGGTTTGCAAGGGCCGGCGGTGCAGAAGGGGCGGCCGGGATACAACCCCTGCGTGATCCTTGATCCAGACCCAGCGCATAAACGCCAGTAAACGCCATTAAAAGGGAATAAACGTTAGTAAATTTGCTGACGTTTACTAGCGTTTATTTTTCCGAATCGGGACTTTTCAATGGGTTGCGGCCGTTTGGAGTAAAAAAATTTCCCTCCGCCATCTCCGGTTGTGCGCGACGGTCTGAAGCCAGATTTCGGCGCCGTTTGTTTTCTCCTCACTCAACGTCCGAACGCGCGGCCAATTCCGCGCCCGGGAATGGTATAGCACGTATTTCTCTTTTTGCCAAGATAGCAGCGCCTGATTTTCTGCTCGCCACGATTCCGTCTGAGACGGGGTTCCAGACGCGTCCCGATCGCGCCCCGGCGTCAATCCGTCGCGCTCGCGAGGGTCCGGAAATTTGTGTAAACCTCGTTTTTGAGCTGCCGGCAGGAGGGGTCAAAGACGCATCGCCAGCAGGCAGGAGCTAGGGGCGGGAGGAGAGCATGCCCATTCGCGCACGCGTCGGCCGGCACACGCGATCCGGAGGCGGCCATTGCCAGAACTGGGCCGATGATCAGAAGGCCATCATCGATCTCCTGAACCGCATTCCGCGGACGAGCGGGGGAACGCAAGGCGGCCTCAATCCGCGCATCGTCGCGGGGATCTGCAGCAACGAACTCTATGCCGCGATCTCCGCGTTTGAGGACAAGTATTGGCCCGGACAGCGCAGCGGCTACATTGATCCTGGCGGGGCAATGTATCAAAAGCTCGCGCTGTTGGCCGCTCCCGCGGCCTCCCCTCCAGCGGCGGCGCCGCCGCCACCCCCACCCCCAGCTCCGCCGCCGACCACAGGCCCAATTCCCCGTCCTCTGACGGCTGGCGAGACCACGTTGCTTCGATCGGTTTTCGCCGACACGCTCAGTTATGCTGACCAGTATGTCGGTAGGAACGACGGCGAAGTGGGCGGCCCGTGGAACAGCTACACGCCGGGCTATCTTCCGAATATGGCGGTGAGACTATGGAGCTGGGATTACAGTGGCGAGAGCCCCGACAAGGCCGCGGTGTTCGTTCATGAAATGGTGCATGTCTGGCAGTCGGGCCATGGCAGCCACAACGCCTTGAGGGGCATCTATCTCTGGCTGAAGTACGATCATGTTTGGAGAGACTACGACAATTCCTATGTTTACGATCTCAATTCCTCAAGTTCGCTGAGCGACTTCAACATGGAGCAGCAGGCGCAGATCATCCAGGACTATTATCGCGTGCTTAAGGGCTCGGACCCGGAGTCTCGGTCCTCGGATTGGACAAAAAAATACAATGTTGGGACGAAGAAAGCCCTGACTGACTACCAGCCTTATGTGGGCCAGTTGCAATCAGCGGGACCTTTTGAGGGGGTCGGCGCGGGCGCAGATGGCACAGAGGCTCGCGAGCGCATCATGCGCCGCGCCTGGGGACGCAACGCGCCGTGATGGCGGGTGCCTGAGCGCGAGGTTGGCCGATCCATTCGCTATATGATTGTCGCCCCTAAGCTCCGATATCTCCCACGCCCTACTCTTCCATCCAAAGCGAACGTCTTGACCCATTCATCGGGGGCTTTGTAGGCTTCCTGCAACCCTTCGGCCGGAGTCTCGCCGTCGATCGGCGCGGGCGCTGTGAGCTGGCTCCATAGGCCCGGTCGGAGAAGAGCGGTTCGGTCGCCCGAAGCCCAGCAAAGCCATAAGAATAGGGAGCGCTCGATGACCGCGAAGACCCCCGAACAACGCATTGCCGATCTTGGCCTCGCGCTTCCTCCCCCGGCCCGCGCGGTTGCCAATTATGCGCCCTGGGTGATCACTGGAAACCTGGTGATGACGTCAGGCAATCTGCCGTGGCGGGACGGCAAGCTCGCCTATGTCGGCAAGATCGGCCGCGAGATTTCCGGGGACGACGGCTACAAGTCGTGTCAGCTTTCCTGCCTGAATGCTGTCGCGCAGATCAAGCAGGCGGTCGGCGAGCTCACGAAGGTGAAGCGCATCGTGCGGCTGGAAGGGGTGCTCAGCGTGGACGACGCCTATAAGGAGCACCCCAAATGCCTCGATGGCGCGTCCGATCTGATCAACACCGCGTTCGAAGAGAAGGGCCGCCACACGCGCATGATCTACACCAACCCGGTGATGCCGCTCGACTGCACGTCGCTGGTGGTTCTGTTCGCGGAGATTTGAATGACCGCGGGCGTGCGCCCGCGCGCCCGCTCGCCGGGCCGCCGACAATCACGAGGCCGAGAAGCGAGGCGACCGAGCAGAAGGCGGACCTCGATTGAACGAAGGGGAAACGCCTTTATAGAGACGCAACGTCATTCGTTCGAGCCCATGCAGCGGAATTGTTATCTCCCCGGAGTCACCCCTGCATCGATTTGGCCCGGCATGAACGACTGAACCCGCCTCCCATCAAAACAAAAAGTACCTCTGCGCCATCGGCAGCTTGTCCGAAGGCTCGCAGACCAGAAGCTCGCCGTCCGCCCTCACGTCATAGGTCTCGGGATCGATCTCGATCTTCGGCGTCGCGCCATTGTGGATCATGCTCTTCTTGCCGATCTTGCCGCGCGTGTTCTCGACCGCGACCAGGCGCCTTTGCATCTTGAGCTTGCGCTCGAGGCCGCCCGAGAGCGCCGCGTCGGAAACGAAGGTGAGCGCCGAGCCGTGCAGCGCGCGGCCGTGCGAGCGGAACATCGGCCGGTAGTGGACGGGCTGGGGCGTCGGGATCGAGGCGTTGGGGTCGCCCATCAGCGCCGCGGCGATCGCGCCGCCCTTGATGATGCTATCGGGCTTCACGCCGAAGAAGGCGGGCGTCCATAAAACGAGATCGGCGAGCTTGCCCTTCTCGACCGAGCCGATGTGCTTCGACACGCCATGGGCGATCGCGGGATTGATGGTGTATTTCGCGATGTAGCGCTTGGCGCGCGCATTGTCGTTGCGCGGGCCGTCGCCTTCGAGGGCGCCACGCTGGCGCTTCATCTTGTCCGCCGTCTGCCAGGTGCGGATGATGACCTCGCCGACCCGGCCCATCGCCTGGGAATCGCTCGACATCATCGAGAGCGCGCCGAGATCATGCAGAATGTCCTCGGCGGCGATCGTCTCCTTGCGGATGCGGCTTTCGGCGAAGGCGAGGTCCTCGGGAATGCTCTGGTCGAGGTGATGGCAGACCATGAGCATGTCGAGATGCTCGTCGAGCGTGTTCTTCGTATAGGGCCGCGTCGGGTTGGTCGATGAAGGCAGCACGTTCGGCAGGCCCGCGACCTTCATGATGTCGGGCGCGTGACCGCCGCCCGCGCCCTCGGTGTGGAAGGCGTGGATGGTGCGGCCCTTGAAGGCCTTGATCGTGTCCTCGACGAAGCCCAATTCGTTCAGCGTATCGGTGTGGATCATGACCTGGATGTCGTGATCGTCGGCGACGCTGAGGCAGCAGTCGATCGCCGCCGGCGTCGTGCCCCAGTCCTCGTGCAATTTGAGCGCGCAGGCGCCGGCCTTGACCTGCTCGACGAGCGCCGCAGGCTTGGACGCGTTGCCCTTGCCGGCGAAGCCGAGGTTCATCGGATAGGCGTCGGCCGCCTCGATCATGCGCTGAATGTGCCAGGGGCCGGGCGTGCAGGTGGTGGCGAAGGTGCCGGTCGCGGGTCCGGTGCCGCCGCCCAGCATCGAGGTGACGCCGGACATGAGCGCTTCCTCGATCTGCTGCGGGCAGATGAAATGGATGTGGGTGTCGAAGCCGCCGGCGGTGAGGATCTTGCCTTCGCCCGCGATCACTTCGGTGCCGGGACCGACGATGATGGTGACGCCGGGCTGGATGTCGGGATTGCCGGCCTTGCCGATCGCCGCGATCAGCCCGTCCTTCAAGCCGACGTCGGCCTTCACGATCCCCCAATGGTCGAGGATGACGGCGTTGGTGATGACGGTGTCGACGGCGCCTTGCGCGTTGGTCGTCTGCGCCTGCCCCATGCCGTCGCGGATCACCTTGCCGCCGCCGAACTTCACCTCCTCGCCGTAAGTGGTGAAGTCCTTCTCGACCTCGATGATGAGCTCCGTGTCGGCGAGGCGGATGCGGTCGCCGGTCGTGGGGCCGAACATTTCGGCGTAATGCGCGCGCGGGAGGGAGGTCGGGGGCAGCGAGTTACGGGATGGGGGCATCGAGAGGACTCACGGCACAGAGGAAAAGGCGGAAGAATCGAGGGCGGCGCGATCGAATGTCGCGGTGGAGGCGCATCCGAGTTCGGCGTTGATTGCGGCCAGGAAGTAGTCAGGAAAATCGGCGCGGCCCGAGCGGTAAGCGGCGAGCGCGCGCTCCACGGCGCGCCGATCAGGAATGTAGAGATCGTCCGCGGATAAGACTTCTTCGATCAGACGCGCGACTTCGGCGCGCTTTTGTTTCATTTTTTTCGCCAATGCCCAAGCGAACTCGGCGAGGACCACGGAATTGATAAGACAAGGCTCCTCTGCCGTTGCCTCGCCGACATGGCGCCGCGCACGCGCGCTTTGCGCAGGATCGTCTTCGACGAACAGGCGCAGCAGAACATTCGTGTCGAGGCCAATCATCCGCCGCGGCTTCTTCGATCGCGCTCTTCCATGGCGAGCGTGATGGCTTCGTCAATCGTCTTGTCGATGTCGATGCCGGCTTCTCCGGCGCAAAACGCATTGGCGCGAGCGATATCGACAATGCGCCGGCGCTTGCGGGCCTCGAGCCGGACAGAACCGTCCTTTGCCTGCACGAACCGCAGCCGATCTCCAGCCGAAATGTCGAGCGCCTTACGCAAGTCACTTGGCACGGTGATCTGGCCTTTGCTGGTGACGGTCGCTTCGCCGAAGTCGTGTTCAACCGTGGCTTGTTTGGCGGTCACGAGGGGTCTCCGTCATTCCTTACTCTTTGCAATGTAAGGGAAGTACCAATGTAATGGAAGGCGCTACTTACACCTTGCCCATCACCTCCTGGCGGAACCCGTACACCTCGCGTTTTCCCGCGATCGCGACGAGGCGGACGGATCGGCTCTGGCCGGGCTCGAAGCGCACCGCGGTGCCGGCCGCAATGTCGAGCCGGTAACCTTTCGTCTTCGCGCGATCGAACTTGAGCGCCGGATTGGTCTCGAAGAAATGATAGTGCGAGCCGACCTGGATCGGCCGATCGCCGGAGTTGGACACGTCCAGCGTGAGGGTCTCGCGCCCGACGTTCATCACGATCTCGCCGGGCTCGGCCATCACTTCGCCGGGGATCTCCTTGTCGTCCGCCCCGCGGATCGGATGGTGGACGGTGACGAGCTTGGTGCCGTCGGGAAAGGTCGCCTCGACCTGGATGTCGTGGATCATGGAGGCGATCCCGTCCATCACCTGATCGGCCGAGACGACATGCGCGCCGGCCTCCATGAGCTCGGCGACCGAGCGCCCGTCGCGCGCGCCCTCGACGACAAAATCGGTGATGAGGGCGATGGCCTCCGGATGGTTGAGCTTGACGCCGCGCTCGAGCCGGCGGCGCGCCACCATCGCCGCCATGGCGATCAAGAGCTTGTCCTTTTCCCGCGGCGTCAGATTCATGGGGCCTCGTCCCTCCTACTTCAGCAGTCCAGCAAATTTCGCGCCCCTCTCAGGGCCACAGCCGTGGCTTGCGTCCGCCAAGCGCGACAATGGACGCGACAAGCGCCGTCCGCAATTGGTCGAACGACGCGGCGAGAAGGCGGGCGACAATCAGTCCGTCGAAGGCGCTCGCGCCGCTTTCGACGCCCGAGCCGGCGCCTTCGAGCGCTGCCCGCAAATCGGGCAGGCGAGCCTCGATATTGGGCGCCGAGGCGACGATCGTCGACAGGGCGCGCGCGCCCGCTCCGACCGCCTTGCGCTCGAGGGTCGCGCCGGCGTGGTCGATCCTTGTCTCGTCGGCGAACACGAGCTGGCCGTCGCGGCGTACGCGCCATGAGTCTCTCACACTCGCGTCGATCCGGGTCTCGCCCATCGCGAGGCGCCCGAACACCAGCGTTTCCGCTACAATGAACTCAGCCTCGCCGGACGTGTCGACCTCGAGCCGCCGCTCGAGCCGCGCGCCCTCGAACATGCAGCGTCTCCTGAGGCAGCCAGAAGAGCCGCGCGCGCGGCGTAAGAACGAGCCGGGTCGTGATCGCGGCCGCCGGGCCGTCGCTGCGATAGATCCGTTCCGCCGAAGGCGTGGTCGCCTCGACTTCGGCGCCTTCGCCGAGCGTGAGACTGACGGAATAGGAATCGCCGCCCGCAACGCCGCCGCCGGTGTTGACGATCGCCGCTTCGCAAGGGCTCGACGAGCGCGGAAAGCGCCAGCGTAGGCCCCCGGTCTCGAACAGTCGCGCGGGCTCGGTGCGCGCTCCGACGCGCGCGAAGGACGCGCGCGCCTCCGCGCGAGCCCGTTGCCGGCCGGCCAAGTCGCCACGCGGCTCGACGGGAACGAGCGAATCCATCACTGTGACTCTTTCATGACCAACTCTGCCCACCTCAGTTCCGGCGTCCTGGCCGCCGTCCTCGGCGCGGCGGCCCTTCATGCTTTGTGGAATTCGCTCGTCAAGAGCGCGAGCGACAAGTTCCTCTCATCGGCGATCGTCGCGCTCTGGTGCGGCGTGGCCGCGGTCGTCGCCGCTCTCGTCCTGCCGCGGCCGGCGGAGGCGGCCTTCCCGTTCATCGTCGCCTCGGCGCTCATCCATATCGTCTATTTTATCCTGGTCGGACAGCTCTATCGCACCGCCGACCTTTCGGTCGCTTATCCGATCATGCGCGGGCTCGCGCCCGCTGATCGCCGCGATCATCGCGCTTGTGACGTTGGGCGAAATGCCGCCCCCGATCGCCAGCCTCGGCGTTCTCGCGCTCGTCACAGGCGTTCTCGCGATGGGCGCGAGCGGCCTCGCGCATGGACGAATCGACCGGCCGACGGTCATTGTCGCGCTGGCCAATTCGGCCGTCATCGCGATCTATTCGGTGATCGACGGGGAAGGCGCGAGGATCTCGGGCGCCGGCGCTTCGCTTCGCCTTCGCCTATAATTCATGGGCGGACGCGCTGACCGCGCTCGCCTATCTGCCGATCGTCCTTTTTCTTCGCGGGCGCGCAGCGGTCGCCGCCTTTGCGGTGGACTGGCGGCGCGGCCTCGTCGGCGGCCTCGCCGCCTTTTTCGGCTATGCGATCGTCATCTGGGCGATGACCCGCGCGCCGATCGCCGCCGTCGCCGCCCTTCGCGAAACGTCGGTCGTGTTCGCGGCGATCATCGGCGTCGTGGCGCTCGGCGAGCCGTTCCACAGGCAACGCGCGATCGCTGTGCTCGTTATTCTCGCCGGGATCATCCTTTTGCGGTTCGGCTGATCGAAGCCGCGCGGCGGGCCGGATCGTGTCTGGCGGCGTCGCTCACGACGGGCATTGCCGTTGAAGATTGATCTCGCCGCGGAAGCAGACCGGGTCGAGGACCGGCGCGTAAGGATCAGCGACCCGGTAGAGCTCGTAAGCCTCGAGCGTTCCGCCGGCTTGGCGCCGTTGCAAAAGACCGGCCGGCTCGACTTCGCGAAAGCGCATTTTCAAGATCAGGTCGAAACGGCGGCCGGGTTCGCCGAGCGCGAGCCCTGGCGCGGCGAACAGGGCTTCGGGCGGTTGAGGCTCGAATATCCAACGCATGCGCTGCTCCGGCTGCACGACGGCGATCGCCGGATCGCCGTAATAGGTCATCAGCGAAGTCAGCGCGTAGCCCTGGGTCAGCACGTAAGGCGCGTTGTCGGCGTGCGCCTTGGCGTCGAGATCGCGCGCCAGACTCGCGAAAGCCCTCGAGGCGCGCGAGCGGATTGGCCGGCCCAAGCGGGACCGCGCCGGTGATGGCCTCGGCGAAGGTCAGCGCGGCGACGACAAGCCCGATTGGCGCCGCCCATGGAGCCGCTTTCGCGATTCCTGCGGCGAAGCCTGAATCGCCTGCTGCGGCGAATCTCGGCGACCCAGTCGGCGGCCAGGATTGCGAAGGCCGGATAGAGTGGCGCGAGCCAATTGCCCTGCACGCGGTCGTGAAGCGAATGCAAAAGGAAATAGACGGCCGCGGGCGCGATCGTGCAGGCGAGAATGCGCCGGGCTTCGTCGGGAGAGCGCGGCATAACGGGCGCGCGCCAGGGGATCGCCGCGAACGCGGGACACGAGCGCGGCGACAACCAGCGGATTGATGAAGCCCGATCTGCGCAACGACGAATTCGGCCAAATAATAGGGCGTGAATCCGCTTGGGCCGCGCGCGGCCGAGCTGCTTGGCGAAGGTCGCCCAGCCGTGCGCGGCGTTCCAGACGACGAACGGGGCGAAGATCGCCAGCGCGACGGCGAGGCCCGCAAACAGCGCAGGCGAGATCAGCCAGCGGCGCAGCGAGGGCGTCGCGACCAGGGCGAGGACGACGCCGGCGGCGAGGAAGGCGGCGGTGAATTTCGATTGCAGCGCCAGGCCAAGCGCCAAGCCCAGCGCGATCAGCCAGCGCTTCTGACCGGTGCGCCAGAGCTCGACCAGGGCGCCGAGCCCAAGCGTCCAAAACACGACCAGCGGAGCATCGGGGGCGACGAACACCGCCCCGATCGAGACGAGCGGCATGGCGATCCACATGAGCGCCGCGAGCGCGGCTTTTTCCGCCGAACCGAACAGGCGCCAGGCGATGAAGGCGATCAGGGCTGGCATCGCGCCAACGACGAGGAGCGAAAGCGCCCGCACGCCGAGCTCCGAGCCGCCGAACAGCGAAGTCGAGGCGCGGATGAGGAGCGCGACCATCGGCGGATGGTCGAGATATCCGAAGGAAAGGAAGCGCGACCAAAGCGTATAATAGGCTTCGTCGAAAGTGAGCTCGAGCCGTCCGGCGGCCAGCGCCTGCATGGCCAGAAGCGCAATCGACGCCGCGCAGGCATAAAGACCGAGCCACGCGGCGCGGCGGAAGCCCGTTTCAGTCCGCGCGGCGGCGACCATGGAATTGCCGCTCACGTCGTCGCCTTCGCCCTCATCGGCGCCATCGAGCCCATCGCGGGCGTCCGTCGCACGCTCTCGCGCTCTTCGTCAATCATTGCGCAAAAAATGGGAAATTGCCGCGAAGGTGTTGCGCGGCGCACACAGGCGCCTCGCCGCTGAGGTCGTATAAGTCCTGGATGGCGACGCGGAAAGATCCGCGCCGCAATCGGGTTGGGAAAGCATGGCGGCCGCGACGGACAGGAAAGGATCGAGAGAGGCGGATCGCGACGACGCCGCGGACGCCTCGCGATTTTTCTCGCGCATCGGCTATCTCGTGCTGGCCGTCGGCGCGCCGGTCGGGGTCGTGCTTCACCCGCTTGGCCTCTACGTGATGTTCTCGATTGGCGTGGGTCTGATTCTGATCGCTGCGGCTCTCGACGCGGAGCCCGGATTTTTCGCGCGCTTCAGGCGGCCTTTTTACGTTCCGGCGTTTCTCGCTTTGCTGGCGGGATTGGTTTGGGCGGCGCTGTCGATTCTGTGGACGCCGTATCCAGTCGCGGCGGCGCAACATCCTGCTCAAACTGGCTGTCCTGCTCGTCGCGACAATGTTGGCGGTGGCGGCGCCGCGCGAGAACGCAGCCGCGACCGACCTCTACCTCTTCCCCATCGGCGTGATGGCCGGCATAGCGGCGATGATCGCGCGAGCGCTCGTCGAGACGCTGACCGGAACGCCGGACGATGGCCGGCTCACGGCCGGCGCGGTCGCGATCGCCGTGCTGCTGTTCCCGGCGATCGGGGGACTCGCGGCGCGCGGGCGCAACGGACTGGCGCGGCTCCTTTTGATCGTCGCCCTGTGCTTCGCCTACATCGCGAGTTACACGCCGCTTACGGTCGCGCTGTTCGCCGGCTATCTGGCGCTGTCGTTCTCGATCTCGGATTTGTCACGCACCGCGCGCGAATTGAGCTGGGGCGCGGCCGCGCTCATCCTGTTGTCGCCGCTCATCCCCGCGCTCGCGCCGACCGTCGCCGCCTGGATCTTTCATACGCGGCTCTCTTCTTTGCCGGCGCCCTATCCGTCGTTGTCCGTGGCGGCGGACATTTTTACCCACGATAAGCTAAGGCTCATCACCGGCCATGGATTTGCGACGGTCGGCCATGGGGTTCAGGACCGGATCTTGCCGGCGCAGACCCCGCGCGCGCTGGCCTTCACCATCTGGTACGAGCTTGGAATTGTCGGGGCCGTGCTCGCCGCGGTTGGCGCATGGCTCGGGTTCCGCAGCATTGTCCACGCGCCTGCGCGGCTCGCGCCCTATATGGCCGCGGCCTTCTCGGCTGTCGTGGCGCTTGCTTTCCTCAATGTCGATTTCGCCGAAATGACGACCGCTGACCTTGATCGCGATCGCCATCATTTCGACCGATGTGGCGGCGCGCAGCCAATACCGCACCAGCCGGCCATCGGCGGCCAGGCTGGCTAATCTCTAAGGACGCCGCCCGCTTCTTGGCGCCGTCCCGCGCGGGTTAGCGCTTGCTGGCGAACGACATCGGTCCGTGACCGATGCGCGGCCGCTTGTACTCGACCACGACCGCGCGCGTGCGGCCCGCGACCAGGCTCGCCCGGCCCCGCGTCCTCGCGGCCTGTTTGGCCGCCAGCACCTTGACCTCTTCGACCGGCACGCCCATCAGGGTCGCGGCGATTTCCGCACGCTGAACCGGATCGGCAGCCAGACTTTCGGCCGCGATCAGAGCCTCTTCTACTGTCGGGGTGTCGCGGCGCACGCGGCGAACGCCCCATTTGGTCTTCCAGGTGGCTGACATGGGCCCCTCCGAATCCTGACTACGTTCGTTGAAATGGCGGTGCTAGCAGAAATGTTGCACCGCAGCAATCTGAATCAATTTCAAATTGTGTTTATCCACACCTGCTCCGCAGATAGGGCGGGACCCCGGATTATCAATGGGCGTCGACTTTTCGGGCCGACGTCTGCGGCGCGGCCCATATCCTGCTTGACAAACGTTGCGCGTAGCAAAACGATTGACCAAACGGTCAGGAATGAGCCGTCTCCAGGGCTTTTGAGGTTTCGTCATGACGATCGCCGCCAACCCGACGGGCGCATCGGACGTTCGCCCGGGACGCCTGGACGAAGCGACGCTGAAAGGCAATTTCGCCGATCTGCACCCGCTCTTGACCACCCATGAGGCCAGGGTGGAGGCGGAGCGCTGCTATTTCTGCTTCGATCCGCCCTGCCAGCAGGCCTGCCCGACCTCGATCGACATTCCGCTGTTCATCCGCCAGATCGCCGCCGGCAACCGCACGGGCGCGGCGACGACGATTTTCGATTCCAACATCATGGGCGGCATGTGCGCCCGCGTCTGCCCGACCGAAACGCTCTGCGAGGAAGCCTGCGTGCGCGAGGCGGCGGAGGCAAAGCCGGTCGTGATCGGCAAATTGCAGCGCTATGCGACCGATCCCACGATCGCAAACGGGAAATCGCCCTACGCGCGCGGCGCGCCCACCGGCAAGCGGGTGGCGATCATCGGCGCGGGGCCGGCGGGGTTGGCTTGCGCGCATGAACTCGCCATCGCCGGCGTCGAGAGCACGATCTTCGAGCCGCGCGAGAAGGCGGGCGGCCTCAATGAATACGGCATCGCCGCCTACAAGACCGCCGACGATTTCGCGGCGCGGGAAGTCGATTTCATTCTTTCGATCGGCGGCATCGAGATCCGGCGCGGCCAGGCGCTCGGCCGCGACGTCAAGCTCGAAGACCTGCGGCGCGACTACGACGCTGTCTTCCTCGGCGCGGGCCTCGGCGCGACCAACAAGCTCGGATTGCCGAGGGAGACCGAACTCGCCAACGTGATCGACGCCGTCGACTACATCGCCCGCCTCCGGCAGGCCAAGGATCTTTCCACGTTGCCGGTCGGCCGCCGCGTCGTGGTGATCGGCGGCGGCATGACGGCGATCGACGCCGCCGTGCAATCGAAGAAGCTCGGCGCCGAGACCGTGACCATGGTCTACCGGCGCGGGCCGGAACAGATGAAGGCGAGCGCTTACGAGCGGGAGCTCGCGCAAACGAACGGGGTCGTCATCCGCTATTGGGCGCGGCCGGTCGAGCTCGAGGGTCGCGGCGACACGCTGAGCGGCGTGCGTGTTCGAGAGCGGCAATGGCGGCGAGGACGCCTCCGCGCCCGCTGGGCTCGGTCTTTCGCCTCGACGCGGACATGCTGTTTCTCGCCATCGGGCAGCGCGGCGCGCCGGAAGCGCTCGGTGGAGCGCCGATCGAGGTCAAGGACGGCCGCATCGTCGTCGACGCCGAGCGCCGCACGACGCTTGAGGGCGTGTGGGCCGGCGGGGATTGCGTCTATGGCGGACAAGACCTGACGGTGAGCGCCGTCGAGGACGGCAAGCAGGCGGCGCGCTCGATCGCGGCCGCGCTCGGCGCATCGCGCGCCTGAAAGCGAGGATCCCATGGCTGATCTGCGCACCAATTTTCTCGGCGTCAAATCGCCGAATCCGTTCTGGCTCGCCTCCGCCCCGCCGACCGATCGGAAGGTCAATGTCGAGCGCGCGTTCCGCGCCGGCTGGGGCGGCGTGGTGTGGAAGACGCTGGGCGAAGCCGGGCCGCCGGTCGTCAACGTGTCGGGCGCGCGCTACGGCGCGATCCACGGACCCGACCGCCGGCTGATCGCGATGAACAACATCGAGCTGATCACCGACCGCGACCTCGAAATCAACCTGCAGGAAATCAAGGAGGTCAAGCGCGCCTGGCCGGACCGCGCGCTCATCGTGTCGCTGATGGTTCCCTGCGACGAGAAGTCCTGGGAGGACATTCTCGCTCGCGTCGAGGAGACCGAATGCGACGGCGTCGAGCTCAATTTCGGCTGCCCGCACGGCATGTCGGAGCGCGGCATGGGCTCGGCCGTCGGCCAGGTGCCCGAATATGTCGAGATGGTCGCGCGCTGGTGCAAGGCGCATACCCGCATGCCGGTCATCGTCAAGCTGACGCCCAACATCACCGACATCCGCCAGCCGGCGCGCGCGGCGAAAAACGGCGGCGCCGACGCGGTGTCGCTCATCAACACCATCAATTCGATCATGAACATCGATCTCGACCGCATGACGCCGGACGTCGTCATCGACGGCAAGGGCACGCACGGGGGCATGTGCGGCCCCGCGGTCAAGCCGATCGCGCTCTCGATGGTGTCGGAAATCGCCCGCGATTCCGTCTGCGCGGGCATGCCCATCTCGGCCATCGGCGGCATCACCACCTGGCGCGACGCGGCGGAGTTCATCGCGCTCGGCGCAGGCACGGTGCAGGTCTGCACCGCCGCGATGACCTACGGCTTCAAGGTCGTCCAGGAGATGGTCACCGGCCTTGCCGACTATATGGACGCGAAAGGCTATGCGACGATCGAGGACTTCCGCGGCCGCGCAATTCCCTCGCTCACCGACTGGCAGTATCTCAACCTCAATTACGTGGCGAAGGCCGAGATCGATCAGAAGCTCTGCATTCAGTGCGGGCGCTGCCACATCGTCTGCGAGGACACGTCGCATCAGGCGATCTTCGCCCGCATCAACGGCAAGCGCCAGTTCGTCGTCAACGAAGCCGAATGCGTCGGCTGCAATCTGTGCACGCTCGTCTGCCCGGTCGAGGACTGCATCACGCTGGTCCATAAAGTCGCGGGCGTCGATCCGCGCACCGGGCTCGACTACGACCGCCCGCCCGGCAACTGGACGGCGCATCCGAACAACCCGGCCGTCCACGCCAAGGCGGCGGAGTGACGGCCGCCGTTTGATCGCCAAAGAGATGGGTCTTATTCCACCGCTGAAAGACCCGCCTCGACCGAACGGCTCGGCTTCGCGCTCAAAATCAAATTGCCGATCGCCGCCCGCAGCTTGCCGTTGGATACGGGCTTGTGCATGAGCAAGAGGCCGCTGGCCTTCGCTTCCGTCAGACGATCAGGCGCGGTGTCGCCGGTGATCAGGATCGCGGGTATCGACTCGTTGTATTCTGCACGAATGCGTTTGATGACGACGAGCCCGCTTTCGCCCTCGCTCAGGCGATAGTCGCACAGGATCAGCGAGGGTCTCGCCGGGCAGGCCGAGAGACGCAAAATGGCTTCGTCGCCGCCGCCGCACGCGACGACGTCATACCCCCATCCCGTCAAGAGACTGAGCGTCGCGTCACGAATTGCGGGCTCGTCGTCGATGACAACCACGAGCCCTTTCGCCGCAGCGGCGGACGCGATCGCCAGCCCCGGCTCGGCGACCGGCGATTGAGATTCCGCAAGCGGGATCGTCACCTCGAAGCACGAGCCCCGCCCGGGCTCAGAGCGCAGTGTCAGTCCGCAATCAAGGAGAGAGGTCAATCGCCGGACGATCGCAAGGCCAAGTCCGAGTCCCTTGGTCGAATCGCGGTGAGGATTGCCAAGTTGATAATACTCTTGAAACACACGCTTCTGCTCGTCGAGCGGAATGCCGCGTCCGGTGTCGATCACCTGCACCGCCACCGCGGCGCCTCGGCGTCGGGCGCCGATCACGATCCGCCCGCGATGCGTGTAGCGCACCGCATTCGACACGAGGTTGCGCAGGACCCGCTCGATCAGCACCGGGTCGGTCCAAACGATCGCGCTGCATCGCTTCCAGACGAGGGAGACGCCCTTGGCCTTTGCTTCTTCCCGGTGGTCCTGGCAAAGGCGCTCGAGCACCGGGCCGATGGGAAATGCCCGTCTCTCGACGGCGACGACTCCTGCGTCGAGCTTTGAAATGTCGAGAAGCGCCGAAAAGAGGCTGTCCATCGCTGCGGTCGACGCTTCGATCTGCTGGATGATCCGGCGCCCCTCTGGCGCCATCGGAACGCCGCGCAGAGCCCCGACAAACATTCCGAGCGCATGGACGGGCTGGCGCAGATCGTGACTCGCCGCCGCGAGGAAGGACGATTTCGCTCGGTTCGCCTCCTCGGCGATTTTCCGTTCCCGTTCGGCGATGTCCTTTTGCTGTTGCAAGTCGAGGGCCATGGCCTGAGTACGAATTCTCAAGCCCACGATCTGCTTGAACGAGCGGTTCGTCGTGTACCCCAAGGCGCCGAACGCCGCGATGAAGATGAGCATGAGCAGGCTGGTCATGCGCTCGATGGGATTCGAAGAGACGGCGCTCACCAGCGCATAGGGAAGCGTCGCCGGAATGAACAGGGCGTAGAAAGCCGGCAAATACGTGCCGAATGCGACAATCGCCCCCTCCGCGACCGCAGCAGTCACGACGACGACGATAAGCTGCACGTCGAAGCGATCGCCTGTCGGCAGCCCTATGGGGGCCCAACCCCAGGCCATTCCCTCGGCAAAGCTGATGACGGCGAACCAGAGCGCCCACTTGCGCCATTGATCGCTCAGCGACCGAGAGCGCCAGTAGGCCCGCCCGAGCGCAATTTGACCAAGCGCGCAGATGACGATGAAGACGCTCCACGCCGATCCGATTCCCGCGTCTACGGATCCAAGGCGGTGCAGGATCGCGAGGAGAACGACAGAGGCGACGGCGGCCGCGCCGACGCCGAGCGGGGCCGCCCGGAACAAGGCGTCAATCTGAGCCGCGCGAATGGCCTCGCGAGCTTCGCCGGATTCCGCAGGCGTCGCCGTCGTCCCCTGTCGGGTCCGGATGAGGCCACGCTCACAAAGCCGCCGCCACATGTTCAAGCCCGCCCGCCGCACAACCGGGCAATCCGAGGGCAAACACCCGTGCGGCGGAGTGCATTCTAACCGGAGAGGCGCCGAGCGCAACGACCCGCGGCTCGTCTCATCGCCGCGCGGCCCAAGGCCGCTCGTCTTGCCGCCGGAGGAAAAGCTCGCGCGGGGGCGAGAGAAAGACCGGCGATCCGCCTATTCGGCTTCGGACGGAGGCGCCTTCTCCTTCAGCTTTCCGAACACCGAATTGACGTCGACGCGTTCCTCGACCGGCTTGGCCTTGGGCGTCGGAACGCCGAACACTTCGAGCTGGCTCGCCGGAGCGGCTGTGGGCCGGGCGGTGGTGATTTCCGCCGACACCAGCGTCTGGCTGCGATCGTCCTCGACCTTGGGGCGTTCCTTGGCGGCGCGATTGACCTCGAAGTCGAGGTCCATCTGCGAGCACAAGCCCAGCGTCACCGGGTCCATCGGCTGAAGATTGGCCGAGTTCCAATGGGTGCGCTCGCGGATGGCCTGAAGCGTGTGCTTGGTCGTCCCGACCAGCCGCATGATCTGCGCGTCCTTGAGCTCGGGATGGTTGCGCAACAGCCACAAGACGGCGTTCGGGCGGTCGTGCCGACGCGACAATGGGGTGTAGCGCGCGCCGCGCGGTTTCTTGAACTCGGGCGTGCGCGTCTTCGATGTCGACAGATGCAGGCGGTGGTTGGGATCCTGCTCGCCGGCGGCGATTTCCTCGCGCGTGAGCTGGCCGGTCGAGATCGGATCATAGCCCTTGATGCCCGTCGCCACTTCGCCGTCGGCGATCCCTTTCACTTCAAGAGGGTGCAGTTTGCAAAACTCCGCGATCTGATCGAAGGTCAGCGAGGTGTTTTCGACCAGCCAGACGGCGGTCGCCTTCGGCATCAACGGCGCGTCGCTCATTAAACGGTACTCCTAATGATCGTTTGCGCGTGCTCGCAGGTTTTGGCCCGCAAACGCAGTCTCAAAGGATCAAACTTGAGAGGAAAAGCGTTGTATAGGCGCGCGCAAGCCGAATTGCAACGATTGCCGCGCGAACGGGGGCTGCCCAAGTGAAATGCTTTCCCTGGACCTTGCCAAGCGGCCAGGCCGAACCCAGATCGCCGGCTGACTTCGCCCACTTAGAAACAAAGGAACGCCGTTATGAGATTTGCAACGATCGCCGCCGTGATGCTCGCCTTGATCCCGGCTTCCGCCATCGGGCCCGCCCCCGCCGAGGCCAAGGGCTGCCTGAAAGGCGCGGTTGTCGGCGGCGTCGCCGGCCACTATGCCGGTCATCACGGCGTTATGGGCGCGATTGGCGGCTGCGTCGTCGGCCATCACATGGCGAACGAAAAGGCGAAAGAGACGGCGCCGCAGGGCGCGCAGAACGCTCCATCCGCTCCTCCGCGCCGAGCCCAAACTGAGCGAGGCGCTCGCTTCAAGCCTTATTGTTGAGCGCAGCGCTCGGACTTCGGATCGAGCGGCCAGCGTGGCCGTCCCGGAGCGTCGAGCCCGTCGATCATTCCGAGCCGCAGCCGCTCCACGCCCGCCCAGGCGATCATCGCGCCGTTGTCGGTGCAAAGCTTGGGCGGCGGCGCGACGAGGGGCAAGCCGGCCTCGGCGCACAATTGGGTCAGCCCCTCGCGCAGCGCCGCATTGGACGCGACGCCGCCTGCGACCACCACGGCGCGCGGAGCGACGCCAATCCGTCGGCGGAACAGCTTCAATCCCATGCGAATGCGATCCTCGACCACATCGACCACGGCCGCCTGAAACGAGGCGCAAAGATCGGCGATGTCCCGCGGGCGCAACGGAGCGACGGATTCCGCCGCATGGCGGACGGCCGTTTTGAGCCCAGACAGTGAAAAATCAGCGTCCGGCCGTCCGAGCAAAGGCCGAGGCAGCGCGAATCGCGTTGGATCGCCGCCCCTCGCCGCCGCCTCGACCGCGGGCCCGCCGGGAAACGGCAGCCCCAGCATTTTGGCGGTCTTGTCGAACGCTTCGCCGATGGCGTCGTCCATGGTCGCGCCGAGCCGATCGTAGTCGCCGACGCCCTTGACCGCGAGAATCTGCGTATGCCCGCCCGAGGCGATAAGCACGAGAAAGGGGAAGGCGACGCTGTTCGTCAGGCGCGCGGTCAGCGCGTGCGCCTCGAGGTGGTTGACGGCGACGAAAGGCTTGCCGCACGCCAACGCCACCCCTTTGCCCGCCATCAACCCAACAAGCACGCCGCCGATGAGGCCAGGACCTGCCGCCGCCGCCACGCCGTCGAGATCCTTGGCTGCGATTTTGGCCCGCGTGAGCGCGCGCGTGATGAGCAGGTCGACGATCTCGACATGGGCGCGCGCCGCAATTTCCGGCACAACGCCGCCGAACGGCGCGTGCGCGGCGATCTGACTCATCAGCTCGTCGGCGAGGATTTCGCCTGAGCCATCGGGCCTCAGCCGCACCACCGCCGCCGCCGTCTCGTCGCAAGTGGTTTCAATGCCAAGAACGCGCATGCCTGAGCCCATAGCCCGAACGAGGGCTTGAGAAAACCCGCTTTCCGAGGCGCGATTTCACGAGCGGCGCAAGCGTTCGGCCGCTCTGTTGCCGGCTTTTCAAGCCATGGTAAGGTCACGCGACAGGAGCGAGCGATGAACAGCCCAATCGGGCCAAACGAGATTCGCGTGGTGATCCGGCCGGTCGAAGCCCGCGACTACGATCTTGGGCCGATCCCAGCCGAGCTGTTCAAAAAGACGTTCGACGCGTTCTTGACGGCGCTGCAGGTGACGGACCGCGAACTTCAGCCGAAAGCGCGATCGAGCGAGTTCCTCGTCTCCCAACTGGCGCTCAATCCTTATGAGTTCGGAATCTTGGAGAAGCGAAAAGCGATCGGCCAAAACACGCCGTCGGCGATCGAGTTTTTCCGGCGCTGCGCCGAGGGCATTTACCGCAGCGACTACCAGGCCGTCGTTCGTCATCCCCGGGTGACGAGAGCGTTTATCCGCATCGTCAAGGCGGTCAATCCCTCGTTTCATGTGCTGGCGCAATTCAAGGACACGGAATTGCCCATCGACGAATTTTTTCGCCGGCAGGTCGATCGGGTCGGGGCAAAGGACGATGCAGTGCGGACAGACAACTGGTTCCTGGGCAGCGCGATCATGTCGTTCGAGGGGCGGCTCGACGAGATCGACTACCGCGGCCCAGTATGGACAGGCGACCTCATGCTTCCGGCAGGCACAACGCATGTCGAATGCGTTTTTGACAAGTCACAGGGCGAAGATTCGCTAAACCCATTCGGCAACAAAAATGTTTGCGTCACAGGACGAGCAATTTACACTGGGGACAGTCAACTTCCTGAGCGAATAGAAGTGCTCGCCATCGAAGAAAGAGCCCACGTAAACGCGGCGATCGACATCCGGGGCTCGCTGCGTATGACCACCTCATTGGACGAGGACAATGACCTTGATTGCGTCGAGTAGCGACAAACATTTCCTCCATTCGAGCGTCGTGCTTCGCCACGCGAACGGACAGTCGGGCGAAGCGGAGCATCACGTCGAGACAATTCTGACCGAAGCAGCCGTCCACAAGCGTCGCGTGTGGGTCAGCAGCGTCCTGTTTGCGGAGCTCAGGCCGTCGACCTTCGTTCCAGGGCGATTCGCCACCCTGTTCGAATTGACGCGGTATATCCGGGCGCTGGCGACCCTGGTGACGCCCGACCCCAACGCGATGCTGCGTGTGGCCAGGCTTTGCGACGCCAAATGGCATACGCCCGAAGACGGCCCTGAAGCGCAAGGAAAACCACGCACGATGGCGCTCGGCGACGCGATGCAGATTGCCTCGGCCTTGTGGGTCAAAGAGGCGATCGGGGTGCCTGACCTGGAATTCCTCACCTTTGACGGCTGGTGCTCTCCCGACGGCAAGCCGAGCGAGCGCCTCTGCCTCCTGCATCTCCAGGACTATGCGGTTGACGTGGGGAGGGACGCGGATGCCAAGGCGGCAATACGGCTGACGCGTCTCGAACCGCTTGCCCACGCGCGGTCCTATCCCGATACGGTGCCAGCGGCCTAAGCTCCAGCACCCACGGTGTGCGTCAGTTCTTTCCGGGCCGCGCGAGTTCCGCGTCCATGACTGGCGCGAGGATGGTTCTGGCGGCGAAGATTGACCCCTCGTGGCGCTATTGACCGTAGTCGACGGCCGGCAACGCATGGGCTGTGGGCGCGGCGGATGAGGGAACCATCCCCGACACGAGGGCGCGCTTCCCGCGCGAACCCTCACCCCAACCCCTCTCCCGTCCGAGAGGGGGCGGCGCGCTCGCGGGTCGCCCTGTTCCGTGAGCGCGAGGACGCAAACGCGAGCGCGGCTCGGCTACGCCGGTTTGGCTTGTCCGTCGTCCGCCTTCCCGTGATCGAGATCCGGACCAGGGCCGTCCAGCCGCGGCGATCGCATTACGACGCCGTTGTCGCGACCAGCGACAAGGCGTTCCATGCCGATGGGCCGCCCGACACATCCTCGCCGCTCTATGTCGTCGGCGCGCGCACCGGACGCGCCGCGGAGGCGCGCGGCTGGCGGCTGGCCTCGCCGCCGGCGCGGGACGCCGACGAATTGGTCAGGACGCTGGCCGGCGCCCTGAAGCCCGAGGCCAGCGTGCTCTATCTTGCCGGGCGCGACCGCAAGGAAGTCATCGAGGCGGCGCTCGCTGAAAAGGTTGAGCTCGAAGTTGTCGAAACCTATGCAGCGGAGGCGCGTGTGGCCTGGCGTCCGGCGGAAGCGCGTTCTCTCGCATCTTGCGTCGCGGCGCTCCATTATTCGCGCCGTTCGGCCGGGCTGGCGGCGGCGCTGGCGAAGACAGCCGGCGTGGAAGGCTGTTTCCTCAACCTTAATCATGTCTGCATTTCGCGCGACGTTGCAGAGCCATTACAAGCGCTTGGCGCAAGCAGCGTTGCAATTGCCGAAACGCCTGATGAAGTGGGGCTTTTTCGAAGGTTGCGCCAAGAGCTCAGCGGGTTCCCTTCGCTCGGGTCGTCCCGTATATAGGGCCCGCGAGAAAACCGAGAGCGCGAGGCGATGGTCGACGAGGAAATAAAGGACGTTTCCGCTGGGCCAACGGGCGCCCCGGTCAATCGTGACGCCCGGCGCGAGCCGGACGTCATTGAGGGAGAAATTGCAGGCAGCGACACGGAGGACAGCAAGTCATCTCTGGACGCGACTGCGGCCGAAACCCGGGCTGACCCTCCCGCCGCCAGAGCCGCTCCGCGCAATAGCGCTCGCAGTCTGCTCGCGGGCGCGGTGGGCGGGCTCGTCGTCTCCGCGCTCGGCCTTGGCGCGGGCTATTCGCTTTTGACCTCCAAGGCCGACGGGACGGATACGGCAAATCGATTGGGCGCTCTCGAAGCGCAGGCCCGACAGACGAACGACGCGCTCGGCGCCGAGGCCAATCGCGAGAGCGCGGCCGTCGCTGCGCTCGGGAAGCGGATCAGCGCGCTCGAAGCCAGCGCCGGAGCGTCAAACACGGCCGACCTCGACAAGCGCGTGACTGCGTTGGAAGCGGCCAGCGCCGGGAATGGCGCCGCAAGCGATGCGACCCAGCGTTTGGCGGCTCAGGCCAAGGACCTGCGCGCTGACGTCGACGCCGAGAAGGGCCAGCTTCCGGATTTGTCGGCGCGAGTCGCGAAGCTCGAATCCGACGCGCCAAAGGCGAACGCCGCCGGCTCCGATCTGGCCGCTCTCGCCGCCCGAATCGACAAGATCGAAGCCGCCCTTAGCGCGCCCAAGAGTGAAACGCGCGCCGCCGCGGAGCAGCCCGCGGCCGCTGATAACGCCACCACCATCGCCATCATCGCCGAGGTCGCGGAAGAACGGTTGCGCTCGGGCGCGGCTTTCGGACCCGAGCTCGCCGCTTTGCAACGCATGGGGGTCGATGCTGCGGCGCTGGCGCCACTGCAAGCCGTGGTCAACGGCGCGCCCACCAACAGCGCGCTGGCTGCCTCGTTCGACGCGGTTGCGCCGCACGTCTTGGCCGCCACGTCCCAGCCAGACGCGGGCAGCGTGACGGATCGTTTCCTCGCCCATCTCCACAATCTCGTGAAGGTGCGCGAACTCAACGAGACGGCCGGTGACGATCCCCGGGCTTTGGTCTCCCAGATCGAAGCGGCAAGCCGGCGGGGCGATATCGGCGCTGCGGTCGCTGCTTTCGATAAGCTCCCCGAAGCGGCGCGCAAGGCCGCGGGCGACTGGCCGACGCTGGCTCGCGCGAGGCAGGCGGCGGAGGCCGCGCTTCAGTCGATCCGCGAGGCGGCGGTCGGGCGGCTCGCGAGCGGCCAAAAACCGTGAAGTCAGGGCGGACGGGCAACCAGGCGCCTTCCGGCGCGCGTTTGGCGTTTGAAGCGGGGTCACGATGGTTCGCCTGCTGATTTTCCTGGCGGCGTTGGCGCTGGTCGCCGGAGGCCTGACGTGGCTTGCGAACAATCCGGGCGTCGTGGACGTCACCTGGCGGGGCGAGCAATACGAGGTTTCGTTGCTGTTCGCGCTCGGCGCCGTCCTGGCGCTCGGAATTGCGATCGCGATCGTGTGGGGCCTTTTGCGCTTTGTCTTCCGTATCCCTTCGCTGGTCTCGGTCGGCGCGCAATCGCGCAGGCGTGAGAAGGGCTTCCAGGCTTTGTCGCGCGGCATGCTCGCCGTCGGCGCCGGCGACGCGCGAGGCGCCGCCAAGCACGCGTACGACGCGAACCGGCTGATCGGGCACGAGCCGATGGCCAAGCTCCTGCAAGCGCAATCGGCGCAGCTTGCGGGCGACCGCGCCAGAGCCGTCGCGGCCTATAACGCCATGCTCGACCATCACGAAACGCATGGCATCGGCCTGCGCGGGCTGCATGTCGAGGCGCGGCGGGCCGGCGACCATTCGGCGGCGCTGCAATATGCGATGCGCGCCCATGCGCGTGCGCCGGCGTCCTGGGCCGGTCAGGCGGTCCTCGACGACCGCACGCGACGCGGCGATTGGGCCGGCGCGCTCGCGACCGTCGACTCGAACGCCGGCGCGCGCCTCATCGACAAGCCGACCGCGAACCGCTGGCGCGCGGTGATCAAGACGGCGATGGCCGAGGAAGCGATGGAGCGCGATCCGAAAGGCGCGCTCGTCCTCGCGCAGGAGGCCTGCAAGCTCGCGCCGACGCTCGTGCCCGCGGCGGCGATCAGCGGCCGGCTCACCGCGCAAACTGGCGACTATCGTCGCGCGAGCCGCATGCTCGAAGCGGCTTACGCGCAGACGCCCCATCCCGATCTCGCCGCAGCCTATCTGCGCGTCCGCCACGGCGATTCGACCGAGGACCGGCTGGCGCGGGCGCGGGCGCTTGCGCGCACGGCGCCGCTCGATCCCGAATCGTCTCTCACCGTGGGGCGCGCCGCGCTTGATGCGCATGATATTTCCGCCGCACGCGCGGCGATCGCCCCGCTCATCGCCTCGGATTCGCCGAACGGCCGCCCGACCCGGCGCGTCTGCCTGCTGATGGCCGACATCGAGGAGACTGAGGGCAATCACGGCGCGGTGCGCGAGTGGCTTGGCCGCGCCGCGCGCGCGCCGCGCGACAAGGCCTGGGTGGCGGATGGCGTCATCAGCGACCGTTGGGCGCCGGTCTCGCCGTCGGGAACGCTCGACGGCTTCGTCTGGCGCACGCCTGACGAGCGCATCGCCGCCCCAACGGAAAGTGTAACGCCCCCGCCTCCGCCGCCCCCGCCTGAGGCGATCGCCGCGCCCGTTCCTGCGCCGGCGATCACGCCAGCGCCCGAGGCGATCAGGTCGGAGCCTGCGCAAGCGCCAAATGTCGTATCCGCGCCGCGCTCGGGCGTCATCATCGATCCCGCATCGATGGCGCCCGACGATCCGGGTCCTGAGGAGCGCGAAGCCAAACGGCGCGGCTTCCGCCTCTACGCCAATGAATGAGATCAGCCGGGTGGATGACGCCCGCGACCTGAAGCGATGAGCGTAACTGCCTACCCCTCCCTCGTCCTGAGGAGCGGAGCCTTGGGCGACGCGTCTCGAAGGACGTTTCAGATAGCGCCAATGGCGGCGCAAACTGGATCCTCCTTCGAGGGCTCCGCTCGCGCGGAGCCACCTCAGGATGAGGTCCTGGGGTGCGGACCGATTCACGGGCGTCTGCTTCGGGATCCGCGATGTCCCTGACCTCCGTCGTCATCGTCGGCGCCGGCCATGCCGGGGTTCAGGCCGCGGCGTCCTTGCGCGAACAGGGGTTCGACGGCGAGGTCGTTCTTCTCTCCGCGGAGAAGGATCCGCCCTATCAGCGCCCGCCGCTTGTCCAAGGCGTTTCTCAAAGGCGAAATGGACATCCATGGGCTCCCGCTCAGGGCCGACGCGCATTTCCGCGAGCAGCGCATCGACCTGAGGCTCGGCGTCGGCGCGACGCGGATCGATCGCGCTGCGCAGCAGGTGGAGCTCAGCGACGGAAGCGCGATTGCTTACGGACATCTCATCCTTGCGACTGGCGCGAGGCAACGGCGGCTCGATGTGCCGGGAGTCGATCTGCCGGGCGTGTTCGCGCTCCGCGACATCGCCGACGCGACCGCGATCCGCGAGCGGCTTGGCGCGAAGCCCAAGGTTGTCATCATCGGCGCCGGATTCATCGGGCTCGAAATCGCCGCGACCGCCGCGAGCCTCGGGGCCGAGGCGACGGTGGTCGAGATCGCGCGCCCGATGGGCCGGGCGGTCTCGCCGATCATGTCGGATTTTTTCCTGAAAGAGCACGCCGCCTTTGGGGCGCGCTTCCGGCTTGGGCTTGGCGTCACTGCGATCAAGGGGCGCGAGCACGCGGAAACGGTCATTCTCACCGACGGCGAGGCGCTGAGCGCGGACCTGGTCGTGGTCGGGCATCGGCGTCGTCGCGGAAGACGCGCTGGCGCGGGATTGCGGCCTCGAATGCGACAATGGAATCGTGGTCGACGAGTTTCTGCTTACCTCCGATTCAACGATTTCGGCGATCGGCGACTGCGCCCATTTTCCGCATGCGGCGCTTGGGCTCCGAACGCGTCTCGAATCGGTGCAGAACGCCGTCGATCAGGGCCGCGCGGTCGCCGCGCGTCTCATGGGGAAGCCAAAACCCTACAATGAACTGGCCTGGTTCTGGAGCGATCAGGGCGACTTGAAGCTGATGATCGCGGGCCTTGCGCATGGCGTCGACCAATGGGTCGTGCGCGGCGATCCGGCGACGCGCGCGTTCTCAACCTTCGGCTTCCGCGACGGCAAACTTGCCGTGGTCGAATCGGTCAACAAAGCCGGCGACCACGCCGCCGCCAAGCGCATCATCGGCACGACGAAGACGATGACGCCGGAAGAAGCGGCCGATCCGGCGTTCGATCTGCGCGGATTGGCGAAACGGTAGGCGGGCGGCCGAGCGCCTGCCAAGTTTTTCTGGCCCGGGCATGCGATCGCCTTCCTCGATTGCGAGAGGACGAACGCGCCACTCTTCAACGCATTTTCACGCCGTCTTGTGCGCATGCGTGTTCGGCAGAAACACCGCCAGAACGCCGATCACGGGCAGGAACGAGCAGAGCAGAAACACGAATAGGATGCCCTGCCAGTCCGCGAGCGCGCCAAGGGCCGCCGCCCCGATGCCGCCAATGCCGAAGGCGAGGCCAAAGAAGAGACCCGACACCATGCCGACGCGGCCCGGCATCAACTCCTGCCCGTAAACGACGATCGCGGGGAAGGCCGACGCGATCAGAAAGCCGATCACGACGCTGAGCGCAACTGTCGCCGCAAGGCCGACATGCGGCAGCAGAAGCGCGAACGGCAGCACGCCGAGGATCGAAACCCAGATGACGAGCTTGCGGCCGATCCTGTCGCCGATCGGTCCGCCGGCGATGGTTCCGGCCGCGACGGCTGCGAAGAACACGAATTGATAAATCTGCGCGTCCTTGATCGAAAGGGCGAACTTATCCATCAGGTAAAAAGTGTAGTAGCTGGTGAAGCTCGCCAAATAGATGAACTTCGAGAACATCAAAGCGATCAGGATCGACATCGCCTTCGACACTTGCTGACGTGATAAAGTCGGGTGTCGGGCTGGCGCTGCATTCGATTGTCGCTTCGCATGGCCATTCTGCTTATACCAGTGGCCGAGCCCCGTCAGGATGATGATGCCCGCCAGAGTGGCGAGCGCGAACCAGGCAAGCCCGGTCTGCCCGCGCGGCAGGACGATGAACGCGGCCGCCAGGGGGCCAAGCGCCGAGCCGAAATTGCCGCCGACTTGAAACAAAGACTGGGCGAGGCCGTGCGAGCCGCCGGAAGCAAGCCGGGCGATGCGCGAGGATTCGGGGTGGAAGATCGAGGATCCGAGCCCGAGCAGCATCGAGCCGACAAGCAGCACGCCATAGCTCGGCGCGAAAGCGATCGTGAGCAGTCCGGCCATTGACGACGCCATGCCGAACGGCAGCGAATAGGGCATAGGACGGCGATCGGTGTAGAGACCGATGAACGGCTGCAGCAGCGACGCCGTGATTTGATACACAAACGTGAGAAATCCGACTTGCGCAAAACTCAGATCGAGCGCGCCGCGGAGGATCGGGTACACGCCGGGCAAAAGCGCCTGCGTCATGTCGTTCAGCAAGTGACACAAGCTCACGGCCCAGAGAACCGGAAAGATTGTTTTGCTGCTGCTCCGGCGGAGCGGAATGGCCTCAGTTGCTTGAGTCGACACGTCGTCCTCTGATCAAATCCTTGTGGTTCCCTGGGCGCGAAGGTAAGGAGCGCTTACGCAGCCTGCCACCGATGGCGGGCCTCTTTCTTATCTGAGTGGGCCAGTGGCGTGGGAAATTCACATTGACGCCGTCGACTTGGTCGCCGCGTCCCGTCATTGCGATCGGCAACAACTATCCGGACGGTCATCGGGTGAAGCCTCACCACCACCGGCGCGGGCAACTGATTTCGAGCGCGACGGGGGTCATCGTCCTCTCGACGGCGGAGGGCACGTGGGTCATGCCCCCGCATCGCGGAATGTGGATTCCGCCCGCGACTCAGCATCGCGTGCAGATGGTCGGCGCGGTCAGCGTGCAGAGCCTCTATATCGAACCCCACGCAATTCCTGGCCTGCCGAGCCATTGCCAGGTCGTCGGCATCTCGCCTTTCATGCGGAGCCTCATCACGGAGGCTCTGGACGTGCCTCTCGAATACGAGCTTGAAGGGCGCGCGGGCGCGCTGATGCAGCTCATCCAGTACGAGATGCAGCGATTGCCGGCGTTGCCGCTATCGTTGCGCTATCCCGCGCACGGGCCTTTGTCGGCGCTTTGCCGTCAGTTCGTTCAGGAGCCCAACGTTCATGAGACGATCGACGCGTGGGCCGATGCGCTCGGCACGAGCCGCCGCTCTTTCACACGGCTGTTCCGGCGCGAGACGGGTATGAGTTTCGTGGCCTGGCGGCAGCAGGCTTGCCTATTGTGCGCGATGCCCAGGCTCGCGGCGGGCGAAACGGTCACCAGTGTCGCGATTGACCTTGGCTATGAGAACCCGGCCGCGTTCACCCTCATGTTCCGTCGGGCTTTCGGAAACCCGCCCCTCGCTTATCTCGGCCTGCGCAAGAGTTGACCAATGCGTAGGGACGCAACAAGCAAAGAATTGGCGCCGAATGCGCGGCGATCCCACCCTTTAGCAATTCCAACCATCTGGCTCACGTGAATCTCGCCCAAACGCCTGACGTTTCACAGTCGACGGTCTCACGGGTTTCTCTAATCCAACCTGTAACCGTCGGCGTGCTTGCAGCCGTGGTCGGCTATACAAGCACGTTTACGATCGTGCTCCAGGGTTTCGAAGCCGTCGGGGGCAGCCCCGAACAGGCGGCCTCCGGCCTTATGGTCACAAGCGTAATGATGGGGTTTCTCGGAATCGTCGCTTCTCTGATATGGCGACAACCCATCAGCATTGTCTGGTCGACGCCCGCTTCGGCGCTGCTCATCTCAACGGGCGCGCAGGCGGGCGGTTATCCCGCCGCGATTGGCAGTTTGATCGCTGCCGCCGCCTTGATCGTCGCCAGTGGGCAGATACGGCCACTGGGCCGACTCGTTGCGGCAATTCCCGCTTCGCTCGCCAACGCCATGCTTGCGGGAATCCTTTTCGAGATTTGTCTGGCGCCCGTGCATGCTGCGGCTGCTCAACCAGCAATCGTTCTGCCGATCGTGATTGCCTGGGTGCTGGGCCTCCGGTTTGCGCGCCGGTTTGCTGTGCCGATCGCCATGTTGGTGACCGCAGCGATCACAATCTTCGTCACGCGCCTGCCCCCCGGCGCGCTGGCGCACACTTGGCCGAATCTCGTCGTCACGACGCCGAGTTGGAATTGGAGCGCGGCCGCCAGCCTAACGATCCCCCTCTTCATCGTTACAATGGCGTCTCAGAACCTTCCCGGTCTCACGGTGCTTCGGTCGCAGGGTTACGAGCCCGACGTGCAAAAGCTGTTCACCATCACTGGACTATCCAGTATGGCGGGAGCGGTCGGCGGCGGCGGGTTGCTAGGTATTGCAGCCATCACGGCCGCCCTGACCGCTGGGCCGGAGGCGCACCCGGATCCAAACAAGCGCTATATCTCGACCGTTGTTGGCGGCGTCGCCTACATCCTGCTCGGACTGGCGTCGCCTTTGGCGGCCGCGTTGATCGTCGCCGCGCCGACAATGGCGATAAAAGCGGTGGCTGGCCTCGCGCTCATGACCAGTTTCGCCGGCGCTCTCGCCACCAGCCTCCAAAAGCCAGACCAGCGCGTTGCTGTCATCGCCACCTTCGTCGTTTCTGCGTCCGGAGTGAGCTTCTTCGGTGTCGGCGCGTCGTTCTGGGGGTTGCTCGTTGGCGGCCTTCTGCTCGTTCAGCGAGACCTGGCGTCGGAACGGAGCGGCTTGATCGCGCAGCGAAGCGGCTTGCGGGGCGACTACACGACGTCAACCGCACCGACGGCGTCGCGGAAACTGCTGCGTGCACTTCTGTGAAGAGGTAGGGAGGCCAAAGTGCGTGGCGACTTTCCGGTTTTTGTTGCTCGCGGAGCCCCTCCTTCACGCCAGTACGGCTGATCAACTCAGCCTCCCCTCTCGGAGAATGGTTGAGCTCGCACCTTCGTTGACGCTCTTTAGAGCGTCCTTCGAGACGCGCCTTCGGCGCTCCTCAGGACGACGGCGATCGCAAACGCACGGGCCTCGTCCTGAGGCGCCGCGAAGCGGCCTCGAAGGACGAATCCAGAATCAGCTGTCCCGCAACGCGCGCTTTCCGCTCCGTTTTGCAAGCGCAACGAGCGCGGCAAAATCGCCGCGAATGTAAGCTTCCTTCTTTGCTCGCGACCATCCTTTGATTCGACGCTCGGCGGCGATCGCATCGACTATTCGAGAATAGTGTTCGGCATGCACGAGCGTCACCGGACGTCGTCGAAACGTGTAGCAACCCTCGTCGAGCCCAAGGGCATGTTCGCTGACCCGCTCGTCGACCGATCGCCGCGTGACTCCCGTATAGTAGCTGCCGTCTACGCAGCGGAGAATATAGATCGACGCGCCGTCCAAGAGCGGTTCCTTCCGGAGCTTGTCGCGCACACTATGTTCACGGCCAAGGCTTCAACTCGAGGGTGTTTGACGGGCTCTCCTCGGGACGAGGTGGACTTGCGATGCGGTCCGCTCACTCCGCCAAGAAAAAGCGCACCATCACGCGCGAGGCGTCGAGCCCGACGGTCTGCGTAAAGCTGCCGCGCGGGTCGCCGCCGAACCAGGCGTGGCCGCCGCCTTCGACCAGCCATTGCTCCGCAACCGCCCGGCCGTCGGAATCTTTCACCGCCGTGCGGCTGACGCGGCCGCCCTCGATTGGCCAGTCGAGATCGCTTCTCGTGAGCGACGTCTCTCCGCGCTCGACCTCATCGAAAATGTGTTCGCCGTTGACGGGATTGACCGTGCTGTCGGCCAGCCCGTGAAAGATGATCTTTCGGACATGCCGACCGCTTGCGGCGAGCGGCGCGGGGTCGAAGGCCGCCGTTCCCTTCATCGCGGCGAAGGCGGAGGGCACGTCGCCGGCTGACTTATAAGGCAGGCCGGAGTGGATCCCGACCGCTTCGAACACATCCGGGTAGGTCGCGGCGAGAACCTCCGCCATCGCGCCGCCCGCGGACAGGCCGGCGGCGAAAACGCGCTCCCTGCGGACGTCGAACTCCTTCGCCAAGGCTTGCGCCAGCCCCGCCAGCTTGGCCGGCTCGCCCGAGCCGCGGTTCTGATGGCGCCGGTCGAACCAGTTCCAGCATCCCTGCGGGTTGGCGAGGCGCGTCTGGTGCGGATAGGCGACGATGAGGCCGAACTCCTCCGCAAGGGCGTTCATCCTTGTGCCAAGGGCGAAATCTTCCGGATTCTGCGTGCATCCGTGCAGCATGATGACCAGCGCCAGCTCCCGCCGCTCGGCATCGGCCGGAACATAGAGCCGGTAGTCCAGCGAACCCGCAGGCCCATGATACGCGCGCTTCAGGAACCGTTCGCCGAGCTCCGGCGCGGGCGAGATCGGGCGCGTCGGGCAAGCTGGGCGGCATGATTGGCCGGACGCGCAAGAGCGCGCAGGGTTTCGCCCAACGGGCGGCGTGGGGCTAACGGAATGACCTTCGCCGATGGACGGGGAGGAGGCGCTTTCGAATCGCCGGCCTCGCCCGCCGGCGCGGTTTCGCCGGACAGCGCCTTGCGGATAAGCGCGGTCGCCCCGCCAAGATCGGATTTTTTCACCAGCCCCAAAGCCTCGTTCATTACGTCGAGAACGCGTAATTTCATTGTTTGTTCCTGTCGGAATGTATCAGCCCAGCCGATCGGCCAGCGCTGTCTTGATCTCGGCGGACGCGTGCAGCGCGCCGAGGACGGTGATCGATTCGATGGTGGCCCGGGCGAGATCGGGCGTCACGTCGTCGGCGATGACCACCAACCCGAGAACGCGAATTTTGAGCCGCTCACCCGCCGCCTGAATTTCTTCCAGGTCTTTGCGCGCAAAGGTCCGTAGGCCCAATTCAAGCGTGAGCCGCGAAGCCGCCTTTTTTGCGGTGTCGGCATGGGTCGCGAGCTGGTTGCGGATGGCGGTGCGGATGAAATCCGAGCGATTGGAATAGAAGCCGTCGCGCACCAGAAGATCGATCGATCCGAGATCGACGAAGCCAAGGTTGAGCGTCAGCTTTTCACTGTCGGGTAGTTTGGCGGATTGCGGGCGGTTTGGCAATATTACCATCCATTTGGATGCCGTGTGGATGGTATATGGATGTCATTCCCTAAGTTTCAAGGGCGGTGATCCCTAGCCGCCGAAAGGACGTCATCCCTCGCCGAGCAAGCGGAACGGAAATGGCGCCGCAAAGGCTTGAAAAGATTGAATCCCGGAACGGAAATGGCGCCTCGAAAGAGGCAAGATCAGCCGCGCTTTACGGCTTCACCCACTTGCCGTTGGCCTTCGACGACTTGACCGCCGCCTCGACAAATTCAAGGCCCTTGACCCCGTCGTCGATGGTCGGGAAATGCGCGGACTTGAGCGGCTTCTTGCCGACCCGGGCGGCTTTGATGGCCAGCGCAACCTCCGAATAGATGTTGGCGAAGCCTTCGAGATAGCCTTCCGGATGGCCCGGCGGGACGCGCGTCACCCGCGCCGCCGCCTCGCCCGAATCCGGACCCCCGCGGGTGACGATGCGGGTCGATTGTCCGAACGGCGTCCAGAACAGATAGTTCGGATTGTCCTGCCTCCAGTGGAAGCCGCCCTTCGTCCCGTAGACGCGCAGCATGAGGCCGTTCTCGTTGCCAGGCGCGACCTGGCTCGCCCAGATCGCGCCGCGCGCGCCATTGGAATAGCGCAGCATGATCTGCGCATTGTCGTCGAGCCGGCGGCCCGCGCCGAACGAGGTGAGCTCGGCGGCGAGCTCGGTGAGCTCGAGCCCGGTCACGTAGTCGGCAAGGTTATAGGCGTGCGTGCCGATGTCGCCGAGCGAGCCGCCCGCGCCCGAACGTTTCGGATCGACGCGCCATTCGGCCTGCTTGTTGCCGGTGGTCTCGGTCGCGGCCGTCAGCCAGTCCTGCGGATATTCGGACTGAACGAGACGGATCTCGCCGAGATCGCCGGCGCGGACCATCTCGCGCATCCGGCGCACGAGCGGATAGCCGGTGTAATTGTGGGTCAGCGCGAACACGAGGCCCGACTTTTCCACCGCGTCGCGCATCTTTTTCGCTTCCGCGAGACTGACCGTCAGCGGCTTGTCGCAGATGACATGGATTCCGGCCTTGAGGAACGCATAGGTCGGCCCGGCATGGACGTTATTCGGGGTGACGATGGCGACCGCCTCGATCCCGTCGGCGCGCTTGGCCTCGGCCTTCGCCATGCTCTCGTAGTCGTCGTAGATGCGGTCGGCGGAGAGACCGAGCGCCTGGCCCGAGCGCCGCGCCTTATCCGGCGTCGCCGACAAGGCGCCGGCGACAAGCTCGTAATGATCGTCGATGCGCGAGGCGATGCGGTGAACCGCGCCGATAAAGGCGCCCTCGCCGCCGCCGACCATGCCCAAGCCTGATCCTGCCGCCCTTCTTGGCGTCGCTGCGTCCCTCGATGGCCATGCTCGCATCCTCCCTGGCGCGGCTTGAGCCGTGCCGTGCCGCGTACGTCTGTTGCGTCGTCAGTCGAAAACAACCCCCGCCGCGACGGCGCGCGTCGAGCGTCGCACAGTCCCGACGAACCCGGCAAGCGCCTTCGTCGCGCTTACAGAACAGTAACCTGCAGGCGTTAAAACAGGTCCGGTCCGAATGATTTGGACCTTTCCGTCGCGTCGCCGCCGCACAGAAGCGCGCCCGCGCCACGCCATGATGGCCGCCCAAAGCACATTGATCATAGGTCGGCTGGGATGCGTCACACAGACTACGAATCTGTCCTTCGAGTTTCCTCTGGCGCGCTGGGAAGGCCCGCGCCGCGCCTGTCTCGCGCGTTCTCCTCAACGAGATCGGCGCGATCATGAAAATTGCGCGGTTCCTCGGATCGCAAATCCACGCGGTTTACGCTCTCGTCGCCGTCTTCCTTGGCGCCGTCGCGCTGGCCGCGCTGGAATCCTTTGTTCCGGACCAGGCGCTCAGCGCCCTGCGATCCCTGATTCCGGGCGCGACTTCGTTCTTGCAGCTGCTGCTTGCTTGGCTGGATGGGCGTCGCGCTCGGGCGCCTGACGATCAAGCCCGCGCCAAGTCCAGCCGAGAGCAGCAAGCCGGCCGCGACGGCGCGGCGAGACACGGCCGACAAGCGACAAGAGCGACAAGGACGAAAAGGTCGACCGGGTTCTGCGCCAGGTGGCAAAGGTGCTGCAGTCCCATGTGACCGACAGCGATAGCTTTTCCGAGCGGCTCGATGGCCACAACCAGCGCCTGTCGCGGCACGAATCGGTGGGCCCGATCAAGGAGATCGTGTTGGCCCTCATCGAGGACAATCGCGATATGCGCGATAGGCTCGACAACGTCAGGAACCAGCTTGAAGAATCGCGCCTGCAGGTCGTGCAGTTGCAAACGAATCTCGAACGCGCGGAAGAGGCTGGACTGCGCGACGTCGTGACTGCGATCGGCAATCGCCGCTTCTTCGACGCCAGCTTCATGGAGGAGGTGGAGAAAGCGCGAAGGCTGGGTGACCACATGTGCCTCGCGCTCGCCGATATCGACAAGTTCAAGCATGTCAACGACCGTTTCGGCCATCTGGTCGGCGACCGCCTGTTGCGGCTGTTCGCCAACATCCTGGTGCAAAACGTGCGCGGACAAGACAAGGTCGCGCGCTTCGGCGGCGAGGAGTTCGCGCTGATCTTCCCCGGCGCGCGCCTCGGCGAGGCGGTGACCGCGGTCGAACGGATCCGGGTCGTTCTCGAGTCCAAGCAATGGACCATTGAGCCGAGCGGCGAGCGCGTCGGCAAGGTGACCGCGTCGTTCGGAGTCGCCAAGCTGAGGGCTGACGAGTCGCCCAATGACCTGCTGCGGCGCGTCGATGAACGCCTCTACGAGGCCAAGGTCCAGGGAAGGAACCGCGTCGTGGCCGATGATCCCAATGACGAAACCTCCCAATCGTCGCCTCGCGACAGGCGCGCCGTGGCGGGCTGACCCGCTCGCGAGATCGCGCGACCATGTCCGACCGCCGCAGCGATGCGTTTCAGCGCGCCCTCGACGAGGCGGGCCGGAAGGATCGCGCGCCGGATGACGAGCGGCGCGGGCCCGACAGGAGGATTCCGCGTGCGCGGCGTCGCATTCGGCGCGGCGCCAGGTTCGGGCGGCAAGGCGCGGTTCGGCCTCGCTTTGGACTGGACGGACGAACCCACAGACCGGCCTCGCGCCGCCGCAACCTCCGTTGCGCGAACCGCCGAGCGTTCCGGCGATACGTCGACCGAGATCGCGACGGAGCTCGGCCTTGGCGACGGCGCTGACGCTCGGTCAGCTTACGTCCCGCTGGCGCGACTTCGTCTGGCGCAATCATCCCGATCGCCAGCCCGAGGACGCGCGCGAGCGCGCCAACGCTCGGGTGGCCATCGCCAACACGCTCTACGATCAAGCGCGGCGGGATCTCGCCAAGGCGCGATAACCCTCATCGTGCGTCGGCGCGGCGAAAGCGACCCTACGCGGTTAAAATCAGAGAGAACGCCGGACTGGAGAAAGCACGCCTCAGTCGAGGCCGATCGTGGCGAGCTGGATGCGGATTTCCAGCGCCAAATTAACGAGGCACGTCATGAGCAGCGCCAGCGCGACCGCGAACATTGCGGCGACGATGACGCCGTGTCCGAATCCAAGCAGCGCCGAGGCGAAAGCCGCAATCAACAGCGCCGACGTCACCAGCGCGCTCAGCACGCCGAAGTAGATCGCTCGGCCGAGGAGCATCACTCGGCGGTCGAGCGCCTGCAACAGCGCCTTCCTAGGATCAGCCCCGCTTGAATCGTCTGCCCGTAAAGCGCGGATGCGGTCGCTGAGGCGCTCCATCCTTTGAATGAGAATGGAAAGAAACGCGGCCACGGCGCCCAGCATGAACGCCGGCGCGGTCGCATGGGAGATCACCAGGCCAAGGTGATCGATATCAGTCACGACCACGGCGGTCTCCGCGCTCAAACCCTTGCGACCGCGACCAAGCCCGCTAGTGAGAGAGGAACTTGAACGGCTCGGCGCCGACGAATTTGTCAGAAACCTCGCCCGAGAGAATCGGGTGACCGCTCAGGTCGAGCTTGGCAGGCGCCGATCCCTCCGCGAGTTTCAGCTTCGCCACGTCGACCCAGAAGATCGACGGGCTATACGAGGACTCGAAAAAGTAGCGCTTGGCGCCGGTGTCGGACACTGTCCGCCAGATCGTCGCGGCGATGTTCGGCTTCTCCGGGTCGGCGAGGCCGAGCGGAACCGAGATCGAGCGGATCAGCGAAAAGGCGGTTGCGACCGCGAGCCTGGGGTCCTTCTCCTTCGGCGCCGCGTTGAGGCTCCAGCTCATGCGAACGAAGCGATCAGCGGAGCCGATCGTTCCAGGCTGGAAGTTGAGGCCGTTGACGCCTTTCCAGTAGGTGTTGATCGCGAGCTGCTGGTCGAAACTCGGCGAGTTGGTCATCACCGTATATTTGCGGTCGTGATGGACGACGAGCTTGCCGCCAATATATTCGAAGATCGCGCTGTCGCCCGAAGCGTCAGCGAGCGCAAGGTGGCCGCCAGCCTTCTTTCCGCCGGGCAAATCGGGCGCCACAACGGCGAACGGGTCGTGGCTCAGCGCGTCGACCGCTTCCGCCACCGTACTGTAATTGTCGAGCGCGTATTGGGTCCAGGCGCCGACCGAGATCAGCGGCTTGCCGGAAGCCTTGGCGTCGCCGTAGTCGCTTTCGACAAGGTAGAGCGCGTTGGCGACGAGGCCCGCATCGTTCATCCCGTCGACAGTGGCGATATTGTAGAACGAAGAAATCACCGAGCCATGTTTCGACGTCCATTCGACTGAGCCGGGACCCGCGCCGCCGTCGCGCTTGAGCCCTTTCGGAAAGGACCAGAGGTCGGTCGCCGGATCCACCGCCCAATCCATGGAGCGGCCGACGATGTAGCTGTTCGTGCCGGTCTCATAAATGAAACGGGTGCACGCGAACGCATCGAAGCTCATGCACGCGATCGTTGCGGACGCGACGAGCGCGATCAGCCGGCTGTTCCTCATTTTTCCGTCTCCTCGAGCTCATGAAAACGCGCCGGCGAAAGAGCGCTTGACGCTCTTCCGCCGACGCGACCGCAGATCCGCTTTTGCGCCTTAGCGGTAGACGCGGACCCCGCCATGATAGCCGCCGCGCCGGACGACCGCTGCGCCGCCGTGGTAACCGTAGCCTCGATGCACGCCGACTGCGCCATGCGGACCGGCGCAGCCGGCGCGATAAACGCCTCGCGCGCAGACGACGGCATTGGCTTCAACCGGCAGAGCCGCCATCAGACCAAGCGCCAGCATCGCATATGTCATCATTTTCATTCGATTGTTCCTTCCAGCCCATTTGCAACCGTCGCGGGTCCGCGGCGGTCTGCCCCACATCGCCGATTTTTCCGGCGCGGCAGCTCTAGATCGGTTCGATGTCGCCTGCTTCCGCGTCTGGTTGAACCTTGGCTCAAGCGGTCCGTAGAGCGCAGGATCATGAATCGACCTTTGGCCGGGCTTCTGCAAGAAATTTCGGGGAATGTCACTAGACCCTGGCGCCAAGCCGACGTGAGAGCGTCGCCCACTGCCGGGGGCGGGCTACGGCGGGCTTATTCGAAAATTCGCCTGCGGGTGAAAAGTGAGGCGCCGTTCGCACCTTTGGCGACAGAAAGAAGCTCTGCGCCCCTGTCGTCGAGGAGAACCCAGCCGCCGTTTCGCGCGACGATCGCGCCGATACGGCCTAGGCCCGCGATGTTGTCGCCAGGCGCGGCCGTGCGGATTGCGCCATCGATTTTCAGCCAGACGCGGTCGACTTCAGCGGCGACGATCTCGATCGGCCGCGCGCCCATCACGGCTTGGCCGGCGGAAGCGGCAACCGAGCCGGTCGCGGCCATGTCGACGGCAGCCGAGGTGTCTGCCGACGGCAGCGTCGGGCCTCGAACGGCGCCGCCCGGCCCGCGCGGCTGGGCGAAGATCGCCAGATGCTCCATGCCATTGATGCGCGTCTTACCCGCGCCATAGGCGAGCATGTACATGGCGAACGCCGCGGAAAGGCTGGCGAGCGCCATCCCGACCGCGCGGATCACAGTTTCGTGGGCAGGCGCCATTGCTTCCTCAAGCCTCGACGGTTCTAGATTCGTTGCGCAGGGCCGCGGCGAGGTCGATGAAGGGGTCGTCGCATCGCGGCCCGTCCATCGTCTGGTTCATCGCCTCATAAATGCGCGGGGCCGATTTGATCGCCTTATCGAGGATCGGGTCGGCGCCGGCCGTGTAGCCGCCCATCAGGCGCAGCTCGCGTGTCTCCTCGTACCGCGCGATCATCGAGCGCAGGCTCCCAACCAGCTTGCGCTGCTCCGGCCTCCACGACGGGTTCGTCATCCGCGAGATCGACGAGAGAATGTTGACGGCGGGATAGCGTCCTTCGTCGGCAATGGCGCGATCCAGCACGATGTGCCCGTCGAGCGTCCCGCGAATCGCGTCGGCGACCGGATCGTTGTGATCGTCGCCGTCGACCAGCACGGAGAAGATGCCGGTGATCGAGCCTGATCCTTCGACGCCCGGTCCGGCGCGCTCGAGCAGCCGCGGCAGATCGCTAAAGACGCTCGGCGCATAGCCGCGGGCGACGGCCGGCTCTCCGGCCGCAAGCGCCACGTCGCGCGCGGCGTGCGCGAAGCGCGTCACCGAATCGACGATCAGCAGCACGGACTCGCCGCGATCGCGGAAGTATTCGGCGATCGCCATCGCCGTTTTCGGAGCGAGCCTGCGCATCATGGCGCTCTCGTCGCCAGTCGAGACGACCGCGATCGCGGCGCCGCGATTCTCGCCCAGTGTGTCGTGAAGAAATTCGCGCACTTCGCGGCCGCGCTCGCCGACGAGCGCAATGACGACCGTGTCGATCGGGGTCGCCCGGGCCAGCATTGCCAGGAGCGACGACTTGCCGACGCCCGAGCCGGCGAATATGCCCACTCTCTGTCCGACGCATAATGGCGTGAACAAGTCGACGACGCGCACGCCGGTGCGCAGCGGCGCTTGAACGCGTGCGCGCTTGAGCGGCGGCGGCGGCGAAGCGTCGAGCGGCGCCGACCTGTCTCCGGTTAGGAGCTCGCCGGCCCCGTCGATCGGCCGGCCAAGCGCGTCGATGACGCGTCCCTTCCAGGATCGATGCGGCGACAGCGACAGCGTCTCGGCGCGAAAGGCGCGCGCGCCGATCGTCACGTCGCTGCGCGTGTCGAACGGCTTCAGCGTGGCCGAGAAATCGTCGATCCTGACCACTTCGCCAATCTCAACACGATCGCCGACATCGACGCCGACACACTCGCCGAGCTTGAGGAAGCGCGACAGGCCGGCGACGCGATAGTGCGACGTCGAGACTTCGGTGACGGAGCCGCTCACGCGCGTCGCCGGAAGTGTCCGCAATCCTTGCGTGACCCGCTGCTCGAGGCGTGCGAGCGGCGAGAGAATGTTTGGGCAAGCGCTCGCGTCATGCCGATGCCCCGAGAGTCTTGATCGCGTCTTGAAGCGACGTCTCGGACTGCGAGGTCTCGGCCGCGACCCCGTCGAAGGCGCTCGTCACCTCGATCAGTCTGGTCATCTCCCGCATCGGATCGACGTTCGAGCCTTCGACCGCGCCCTGAACGACCCCATCGCGGGTGAAATCGAGGACCGGCGTCGCCGGCTTGTCCGGCATGACGCTCGAGTTTTCCGCTCGTTTCAGGTTGGCGGTCGGGGTCGATCTCAAAGAGGCCGAGCGCCCCAATCTGCCGTCCGTTTTGGGTGATCATGCCGTCGGCGGAGACGGCCAAGGGACCAGCCCCGCTATCCAGCAGGATCGGGGCGCCGCCAGCGTCAAGGATCGGGTTGCCGTTCAGCGTGCGAAGCATGCCCAACTCATCGATCTTCATCCGGCCGTCGCGCGTGTACGCCACCCCTTGCGGCGTCTGAATCCCAAACCAGCCGTCGCCCTGGACGGCGACATCGAGGGTGTTGTCGGTCTTGATGAGTCCGCCAAGGCGTCGCGAGATAAAGTCAGACCCGTTCGAGACATAGCCGAGCCTCGCATCGCCGGCCTTGGCCATTTCCGTCTCGAACGACACGCCAGTCCCGCGATAGCCAACGGTGTTCATGTTAGCGACGTTGTCGGCGATGGTTTCGAGTCGCTGCTCCAGCGCCACTTGAGCCGAAAGGGAGACATAAAGTCCGTTCTGCATGACGCCGTTCCACGAGGCCTAAAGTCACGCTGGCCTTTCGGGGAAACGATGGTTCGGCCGGCTTGTCCGTGGCTGACTTCACTGCTCACAGCTTCGCGTAAGCCTCGAGCCGCAAACCTTGTGTGTCCTCGCACCGGAGCGACTCTTGAATTTTGCCATTGGTCTCGTGATCACCGTCGGCTGCATCCTCGGCGGCTACGCGGCGCTTGGCGGCCATCTCGAAGTGCTGTTGCAGCCATTCGAGTTCGTCATCATCATGGGCTCGTCGCTCGGCATTTTCGTCGTCGCCAACGCCATGTCGACGATCAAGGACTGCGGCAAGGCGTTCGTCGAGGCGGTTCTCGACAAGGCGCCGAAGCCGCGCGATTTCCTCGACGTGCTCTCAGCCCTGCACGCGCTGATGCGCGAGCTCCGAGCGCAAGTCGCGGAGCGAGGTTGAAGAGCACTTCGACAACCCGAAGGAATCGGAGATCTTCAAAAACTTCCCTAAGCTGCTCGCGAACAAGGATCTCGTGACATTCATCTGCGACTACTGCCGCCTCATCATCATCGGCAACGCGCGAACGCATGAGATCGAGGCGCTGATGGACGAGGAAATCGAGACCCTGACGCACGACCGGTATAAGCCGGTGCATGCCTTTCAGGCGGTCGCCGACGGACTGCCTGCGCTCGGCATCGTCGCGGCGGTGCTCGGCATCATCCACGCCATGGGCGCGCTCGATCAATCGCCCGAAATGCTTGGCGGCCTGATCGGCGCGGCGCTGGTCGGCACCTTCGCCGGCATCTTCCTGTCCTATGCGATCATGGCGCCGATCGCCCAGAAGATCAAAATGGTGCGCCAGAAGCAGTTGAGACTGTTCATGCTGATGAAGCAGAGCCTGCTCGCCTTCATGAACGGCGCAATGCCGCAGGTCGCGGTCGAGTTCGGCCGCAAGACCATTCCCTCCAAGGAGCGGCCGACGATCGACGTCGTCGAGAACGAGACGACATCCGCTGGCGCAACCGGGGGCGAGCCCGCGATCAGGGAGGCTGCGTGAATATCGACGAGGGAACGCCCGAGCTCGATCATGGCGCGCGCCGCCTGCAAGGCGCAATGCTCGACCACCCGAACCTCGCCATCGATCGGATGCCGGGGCTCAGCTTCGCGCTCAATCGCTTCATCGCGGAGGCGCCGGCACGCCTCGCTTCGCTGATTGCCCGCCCGTCCAGCGCCACAATCGAAGAGATTCGCGCAACCACACTGTTTGAGGCGATTGGCGAGTGCTCCGGCCTGACCGCTGCGATCTATGCGAGCGCCGAACCCGAAGCGCGATTCATGATCGCGCTCGATGAGCGCATCGACAGCCTGATTATCTCCTCGATTTTTGGCGAAGCTATCGGCGCCGATAGTCCTGACAAATCCGGAAGCGACGCCCAAAAGCCTCGTACGACGATCGAGGCTTCGCTTGTCGAAGCCTTCGCGCGCGCATTGGGCGAGGCGCTCGAGGCGGCCTTCGCCTCCGTCGCCCGCGTCGCGCTGAACTTCGAGCGGCTGACAACGATCAAGGACCCGTTCGCGCTTGGGCGCCGGGACGGCGAGGCGGCCGCGGCGCGGTTTACGCTCGGCATGAACGGGGGCGCCTGCGAGGGCCTTCTCTTGTTGCCGCAGGCGTTTCTCCTGCCCTTCCGCGCTGAACTCGCGAACGACCCGGAGACCGAGGCCATGCCTGCGGATCGGCGCTGGTCTCGGCTGATGGAGGCGGGCGTTCAGCAGACGCGGCTGCCAGTGACCGCGATCCTGGAGGAGGTTCCGATGAGTCTAGGCGAGGTCGCCAACTTTCAGATCGGCGGGCTTTTGCCGCTGCAATGCAATGATTTTACCGCCATTCGCCTCGAATGTTCCGGGCGCGGAATGTTCACCTGCAAGCTCGGCCAAGCGGACGGACGCTACCGTCTCGAAGTCGAGAGCCCGATCGCACAAAGACACGAAGCAGCCAAGCCCTAGGCCGAGACGACTCCCCACATCGCCAACGATTCCGACACGCTCGAGCAAGACATTTCATGGACGCAGCCGCCGTCACTTCCGAGCCCCCCATCGCCGTCGACACGGCGAAGTTGGAACCTATCGCTGACGCTCCTAATCTTGGCGCGATCCTGTCGATCCCGGTCACGGTGCAAGTCGTGCTCGGCTCGACCTCGCTGCCGGTCTCCGGGCTCATGAAGCTCGCGCGCGGCGCCATCGTCTCGCTTGATCAGCGGGTCGGCGATCCGGTCGACGTGGTGGTGAACGGCACCGTGATCGCGCGCGGAGAAATTGTCGTGGTCGATGACGCGACCCAGCGTTTCGGCGTGTCGCTGCTCGAAGTCGTCACCGGTGGCGGGCTTAAGCAGCCGACAAAGGCTCCGCAGGAGATCGGTCATGCTTGAGGCGGCGATCAGCGGCGAGAGAACACTCAGCGGGCCGGAAAAAGCCGCGGCCTTGCTCCTGATGATGGGCAGGCCGCCCGCCGCTCGGCTGCTCAAGCAATTCGATCAACCAGACTTGCAGGCGGTGGCGCGGGCCGCGGCCGGGCTCGGCGCCATCCCGGCGACGACTCTGGATCGACTGGTCGACGAATTCGCAACCGATTTCTCCGCCGGCGCCGATCTGTTCAGCGACGCAGGCCAGGTCAAGAGCCTGCTCGCCGATAGCCTGCCGGCCGAGCAGATCGCCGATATTCTCGGCGTGGAATCCGGGAAAACCGGTGAAGTCGATATATGGCGGAGTTTGGCGCAGGCGCCGGAAAGCGCGATCATTGCGTTGCTGATGGCGGAGCGCGCGACGACTGCGACCTATATTCTCTCCAAGCTCGATTCTGGCGTCGCGACAAAGGCGATTGCGGCGCTCCCGCGTGATCGGCGCAACGCGGCTCTTTGTGGGCTTGTCGCGCCGCTCGCCGTGACGCCGGTCGCCGCGCGGCTTATCGAAGAGGCGGTGGGGAGCGCGATGAAACAGACGCCAAAGACCGCCGCCGGCGCCGATGGGCGGTCGCGTCTCGCCGGTATCATCAACGGACTCGATGCGCCGGAGGCGGAGGACGCCATGCGTGCGCTCGAACAGGCGAGCCCGAAAGACGCGGCCATCGTGAAAGGGATGCTCTTTTCGTTCAACGATCTGCCGCGACTGTCCGAACGCGCTCGGGCTTTGTTGTTCGACCGCGCCTCGATCGACATTGTTGTCATGGCGCTCAGGGGAACGGACGCGGAGTTCCGCGATACGGTCCTTTCGTCCATGCCGTCGCGCGGACGGCGTCTGGTCGAAGGCGAGCTCAGTTCCGGCGGCAATGCGCCGCCTCGGGACATCGCCAAGGCGCGCAAGGCCATCGCCGACATCGTGCTCGGCATGGCGAGCCGCAATGAGATCGAGCTTGGCGGCCCGCCAGCCGAAGCCGCTTAGGTTTGGAGGCGGCTGCGAAAAGCGCCGGCTGGTGAGCGATGAGCAGCGACGTCGATCCCGAAGACAAAACCGAGGAGCCGACAGAGAAGCGGCTCCATGATGCGGTCGAGCGCGGCGAAGTCGCCTTTTCGCGCGAGGCGCCGCTGTTCGCGTCGCTGTCCGCGGCCCTCCTCGTGCTCATATTCGTGATTCCCACGCATGCGGAAGCCCTCCTCACCGCGCTTGTCGGCCTCATCGACGACCCGGCCGGCTGGCGGATCGAGCGTGGCGAAGACGTCCTTGCTCTCGCTGGCCCCCTCGTGGCGGCCGGTGTGCATTTCCTGCTGCCGACAGTCATTCTTCTCACCTTTGCCGGCCTTCTCGCTTCCGTTGCCCAGAGCCCGCCTCGCATCGTGCCCGATAGAATCTTGCCCGACGCCTCGCGCATCTCGTTGCGCAAGGGCCTGAGCCGCGTGTTTGGCGCTCGCGGTTGGACGGAGTTCCTGAAGAGCCTCATCAAGCTCGCCGCGGTTATCGCGGTGGCGCTGATGATGCTGATCGGCCAGAAAGTGGTCCTGCTCACGGCGATGGACGTCGACCCGGGCATGCTGCCGCAGCGCGTGCTCGACCTATTCGTCAAAACGATCGCTGCAGTGCTCGTCGCGACAGTCGTGGTCGCCGCCGCGGACCTTGGCTGGTCGCGGATCTTATGGCGCCGCGACCATCGAATGAGCAAACAGGAAGTCAAGGAGGAGCTTCGTCAGGCCGAGGGCGACCGGATGGTCAAAGCGCGGTTGCGCTCGCTGCGTCTCGATCGGTCGCGCAGACGGATGCTTTCGGCGGTGCCGCGCGCCACGATGGTCGTGGTCAACCCCACGCACTACGCGGTTGCGCTACGATACGTCCGCGCCGAGGGCGGCGCGCCAATGGTCGTCGCCAAAGGCGCTGACTTTATAGCGTTGAAGATCCGCTCGATTGCCGAGGAGAGCGGCATTCCGGTGATCGAGGACAAGCCGCTCGCGCGCTCGCTCTATGCCGCCGTCGATGTCGATCGCCCAATTCCTGCGGAATTTTATCGGGCCGTCGCCGAGATCGTGCATGTGATCCAGCAAAGGAAGGGTCAATGGGCCCAACGAAGACACTGAACGCGTCCGGACGAAGCCCACGACAGGGCCGCCCGCCTGAGCGGGAGCAAATCATCGCCGATGCGCTGGTGGGCTTCGCGAGCGAGCTCAGGCTGACCGACGCGGCGGAACTGATGTCGATGATCCAAAATGACCATGCGGCGAATCTCGCCGACCTCGTCAATTCGTCGACCGAGCTCTTCTTCAAGAGCGGGACGTTGCGCTATGCTCTGTCGGCGAGTTTTAAGGCGCCTTGGGACGCGACGCCGACCGTGGAGATCGACATGGAGTTCCGCCATGCCGCCGTCTGCGCCTTCTTCCGGCTCACCATTGGCCAGCGCTGCGCGGGGGTCGAAATCCAGGACATTCTTTTCGAGGAGCAACGGCTAGACGATTTCGCCAAGGCCAAACGGCTCTCTCGACGCCCTCGAGACCGCGCGGCTATAGGCCTGCGGCTCGGCCGGTTATCCGGCAAGCTCCGTGCAAGCCCGGACGCGCAGGGTTCAGCCAATCCCTGTCCAGGAATGGCGTGCAATTGTCATCGGTCTATCTCTTCGAAGTCGGCTCCCAGAAGGCGCAATGGCTGTCCGCGCGCCAAACGGCGATCGCCGCCAATGTCGCCAACGCGAACACGCCAAGCTATCGCGCGGTCGACATTCAGCCGTTTTCCGCCGTCCTCGACTCGTCACCCATCGAATTGGCGACGACCAATCCCGCTCACCTATCGTTGCCTCAATCGGAAGCGGGCGCGTTGCGCGAAGTCGACGTTGACCCGGCGGAACAGACGTTGTCCGGCAACACGGTCAATCTCGAACAGCAGATGATCAATCTCGGCGACGTCAATCGGGACTACACGATGAACTCCAACATCCGCCGAGCCTTTCATCAACTCCTTCTCTCCGCGCTGAAGTGAACGATCATGCAGGATTCGCTACAGACCGCGCTCCGCATCGCCGCATCCGGGCTTCAGGCCCAATCGACGCGGCTTCGCATCGTCTCGCAGAATATCGCCAACGCCCAATCGACCGGCTCCATGCCCGGCGCCGACCCCTACGCTCGCCAGACCGTCTCGTTCGAAAGTGAGATGGATCGGACGCTCGGCGCCAATGTGGTCAACGTCAAATCGATCGGCGTCGACTCGTCTCCTTTCAAGCTCGAGCACGACCCCGGCAATCCGGCCGCGGACGAAGGCGGCATGGTGAAGATGCCGAACGTCGATGTGCTGACGGAACTGGCGGATATGCGGGAAGCCAATCGCAGCTACGAGGCCAATCTCCAGGTCGCCAAGCAGTCGGCTGACATGCTGAACACCACGATCAGTCTGATGAAGGACGCGTGAGCGTCGACGTCGCGAGGGATAAACGATGATCGAGAGCGTTTCTGGAATTGGCTCGGCGAGCGTGAGCGCCGGGGTTCGATCCCCGACGGCCGCCGCGGCGCCGACCCAAGGGCCGAGTTTCGAACAGGCGCTGTCACAAGTGATCGGCTCCGCGGTCGATACGTTGCAAGCCGGGGAAGCCGTCGCCATCCAGGGCGTCCAGGGCGCGGTCTCGCCGATGAAGGTCGTGGACGGGGTGATGGCGGCGCAACGTTCGCTCCAGACCGTTCTTGCGATCCGCGACAAGGCGGTTTCCGCTTATCAAGAGGTTGCTCGCATGGCGATCTGATCGGACGATCTTGATGCGCGTGGTCTTAAGCGGAAGCGAAGGATGTTGAGATGAGAGCGTTGGCGATCGCGGCGACGGGCATGAGCGCACAAGAGCAAAATCTGGAGGTGATCGCGAACAACGTCGCCAACATCAACACGACCGGCTTCAAGCGCTCGCGGGCGGAATTCACCGATCTCATCTATCAGACTGAACGGCTCATGGGCGTTTCGAATCGGGGCCGCGACGCGACCGTTCCCGAAGGCGCTCAGATCGGTCTTGGCGTTCGCACCGCGGCGATCCGCAGCGTCAACATTCAGGGCGCCCTGACCAACACGGGCAACCAGCTCGATCTGGCGATTCAAGGGCGGGGTTGGTTCCAGGTCACGACGCCGAATGGCGACACGGTCTACACCCGCGATGGCGCGTTCAACACCAATGCGAATGGCCAGCTTGTCACTATGGACGGCTATAACGTGAACCCGTCGATCCTCGTCCCCCAGACGGCGACCGCCGTCACCGTCAGCCAGACCGGCCTCGTAACGGCGACAGTGCCCGGCCAGGCCACGCCGCAGCAGCTCGGCCAATTGCAGATCGCGACTTTCGTCAACGAAGCAGGTCTTTTGGCGCTCGGCGGCAACTACTTCCAGCAGACGGCGGCGTCCGGCCAGCCGACGGTCGGCGTTCCGGGCGACACTTCATTTGGGATCATCCAGCAGGGCTACGTCGAGGCCTCCAACGTCGATCCCGTCACCGAGATCACCAACCTCATTGCGGCTCAGCGCGCCTATGAAATGAACTCCAAGGTGATCCAGGCCGCGGACCAGATGTCCGGCACAATCTCCAACATGCGCGGCTAATCCAAACTTGAGAGACTCGACCATGCTCCTCACGCAAGCCCGATCGGTTCTCAAAGCCGCGATTGTCCTGTTCACGGCTGCTTGCGCTGCCCCTTCTTTGGCGCAGGAAGCGCTCGTCCCGACTCCGAAGGCGGTCATCTATCCCGGCGACGTGATCCTGGACGAAATGCTCGTCGACGTCCCCAATGTTGCACGGGACGGATCAGGGCCATTCGTCGATTCGCGCTCGCTCATCGTCGGCAAGGCCGCGCGGCTCACGCTGCTTCCGGGGCACGCGATTCCATTTTCGGGCGTCTCCAATCGCAAGCTCGTTTCCAACGGGGCCGAGGTCAAGCTGGTCTTCTCCGAGGGCGATCTCGTCATCATGACCACGGGCGCAGCGCTGCAAGACGGCTCGATCGGGGACATCGTCAGGGTTCGCAACGACGACAGCGGCGTCACCGTGTCCGGCGCCGTCCAGCCGGACGGCTCGGTCCGAGTGAGCGGGGGATAATGCGGCGACTGATTCTGGCGCTCGCGCTTTGTCTCGCCGCCGCGCCCGCCGTCGCGGCCCGGATCAAGGATATCTCGGTCCTGCGCACCGCGCGCGACAGTCAGCTCGTCGGTTATGGCCTTGTGGTCGGTCTGCAGGGGTCCGGCGACACCTTGCGCAACGCGCCCTTCACCGAGCAGTCCGTCCAGGCGATGCTCACGCACCTGGGTCTTGACGTACACGGCGCCTCGCTCCGCAACCGCAATGTCGCGTCCGTCATCGTCACCGCGGACCTCTCGGCAGGCGTGGAGACGGCCACGCGGCTCGACGTCACCGTCTCGGCCCTCGGCGACGCGCCCTCTTTGATGGGCGGAACGCTGCTGCTCACCCAGCTTCAGGCGGCGGATGGAACGGTCTACGCGAGCGCACAGGGCGCGGTCTCGGTGACCGGTTTCGACGCCGTCGGCCAGGGCGAGACGCTGTCGCAAGGCGTGCCGACCGCGGGCCGGATCCCGAATGGCGCCATCGTCGAGCACGAGCTGCCCAGCTTCGGCGAAGAATTGCGCTCGATGCTCGAATTGAAGAACCCCGACTATGCGACGGCGGTCAGGATCGTCGATGCGATCAACGCCTATTCCCGCGAGCGATTCCGCGCGAGCGCCGCCTTCGAGGTCGACAGCCGGAGAGTTGAATTGTTTCGCCCCCGCAGGATATCGTTCGCTCGGTTCATGGCCGAAATCGGGGAGCTCCAGGTCGACCCGGATATGGCCGCGCGCGTCGTTCTCGACGCGCGGACCGGCACGGTGGTCGTCGGTCAGGACGTGCAGATTTCAACCGTCGCGGTGACCTACGGAACGCTGACGGTCCGGGTTGCCGAGCGGCCTCGCGTCTCGCAGCCCGCCCCGTTCTCGAACGGCAGGACGGTCGTCACGCCCAATACGAGGATCGACGTCGAACAGGGGGGCGGACCCATCGCCATTGTCGGCGGATCAAGCCTCAGGGCGCTGGTCAGCGGCCTGAATCGGATCGGCGTCAAGCCGCCGGGGATCATCGCGATCCTTCAGGCGATCAAAACCGCGGGCGCGCTGCAGGCCGATCTCGTTATTCAGTGACCGGCCCGCGCCGTCGCTGCGGTTTACCCAAGTCAGCCTCAGTCAGCCCAGCGCAAGCCGCGCGGTCGAGGATGGCGCCGATCCTCGAGGCTGACAAATGCCATCTGCTTCTCTTTCGCAACGCCTGACGGCTCGATCCTCGCGAGGGCGCATGGCGCTTAGCGTCGCCGCCGTTCTCCTGGCTTGTCCGGTGTTCGCTCAGGACGGGCGGGCGCCCGAGAAGGAAAAGCCAAAAGCCGCTGCGAACAAAACGCCGGAGAAAGCCGCTGTCGATAAACCGCCGGATGTCGAGGCCAGCCGCTTCTGCGCCAACGCCGCCCCGTCGATCGCCGAGGCGCGCATCGCCTGGGAGACGAGACAGCTCAGCGAACTCGACGCGCAGGTCAAGCAACGGCTGGCCGATCTCGAAAAAGCGGAAGCGTCGGTGAAAGAATGGGTCGCCAAGAGAGACGCAAGTCTCAAGGCGGCGAGCGACGATCTTGTCGCCATTTACGCCAAGATGCAGCCGGAGACCGCCGCGACTCAGATCGCCGCGATGGACGATCAAATGGCGGCGGCGATCCTGGGCAAACTCAAGCCCGGCGCGGCGGGAGCCATTCTCAATGAGATGGAGGCGGAGCGGGCGAGCAAGCTTGCGGTCGTTCTCTCGGGCACGGCGAGCGGAGAGAAAAAATCCTGATGCGGCTCGCTTCTGCCGCCCCTGTTGCTGGCGATCGCAACGTCGATGAGCGGCTGCTGGACGAGCGCCAACGAATTCATGCGCGAACCCTTCTTCTCGCCTGTCGGCTCAGGGCTCGTCACGGACGAGACAGCGAGCATCCAGAGCGCGAAAGTGCTGCCTCCTCCTCCGCCTTCCGGAAATGGGACGCCGCCGTCCCTTTACAGCCAGCCGCGCATCGCCAACGTCGGCGACATCGTGCGCGTGCTGATTTCGATGAACGACAAGGCGACCCTTGGCAACGCGTCGGGCCGCTCGCAAACGACCAAGGACGGGGTTGTCGTCGACTTCGGCTACAACAACGGCTCGTCGGCGGCATCGTCCAACCAGCCAGCCAAACTTCTCGGCGACCTCTCCTCTTCGGCCTCAACTCAGGGGACGGGCAACATCGACCGGTCTGAACAGATTCAGGTGTCGGTGGCGGCGGTTGTCACCCGCGTCCTTCCCAACGGCAATCTTGTCATCTCGGGATCTCAGGAAGTTCGCGTCAATTACGAGCTGCGCCAGCTGACCGTCGCGGGGATCGTAAACCCGCTCGACATCTCGCTGAACAACACCGTCGCTTATGACCGGATCGCCGAGGCTCGCATCTCCTATGGCGGGCGTGGACGTCAGACCGACTTTCAGCAGCCGGCGTGGGGACAACAGGTCTACGACGCCGTCAGGCCATTCTAGCCGGAGCGCTGATGTCTGATTCCGCGTTGCCCCAAGGCGTCGCTGTGAGGGAGTCGCGGCAGCGGATCATTGATCGAATGGGCGATCGTCATCTGTCTGGCTGCCAGCGCCGGCGCCGCCTTCGAGGCGTTGCGGCCCGCCCCGCCCGCCGCCGGACAAGCCGATGCAGGAATCGACGGCCAGCGCGCCTCCTGCCCAAGCTTCGACGATCGTCGATCTGCCGCCGATCGTCACCAATCTCGGCGCGCCGCAAGACACTTGGGTTCGGCTCGAGGGATCGATCATCTTTGACCCGAAGACCTTGCCGCACCCCGAAGCCATGGCCGGCCAGATCGGGGACGACGTCCTCGCCTATCTCAGAACCGTCTCATTGCATCAGCTTGAAGGGCCGATCGGACTCGAGAACATCCGCCAGGACCTCAACGAGCGGGCGGCGACCCGCAGCGGCGGCAAGGTGCACGCGTTCGTCATCCGAACCTTGGTGGTGCAATGAGACGGCAATCGGCATAGGCGTCGCGCTCCTGGCGGCCAGCTATCCGGCGGCGGCTCAGAGCGTCGACCTGAATTCTCTTGATCCCCGCCGGCGGAGCGACGGCGAGCGGCCGCATCATCGAGCTCGTCGCGATTCTGACCGTGCTTTCGGTCGCGCCCGGCCTTCTCATCATGGTCACAAGCTTCACGCGGTTCATCGTCGCGCTTGTCGTTTCTGCGCTCCGGCCTCGGCTTGCAGAGCGCGCCGGCCAATCTCGTCCTCATCAGCCTGTCGCTGTTCATGACCTTCTTCGTCATGGCGCCGACTTTCGACCAGCGCTTGGCAGAAAGGGCTGAAGCCGCTCATGGACAATCAGATCAGTCAGCAGGACGCGCTCGCGGCAGTCGTCCGAGCCGTTCCGGGAGTTCATGCTCAGTCAGGTTCGGGAGAAGGATATGGCGCTGTTCGAGGGCCTGTCCAAAGGACGCTTCGAGGTCACCGACCGCTCCAAAGCGGATTTGCGGCTCCTTATTCCCGCCTTCATGATCTCCGAGCTCCGTCGCGGCTTTGAGATCGGGTTCCTCATCGTGTTGCCGTTTCTCGTCATCGACATGATCGTTGCGACGCTGACGATGTCGATGGGCATGATGATGCTGCCGCCTTCGGTCATCTCGCTCCCTGTCAAGATCATGTTCTTCGTGCTGATCGACGGCTGGAACCTCTTGATCGGAAGCCTCGTGCGTTCGGCAAGCTGATCGCGAGCGCAGAGCCCAATCCGGCGCCAGCCTGGCGCAAGGCCGCGCGCCTCAAATGGACGTATCCGCCGAGGACTCTCAATGAGCATTTTGAACACCAGCGTTTCGGGCATGCAGGGCAATTCAAACTGGCTATCGTCGATTTCCCAGAATGTCGCCAACGCCAACACCACCGGCTACAAGAACGTCGAGACCGACTTCTCGAGCCTGGTCGATCAGATCGACAACGGCAACGCGGATTTCGGCGGCGTCTCCACGAGCCAGGTCTCGCTCAACGCGCTCCAGGGCAGTGTCATCTCCACTGCGACACCGACCGACCTCGCTGTTCAGGGCGCCGGGTTTTTCGTTGTCTCCGACTCCAGCGGCACGACGTATCTGACGCGCAACGGCTCCTTCACGCCCGACGCCTCAGGAAACCTCGTCAACAGCGCCGGCTACTATCTGATGGCGGCGAATGTGCAAAACGGCGCTTCGCCGCTCGCGGCGAATTCGCTGACTGGCCTTCAGAAGGTCAATGTCGTCAACGCCGGCCAGACCGCGACGGCGACCACGACCGCCTCGCTCACCGCCAACGTGCCGTCGACCGCGACGCCCGTCGCCGCCGCCAATCTGCCGTCCACCAATTCTGCGGGCGCGACCTATACCGAAGCGACGTCGCTTGTCGTGTACGACAATCTTGGCGGCTCGCACACGATCAATCTTTATTACACCAACACCGGGTCCAACACCTGGGAGGTCGACGCGTTCGATGCCTCGAAAGCCTCTGCTAACGGCGGCTTCCCCTATTCTTCCGGTCCCGCTCGCGACGCAGACTCTTTCCTTCAATCCGACCACCGGCGCGCTGTCCTCCGGCTCGCCGCTTTCGATCGCGGTCCCGAACGGGCAGACGATGAACCTCGATCTGAGCAACATGACGCAGCTCGCGGCGGGATTTAACGTGACCGCTGCAACCGCGAACGGAAATGCGCCGAGCGGCATCAGCGGCGTCTCCATCTCGACCACTGGATCCTTGACCTTCAACTACGCGAACGGAACTTCGAGCGTCGCCTACGACATTCCGCTGGCCAACGTGGTGAGCCCGGACAATCTCGCCTCGGTCAACGGCGGCGCCTATTTGCAGACGTCCGCTTCCGGCCCGGTTTTTCTAGGAACCGCTGGCGGCGCGGGCTTTGGCAAGATCGAAGCTTCGTCGCTCGAAAGTTCGACGGTCGATCTGGCTACGGAACTGACCGACATGATCCAGGCGCAGAGCGCCTACGAGGCCAACTCCAAAGTGTTTCAGACGGGCGCCAACATTCTCGACGTCTTGAACGGGCTGAAGCCGTGAGCTCGAACAAGCCCGGGAAGCGTTCGATGAGCCTGTCGACCGCGTTCAACGTCATCAGCTCTTCCTTCGCCGCCAACGCGGCGCAGACCGCCGTCGTCTCGAACAACATCGCCAACGTCAATACGCCCGGCTATTCGCGCGAGATCGCGAATGTCGTCACGAACTCCTACGGCGGCGCCGATGTCGCTTCGATCACCCGCGAGGCCAACGCGGCGCTCCTGGAGCAGGTCTCAAGCTCGACCTCACAGGCGGCGGCGCAGCAGGCGATCTCCGACGGATTGACGACGCTCGCGCAAACCGTCGACGACAGTTCGTCGGCCACCTCAACCTCGGGCGCCAACCAGAACGGCGCCTCGCCTTCCGCCATGCTGGCCAACCTGCAAAGCGCGCTCACGACCTACGCGGACTCGCCGACCTCGTCGTCCGCCGCCGACGCGGTGGTGTCGGCCGCCTCCGATCTCGCCTCGTCGCTGAACAGCGCGAGCGCGACGGTCCAGCAGGTGCGCGAAACCGCCGATCAGAAAATGGCCTCGTCGGTCAGCACGATCAATTCGCTGCTCAACCAGTTCACCGCCGCCAACAACGCCGTCGTCACCGGGCTTCAGACCGGGCGCCAATGTCTCCAGCGCCGAGGATACGCGCGACTCGATCGTGACCCAGCTCGCCCAGCAGATCGGCGTTTCGACCACCGTGGCCGCCAATGGCTCGGAGTCGATTTACACCGACAGCGGCGTCACCCTGTTCCAGGACACGCCGCGCACGGTCTCGTTCACCCCGACGCCGACGCTGGTCGACGGCGCGAATGGCGGAGCGGTCACTGTCGGCGGCGTGCCGATCACCGGCGCCAATTCGCCAATGCCCATTCAATCGGGCGCGCTCGCCGGATATGCCGCGGTACGGGATACGCTCGCGCCCGAATATCAGGCCCAGCTCGACCAGATCGCGGGCGGCCTCATCAACGCCTTCGCGCGAAAGCGATCAGTCGGCGACCCCAACGTTGCCCTCGCTGCCGGGCCTGTTCACCACACCGGGAGCGACCAGCCTGCCCTCGATGTCGGCGACGACGGGTCTCGCCGCCGCGATCGAGGTCAATCCGAATGTCGACCCGTCGCAGGGCGGCAATCCGAATCTGCTGCGCGACGGCGGCATCTCCGACCCCGGAAATCCGGCCTATATCTACAACACGACTGGCGCGGCCAGCTATACGGGGCGCATCCAGGAGCTCATCGGCCAGATCAGCGCGACGCAGAGCTTCGATCCATCCGCCGGCCTCGACTCATCGGCCAGCCTCACCGACTACGCCAACGCCTCCGTGAGCTGGGTGCAAGCCCAGAACCAGCAGGCGAGCGACGCCTCCTCCTATCAGAACGCAGTCGCAACGCAGGCGGCTTCGGCGTTGTCGAACGCGACCGGCGTCAATCTGGACGCCGAGATGACCAACATGCTGAACCTCGAAAACTCTTACGCTTCGACGGCGAAGCTTTTGACGACCGTCACCAGCATGTTCACAGCCCTGCTGCAGGCGGCATGACCACCGTGGGCGCAAACTTTGTTTCGACCAACTACCTGGCCAACAGCCTGGTGGGACCGGTCATGCAGGCCCAGTCGCAGCTCACCAACGCGATGACCGAGGATGTCGACCGGCCAATATGCCGATCTCGGACTGCAGCTTGGCGACCAGTCTGGCTACGAACTTTCGCTGAAGGAGCAGGTCGGTCAGCTCCAGACGCTGACCACCGGCAACAGCGTCGTTTCGACCAACCTGTCGACTGCGCAGAACGCGCTATCGGCCATCCAGAAAAACGCCCAGACGACGCTCAACAATCTCGCGGCCTGGACGCCGAGTGGCAAGCTCGGGCGCCTCGCTCCAGAACATGGGCCAATCGGCGCTGCAGTCGCTGATCAGCGGGGCCAACACGACATCAGGCGATCAATATGTGTTCGGCGGCATCAATTCCGCCGTCGCGCCGATGGCGGACTATTATTCGACCCCGGCGTCTGCCGCCAAGACCGCGGTTGACCAGGCTTTTCAGACCACATTCGGCGTCCTGCCGAGCGATCCGGGCGCGGCGAACATCTCCGCGTCGGACATGCAGAGCTTTCTTTCCGGGCCGTTCGCGGCGCTGTTCCAGGGCGCCTCGTGGAGCGCGGACTGGTCGTCCGCCTCGAGCGACAATACGAGCGCCGCGATCGCGCCGGGTCAGACGGTGACGACATCGACCAACGCCAATCAGCCGGGCTTCCAACAGTTGGCGCAGGCCTACACGATGCTGAGCGAATTCGGCGGATCCGCGCTCAGCAGCGATGCGCAGCAGGCCGTGGCCACGGCCGCCGCCTCGCTTGTTTCGCAAGGCGTCAATTCGATGATCAACATTCAGGCGGCGCTCGGCTCGAGCCAGAGCGCCGTCACCAGCGCCAACAATTCGATGAGCTCACAGCTCACGATCCTGCAAGGCCAGCTTGGCAATCTCGACAACGTCAACCCCACGGCGACGGCCACCGAGATCAGCAGTCTGACCAATCAGATCCAGATGGCCTACGAACTCACCGCGCGCCTGCAGCAGCTCAATTTGGCGCAATACCTGCCCGTTGCCTAACGCGTGAAGGACGCAATGTACGAATTCGCTTACAACGATGTGATCGAAGATTCCCATCAGACGTTGCGCGCCCGCGAGCGCGCGGCGATGGATCGGGTGATCGGAATGCTGCGCGCGGCCCAGGAGAAGGGTCCGCAATCGCGCGAGCTCATCGACGCGCTGTTCTATCTCCGCCGTCTGTGGACGATTTTCATCGACGATCTCAACGACCCGAACAATGAGCTGCCGGCGCAACTCCGAGCCGGGATCATCTCGATCGGCGTCTGGATGATGAAAGAGATCGACCGCGTGCGCGGCGGCGTGACCAACGACCTGACGCCGATGATCGAAATCAACGTGCTGATCCGCAACGGGCTGAAGTGAGGGTCATCGCGGCATGAACATCACGCTCAGAGCCGGAGAACGGTTCTTCATCAACGGCGCGGTCATCCGTATCGATCGAAAGGCCTCGATCGAACTCTTGAATGAGGTCACTTTCCTGCTCGAAAACCATGTGATGCAGGCTGAGGAAGCGACGACGCTGGTTCGTCAGATCTATTTCGCCGTCCAGATCATGCTGATGGATCCGACGGCCGCGGCGAGCGCGACGCCGCTCGCCCGTTCGCTGATCGAGATCGGCGCTTGGCGCCTATCGTGCGGCCGATTTGACCGCGGGGCTCAGAGAGTGTCGACGCATCGCTCCTCCGCGGCCGAAATTTCGAGGCGCTGAAAGCTCTGCGCGGCCTGTTCGCCCTCGAGGACAAGGAGCTTCAGCCGCTCGCCGACACGCCGAGCGCCGCCTGAGACAGGAGAACGCCATGACCGTCAACGCCACCTCCCCCGTCACGTCCCCCACCGCATCCACCACCTCGTCAGCGGCGAGCGCGGCGACCCAAAGCCTCAGCTACAACGATTTCCTGACCCTTCTCATGGCGGAGATGAAGAACCAGGACCCGACGCAGCCTATGGACCCGTCGCAGATGGTGTCCCAGCTCGCCACCGTCTCGGAGGTCGGGCAAGCGGTGCAGAGCAACACGACTCTGGCCTCGCTGTTGACCGCCACTTCGCTCAGCCAGGCTGAGCAGCTGATCGGCCGCACCGTCACCTCCGCCGACGGGTCAACCTCGGGCGAGGTCGCCTCAGTCAGCGTTGGCAGCACGGGCGCGGTGGCCACGCTGACGAATGGCGGGACCGTTTCGCTCGCCAATGGCGCGAGCGTGCAGTGAACGAAGGCGACGCGATCGATCTCGTCCAGTCGGCGATCTGGATGGTGGTGGTCGGCGCCGGCCCTTGCGTCGGCGCGGCGATGGCGGTCGGCGTGGTGATCGCGCTCTTGCAGGCCCTGACCCAAATCCAGGAGATGACGCTCACCTTCGTGCCGAAGATGATCGCGGTCTTTGTCGCCGCGAGCCTCACGGCCTCATTCGTCGGGGCCAAGTTCTCGATCTTCACCCAGTCGATCTACGCGCGGATCGAGCAGGGGTACAAATAGGCTTTATGACAGCCTATGCGTATTTGGAGCCGCCAGCTGGTCTTCGCCTCCAGCGAACCTAAGAGCTCGATCGCGTCGGCGACGATTGCTTCCCGCCCATAGTCCTCGTCGCGGGAATAGACGCAGGAGCGCTCGTGGCCCACGCGGCGCCTCTCGGTTCGATCCTCGCGCAAGGTTCGCAGCCCATCCTCCCGCCCAGGAGCGCCGTGGGCCGGCTCCTCAAGAGCGAGGGCGGCGATGTCATTGACGGCGGTGGGGACCGCGCCGGCAGCAAACCGCGGCGGCAAGGACATCGCCTTCGCCGTTGGCATCGTCCTCATTCTTTGCCTGTTTTTCCTCCCCGTTCCGGCGGTGATGATCGACTTTGGCCTTGCGCTGTCGATCGCGCTTTCGGTGCTCATCCTGATGGTGGCGTTGTGGATCCAGAAGCCGCTGGAGTTCTCGGCCTTCCCGACCGTGCTCCTGGTGGCGACGATCCTGAGACTTGCGCTCAACATCTCGACCACTCGGCTCATCCTTTCACACGGCGAGCAGGGGCCGACGTCGGCAGGCTACATCATCGGCGGCTTCGCCGCACCTGGTGATGGGCGGCGATTTCGTCATCGGCATCATCGTCTTTCTCATCCTGGTGACGATCAACTTCCTGGTCATCACCAAGGGCGCGACCCGCATCGCCGAGGTCGGGGCGCGCTTCACCCTCGACGCCATTCCCGGCAAGCAGATGGCGATCGACGCGGACCTCTCGGCCGGCCTCATTGACGAGAAGGTGGCGCAGGCGCGCAGGCGCGAGCTCGAGGAGGAAAGCGCCTTCTTCGGCTCGATGGACGGCGCATCGAAATTCGTCCGCGGCGACGCGATCGCCGGGCTCATCATTCTCGCCGTCAACATCTTCGGCGGCATCGTCATCGGCGTCACCCGGCACAGCCTGACGCTCGGCGCCGCGGCCGACGTCTTCACCAAGCTCTCGGTCGGCGACGGCCTGGTGACGCAGATTCCGGCGCTCATCATTTCGCTCGCCGCCGGCCTGCTCGTGGCCAAGGGCGGCACGCGCGGCTCGGCCGACAAAGCCGTCATCGACCAATTGAGCGGCTATCCCAACGCGCTCTTTCTCGCCGCGCTGGCGATGGCGGTGCTCGGCGTCGTTCCCGGGCTGCCGTTCCTGCCGTTCGCGCTCATCGGCGGATTGATGGCCTCTGTCGGCATCGCCATCCCCCGGCGCATCGAGAAGGATCGCGTCGCCGAGGCGGCGAAAGCCGCGGCGAAGCGAGGAGCGGACCAAGGCCGAGGCGCGCGCCTCGATCAAGGAGCAGCTCAAGTCGTTCGAGATCGAGCTGGTGCTGAGCAAGGAGCTCAACGCCGCGCTGCTGCCCTCGCGCGACGAGATCGGCTCCCGCATCGCCAAGATGCGGCGCAAGTTCGCGCGCCAATATGGCTTCGTGGTTCCGGAGATCCGTCTCTCCGACGATATCAGGGCGGCGCCGAGGACCTATCAGATCAAGATTCACGGCGCCGCGGTCGCGACCCAGGAATTGCGGGTTACGGACCACCTCATCGTCATCGGCGACGGACCGCGCCCCAATCTGCCAGGCGACGAAGTGCGCGAGCCCGCCTTTGGCATTCGCGCGATCGCGATCCCCGAGGCATTCGTCAAGGACGCCAGGCGCGCGGGCTTCAGGCCGGTCGATCCTGTCTCGGTGCTGCTCACCCATTTGAGCGAGGTCATCCACAATAACCTCGCTCAACTTTTGTCGTACAAGGATATGCGCGCGCTGCTCGATCGGCTCGAGCCCGAGTACAAGCGGTTGCTCGACGACATGTGTCCGTCGCAAATTTCGCAGTCCGGGCTCCTGGCGACTCTGAAGCTTCTGCTCGCCGAGCGCGTCTCCATTCGCAATCTCAGTCTGATTCTGGAGGCGGTGGCGGAAGTCGCGCCGCACGTGCGAAGACCTGAGCAGATTGTCGAGCAGGTGCGCATCCGGCTCTCCCAACAGATCTGCGGCGACCTTGCCGACGAAGGCGCGCTTGCCGTCTTGAGGCTCGGCAATCGCTGGGATCTCACGTTCCATCAGAGCCTCAAGCGGGACGCGAAGGGCGAGGTGATCGAATTCGACATCGACCCGCGGCTGATGGAGCAATTCGCAGCCGAGGCTTCGGCGGCGATCCGCAAACGGATGGACGAGCGGCGCTTGTTCGCCCTCGTCACCGCCGCCGAGACGCGACCCTATGTGCGCATGATCATCGAGCGCATGTTTCCGACCCTGGCGGTCTTGTCGCAACTCGAAATCGCGCGCGGCTTCGAGGTGAAGTCACTGGGCACGATCGCGTGACCGCGCTCATCTCGGGGGCGATGGCGGCGCCCAACGCGGCGCTCGCGCCCAGGGCGGCGATCGGCGCCTTCGTGCTGTTCTGCCGCATCGGCGGCTGCCTGATGCTGGCGCCCGGATTCTCGAACACGCAGATTCCGACTCAGGTTCGCTTGTTCGTCGCCCTCGCGGTCACCCTGACGCTGACGCCGCTACTGCTCGAGCGCGTGCCAGTCGCCGCGCTGGGCGACGATCCGATCCTCACCCTCAGGATGATCGTCGTCGAATCGCTGGTCGGCGGCATGATCGGCGTCCTCGCGAGGCTATTCTATTTCGCGCTCGAAGCCCTGGCGGTGGGCGCAGCCACCATGCTTGGATTCGCCAGCCCGTCCGGATTCCAGATCGAGGGCGACGAGCCAATGGCGCCGTTGGCGACGCTCATCTCCCTCGCCGCGATCGCGCTCCTGTTCGCGGCCAACCTTCATTGGGAGCTGCTGCGCGGCCTCGTGGCCTCCTACGACGTCGTGCCGGTCGGCGCTGACTTCAACGCGCGACTGGCGCTGAAGCAGATCGCGGACGTGCTCGGCGAATCGTTCAGGCTCGCGCTCAGGATCGCTTCGCCCTATGTGATCTACGCGCTGGTGGTCAATCTGGCGCTGGCGCTGGTCAACCGGCTCACCCCGCAGGTGCAGGTCTTCTTCGTCGCCACGCCGTTTGTCGCCGCGGGCGGCCTGCTGTTGCTCTATTTCACCATCAAACCAGCGATCGAAGCGTTCATTAGCGGCTTCGGCGTTTGGCTCATTTCCGGCTAGCCGATGAAAAGACGTCTCGACGCGCTCACTCGTATCGGCCGGCTTCAGGCGCTCATGCATGATCTCGGCCGCTGGCGCCTTCATTCGCTCGAACGCCAGCAGGCGGGATTGAATGATGATCTGAAGGCGGTCTTCGAGATCCTGGATGCGGACGAGGTCGCCAACGGCGTTCATGCCGGACTGGTTGCGCGCCGCATCCGGGCGTTGCAGCTGAGGCTCGATCAGCTGGCGCGCGAGCAAGAAAGCGCGCGTCGCAGCGTGCTCACGCAGGGGACGCGGGCGAAGCTCGCCGAGCTGGCGATCGAAGCCGCGACCCTCGGCTATCGGCGCTTGAACGAGCGCAAGGAGCTGGCCGAGATCATCGAACGCGCGCTCGCCCGAAGCGCAAGCTCGACGTAAGGCTAAAGGAGGACGCTTGGGCCTCCTACGCAACCTTCGCAGCGCTCCAATGGCCTTCAGTCCTCGAACAGATGTCGTCCTTGAGGTGGCCAGCGCGGCCGATCCGTCGCGCGCGAGCCTCGCCGCCCAGCGGCTTAATGCGCTTGCAGGCTCGAACGCCCCACCGGCCGACTTTGTCGCCGAGCTTGAACCAGGCGGCAGGCGTGGCAAGCGCAACCGCCTGCGTCGCTCCGCGAGCGGCGCCGACGCGCGCTCGCGTCTCGCAGAGGCCGCAGGCGGACCGGAAAAACTTGGCAAAGCGAAGACCCAGTTCGAGGCGATGATGCTGAATTCGTTCGTCAGCGAACTCTTGCCGAAGGACACAGGCGAGGTCTTCGGGCAGGGAATGGCCGGCGACATGTGGCGGTCGATGCTCGCCGAGCAGGTTTCGACGCAAATCGCCAAGTCCGGCAAGCTCGGCCTCGCCAGGCGTCTGTTCGCCACCCACGAGGTCGGCCTCCATCCGGGGCGCGTTGGCGAAGCGGCGAAGACCATCGGCGAGCCCGCCGCCCAAATGAGCGCCAACATTCTGTCGGCGCCGGCCGCCGCCGACCCTGAGAATGGCGCGGTTCTGTTTGCCGGACGCAAACCGACATGAGCCAGCCGACGCGCGGAGCGCAAGTCCCAGCCGCCGCCGCAGCTGCCGATCATCGAGCGCCTCATCGCGACCATCGACGCGGAGAATCGCGACCTCGAACAAGGCCGGAGGGTCAAATACGAGGCCTACAGTCTGAGCAAGAACCAAGGCCTGCTCGAGCTCAGTCGCCTCCTTCCGGCGCTCGCCGGCGCAGCAGCGGCAGGACCGCTGCGCGATGCGCTGGCGGAGCTTCACGCCAAGCTTGAGATCAATCGGCGGGCGCTGGCGGTGCAGCTCAAGGCTTGCGAAGCCGTCTCGGAGATCATCACCCGCGCCATCCAGGACGGCCAATCCGATGGAACCTACACCGCCCTCGCCTGGAGCCGGTCGCGCGAATGATGAAGGCCGTGCTTGTCGGTGTCGCCGCGGTCGCTGCCGTGATCGCGGGCGAGATGGGAGCCGACAAGGTCCTCGCGATGCGCCAGGCGCGCTCCACCGCCGCCGCCACAAGGACGACGGAAGCGCGCAAGACGCACGAAATCAATGTCCCTCGCATCAAGGACGGCGCGATCAAGGGCTACGCGGTCATGCTCCTGAGTTACACCGTCGACTTGAGCGCGCTTAAGACGGCGGCGATCGCGCCCGATTCGATCCTGGTCGATGAGGCGTTTCGCTATGTCTACAACGACGATACGATCGACTTCGATCATCTCGACCGCTTCGATTTCGCGAAGATGAGCAAAGCGCTCGTCGGGGCGATCAACGCGCGGGTGAAGAGCGACGTGGTGGTCGACGTCGGCGTACAGGAATTTACCTACGAACCGGTCAGCGAGATCCGCGGGCGCCCGGCGCCTTAGGCCGCTCGCGTCGCTTCGGCTTTGGAGGCGGCGATCAAATCGACGAACCGGCGGAAGAGATAGTGGCTGTCGCGCGGGCCCGGCGAGGCCTCGGGATGATATTGCACGGAGAAGGCTGGCCGGTCGGCAAGCGCAATGCCGCAGTTCGAGCCGTCGAACAGCGACACATGCGTTTCCTCGGCGTTCCCGGGCAGGCTCGCCCGATCGACCGCGAAGCCGTGGTTCATCGACACGACCTCGACCTTGCCGGTGGTGAAGTCCTTGACTGGATGGTTCGCGCCATGATGGCCCTGCGGCATCTTGACGGTCCGCGCGCCGACCGCGAGCCCCAACAGCTGATGGCCGAGGCAGACGCCGAAGAGGGGAACCTTCGTCTCCAGGAGCGCCTGAATCGTCGGCACGGCGTATTCGCCGGTGGCCGCCGGATCGCCGGGTCCGTTGGAGAGCACGACCCCGTCGGGCTTGAGCGCCAGGATGTCCTCGTGCGCTCGCCGTCGCCGGAACCACCGTCACTGCGCAGCCGCAGTCGTTGAGGAGTCTGAGAATATTGCGCTTTGTGCCATAATCGATCGCGACCACGTGAAAGCGCGTCGCATCCCGCCGGCTGTAGCCGCCTTCCAGCGTCCAGCTCATCTCGTCCCAATCGTAGCGCTGGGTCGAGCCCACCGCCGGAACGAGGTCCATCCCGTCGATTCCGGGCCAGGCGGCCGCCTTGGCGCGCAGCGCGTCGAGGTCGAAGGCGCCGTCGGGCGAATGGGCGATGACCGCGTTCGGCATGCCGCGCTCGCGGATGAGCGTCGTCAGCGCGCGGGTGTCGATGCCGGTCACGCCAACGACTCCCCGCGCTTTGAGCCAGCTGTCGAGCCGCGCCTTCGCGCGGAAATTCGAGGGACCCGAAATGTCGGCGCGCATGATGGCGCCGATCGCAGCCGAGGCGGCCGCAGGATTGACGACTTCGACGTCCTCGTCGTTGACGCCGACGATCCCGATATGCGGGAAGGTGAAGGTGATGATCTGGGCGGCGTAGGACGGATCTGTCAGGATTTCCTCGTAGCCCGTCATTGCCGTGTTGAAGCAGATCTCGCCGACCGCGGAGCCGGTCGCGCCGACCCCGAAGCCCTCGATCACCGCGCCGTCCGCAAGAACGATAACGCCCGTCGCGATGCGCGGAAGCCACCCGGAAGGCGGATCGTCCGTGGCCGGCGCGAGGTCAGTTCGTGTTGCGCTTGACATGCGGCTGTGCTTAAGCGCCGCCCTTGCTGCGCGTCAAGCTTGGCGCCTGTTTCAACCATCGAGGAGTTTCATGCCCGATTCAGCGCCGTTGCGCGATACCGTCGCCACGCGAATGAAGGAGGCGATGAAGGGAGGCGAGAAGGTTCGCGTCGGCGCCCTTCGTCTCATCATGGCCGCGCTGAAGGAGCGGGAGATCGAGGCGCGCGGCGCGGGCAAGATCGTGAGCCGCGCCGATGAACTCGCGCTGCTCACCAAAATGGTGAAATCGCGCCAGGAATCCGCCACGATCTACGCCGAGGCCGGACGCAAGGAACTTGCTGAGCAGGAAAACGCGGAGATTGCGGTTATTGGCGAATTCCTGCCCAAGCAGATGGATGAAGCGGCGGTGATCGCCGCCGCGAAGGCCGCCATCGCCTCGACCGGCGCGACAAGCATCAAGGACATGGGCAAGGTCGTCAACGCGCTCAAGGCGGCGCACGCTGGCGAGATGGACTTTGCCAAGGCGAGCGCGATCGTGAAGGGTCTGCTCGCCGGCTAGGCGCGGCGAGAGCCTCCTAAACGCTTAACGTCCAGCTCGCTGACGCGCTGATGGCGAAGACGGGGCGCCGCCTTCGACGCTCTCTCGTCGCTGACCAATCGACATCATCGGCCCTTCGTCCTCGGATGCCGGTCAATCCGGAAAACCGACAGTTCCTTGACAGGCCGAGCCCGGGTCTGATATTGTTTTTCAGAATATACTGACACGTAAAACTGACTATTATCCTGAGAAACCGCATAGCAGTCCCGCGTCGGCCAAGGAGAGAAAAGTGGAACGACTCGGAAATGGCGCCGCAAGATTTTGAAATTGCTTAAAACGGACTCGGAAACGGCGCGGGCGAGGTTAGCGGCCATGAGCAAAGAAAAGTGACACAAAAGCGCACTTAAACCACTGGAATGATTGAGCCGCGTAAACTTGTGCACGGGGCGCGCGCCAAGGCTGGAGCGCGGAGGCCGACAGACGAAACGGCTCCTCCCTGAGCCGTGATCTGAGGGCTTCAGGAAGCCTTCATAACGCAGTCGCCGCCGTCACGGGCGCGTCAGCAAGGCCCCGCTGGGAGCGCCACTGGTCCGTCGCCGAGGCGGTTCGGGCGCAGCCGATGGTGCAGTGCGCATTGCAGTCTTTCGGCGTGTCGAACTGCTCTCGAAGGTCCGCATAGGTGTAGGCGAGGAGGTCCTTCGAGAAACTCTCGCGCGTCTGATAGCACCAGTGCACGCTCCCGAATTCGTCAATGTAGAGATAGCGGGAGCCCGAGCGGCATTTGAACGGCGCTTCGCCGGACTCGATCATCTTCCCCCGGTAGCCGAAGGCCTCGTTCGCACGGTCGCCGATCCGACGCTTCGCTTCGTCGTAAACGCTCAGTTCCTCGTGCGACAGCCGCGACTGACCGTTCTCGTCATGAACCAGCAGAATGCGCGGCGTGAAGCCGTGGGCCTTCGCGAAGTCCACGACCTCGAGAGCCTCTTCCGGCGGCGCGCTACCGATGACGCCGCTCATGACCACCTTGAAAGTCGCCTTCTCCGCAAGCAGCTCCAGCTTCTTCCGCAAAGGCTTCAAGGTTTTCGCGGTGACCTTTGTCGGATTGACCCCGTCCACGCTGATCTGCATGTCCGTGAGGCCAGCGGCGTTGAGGGCGTCAATGAGGGCTGGCGTCAGACGCCATCCGTTCGTGATCATCATGCGCCGCTTGAAACCCAGCCTTTTCATCTCAGCCACGAGGTCCGGCAGGCGCGGGTGCATGGTGGGCTCGCCGCCTGTCAGGCAGACTGCCCATGCGCGTAGCTCCGCGAGCTTCGCGAGGCGTAACGCGAGCTCGTCGTAAGGCACCGGATCAGACGTCCGGTCGTACTCTGTGCAGTAACCGCATTTCAGGTTGCACCGCCGGGTCACGACTACCTGGGCGAGCCAAGGGCCGTAGCGCAGCCACTGGAAAACGTTCAAGGTTTCCCCCTTCACACTCTCAGCGGCATTAGCACGAAAAGCGCAGGCGCGCCTTCGCGATCCTGGATGAGGGTGGGCGAGCCGGGGTCGGCCAGGCGGATCAAGGCGGTGTCGGATGACAGCTGGCCGACGATATCGAGCAGATAGCGAGCGTTGAAGCCGATATCGATCGGCGCGGAATCATAATCGGCCTCGATCTCCTCGCTGGCTGAGCCAGAGTCTGGATTGTTGACCGACAGCGTCATCTTGCCTTCGGCGATCGCGAGCTTGATCGCCCGGCCCCGCTCGGACGACAGGGTCGCGACCCGATCGACCGCCCTCTCGAACGGCTCCTTGTCGACAACCAGGCGCTTGTCGTTGCCGGTCGGAATGACCCGCGCATAATCGGGGAAAGTCCCGTCGATCAGTTTCGTCGTCAGCACCACGCCGCCGAACTGAAAGCGCGCCTTGGCGGTCGAAATCTCGATCGCGACGTCTTGGCTCGGGTCTTCCAACAGCTTTTGCACTTCGTTCACCGCCTTGCGCGGAACGATGATTCCGGGCATGCCGACGGATCCTTCCGGCGCTTGAGTTTCGACGCGCGCCAGGCGATGGCCGTCGGTCGCGACCGCCCGCAGCATCGGCGTCCCGCTGACGTCGACGGTGTGAAGGTAAATGCCGTTCAGGTAATACCGCGTCTCCTCGGTCGAAATCGCGAACTGGGTATTCTCGATCAGGCGTTTGAGCTCCGCCGCAGGCAGTGCGAACCGGTGTGAAAATTCGCCCGAGGTGAGATCGGGAAAGTCGGAGGCGGGCAGGGCCTGCAGGGTGAAGCGCGATCGGCCTGAGCGCAAGACGAGCTGGCCCGTGTCGCCGGTCGTCTCGAGACTTGCCTGCGCTCCGTCCGGGAGCTTGCGCACGATATCGTAAATTACGTGGGCTGGTACAGTCGTCGCGCCATTCTGGGCGACGTCGGCGGAGACTTGCTCGGACGCCTCGAGGTCGAGATCCGTGCTTTTCAGGGCCAATTTCCCGTCCGAGGCCTCGATCAGCACATTGGCGAGGATCGGAATGGTGTTGCGCCGCTCGACGATGCGGTGCACGTGCCCAAGCGCTTTGAGCAGGACCGAACGCTCGATGGTGACCTTCATCGCTTGAAATCCTGAAGTCTCTGACGTCCGACGCACCCCGTAAGGGGGGCGGACCTTGCCAAGCCCCGTCGGCGCGCGCAAGGGCGCGGAAGTGATATGAAACCCGTGTCCTCAAGGATTTTCGCTGCTTCGTCAATTCTGGCGTAAGCTTTACCGCCCCTTAAACCGCAAGCCTTACGCTCCGCGACCTGGCGGGGCGTGTTTCGCCCGAGGCTCCTTCATCAAGGAGACGCCGCGAGCGGGATCAGCGATGTTCGGCCGAGGCCGCAAGAAAACCCGGACACGGATCGAGCCGCGCCTCGATTCGCGCGCCGGCGGAGGCGTCGGAGGCGATCTTCGCGCCGATCCCGCTGACCGTCCACCGACCAGCAGTCGCAAGAAAAAGAACGTTCCCTCGCGATCCGCCTCGGGCGCGAAGCGCGGCAGACGGCGCCGGTCGGTCATGGGCCACCTTGTCTATTGGGGCGTCGTGCTCTCAGTTTGGGGCGCCATATTCCTCGGCGGGCTTTTCGCCTATTACGCGAGCCAGCTGCCGCCGATCGACCAGCTCGCGGTGCCTAAGCGGCCGCCCAATATCGCCATCCTCTCCGACGACGGCTCGCTCATCGCCAATCGTGGCGACACAGGCGGCCCGGCGGTCAGGCTCATCGACCTGCCGCCGTATTTGCCCAAGGCGTTCGTGGCCATCGAGGACAGGCGATTCTACGACCATCACGGCGTCGATCCGATCGGCATGTCGCGGGCGCTTCTGCGTGACGTGGCAGGCGGGGGCGGCATAGAGGGCGGCTCGACGCTGACTCAACAGCTCGCCAAGAATCTGTTTCTGACCCAGGAGCGCACGCTGTCGCGCAAGATCCAGGAGGCGATTCTGGCGTTTTGGCTCGAGCGCCGCTACTCGAAGGACCAGATCCTCGAACTCTATCTGAACCGTGTCTATTTCGGCTCGGGCGCGTATGGAGTCGAAGCGGCGGCGCAAAAATATTTCGGCAAGAGCGCGCGGTTCGTCACACTGTCGGAAGCCGCGGTTCTCGCCGGGCTCATGAAGTCTCCGACCAAGCTTGCGCCCAACCGCAACCTCAAAGGGGCAAACGAACGCGCCGCGCAGGTCATCACGGCGATGGCCGAGCAAGGCCATATCACCGAGGCGATGGCGAAGCTCGCGCTCGCCAATCCGGCTGAGGTCAAGCACGACAAAAGCGCCGGCTCGATCAACTACGCCGCCGACTACGTAATGGACGCGCTCGACGACACGGTCGGCGCGATCGATGAGGACATCGTGGTCACGACCACGATCGATCTCAAGATGCAGGCCGAAGCGGAACATGCGCTGACCGACGAGCTCAACGCCAAGGGCGCCAAGTTCGGTGTCGAGCAGGGGGCGATCGTCGCGCTCGATCCCAACGGCGGGGTCAAGGCGATGGTCGGCGGACGCAACTATGCCGACAGTCAGTTCAATCGCGCGGTCGCCGCCAAGCGCCAACCCGGCTCGTCGTTCAAGCCCTTCGTCTATCTGGCCGCGCTGGAGAAGGGGCTTACGCCCGACACTGTGCGTGACGACGCCCCGATCTCTGTCAAAGGCTGGAGCCCAGAAAATTACTCGCGCGAATATTTCGGCCCGGTGACGCTCACCAAGGCGCTGTCGCTGTCGCTGAATACGGTCGCCGTGCGCTTGGGGCAGGAAGTCGGGCCGAAGACGGTGGTTGCGACCGCGCACCGGCTCGGCATCACTTCCGACCTCGATCCTGTTCCGTCGATCGCGCTTGGCTCCTCGGACGTGACGCCGCTCGAGATGGTTGCCGCCTACGCGGCCTTCGCCAACGGCGGCCTTGGTGTGCAGCCGCATGTGATCGCACGCGTGCGCACGGCGAACGGCAAGCAGCTCTATGCACGGCGCAACGCGAATTTTGGCCGCGTCATCGACCCGCAATATGTGGCGATGATGAATCAGATGATGCAGGAGACCTTGCTGACCGGGACCGCCCGCAAAGCCGAGCTGCCGGGCTGGCAGGCCGCCGGGAAGACCGGGACCAGCCAGGATTGGCGCGACGCCTGGTTCCTCGGCTACACGAGCTATCTGGTCGCCGGCGTTTGGCTCGGCAATGACGACTCTTCGCCGACCAAGAAAGTGTCAGGCGGCAATCTGCCGGTCGAGATCTGGAGCCGGTTCATGAAGGCGGCGCATGCGGGCGTTCCGGTCGCCGGCTTGCCGCTCGGTGCATGGCGCAGCGCGGAAGCGCCGGACGCCTCGCCAACGCCTCCCCTCAACCTCACTGGCCCTCAGCTTGGGACTGGCGGACGCGGAGGGCGTCCGCTGCAGCCGGCCCCGCCAGCTCCACAGACCTTTACATCGCAAGCGAGAGTCATCGGTCCCCGAGGAGCGTCCGTGGGCGCCGACGACCGGGATCTCCTTCCGCCCGCTGAGATCCCCAATGGTGGACACGGCCCGTCGGCGCACGACAAGGGGTTGCTCAGCAAGCTGTTCGGAACGCCCTGAGGAGCCGTGGCGGACGTAGCTCCTTGCCGGGAAAAGCATCAAGGTCGATACTGGGCATTCATGGAGATATTCATGAACCGGATCGGCAGCACCGTTGTCACTCCCCGGATCGCAGCCGTGTGTTGCCTTGTGCTCTCGGGGTTGAGTGGAACGGCTTTCGCTGAAGACGAGTATCTCCCTACGGATCCGCCCTTGGCGGACTCCGGCTGGACAGCGCCGTACAACGAATTGCTGCTCGCCTGCTACCAGGGGATCATGGACGCTTGCGACCGCGTCGCGTCCGATCGGGGAATGGTTTTTGATACACCTATCTATAACTATGCGGCCACTTGCGGTGGTCGTTTGGATCTCGTGACAGCGCGACGTCTGGGCGCTCGGATGTTGGAGAATGGCGTTCGGAGCGGGACGTGCTCCTACATCTTCAAGCCGGAGTGAACGCCCATCGCCCCTATGGCGACTTTTTTACTGCCAGGAGCAGGGGGCCATGTTGAATCTTAGGGTCGTATGCGCGACGTTGATCGTGGGGCTCTGCGTTGCCGGCGTGAACGCCGACACCCTGCCGCTGCCCGACAATCTGACCGGATTCAGCACCCATGACGGCGAGGTCTACTTTGGCGAGAGCGATGCACGTGAGGCTTATTTCCCGCTCGCCAGCAATTTCCTGACCCAGAAGACTCAGGCCTATTGCGGCGTCGCGAGCGTCGTCATGGTCTTGAATGCGCTCGGCGTCCCGGCGCCGGCGGTCCCCGAATACGAGCCTTACCGCACCTTTACCCAGGACAACGTGCTGAGCGAACGGACCGACGCCGTTCTGCCGCGGGAGACGTTGGCCCATCAGGGCATGACCCTCGACCAGCTTGGTGGCATTCTGGCGACGCAGCCGGTTAAGGCGGAAGTCCATCACGCGTCGGACAGCTCAGTCGACGAGTTTCGCAAACTGGCCAGCGCCTATCTTGGCGAGTCCGGCCATTTCGTGATCGTCAACTATCTGCGCATGACGATGGGGGAGCAGACGGGCGGCCATATCTCGCCGCTCGCCGCCTATGACGCAAAAGCCGACCGGTTCCTCATCCTCGACGTCGCGCGCTACAAATATCCGCCGGTCTGGGTGAAGACGCCCGACATGTTCGCTGCAATGAACACCCCCGACGCGGTCAACGACAACAAGACCCGCGGATTCGTGCTGGTCACGGCGACAGCCGTCCAATAGCGACGGCGCGCGCCGTTGCTATTGACGTGAGAACGACGAAAGAAGCGCCATGCGTTAGGCCCGCCGAAATCGCCATCGCCTGGGGTCGCGGCCAAGCGATCGCTTTCGATTATCAGTCCGCCCACACTGGCTCAGCTTGAAAACAATCTCGCCGTTGCCCGCGCAAATCACGCGCCTGGACGAGGCAAGCGCGATCGCACCGGTGTTTCCATTTAGAATGCTCAATAATCCGGAAACTCAACAAACCTTCGCGGGCGGCAAGCTCGAGCTGTTCGACTCTCCCGTGGAACTCGTGGCCGGAGGAACTTTGGGTCCGAGTTGCCCGACGATCAGACTTCGCGCCAACCGGGCATCGTTGGATCGGTCAGGTGGTAAGTGATCGGCCCAATGCCCGAGATTGCGATGATCGCCGGCTCCGTCGCGCCTTTTTTGACGCCGTCATAGTGAGGGGTCTTCGCCACCCGGTGGACGAATGAGCCAGCGGGCACGGGAACGGTGGCGTCAGGAGCGAAATCCTCGCCGCTCGCGACATACCATGTGCCTGACAAGACCACGCAGAGCCGGTCGGTCTCGTACCAATGTGGCGCGCTCATGTAGCCGGGGTGCCACCGGATGAGCACGAAATATTGGCCAGGAGCGTGGATATCGCCGAACATCGCAGCGGATTCCGCCATTCCGGGTGGAAAGTTGTAGAGCGGCTTCCAGGGAATCGCGTCCGGCAGCGTTACGATGGTCATTGTTGGATCGACGCCGGCCGCCTCCGCCGGCTTCGGACGGAGCGCCATTGCCGCCATCGCGAGCAGGGGCGCGGCGACCAGATCGCGCCGGCGCGTTTCGAGTATGTTCATTAGCTCGCTCCCTGGATGGCCTCTCCTTTGTCGCGCCGCGCTGCGGCATGAAAGAGGCGGTCCAAAAAACTTCGTGATGAACCTGGTTGCTGAGATCCCAAATCTTTGCTGTGAAGAGGCGCGTCCACCGCGGCGCAAGGGGAACGAACCTCGTCGCCGGCAGTTTCCCATCTTGAAGCGGAAAAGACGACAGCGGCATTGCCAAGCCGGCCGCTCAGGAAGCGGACCGGCAGGCCCGGAAGCGTCTATCGATATTGCAGCGCCGGAGATCAGGTTCGCCGAGATGCAACCGCCGCCGACGCAGAAACGCCGCATTAACTACAAGCTTGGAAGTATTTACGCTGTCGTCACCGCACTCTTGGTGTCGGTGCAAGAGCCGTTCTCATTTCTGGCGGCCAAGCGGCTCAGCGTAACCCAGTTCGTGTTCCTCACCCAAGTCGCCCTGGTGATGTCGATCCCGCTCTTGATGGTGAGCGGGAAAAGTCGCCGCGACCTGGTTTTGTTGCTCGGGAACGCCGCTAACTACTTCAAGTTCGGCGTTCTCTTTCTTATCGGCATGGCCGGTCTGTTGCTATTCAAGCTCGGACTGAGCAACGCGCATCCGATTATCATCTCGGCGATCATCAACCTCCAACCCTTTTTCGCCGCTCTGGTCGCGCTGCTCGTAGCGAGAGTGCCGATCCCGGTCTCGCCCGCGATCTTCTTCGGGTGTCTCGTCAGCGCATTTCTCGGCGCGATGGCCATCGCTTGGAGCCAGGTCGGCGAGGCCAACCAGCCCGAGTTGAGCAAACTGGCTGAAAGCGCGATGCATGGCACCTGGCTCTACGCCATTCCGGTGCCGATCTGCTCGGCGCTGGGAGGAACGCTGATCTGCAAATGGTTCGCAAAATTCGACGAGTTCGCTGCAATCGCTGCGAATTTCTTCGTTTCAGCTCTGATTCTCATACCCGCCGCGGGATTTTTCCTGTACTGGCGCTCCGAGTTGCATTTCGGGCAGATCGTCCCGGTCATCCTGATGATCGCGGGCACAATCATCGCCGCCTCGGTGGGTCGGGTGCTCTATCAAATCGCGCTCAATGTCACCGGCGCCGACAACGGCTTCGTCACGATGTTCTTTCTCCTGATCCCAGCCCTCACCGCTTTGATATCGATCCCCATGTCGTGGTGGATTTCCGATTTGCATTTTGCAGTGAGCTGGATGTTCTATGCTGGCTTGTTTGTCGTCTCGGCGTCGCTGCTGTTTTTCTCGCTGAAATCCTGGGGACAGCCGGATCGGCAATGATCACGATAGGGTGTCGCTTTGGCTAGCAATCTTCAGGTTCTGCTCGACCACCGGCCGACCCATAAGGTCTCGCCCGCCAACTTCCGCGTTGTCGAGGCTCCGGTCCCTACGCCGGGCTCGGGGGAAGTGCTGGTGCGTCACACATTCCTGTCGCTCGACCCGTACATGCGCGGGCGGCTCAGCGACGCGAAATCCTACGCCAAGCCGCAGGAGCTCGGCGCGGTGATGGGCGGCGGCACGGTTGGAATCGTCGAGGCCTCCAACAATCCTCGCTTTCATCCGGGCGACGCCGTCGTCGGCATGGGCGGCTGGCAGCGCTATTCGCTGAGCGACGGGGCGTTGCTCCGAGTCGTCGACGCGAAGGCGGTTCCAATCCAAGCCTATCTCAGTGCGCTTGGCATGCCCGGCGTCACCGCCTGGTACGGCCTGAACAGGATCATCGCACCGAAAGCGGGAGAGACGGTGCTCGTTTCGGCGGCGACCGGCGCTGTCGGCTCGGTGGTCGGCCAACTCGCTAAGCTCGCCGGCGCGCGGACGGTTGGCATCGCCGGGGGCCCCGAGAAGTGCGCCTACGCCGCCAAGGAGCTCGGCTATGACGCTTGTGTCGATCACAAGTCTCCAAAGTTCGCGGAAGAACTGAAGGCGGCGGTGCCCAACGGAATCGACGGACTGTTCGAGAACGTCGGGGGCGAACCGTTCCGCCAGGCGATGCGGGGGATCAATGATTTCGCCCGGGTCGCGATCTGCGGCCTTATCGCCTCGTACGAAGGGGAGCCGACGCCGGCGCCCGATATGCGACTCTTCCTCGTCAAGCGCTTCAAAATGGAAGGTTTTATCGTCTCGGATCATATGGACCTGTGGCCGAAGGCGATCGGCGAACTGGTCTCTCTCGCCGCCGCCAAGAAGCTGACCTGGCGCGAGACGATCCACGACGGTCTCGAAAACGCGCCGCAGGCGCTAGTCGAGCTGCTGCGCGGCGGGAACTTCGGCAAGATGCTGGTTAAGGTCGCCTAACCCCGGAATGCCGGCCTTTAGGCCGTTCATGGCGCCGTTTCGGTCTGGGTAGCCGAGATACTCGAGCCTAGGTAAAGAATGAGGCGCCAAGAATTAACCGCCGCTTGACAGCGTCATTAGTCTATTTAAAAGATAGACCATATCAATATGCGGAGCGGGCCCGTGAACGAATTCCACTTTACGCCCAACGAGGCGCTGGGGCCCGCTGGCGGGATCGCCTGCGAGGTCCTCCTCGGCGTCGCCCTGTTAGCTCTCGTCTACTACGTCAAAATCAAACTGGTCCGGAACACCAAGGACTTCGTGATCGCCAACCGGAAAATTGGCTTTGGCTTCGGCGTCGCTGGACTGATCTCGATCTGGACATGGGCGATGGCGGTCATGATGTCCGCGGCGCATCTATGGCGTCCAGACCGTCGTCGGGCTTACCCGCAGCGAGGCGGACGAAAAATATCAGCGAATCCGCGAGTGCATTCCGCTCGAAGGCGCCGTCGCTTGGATCTCTGGCCATTTCGGACCCGACTTTTCCAAATACGACCCCAATGAAATTGTGCAGAACATCGAAATCCCCGGCATCCAGGGACTGTTCAATTCGATCATTTACGCCAAGGGCGGCGCTCCGGTGACAGTGCGGGAGGCGGCTCTTATTTACGCCGAGGGAATGGGAATGCCGCGACTGGTCGGTACTCCGTCCGACATTGCTGATCAACTCGAGCATTTTCTCGACGATGGCGGCGCTGACGGTTTCATGCTCGCGGCGACCTATACGCCGGGGTGCTTCGAGGAATTCGTCGACCTGGTGGTTCCCGAACTGCAGCGTCGCGGCAGATATCGCACGCGCTACACTGGCTCGACATTGCGAGAAAACCTTCTCGGCTGATTGAGCAGAACTCAACCTAAAGCCGTAGTTTGAGTTGCAATAAATAGCACCTGCGCCTATTTGTAGCATATGAAGCTCGGCGATTGGCTTAAGCGGAACCAGATATCGCGTACGGATTTCGCCCGACGCATTGGCGTTTCGCCCGGCGCGGTCACGCTGATCTGCCGCGAACATGGCTCGTGGCTCTCCCGCGAAACCGCCGAGCGCATCGTCGCCGAGACGCACGGGGCCGTCACGCCGAACGATTTTCTCGCCGCGCCGCCGGCCCTTCAGGGACTCGACATGCTCAATCCCGTCGCAGACGCCATCGAGGCTTTCGCCCGCGGCGAAATCGTCGCCGTCACCGATGACGACGATCGCGAGAACGAGGGCGACCTGATCGTCGCCGCTTCGCTTTGCACCACCGAAAAAATGGCCTTCATCATTCGCAATTGCTGCGGCATCGTCTGCGTTCCTCTGACCGGCGACGATGCGCGGCGATTGAACCTCGCGCCGATGGTGGCCACCAACGACGCGCCGCTCGGCACCGCCTTCACCGTGTCCACCGATGTCCGTCATGGACTGACGACGGGCATTTCGGCCGAGCAGCGTACGAATACCGTGCGCGCGCTCGCCAATCGCAACATGGGCGCGAGCGATTTCGTTCGGCCGGGCCATATTTTTCCCCTTATCGCCAAGGATGGGGGCGTGCTCATGCGCTCTGGCCATACCGAGGCTGCAGTCGACCTTTGCAAGCTCGCCGGTCTCCCGCCGGTCGCGGTAATCTGCGAGCTCGCCAACGACGACGGCACCGTGATGGTCGGACCTCAGATCGAGGCCTTCTCCGACAAGCACAAGATCAAGCGCATTTCGGTCGCGGATCTCATCGCCTATCGGCAGGCGCGCGAGAAGCTGGTCGAACGGGTCGCGTGCTTTCCGATCATGACGCCGATCGGCGAGCTTCAGGGCTACGCCTATCGCACGCCGTTCGATCCGGTCCTGCATTTTGCCTTCGTCCATGGAACGATTGGCGATGGCCGCAACATGCCGGCGCGTCTGCACCGCGCCGATATCCTGAGCGACGTTTTCGGCGCCGGCCCGATCCCTAAGGTTTTGAGCCGCTTCAAGGCCGAGGGACGCGGCGCGCTCGTCTATTTGCGCGACGGCTCGGCGGGAGTTCCGGCGAATTTGAGCGGCGCTCACTCGATCGGCTCCGACGACGCGCGCGAGACCCAGTGGCGTGAAGTCGGACTTGGCGCGCAGATCCTGCGCGACCTCGGGGTCACCTCGATCCGGCTGCGCACCGACAATCCCCGCACCTATGTCGGTCTTTCCGGCTTCGGCATCGAGATCGCCGCGGTCGAACCGCTCGACGCGTGAGCGGGCTGCGAAGCCGTCGATACAACCAAAGCGCGAAATCCCGCCCCAATAAAAGCGAATAAGCGGGCATAAATCAGAGTAAACGCTAGTAAAAGTGCTGGCGTTTACTAGCGTTTAATTTTTCGAATCGGGACTTTTCAATGAGTTGCGGCCGATTTAAATAAAGAAAATCGCCGGCTTCCCAAACTCGCGCTTGAGCTTATGTTCCCCCCCAGTCGAATGCCCTTCATCGTTTGGCGCCCATCAGCTCTAACCTGTCCGCCGACTTCAACGGTAATATCACGATATTCCGTTTTCTCCAACCAATACCCTTACAATTCTGCTTGTCGGGATGAAGGCCTGCGCTCCGGCCGCCATTACCCGTGTTGCGTCGGCTGGATTCCCGCTTGCGCGGGAATGGCATCAGGGAAGTGTGACGTCCTCGTTCTGCTGACTGGCGAGCGCCCCCCTTTCGACGGCAAGCCGCGCGCGAGCGCGCCGCGAAGCACGCCAACGACGAGGCCAGAAAGAAGGAGCCCAAAGTTTCGATGACCGACTCCGAGGCGCGCTCCATGCGCTTTCCCGATGGCGCGGTTGGCCCCGCCTACAACGCTCAAATCGCCGCAGCGCCGAAAGAAGGCGTCATCGTCTCGATTGATGTCGCCGATCGGCGCAACGAAGCAGGCCTGGCGGGACCGATGGTCAACGACATCGTCCGCCGCTAAACCCCGCTCTCCGTTGACCAGCCCAATACAGTCGACAGAGACCGGCGGCTTGACTGGATGCACGCGTTCGCGGGCATGACAGGCAATTGCCTCGCGGCCTGCTATCGATGCCGGATCGCTGGCGTGGCCGGGCAATTCCATCTAGTCTCAAGCGCTCGACTGATACGGGGCCTAACAAGGAAGAACAACCATGTCGGACATGACCCTCTGGGGCTTTGATGGCTCCACCTACGTCCGCACGGTCAAGATGGTGCTTGCCGAAAAGGGCGTTACTGAGTTCAAGCAAGTGCCGCTCAACGTGCTCAAGGGCGAGCCGAAAACGCCGGAACATCGGGAGCGTCATCCTTTCGGCAAAGTCCCGGTCCTCGACCACGACGGAATGCGCATTCTGGAAACGACGGCGATTGCGCGCTATCTCAACGATGTCCTCCCCGGCAAGTCGCTGATTCCCTCGACGCCCAAGGATCGCGCGCGGATGGACATGGTCATCGGCCTGGTCAACTCTTACGGCTACGGCGCCCTCACAGGCGGCGTGGCGGCCTATCATCTGTTTCCGGATTTCGTCGGTGGCAAGAACGAGGCGATGCGCAAGGGCGGCCTTGAGAACGGCCGCAAGATGATCGAACTCGCCATGAAGACGAAGGGCTCCTCTCCCTTCATTGCAGGCGACTTGAGTCTTGCCGACCTCTATCTCGCGCCGATTGCTTTTTACGTTTCGCTGACCCCGGACAAGGACGCGCTTTTCGATGTCCCCGGCTTTGCGGACTGGTGGACAAAGATCCAAGCTCTGCAAAGCTACAAAGACACGCAACCGAATCTTGGCTGACGAGCCGCGCGCTTCGCCGCGCCGCACCAACGCGGCGCTTCGCGACATGACCTTGTTGAGCGTTACGGGCAGATCGCGCACACGCTTGTTCGTCGCATTGAACACCGCACGTCGGCCACAGCAGCGCTTAATCCGGTGATGCCAATCTCGCCGACGCCGCGCGCGCCTATAGGGGCGTGAGGGTCCGGCTCGTCGATCCAGATCGCGTCGACCTCGGGCATATCCAGATGCACCGCGCCGCCGGCATCCGATAGTACGGATAGGCGCCGGTGGCGCAGCCGATGCCAAGCTGCTCCATTCGGGAGGCCTCTCGAAACTCAGCGCGGAGCCGCGAGCGGCCGCTATTAAAAGATAAATTCACGTGACGCTTAGCGCGTACGCAGTGTGTCATGCACGGTAACGGCCTCTTTATTTTGTCGGCTCTGGAGCGTCCTTGATCTGTCCGCACCGATTTGATGTCGGGGACGTTGATATCCATGACCACAAAGGGCGGGCGACGGCGTTTGCCGGCGAGTAAACTGACCTGGTCGACGCCGGTAAAAATGAACCCGTCGACCAGAGCGTTTGACGCCCCAAACCTCCTGATCGTCCTGACCGGACATCAGCGACAGTCCGACACCTTGCTCTTCACATGCCTGAGTCACGCCAGCCAGAAACTCGCGCTGGAACGGACTTTTGAAAAACTGGGAGATACCCACGCGCCCGAAGGGCAGGATGCCGATGGGGCCCTTTCGGACCCGGCCCGTCGTAGCCCAGTTCACGGGCGGCGGTTTTGGTGCGCGCAAGCAATTCGGCCCGAACAAGGTTGGGCCGCTGAAAGCGTTGGCGACAGTCGACTTCGACACCTGGGCGGCTCGCGCGACATCGAGAAGTGTTAGAGTCTTGCGCATTCTGGGTGAGAGCACTTTCCACCGGCGGGATAATGCGCCCCGCCTAAAAAACTGCGGCCGCGCCAGAACTGTCGTCCCGACATAATTCAGATTTCCGGAAGCAGATCAGTGAGGCCGAATAACCGGCATGGGCGCGAGCTCGCCGCCCTGGGGCTAGTTCGTCAACGACCACTTCCCGGCCTCTAGTTGCGCCCTCGCCTCGGCAGCCGGTGGAGAGGAAAGCAGGGGCAGGTCTGGGACGCAGCGGCTGAGGTCGGTCCAGCGCCTGGCTCTTTTCGTCGACGCAAAGAACCACGGCTTGTTCGGGGCGCCGACAGATAAAGCCCGACGATATCGCGCACCTTCTCGACGAAACAGAGGATCGGTTGAGAGTTTGAACCTCGGTGCGGTGAGGCTGCAGGTTGAAAGCCTTCCACATGCGCTGGATCGAAGGCGCGACCCGGCTGCTTTCGCCATTGAGCGCAGGCTCCGTGCGTCGCATCCCGCGGCGTCGCCTCAAGGGTCTGGCGAACGACTTCGGCGACCTCGTCATCGCCGATCCGGCGCGGCGCGCCGGGAGGGGCTAGTCATAAAGACCGGCATCCGATGTTCGACGAACCGCCGCCGCCATTTTCCCACGGTGTTAGGGGAAAGCGCCCACCCGCAGGCTGATGTCCTTGTTCTCCGCCTTCCGCCGCGTGCAAAACGATGCGCGCCCGTCGGGCCAGCCCCTCCGCGGTCTTGCGCCGCAACCCCAGGCTCTCAAGTTCGCGCCACTCGTCCTGGCGTCAAGGCGATCGACAGCTCTTCCCCTCGCCAAAATCCTCCGCCCTAACCCTCGCAGAAAATCGCAAATATTTGTCGATCAGCACACTAGGCTAGACGTGGCTCTCGCCCCCTTACGCCCCCGTCACCCGCCAGATCACATTGCCGACGTCGTCGGCAACCAGCAGCGAGCCGTCCGGTCCCAGCGCCACCCCCACGGGCCGCCCGAATGAGGACCGCTCGTCGGGCGCGAGAAAGCCGCTCAGAATCTCGCGCGACGGCCCGACCGGCCGCCCATTCGCGAAGGGCACGAAGATAACCTTGTAGCCGCTCAGCGTGCTCCGGTTCCAGGAGCCGTGTTGCCCGATCACCATGCCTTCAGGAAACCCTGGAAGCACGCCGGCGGGCAGCCAGCAGAGCCCGAGCGACGCGGTGTGTCCGCCCAGCGCGTAGTCCGGCTGGATTGCGCTTGCGACCAAGGCCGCATCTTGGGGCACGCGGTCGTCGACCGTCTTGCCCCAGTAGCAGTAGGGCCAGCCGTAGAAGCCACCATCGCGAACGGAGGTGAGATAGTCGGGCGGCGTCTCGTCGCCCAAGCCGTCGCGCTCGTTGACCACCGTCCACAGCACGCCAGTCTGAGGCTCCCAGGCGAGGCCTACGGGATTGCGCAGGCCGGACGCAAAGATGCGGCTCTTGCCGCTCGCCAGATCGAGCTCATAAATCGCGGCGCGGCCCTGTTCGACGCCCATGCCCTTGTCGGCGATGTTGGTCAGCGAGCCGACCCCGATGAAGAGCTTCGTCTTGTCGGGCGACAAGAGCAGGCTGCGCGTCCAGTGGCCGCCGCCGTTGTGGGTGGTGAGCTTGCGGCCTTGCCCAGTGATGCTGTTCGCGCCCGCCGTATAGGGAAAAGCGACGACGCCGTCGGTGTTGCCGACGTACAACCTATCGCCGACGAGCGCCATTCCGAACGGCTGGTTCTGCCGCTCGAGGAACGTGGCCTTCGTCTCGGCGACGCCGTCGTGATCGGCATCGCGCAGAAGCGTGATGCGGTTCGGGCTCTCTCCCATAGCCGCCGCCCGTTTCAACGTGCTGATCATGGCGTAGTCGAAAAGGGAAGTTACGGGTTCCGGCGTCAAAAGCGCCTCGGCGGCGAGCACATCGCCATTCGGCAGCACGCAGATCCATCGGGGATGCTTGAGATCAGTCGCGAACGCGTTGACCTTAAGCCCAGGGGCGGGGTTTGGCGCCTGTCCGCGGCTCCACCCCTTCGCGGTCGGCATTTTGAGCGTCGGAATGTTGCCCTGCGCCTTGGCGGCAGGAATGGCCGGATTGGCGCCGAAGGCCTGCGTCACCTTCCGGCCGTCCTGCCCGCGCAAGATGATCGCCGCCTCGCCGATTCCTTCGACCACGCGCGAAAACACATCCATCAAAGCCATCGTTGGTGTCCTTCGAATATCGCGCTGATCTTAGTACAAGCTCGTGACGTTTGCGCGCGGAAAGCGAGCCGTCAGCGCAGATTGTAGCGCGCGCGGAGATCGCTCACCTCGGCCGGCGTCAGCGGCCTGATTTTTTGGCCGCGCAGCATGAGGAAGAGCTTCGCCGTCTCCTCAAGCTCCTCAGTCGCATATTGGGCGTTTTCAAGAGATGTTCCGGCGACGACAGGCCCATGATTGGCGAGCAGCACCGCATGGTGCTCGCCGGCCAAGGCACCGACTGCTTTGGCCAGACTTTCGTCGCCGGGGGGATAATAAGGCGCAAGCGGCAACCGGCCGACGCGCATGACGAAATAGGCCGTGAGCGGCGGCAGCGCGTCACGCGGGTCCACGTCGGCGAGCAGGCTGACCGCGACGGAATGGGTCGAATGAAGATGCACCACGGCGCGCGCGTCGGCGCGTGCCTTGTACATGCAGAAGTGCAGGAACGCTTCCTTGGTCGGCTTGCCGCCCGAGAGCAGGCGGCCCTCGCTGTCGAACTTGGACAAGTTCGCCGGATCGAGCTTGCCCAACGAGGCGTTGGTCGGCGTCATCAGCCAGCCACCGTCGCTCACGCGAACGCTGATGTTTCCCGTCGATCCGAAAGTGAGCCCACGGGAAAACAGGGAAAGGCCGACCTCGCAGATCTCGTCGCGCGCCTTCGTCTCATCGCCCATGCTCGTGTCCTCTATCGAGTTCATGGACAAAGCGCGGGTGAAGAAATCCCGTCCGCCGAAGTTGCCGGACTTGAGCGCCATCTGCAAGTCGCCGCCCTTTCGCCCGACCGTGCGCATGAGCGGCACCCCCGGCGCGATTTCAGGTCCGAGACGGAACGCCGAAACGCCCAGCCGATCGACCGCGGCGCCCGACGTTTCGCCTCCCGCGATGGCGAGCCGCCGCACGCCTAAGGCCACGAGTCCGGACGTGATCTCGGCAAGCGCGCCTTCGATCGCATGGCCGGATTTCTCCCGGCCATAGCGGGCTTGCAAAGCCGCGACCTGTTCGGGCTCTTCGCTCGAGGCGATAAGGATGGGACCCGCCTCCAGGCGCTCTTTCGCCCAGTCGAGCGCCCTACCGATCTCGCCAGAATCCTCGATCAGCTTTTGCGTAGAAAGCCGGAGCACAGGAATTTCGTTCTCAACCGCGGCGATCTGTTCCAGCGTCGCCCGAGAGCACGACCCCGCCAGGATCGCGGCGCGCCCGCCCACGGCTTCCAGCGTGCTTGCGTGTGACGCGGCGCTCCGACCGCGTGCGAGCGCACGAGCCAGGCCGAGCCCTAAGCCCGAGGCGCCGACAGAGAATGCGCTCTCCGCAGCCGCGTCGCCAAGGGCTTCGAGATCGCGCTCGAACACGGCGTCGACAATCGCCGTCCCATAGCCCTGCGCGGACAGTTCGGCGCGGGCGCGCGAGACCGCCCCGCTGCCCTGTTCGACGGTCATGAGATCGATCAGTCCGACGGACCCCTTCGACTGTCGCTGCAACACCCGCACGAGATTGGAATCGTGCATCGGATTGAGCGGATGGTCCTTGAGCGGGCTCTCATTCAGGGGCGTCATGCCGACGAACAGGTGGCCGAGATAGACGGTCCGGCCGGTCTCTGGAAAGGCCGGCGTCACCAAAGCGCAACCGCCGCGCGCCTTCGCGCCCAAGGCGTCCGCGACGGGACCGATGTTGCCGGCGTCGGTCGAATCGAAAGTGGAGCAGACCTTGTACATCACATGCCGCGCGCCGCGCGCGGACAGCCAATCATAAGCGCTGGTCGCTGCCTCGACCGCTTGGCCAGCCTCGACCGAGCGAATCTTCAGCGCGACGACAATCGCTTCCGCATCATCGACCTGCAAGCCGGACGTAGGCACGCCGATGGTCTGAATGGTGGAGAGGCCGTTGCGATTGAGCGTGTTCGCGAGATCGGAGGCGCCCGTATAGTCGTCTGCGACGGCGCCCAACAAAAGCGACATATCACACCCTCCGGTAGGGCTTAAACCAGGCGAGGCCCTCGAGCGTGCCGGCGCGCGGATTGTATTCGCAACCGATATAGCCGTCGTAGCCAAGCCGATCGAACTCGGCGAACAGATACGGGAAGTTGAGCTCTTCGCCGTCCGGTTCGTTTCGCGACGGGACGGACGCGACCTGAATATGGGCGACGATCGGCTGCAGCGCGCGGAAAGCCATCGTCACGTCGCCATGCAGGATTTGCCGATGGTAGGCGTCGAATTGGAGCCTCAGGTTCGGCAGGCCAAGCTCATTGATGAGCGCGGTCGCGTAGGGGAAATCGTGGAGGAAATAGCCCGGTATGTTGCGCGTATTGACCGGCTCCAGAAGCATATTGACGCCGCGCTCGGCGAGAATCGGCGCCGCATACAAGATTGCGCGACGGTAGCTTGCTTGAGCTTCGGCGTCTTCTAGCGAGGCGATCCCGGCCATCATATGGATCCGCTTGACCTTGGTCGCCTCAATATAATCGAGTGCGCGTGTAAGGCCCGACTTGAACTCGTCGAACCGTCCTGGCAGCGCGGCTAGGCCGCGGTCGCCTTCATTCCAGCGGCCGGGCGGCAGGTTGAACAAAGCCTGCGTCAGGTGATTGCGTTCGAGTCGCTCGGCGACCGCCTCGGGAGGATGATCGTAAGGAAACAGGAACTCGACCGCCGCGAAGCCCGCTTCCGCCGCCGCGTCGAAACGGTCGAGGAACGCATGCTCAGTGAACATCATCGATAAGTTCGCCGCGAACTTTGGCACCGGCTTCGCTCCTGTAAGACTAACGTCGCGTTCGCGGGCTTAAGAGCCGCTCCGCGAGAACGGCCGCGATGATGATGGCGCCGATGGCGGAGCCTTGCCAGAACGGCGAGACGCCGAGCAGGTTGAGGCCGTTGCGGATCATCACCATGATGAACACGCCGATCAACGTGCCGATGATCGTGCCTCGGCCGCCATAGAGGCTCGCGCCGCCGATCACGACGGCGGCGATGGCGTCGAGTTCGAGCCCGGTTCCGGCGAGCGGATCGATCGACAGGATCTGGGACGACATGAGCGTCGCGGCGATCGCGGAAAGCGCCCCGGAAACGACGTAGGGCACGACGCTGTAGAACAGCACGTTGAGGCCCGCGGTGCGCGCGGCTTCGCGATTGGAGCCGACCGCGTAAATCGTGCGCCCGCCCTTGGTGTAGGTGAGGTAGGCCCAGGCGAGCGCGTAGAGCACGAGCAAGGTGAGGACGTTGGTCTGGATGCCGAAAACCTCGGTGTAGACGAGATCGTTCAGCTGCGGCGGGATGTCGCTGATCGACGTTTGCCCTGAGAATATGTAGGCAAGGCTCCTCCCGATCGCCATGACCCCGAGCGTAATGACGAAGGCGGCAAGGTCGAAATAGGCGATTAACAATCCTGAGAAGAGCCCGATCCCGGCGCCGGCGAGCGTCGCCAGCGCGATGGATATCGGGATCGAGAAGTGATGCAGCGAAAGGCCAAGGATGACGCCTGTGAGGCCGACTACGGAGCCTACGGACAGATCGATGCCGCCAGTCAGAATCACGAAGGTCATGCCGATCGCCACAATGCCGGTGACGACCGACTGGTCGAGCAAATTGAGAAGATTGTTGGTTTTGAGGAAATACGGCGAGAGCAGCGACAACGCGACCGCGATGATGATCGCCAGCGCCAGCATCCTGAGTTCGAGCGGAGCCGAACGGACGCTGAACCTTCGCGCGGGCGAGCGCTCGGAACTGGGCTCGGGCGTGATGGCGCCGATCGGTTTCGAGGTTTCCTGGGTCATAGCGTTGCGCGGAAACGTTCCTGAATCGCAGACCGCATCGCCTCAGCCGGCGGGGCGGCGCCGTCGGGCCGGATCACGACGCCGATCGATCCCAGCTCATGGCCGCGGTGGCTGTGGACATCGACCAGCAGGCTTTGAAGGCCGCTTATCGGGTCAGACACGAAATCCGAGGCGCGCTCCCTTAACGCGGTCGAAATCGGCGTCTCGTCAAATCGCGGCGCGGCGCCCGCGCTGAGCGCGGGATCGGCCTTTGGGTTCGCGGTTGCCGTGTTGAGACAGAACACGCGATCGTCGTCGAGAATGGCCCAGAACGCGGCGCCGTCGCACTGATTGGCGAGCTCTTGCAGAAGGCGCCGGTAACGCTCCATCGAGGCGCGAGGCGCGGCCAGAAGTGTCAGCTTCTCTTCATCGAGATAAGCGGCCGGGACGTCGGCGATCGAAGCGCCATCGCTGACGACGATCACGCGATCGGCTAAGCCCAGAAGCTCCTCGAATTCGGAGGAAACAATGAGAATCGCCGCGCCGGTCGCGGCTATGTCGCGCAGGATCGCGTAGATCGAGGCTCGTGTGCCGATGTCCACGCCCTTGGTCGGCTCGTCCAGGATCAACACCTTGGGCTCCAGCAAGCAGCCATCGCGCGATGATGATCTTCTGCTGCATGCCGCCGGAGAAATTCAAGAGGTTCGGCTCGGACAGGCGATCGGGCGGCAATTCGAGACGCGCCATCAATTCATCGATCTTCTTTTCCCGTATGCCATAGCCGAGGCCGAATCCGCGATGCGCGCCAAGGTGGGCGAGGAGCAGATTCTCGCGCACGGAAAGGTCCGGCACGATGGATTGCCGGCGCCGATCCTCGGCGACGAATCCAATGCCGGCGCGGATCGCCTCGACTGGAGAGCGGGGAGCGAACGGCTTCCCCTGATAGCGCACCTCGCCGCCGGCGCGGGGGCGCAGGCCGAAGAGCGTTTCCACTGTCTCCGAGCGCCCGGCGCCGACCAGGCCGCCGAGGCCGAGAATCTCACCGCGATGCAAATCGAATGAGATGTCGCGCACCATCGGGGGTGCGCGCAGCGCGCGTACGGACAGCACCGGCTCGCCGCGCTTGTCGATTGCGACGGATGAGGGCGCGTAGATCGACCCGAGATCCCGCCCGACCATCAACCTCACGAGCTCCGTTTGGTTCAGGCTCGACGTGGGCATCGAGGCCGCGACCGTGCGCCCTTCGCGCATGACGGTGATCTCGTCCGAGATCGCGAACACCTCTTCCAGACGATGCGAAACGAACACGATCGCGCATTGCGCGCTTTCGAGTCGCGCGATGACGTCGAACAGGCGCTCGACTTCGCTGGGGCTCAGGGACGCCGTCGGCTCATCGAAAATAATGAGATTGGCCTTGAGCGCGAGCGCTTTCGCAATCTCGACCAGCTGGCGTTGGGCCGCGGAAAGGTCACGCGCCTCCGCGTCGAGCGAGACCGCGTGCTCCTGTCCGAGATCGGCCAGAATCTCGTTCGCCCGCCGGCGCATCGTCAGGCGCGACAGCCGGCCAGGCCGGCCGAGGTCGGGGAGGAAAATGTTCTCGAGCACCGAGAGGTCCGGCGCGAGGCTCGTCTCCTGCATGACCATGGCGATGCCCGCGTCGAGCGCTTCGCGCGGGCTGCGGACGTCTCGCGGTTCCGCCGCGATAGAGGATCTCGCCGCCGTCGCGTCGGACGTGACCGGAAATGACGCGGGAGAGCGTCGACTTGCCCGCGCCGTTCGCGCCAAGGAGCGCGTGGGTGACGCCGGGCCGCAGGGTGAGATTCGCCCCGACAAGCGCCCGCGTCTGCGCGAAACTCTTCGAGATCGCGCGCGCTTCCAGAAGCGGCCGTGCAGGGTCTGTCATTCGTTCAACTCGGAACGGAGGCCGGCGATCGCGCGCCGGCCTCTATCCTAGTTACTGGATTTCGTTGGCGAACACGGTCTGTTTAATGGTCGGCAGGATCTCGTTGATGTTCTTGCTTGTCGCGATCACGATCGGCACCGTGATCTGCTTCTCAGGCGTTTCGCCCTTCAGCGCTGCGGCCAGAGCTTCGCCCGATTTCACGCCCATGAGGTAGGGCTGTTGCATGCCGGAGGCGACGATATCGCCCTTCTTCAAGAGGTCGACAAACTCCGGAATGCCGTCGAACGCGGCGACAAGCAGTGTGCCGTCACGGTGGCCAGCCTTGATGGCGCGAAGCGCGCCAAGCGTCGGCTGGTCGGTCTGGATGAACATGGACTTCATGTTCGGGTTGGCGGTCAGCATGTCCTGGGTGAACTTGAAGGTCTCGTCAGCCGTATAGGACTGCATCTGCTGCAGGCCCGCCTCTTTGGTGAGCCCGGCAGTCTTCATCGCATCACGGAAGCCTGCAGTGCGCGCCTGGCCGTTCTTACGGGCCTGCGAAATGGTGATGAGACCGACCGAGCCGTCGGTCCAGCCCTTGTCCTTGAGCGCCGCGGCCAGCGCCTCGCCCACTCCGTGCGCGCCCTGATAGTTGTCAGAGATGACGAACGAGACATACTCGCCGCTATTGGTGCCGATGTCTGCGACGACGACTGGAATCTTCGCGCGTGCGGCAAGCGCGAGAACGCTTGGCGCGGTCGAGCTGTCGGTCGGCGAGATCGCGATGCCCGCAACGCCGCGCGCGATCGCATCTTGCGCGTTCTTGAGCTGCGTCTCGGCGCTGTTGTGGGAATCGAGCGCCGTATAGGTGTAGCCGGCCTTCTTGGCTTCCGCCTCGATCCCCTTCGAGAGATAACGCCAGAACGGCAGGTCGAGCCCCGGCGTCAGGTAGACAATTTCCTTGCTGTCAGCGGCGCATGCGGGCGCGGCGAATCCCATCGTGGTGGCGGCGAGCACCGACACCACGGATATTAGACCTCGACGGCTGAGTTTCATTTTTCTTTCCTCCCAATTTACCGGACTTTCCGGCGTTGACGATTGCGGCTCTGCTCCCGCGGCGCTGTCGAAGTCAAGCACTCTTCTTCGGCTTCGGTGCGTCCGCGAGGATCTCGACGGTTGTCGCGTAGATCCGATCGATATGCCGCCCGATTGCGTCGGTTGCCGCCTGCGGATCGCGGGCGTTCAGAGCGTTGAAGATCGCGACATGATCGTGATAGCTCTTCTCGATCGCGCCTGGCTGAGAGACAGCGGTCCTGCGGTGGTCGAGCATGAACGTATAGAGATCGGTGACAAAGTCCGCCAGCAACGGGTTGCCGCAGCTACGATAGATCGTGAGATGAAACTCCCGGTCGCAGATCAGAAAGTGCACCGGGTCGCGCATCGTCTGTTTCTGGATCATGAGCGACTGTTCGAGGCGGCCAAGCGTCGCGTCGTCGATGTGGACGGCCGCCTCTGCGGCGACCGCGCGCTCGATCAGCAGGCGCGACTTATGCACGGAATCGAGCTCATAGGCATTGATCGCCCTCGGGCTGGCGACGCCGATCTTCAGCGTGTCGATCTTCCGGCTGACGACACGCGTACGCGAGCCCTGACTCACCGCCACGACGCCCATCGCCGCGAGCGTTTGGATCGCGCCGCGCACGGTCTCACGACTGACCGACAAGAGCGCAGCGAGTTCTCGCTCGCTTGGCAGTTCTTCGCCGACCTGAAGGATGCCCGACGCTATGAGCGAGGCAAGCTTGTCGCTGATCCGTTCGCGCACGGTGCGCCGGCCGATCTCGGCTCTCAGATGCGGAACTTGGGCGAAGACGCCCATTGGCGGCGCGCGCAAACTCATTCCGCCAAATCGCTCCACGCCCTGCTGGTCTGCTGACTAGACCAGCACGCCGGCTCGCCTTTTGTCAAGCGTGGGTTGGCGAGGCGAAGCAAGGCGCTTTGTCATTCCCGTCGTCTTGGCCAAGCGCTGGATGCCCGCTTGCGCGGGCGTGACACGGGACGGTGTCAGGTGATCGCGCCGGCGCGCTTAAGCGCTCAGCGTCGGATCGGCGATGGTTTCTGGAACACCGGAGACAATCAGCTCCAACACTTCCTTTTCCGTCGTGTCAGCAATCGCTCGCTCGCCGACATTTCGCCCGCGCTTGAGCACCATCACCCGATCGCCGACCTCGAATATGTCGTTCAGGCGGTGCGAGATGATGATTTGCGAGACGCGGTGTCGTTTCAGCTCAAGCATCGTCTCTAAGAGGCGATTGGTCGCGGTCACCGAGAGATTGGCGGTCGGCTCGTCGAAAATCACGACCTTGGGCTCGAATGAAATGGCCCGCGCAATCGCTACGGATTGCTGGCGCCCGCCGGAAAGGCTTTCGACCTTCTGATAGACCGAGTTCACGTCGACCTTCAGGCGGTCAAGGATCGTCCGCGCGTCATGATGCATGCGCGGGCGATCGACGAAGAGTCCGAATCGGCGCGGCCACCGGCCGAGAAAGATGTTCTGGCTGACGTCGAGATTTCCGCACAATGCAAAGTCCTGGTAGATCATCTCGATGCCGAGGTCGCGGCTCTCGTGCGGACTCTTGAAATGCACCCGCTCGCCGTCGACCAGCACGTCGCCCGTATCCCGTTGGTAGGCGCCGGTCATTATTTTCATGAGCGTCGACTTGCCCGCCGAATTGTCGCCGACGAGACCAAGAACTTCTCCCGGCATCAAGGTCAGATGCACGTCGACCAGCGCTCTGACCGGGCCGAAGCTCTTGTCGATCGAACGCATATCCACGACCGGGCGGCTCATGCCTTGGCCTCCTTGACGGGCTCGACGCGCGTCGGTTCTTCGGCGACGCGCCTTCGGCCGAACCATTGGCCGAGGATATTGTGCTGGCGCAGCCAGATGTCGCCGACCACCGCGACGATCAGAATGAGGCCGATGAACACGTTCTGCCATTGCTGCGGCAGGACGAAGGACGAGCCGTCCTTCAGGATGATCTGGAGCGACAGGAGCGAGCGAATGAGCGTGATCACTGCCGCGCCCGCAAGCGAGCCGATCATCGTTCCGTAGCCGCCGAAGATCGATCCGCCGCCGATGATGATTGAGGAGATGCTGTCGAGCTCGCGCAACTGGCCAGCAGTCGGAATGAAGCTACGATAGAAGGCGTCGTAGATGATTCCGGCGCAGGCGGCGCAGATGGATGAGATCAAGAAAGAGGTAAAACGCACCCGCCGCGTATTGATGCCAGCGAAATTCGCGGCGCGTTCGTTGCCGCCGATCGCGTAGACCTTCTCCCCGAAGGTGGTATGAGCGAGCACGATTCCTGCAATCAGCGCAACGAGCAGGACAAAGATGGTCTGCACGCTGACCGCCTTGGCGACGGCGAGCGAGAGGCCGCCAGTCGGCGCCACGCCCATAACATCGAGGAGCTCGTAAAGGTTTCGTCCGATGAGATTGAACGATTCCGGAAAGCCGTTGAGCTGGGTGCCGGCCACGATCGAGGATCCGATTCCACGCGCCCAGTAGAATGTCCCAAGCGTCGCGATGAAGGCTGGCAGACCGACGTAAGCCGTGAGCCAGCCATTGATGACGCCGGCGACGACGCCAGCCAGGATTCCTCCGCCGACTGCGGCCAAGGGTCCCCAACTCGTATCCTTCATGATCACTGCGGCGACCGCGCCGGAGAGCGCGAGCACCGAACCGACCGAGAGGTCGATGTCGCCATTGGCCATCACGAACGTAAGGCCGACGGCGAGCAGCGCGATTTCGGAGAACGCGAGCAGAATCGCAAAGCTGTTGTCGAGGCCGCCCCAGAAATCAGGCCTCGCCCACAGAGCCGAACAGCCAGAGCGCGACCATCAGGATCACGGCCGCCGCGTCTCGTCGGTAGAAGAAGGCGGCGAGCCCGCGTTTGCCCAAGCCTCTCGCTTGCACGTTTGCGCCGCGGGTCTGGACGCCCAAGATCGCGACGCCGCCGAGATCGGGGACGGTCGGCGGCGGCCGGCCGCGCAGCCACGCCCAGAGGCGGGGAATGGCGCGGCGGCGGACGAGCCAGGGCTCGATCAGCACCGCGATGATGAGAATCATGCCAAGGCAGGCCGGAACCGCGCCGGGCGGCAGTTGCGTCACCGCCGCCACCTGCGTGGTTTCGCCATCGCCGAGGTCGATTGTCCGGGTGGTGGGAATCCCTTCGCGCAGAACCTTGTCGATGAGCCCGATGAGGATCGCGCCCAGACACGAGCCGAAGATTCGTCCCCGGCCGCCAAAAATCGCCGCCCCGCCGACGATCACCGAGGAAATGGCGATGAGCTCCAGGCCAAAGCCGGCGAGTGGGTCGGCGTCCTTGTTCTGCGCTACGCTCATCAGGCCCGCAATCACCGCGCAGAGCGAGGAGAGAACATAAGAGCGCATGCGCACGAAGCGCGTGTTGATGCCGGCGTAGCGCGCCGCCTGCTCGTTGCCGCCGACAGAGTAAGTCGTCCAGCCAATCGTGGTGTAGGCGAGCGCGGCGGCGGCGACCCCAGCGATGATGACGAACAGAATGATTTGATTGTTGAAGCCGAGCGCATTGATCTCGCCCAGATAGAAGAAAGCGGGATAATCCCCAGCCTTGATTTCGAAGGCGATGTTCTTGCCGCCGGTGAGGCCGAGAATCACGCCTCGACCGATGAACAGCATCGTCAGCGTCGCGATGAAGGCGGGCACTTCCAGGACCGTGACCATGAAGCCGTTAATCAGCCCGATCGCCAGACCCATAACGAGGCACCAGGCGACGGCCGTCCAGATGCCCATGTCGAAATAGGTCGGCGCGAAAATCATGCCGAAGATCGTCGCCGTCAGGCCGAACGTCGACCCGACCGACAGATCCAGCTCCTTGTTAACGATGACGAAGGTCATGCCGATCGCGAGCACGCCGTAGCGCGAGGCGTCACGCAGAACAGAAAAGAGCGCGTCCGTCGATCCAAAGAAAGCAGGATTAAGATAGAGGCCGCCTGCGTATAGGATCGCCATAATGACGAGAAGGCCGACCTCCCAGCCTCCGAACAGGAGGGGAGCCTCGCGCCCCATGTCACGAACGCTTGCGTCGTTGGTGAAAACGGTCATCTACGCTGCTGCTTGATTTGACGCCGCATGGATGCCGCGCCGAAAGCGCGTGAGCGAAGCCTCAGGCCCCGCTCACGCGCGCGGACAAAGCGATCAGTTCTCGAAACGCTTGCCGACCTTGTCGACATTGTCCTTGGTCACAAGCTGCGCGCGTGTGTCCAGGTTCGCGGCCGCGATGTTGCGATCGAGTTGCAGATAGAGCTGCATGACCGGATAGAAGCCCTGCAGGAAGGGCTGTTGCCCGAGGGAGCCCTGCAACGCGCCGGTCTTGATTTGCTCGAGCTGCTTCGGGCCCAGGTCGAATCCATAGGCGCAGATCTTGTTGTTGAGCTTGAGCTGCGAGACGGCGTCGCCGATTGCGGGCGTCACGCCGCCATTCGGTCCGAAAAGTCCCACCACGTCCTTGCGACTCTCGATCAACTGCACGATCGGGGCGGCGGTGATGTCGGCGCCGACATCGACGCCGATGTTGTTGGGCCCTGCGTCGACCTTGAAATCCTGCAGGCGGTTGGCGGCCTTCAGCGCCTTGACCGTCGCCTGGAAGGCCGCGGTCACGCGGTTGTTGACCTCGATGTTGCCGACCGGGACGGTGTTGGGAAATAAGATCGAGCCGCCTTTGATGTTGTTTTTGATCAGGCACTTCACGATCGCCTCGCCGCCGATCGCGGCTGCCGAAGCGAGTTGACCGGTGTGGCTGATATTGCTGCGGTCAAGTAGCGTTCCATCGAAAGAGTTGGTCGTCGCAACCACGACGCCGCGATCTTCGAGCTTCTTGATGATGTCGTTATAGGCGCCGACCTGGGGCGTCGTCATGATCACGCCATTGATGGTCGGGTCGTTGACGATTTGATTCAAGATCTGGATTTCGCGCGGGATGTCGTCCATCGGCGCTTCGGACCCGAGCTTGATCAGGTTGATTCCGAAGGCGTTGGCGGCGACTTGGGCGCCCACATAGACAGGATCGAAGAAGCCGTTGCCTGCGGTGTGGGTGATGATTGCGAAAGTGAGCGGCTTGCCGTCTTTCTTGGTGGTCGCTCCCTCCTTCGAGGCGTCCTCCCACGTATAGCCGCCGACCGCCTTGTTGATCGCGCCCGACTGAGCGAAGGCCCCCGAGCCCCAGAGACAAAATGCCGCGACAGCCGCGGCGACGCCTAGCCCTCTTTTCATAGCGTTCCTCCTCGTGATCAGCTCTTGATCGCGCAGTCTCAACGGAGCGGGAACGCCTCGGAGAGGCGCCTATCCGCGACGTCGGCGCGCGACAGATCGACTTTGGCCAATCCAATTGGAGTAAGCCTAGGATTTTCGGATTTGGCAACTCGGATTGCCGCCTTGTCAATCGGCTGGCAGGGGGGAAGCGGACGCTGCGTAAAGCTCTGTGGGCTCGGCGGAGAAGGATCGATCCGGCCTGATCGCTATTATCTGCGCTATTCGGTTGTTCATTTCTTTAGAGGATGCCCGGCAAATAGGAGCCACGGCTCGATTGGTCTCGAGAGCATTTGAAACGCGACGCCGTCCGTCATCCTCGTCGCATTGCCTGTCTTCACCCAAACCGAGCATCGTCTTAATGCCATCCTCCAATCTAAGATATGCACAAGGACCGCGATCCGCGGCTAGCGTCTCGATTGCAACGCCCAACCCAACCTTGAGCGCGGAAAGCGATATCGTCAGGCCGGCGGCCGGTCTCAACGTTGGCGGCGCCAACGCGAAACAGCATCCGATAGGCGCGCGATCCGTCCAAACCATTTTGGAGCGCAGCTTTCTACCCGGCGCCGAGGAAGACGCTGTTGACAAGGCGCCTTCAGCGACCAAGCGCTTCGTCAATGCCGTGACGGCGAGGCGCTTCCTCAAGATTGCGCTCGGGATTGGCCTCGTGGTCGCGTTCGGCTGGGCGCCGCTTCGAGCGATGCTGGCGACGACAAGTGTCGAGGCCATCGTCAACGCCCGTATCGAAACGATCCGTGCCCCCATCGAAGGCATCGTCCAGGCGCCTGCGGAGAAGACAAATTGGAGTTCGACCGCCGCGCCTCCCAAACTCACCATCAACAACCCCTATGCCGATCGAAGCCGCCTCGATGAGCTTCGGCGCGACCTGAACACTCTCGAGTCGCAAGAGGAGACGCTTGGTCGGCAATCGCAATTGACGCAGACCGCGCTCGACACGATCAGCCGTCAGGCCGAAAAATACCGCGCCGGCCGCCTCAAGCTGATCGACGCGAGACTGGCGAGACAGACGGCGGAGCTTCAGGCCACGAGCGCGAAAACGTCTCAAACGACGGCCTCCAAGCAACGCAGCGACCATTTGCAGCAAACGGGTTTTATTTCGGGAGCCGAAAGCGATCGTGTCCAATACGAATGGAACGCCGCGACCTCCGCTGAAGCCGCGGCCCAGAAGCGTCTGGAGGAAACGAAAGTCGAACACGACGCGGTCGCCGACGGCGTGTTCATCGGCGACAGCTACAACGATAGCCCAAGCTCGATTCAACGCGAGACCGAACTCAAGATGAAAAAGGGCGAGCTTGACGCCCAGCTTGCCGGGGTGCGGACGCAAATCACGCACATCAATGATCAGATTGCAGAGGAAGAGGTGCGCTTCAAGCTCCGTTCCGAAGCTGCGGTCGCTCTACCTTCGATAGGTCGGGTTTGGGAGATGCTGGTCGGGCCCGGCGAGTTTGTGAACAAGGGTCAAGACCTCATGCGCGTGCTCGACTGCTCGCACCCGATTGTCAGCGCGAATGTCGACGAGCGGGTCTACAATCGTCTCGAGGTCGGAAGCCCAGCAACGTTTCGACCGCTCCAGGACGGCAAGACCTATCATGGGACCGTCATCAATTTGACGGGCGCCGCCGGCGCGCCGGCGAATTTCGCCATCGCGCCGATCAATCTGCGCAAGAGTCCCTTTTACGTGACGATCGCCATGGATGACATGGACGCGGCCGGGTGCTCGATCGGGCGAACCGGAACGGTCTCCTTCGGAGACGTCCTCGGGGAATCCGCGCGCGCGGGAAGCGGCGACGCCGGTCCGCATCTCAAGGGCTCGATTTCCGAGAGCTGAAGCCCGTGTTTGGCGTGATCGACAATTCTGTTCTCGCAGCCCTTCAGCCGGCGTTGGTGACGCTGGGGCTTTTCTTCGTCTGCGCGGCGGTGTGGCCAAAACCTGTCGCGATAGCTCGGGCCTTCATGGTCGCGGGCAGTCTTGCCATGATGACTCAATATGCATGGTGGCGAATCACGGCGACGCTGCCCGCGCCTGCGGTCAGCTGCGAATATGCGCTTGCGCTCGCCTTTCTCATTGCCGAGCTGGTCGGGATCGCAACCGCCGCGCTCTCGCTCATGTTCCTCACCCGGACGCGAAATCGGTCTCCGGACGCGGACGCGAATGCCGAATGGCTTACGTCGCTCGACCAGCCTCCCTCGATCGACGTGCTCATCTGCTCGTACAACGAGGAGAAAGAGATCTTGGAGCGCACGATCGTTGGCGCGCTCGGCATGGACTATCCCAATTTTCGTGTCTGGATGCTTGACGACAGCCGCCGCGCCTGGGTGAAGGCGCTCTGCGCTGAGCTTGGCTGTCGCTATCTCTCGCGGTCAGACAATGCGCATGCCAAGGCTGGCAACATAAACCACGCGCTGAAACATATCGCCGCGTTGGCCGCCGCCCCGGAATTCGTCTCGATCCTCGACGCCGATTTCGTGCCCACCCCGCAGTTCCTGAAACGCGCCATGTCGCTGTTTCGCGACCCCGGGATCGGCGTCGTGCAAACGCCGCAACATTTCGTCAATCCGGATCCGATCCAGATCAATCTCGGCGCGACGAAATTCTGGCCCGACGAGCAGCGCTTTTTCTTCGACATCGTGCTTCCCGCCAAGGACGCATGGTCCGCCGCATTCTGCTGCGGCACGTCTTCTATCGTCAGGATGGCGCCGCTGATGGAGATCGGCGGCTTTCCCACGGACTCGGTGACCGAGGACTATCTCCTTAGTTTGCGGCTCAAGGAGAAGGGCTTTCTCACAGCCTATCTGAACGAACCCCTGACCTATGGCCTCGCTCCGGAAGGCCTGAAGGAATACATCACGCAGCGGAGCCGATGGTGCCTTGGCTTCATGCAGATCGCGCGCGGCCGCAGCGGTCCGCTTTCCTTGGGCTCGCCGCTCGCGTTCATCGACCGCCTGTCCCTGACCGAAGTGTTCCTCAATTGGACCGCGGTTCCTCTTTCGCGGGCCATCGGTCTGATCATTCCCCCCCTTTCGCTCGCCTTCGGTCTTCACCCTTTCCATGCTTCGCTTCACGACCTCGCGACTCGCTTCCTGCCTTATTTTCTGTGGAGCGGTCTCGTGATGAGTTGGCTCTCAGGCGGAAAAGTCATGCCGATCCTGTTTGATGTGAGTCAGATCATCGTGATGCCGCAGATCCTGAAGGCGGCTTTGTTTGGGCTCGCGCGGCCTCAGGGGCAAAAATTCCAGGTGACGGCAAAAGGCGGCGATCGGAATCGGGGCTTTGTCGAATGGACGGTCATGCGTCCCTTCGTCATCCTCATCGTCCTGTCGCTTGCGGCGGTTCTCTGGGCCTTCTACGTGAACGGGGGATCGAACGAGATCCACTACTCGAGTCCCGCGCTGGTCTGGACCTGGTACAATCTTATTGTCCTTGTCGTGCTCTGCTTTGTTTGCGTCGAGCGGCCTCGCCACCGAGCGGCTGAACGCTTCGCGTCGCGCGAACTCATCTCGGTAAAGACGGCCGACCGCACGCAACTCATGCAACTCGCCGATGTGTCCATCACCGGCGCGCGCATCTTCGGCGTTCCTCCCGGCGCTCCAGGCGAATCCGTCGAGATCCAGCTGCCAAATTTTTCCGTTTCCGCGAAGATCGTCCGTCAAGAAGGGAGCACTTTCGCGGTCGCTTTCAACCACTCCTTGAAGTCAAGAGTGGCTGCGATCCAGCATTTCTATTCTGCCGGGTATTTACGACCCCTGGGTTCGATCCGCATTCTGCGCGTTGCGGAATCTGTGGTGCGCAGAGTGTTCGACTAGAGCTGCGCGTGTCCGAATAGATCGTCATCGCGAGGAGGAAGCGACGCGGCGATCGAGGAGTCGCGAGGCGCCCGGTGTTCCCTGGATTGCTTCGTCGCTTCGCTCCTCGCAATGACGATCGAGGTTCGCGGGAAATCCAATTTGCGACTGCCGCTAGAGTGAGGACCCAGGCTTTCCTAATCACTCCGCGCCGTTGATTTCGTCGCCCGCGCCGAGTTCCTCCATCAGATCGCGGATGCGCGGATAGAGCTTGCGAAACGTCGCATAGCGCTTTTCGTAAACCGACGCGTTGCGGGGATCAGGCTCAATTGTCAGGGCGGCCGGGTTCCACTGCTTGATCGCCGATCTGGAGACGTCGCCGAGCGCAAGTCTTGCGAGAAAGGCGTCGCCATAGGAAGCGCCGATGCTGACCTTTCGCGCCTCCTGTCTGAGACCTGAGATATCGGATGTGGCTTGCGTCCAGATCCGGTTCCGCAATCCTCCGCCCACGGCGACGATCGTCGAGGCCGGCGCCCCGGCCTCGACGTAAGTGTCGAAGATGTGCTTGGTCGCGAAGGCGATGCCCTCGAGCGCGGCTCGGTAGATGTCGGCGCGCGTGTGCGCCAAAGTCAGGCCGACAATGGCGCCTTTGGCGTTCGGATCGTGGATCGGCGTCCGCTCGCCGGAAAAATAGGGAAGAAAAACGAGCCCATTGGCGCCGGGCGGGGATGCTTGAGCCTCCGCCGCGAGCGTGGCCATCGCAACCTCCGGACTGAGGTCCCGCGCCAGCTGATCGGCGAACCAATGGGTGAGCGTCCCGCTGGTCGCAAGGCCGGCCATGGATGCGTGTTGATCGGCAAAAAGCCACGGCGCGTGCCAGAGCCGCGGATCCCGAATGCGTTCAGACCCGACCCGGATCGTGAAGATGGTCGAGCCATACATCAGCATCATCTCGCCCGCGTCGAGGACGCCGACGCTGATTGCTTCGGCCGCCGCGTCGATCGTCCCGACGATGACAGGCGTTCCAGAGGCAAGCCCCGTTTCCCCGGCGGCCTGCCGGGTGACGGCGCCCGCGATCTCGGTCGTCCAGGCAATCTCGGGTAGGCGCTCAAGGCCCGCGATGTCCGGCGCGAGGCCGTCGCTCCACGCTTGGCTCTCGATGTCGTAAAGCGGCGCAACGCTGGACGCGCTGTAATGGTCGGTCACGAAACGGCCGGTCAGCCGATGCACAAGAAACGACGTCGAATTGAGGAACATTCGCGCCTTCGCGTAGATGTCTGGCCGGTTGCGCTTGAGCCACAGGATCTTCGGGCCAACAGCCTGCGAGGTTAGTGCGTTGCCGCCGTGCGAGAGGATGCGATCCGCGCCGACGTGGGCGGTCAGCTCCTCGATCTCGCGAGCGGCGCGTGTGTCCACGCCGTAGAGCACGGCGTTCATGAGCGGCGCGCCCTCTGCGTCGACGGGCAGCATGCACGGGCCGATCGCGCTCGCGCCGACGGCCTTCACGGCCGCGGCGTCAAGCCCGCTGTCAGCGAGGAGCTTTTGACTGAGCCAGACGAAATCCCCCCACCAGTCTTGCTCGGCGCGATGCTCAGCCCAACCCGCGCGCGGCACGATGAGTTCGTGCGGGCGGGCGGCGCTCGCCAGCACGCGGCCGTCTGCAGCGACGAGAACGCCCTTCGATTCGTAGGTCCCGATGTCAATGCCGAGAGTGGCGTTCATTCAGGATAGTCGTCGCGATCGAGGCTGAAGTCCGCCTCAATGCTCGACAGTCCGGCGACGAGCAGCGCCGAGAGGCTGACAAGATCGGAGAGATCGCAAACCTCGAGGGCCGAATGCGTGTAGCGGCAGGGAAAGCCGAGGTCGATCGCGGCAACGCCATTGTGGACAAGCTGCACATACGAAGAGTCGGTGAGCACCCCGACTTGAGCGCTGCGCTGCAGCGGCACGCCCGCGTCGCGCGCGGCGTCTTCAAAGAGCGAGACGAGCGCGGGATGCGGAATCGTGCCGTTCAACGTGCCGCGTCCATGGAAGCTGTAGAGGCTCATGCCTGGCCCCCCGCCCAGCGCAAGGTCGCCGCGCGCCTGCATATCGGGCGTGTCGGTCGCGAGCATGAGATCAAGCTGGATGGCGATGTCGGGCTTCAGCGCATGAGCCGCGGGCATCGCGCCGCGCAGATTGTATTCTTCCTGGGTCGAGAAAACGAAATGAATCGTCGGTCGCTGACTCACCGACGCGAGCAGGCGCGCGACCTCCACGACGACGGCGCAGCCAGCGCGATCGTCGACCGAGGTTCCGGCGATCCGGTCTCCCTCAAGCGCGATGGCTTTCGGCGCATAGACCACGGGCGAACCGATCTTGACGCCGGCGGACAAGGCGGCTTCGATGCTCGAGAAGCCCGCGTCGATCACGATCTCCTGGTATGGGACGACGCGGTACTTGTCCTCGGGGCTTGTCGCGTGGTGGCTCTTGTTGCCAATGATTGCGCGGACGTCGCGTCCCTCGCCAAGGCAGATGAGAAGCTCCTGCGCGGCGAGCGCCCGTTCGGGGACGCCCCCGAGTCGCTCAAGCCGGATGAATCCGCCCGCCTCGATTTTCCGAACGACGAAACCGAGCTGGTCCATGTGGGCGAACAGCATCACGCTTGGCCGGTTCGGGTCGCCATCTGCGGTCGCGATCAGATTGCCGAGCCGATCTGTTGTGGCCGTGAGGCCCAACCCCGCCATTTCGGCGGCCAGGCGCCGGCGCACACGGCCTTCGTGCCCGCTGAGGCCGGGGATCAGCATAAGCTCCATCGTGAGGGCCCGGAGGCGCTCGCGCGACGGATCGGCGCCGGACACTGGAGCCCCGGCTATTTGCCCGCTCCCGCCGTAAGCCCCATGACGATGTAGCGCTCGAGGAAAATCCCGATGAGCAGAAGCGGCGCGATTGCCGCTGTCGCGAGCGCCGCGATCGTCCACCAATTGATGCCGGACGAGCCGGTCTGGCTCGCCACCATGACGGGCAGGGTTTGCGCGTCGGATCCGCTCAGGAGCGAAGCGAAGAAGTACTCGTTCCAGCAGAGGACGAGCGACAGGATGAAGGCTGCGACCATGCCGGGCAACGCGATGGGCAAGACGATGCGGAGAAAGGCTCCCCAGATCGTGCAGCCGTCCACCAGCGCCGCCTGCTCCATCTCCATCGGGATGGTGTCGAACTGATCGCGCATCACCCAAATGACGATCGGCAGAACCATCAATGTGTAGATGAGGATAAGCCCGATTCGCGTGTCGAGCAGCGCTAGTCCCTTGTAGAGAACCAGAAACGGCAGCGCGAGAACGACTGGCGGAAGAATGAGCTGCGAGACGAAGAAGAACGAGATGTCCTTGTTTCGCCACGGGCCGAACTTGTAGTCGAAACGGCTGAGCCCGTAAGCCGCGAGCGACCCGATCACAATCGCGAAAAAAGAGGCCCCGACCGAGCAGATGACGCTGTTGATGAATTTCCTGAGGAACTCCTCGCGCACGTTCGACGTGTTGAAGATCGTGTCGGGCGATAGGCCGAGCGACTGCCATCCCCTCCAGCTCGGCATGAAGTCGACCCAAGGAATGAGGTGGCCTTGGGTGACGTCGCGCCCGAGCTTCATCGAGGTCGAGAGGGTCCAGTAGATCGGGAAGAGCGCAATGAAGGTCCAGATGATGAGAAGCGCATAGATCGCGAAGCGTCCGACAAGGCGGGCGAAACTCCGTGGCGCGACGACGTCGTCGCTTTCACCGAGCGCATTGGCGTCCGCGGCGGCGTCGACCGTCATCGCCAGCTCTCCGTCATGGGTCGGCGCATCATGTCACCTTCCGTACGTAGCGGCTGGCGACGTTCAGGAGCAGCGTGATGAAGATGATGATGATGACGAGATAGACCTCGGCCACCATCGTCGCATAGCCGACATTCGAGCGATCGCGGTATTCGCGGTAGACGAAGCTGGAAATCGTGTCCGTTGCGCCGCCCGGCCCACCTGCCGTGACGTTGATGACGATGTCGGCGAGCTTCAGTTCGAAGATGGTGCGCAATATGATCGCCGTTATGCTGACTGGCAGCATCAGGGGAAAGGTGATCTCCCAGAAGGATTGTAAGCCAGTCGCGCCATCGACTTTGGCGGCCTCCTTCACTTCCTGGGGCAAGGCCTGCAACCCGGCGAGCAGCAGGATCACCATGAAAGGAATCCAGACCCACGCGTCCATGGCGATGATGGCGATGCGAGCAATCCAGGGATCGCTGAAAAAGGCAACGTTGGACCAGCCGAGCCATCGGGCGAAAGTCGCCAGAGGCCCGAAGCGGTTCTCCATCAGCGACTTGCCGATCATCCAGCTGATCGCCACGGGGCTCAGCATGAATGGCAGGAGGAAAGCGATGCGGAAGAACTTGCGACCACGGATGTCGGCGTTGAGCAGGAGCGCAAGACCGAAGGCGATCACGTACTGAACGAGCACGGTCAGCACGTAGAAGACCATATTGCCGAGCGCGTTCCAGAAATAGGCATCGCCCCAAAGCGTGCGCAGATTGTCGAGGCCGTTGAAATGATGGCCGCCTTGCGCGTTAAGGTTCCAGTCGGTGAAGGCGATCGAGAGACCAAAGAGGGTCGGGAAGATCACCATGGCGCCGGTGAACAAGAGGGCAGGCAGCACGAACAATCGTTGCTGTCCGAGCACGCCATGCTCCAGAACTTGGGCGATCGCCAGCGCCACGCACCAGGCAAAGAACGCGTAGAGAGTCGGGCGCCAGTCGGCAAAGCCGATTGAGGCTAGACCCGCTGCATCGGCGATTTGCAGCGCTGCAACGATAAGGAGCAGTGCCGAAGCGAGACGGAAGATCCACTTGCCGAGCGACAATCGTTCGGGGAGCACCTCTTCGTGCGCTGCTTCAAGTCTCCCGCTGCTCACAGCGCCCTGTCCGCCTTCACGATCCGCAATTCAAAGGAAGAAGCTCCGCAATTCCGTCCGCGACGTGGAATGCGCGCGGACGGAATCGCTTCCGGGAACGACGCGTCTTAAGTCAGACCCATCGAGATCCGATAATATTTGACCTGGTTATCACGACCGAGCTTGTCGGTCAGCTTTTCCCAAGCCGCCGCGACATTGTCGGCGCCTTGTTGGGCAGTCTCCTTGCCCGCGTAGACCTTGCTCAGCTCGTCTTCGGCGATGCTGTAATATTGGAAGATGCCCGGAATGCGCGGCTCGATCGCCGAGTTCGGGTGGTTGTAGGATGTCGACTGCGAGTCCATGTAGGCGCCGATGTATTTCTTGTCGTAGCCGGCGAGCGCCCACAGATCGAGGTTGGTGTGGCTCTTGCGGTAGGGCTGAAAGCCTGACGGATAGGCCGCGGTCCACATCGACAGATCCTTGCCGCCAAGGTGGGCCGCCGCGCTCCAGGCCGCCTTCTGACGCTTCGGGTCGGCATCGACGCTTTTCATCACGTATATGCCCCAGCCGAGATAGGCCATGTTCGGCGACTGGTTGGGGCCGCTCGCGAGCTTCTCCCATTTCTGCGTCCGGAAATTATAGACGTCGTCCGAACCCGGCAGGATGGAGAAATCGAGAACTTCGCCGATCGTGGCGGTGTCGCTTGTTCTCGCGAATGTGCCGATGTCTCCCCACCATTCCAGGAGCGAACCCGTCCCGGTCACGAATTGCTGGAAAGCGGTGGTGTTGCCGTCGGCGTTGATCTGGTCCGGTGGCTCGGACGGCAGTGCGTCGACCACGTCCTGGATCGCGCGCACGAAGGCGGGGCTGTTGATCAGCGGCTTGAAGTTTTCGTCGAACAGCCAATTTTTCTCGCCGGGATATTTCGCGTAAGCCGTGGCCCGGCTGGCGAGGAAATAGAAGCCGAAACCGCCCCAGGGCTTTGGCTGATCCAGGAAGCCGAAAACATCCTTGCCCTTGAACTTCTTGCCCTTGAGGAATTTTGTAATCGCCTGCACCTGCTGCCAAGTCTTCGGCGGTCCCCAATCGCCCTGGCCGCCCAAGTCCTTCCACTGCTTCGCCAAGTCGGGGTCTGAGAAAACATCCGTGCGATAGTTCAAAGTGTGGCAGTCGCTGTCGATGGTGACGCGGTGGATCTTTCCGTTCCACGTGCCCACGGGTGGCTTGAGGTAATTGACGTAGTCGTCGAAATCGATCTGCGTCTTTACCCAATCCGGCATGTCCGACAGAAGGTCCTTGACGCCCATGTCGCCTTCGAACGGCGCGCCCATCTCGATGATGTCAAAATCGACGGTGCCGGTCGCAATCGATTGCTGCAGGCGGGCGTTGTAGTCGCCTTGGGCGAGGTCGATCCACTTGATCTTCGCTCCAGTGTAGGCCTCCCACGGCGTGAGGAAGCCACGGAAAAGGAAGTTGTGGAGGTTCTGGTTGTTGAGGCCCATGAAGGAGAACTCGACGCCAGCAAATTCGCCCTGTTTAACGTTGGCCTTGGTCGGCCCAAGGCAGAGGGCGCCAACCTTCTGCCAATCTGCGTCGGTCGGCGAGCCGTTGCCGGCGCCGGGGATTTTCATGATCTGGGATACGATGCTGTCTTCGGCGAAAGACGGCGTGGACGACAGGACGGACGAGCTCGCGGCCAGAGCGGCGGCGCCGGCGGCCCCTTTCAAAAGATCGCGACGGCTTCTCTGCATCGCCATGAGTTGTTCGTAGACTTGGACACGCATCGATTATTCCTCCCTCTTGCGCCGACGTAGCCATTCTGGACAGGCGGCGCCGCATCGCGCTCGCATTCACCCAACGCGCGGCTAGCGCAAGTTCCTAGACTTAAGCTGGCGTTTTGGGGCAAAGTCAATTGCGGGGCCCCCGAGCATTTGCTCGCTCGACGCCAAGCGCCTTGCGCAAGTGCGCGAGAATGCGATCCCGTCCTTTTATCCCAAGTTCGATGCTCGCCTCACGGGCGGATCGGGAATACCATTCGTCCTCCGAGATCCGCGACTTGTCGACGCCTTCCGGCAGGAGCGCCATAAGCAGCGAGGTCTCGCCCTGACCGGCGTGATCGAACGGGTAGCCCTCCATGGCCGAAGACAGCATGAGAGGATGCGCCTTGATCCAGTTGAAGGGGTCGTCGCCGGTCGAGTGTTGCGTGATAGTAGTCGGCCATCGAGCTCCGCGCCCCACCATCCCTCGCCGCGTTTCGCCTCAAGAAAGGCGAAGATGGCCTGGCGGGCCGCCAACTTGAAAGCGAGGTCCGTCGGCATGCCGGCCGCGAAGTTCTCGGTCTGATGATGGATGACGAGGTGAATGTTTCGGAAGCCGATGCGCAGGAGCCCGGTGAACATCGCCTTGGCGAGGGGCAGGAGCGCCTCGGCGTCGACATGAAGCGTGCCTGTGCGCTCTGGCGGCGCCACGGCGTAGCTCGCCGCGCCATAATAAAAGGGCGGCAGAATGACGAGGTTGGCCTCACTTTCCAGGATCTCGAGGATTCTGGTTACGGCGAGCGTGTCCATGCCCACCGCCATGTGCTCGCCATGGTATTCGAGCACCCCTAAGGGCAGGACAACAGGCCAATTGCCGTCGATGGCCGTACGAATCTGGTGCGGCAGCATCAACTCGTAACGCACGCGGCCTCCAGCGTCGTCCCGCGCGTCTATTCCAGCCGCTTGCCGCTTTCGGCGTCGAACAGGTGGACTGCGTCCAGGTTTGGCGAGAGCAGCAGGGTTTCGCCCGGCTGAGCCGATAGTCGGTCCCGGAAGACGGTGACGATTGGGTGACCTCCGACCTTGGCGAACACCTGGGTTTCCGAGCCGGTCGGCTCGACCACCGAAACTTCCGCCTTGAAGTCCGAGCCGATGGCGAGATGCTCGGGCCGAATTCCATAGATGCAAGGCCGTCCGTCGATGTTCGGCGGCGCCGATTTAAGAGGCAGCTCCACACCGCCTTCGGTCACGAAAACGGGCTTGCCTTTCACGACGACAGCCCCCTTGAGCAAGTTCATCGAGGGCGATCCGATGAAGCTCGCGACGAAGAGGGTCGCCGGCCGATCGTAGAGCTCAAGCGGAGCGCCGAGCTGCTCAACGACGCCGTCTCGCATGACCACGATTCGATCCGCCATCGTCATGGCCTCGATCTGGTCGTGCGTGACATAGATGGTCGTGGTCTTCAGTCGCTGATGCAGCTCCTTGATTTCGGCGCGCATCTGTACGCGCAGCTGAGCGTCCAGATTCGAGAGCGGTTCGTCGAACAGAAAGACCTGCGGATCGCGCACGATCGCCCGCCCCATCGCGACACGCTGCCGTTGTCCGCCCGACAATTGCCGCGGGTAGCGGGAAAGATAGGGAACGACATGGAGGATGTCGGCGGCCCGCTTGACCCGCGCCTGGATCTCTTCCTTTGGCGTATTGCGCAGCTTCAGCCCAAAGCTCATGTTCTGTTCGACGGTTTTGTGCGGGTAAAGCGCGTAGTTCTGAAAAACCATCGCGATGTCGCGATCCCGCGGCGGCAGGTTGTTGACGACCCGGGGTCCGATCTTGACCTTTCCCTCGGTGATCGAACTCGAGGCCGGCAATCATCCGCAGAAGCGTGGATTTCCCGCAGCCGGACGGTCCGACGAGCGTGACAAATTCGCCATCGGCGATCGAAAGCGAGACGCCGTGAATGACCTCGACGCCACCGTAAGCTTTGCGTGCATTGACAACGTCGACAGACGCCATTCTTCTTCTCCCAGCGCGATTTCCGACGCGATGTCAGGCCTCAGCGTAGTTCATTGCCGAATTGGCGTCGAGCGCAGAGACGATGGCGACAGGGCGATTTGGGAGCGCGCCTTGCAAGCCCGAGCGTACACCTAGACAACGAAGGCGACAGACGCCAACAGCTTGGGCGCGCAGCTCACAGCCGCAGCAAACATTGAAAGGGAGGGGAAATGACCGAGGGGCATAGACCGCGCATCGCGGTCGTCGGAAGCAACATGGTGGACCTCGTCACCTATGTGGATCGGATGCCGGTCAAGGGTGAGACCGTTGAGGCGCCAAGCTTCGAGATGGGCCACGGCGGCAAGGGCGCCAATCAGGCGGTCGCCGCCGCCAAGCTCGGCGCCTCGGTTGTGATGGTCACCGCCGTCGGCGACGACATGTTTGCAGACGCCACCATCCGCAACCTTGAGTCGGTTGGGATCGATACGAGCCATGTCCGGCGCGTCAAGGGGAAGCCCAGTGGGGTCGCGCCGATCATGGTCGAGCCGAATGGCGAAAACTCGATCCTGATCGTGAAAGGAGCGAACGCCGATCTTTCACCCGCCGACATCGATCGCGCCGCGGACGATTTGAAGACCTGCGATCTCATCCTTTTGCAGCTTGAGGTCCCTCTCGAAACTGTTTACGCGGCCATCGCCTTCGGCAAGCGCCATGGCGTGAAGACGGTCCTCAACCCGGCTCCGGCGACGGCGGCGCTCGACGTGGATCGCATTCGCGATGTGACGTTCTTCATTCCCAACGAAACCGAGCTTGCGATTCTGACCGGCATGCCGGTCGATACGGAATCGAGCATCGTGACCGCCGCGCGAAGCCTGCTCGACAAAGGTTTTGGCACAGTGATCGTGACGCTGGGATCGCGCGGCGCGCTTCTCACAACGCCGACTGAAGCGCGAAGAATTGAACCGGTTCCGGTAGAGGCTGTCGATACGACAGGCGCTGGCGACGCCTTCGTGGGGAGCTTTGCGCGTTTCTTTGCCGACGGCATCCCTTTGGAGGTTGCCTTGAAGCAGGCCGCCCGTTATGCGGCGGATTCCGTGACCCGGCGCGGCACCCAGAAAGCCTACGCGTCTGCCAATGAGTTCAAGACGTTTTGCGAAACTTTGGAGCGAGGCGACTAGGCGAGAAGCTCCCCGCCCATTTCAGTCCTAGCGCTTCGGGCGGTCTCGACAAAGCTTGACGAACTTCGGGGCGGCGTGAAATGTTCGCCACAACTTCATGGGACCAACAATTCAACGAGATCCCGGCTTCTCATGATTCCTCCTCCCGTCGATCGAACCGCATCTTCGGGCGCGCCGCTCGTGCGCGTTCAGGGAATGACCAAGAGTTTCGGCGGCGTCAGGGCGTTGCGCGGAGTTAGCTTGGAGGTTCGCCCGGGCGAGGTCCATGCGCTTCTGGGGGAGAACGGCGCCGGCAAGTCAACGCTGATCAAGATTTTGAGCGGCGTGCATAGCTTCGATAGCGGCACGATTGAGATCGAGGGCGCGCCGGTCGCTTTCGATAGCCCCACGGACTCGCGCAGAGCGGGAATCGCGGTGGTGTACCAGGACCTCAGCCTCGTCGAGTCCCTGTCCGTCGGCGCCAACCTGATGCTGAACCGGGAGCCCACGAGCCGCTTCGGTTTCCTCAAGAAGCGACAGCTGATGGCCGAGGCCGATGACTTTCTCAAGCGGCACAAGATCCCTCTCGATTCGCGCGCAACCGTCGGCTCGTTGCCTTTCGCCTACCGACAGATGACCGAGATCTGTAAGGCGCTGATGGGGCAGGTGCGCGTGCTTATCCTGGACGAGCCGACCTCTGCGCTGAGCACCGATGAAGAGCAGATCCTGTTCGACGCGGTTGAAACGGTCGTCAGGCAGAATGTCGGCGTCATCTATGTGACGCATCGCCTCAACGAGGTGTTCCGTATCTCCAACCGCGTCACCGTCTTGCGCGACGGCGCCAACGTTGGCACGTTCAACACCTCCGAGACCGACATGAGGACGCTGGTCGCGGCAATCGTCGGGCCAAAGCAGGCGAAGGCCGAGGCGAAAGCGCCCCGAGAGGACGAGAGGCCGGATGGCGCGGCCATATCCTCGAGCAAGCGTGAGCTTCTCGCTTTGTCCGGAGTCGTCAACGACCGCCTCCGTGGCGTCGACGTCTCGCTGATGGATGGGGAAATCCACGGCCTTGCTGGCCTGATCGGCAGCGGGCGCACCGAGATTCTTGAGACAATCTTCGCGCTCCGTCCCATTGAAGGCGGCGAACTCCGCCTCGACGGCGCTGTCCAGCACATGCGAGGCCCGGCCGAGGCAATCGAAAAAGGCGTCGCGCTCGTGCCGGAAGATCGGCAAGCCCAAGGACTGGTGCTCGACCATTCGATCGAGCGAAATTTCAGCCTGCCCCGGTTGCCGCATTTCTCTTGGGCAAGTTGGGTTCGACGCGGCGCCGAAACCGAAGAGACGGAGGCGGCGATCAATCGCCTGTCGATCAAGGCGCTTGGCCCTTCGACCCGCGTTCGCAATCTTTCCGGAGGCAACCAACAAAAGGTGGTCTTCGCCAAATGGAACAATGAACGCACCCGCATCCTGCTGCTCGACGAGCCGACTGTCGGCGTCGACGTCGGCGCGCGCGAGGAAATCTATGGTCTCATCAGGGATGCGGCGCGGAGCGGCGCTGGCGTTCTCATCGTCTCGTCTGACCTCCACGAGCTGATCCTGCTATGCGACCGGATTTCGATTGTCGTTGACGGCCGCGTGACCGCGACGCTCGGTCGCGACGAATTCGGCGACGCTGAACATCTGCATGAACTCATCCAGATGAGCCAGAGGGAACAGGGGCAAGCGGCGTGACGGATCGGCTTGCGACCAGTGCCGTTGCGGCCGCGCCCGAACGGAGCCGCGCCTCGACGCTGGTGCAAACGCTGTTGCGCAGCGAATGGCCATGGATGCTCTATCTGGCCTTCGTCGTCCTCCTTGTCGTCTTCAGCTTCGCTTCGCCGTGGTTCTTGTCGATCGACAATTTTCTGAACATCGGCCGGCAGACGACGCTCGTGTCGATCGCCGCGATTGGCATGACCTTCGTGATCATCGCGGGGCAGATCGATCTCTCCGTCGCATCCACCCTCGCGCTTTCGGGCATGGCCGCGGCGCTCGCCATGGCGCATCTCGCCAACTTCTGGTTTGTCGGCGCGTTGGCCGGCCTCGGCACGGGCGCGCTGGTCGGCCTCATCAACGGGACGCTCACCACGCGGCTCGCCATTCCCTCGTTCCTCGTCACGCTGGGCACGCTAAGCGCCGCACGCGGCCTTGCGATGATGGTGACGGATACGAAGCCCGTCATCATCACCAACGAACGCTATTTCCGGATCTTCGGCGAGGGCAACCTGTTCGGCCTGCCGGCGCCGATCGCCTGGACGCTTGGCCGCGACCATCGGCGGCGTTTTGCTGCTGCACTACAACATCTTCGGCCGCCGGATTTATGCAGCGGGCGGCAATCCGATCGCCGCTCTTTACTCCGGTATCCAGATCAAGCGCGTGACGACCTGGGCCTTCGTGCTCACGGGCGCGCTTGCGGGCCTCGCGGCGCTGATCCTCTCTGCCCGCTCGCACGCCGCTCGGCCAGATGTCGTGCAAGGGATGGAACTCGACGTCATCGCTTCGGTCATCCTGGGAGGATGCAGCCTGTTCGGCGGTCGCGGATTTATTCTTGGAACGCTGCTTGGCAGTCTCATCATCGGAACGCTGAACAACGGACTCGTTCTGCTTGGCGTGAGCTCGCCGATGCAGCTCATCATCAAGGGCGCGATCATCGTCGCCGCCGTCGCTTTCACGAAACGCTAGCCTGCGGTAAGCAGGCTGGGCAACGGGCCATGTCGTCGGCCTTACGAAGAAAAACGACGACTCGAGGAAAGGCCAAGGAGTACCACTTATGAAAATTTCACCCCCTGTCAGATTCGCGCTTGCGTCCAGCGTCGCTGTGGGCGCGCTCGCGTTTCTATCCTCCGCCGCACTCGCCGACGTGCCGGCAAGCTGCGTCAAGGGCGTCGATCTCGCGACGCTTGGGCCGACTTCGATCGTCGGGCCAGGGCCCGCACGGCGAGAAGGCGGCGTCCGTTGATGAGCTGAAGCTCAGCGACGCCGACGCCGAGAAGGTGAAGGCAGGCCATTTCAAGGTCGGCATCTCGATGCAGACCGTCAATCTCGACTGGTCGCAATTGCAGGTGCAGGGCATCACGGACACGCTCAAGAAATATGGCGTCTCGGTCACCGGCGTCGCGTCCGCCGAATACCAGGTCGACAAGCAGATCGCGGACATCGAGAACACGATCCAGCAGCATCCGGACGGCATCATCTCGATCCCGGTCGATTTCACCGCGACGGCGCCGACCTACAAGAAGGTGTCGCAAGCCGGCATCAAGCTTGTGTTCATGGACAGCATTCCGACCGGGCTCGAGCACCCGAAGGAATATGCCACGATGGTCTCGGCTGACAGCCAGGGCAACGGCCAGATCGCGGCTCAGATCCTGGCGTCTTGCGTCGACAAGGGCGGCACGATCGGACTTGTCAATTTCGGCGTCGACTATTTCAGCACCAATGAGCGCACGAAGGGCGTTCGCGAGTGGATGCAGAAGAACCGACCCGACATCAAAATGAAGCAGGTCGACTTTACCGATCCGGCCAAGGTGTCGCAGATCGCCGGCGACTTCCTCACGGCCAATCCCGATATCAAGGGCGTCTACGCGGTTTGGGACCAGCCGGCGCTGGACACGCTGTCCTCGATGCGCGCACAGACCATCAACATCCCGGTCACGACCGTCGACCTCGGCCTGCAATCGGCGATCGAGATCGCCAAGGGCGGTCCGCTCAAGGCGACCGGATCGCAACGCCCATACGACCAGGGCGCGGCGGAAGCGATGGCGATGATGAACGCGCTGATCGGCAAGGAGACGCCAGCCTGGGTGGGCGTCCAGTCGCTGCCGGTTGTCCAGTCCAACGTGCTCGAATCGTTCAAGACCGTATTCAAAAAAGATCCGCCTGCGGAACTGACGGACGCCTGCAACGCAGCAAAACCAGCGTGCAATTGAGACGTTCGCGCTAACGCGCGGGCTGAGGCAGGCGGGCGTCGAAATGACGCCCGCCTGCCTCGAGCTTTAGCCGGCTTCGAGTTCGAGCCCTCGCTTGCGGAACAGCGCGCCAGGCAAAGGCGACCGGCCGCGAAAGGCTCGATAGGCCTCGTCATAGTCGCGGCTGCCGCCGGCCGCATAGACGAAGTCATTGAGCCGCTTGGCCACATCCGGGTCAAAGATGTCGCCGCTCTCCTCGAACGCCTCGAAGCCATCGGCGTCGAGCACTTCCGACCAGAGATAGCTGTAATAGGCGGCCGAATAGCCGCCGGAGAAAATGTGCTGGAAGTGCGGAGTTCTGTGACGCATGCCGATCGCGTCGGGCATGCCGATCCGCTTGAGTTCGCTGCGCTCGAACGCGACGACATCGACCTTGTCGGGCGAGGGATCGAGATGCAGCTTCAGATCGACCAGCGCCGAGGCTGTGTACTCGACAGTCGCCCAGCCCTGATTGAACCGGCGCGCTTTGAGGAGTTTGTCGACCAGCGAGTCGGGCATCGGTTCGCCGGTTTTATAGTGGAGGGCGAAGCGTCTCAGCATCTCCGGCTGCAAGATCCAATGCTCAAAGACCTGGGAGGGAAACTCGACGAAATCGCCAGCGACATGGGTGCCGGAGATGCGCGGATAGACGACGTCCGACAGCATGCCGTGCAGGCCATGGCCGAATTCATGAAAGAGCGTACGCGCGTCGTCGACGCTCAACAGGCTGGCCTCGCCGTCGCCGCCCTTGGAGAAGTTCATCACGTTGACGACGATCGGCAATTGCGGTCCGTCAAGTTTCTGCTGGCCGCGGAAACCGCTCATCCACGCCCCGCTGCGCTTTGACGGCCTCGCGAAATAATCGCCCAGGAACAAAGCTTTCGGCGCGCCGTCGCGCCCGGTCACCTCCCATGCGCGAACGTCGGGATGATAGAGTTTGAGATCAAAGCGTTCGCTGAAGCTGAGGCCGAACAGGCGGCTTGCGGCGTAGAACGCCGCGTCGATGATCCGGTCGAGCTGCAGGTATGGCTTGAGCTCGCTCTCGTCCAAGTCGAACTCGGCCTTGCGCCGCTTTTCCGCGAGATAGCGCCAGTCCCACGGCGCAAGTTTGAAATTTCCGCCTTCGCTTGCTGCAATCGCTTGCAGCGCCTCTTCTTCTTTGCGCGCGCTGGCGACGCCTGGCGTCCAGACCGACTCCAAGAGACCGAGCGCCGCCTCCGGCGTTTTCGCCATTGTGTCGGCGAGGCGGTAGTGAGCGTAGGTCTCATAACCCAACAGCCGCGCGCGCTCGGCTCTCAAACGCACCAATTCGGCAGCGATGGCGCGATTGTCGCTTGCGCCGCCGTTTTCTCCTCGAGCCGTCCAGGCGCGCAACGCGGTCTCGCGAAGGTCGCGGCGCGCCGAGAATTGCAGGAACGGCTCGACGCTGGATCGCGACAGGGTGACAGCATACTTGCCGGGATGGCCCCGGTCGGCGGCGACTGCGCGCGGCGCTGGCGATGAAGAAATCGGGCAGACCCTCAAGGTCGGGCTCGTCGAGCAGCAAGAGCCAGTCTTTTTCATCCGCCAGCACGTGCTGACCGAACTCTGCCCCAAGCGTCGCTAGTCGCTCGGCGATTGCGGCTAGTCGCGCCTTGGCCTTGGGCTCAGCGCCTGCGCCGGCGCGGGTGAAATCGAGGTGATAGCGGTCAAGCACGCGCGCCTGTTCGGCCGAAAGCGCGAGCTTTTCCTTCTCCGCTTTGATCGCGTCGATGCGCTTGAACAAAGCCTCGTTCAGATAGGTCTCGCTGCGATGGCGTGCGAGAACCGGCGCGATTTCGCGCTCGATCGCCTGCAGCTCGTCATTGGTGTGGGCGCCAACCAGATTGAAAAAAACGCTGGCCACTCTGTCGAGGCTGCGGCCGCTGCGCTCGAGCGCCTCAATCGTATTGGCGAAGGTCGGGGGCTCGGGATTGGCGGCGACGGCGTCGATCTCCGCGCGCGCTTGGTTAAGCGCAGCATCGAAGGCCGGCCGGAAATGTTGAGGCTCGAAACGGTCGAACGGCGGCGCCTCGAATGGCGCGGTCCAAGGTTCGAGAAGCGGGTTCGTGTCGATAGGCGCGGGGGTCGTAGGGGAGGCACGGCTCATGCCCCTCAGCTAGGAGGTCGAGCCGCGATCCGCAACCCGACGAATCGGCCAGCATCCGCCGCCAGCGGCGCGCTGGATTGCGACAATTCAACCGGCGCGTCGCGGCGGCGGAGTTGCTCGAGGCGGTTGGGGTCTTGTGACCAGCATGGTGGGCTGCAGGTGAAGAATGACAGAGGTAGGGTCGGCGCCCTGGCGAAGCCAAGGCTAGTGGGTCATTTTACACTGTTTGAACGCCCGTGTTTTGTCATAACCGCGAATGCAGGCGTCGGGACTTGCCCTCCAAATGCGGCATTTGTCCTGGATTCCCGTTTTCGCGGGGGTGATACGTTGTTTTTCAACCGGGCGCCGTTCGTTCAGTGTGATCGAAATGGGCGTTATTTTTTTAAACGGATGTCGATCTGCTCGGGTCTGGTTCGTCGAGATCAGTAGCGAGATCGTTCGGCGATGGCGCCGCGGCTCGCCCGATAAGGAGTTTTCAGATGCGCTTTATGTTCATAGTCAAATCCGCCCAGCATGGAGCGCCTACGCCGGAACTCCTGGAGGCGATGAACAAGCTCGCCGATCGGGAAATCAAAGCCGGGCGCCTGCTCGATATGGGAGGGCTGACGCCCCTCGTCGCCGGCGCGCAAGTTCGCATAACGAACGGCAAACTCGGCGTTGTCGACGGCCCGTTTGTGGAGGCCAAAGAGGTCATCGGCGGCTACGCGATTTTCGAATTGCCGGGCAAAGAAGAGGCGTGGCTTCTGCGACGGAATTCATGCAGCTCCACAAGGATCTCTCCCCGGGTTGGGAAGGAATATGCGAACTGCGAGCATTTGCCACCTGACGCGGAAACCCGGCAAGGAAGTCGGATGACGGCGGACGAAACCCATCGCGCGGTCTTGGCGGTTTGGCGGATCGAGCAGCCCCGGCTGATCACGAGCCTGGCCAGGATGGTGCGCGATGTGCCGCTGGCGGAGGACTTGACGCAAGAAGCCCTGTTGGCCGCCCTCGAGCAGTGGCCCTCGACGGGCGTCCCCGAAAAACCCGGCGCCTGGCTAATGGCGACGGCCAGACGCCGGGCATTGGATCATTTGCGCCGCCGCCGGATGCTTGAGCGCAAGAACGAGATGATCACTCGGGACATGGAGGCGGAGCAGCAGGCGATGCCCGATCTGGACTCCGCCCTGGACGACGACATCGGCGATGAGCTGCTTCGGCTGATCTTCACGGCCTGCCACCCCCGCCTGCCCCGCGAGGCCCGCGCCGCGCTGGCGCTGCGGATGATCTGCGGCCTGACGACCGAGGAGATCGCGAGGGCGTTCCTCGTGCCCAATGGGACAATCGCTCAGCGCATCGTGCGCGCAAAGCGAACTCTTTCGGAATCGGGGCTGACTTACGAGACCCCACGCGGCGAGGAGGTCTCGGCCAGGCTCTCCTCGGTCCTGGAGGTCGTCTACCTCATTTTCAACGAGGGCTATACGGCGGCGTCCGGCGAGGAGTGGCAGCGTCCCCAGCTCTGCAATGAGGCGCTTCGCCTTGGCCGCGTGCTCACTTCCATAGCGCCGCACGAGTCCGAAGCTTACGGGCTCATGGCCTTGATGGAGTTGAACGCCTCACGCACGGCGGCGCGTGTCGACGCAGCGGGCGAGCCGATCCTCATGCTCGACCAGAACCGGGCACTCTGGGACCAGTTCCAGATACGGCGGGGAATGCAGGCGCTTAGGCGAGCACATGAACTCGGCGGAGCGAGCGGCGTTTACGCCTTGCAGGCGGCGATTGTCGCCTGCCACGCGCAAGCAAGGACGGCCAAGGAAACCGACTGGTCGCGGATATCAGCGCTCTACGCCGAGCTCGCCGCGATTGCGCCCTCGCCAATCGTCGAACTCAACCGCGCTGTCGCGGTCAGCATGGCCGAGTGGGCCGGAAGCGGCGCTGTCGATCGTCGACCGCCTTGTGCGGGACCCGAGGCTCAAGAGCTATCATCTGCTGCTAAGCGTTCGAGGCGATCTGCTCGACAAGCTCGGGCGTTATGGGGAAGCGCGCGCCGAATTCGAAGCGGCCGCGGGCTTGGCAGGCAACAGGCGCGAACGCGACTTACTGAGGCGGCGCGCGGCCAAAGCAGCGGAGCTGAGAATGTCGTCTTAGTCCCTCGCCGGTCCGGCGAGGGACTGGCGCCCGCGCCGGATCGCCGTCGAGAATCGCCGAGACCAGCAACCGTGGCGGCGGCGATTTCCGTATCGAGGCGAAAGATCTGTTGCCGAAATGCGATCGACGCTCCGCGCCGCGCCGTTACGCAGGTCTCCACAACCCGACGCGTTGTTTCGCGGCCCGTTCTTCAGGTCCCGGCGGCGAGCTTGATTTCGCGCGCCGCCCGCGGATCCTCGTCTTACTGCCCGCCCGCCTGAACCTTCTTCACATAGTCGTCGACCGCGTCGACGACCTTCTCGTCCGGGTGAGCTTTGCAAAAGACGATGACTTCATGGATCCCCTGTTTGGCGCGAGGGATGTTCACCACGTGTCGCTTCAGGTGGCCGTTCCACCAGCCGCTGTACCACGCGCCGAGAAAGTCAGCGTCTTCCTGAAAGGTGCCGGCGAGCTGCGCGCAGGTCAGCGCCCGCACGTTCAGATAGCCTTTGTCGTCCATGTAGGTCTTCAATTCGACCTGGGCTTGCGACGCCGAAACGGACGCGATCAGCCCCGCCGCCGCGATGAGCGCGACACGCAAATCGATCCGACCAAGCCTTGCTGACAGCCTTGTGCTTGAGGCAACCATTGTCTTCTCTCTTTCCGATTTCATGAGTTCAACGAGGCGCGCCTTTGGCTGTCCGCAGAGCAGCGAGCGCGCAAGGCGAAGCTATTTCTCGTCGTTGACCTTGATGCCCTGTTCCTTGCGCATCAGCTTGATGTTGATGTCCATCGCCGTGATGACCTTCGTCTTCGGATTCGCCTTGCAATAGACGATGACCCGATGCTCGAGCTCCTTGGCGCGATCGACCTTCAATTTGCTGTAGCCAGCGAGACCGTTGTACCAGCCGCTGTACCAGACGGTCATGAAGTCGGCGTCTTCCTGAAAGGTGTTGGCGAGCTGCGCGCAGGTCAGCTTCTGGACGTCCAGGTTGCCTTTCGCGTCGCCATAAGTGCTCAGCTCGACCTGAGCTTGCGCTGCGCTGACGCCGAGCAGCGTCATTGCACAAAACGATATCATGAATTTCATTTGTACCCTCCCCAACTCCAGCTCGGTCGCGCCTCGAAGGCGGCTAAGCGGATATCGGTTGCGACTCGCCGCGTTCAGTCCACACTGTTCACGCGAATCTCCCTGAACTGGATCAAACGGCCGGTCAAGCCGCCGCCACGCGGCTACTTCTGTTGTCCACCGCCGTCATACAAGCGCGAGCAATCGTCTGGCCGCAAGCCAGAAGGGCGGAAGGCATAAGGGCGTCGATGAAAGCGGCAGGATCGAATCCCTGATTGCGATTCCGAGCTCGTCGCGAACGAACTTTCGGCGCGCTTCGATCCGTTCGACCACCGCCGGATGGCGGGCTTTCAGCTCAGCGCGAAGCGTGGCGTCCGCGAAGACGATTCCGTCCTCGCAATTCAACGCCCAGCCCGCCCGCATCGGGGTCGGAATGATGTCGACTTGAAAGGGCATGCCCGACGCGATGCGTTCGGGAGAGCCCGGCCGGATTGGCGTATGGATCCATTCGTCGTGGCCGGTGAGGTGGCCCGGATTGAGAGCCGATCGCAGGCCGCCGCGCGCGAGCGCCTCGGTAACCGCCGCAAACACGGCTTCCCCGGCGACGCCAACGTCCGCGGTCTCGTACCAGGCGACAAGGCCGGCGAAATAATCGGAGGCGGTCTTGAGAAACGCCTCATCATCGTCGGCGATCAAACCCGCGCGGGCGGAAAGACCACCCCAGAAGCCAATTCCGGCGGTGACGCCGTCGCCGCGGCCTATGATGCGGCTCCCTGGCGAACGCAGGCCGATCACTGGGTGACTCGAGTCGCCGGTCGCGTACATGACGTGGGCGGAAAGAGCCTCGCCGGAATAGCCCATCGCGCTCGCCGCCTCCATCTCGCTCAGGCCGAGCCGCGTTCCGGTCAGGATGCGCCAGACGGCGGCGGAGGCGCGTGCGGCGCCCCATTCGTGCAAGGCGATCTGATCGACGTCGATCGTCGAACGCAGGCCGGTCGTCGGATGCATGAGCACGGGCGTCGCGTCCTTCAACGCATCGGCCCCGCCTGCAATCCTGCTCAGCATCGCCACGAGATAGTGGGGAACGAACAGGCCCGGCGCGGCGTCGTCCCATTCCGCCGGCTCGAAATATTTCCAACCCACAAGCCCGATCGTCTGGCCGGAGCTCATGCCCGCTTCTCTCAATACGGCGGCAAGATCGGGCTTGAGCGCGCGATCCTGACCCATGAGGCTCATGCTCTGCGCGAGCGCAATGTCGAGACCGGGAAGCCCGGCCATCGGCGCGTAGGCTTCGCCCTCGTTGCCGACAACGAGCACACGCCGTTCCTTCGGGCCGAGCAGCAGCAGCGCTTCCTCGAACCGCGGATCGTAGCCTGAGAGAAAGGCGATGTTGGCGAGATGTTCGCGGTCGGCGTAGACGACCAGCCAATCGCATTCCGCACGGCATAGGCCTCGCGGCAGCGCTTCTCATAGGTCGCTGCGGGAATGCGAGGCGCTTCGAGCGGAAGCCCGAAGTCGGGAACGACGACATCGCGTAGCGCTATTGGCATAGAAATTCTCCCCCTCGGAGCGCTCTAGGCGGGCCGCCCGCCACGCCCTTGTCACCTGATAGTCCCCGTCGTCCGCAAACGCGATCTGGGGACGGTCCGGATGCGCCTTGCCTGCGACGCCGCGCGTGATATGCTAACCTTCAAAACTGATATGGGAGGTTAGTATGTTCAAACTCGTCGCGATGTTCACCGCTGCGCTGGCTTCCGCGCCGGCCGCCGTCTGCGCGGGAGATCTCACCGGTCAAGAGATTCGCATCGGCGTTGCTGGTCCGCTGACGACCCCCTCGGCGACTTTCGGCGTCGAGATGCGTCAAGCGGTCGATCTCGCAATCGACGAGCGGAATGGAGCGGGCGGCGTTCTCGGCGGAAAGGTCGTGGCTGAGGTGATCGACGATCAGGCGGACGCAGAAAAAGGAAAGGCCGCCGCCAAGGCGCTCTGCGATGATCCGCGGGTGCTCGCGGTCGTCGGTCACGTGAATAGTGGCGTCATGCTGGCGAGCGAGAAGGTTTACGCGGACTGCGGCCTGCCGATCGTGACGCCAATGGCCTCCAACCCGGCCATCACTGAGCAGGGCTTGGCCAATGTGTTCCGCCTTACCAACCGTGACGACCACAAAGGCCCGGGTCTCGCGAAATGGCTCGCGACCAAGATGGGCAAGAAAGCGGCTGTCGTCGTCGATGACGGCACGCCTTATGGCAAGGGCCTCGCCGATCAGTTCGCGAACGGCTTCCCCGCGACGGGCGGCGCGGTCCTGACGCGCTGGACAACGAAGCCAGGCCAGACGGATTTCTCGGCCGAGGTCGCCGCACTGCCGAAGGATTTCGATGTTCTGTTCTTCGGCGGCATCAAGGAGGGCGCCTATATCGTCAAGGACATGCGAAAGGCAGGCCTCACTCAGGTCTTCGCCTGCGGCGACGGCTGCTGGAGCGTCGGCGGCTTTATCAAGCCCGCGGAGGCCGCCGCGACGGCGGGGGAGGGCGTCCGCATCCTCTCGGCCGCGCCCGCACTCGGCAAGGTCCCCGGCTCAGCTGAATTCGCCGAGCGTTACAAGAGCCGCTTCGGGCCAATCAACAATTACGCTGCGAGCTCCTACGACAGCGCGCGCGTCGTCATGAGCGCGATCGAGGCCGCGGCGACGAAGAAAGGCGGCATGCCGGATCGCGCCGATGTGTTGGTCGCGCTTAAGGACATAAAGTTTCAGGGCGTCGCCTATGCCGCGCCCGAGGCCTTCGACGCGAAGGGCGACAACACGGCCGCCGTGATTTTCGTCAATGACGTCGATGGCGACCGCTTCCGCGAGATCGACCAGATCGGTGGCGAACGCTAGGCCGCGGCTACTCTGTTTTGTCGGCGTCCCTGCGTTTCGTAGTGCAAGAGGGCGTTGACGTCGGCTTCGGCGACATCGGGGTATCGGGCGAGATAGGCCTTGGTCGAGAAAAACGGCCCGGGATCTCGGCCTTCCCGGCCTCCATGAACCAGGTAGTGCAACGCAGCGTCCAATCCCGCGGCACGCACGTCCGGGTTCGTCGCGAGGTAGTGCTCTGAATTGAAGAAGAGCGAGTTTCGAATGGCGTCCACCTCTTTCGCGCTCGGGCGCCGCGATGCAGCCGCTTTTGAGCGCGGTTTCCAAAGGAAACGCGACCCCACCTTCATCGAACCGCGACTCTTCCGCTTCCCTCGATCCATAATGTCTTCAGCGCGTGCAATCTCTACAGCGGCTTCTGACCGGACCCGGCGAACCTCCTCAGCGCTCTCGCGCATGGGAAGGTCAAAGATCGCCGAGGCTGTCTCAAAGCCCGCGCGCAGGTTGTCGAGCTTTTTCAGGACGCAACTGTCTCCCGAGTCCTGGACGAGGTCGATCATGGCGGCGTAGGTCCGCCGGACCAAATCGTTGACGGCGGGATGCGCCGCAAGTTCCGCCTCACTCGTGCGCTGACGCCGCAGATCGGCCGATACGAATTCGTCCACCTCCGAGAAAGCGTCTTCATACCAATGGGGCCAGATAAAGCCCCATTGTTCGCTGACCCGCGTGAGCGCTTTGCGGCGATCGCCCAGAAACTGGGGCCAGTCCAGAACAGCGCGCGTCATGCCGCGGGTTTCGACCTCGGCGTCCAGGACGTGGCGTAGCCAGAGTAGACACCCATAGGCGGGGCTGAGGCCATCACGGCAGTAGAGGGATTGGCCGACTTCAAGCGGCGACCGGATCGGCAGAAGCGCGCGCACTGACCATTTTGCGTCCGCAAACACCGGGCCCCAGAATGGCATGAGCCGGCACATGCGCGGGTCCTTCACGACCGCAAATCCGACATCGCCGAATTCCTCCGCCAGGGCTTCCTTCGCGCGTGCGCGGAAAGCGTCGGCCTTCAAAGCGTCGATGGTCTCGAGGTCGAGTTTTCGCCAGTCTTTCCAGTCGCTCCCAGCCGCGGCCAGAATGGCGTTATTCAAATCCACAATGACAGGAGATTCCCAAAATCCCCTCTCATTGTCGGCGTTCGGCGCTAACAAATGTTGAGGGGCGGCGGCGCCAAGACGAACGAGCGCGCCAGCCGCGCTCGACGTCCCGCTGCGATGCATGCCAAGCACGACGACCAGGATCTTGTTCAAACCTTTGGCGTCGACACTGGGATGACCGACGCTAATGAACAAGCACGCGACTCCTTGGGAGGACGGGGCGTCTCTCCCCGGCGAGCGGGACGCCTCTCAGCATGACCGAATCATCGCACGGAACACCGGGTCTGACTGTGCATTCCGCAACGGACGAGGTTGTATTTGTGCTGGTGAATTGGTGAACGATTCCTTACCTCTGCGGAATGAGGGGGATCGGTTCAATGCAAAAAGTCGTGATGACCTTGGGTTTCGGCGAGCACCGCCTTGCTTCGCATCAGTTCCTGAGGGACGGAGGCGGAGAGAGCGCAAGGAACCGTTAAGCCGCCGCCTTCTGATAGTCCTTGATGTCGTTGAAGGTGACCTTCGGCCAGCGCTCCTGGTCGTAGCGGAGGTTGAAGGCGCTCGACGCCATGAAAACCGGCGCCCCATCGAGGTCGGAAGCGATCGAGGACGGATAGGCGTCCAGGAATTTGTCCATCTCCGTCTTGTCGGAGGAGGAGACCCAGCGGCAGATCTCGAACCGGCTCGGTTCGAAAGTCACTGGCAAACCGTATTCGGCGTTGAGGCGCTCGGTGAGCACGTCGAGCTGCAGCGCTCCAACGACGCCAACGATCGCCGCCGCGCCGTCATGCGGCAGGAACACCTGCACCACGCCCTCTTCCGCCATCTGCTGCAGGGCCTCGCGCAGCTTTTTCGCTTTCATCGCGTCGGCAAGCTTCACTCTGCGCAGAATTTCCGGCGCGAAGCTCGGCACACCGCGAAAGACGATCTCCTCGCCCTCAGAGAGCGTGTCGCCGATACGTAGGAGCCCGTGATTGGGGATACCGACGACATCGCCAGCGAATGCCTCCTCGGCCAGCGATCGATCCTGGGCGAAGAAGAATTGCGGCGCCGACAGTGTGAGCGGTTTGCCGGTGCGCACGAGCTTCGCGCGCATGCCGCGCTGGAGCCTGCCCGAACAGACGCGCATGAAGGCGATGCGGTCGCGGTGGTTGGGATCCATGTTCGCCTGGATCTTGAACACGAAGCCCGTCATCTTCGGCTCGTCCGCTTTCACCGTGCGGCTCTGAGCTTCCTGCGCGCGTGGGCTCGGCGCGAACTCGGCCAAAGCATCGATGAGGTCCTTGACGCCGAAATCCTTGAGAGCGCTGCCCCACAGGACAGGGGTCATATGGCCTTCGAGGAAGGCTTTCTTGTCGAAGGGCTTCAGCCCCTCGACCGCAAGGTTGAGCTCTTCGATCGCTGCGGCGCGCTCGTGCTCCGGCAGAAGTTCCGCGACGCGCGGATCGTCCGGGCCGTTGACGGCGAAGGTCGGCGCGTCCTTGCCGAGCGGCGTGAGGCGACTGCGCCGGATGTCATAGGCGCCGGCGAGCGAGCGTCCCCGGCCGATCGTCCAGGTGAGCGGCGCGGAGTCGAGCGCAAGTGTCTTCTCGATCTCGTCGAGGAGATCGAACGGATCACGGGTCTCGCGGTCCATCTTGTTGATGAAGGTGACGATCGGGATATCGCGCAGCCGGCAGACCTCGAACAGTTTGCGCGTGCGCGCCTCGATGCCCTTGGCCGCATCGATGACCATGACGGCCGAGTCGACGGCGGTAAGGGTGCGGTAGGTGTCCTCGGAAAAGTCCTCATGGCCGGGCGTGTCGAGCAGGTTGAAGACGCAATCGCCGTATTCGAACGTCATCACCGAGGTCACGACGGAAATGCCGCGGTCGCGCTCGATGCCCATCCAGTCGGAGCGGGTCTGGCGACGATTGGCCTTGGCGCGCACTTCGCCGGCGAGCTGAATGGCGCCGCCAAACAAGAGCAGCTTTTCAGTCAGCGTCGTCTTGCCGGCGTCGGGGTGGGAGATGATCGCGAAGGTGCGTCGGCGCGCGACGGGGTTCGGGTCAGTCATGGTCTTTGGGTTGTAGGGAAGAAGCCCCTTACTTAGTGCGGATGGGCTAGAGAGGGAAGGGCGCGCTCGCTTGAGGGCGTCGAGGTCGTGTCGAGGGAAGGAGCACCGCAGGACCTCCGTCGATCGGACAGCGCCTTAATCTAGCTTTGGATTCTTCGGCTTGACCGTATTGTCCGATACGTTTGGTATGGGTTATGAACTTGATATTGACGCGCCCGCAAAAACGCCGGTGAGACGAATGCGCCGCGCGCGGAGGAGGAATGGATCGCAAGTGGCTGCCGCTCAACGCGCTCAGAGCGTTCGAAGCGGCCGGACAACATCTTAGCTTCACCGCCGCCGCCAATAGCCTGACGGTCGCGCAGAGCGCGGTCAGCCGTCACGTGATCGTGCTCGAGAATTTTCTCGGCGTCTCGCTGTTCGAGCGGCGCCCCCAACAGCTGGTGCTGACCGAGGCGGGGCGGCACATCCTGCCCGTCGTTTCGAAGTCTTTCGATCGTATCGATCAGGCGCTCGGCGAGGTCATCAAGGAGAGGGGGCGGCCGAAGCGGGTGCTTAAGGTCGCGCTGCCGACCTCGTTCGCTCACCGCCTCGCCATTCCGATCTTACGCGATTTTCGCTCGGAAAACGCTGGCATCTCGCTTGAGATCGTCTCCAAGCCGACCACGGGGCCGGAAGTGGACGGCGACATCGATATCGCCATCGTCTATTCCGAGCCTCGCGTCACCGACGCGATCCATGACCTCTTATGGATGGTGCGCTCGACGCTTCTGTGCAGCCCGAAGCTGCTCGAAGGGATCGACGCCAGCGATCCGGCACGGCTCATCGCCGCGAGCGACCTTCTGCACCTCAAGATCGATGGCCGGCAGCGCCACTTTTTCTGGGAAATGTTCGTGCGCTCGATCGGGCGTCCCGATATCGCGGTCGATCGGGGCCTCGTGTTCGATACCCAGCAGCTCGCGGCCCAGTACGCGATGATGGGCGATGGGCTCGCGCTGCTTGATCCGCTGCTGTTCCACGAGGAGATCAAGGCCGGACGGCTGGTGCGTCCCTTCGATCTCTGGCTTGACGAAGGCTACGGCTATTATCTGACCACCCATCCCGAGGACCTGAGCAACGAGGCGGTGGCGTTGTTCCGCTCCTGGCTGATTGCGCGGTTTTCTGGCGGCGCGCCAGCTCCCGCGCCGGAGCCGGAACCCGCCGCCGAGGGGCCAAAGCTGCAAGCCGGCCCGGCCGAGCCGCCAAAGCTGCGCGCGGCGAAATAGCAGCGCGAGAGCCTCGCACAAATTGACATGCTGAGACGCCATTTTGGCGTGCGCGTGGGGTAGCCGACTGCGCTAACCTCACCTAGCGGCGAGTCGCGATCGGCGCTCTCTGACGGGAATCTGGGGATTTTGATGACGACGGGTTCGCCGCCGCAGGATACGGGGCGCCGGCGCCGGCGCACGGCCGAGCGCGGCGGAGGGTCCGGCGCGGCTCAGCCATCGGGCCAGCCGGAGTCGCCGTTCGCGCCGCTCGAACTTATTTCACGCGACGAGCTTGAGTCGATCCATCAGGCGGCGCTCGCCGTGCTGAAAGAGATCGGGATCGACTTCCTGCACGACGAGGCGCGCGCAATGCTGAGGGACGCTGGCGCCGAGGTCGATCCCGCCTCGCGCCGTGTTCGCTTCGAGCCTGCCTTGGTTGAGGCGCATATCGGCCTCGCGCCGCAGGCGTTCAGGCTGCACGCGCGCAATTCCGCGCGTGATCTTTCAATCGGCGGTCGGCACGTCGCCTTCGGCACCGTGGCGAGCGCCCCAAATTCCTTTGACCGGGCGGGAGGGCGGCGGCCCGGCAACAGACGCGACTATCAGAACTTCATACGCCTTGGTCAGAGTTTCGATTCGATTCATTTCATCGGCGGCTATCCGGTCGAGCCGATCGACATTCCCGCCTCGATCCGCCATCTCGATGCGCTGTTCGACATGCTGACGCTGTCCGACAAGCCGGTCCACGCCTACAGTCTCGGGCGCGAGCGCAACCTGGACGCCATCGAGATGGTCAAAATTGCGCGTGGGCTCGACGATGAGACGCTCGAGCGCGAGCCCTCCCTCTTCACGGTCATCAACTCGTCGTCGCCGTTAAGGCTCGACACGCCGATGCTGGAAGGAATCATCCAGATGGCGCGCCGCAACCAAGTGGTGGTGATGACGCCGTTCACCTTGGCTGGCGCGATGGCGCCGGTGACGCTCGCCGGCGCGCTCGCGCAGCAGCACGCCGAGGCGCTTGCGGGCCTCGTCATGACCCAGGTGGCGCGGCCAGGCGCGCCGTTCGTCTATGGCGGTTTCACGTCGAACGTGGATATGAAGTCGGGCGCGCCGGCCTTCGGCACGCCCGAATATATGAAGACGGCGATCGTCGGCGGGCAGCTGGCGCGCCGCCTTGGGCTGCCCTATCGCTCCTCGAACGCCAACGCCGCCAATTCGCTCGACGCCCAGGCGGCCTACGAGAGCGTGTTCTCGCTCTGGGGCGCGATCATGGGCGGCGTCAACTTTCTCATGCATGGCGCGGGCTGGATGGAGGGGGGGTTGCAAGCCTCGTTCGAGAAGATGGCGCTCGACGCCGATCTGTTGGCGATGGTCGCCGAGTTCTTGCGGCCGTTGCGCGTCGATGATGCGGAGCTGGCGCTTGAGGCGATGCGGGAAGTCGGCCCCGGTGGGCATTTCTTCGGCGCCGAGCACACCCAGTCGCGCTACCGCACCGCCTTTTTTGCGCCAGCCATCTCTGACTGGCGCAATTATGAGACTTGGCGCGAAGCCGGCTCGCCGACCGCGGTGGACGCGGCCGAGCGCATCGTCGCCGACCGCTTGCGCGATTTCGTCGCGCCGCCGCTCGAGGCCGAGCGCCTCGAGGCGCTGACCGCCTTCGTCGCCCGCCGCAAAGAAGAAGGCGGCGCGCCGACCGACTTTTGAGCGCTCTCACGCCGCCGGGCGAGTCCCGCATGCGCCTGCATGCCGCGGTCGCCGCGATGTTCTTCGCCTTCGGCATCGGCGCCGGCCTCTGGGGCGGCGCCTCGGGCGCAATCTTGATTCGCGCCGGCGTGGACGCGGCGACGTTCGGCGTTCTCTTGACCGTCTACACCGGCGCCTATCTCATCGCCATGTCGGCGGGCGGGGCGGTCGCACATCGTTTTGGCGTCGATCAGGCGCTCTCTGTGTCGGCGATCATCTTTGGCGCGGCGCTTTGCGCGCTGCTCAACGCCTCGAGCGAAGCCTGGGTCGCGATCGCCCTGATCGTCGCGGGATTCCTCGGCGGCGTCGTCGACCTGCTGATGAACGCCGAGGGCGCGCGGATCGAGCGCCGGCTCGGCCGCCCGATCCTGGCCCGGCTGCACGCCGCTGCGTCCGCCGGCATGGCGCTCGGCGCGATCCTCGGCAGTTTGATCGTCGTCGGGCCGGCGCCGTGGGCAGCCGGCGTTCTCGCTGCGCTAGGGCTCGCCGGCGCTGGCGTTGCCTACCATCGCGCGGCGAGGACCGATCGTCCCCCTTCGGCCGCGGTCGGGTCGATAGCGCGAAGCGGATTGTCCTTTGCGCCCGCTCTGATCGGGCTTGGCGTCGTGGTCGGCGTCTCGATCGCGGCGGAACTCGCGGCGTCGGTGTGGTCGTCGCTGCTGTTGCGCGAGGAAGCGCCCAAGCTGGCGGCGATTTCTGGCCTCGGCGCGGCGTTCTTTTCCGCCTGCCAGGCTGCGCTGCGGTTCAACGTCGACGCGATTCGCCTTCGGGTCAGCGACCTTCGCATCATCATCGCTTCGTTCGCGATCGCGGCCGCCGGCTTCGCACTGGTCAGCGTACAGGCCGGGTTCGCGGCGAGCGTTGCGGGCTTCGCCCTGATCGGCGTCGGCACCGGCCCTATCGTCCCGTGCGGCTTCGCGCTGGCGGCGCGTCAGGCGGCGGCCGGGCCGGCGGTCGGGCTCGCGTCAGCCTCATTGTTCAGCGCGCTGACCCGCCTGCCGGCGCCGTTGGCGACCGGCGCGATCGCGCAAGCTTTGTCCCTGTCAGCCGCGTTCGCCGCCTTCGCGCTCGCGTTGGTTACGACAGCGGCCGCCGTATCGATCATCGCCTACCTAGGCCGCGCGCAGCGAGGGCCAAGCAAAGCGTGACGGTCGGACGCTCAGATTTGGGCATTGCTTTGGCGCCGCCATTATTGCAGAGGAGGCCCCGCCCGCGATTGCAATCGCGACCCGCCAACCGGGGAATGAATGCCAAAGATAAGGCCTGTGATCATGTGCGGCGGGTCCGGCACCCGCATGTGGCCCGAATCGCGGGAGAGCTTGCCCAAGCAGTTCATCCCCTTGATCGGGGAGCGCTCGACTTTTCAAACCATTGTCAGCGTGGTGAGCGACCCTGCCGTATTCGAACCAGCAGTCGTCATCACCAATTTCGAATATCGCTTTCGGGTCGCCGAGCAATTGCGGGAGATCGGCGCCGAGGCCGAGATCCTGCTCGAGCCGGACCGGCGCGACAGCGCCGCCGCCGTCGGCGCTGCGGCCGCCTGGGCGGCTGCGAGCGACCCGAAGGCGGTCGTCGCCGTGCTCGCCGCCGACCATGTGTTCGAGGACGGCAAACAATTCGCCGCCCTTTGCGCGCAGGCCTATGCGGTGGCCGATGCGGGCGAAATTGTCACCTTCGGCGTCACCCCCGACCATCCCGCCACCGGCTACGGTTACATCCATCCGGGCGCCCCGCTGGAGCTTGATCCCCATGTGAGGCGGATCGAGCGATTCGTGGAGAAGCCCGACGAAGCGCGCGCGCGCGCGTTCATTGAAGATGGTTATCTCTGGAACTCGGGCAATTTCATCTTCCGCGCCGACGTCATGCTGGAGGAGCTTCAGCGTTTCGAGCCCGAGATCGCGGCAGCGACTGCGGCGGCGGTGTCGGCTGCGAAAAAGGACCTTGGCTTCGTTGTCCTCGACCATGAGTCCTTCGCCAAGGCTCCGAAGACCTCGATCGACTATGCGGTCATGGAGCGAACCGACAGGGCGGTGGTGCTGACGGCTGATGTTGGATGGTCGGATGTCGGCGAGTGGTCGACGGTCTGGCGGCTCAGCCCACGCGACGCCAACGGCAACAGCCTGCGCGGACGGGCGGTGGTGATCGATTCTTCGAACGTGCTGGTGCGTTCGGAAGAGCAAGTGGTCGCTGTGATCGGCCTAAAGGACGTGGTCGTCGTCGCCACTGGCGACGCGGTGCTGGTCGCTGACCGGTCACAGACCGCCAAGGTCAAAAAGCTCGTCGAGCGCCTCAAGGCGCAGGGTTATCCGGAGGCGACCGAGCATCGACGCAATTACCGACCGTGGGGCTATTATCAGAGCATCGACCACGGCTCGCGCTACCAGGTCAAACGCATTGTCGTGCGGCCGGGCGGGCGCCTCTCGCTGCAAAAGCACCACCACCGCGCCGAGCACTGGGTGGTCGTGCGCGGCGCCGCCGAGGTCACGCTCAACGACAAAGTGACGCTCGTTCACGAGAACGAATCGATCTACCTGCCGATTGGCTCGACGCACCGGCTCGCCAATCCAGGCAAGATCGACGTCGAGCTGATCGAGGTTCAGACCGGGAGTTATTTCGGCGAGGACGACATCGTCCGAATCGACGACGTCTATAACCGTAAATAATGCGATGGCGGCGCCGTTAAGCGGCGCCGCCATTCACTTTAGTGCTGCTCCTGCGAAGCCAGGCGCGCGATCTGGTAAATGTCGGCACGATCGATGCCGATGTCGTGCAGCTCGCGGTCGGTATAAGCCGAAAGCTCCTGCAAGACATTCCAATATACGCGGCGTGTGCGCAGAAAGCGTGTAAGAGAGAACTTCTTCATGGCGGTCTCCTTTGATGACCGCCCTCCTGACCCAGCCTCAACCAGCGAGCCCGAGGAATTCGTTCCCCACCTAGACCAGCCGCTATGTAAATTGGTGCACCGCAAAAGTCAATGATGCGACGCACAAATAAGTGTGAAAAATGCATGACGTTGACCGTAGGCTAGGGCTCTCGGTGCCCAAATTAGCACTCAAATGCAGAAAAAGTTAACAAATTGTTACCAATCTGTGAATCGACATGCAATATAAGCATAGCACGCCTGTGCGGCGTGCTGTCCTGCGGCCTGAGATGCGAGGGATTCTCGATCGTTTCGGGGCGTTTCTGGCGGGCGTGGCCTCCAACAGATTTGACAGCAGCAGTGCGACCCCTCTAGGGAAGCCGCAACTTCAGGCGCGCTCTCGGGCACGAGAGCGCGTTTGTCGTTTGACGCACCCGTGGCTTTCAGGCCTTGCTCGGCCAAAAGCCTGTCGGCGCTCTTTGGAGCGCAGAGGAGGGCGCGTTCCTCGTTGAACTCGAACTGACTTAAGAGGAACCGCGATGACGAAGCGCGCGCAAGCGAAATACAAGATCGATCGCCGGATGGGCGAGAACATCTGGGGGCGCCCTCGCAGCCCCTTCAACAAGCGTGAATACGGGCCGGGCCAGCATGGCCAGCGCCGCAAGGGCAAGGCGACCGACTTTGGCACCCAGCTCAAGGCCAAGCAGAAGGTCAAGGGCTATTACGGCAACATTTCCGAGCGCCAGTTCCACTCTTATTACGTCGAGGCGCTCCGCCTCAAGGGCGACTCGAGCGCCAATCTCATTGGCCTGCTCGAGCGCCGGCTCGACGCCTTGATCTATCGGGCCAAATTCGTGCCGACCGTGTTCGCAGCGCGCCAGTTCGTCAACCACGGCCACATCAGGGTCAACGGCCGGCGGGTCAACATCCCGTCGTTTCAGGTCAAGGTCGGCGACCTGGTCGAGATCAAGGAATCCTCGCGTCAAATGAACTTGGTGCTTGAAGCCAACGCGCTGGCCGAGCGGGACGTGCCCGACTATGTCGAAGTCGATCACGCCAAGGGCACCGCCAAGCTCTCTCGCGTTCCCGGGCTCTCCGAGGTGCCGTATCCGACGCACATGGAGCCGAACCTGGTCATCGAGTTCTACTCGCGCTGACAATTCGCTCGGGGCTCGCCGAAGCGAGCCCCACTGCGTCTCAGGCCCCTGCCAGGGCCTTAGGTCCCAACAGGTTTTCCTAGTCTCCCGCCTGCGCGCGATGGGCCGGCCGGGCGGTCGCAGGACCGCCAGATCTCCAGGATCCCATGCCGATCCCTCGCTCCGGAACCGCGGGCCTCGGCGTCGTCCTTTATCTCGCCGGCGTCGCGATGTTCGCGGTCAACGACGCGCTCGGCAAATGGCTGGTCGCGGACTATGGCGTCGGCCAGTTGATGTTGCTGCGCACGATCGGCGCGGGCGTCGTGCTCGCGCCGCTGGTCCTGTCGCTGCGCGTCAAACTGATCGATCCGCGTCGACCCGGGCTTCAGGTTCTGCGTGTCCTGTGCGCGGCGGCGGACACTTTCGCCTTCTACTACGCCACGCGCTATATGCCGCTCGCCGACGTCATGACCTTCTATATGGCGACGCCGCTCATCATCACGGCCTTATCGGCGCCGCTGCTCGGCGAAAAGGTCGAGCGCTTTCGCTGGATCGCCGTCCTGGTCGGCTTCGTTGGCGTCCTCATTGCGCTCAGGCCTTCGCCGCAGATGCTGTCCTGGGCCGCGCCGATCGCGCTCATGGGAGCGATCTCCTATGCGCTGAGCCAGACGATCACGCGCGATCTCCGGGGCATCCACTGGGTCCCGCTCGTTCTTTGGCAATTCGTCGGCACGGGTCTTGTCGGCGCGGCGACCATTCCCTGGGCGTGGACGACGCCCAGTCTCTTCGACCTCGGCCTCATGTTCCTTGTCGGCGTGGTGGCGATGATCTGCATCATCTGCGTCGTTCGGGCGCTTGGTTTCGCCCGCGTCGCGGTGCTTGCTCCGCTGCAATATACGGGCCTGCTGTGGGCCGCGATCCTGGGCTGGCTGATCTGGCGCGACGTCCCCACGCTGCCGATCGTGATCGGCAACGCCATCATCATCGGCAGCGGGCTTTACGTGGCGGCGAGAGGCAAGATGGTCGGCAAGGCGGCGGAGTAGAACGCTCCAGTTCACGCCCCGTCGCGGGTCGCGGGCCATGCGCCCGAAAACGTCTTGCCGGCCGTGTCCTCGGCCTCGACGCGAAACATCTTGGCGCCGTTCGGTTTGTAGGTGAAGCGGAAGTTCGGGTCCTCGGAGATCGATATGCCGGCGGCCATCGAGAAAACGAGATCCTGTCCCTGATAGACGGCGAGCTTGGCGATATAGCGCGCCGGCGTATAGAGCCGGGTCACCTGATCCATCTGCAGCCCGGAATTGTTCGGGTGGCGCACCATGAGCAGCGCCTCGTTTGGCGCCTCGGGCGTGGGCGGCAGGATGCGGAACTTCATCTGGCCGAGCGTCGCCAGCGCTTCGTCCATGCTCTTGACCATGGGCGCCGAGCATCCGCCTGACGCCTTGATGTAGCGCGTCGCCATATGGAGCGAGCCGTCGCTGAGTTCCGCGACGACGCGGGCGTTGGTGTAGGAATTGACCCGCACCCGGGTCGAGATGCGCGTGTCGCCCGCCTTCTCGCCGAGCGTGAACGCGGCCGCCAGCGGCACCGGATTCTCGATCGATGACGAGCGTGAGCTTGGTGACGCGGCGCGTGTCGCCTTCGGGCAATTTGGCCGAAAACGACATTGGAACCAGCGCTGCATCCTCGGCGCGCTCGGGCGCTTCGAACGACACGAGGCTTTGGTCCTCTACGATTGGCGCATCGTTGAAAAACATGTGCACGAGGTCGGGCCAGGCGTCAGGGTCCTGGTCAGCCTGAGCGAAAGCGCGTCCCCCTGTCGCGCAAACAAGCGCGAGGCCGGCCAGTGTCTGTCGTCTAGTGAGCGTCTGCGCCATCGAAGCGCCTCCATCCCGAGCGGCGGTGTCTATTGGTCCCATTCGAATTCCGAATAGGCCGCCGTTACATTCCGGCGATTATAATCCTCAAACAGCTTCCAGTCATCCCGCTGCGATTGGCCCGCCCACTTCGTCGCGCCCTCGACAGGCTCGCCTTTGGCGATCGACAGCTTCACGTCCTTCGCGAGGCCCTCGAAATACGCCCGCTCGCTGTCGAGCGCCTGCGGCCAGGGCAGACTGACCGGCCCATGGCCAGGAACGACCCGCACGGCGGGAACCTTCGCCAGCGCGTCGAGATCGACAAGCCAACCCTTCACGGATCCGTCGATGATCGGCAGGTGCTTCACAAAGACGAGGTCGCCAGCGAACAGCGTCTGCGTGGTCGTGTCGAGGACGGTCAGGTCGCAGTCGGTGTGCGCCGGGGGCCAGGCCTGCAATTCCAGAGACCTTCCGCCGAGATCAAGCGTCATACGATCGGCCACGAGCAAGGTTGGCGGAATGAGCTTCACCTCATCGACGAGCTTGTCGCCAATGATCCGGCGAAACGCCTTGAGGTAGAACTCGCCGCGCATCGACAAGGCTCTCGGCATGTTGTGGTGGCCGACAAAGGTCGCGCCCATCCCGTCGAAAGCGGCGTTGCCGAAGACATGATCGGGATGCTCATGCGTGTTGATGACATAGAGGATGGGCTTGTCGGTGTGTGCGCGGACGGCGGCGAGCAGCCGCTTCCCAACCGGCACGCTGCCGCCGGTGTCGATCACCGCCACGCCCTTGTCGCCGATCACGAATCCAATGTTGGCGATGTCGCCCAGATTCTCTTCGCTCATCAGGGCGATTTCGCCGACGTGGACGAACACGCCCGGCGCGACTTCCTGCACTGGCAGCGGGGGAAGCGTCTCGCCGCATGCCGCGCCTTGCGCGCAGAGGACGAGCGTTGCGACGAGGGCGCCGATGAGCCAGCGCATGTTCCAGTTCGACATTTCGAGCTGAGCATAGCAGCCGGCTGTCGCCGGGCAACGTCAAACGACCGCAGTCGCGATGGCGGGGTCGTCATCGCGAGGAGCGAAGCGACGCGGCGATCCAGCGCCGCCGGTCCGGCCTCTTCATCTCTGGATCGCTTCGCCATAGCCCGTCCGGGAAGGACGGGCGTCTTTCGACGCCCTATGGCTCGCGATGACGAGTGCGGCTCGACCCACCCGCGTCATGCTATAGACGACCAACAGCGGAAGCCGGGTCGACGCGTCGTGAGATCAAAAAGTTCAAGCCTCCGATCGACGCTGCTCGCGGCCCTCGGCTTCACCTTGCTTGCATCCTTCGCGGCAGCGGCGGGCGATGCGCCGCCTGAGCCGGATTCTTACCGGCAGAGCGACTATCGCGCGCCGACGCCCGCGACTCTGAAAGGCGCGCGGGTGCTGACGACCGACGAGGCGGCGGCCATGTGGCGCGCGGGCGACGCCGCCTTCATCGATGTCCTGCCCCAGGCGCCGCGTCCGAAGAATCTGCCCGCCGATGTCGTCTGGCGGGACAAGCCGCGGTCCGACATCCCGGGCAGCCTGTGGCTTCCCGACACCGGTTACGGCGAACTCGCCCCCGTCATGATCGACTATTTTCGACGCGGGCTCGATAAAGCCTTGGGCGGCCGCCCGCGTCCGCTCGTGTTCTACTGCCTCAAGGATTGCTGGATGTCCTGGAACGCGGCCAAGCGCGCGCTCGCGCTCGGCTACACGAATGTCGCCTGGTATCCGGAGGGCTCGGACGGTTGGGCCGCGGCCGGCCTGCCGGTCGAGAAACGGGCTCCAGAGCCGCGGCCATAAGCGAAGGCGGTGAAATCCGCTGCGCTCTTGCGCTAGAATGCGCTCTTTACAAGAGACCGCAGCGCATGGCCGACCTGGAACCGATTGCCTATTCCGACGCGAAGATCCGCGCGATCCTCGAGCGGGTGAGGACGATCGCGCTCGTCGGCGCCTCGGCGAACTGGAACCGCCCCAGCTATTTCGTGATGAAGTACCTGCAGGGCAAAGGCTATCGGGTGATCCCGGTCAATCCGGGTATCGCGGGCAAGCGTCTGCTCGGCGAGATGGCTTATGCTTCGCTGCGCGACATCCCCGACAAAGTCGACATGGTCGACGTGTTTCGCCGGTCCGAGGATGCCGCCCCCATCGTCGAGGACGCGATCGCCATCGGAGCCAAGGTCGTGTGGATGCAATTGGGCGTCCGCAACGACGCGGCGGCGAAGATTGCGGAGGCGGCCGGGCTCGAGGTGATCATGAACCGCTGCCCGAAGATCGAGTTCGGGCGCCTTGGCGGCGAATTGTCGTGGAGCGGCGTCAATAGCGGCATCATCCAGAACCGCCCGCCGTCGGCGCCGTTGCAACGCCGCGTCAAGAGCCGCCCGGCGCCCTCGCTCAACCTTGATTACGGCTTCGAGACGCGCGCGATCCATGCCGGCGCCGCGCCCGATCCGACCACCGGCGCGCGCTCGACCCCGATCTATCAGACGACGGCCTATGTGTTCGACGACGTCGACCACGCCGCCTCGCTCTTCAACCTGCACAATTTCGGCTACATCTATTCGCGGCTGACCAATCCGACCGTGTCGGTGCTGGAAGAGCGCATCGCGGCGCTCGAAGGCGGCCGCGCCGCGGTCGCCGCCTCTTCAGGGCATGCGGCGCAGTTCCTGACCTTCTTCACGCTGATGGAGCCGGGCGACGAATTCCTCGCCTCGCGCAATCTTTATGGCGGCTCGCTCACCCAATTCGGCCTCTCGTTCAAGAAGCTCGGCTGGACCTGCCATTTCGTCGATCCGACCGACCCCGAGAACTTCCGCAAGGCGCTGACGCCGAAGTGCAAGGCGATCTTCATCGAGAATCTCGCCAATCCGGGCGGCGTGGTCGTGGATATCGCGGCGGTGGCGAAAGTCGCGCATGAGGCGGGTCTGCCGCTGATCGTCGACAACACGCTCGCCACCCCTTACCTCTGTCGGCCGTTCGAGCACGGCGCCGACATCGTCGTGCACTCGACCACCAAGTTCCTCGCGGGCCACGGCAATTCGCTCGGCGGCGTCGTGGTCGAATCGGGCAAGTTCGACTGGTCGCAAGGGGGCCGCTTTCCCTCGCTGACCGAGCCGGAGCCCGCCTATCACGGGCTCAAGTTCTTCGAGAATTTCGGCGATTTCGCCTTCACCATGAAGGCGCGGGCGGTCGCCTTGCGCGATTTCGGCCCGGCGCTTGCGCCGATGAACGCGTTCCTCACCATCACCGGCGTCGAGACGCTGCATGTGCGGATGGAGCGGCATGTCGCGAACGCGCGGAAGGTCGCCGAATTCCTGAGCCAGCACCCGAAGGTCGCCTGGGTGTCCTACGCGAGCCTGAAGGACAGCGCCTATTACAAGCTCGCGCAAAAGTATCTGCCGAAAGGCGCCGGCGCCGTGTTCACCTTCGGCGTCAAGGGCGGGTTCGAGGCCGGCGTCAAGCTGGTCGAGGGCGTGCGCCTGTTCTCGCATCTGGCGAATATCGGCGACACGCGCAGCCTGATCCTGCATCCGGCGTCGACCACGCATCGGCAGCTCACCGACGAGCAGCGCGTCTCCGCGGGGGCTGGCGATGATGTCGTGCGCCTGTCGATCGGCCTCGAGACGGCCGACGATCTGATCCGAGATCTCGATCAGGCGCTGGAGGAGTAAGGTTGCAAATGCTTTGTTTCTCGCTAACCTGTTAGTTGACACGTCATTAAAATCTACGCAACGTCTGCTCGTGTTCACATTTATGTGTTCCCGGCGTTTGGAGCTACTTCATCCACGCCAATGTGCGCTGGCGCCTGGGCCCTCTCGAAGAGATCATCTCGAGCCCGGCCTTCCATCACTGGCACCATACGCTTGAGGACCACAAGGACCATAACTATGCGTCCATGCTGCCGGTGATGGATCGGGTGTGGGACTTTCTATCTGCCAAAGGCCTGGCCTGCCGACTATGGGACCGCGACCCCGATGCCGAACACATTGGTCGGCCAGATACTGGACCCTTTTGCGCCCAACCCGACCCCTCGCGCCTCGGAGGCCAAAGTTCCCAGTCCGAAGGGATCGACGCCGTCATTCAGCGAGCAGCCGAGATCCTCCTAGGCGCCAGGCCGGTCGAGAGCGTGTTCGCTGTCATTCGCCTTACGCCCGCGGTGACAAAAACTAAGCGATCTGCGATGAATTGGCGAGAGACGGGCGCCTAATCCGGAGGCCTCTCCCATGCAGGACATTGCAGCTTACGCGGAAAGCGTTTCGCTTTTAGGGCCCTCCGAAGCGATGCCCATGCTCATCCTGGTTCTCAGTTGGGCGTTTTCGGCCGTTCACGTGTTTGAGGAATGGAAGGGGTCGAGATTTCCTCTCTGGCGAGCTTTCGGCGCTATTGAAGGAGTCTATGTGCCGAATTGGCTCGGGTTCCTGTTTTTCACTGTCGGCCTCCTGCTTATCCTCTTCATCGTCGGCACTCGGCGCGATTGTCGGATTCGGCATCCGGGGTCCCTTGACCGCTCAGCAAGGCATGTTCTGGCTGGGCGCACTGATCGGGGGGATCGTGTCGGACTGCATATTTTCTCACTGGATCCCCTATCTGGCTGGCTACCGCCCCAATCCTGGCATCCGGTCCACGGCGCTCTACGCCCTTGAGGCGGTCCTGCTTCTGCTGTTGTTTTGGAAGGGTTTGTCCGATTACCCGGCGCAAGCGATTATCGGAGGCCTGCTCGGCGCGCTGTTCTTCTTGGCGGTATGGGGATTTCTCGTCGCCCTGCGGCTATGTGTTCCCTCTTGGCGCCGGTCGCCATGGGTCAGCGGAGACCCAATACCGTCTTGGGCGACGACCAGTCCTTCGCCGCGAGCGGTTGGTTCAGCTTAGAAAGCGAAAGCCTGTTGCGCGGCTTCCGGCGGTTGAAGGCGAACGCCCTCCAATTCGAGCATGCGGGCCTTCGTTTTCGAGCCGCCAGGCGCGGAGAAACCGCCGATTTTGCCACCCGCGGCCAGCACTCGGTGACAGGGAATGATCAACGGCGCGGGATTTTTGGCCATCGCCTCACCGACATCGCGCGCCGCTTCGCGGCCGGCGCCGACCTCCTTCGCCAGCGCGCCATAGGTGGTCGTGCGCTCCCCAGCCGACCCGACGCAGCGCGTCATAAATCTGCGCAAAGAACGCGTCCTGGCCTGCGAGGTCGACTGGAACCCGCGAGAAGTCGATTTCCTCGCCGGCGAAATACCGCTTCGCAGCCTCGATGACCGCCGCAATGTCTTCGGGCGGCGCTCCCGGCTCCGCGCCAAAGGCGCGGCGGCGTATCAGCCGTTCGGCCGCTTCGGCGGTTTTCGTCGGCAATTGAAAGCGCGCGACCCCTGCATCGCTCCATGCGATCGCGCAGAAGCCCATGGCCGTCTCAAAGACGTGATAATGCTGAATGGCCTCGCTCATTGCCTTGCTTCCGGTTTCGTCACCAGGGAAACATGCGCCGTCGAGCCCCAAATTCAACCCGATTCCTGCCGTCGCATTCACAGCCCAGACTAAAGCCTTGCGCCTTCAACCGTCCGTCCGCATCATATCGGCGAGCGCGTTGCGCATTGAGGTGCTGGGCACGCCGAACAGTCCGCCATAGGGTTCATCCATGTCGAGGATGACAAAGACCGCGATCGCGATCGACAGCGCGCACAAAACGGTCATCGTCGCCACCATCCCGTTGGGATGCGCCGTCAGGCCAAACGATCCGAACAGGATCGAAAGCCAGATCACCAACACCCAGTAGAAGGGCGGCGAGAAGGAGGGACGCGCGCCCTCGATCACTTTCCACCTGGCGTTCAGCAAGTCGCTGTAGTGTTCAACGCACGCGGCCAGCTGAGTCCTGTGGAAGCTGTCGGTCGGCTGAAGCCCGTTAACGCCGCGTCCCACGTCGCTCAAGACGTCGGACAAGAGCGGCGATTCGCCGATCCTCGGCATCTTGGCCGGGTCCGGAAAAGCAACGCCCGCGGGACGCGGTTCGTCAGGCCAGGTGCTCGCGATCACCGCGGCGACATAGCCGCGCAATTGCTCGCGAATGGGCGCCGTCTCGGGACCGTAGTCGCGCAGGCAGCGGTCGAGCTGCGCAAGCTGCGCGGCGTCGTCGCCGCGAGCGGTATAGGCGGCGTCGAACCCGGCCTTGACCGAGGTCGTGAGAAGACCGAGCACGATGGCCGTGAACGTCACCAGGAGCGTGATCATAAGCTGCACCAGCGCGATGAACTCGGGCGCCCGATGCTTCTCGGATAGGCGGGAATGAATGAAGAAGCCGATCGTCGCGCTCACGCACATGGCCGCGAACACGACGACGGAATAGACTGGGTCTTGCATTGGATCGGCCTGCCGCTAAAATCGCGCTGGCCGGCGCAGCAGAAACCTCAGCCGCGCCAGTCGAGGCCCACCGCGCCTTGAGTCGGGCGCGGCGTCAATAGCCGCCGCCTCCGTGCTGGTAGGCGAAATCGATCCCAGCCTGAACCTCTCCCATCGCGTGTTCGATGAGACGCATGGCCCGCTCGCGATGACCGCCCTTGTTCGGCGTCGCCGCCTGCAAGGACTGCATCGCGGCTCCGAGCGCGGACAAGGCGCGCTCCATATTGCCCTGATAGGCCAAAGCTGGGCGTCGATGTGAGCGCCAAAGCGGGCGCGGCGGCGACGCCGGCGGCGGCCATCAGAAGAAGATCGCGGCGGCAGGGCGTGGAAGTCATTGTTTCCTGTTCCTTTCTGATCGGGGCGGAGGAAGGGTTCCTCGGCGCGGAGTGTCCTTTTGGGTCGACGGCCAATTCCTTTATCCTAGAGATCGCCCTGAGAGATTAAGCAGCTCGTCGAGCCGCGCCCTCCCGGATGACGTACCGTAACTTGTTGACAACGACACGGGAGCTCCAGCCTCGATCCAATCGAGACGGCAAAGCTCCTGCGCTTGCCCTTCCCCCAGCCCCCGAATTCGCCCCATATTCCGCTCATGCCCGCCCCCCGAAAATCCGCCCCTGGGCCCAAGTCTTCCGGGCCCAAGTCTTCCGGACCCAAGTCCAAGGCCTCGCGGCCCGAGGTCCATCCGCTCGGCGAGCATCTCGCCGAGTTGCTCAATCCCGCTCTGGTCGCGCCCAAGACGCAAGGGTTCGGCGAAGCGCCGCAGCCCAAGTTCGAGGGCGCCTTCCCGGAAAGCCATCCGCGTGGCCTGACCGGGGCGGCGGTCACGGCCGATTCGCTCAAGGCGCTCTTGGAGGAGGGCGACCCCAACATCCGCAACCGCCCGCCGTGGCTGCCGCACCGGCCGCCGCGGCCGGACAAGTCCGAGGGCGGGCGGCGCTTTCGCGTCGTGTCCGAATTCGAGCCGAAGGGCGACCAGCCGCAGGCGATCGAGGAGCTGGTGAAGGGCGTTCGCGGCCAACGAGCGCGACCAGGTGCTGCTCGGCGTCACCGGCTCGGGCAAGACCTTCACCATGGCCAAGGTGATCGAGGCGACCCAGCGCCCGGCTTTGGTCCTCGCGCCCAACAAGACGCTGGCCGCGCAGCTCTACGGCGAGTTCAAGAGCTTCTTCCCCGACAACGCGGTCGAGTATTTCGTCTCCTACTACGACTATTACCAGCCCGAGGCCTACGTCCCGCGCACCGACACCTATATCGAGAAGGAATCCGACATCAACGAGCAGATCGACCGCATGCGCCACTCGGCCACGCGGGCGCTGCTCGAGCGCGACGACGTCATCATCGTCGCCTCCGTCTCCTGCATCTACGGCATCGGCTCGGTCGAGACCTATACCGCGATGACCTTTTCCCTGAAGCTCGGCGACAAGGTCGACCAGCGCCAGCTCGTCAAGGATCTCGTCGCGCTGCAGTACAAGCGCGTGCAGGCCGGCGACTTCTCGCGCGGCCTGTTCCGCGTGCGCGGCGACACGATCGAAGTGTTCCCGGCCCACTACGAGGACCGCGCCTGGCGCATCGGGATGTTCGGCGACGAGATCGAGTCGATCGTCGAGTTCGATCCGCTTACGGGTGTGAAGACGCAGGACCTCGAGTTCGTCAAAGTCTACGCCAATTCGCACTATGTGACGCCGCGCCCGACGCTCCTGCAGTCGATCGAGGGGATGAAGCTCGAGCTCAAGCTGCGCCTGGACCAGCTCCATGCGCAGGGGCGCCTGCTCGAGGCGCAACGGCTCGAGCAGCGCACTTTGTTCGATCTCGAAATGCTGGAGGCGACCGGCTCCTGCGCCGGCATCGAGAACTATTCGCGCTATCTGACCGGCCGCAGGCCCGGCGAGCCGCCGCCGACCCTGTTCGAATATCTGCCCGACAACGCGCTCGTCTTCACCGACGAGAGCCATGTCACCATCCCGCAGATCGGCGGCATGTACGAGGCGACTATCGGCGCAAGGCGACGCTGGCCGAATACGGCTTCCGCCTGCCGTCGTGCATGGACAATCGGCCGCTCAGGTTCGAGGAATGGGACGCGATGCGGCCCCAGACCGTGCATGTCTCGGCGACGCCCGGACACTGGGAGATGGAGCAGACGGAAGGCGCCTTCGTCGAGCAGGTGATCCGCCCGACCGGCCTCATCGATCCGCCGGTCGAGATCCGCCCGGCGCGCAGCCAGGTCGACGACCTGCTTGAGCGAGGTCAAGGAGGTCGCGAGGCGCGGCTATCGCACGCTGGTCACGGTGTTGACCAAGCGCATGGCCGAGGACCTGACCGAATATCTGCATGAGAACGGCGTGCGCGTGCGCTACATGCATTCCGACATCGACACGATCGAGCGCATCGAGATCATCCGCGATCTGCGCCTCGGCGCGTTCGACGCGCTGGTCGGCATCAACCTCCTGCGCGAAGGCCTCGACATTCCCGAATGCGCGCTCGTCGCCATTCTCGACGCCGACAAGGAAGGGTTTCTGCGTTCCGAGACCTCGCTCGTGCAGACCATCGGCCGCGCGGCGCGCAACGTCGACGGCAAGGTCGTGCTCTACGCCGATGTGGTCACCGGCTCGATCACGCGCGCGATGGAGGAGACCGCGCGGCGGCGCGAGAAGCAGACGGCCTACAACGAAGCGCACGGCATCACGCCGTCGTCGATCCGGCGCGGCATCCAGGACATTCTGGGCTCGGTCTACGAGGCCGATCACGTGACGGTCGACATCGGCCTCGCCGACGCTCCGGCCATCGGCCACAATCTGCAGGCGACGATCGCCGATCTCGAGAAGCGGATGAGGGAGGCGGCGGGCAATCTCGAATTCGAGGAAGCGGGCCGCATGCGCGACGAGATCAAGCGCCTGCAATCGGTCGCGCTCGCCGTCGGCGACGACCCGATGGCGCGCCAGATGGACATCGAGGCGACGGCCGGCTCTTACGCCGGCGAGCGCCCCTTCGGCCGCGCCGCCAACCTGCCCTCGACAAGGCCCCGCAAACCCACCGACGCCGACATGGGGCCGCACAATTGGGGCGGCGGCGAAGCGCGGCCTAAGGGTGGGAAGATGAGGGGGCGGAGGAGGGGGTAGCGTCTCCCGCAAGGGGACCTAGATTTCTGCTCATTCTATGGTCAGGACCAGACCTCAAGGCTTCGATGACGAATGTGCTGAGGAGCTCCGCTTGGTCTTTAACAGAAGTCTTTTAAGGGATGTTGTCTGCGGCGAAATTAGGGAAGTTGAATTCTTTATGTATAGCAAGCTCCAGAGAGTGAATGTCGGGCGATATCGCAAGACATTCGCGGCGCACAGAAGTTCGACTAAGACGCTATCGATAGAATTTGGCGTCGACGTGAAATCCGAAGAATTAACTCCGCCCGGGCACGACTGCCGCCCCGCGATAATTATCCAGTTCCTTCTGGATTTGTCAGCCCGCGATGTAGAATTGGGCCTCGCTACGCGGGTTGCGCTACGGTCTGATTGATGATGACTCAACAAATACGCAGGATAGAACTTATACTATGTCTGTGTTTGTAAGGTCGTATTTGACACGAATTGAAAAAATACTTCCTAGTCTGGTTGAAAAGTAAAAAACCGTTCGGAGCGGATACAAGGATTAGTTGAGCGTCGCGTCGTGTTGAGATTAATGCTAATCGGTACTTAATGGGACACTACACGGTACGCTCCCGCTCAGAAGCAATCGCTGCGACGCATCTGGCGCAAGCGTTTTACTTTAGTGAAAAAAGGAGAAACCGATAGGGCGTTGAAGATTATTGATGACCTGCGCGTAACGACGCCGAGCACTTTGAAGTGTATAGAGTTGCTGCCTACATTCTTGCTGAAGCAAGGATGACGTTATTGGGAGCGGATCAAAACTCTGAGATAGCAATAGATATCGACCCGACCCAGCCGCAAGTGTTGTACTGGTATGGTGGATTTGCGTTGAGAGTTCTGCAAGATTCTGTGAAGGCATCTAGACTATTTGACGAAGCGATGAAACTCGCTCCGAGTGCGGCATCTTGTTCAAGAAGCAGCCGTAACGAGCGTTTGGCCAGCTTTCGAATAGAGCGCATCGCTTTTAGATAAGGCGATGCAACCGAATTTAATAGGCATAAAGCAGGCAACAATAGATATATGATTTACGGGCTACAGTTTACATTCGTGATCGCATGCGTTGATTGGGCCGTAATGTTCTCTAGCGGATTGGAATATTTTGAACAAATCGCGTTTATTCGTTGATGAGCTTGATAATTCGTATCGTGACGCAAGAGTTATCGAACACGTGTGTGTGCAACGTCACTATTGCGTGAAGGAGCTTGAGCTCCGTGCGCCTCATGACCTGCAAATGCGGGTGCGGAAGCTGCGGAGTGGATTGACAATTTCTCCGGAGCGTCGATTCGAACCCTTGGCCCTCGTCACCAGATGACCAGAAGGAATTCGCGGGAGGCGTTGCAGCAAGTCTTCGTCGGTCAGACTCAGACAGACAGGCGGAAAGCCAAATTTCGGTTTCCTCGGTGCGTCTGATGGCCATGAGGCATGTCTGCACAGGTCGTTGTCGGGCAAGAGGAATGTGAGTGCTGTCGCAGCCTGCTGTCTACGCCACATTCAACGTGCAAGCGCAGGACGTGCCAGGTCTGAACGCGACGAGCATCGACCAGTCCAGCCACTCGCTGCGTCGCCTTTCCGCAGATACCACGCGATCTGCAGCACTCGGATCCAACGAGAGCGATCAGGCTGAGGCTAGTTTCCCGTCAGCTCGACGAACGGTGCTTACGGCCTTTGGTTGCGGGTGGCGACGGAGCGCGGATTCCTTGTTGCTGGGGTCGCTGGCATAAGCAGGTGTTCGCACGCCGTGCGCCTTCACGATCGATCGAGGGGCGCGTGATCAAAAGAGCGTCCAGACACAGTGACGATGACCCCATTTCCATTTCGTAAAGCCCACTTTATCGGCCTTGCCGGCGTGGGCATGAGCGCAACGGCTATCCTGCTGCGCGACAGCGGCGTCGCCGTGACGGGCTCCGACGAAGCGATCTATCCGCCGATCTCGCAGGTGCTGGCTCGGGAAGCCTTCGCGTGCCGAACGCCTTATGCGGCGCAGAATATTCCTGACGATTCCGATCTTATCGTCATCGGCAAAAACGCGCGGTTGGTTCCGAGCGAGAATGAGGAGGTGGCGGAGGCTTTCGCGCGCGCCGCGAGGCCTGGAGGGCCAAAAATTCTGTCCTTCGCCGAAGTGCTCGCGCTCCTTTCGCGTGGACACGAAAACATTGTGGTGGCGGGATCTTTCGGCAAGACGACGAGCGTTGCGATGATGGCCCATTGCCTCGCGAGCGCCGGGCTCGATCCCTCGTGGATGATCGGCGCCGTGCCTTTGTCGCCTGCTCGCGCCTCCAATGCCGGTACGGGAAAATTATTCCTGCTCGAAGGCGACGAATATCCGTCTTCCAACACCGACAATCAGTCGAAGTTTCTGCATTACCGCCCTGCGCACGTGTTGCTGGCGCCCCTGGCGCATGACCACGTCAATGTCTTTCCAACGATCGAGTCCTATCTCGCGCCCTTCCATCAACTCTTTGATCTGGTCCCGCGCGACGGGCTCATCGTTGCGGCGACCTCAGGCGAACTCAGCGAACGATTTCTCACCGAAGCGAAACGCGATGTCGTGACCTTCGGGCTCACAAGCGGCGACTGGCGCGCGGAAGCTATCGAGTATGGCGCAGTCTCTGAGTTCACATTGACTGAGCGAGGCCGTGAGGTCGCTCGAGTCAAGACCAGCCAGCTCGGCGCGCACAATATCGAAAACATGGTTGGGATTGGGGCGTTCGTGCTGACCCGCGGCCTTGTCAGCGTCGAGCAATACACATCGGCGATGGCGAGCTTTCGCGGCGTTATGCGCCGGCTCGACCGAAAATCAGATCATACCAGCGTGCAGATGTTCGAAGGCTTTGGATCGTCCTATGACAAGGCGAAGAGCGCGATTGCGGCGATGAAAAAGCACTTTGCGCGGCGCCGCCTGCTTGTCGTGTTCGAGCCTCACACGTTTTCGTGGCGCAATCGCAACAAGCTCGAATGGTATGATGACGTGTTTAGCGGCTGTGATCGCGTTTTCATATTTGAACCGGCGAACCAGGGGGCTGGCACGCATGAGCAGGCAAGTCTTAGCGAGATTATGAAGCGAGTGCACGCTGCCGGCGTGGACGCCACGCCCATACGTTCCTGTGAGGAGGGCCTTGCCAGAATTGGCGGTGAGTTACGCAAGGACGATGCTGTACTCTTTCTGACTTCTGGCGATATCGGCGGTTTGATTGAACATTTGCCGCGACTTGCAGAGAAGCAATTCCCGCTTCTTGAGTCCGCATAATTGGCGCCACGAGGGCGTCTGAATGCATCATGCTTATAGCCGGAGGCCGCAACATTGTAGGAATCATGGCGCGACAATTGTCAGGATTGTATGGCTAAATTGTCGGGTCGCTATTTTCTGTCGGGCGACGATCGATTGACGAAAAGCAGAAATTACGCTAGGCTCGCCTCATGAACAATTCTGCGCATCCGCATGACCTAGACCGCCATGAACCCCGTTCTGGCGCCGTCGCCTAGGGCAAAGGGCGCGAGAATTTTTTTCCAGCGAAAATCCCGTATAACCCATTGAAAAGGCTCGTTTCGGACGAGAGAATCCAAGGAAATCCAAGCTTTTCCAACCCCCAGAAACGGGGGTTTTCGCGCTCAAACGGCCCGCGCCCAAGAAAATCCAAACCGGCCGGCCCAGGGCTGCGCCCTATGTCTTCTTCCCGCGAAGCTGGTCCAGGATCTCCTTCGCCGCGCGCGCGCCTTCGGCCGCGCCGCCCTCCATAAAACCCTGGTAGTCGGCCGAGCAGTGCTCGCCGGCGAAGAAGATGTTGCCTTGCGGCGCCTTCTCGTAGCCGGCGAATGAGGTGTATTGGCCCACTCTCCAATAGGAATAGGACGCGCCCAGATTGGGATCGAGCGCGGGCAGCGAGCTTGCCGCGCGCGCGTTCCATTTGGCGGTTCCGCCGGGAAACACGGTCTCGAGGCCGCCGAGGAAGGCCTTCGCATCCGCCTGCACGTTGGCGTCCGCGGCGGTCGCGAACGGCGTCTTCGTCGTCTTGGCGGCGGTCGCCGAGCCGCCTGTATAGTTGTTGAGAATGCCGCTTGCGCCGAATTGCCGCCGGCTGACTTCCCACGTGTTCTGGTAGCCTTCATCGGTATAGGACAAGCCGTTGCCGCGCCCCGGCCAGGGGCCCGGCTCGCGCCAGTAGCGCGAGGAGAACTGGAGCTGCAGCTTGCCGCTCTGGCCGCGCCCCAGCTCCTGGATGGCCGTGTTCTTGCGCGCGTCGAAGCCGGCGCCGCTGGTGTCGATCTTGCGCAGGACGGCGAAAGGCAGGCTCAGGATCACGAGATCGGCCGTGACCGAAGGATGGCCGTCGAAGCTGAGCGCATAAGTCCCGTCGCCGTTGCGGGCGATCGACGTCATGCGCATTCCGAGCTGCACGGGGGTGCGGAGATGCTTGGCGATCCGCGTCGGGAGCTGCTGGTTGCCGCCGCGAATGTGATAGCGCTCGTCCGAGGCGCCGAAGACGTTGAACCCCTCGCCGGCCTCGGTCTGCTTGTTGGCGCCGAGCAGATAGACGATGTTCAGCGCGCTCTGGTCCGTCGTGTCGGCCCCGTATTCGATCGCATAGGCGACGTCGAGCAGGGCGCCGATCGGCGATTTGCGGCCGCCCGGGACGCGGCTGTCGATCCACTCGGCGACCGACATCTGATCGAGCTTCTGCCCTTCGGGCGTGAACTTGTCGTAGGTGGTCGACTCGCCCGCGGCTTCGAGATCCTTGGCGATCGCCTGCTGAACGCCGCCCCGCCAGTCCTCGTAAGCCTGCTCGACGGTGTAGTAGCGGCCGAGGATCTTGTAGGTGTCGCGCAGGCTCGGATTTCCGGCGAAGTCGTCGAGCGGCAGGCCGAAGCGTCGGGCGAGGCCGATGATCGTCTCGTGATCGGAGTCGATGAGTTCTCCGCACCATTCACTGACTTGATTGTCCGCCCAGATCGACGTCGCCGAAAACATCCGCCCGCCGATCCGGTTCGACGCTTCATAGACCGTGCTGGCGATTCCGGCGTCCTGCAGGGTGAGCGCTGCGTTCAACCCGGCGATCCCCGCCCCGACGATGGCGATGCGGGCTTTGGAAGGCGCGGCGAAGGCCGCTGCCGGAAACGCCGCGCTCGCCGCCATCGCAGCGGCGCCGGCGACGAACTGGCGGCGCGACGGAGCGGCCAGCCGCTCCGCCATCAGCTCCGCGACGGAGATGTTCCGGCTTTGGCAAAGGCTGACGTCAGAAGAAAGTGTTTTAAGAAATTGCAGTAAGGGCGTGCGGGCCACGATAGCGGTCTCTTTGTTAATGCGATTATCGAGAGGGCCGCCCTCACACTGCACGACCGGAGGAGGCCGCGCGGCAAAACCGGAGCGGATTATTCCGGCGGCTTGTGTGACGGAAGCCCCTAACGGTCGGCGAGCGTATCGGCGTGAGCCGCCCGCGCCATAGGTAGTTTTCCCCATCTGCATTTAGCAGTAGGTCTGCATCGACCGTAAGACGGAGGTTTGCGATGATGGCGCAGTCCACAATCAAGGAACTTCCAGCGGCCGGGACGCCACGCTTCACGACGCTGACGGCCCACCGGCTGTGGCTCATCGATAACGCTCGCGCCCTCTTCGAGTTCTTCCAGCTTCCCTCGTTCAATCCGGCGGGCGGCTTCTTCTCGTTGGATGAGAACGCGCGGCCTCTTCCGCCGAAGCCCGGACACAAAGGCGCGAACCGGCAGGTGCACGAAACGTCGCGAATGGTGCATGCCTTCGCCATCGCGCATCTGCTCGGGCTGCCGGGCGCCGACCGTATCGTCGACCATCGGCTGGCGTTCCTGTGGGAGCGGATGCGAGACGGTGAGCACGGCGGCTATTTCTGGGGCGTGGATGACGAGAAACCCACCAACCCGACGAAGCAGGCTTATGGCCATGCCTTCGTCCTGCTCGCCGCCTCGTCTGCGATGTGCGTGGGGCATCCCGACGCGCCGCGTCTGCTTGCAGACGTGACGCAGGTCATCGAGGACAAATTCTGGGACAAAGCAGCCGGCGCGACCACAGAAGAATACAATCCCGATTGGTCGCCGATAGGAACTTACCGCGGCCAGAACTCCAACATGCATCTGACCGAAGCCTTGATGGCGGCCTTCGAGGCGACAGGCGACCGCGGCTATCTCGACAAGGCGGAAAGCATCGCGTCATTGATCATCGACCGCCACGCCCGCAACGAGAGTTGGCGGGTGGCCGAACATTTCACCGCGAGTTGGGATGTCGACCGGACATATCGGGGAGATCCGATGTTCCGCCCGAGCGGCACGACGCCTGGCCATGCGCTCGAATGGAGCCGCTTGCTTGTCCAGCTCTGGGAGCTTGGAGGCCGCAGCAAAGCGTTGGATGATCGAAGCCGCGACAGAGCTCTTCCGTAAGACCACGTCGATCGGCTGGGACCGGAAGCTTGGCGGCTTCTACTATACGCTCGACTGGAGCGACCGACCCGATCAAACGGATCGTTATTGGTGGCCCTGCGCCGAGGGAATCGGCGCCGCCGCTGCGCTCGGCTCCGTCAACTCCGACCCTTCCTATGAAGAATGGTACCGGCGCATCTGGAGCTTCCTCGCACGCCATGTGATCGACAGAACGCATGGCTGGCAGCCCGAGCTCGACAGCGCGCTTCAATCCCGTCTCGCGCGTCTTCGAAGGACGTCCCGACATCTACCACGCCGTCCAGGCCTGCCTCATCCCTCTCTTTCCCGTGGACGGCAGTCTGACCCGGCAGCTGAAGCGCAACGGCCTCAAACTCTAAAGGCGCTTTTCACGCTCGCAGCGTATGCCGAGGGCGTCACATGTCGACGTGCGCCTTGTCTCCGAGCTTCGGACGCTGATGACCAGTCGCGGCCGCCGTCAGCATGACGGCCGTCGCCACGAGCTTGTTGGGGCTGTCCCAGAGTTCGGCGTCTTCGGGCGTGAGGGTTACGACGCGGATCACCGGATCGTCCGGCGACTTCCACCAGGCTTTGGCGAATGGATTCCACAATTCCTTGATCTTGGCGCGGTTGTTTTCGACAGCCGCCTGGCCGGAAACGGCAAGATATTTGTTGCCGCTCACCTCCGCAAAGGTTGCGGTGACGGTCGGGATACTCCCGCGCCTGCTTGACCATGTCGCTGTCTTCCTCGGTGAGGAAGTAGAGCGCATGTTCGTCTCGATTCACGAAGGCGGTCATCGGCCGCGCCCGCTGGCGCTTGCCGTTCCATGTCGTGAACATGCAGGTGCCGATCGACTTCGCCAATTCCCAGGCGCGATCCTGAAGTTCCGCCTCGGACTTGTCGCTATGGGATTCGCTGACCATGAATTGCTCCGGATTGATTGTCCGGGAGGCAACGCCTGCGGCGTCCGTTCGGTTCCTAAGGCGCTGCGACTTCGTCGTCGGCATGCGCCTTGCGCCGGCCCAGGTCACCCATTTCGGCGAACGGAGCCGTTCCCTCCACCTCTCCGCCCCACCAGGTGATGAGCCGCGCGCCGCGCTGGTCACGCGCGTAAATCCACAGCCAGTTGATCGCGACGCTCAGCCGATTGCGGACCCCGATCAGAAAGTAGATGTGGGCGAAGCCCCAGAGCCACCAGGCGAGCGCGCCCTTGAGCTTGATCCAGCCGAAGTCGATCACCGCGCGCCGCTTGCCGATCGTGGCGAGGTCGCCGGCATGCTTATACTGGAAGGGCGGCGGCGCGGGCGCGCCGCTGAGCCGGGCTCGGATGACCTTGGCGACATAGACGCCCTCCTGCTTGGCGGCTGGCGCGATGCCGGGAACTGGCTGCCCGTCCGGACGGAGGACAATCGCTGCGTCGCCGATGGCGAAAATCTCCTTATGCCCCGGGACCGTCAGGTCGGGTTCAGCCTTGAGCCGTCCAACCCGGTCCGCCGGAGCGTCGAGCCAGAGCGCGGCGGGCGAGGACTGAACGCCGGCGGCCCAGAGGATTGTCGCTGCCGCCAAAGTCTGGCCGCCGAAGACGACCCCGTCGGCATTGCATTCCGAGACTGGTTGCCCAAGCACGACCTCGACGCCCAGCTGCTCCAGCGAATCCTTGGCGTAGTTTGACAGGTCTTCAGCGAAAGCCGGAAGGACGCGCGGACCGGCCTCGACCAAAACGATTCGCGCCTGACGCGTGTCGATGCGGCGAAACTCTGTGGGTAGCGTATCCCGCGCCAGCTCGGCGATCGTGCCGGCGAGCTCGACGCCTGTCGGGCCGCCCCCGACAATGACGAAAGTCAAAAGCGCCGCGCGCTTCTGCTCGTCGGATTGGCGCTCCGCCTCTTCGAAGGCGAGGAGGATGCGGCCCCGTATGGTGGTCGCATCTTCGAGCGTCTTGAGGCCCGGCGCGAATGGCTCCCACGCGTCGTGGCCGAAATAGGCGTGCCGCGCGCCGGTCGCCAACACGAGCGTGTCGTAGCGAACCGTCGAGCCGTCATCGAGGCGAAGCTCGCGCGCCTGCTTGTCGATGGACTCGACCGACGCCAGCAGGGTCGTGACATCCCGGCGCCGGCGCAAGAGATGCCGGATCGGCCAGGCGATCTCCGAGGGCGCGAGCGACGCCGTCGCCGCCTGATAGAGAAGCGGCTGAAACAGATGGTGGTTGCGTCGATCGACGATCGTGATCTCAACCGGCGCGCCGGCCAGCCGGTGCACGGTCTCGAGTCCGCCGAACCCGGCGCCGACCACGACCACATGATGAGCGCTCATCGTGCCCTCCATCCACTCAGCAAAGACCCCGATCCATGATCGGCGCGTAAGATGGCCTTGGCGGGGCCGAACATGAAGGGGGCCTCCGTGGCGCCATCGTAGCTGGTCCACGACAAAGTCGGCTCGCCATGATACGCTAGAGCGCCGGCTCGCGAGGCCGGTTTCCTCACCATCCGGAATCCAACTCATGCGACGCTATCGGATCGCGGTCATTCCCGGCGACGGCATCGGCAAGGAGGTCATTCCGGCTGGCCTCGAGGTCTTGAAGGCGATCGCCGAGCGCGACGGTGGGGTGGAATGGAGCTTCGACCAGTTCGATTGGGGCTCCGACTTTTATCGCGAGACCGGTCTCATGATGCCGGCGGACGGCCGCGAGCAGATCAAGGACCATGACGCGATCTATTTCGGCGCGGTCGGCTCGCCGGACGTGCCCGATCACATCAGCCTCTGGGGCCTGAGACTCGCGATCTGCCAGCCGTTCGACCAATACGCCAACGTTCGCCCGGCTCGTGTTTTGCCAGGGATAACGAGCCCGCTGCGGCACGTGAGCGGTCCTGAGCTCGACTGGGTGATCGTGCGCGAAAATTCGGAAGGCGAATATTCAGGCGTCGGCGGACGCGTCCATCGCGGTCTCCCGATAGAGGTCGCGACCGACGTCTCGATCATGACCCGCGCCGGCGTCGAGCGCATCTTCCGCTTCGCCTTCGCGCTCGCCCGGTCGCGACCGCGCAAACTGCTCACCATCGTCACCAAATCGAACGCGCAGCGGCACGCCATGGTGATGTGGGACGAGATCGGCGCGGAGATCGCGCGCGAGTTCCCCGACGTGACCTCGGACAAGATGCTGGTCGATGCGATGACCATGCGCATGACGATCAAGCCCGAGAGCCTGGATACGATCGTCGCCTCGAACCTCCACGCCGACATTCTGTCCGATCTCGCGGCGGCGCTGGCCGGCTCGCTCGGCATTGCGCCGACCGCCAATCTCAATCCGGAGCGGCGCTTCCCCTCGATGTTCGAGCCGATCCACGGCTCGGCGTTCGACATCGTCGGCAAGGGAATCGCCAATCCGATCGGCTCGTTCTGGACCGGCGCGATGATGCTCGAACATCTCGGCGAAAAGGCCGCGGCGGATCGCCTGATGCGGGCGATCGAGCGCGTGACCGGCGGACCCGTCGCTGCACACGCCGGACCTCGGCGGCAAGGCGACGACACGCGCGGTGACCGACGCGACGATCGCGGCGATCCAGCGGGAAAACATGTAGACGTGAGGACGCGGTTTTGAACGACGCCAGACTGCCGGACATCGGCTTTGAATCCTACGACAGCATGGAAGGCCTGATCGCCATCGAGCGGAGCGCGCCGCCGTCGCGTTTCGGCTCCTGGCCGGGCGCCAAGCTCCTTCATGCGGTCTATCCCGGCCTCTTGGTCGCGGGCACGATCGCCTTGGCCTCGACGTGGCTCGCGCAGCATTACACCGCGCCGGTCATGCTGTTTGCGCTTCTTTTCGGCATGGCGTTCCATTTCCTGCATGAGGAAGGCCGCTGTGTCGCGGGCATCGAGTTTGCATCGCGATCGGTGCTGCGGCTGGGCGTCGGCTTGCTCGGCGTGCGCATCACGCTCAGCCAGATCGCTTCTCTTGGGCCGTGGCCGGTGGCGACGGTGATCGTCGGCGTCGCGACGACGATCCTGTTCGGATTCCTCCTGGCCCGCCGCTTGGGTCTGTCGTCGATGTTCGGCGTCCTTTCGGGCGGCGCAGTGGCGATCTGCGGCGCTTCCGCGGCGCTCGCCATCGCCTCCGTCCTGCCGCGCAGCGACACAAGGGAGCGCGACACCATCCTCACCGTGGTCAGCGTCACCGCGCTCTCGACGATCGCGATGATCATCTACCCGATCTTCGCAACCTCGATCGGCCTCGACCACAGACAGGCCGGCATCTTCATCGGCGGCACGATCCACGACGTCGCGCAGGTGGTCGGCGCCGGATACACGATTTCGAACGAAACCGGCGACATCGCGACTTATGTCAAACTGTTGCGCGTCGCGATGCTGCTGCCCGCCGTGTTCGCAATCTCGTTTCTTTACGCGCGAAACAAAGGCCAAGGCGAGAGCGCGCGGGCGACGTTGCCGATGTTTCTGGTCGGCTTCGCTGTCCTCGTCGTGCTCAATTCCATGGGCCTCCTGCCGAAGGTCGCGATTGACCTCGCCAACGACGTTTCGCGTTGGTGTCTGGTCGCGGCAATCGCAGCGCTTGGCATGAAGACTTCGTTCAAGGCGCTGTTTGCCGTCGGCTGGCGGCCGGTCGGGCTCATGATCGCGGAGACGCTGTGGATCGCCGCGCTGGTGTTGTTTGCGGTGAAGATGATCATCTGAGGCTTGCTGCGCCGTCACGGCGCCTTGACGCAGCGCTCGACCGAAAAGACGCATTCCTGGCCGAGCGGAAACTTGCTGCCGTCGACCGCGGTGTAGCCGACCTCGCTGACGTGAGCGTTGGTCATGACCAGGACGACATCGCAGCTTCCGCCGGGCGTGAACGGAACCAGATTCGTGTTGAGGCCGATCGCCCATTGCGGGCCATAGCCGCGCATTTGCCCGCCGGTATAGGTCCAGATCTCGGTCGCTTGGCCGCTCGGGACGCGCTGAGCGGGCTGACCGAAGCAAGCGAGAATGTCCCGCTTCGAAAGGCCGATCATCGATTGTTGCGCGACCTGGTCGACTTCGAGCGGCTGACACGCCGCCGAGCGCCAGCGTCGACAATGAGGCTAAGCGCCGCGACGGCATTTTCTCACTGTTGATCCCCCGGGAGTTGCCGCGCGGTCGGTTCGGCCGACGTTGCCGCAAGCAAGGCGGTTTGACAATGCGGGCTTAATCAAATCGCCGTTGCGGCGCTCGCCTGAAAGATCACGATCTTCGTGTCGCCGTAAGTCCGCTCGTCGATAAGGGCGAGGCCGACCGGCGCGACGACCTCGACCTTGGCGGCCTCTTCGACCACGCAAAGCGCATTTGGCTCAAGCCATCCTCCCCCGACGAGCGAGGCGAGCGCCGGTCCGGCCAGGCCCTCGCCGTAAGGCGGATCGAGGAAGGCGAGCGCAAACGGCCCGCCTTTTGGCGCCGAACCGAGCTTCGTCGCGTCGGCGCGCCAGATGCGCGTCACGCCGCCGAGCGCCAGCGCCTCGACATTGCCGCGCAGAAGCGCGCGCGCCTCGGACCCGTTGTCCACGAGCAACCCGAACCGTGCGCCGCGCGAAAGAGCCTCGATCGCGAGCGCTCCCGTTCCCGCGAACAGGTCAACGACACGCGCGCCCTCGATCTGGCCGGGGAAACGGTGCTCGAGAATGTCGAAGATCAACTCGCGCAGGCGCTCCGAGGTCGGACGAATGGCGCGCGACGATGGCGTCAGCAACGTGCGGCCCTTGAGGCGGCCGCCGACGATTCGCATCGATCACGGCTTTCGCGGCGGCCGGCGTGGACCGCCGGCGCCTTTCGGCGGTCCTTTCCTCGGGGGAGGGCGCCCCCCGGCGTGAGGAGCGACCGCGCGGCGGTCCGCCTTTGCCGCCCGCGCGCCGCGGCTCTGCGGCCGATCTCCGTCACGCGCTCCTGTGCGCGGCGGTCTTGATTTGAAGTCTGAGCGCGGGCCACGGCTCTTGTCGTCCGATCGCGGCGGTCGACCCTCGCCGGCCGGGGGACGCGTCCGGCCCTGAGGCCGATCAAACTTGCGTTCGCGCGCCGGATCGCCGGCGCTCCGCGTTCGCGGCGGCCATTCTCGACGATCACCGTCACGCTTTGCTTCGGGACGGTCGAAGCGACGCTCGCGCGGCGGCGCGCCATCGCCGTCCGATCGCGAAGCGTCGGCGGCTCGGCCCGTCGCGGACGGCTCGCGCGGGGGACGCGTCCGACCCGGAGGCCGGTCAAACTTGCGCTCGCGCGACGTCCGCCATCGCCGCCCGTGTCGCGAACGCGGCTCTGCGGCCGATCTCCGTCGCGCGCCCTGCGCGAGGCGGTCTCGACTTGAAGTCGGGGCGCGCGCCGCGGCTCGTGTCGTCCGATCGTGGCGGCCGGCCCTCGCCGGCTGGGGGACGCGACCGGCCCGGAGGCCGGTCAAACTTGCGCTCGCGCGCCGGATCGCCGGCGCTCCGCGCTCTCGGCGGGCCATCTCGACGATCGCCATCACTTCTCGCTGGAGGGCGGTCGAAGCGGCGCTCGCGCGGGCCGCCTTCAGTCCTCCCGGCGCTTGACCTCTCGGGCCGACCCCGACTCTCCGTATGGTCCGAACGCGGCGGTCGCTCGCGCCCTCCGGCGGCGCGCCCTCGCTTGGGCCCGAAGGATTGGCTCCGACCGGCGCGGGCGCCTCCTTCAAACGAACGTCCGCCGCGCTCGCCAGCGTTCGGACGTCCGCGCGTTTCGGCCGCGTTTCGGCGCGGCGGCGTGTGCGCCTCTTCGACAGCCCGCGACATGCGCTCGACCGCGATTGTCCGCCCCTTGCGGTCGTGGGTCGCGCTGCGCTCGATCGCGCTTGCGCGTGGTCGCGGCGTCTGCGGCGATTTCCGCGCGCAAAGCCGAGACATGTTTGCGCCGGCGCTCAGGCGTCGACGGTTTCGGGGGCGCGCGGCGTGGCGCGGCGTCCCCTTCGAACCGTTTCTCGCCCCGGCCAGCTCCACGATCAGATCGGCCGGGCATCGCTCGCTTGGGCCCACGATTCTCGCGCGGCCCGCGCTCCGGCTTCGCGGCCGTTCGCCTGACGTCGCTCAGGCGGCGGCGCTTCGATGGCGACGATCTGCGGCGCGTCGAAATCGACGTTCGCCTCCTTGGCGAGCTTCACGCCCAGTTGGTCGCGCAGCACCCGCGTGCGCACTTCCATGACCTCGCCCTCCGGGAGATCGCCGAGTTCGAACGGACCGAAGGAGACGCGGATCAGGCGGTTGACCGCAAGGCCCAGGTGCTCGAGGATTTTCTTGATCTCGCGGTTTTTTCCCTCCCTGAGGCCCAGGGTGAGCCAGGCGTTCGAGCCCTGCTCGCGGTCAAGCTTGGCCTCGACGCCCATGTAGTCGACGCCGTCGATGGTGACTCCGTCGGCGAGCTGATCGAGCGCCGCCTGGTCGATGGTCCCGTGCGCGCGCACGCGATAGCGGCGCAGCCAGCCAGTCGACGGCAGCTCCAGCACGCGCGAGAGCCCGCCGTCGTTGGTGAGCAGCAGCAGCCCTTCGGTGTTGATGTCGAGCCGGCCGATTGCGACCACGCGCGGCAAGTCGGGCGGCAGCACAGCGAAAACCGTGTTCCGCCCCTCCGGGTCGCGCGCGGTGGTGACAAGGCCCCGGGGCTTATGGAACAGAAAGAGGCGCGTGCGCTCGGGCGCGGCGAGCGGCTTGCCGTCGACGCGCACGTTGTCCGTTTCGCTGACGTTGAAGGCTGGGCTCTCGAGCACCTCGCCATTGACGCTGACACGCCCCTCGGCGATCCACGCCTCGGCTTCGCGGCGGGAACAGACGCCCGCCCGCGCCATGACCTTGGCGATGCGCTGGCCGGGGCGGACCTCTGAGCCTTCAGCTTGGATTTCGTCGTTCATTCTGCTCTGTTCCGGCCCCGTCCGCGTCCGCATTGCCGCCCGCGGCCGCTTGTCCTAAGCCCGAACGCCGCGGCCGCCAACGAAAAACGCTTTGCGGACAGCCAAAGGACAGGGCCGCATGGGAAGCGCGGATTTGGTCGGAGAGAACAAAGACGATCCGATGAGCCTCGCTTTCGCCGAGGCGCGGTCGGCCGAGCTCCGCGGCGAAGCGCCGATCGGCGCCGCGCTTGTTCGCGAAGGGACCGTGATCGCGAGCGCCGGAAATCGCACCCGCGAACTCAGCGATCCAACCGCTCACGCAGAAATGATCGTCATCCGCGAGGCCGCCGCCAAGATTGGATCGGAGCGGCTTGTCGGCTGCGATCTCTATGTGACGCTCGAGCCCTGCGCGATGTGCGCGGGCGCGATCTCCTTCGCCCGCCTGCGCCGGCTCTATTACGCCGCTCCTGACCCCAAGGGCGGCGCTGTCGACAATGGCCCGCGCTTCTTCCGCCAGCCGACCTGCCACCACGCGCCCGAGGTCTACGGGGGCTTACGCGAGAGCGAGGCGGCGACGATGCTGCGAGCGTTTTTCGCCGCGAGGCGGTGAACAATTCTTCGTCACCGCCTCGTCCTGAGGAGCGGCGCCGTAGGCGGCGCGTCTCGAAGGACGATCCAGAGAGCACTGTCGCTGCCCTCTGGAGCATCCTTCGAGACACGAAGCTTCGCTTCGCACCTCAGGATGAGGGATGGCGCCGCAAGCGTTTGCTGGTTGCCAACACCTCGATCGCCGTGAGAGCATTGAGCTAAGACGATGGTTGCGTGCCTTAAGGGAGGATCCATGCCCCGTCCGCCGTTTCGCGCCGACCATGTCGGGAGTTTCCTTCGCCCCGAGCGGCTGCGGGAAGCGCGCGAGCGTTTCGCCGCTGGCGGCCTCCCCGCCGCCGAGTTGCACGCAATCGAGGACGCGTGCATTCGCGAAGTCGTGCGCGCCCAGGAGGATGTGGGCCTGAAGGGGATTACCGACGGCGAGTTTCGCCGCACCTTCTTTCACGTCGATTTTCTCGAGCGCTTCGAGGGCGTCGAGACGACTTATGGGGAATTCGCCGCGCACTTTCGGAAGGACGACGGCACGAAGGTGGGCTTTGCGCCGCCGACCATGCATGTCGGCAGCAAGGTGAAGTGGGTCGGGCCGATTCAAGGGCCCGACTTCGATTTCCTCAAGTCAACGACGACGCGCATGGCCAAAGTCTGTATCCCGGCGCCGTCGATGCTGCACTTCCGCGGCGGGCGCGAGGCGATCAGCGAGGCGGTCTATCCGCACCTTGAGAATTTCTACGACGATCTGACCGCCGCCTATCGCGCCGAGATCGCCGATCTTGCGGCGCGCGGCTTGCGCTACCTGCAATTCGACGACACCAATCTTGCTTATCTCTGCGATCCCGACATTCGCGCCCGAACCAAGGCGCGTGGCGACGACCCGGACGCGCTCGTCCGCCTCTATTGCCGGCTGATCAACGATTCCATCCGCGACCGGCCGGCCGACATGACCGTGTGCGTCCATCTCTGCCGCGGCAATTTCAAGAGCGCCTGGGTGGCGCAGGGCGGCTACGAGCCAGTCGCAGAGATCTTGCTCAACGAGATGAAGATCGACGGCTTCTTCCTCGAATATGACGACGAGCGCTCCGGCGATTTCGCCCCGTTGCGCTTTGCGCCCAAGAGCGCGACCATCGTGCTTGGCCTCATGAGCTCCAAGAAGGCCGCGCGCCGAGCCCAAGGACGAGGTCAAGCGCCGCATCGACGAGGCGACGAAATACGTGCCCTCGAACAATGCGCGCTGAGCCATCAGTGCGGGTTTTCGTCGACGGCGCACGGCAACGACCTCAGCGAAGCCGATCAGTGGATCAAGCTGGCGCGTCTGGTCGAAATTGCCGAAGAGGTGTGGGGCGAGGCATAATCCGTCCACACGAGGCAAATGGGTAGAGACGAGATGCTGGAACGAGTTCGCACGAGCGCAAAACCGACCTGGTTCGATTCCGACAAGTGCTTCATCGACGGGCGCTGGGTCGAGCCGCAATCGCGCCGGCGCCTGCCGATCGAAGATCCGTCGCGCGGGGTCGAGATCGGCGAGATTGCTCGCGGAGAGAGCGCAGATATCGATGCGGCGGTCGAAGCGGCCGAGCGCGCGCTTGCAGGGGATTGGGGCAAGCTGACAGCGACCGAGCGCGGGCGGCTCATGGCCAAGCTCGCCGAACTCATCAAGGAGCGGGTGGACGAACTCGCTCACATCGAGGCGCTCGACGTCGGCAAACCCCTGAAGCAGGGCCGCGCGGACGCGCTGGCGATGGCGCGCTACATGGAGTTTTACGGCGGCGCGGCCGACAAGGTGATGGGCGAAACCATCCCCTATCTCGACGGCTACACGGTCTACACCTTGCGCGAGCCGCATGGGGTGACCGGCCATATCGTGCCGTGGAACTATCCGATGCAGATCGCCGGGCGCACCGTCGGCGCGGCGCTGGCGATGGGCAATGCTTGCGTGCTGAAGCCCGCGGAGGAAGCTTGCCTCACCTCGCTTGCGCTCGCCGATCTCGCGCGCGAGGCGGGTTTTCCGGCCGGCGCGCTCAATGTCGTGCCGGGTCTTGGCGAAGAGGCGGGAGCGGCGCTTGCCGCCCATCCCGGCGTGCGACATCTCTCCTTCACCGGCTCGGTCGCTGTGGGCGCGCTGGTGCAGGAAGCCGCGGCTCGCCACGTCGCGCCGGTGACGCTCGAACTCGGCGGCAAGTCGCCGCAACTCGTCTTCGCCGACGCGGACCTCGAGCGCGCGCTGCCGTTCCTGGTCAATGCGGGCATCCAGAACGCCGGCCAGACCTGTTCCGCGTCCTCGCGCATTCTCGTCGAGCGCAAGATTTATGGCGAAGTCGTCGAGCGCATGGCGGCGCGCTACAAGGCTTTGAAGGTCGGGCCGGCGGACGCCGATCTCGATGTCGGACCGCTCATCTCCGAGCGGCAGAAGTCGATCGTCAGCCGATTCATCGCCGAGGGCGCCGATCTAAAAATGGTTGGCGCCGCACAGATCGTCGAGGATGCGCCGAAGGGCGGATATTATGTCGCCCCGACCCTGTTCGCCGATGTCGGCCCAACTCATCGCCTGGCGCAGGAGGAAATCTTCGGGCCGGTCCAAGTGGTCATTCCCTTTGAGGACGAGGCCGAGGCGATCGCGATCGCCAACGGGACCGGCTACGGCCTCGTGGCCGGCGTCTGGACCTCTAACGGCGGGCGGCAGATGCGGCTCGCCAAGGCGTTGCGCGCAGGGCAGGTGTTCCTCAACAATTACGGCGCGGGCGGCGGCGTCGAGCTGCCGTTCGGCGGCGTGGGCAAATCGGGCCACGGCCGCGAAAAGGGATTCGAGGCGCTGTACGGTTTCTCGGCGCTGAAGACGGTCGCGGCGTGGCACGGCTGAGGCGAACCGCGCGACGTGTCGTGGCGGCTCGCGCCTGCTTGTGTTGCTTGATCGCTTTTGTAGCGACGGGATGCGCGACGCCGCCCGCGGTCAAGCGCGACTATCTCGACGCGACGGCCTGGCGCGGATCGGCCCTGACCGGCGTTGGCCGGCAAATGGTTGTTGACGCCGCCGCCGGCGCCGCGCCGCAAACGGTGACGCTGATCGATGTCAAGCGCGGGCGGAAGTTGCGGGCGACGTAGAGCGGCGCGCCCGCATTTTGAACCGGCGAGTGGAGAACGTGCGAACGGAACTGCACCGCAACGGAATTGCGCCCGTAGCGATCGGCGAGTGGCCCGGGCCGGCCCCGGGCGGCATCCAGACCTATCCACCCGGCGAATTGCAGGCGAAGCAAATGGTGGTCATCGCCCACTACTGATCGCGGCATGCGCGGCGGCGCGGGCCATGTTAAGGACCCGCTGGAACGGCGCCAGCGTGCGCAAGGGCGGGGGAAATCGCGTGAATCCGATCGTCGTTGTCCTGAACGGCCCCAATCTCAATCTGCTCGGCAAGCGCGAGCCGGAGATCTACGGCCGCGAGACGCTGGCCGACGTCGAAGCGGACTGCCGCCGTGTCGGCGGTGAGCTTGGGCTTTCGATCGAGTTTCATCAGAGCAATCGCGAATACGAGATCATCGACTGGATTCACAGCGCTCGCGAGCGCGCCGCCGGCATCGTCATCAATCCCGCCGCCTTCACCCATACGTCGGTCGCCATCCTCGACGCGCTGAACGCCTTCGAGGGGCCGATCATCGAGGTGCACATTTCCAATGTGCACAAGCGCGAGCCTTTCCGGCATCATTCGTACGTCTCAGGCGTCGCAGCAGGCGTGATCGCCGGCTGCGGAACCCAGGGCTACGCCTTCGCGCTTCAGCGAATAGCCAAGCTGTTTGAGGCGCCGAAGCTTTGATCCCGTGATGAAAGGAGAGGAAGCGCCCGAGTGAGAATCAAGGAGACCATCGACAAACTTCCGGGCGGCCTCATGCTGGCGCCGCTGCTGCTCGGCGCGCTTTGCAAAACCTTTGCTCCGAACGCTCCCGCTTATTTCAAGGGCTTCACCCAGGGGATCATGACCGGCGTCATTCCGATCCTGGCCGTGTGGTTCTTCTGCATGGGATCGTCGATCAAGCTGAGCGCGACCGGGACCGTCCTGCGCAAGTCCGGCACGCTCGTGCTGACCAAATTCTTCGCCGCCTGGGCGATCGTTCTCGTCGCTTCCCAGTTCATTCCGCCAGAGGGCGTTCAGAGCGGCTTCTTCGCGGGCCTGTCGATCCTCGCCATCGTCTGCGCCGTCGATATGACGAACGGCGGGCTCTACGCATCGCTGATGCAAACCTACGGCACGAAGGAGGAAGCCGGGGCTTTCGTGCTGACCTCGATCGAGTCCGGACCGCTCATGAGCATGATCATCCTCGGCGCGTCCGGGGCGGCGCATTTCGAGCCGCAGGTCTTTGTCGGCGCCGTGCTCCCGTTCCTGGTCGGCTTCGCGCTCGGCAATCTCGATCCCAAGCTCAGAGAGTTTTTCGCCCCCGGCGGCGTGTTGATGATCCCCTTCTTCGCATTCGCGCTGGGCAACACCATCGATCTGCACAGCCTTCTCTCGCCGCTCGCGGGCCTCGGCGTCTTGTTGGCCCTCACCGTCATCGTGCTGACGGGCGTGCCGCTAATCATTGCCGACAAGCTGATCGGACGGGGCACAGGCACAGCAGGCATCGCCGCCTCCTCCACCGCCGGGGCGGCGGCCGCCAACCCTGTGGCGATTGCGGCGGTCGCTCCGCAATTTGCGCCTGCAGTGCAGCAGGCGACGGTGCTGGTGGCGATCTGCATCGTCGTCACATCGATTGTCGTGCCGATCCTCACCGGTCTCTGGTACCGCCGTTTCGGCCAAGGCATGGCCGAGACAGCGCGCACCGAGAGCCCAGGGCCTGCGCTGCAGTTGAATCCGGCGGACTAGCGAAGAAAGCTGTACCGCTGAATCGAGCATTGTAGACGCTGTCGCGGTCGCTCCAAAGGGCGTTCGGAACAACGTCCGTCTTTTGACGCACTACTGAGCGCGGCTACAATTGCGCGCGACGCGCCTTAGCTCACAATGGCGAGCGCGAAGCCGTCCCAGCCCTTGGCGCCGACGGTTTGGATCGCGGTCGCGCTCAACCGCGGCTCGCGCGCCATCAAGTCAAACATGCGCCGCACGCCGATGACGTCCGTGCTGCGGCTCGCCGCATCGGCCACCTCGCCCTCGCGCACGACATTGTCGACCACGATCGTTGTTCCTGGCCGGGAAAGGCGCAGCGCCCATTCAACATAGGCCGCATTGTTGCTCTTATCGGCGTCGATGAAGACGAAATCGAACGGGCCAAGCCCCTCGGCTTCGATCTTGGGGAGGGTTTCCAACGCCGGACCGGTTCTGATCTCGACTTTGTCGCCAAGACCGGCGCGGGCGAGGTTGCGGCGTGCGACATCGGCGTGTCTTGGCGCTCAGTTCGAGAGTGATAAGCCGGCCGTCGTCGGGCAAGGCGCGCGCCAGCCAGATCGTCGAATAGCCCCCGAGCGTGCCGATTTCGAGGGCGTTGCGCGCCCCTGACATGCGCGCCAGGAGATGGATCAGTTTGCCCTGCGGCGCCGAGACGTCGATCGAGGGCAGCCCGGCCTCGGCGTTTGCGGCGAGCGTCGCCTCAAGCGCCGGGTCTGACCCGACCAGGGTCTTGGCGAAATAGGAATCGACCTCGCTCCACCGGCGCTCGTTCGTCAATCGTGATCTCCTTTGTTGCCCGATCCTTGCCGCGAACTCACGTTTGTTCAGGCATGACCAGGTTGGCGTCACGGGCGATGCGCCAGTGGCCGTCGGCCTCCTTGCGCAAGACGCTCATCGCGTATCCCGACACGCGCTTCGGCGCTTGGCCCGGAGACGTCAGCTCGACCCGAACATGGTTGCGGATGTAAGCCCGCGGCCCGAAGACCTCGATCTCCTGCACCTCGGCGCGGGCATCAATCGCGACGCCTTTCGTGCGTTCGACGTCGACTGCGAACTCTGCCTTTCCAAACGGAGCGCGGCCCGGCGTCATGAAGACAACGTCGTCTGTCATCATGCCCATAAGCGCAGGGAGATCGTGAGCCTTGCTGGCCGCGATCCAGGAATCGACGAGCTGGCGGATTTGGCGCGCGTCGTCCTCATCGGCGCTCAAGATTCTTCCTTCCCAGCCACGCCCGCTTCCGCAAACGTCGCCATGCCGTTGTGGCAGGCGACCGCGGCTTTGACGATTCCAACCGCCAGCGCGGCGCCGGACCCCTCGCCGAGCCGCATCCCGAAGTCGAACAGAGGCGTCTTGCCGATCAGCTTCAGCGCGTGCCGGTGCGCGCGCTCGGCCGAGATATGAGCGGCGAGACAATGGTCGAGAGCGGAATCGTCGAGGGCCAGCAGCACCGCCGCCGCCGAGCACACCACGAAGCCGTCGAGCAGCACCGGCGTTCTGCGCATGCGCGCAGCGATTATCGCGCCTGCGATCGCTGCGATTTCGCGCCCGCCGAGGCGCGCCAGAATCTGGAGCGGATCGTCGAGATAAGGCTTATGACGAGCGACTGCGGCGCGCACGGCGTCGGCCTTGCGCCTCAGGCCCTCGTCGTCGACGCCGGTCCCCCGGCCGACCCAATCCTCAGCCTGCCCGCCATAGAGCGCATGATAGATGGCCGCGGCGGCCGTCGTATTGCCGATGCCCATCTCCCCAAGCACGAGCAGGTCGGGCTCGGAGGCGAGCGCCTCCATGCCGAAGGCCATGGTCGCCGCGCAGCTTTTTTCGTCGAGCGCCGGCTCCTGGGTCATATCCCCGGTCGGCTTCTCCAGCGCCAGTTCGTACACTTTGAGAGAGAGATCGAAGGCCTTGCAGATCTGGTTGATCGCCGCGCCGCCGGCCTGGAAATTCGCGACCATCGCCTGCGTAACCGACGCCGGAAAGGCTGAGACACCCTGCGCGACGACGCCATGATTGCCAGCGAAGACCGCGACCAGCGGCCGATCGACATGCGGTCGCGCCGATCCCTGCCACGCCGCCATCCACTCGGAGATCTCCTCGAGCCGCCCGAGCGAACCCGCGGGCTTGGTCAGTTGCCCCTCGCGCTCGCGCGCCGCCGCACGGGCTGCTTCGTCGGCTTTTGGCATTTTCTTCAAAAGATCGCGGATGTCGTCGAAAGGGCGGATAGCGGTCACGATGTTCTCCGGGGACCGAGCCGCTATAGTCGATATTGCGCCGCGGTGGAAAATCGCGGGGGTTAATTGGCGTGCTTCCTATGGATTTGGTAGCTTCCGCCGACGCCGGTCATGGGGTGCCAATGCGTGCGGTTCTTTGCGATCGATTCGAGGGAATTGGCGCGCTGCGCATGGGCGAGACGGCGGAGCCCGTTCCCGCTGACGACGAGATCCTGATCGACGTTCACGCCGCCTCGGTCAGCTACATGGATTATCTGATGGCTTCGGGCGGCTATCAGATGCGGCCGGCCCTCCCTTACGTGCCGGGAACGGACGCCGCAGGGATCGTGGTTGCGGTCGGCGACAAGGTTGGGCGCTTTCGCCCGGGCGACCGCGTCGCCTGCGGAAACTGGTTCGGCGGGTTTGCCGAGCGCATGGTCGCCAAAGCCTCGAAGAGCGCGCGAATTCCCGACAACGTGGATTTCATTGTCGGCTCGACCGTCCTCCACGCCTACCTCACCGCCTGGTACGCCCTCGTTGACCGCGCGCGCTTACAGCCAGGCGAAACCGTGCTCATTACCGGCGCCGCAGGCGGCGTTGGGCTCGCTTGCGTCGAAGTCGCGCGCCTGATCGGCGGCCGGGTCATTGCGGCGGTCGGATCGGCTGCGAAGGCGCAGGCTGTGCGCGACGGCGGCGCCGAGCACGTCATCGACTATTCATGCGAGGACGTGCGCGAACGGGTGAAGGCGCTGACCAAGGGCGAGGGGATTGACGTCGGCGTGGACAATATCGGCGGGGCGTTGTTTCTGACCCTTGCCCGCCTCATGCGCTGGAACGGCCGGCTGATCCCGATGGGATTCGCCGGCGGCGAGATCCCGTCCGTGCCGATGAATCTGCCATTGTTGAAGAACTACTCGATTGTCGGGGTCTTCGCCGGCGCCTGGATGACGAATTTTCCTGATGAAAGCGCTGAGGCCGCCGACAAAGTGATGGCGCTTGTCGGAGAGGGCGCTTTGCGGCCGCGCGTCGACCGCGTGCTGCCGCTCGAGCAGGCGCCGGAGGCGATGCGCGCTGTTGCGGAGCGCAGCGTTCAGGGGCGGATGGTGCTGCGGGTCCGATAGTCGGGAGGGAGCCATGGCGGACGAGGCGCGGCCAAGACCGATCGAAGACGTCCGTGAAATCTCGGCGATCACTTACGGCTTCATGGCGTCCAAGGCGCTGTTCGCCGCGCTCGAGTTCGATCTCTTCACCCATATTGCACAAGGCGCCGCCTCGACCTCCGCGCTCGCGAGCGGTCGAGCTGGCATTGCTGAGAACCGGCTGGTTACGCTGCTGGCCGCGCTCAAATCACTCGGACTGATCAGCGAGGCTGAGCGGACGTCTCATCAACGCGCCGGCGACGGCGCGCTATCTCGTCGCCGGCGCGCCCGGCGATTTCCGCGACTACGTCCGACTTCGTCAACGGCGAGTTCGGCTACGAGAGTTTCCGCCATCTCAGCGCGGCGCTGCGCGGCGAGCGGATATTCCCGGACAAAGGATTTTACGAAGGCATGATCTATGACGCCGGAATCGGCGGCGAGCGGTTCAGTTCCGCGCAACACACCGGTTCGCTTGGCCCTGCTCGGCATGCTGGCCAAGCGGCTCGATCTCAAGGATCGCCACAAGCTCTTGGACGTGGGCGGCGGCAGCGGAGCCTACAGCATCGCGTTCTGCGCCGCCAATCCGCATCTTCAGGCGACCATTCTCGATTTTCCCGAGACCGTGGATACGGCCAAGCGCTATGCCCGGGAGGCCGGCCTTTCCGACAGAATTGCGCATCTCGCGGGCAACGCGATCAAAGTCGAGTGGCCCAGGGGACATGACGTCGTGCTCATGTCCTATGTCTGGAGCGCGGTCGGGGAGGCCGATCTCGCCATCCTGGCCAAGCGCGCCGCCGACGCCATGCCGCCGGGCGGGCTGCGTGCTCATCCACGACTTCGTGGTCGATGACGCGCGCAGGGTCCACCCTTCGCCGCCTGGTATCTCCTCGGCGGCATGTTCGACAATCCAACCGCCGTGTGCCTCACGCCCGCCTATGTCG
>CAVYPD010000036.1:0-120862 GCA_963770275.1 uncultured Alphaproteobacteria bacterium
AACGCCGCTGCCGCCCGTCACGCCGAAGATGAAGCCGGCGCTGGCGATGTGCAGGGAGACCGCGCCAGTCGCGGCTTCGGCCGGCACAACAAAGGCTGCGGTCGCAAGACCGGCGCCCGATAGAATAAGGCTGCGACGCGTAATGGTGCTCATGTCAAACTCCCCGATTAGGTCCCGCTTATAAGCGCGCGGTTTCAGCACGAGTTTAGCCCAGCTGCGCGGCGCGGGACGGAGTTTACAGGCGTTGGGCTCGAATTCGCTAACCCTAAAGGTCGCCCACGCCCTGAGCGGAGCGGGGAGCCGCCGAAGACGCTCGTCGAGCCTGATCGGGGTCACGCCTGACCGGCGTCGGATCCGTGTCGAGCCTGGCGGGCGCGTATTGTCATGATTCCGATGAGCGCGAGCGCGATGACGGCGAAGGACACGCCCGTCGTCGCGGTGCCGAGGGCGTAAATCTCCGGGGTCGTCACGGTCGTCGTCAGGGCCTGCAATTCCATCGGCAGCGTATTGTGTTCGCCCATCGCCTGGCTCGATCGCGCGATCTCATCCCATGACAGCGTGAAGCCGAAGAATCCGACGCCGATCACCGAAGGCAGGATGATCGGCAAGACCACGTAGCGCAGGGTCTGCCATGGCGTGGCGCCGAGATCGCGCGCCGCCTCCTCGTAGCGATTGTCGAAGCGATTGAAGATCGCGAACATGACGAGGAGCCCAAACGGCAACGTCCAGGTCAGATGCGCGCCGAGGCCGGAGGTGAACAGCCCCATGGTCGTTTTCAGGTTATCGGCGATCCACCCCGGTCCGTGATTCTTGAGAAAATCGTCAAGCAGCCGGAATTCGAGCGCGATGCCGAGCGAGGTCACGATCGAAGGCACGATGAGGCTCGCGACCGCGACGAAAAAGAGGAGCCTCGCGCCGGGGAACCGCTTGCGGAAGGCAAGACCAGCGCTGAGCGAGAGGAGGACGGTGAGGATCATCACGACGAAGCCGAGCTCGAGCGAGCGGGTGAACGCGTCGTGGATGTTGACGATCCCGCCGCCACTCCACAGCCGCTCGAACCAGTGCAGCGAAACTCCGTTCATCGGGAAAGTCAGGCCGCCGGTCGGACCCTGGAACGAGAGAACGAAGATGACGATCATCGGGCCGTAGAGAAACAGCACGAACAACCCGAAGAAGGCCGCGAGCCAATAGAAAGCGGGAGAGCGCTCTTCACCCATCTTTCAGAGCTCTTTCTGCACGTCGACGACGCGATTGAGCGCGGTGATGATCAGAAGCGTCACCGCAAGCAGGATGACCGCGTTCGCCGCGGCGGGCGGGAACTGCAGCGCGTTGAGGCGCGTCTCCACCACCTTGCCGGCGGAGGCGATCTGCTCGCCGCCCATCACGTCGAAAGTGATGAAATCGCCCATGACGATCGTCACAACGAAGATCGAGCCGATGACAATGCCAGGTTTCGATAGGGGAACGATCAGATGCCACAACGTCTGCCATGCGGAAGCGCCGGAATCGTAAGCCGCTTCGACGAGGCGCTTGTCGATGCGCATCATCGAATTGAAGATCGGCACGACCATGAAGAAGGTGAAGAGATGGGTGAACGCGAGCGACACCGAGAAGGGCGAATAGAGTAGCCATTCGACCGGCTTGTCCACGACATGAGCGCGGATGAGCGCGTCGTTGACGAGCCCGTTGCGTCCGAGCAGCGGGATCCACGAAATCATGCGAATGACGTTCGAGGTCCAGAACGGAATGGTGCAGACGAGGAACAGCACCATCTGCGTCGTCGTCGAGCGGATGTGGAAGGCGAGAAAATAGGCGATCGTAAAGCCGATGATCAGCGTCGTGAGCCAGACGATGAAGCAGAATTTCGCCGTTGACACATAGGTCTTGAGGATCGTGCAGAGATCCGGCAGCTGAGTGAGGCAGCCTTCAAAGGTCTCGGTGTAGCTGCGCGTCGTGAAGGCCGGCAGCATCGAATAGTCGTTGTAGTCCCAGAAACTGACGATGACGACGAGAATGAGGGGGATGATGAAGAAGAACGCGAAGACGAGGCCGAACGGCATCGCCTGAAGCCATCCCGGAATGCCGACGCGGTCCAGTCCGCGCTTGGCGGCGCGATCCGTGGTCCTGCTGACCGTCGGCGGTCGAGATGGTGGTGGCGGTCATTCGTCAGACCCAATGTCTTCCGCGATTCTCCTCTCCCGGCTGGCGGGAGAGGAGCAAAGGGCCATCATGGCTCGAGGCGCCGCGAACGCGCGGATCGGACGAAGTCGATCGCTAGGACGCGATGAACTCATTCCATTTGCGGACCATGTAGTCATTCTCGTCCATGACCGCGTTCCAGCAGGCGACGTTGCCCATGCGGTCGTCGTAGGAGCCGCCGTCGCGCGTCGCGCCGGCCTTTTCGAGAAGCGAGCCATCCGGTCCCTTGATGTCCTTCTCGGCCGGCTTGCCCTCCATCCAGTAAGCCCATTCGTAGGGCTCCATCTTGGCCTTGGCTGTCGACAGCACCGCCGAGTAATAGCCCTGGCGGTTGAGATAGGCGCCGGCCCATCCGGACAGGTACCAGTTGACGAATTCGTAGATCATGTCGGCCTGCTTCTGCGTCACGCCCTTCGACATGCAGAAGCCGGACGCCCACGAGCGGTAGCCTTCTTTCAGCGGCTGGAACGTGCAGGGGATGCCCTTGGTGCGCACCGCCGTCACGGCCGGTGACCACATCGACTGGATGACGGTCTCGCCCGACGACATCAAGTTGACGCTCTCGTTGAAGTCCTTCCAGAAGGCGCGGAACTGGCCGGCCTTCTTGGCCTCGGTGAGCGCGGCCATCGTCATGTCGATCTCTTGCCGCGTCATGTTGCCCTTGTCGGGGTATTTGTATTTGCCGGTCGCCTCGACCACCATCGCGGCGTCCATGATGCCGATCGAGGGGATGTTGAGGATCGCCGCCTTGCCCTTGAACTCGGGGTTCAGGAGCTCGGCCCAGGAGTTGATGGGACGCTTGATGAGATCGGGCCGGATGCCGAGCGTGTCGGCGTTGTAGACGGTCGGGATGAGGGTGACCCATTCCGTCGGCGTCGCCGAGAATTTGGTCGAATGGGGGCCTTCGACGAACATGACCTTCTTGGGCGCGGTGCCCTGGTCGCCGATGACCTTGCCGTTCGGCAATTGGCCCTTGGTGAAGACGGGCGTGATGTTGTCGAACTCTTTGATCTTCTTGGCGTCGATCGGCAGGATGTTGCCCGACGGCACGAGCTTCTTCAGGCTGAAGTACTCGGTGTCCAGAATGTCGAACGAGTTCGGCTGCGTAATCACGCGCTTGGTCACGTCGTCGGTGGTGGCGACGATGTTCTGAATGGTGATCCCAGTCTCTTCCTTGACCTTTTTGGTCATATCGTCCGACTGGTTGACCGCGGTGCCGAGGTATCGCAGCACCTTCTCTTCCTGAGACCACACGGCCGGAAAGCCGGTGATCGCGCCGGAGCCTGCCGCGGCGCCGGCAAGGCCGGCCGCGCCCTTCAGGACGGCGCGGCGCGATAGGCCAGTTGTCTTGTTCATCTTCTTTGACATGTGCTCTCTCCTCAGCAGTTCCCCGTTGGTTTCACGACGCCGGGGCCAGCGCGTGAATGTCTTTGTCGGCCCAGAGAACGGAAACGTTGTCGCCGATGTTGAGCGGGTCGCCAGCGAACTGCTCGTCGCTCACGACCGCCATAAGCTCGGCAGTGCCGGGACGATCGAGCGACACCTGGTAGTGCGCGCCCTGGTATTCGACGGCGCGCACCGCGGCGATGAACCGCGCATCGTTTGCGCCTGAGCCATTGCCCCGGCGCAGCGTGATGCGGTCGGCGCGCACCGCGACGGGTCCCGCTGGTGTCTCGATCACGTTGTGCCCGCCAAGGAAGCGAGCGATGAATTCGGTGGCCGGCTTTTCAAACAGCTCGCGTGGCGTGGCTGTCTGCTCGATGCGGCCCTTGTTCATCACGACCACGAGGTCGGCCAGCGCGAGCGCCTCGTCTTGCCCGTGCGTGACGTGGATGAAGGGGATGTTGAGCTGCCGCTGGAAGCGGCGAAGCTCGGCGCGCATGCGCACGCGTAAGAAAGGGTCAAGCGCGGACAGCGGCTCGTCGAGCAGAAGGATCTGCGGATCGGTGACCAGGGCGCGCGCGAGCGCGACGCGCTGTTGCTGCCCGCCGGACAGTTGCGCCGGCACGCGTTGCGCATACGGCGTCATGGCCACGAGCTCGAGGAACTCCATCGCCTTCTGACGTCGCGTCGCCTTATCGACGCCCTTCATCTTGAGCGAGAAGGCGACATTGTCGACGCAGGAGAGATGCGGGAAGAGCGCGTAGCTCTGGAACATCATCGCCGTGCCGCGCTTGGCGGGGGCCAAGTCGGTGACGTTGGTCGGACCGATGAGAATGTCGCCCTCGGTCGCGCTCTCGTGGCCCGCGATCATGCGCAGCGTCGAGGTCTTGCCGCAGCCTGAAGGTCCCAGGAGACAGCAATAGGCGCCGGCCGGAACCTTGAGGTCGATGGAATCGACCGCGGTCGTCGCGCCATAGCGCTTGGTGAGATGAATCAGTTCGAGGTCGGCCGGCTCCAACACCACCTCACGATTTGACGGTCGGTCTTGGGATCGGTTCTGCAACGCCCGTGCCAGTCGCGGTCTCGCGCTGGGGTGGGTCAAACGATTGTCAGCAGTAGGTTTTCAGCGTGGTCATGGCGAAGGTGGATCAAAGACTGCCGTTGAATTGGGCGCCTCGTGCACAATTGCGGCGCCTTTCACGACGCCTGCGGGGGCGTGGATGAGCTCAACAAAAAGGGCGGCCTTTCGGCCGCCCTTTCGTTCTCTATGTCGAGTGGCGCGAGACTTAGAAGTCCATCCCGCCCATGCCGCCACCGCCGCCGCCCATCGGCATCGCGGGGGCTTCCTTCTTCGGCTTGTCGCCGATCATCGCCTCGGTGGTGATGAGGAGGCCGGCCACGGAGGCGGCGTCCTGCAGCGCGGTGCGCACGACCTTGGCCGGATCGACGATGCCGGCCTCGATCATGTCGACATACTCTTCCGTCTGGGCGTTGAAGCCGAAGGTCTGCGACTTGTTGTCGCTGATCCTGCCGACGACGATCGAGCCTTCGTTGCCCGCGTTTTCGGCGATCTGACGGATCGGCGCCTCGAGAGCCTTGAGCACGATGCTGATCCCGGCCTGCTCATCGGCGTTCTCGCTTCTGAGCTTGGAGACGGCGATCTTGGCCCGCAGGAGCGCGACGCCGCCGCCGGGGACAATGCCCTCCTCGACCGCCGCGCGGGTGGCGTTGAGCGCGTCGTCGACGCGGTCCTTCTTCTCCTTGACCTCGACCTCGGTCGCGCCGCCAACCCGGATCACCGCAACGCCGCCGGCGAGCTTCGCCAGCCGCTCCTGCAGCTTCTCCTTGTCGTAGTCGGAGGTCGTGTCTTCGATCTGCGCCTTGATCTGCGAGATCCGGCCCTCGATGTCGGATTTCTTGCCGACGCCGTTGATGATCGTGGTGTTCTCCTTCTCGATCCGGACGCGCTTGGCCCGGCCGAGCATCTGGATCGTGACGTTCTCGAGCTTGATGCCGAGGTCCTCGGCGATCATGGTGCCGCCGGTGAGGATCGCGATGTCCTCGAGCATCGCCTTGCGGCGGTCGCCGAAACCAGGCGCCTTGACCGCTGCGACCTTGAGGCCGCCGCGCAGCTTGTTGACGACCAGCGTCGCCAGCGCTTCGCCCTCGATGTCCTCAGCGATGATGAGGAGCGGCTTGCCGGTCTGCACCACGGCCTCAAGGACGGGGAGCATCGGCTGCAGCGAGGAGAGCTTCTTCTCGTGGATGAGGATGTAGGGATCCTCGAGCTCGGCCAGCATCTTCTCGGCGTTTGTGATGAAATAAGGTGAGAGATAGCCGCGGTCGAACTGCATGCCTTCGACGACGTCGAGCTCGGTCTCGAGGCTCTTGGCCTCTTCGACCGTGATGACGCCCTCGTTGCCGACCTTCTGCATCGCGTCGGCGATCATCTTGCCGATCGACTTGTCGCCGTTGGCGGCAATCGAGCCGACCTGCGCGACTTCCGAGGATTCCTTAATCTTCTTCGAGCGCTTGGCGATGTCCTTCACCGCTTCGCTGACCGCGAGGTCGACGCCGCGCTTGAGGTCCATCGGGTTCATGCCGGCCGCGACCAGCTTGGCGCCTTCGCGAACGATCGCCTGGGCGAGAACCGTCGCGGTGGTGGTGCCGTCACCGGCGGTGTCGTTGGTCTTCGAGGCGACCTCGCGGACCATTTGCGCGCCCATGTTCTCGAACTTGTCCTCGAGCTCGATCTCCTTGGCGACGGTGACGCCGTCCTTGGTGATGCGCGGGGCGCCGAACGACTTGTCGATAATGACATTGCGGCCCTTCGGGCCCAGCGTCACTCTGACGGCGTTAGCGAGAATGTCGACGCCGCGCAGCATCTTGTCGCGCGCGTCGGAAGAAAAACGTACGTCTTTGGCAGCCATTGATCTTAGTCCTTAGAATTTCAAGAGATAGCGTTGATTTCAGGCGGCTTTCTTGGAGGAGGAGGCGGTACCCTCGACCACGCCCATGATGTCGGACTCCTTCATGATGAGGAGCTCCTCGCCGTCGATTTTGACCTCAGTGCCGCTCCATTTGCCGAACAGCACCCTGTCGCCGGCCTTCACGTCCAAGGGGACAAGCTTGCCGCTTTCGTCGCGGGCGCCCGGGCCAGCAGCGATGATTTCGCCCTCTTGCGGCTTCTCCTTGGCGGTGTCCGGGATGATGATGCCGCCCTTCGTCTTTTCCTCGCCTTCGATGCGACGGACGACGACGCGGTCATGCAGGGGACGGAATTTCATGAATGTTTCCTCTTTGAAATTGCCCGCACGGGGCGCGGATTCGCAATGTTGGCACTCAATCTCGGGGAGTGCTAACGGCGCTCAGATAGGGGTCATCCGCGCCGTCGTCAAGGGCGTCTGAGCGCTTGTTTTCGCGGCTGAATTGGCGCCGGTGAGACCGACAAGCGCTAGTGCGTGCGCACTGTAGCGAATGTGCGTCCGCCTGTAAACGAGCACCGGACTGCGGTTCTAAGAAAACAGTGCAGGGATGGCTTAGCCCTACGAATGCGAGGCCAGCTTGAGTATTCGAGTCGAAAGCCACCTACCCTGAACTTTAGTTTAAGCGGCCTTCTTGTCGGTTCTCGGCTTCGACAACTGAGGCAAGGAAGAACGCGCGAAATCGTGATCGTCTTGGATCTTGTTCGTGAGTAACGCAGATCTATCTGGAATAAAAGGGGGCGTTTCCGCGGCGCTGCTGCGTCGCCAGCCTGAAAGGAATGTCGCCATGACTCTTGGCGCTCTTCGAGTTTCGGCGCTCGCGCTTAGCGCGGCCGCTTTGGTGTTGGCGTCGCCGCTTTCCGCCGCGAATGCGGCGACTGTCGCTCGTCATAATCAGCATGCCACTCATACTCAGCATGCCGCTCACGCGCGTGTCGCGCACGGCTCGCACGAGTACGTCGCGCATGGCCACGCAGGCCATCGCCATTACGTTTGGCGAAACGGACACCGCTACGCTTACGGCTACAATCCCGGCGCCGCCGTCGCGGCCGGAGTGATTGGCGGAGTCGCGGCCGGCTATCCGTATTCCTGCGACTATTCCTACGGCGGGTGCGACTACGGCGACTATGCCGACTACGGCGACTACGGGCCGTATTACGGCGGCTTTGGCTTTGGCTTTGGCCCCGGCTTCCACGGTCGCCACTTTGGCTTCGGCCACGGCTTCCACGGAAACGGCGCTCGGTTCGCGAACGGAAACTTCGGCCACGGCTTCGGAGGCGGGCACTTCGGCGGATTCGGCGGCGGCAACCCCGGCGGCTTTGGCGGCGGTCACTTTGGCGGCTTTGGCGGCGGCCACATGGGCGGGTTTGGCGGCGGCCATTTCGGCGGCGGCGGGCACTTCCGCTAACATACGGTTCGCTTCACCTTCAGCTTCGGGCGGCCTTCGGGCCGCCCGATTTTGTTGGGTCACAGCTGGATCGAAAGCCGCTCCCGAATCAATGGCGCCACGTTCGGCTAGTCGCCTGCATTAGGGGAACTGTTTGGTCCTCGCGCGTGTTTCCTAGAGCAGGAAGGGCCACTCGCGGCCACTAAAAACCGATCAAACGAAGGAGGTCATGATGACCCACAGCGTTCCTCGCACTTCGGCCATTGCGCTTGGCGTGGCGGCTCTAGTTTCGTTATCCGCTCTTTCCGCTGCGCGCGCGGACTCAGCTTCCGAGCCCGCCCCGACGCCAAGCATGACCGCGCCAGCGCATCCGACGAGCGCGCCGACCCCGACGCCTGCGACGACCGCAGCCGCGCCGTCACTGAATGAGCCTGCGCCGACTCCAGCCTGGGCCGAATCGGGACCTCACGGGACGATGGCGGCTCAGAATTCCTCGGTGCACCGTTCTGCTCACCGTCACTATGCGTCCCGCAATCAGCGCCGCAGCGACAATCCTGTCGCGACAGTCGCGATGGGCGTGGCCGGAGGCGCCGCCGATCTGGGATCGGTCGCCGCTTATCCGTTCTATTGCTTTCCGAACTACGGCTCCTGTTCGGTCCGCGTGCCGTATCGGTATTGAGGGCGCGTCGATCTGGCCATGAAAGCTCTAGGCGGTCCCAGACCGCCTAAAGCGACGCGCGCATCGGCTCGCACGCAGCCTACTTGCGCCTCACGGCGGCGGGGTACCCGACGCCTGAGCACCAAACAGAGTTCGGATCTGGACGAATAAACTGCGAAAGCGCAGTTAAGCCACTGAAATGATTTGATCACGTAAACTTTGCGGGCGGGTTTCAGAGCCCGAAGCTTGGCGGTCTTCGGCATCGAGTGCGACGACCGCGTCAGGCAGCTTTGAGCAACCGCTCCACTTCATTAACCAAATCTCGAAGATGAAAGGGCTTTGAGAGGATACGGGCGTCCTTCGGCGCCGCGTTGGCGGGGTTGAGCGCCACCGCGGCGAAGCCCGTGATGAACATAACCTTGATTTCCGGGTCGAGCTCAGTGGCGCGACGAGCAAGCTCGATGCCGTCCATCTCCGGCATGACGATATCGGTCAACAGCAGCTCGAACGGTTCCTCGCGCAACCGATTGTACGCGGACAACCCGTTGTCGAAAGACGTTACGTCGTAGCCGGCGTTCTGCAGCGCCTTGACGAGAAAGCGGCGCATGTCGTTATCGTCCTCCGCAAGTAAGATCTTGGCGGAAATCTCGACTGGCGTCTGCATCACGCTCCCCTGGTCAAGCCGAGCGACTTTGCGGCGCCCCAGTAAAAATTTATTGAACCCGCCGAGAAATCTCGCATCCCGCCAGGTTTGGGCGATATGATAGAGTTCAACCGCGCGCTCGTTGCAAGCGCTGGTCGGAGGGCCGATGGAACAGGTCGAAGGGACTGCAGTCCAGGACTTCGATCGTGCGTGCGAGACGATCGAGCCGTCGCGGCTGGCTACTCCTCTCGTTTTCAGTTCGCCCCATTCCGGATCGACCTATCCTCAGCGCTTTCTTGCCGCCTCGCGGCTGGATCCACTGACCCTGCGCCGCTCGGAGGACGCTTTCGTTGACGAGCTGTTTTTGCCTTGTGTCGAGCTCGGCGCGCCATTGTTGCGGGCATTGTTCCCTCGCGCTTACCTCGATGTGAACCGAGAGCCGTACGAACTCGACCCGCAGATTTTCGATGGCCGCCTGCCGGACTTCGCAAACACCCGCTCTTTAAGAGTTGCGGTCGGGCTGGGGACGATTCCCAGAGTGGTTGGCGACGCCCAGCCAATCTACAGGAAGCCGATTCCGGTCGCTGATGGTCTCCGGCGGATCGAGACGCTCTACCGGCCCTATCACGCGCAATTGCAGGCCCTGATTGAGCGCGCGCGCGGCTGGTTCGGGGTTTCGGTGCTGCTCGACTGCCACTCGATGCCCTCGAACGCCGCCGATGTCAGTGGACTCGATATTGTGCTGGGCGACCGATATGGCGCAAGCGCGGCGCCCCCGATCGTGGACGTTCTGGAATCGAGCCTCAAGCGCGCGGGCTATCGCGTCCGCCGCAATAAGCCATTCGCTGGGGGTTATATCACCGAGCATTTCGGCTCGCCCGCGGACGGCGTCCATGCGGTTCAGATTGAGATCGCCCGGGCGCTCTACCTCGATGAGCGCAGGATTGTCCGAACAGAACGGTGGCCCGCGTTACAGCAGGATCTGTTCGCCGCGGCGAAGGCGCTGGCGCTGGAACTGGGCGGTAACCCGGAGGCGGGCCGCCTGGCGGCCGAATGAACCGAGTGCGGGGCCGACGACGCCATGAATGCTGCACCGCAGCAAGACCGAGCGCGGCGCACAAATCACAAGATGAAGGGAACGGGAGAAAAAAGGAGGCCGCCATGTCGCCATGGCGGCCTTGAGTTTAGGGAGGAAACGCCCAAGGAGGGCATATGCGGCAGGTCATGCCGCACCGCAACAATATCGTCTCGGACCTCCGCCGTTGCAAGTGTTTTCTTCGCCCTGTGGATGACAGACCCGCCGAATCCGGAGCACTGTGGCATTCCTGTCTAAACGCGCCTAGAGCGATCCATCAGACAATAACATAGCGATCTCAATGAGATAAAACGATATAGTTGAGAGTCGCCCAGGCTATACTATCACTAATATGGATAGCAGATATGCAAAGTGGGCATGAAGTTTCACGCGTTTGTGAGGCCTTTGGATGACCGCAGTTGACTTTGCCGCCTTCGTGGAACGACTCGCACAGGTCTCGGGCGAGGTGATTCTCCCATTTTTTCGCAGCGCGATTCGCGCCGAAGACAAGTCGCTGGGCGGGGTGTTCGATCCCGTCACCGAGGCCGACCGGGGCGCCGAGGCGGCTATGCGGCGGCTGATCGGGCAGACGTTTCCCGCCCACGGGGTGATCGGTGAGGAATATGGGCAGGATCGCCCCGAGGCGGAATATGTCTGGGTCCTCGATCCGATCGACGGGACCAAGAGCTTCGTTTCCGGGCTGCCGACCTGGGGCACGTTGATCGGGCTCATGCATCACGGCCAGCCGGTCTATGGCATGATGGCCCAGCCATTCACGCGCGAGCGGTTCTATGGCGATGGCAAGCGCGCGAGCTCGCGCACGCTCGCGCCCTCGCATGGCGATCGGCCGCCTGCTGAATGGGCGACCCGGAGCCTGCATACGCGCGGCTGCGCGACCCTTGCCGAGGCGACCCTCGCGACCACAAGCCCGTTGCTGATTCGGGACGATTCCGATCGGGCCGCCTATGTGCGGGTCGAAAGCCAAGTCCGGCTCACGCGCTACGGCGGCGATTGTTACGCCTATTGCGCGCTCGCGGCGGGCTTCGTCGACCTGGTGATCGAGACCAACCTCAAACCGCACGACATCGTCGCGCTCGCGCCGATCATCGAGGGGGCAGGCGGCGTGGTGACGACCTGGGACGGCGAGAACGCCGCCAAGGGGGGCCGGATCATCGCCGCCGGCGACCGGGCCGTCTACGACGAGGCCCGCCGCCTGCTGCTGCAGGGGTAGGCCCTGAGCGCGTCGGGCGGTCACGAGCACAACCAAGGCGCGAAGTTCCTCCAAGACAATCCAAGGAAAACCAAGGAAAAAGGCTTGCATTTCCTTGTTTTTCTTTGGCCGAAACTGGGACTTTTCAATGGGTTACAGCGAATCCAAATAAAAAAATCTGGCCGTGCTTCAACTCGCGTCTTGGGTTGTGAGCGAAACGGGTCAAGGTCGCAAGCGTCTCCGTATTTCTGGCATCAGACGTATCATATCCAAAATTTCTGATATTCGCCAAGAAAAATCAATCGAACCCGCGCAGGGAGACGAATGCTCTGGTCTTGGTCTCGCACCGGTCGGTTCTTGCGGCGTCGCGATGGTGTTCCAATACAATCGCATTTTTGATCATTCCTGTTCCGCTTCGCCAGCTTTATTGGCGATTTCGAGCGCGACTTCGCCGACCGCCTGAATAATGGGTCGCAACCAGCTGCGTCACCCGCCAAGCGCCGCATCTGGATTGGCCACAAATGTCGAGCGAAAACCGAATTTGGCGCAGGCCCGCGTCATTTGACCCTCTCGGCACACCGCAGATTTGTGCGCCGCACGCACTAATACCCGTTCACCCAGATATCGCCCTTGATCGACAAAGGCTCGCAACGCAGCCGGGGCGCGACCGGTCATCGTTCCATAGCCAACCTCTGCAAATCCACGCGCCGCAGGCCGTTGCAGCATCGTGGCGACGGAATTGCGCGACAGATTGGCGGGCCCGGCAAGTTCGTTTTGCGTCAGCGGAACTTCGACAGGGGTCATCCTGCGGGTTGGCATAGCGGAGAACGCAGGCCCAGAAGCGCGCCCCTGACCCGGAAGCGGCCATTTGACCCTCCCGGCAAATCGTGATTTTTGCCGCGCACCCACCAAATGTGCGTTACATGCACAAATCCCGGTTTTCCCAGAGTACGCCCCCGTAATGCGGCCCGAACGATACAACGTGCGCGAATCCGAGGCCAAATGGCGAAAAGCCTGGGCGGATGCGCAGATCTTCAAGACCGAAAACGACGACCCGCGCCCGAAATATTATGTGCTCGAGATGTTCCCCTATCCGTCGGGGCGCATCCATATGGGCCATGTGCGCAACTACGCCATGGGCGACGTGGTGGCGCGCTATCGGCGCGCGCGGGGGTTCAATGTCCTCCACCCGATGGGCTGGGACGCGTTCGGGCTGCCGGCCGAGAACGCCGCCATGCAGAACAACACCAGTCCTGCGGAATGGACCTACGCCAACATCGCCGCCATGCGGGCGCAATTGCAGTCGATGGGGCTCTCGCTCGACTGGTCGCGCGAGATCGCGACCTGCGATCCGAGCTATTACAAGCACCAGCAGAAGCTGTTCCTCGATTTCCTCGCCGCTGGCCTGGTCGCGCGCAAGAAATCGAAGGTCAATTGGGACCCGGTCGATCAGACGGTGCTCGCCAACGAGCAGGTGATCGACGGGCGCGGCTGGCGCTCGGGCGCGCCGGTCGAGCAGCGCGAGCTCACCCAATGGTTCCTCAAGATCACCGACTATTCCGACGATCTGCTGGCGAGCCTCGATCATCTCGAGCGCTGGCCGGAAAAAGTCCGCCTGATGCAGAAGAACTGGATCGGGCGTTCGGAGGGCCTGTCGGTCCGGTTCGTCATCGATCCGGCGACGCTCGGCGCGCTCAAGGGCGAACCCGAGACGAGCGAACTCGACATCTATACGACACGGCCCGACACGTTGTTCGGCGCGAAGTTCATGGCGATCGCGCCTGACCATCCGCTGGCCGCCGCGGCCGCGAAGCACGACCCGGCGCTTCATGCGTTCATCGAGGAGACGCGCAAGATCGGCACGTCGGTCGCCGCGATCGAGACGGCGGAGAAGAAGGGCTACGACACGGGCCTTAAAGTGCTGCACCCGTTCGACCCCGAATGGCGCTTGCCCATTTACGTCGCCAATTTCGTTCTGATGGAGTACGGCTCGGGCGCGATTTTCGGCTGCCCCGCCCACGATCAGCGCGACCTCGATTTTGTCCGCGCCTATGGCCTGGGCGTGACCCCGGTGGTGTGTCCGCCCGAGCTCGATCCCGCGAACTTCACCATCGATGACGTCGCCTATGACGGCAATGGGGTGATGATCAATTCGCGCTTTCTCGACGGCATGACGGTCGAGCAGGCCAAAGAAGACGTTTCGCGCCGGCTCGAGCAGATCACGCTTGACGGCGAGCCGCAGGCCAAGCGGCAGATCAACTACAAGCTCAGGGATTGGGGCATTTCCCGCCAGCGCTATTGGGGCTGCCCGATCCCGATCATCCATTGCCCGACCGACGGCGTCGTGCCGGTTCCGGCGAAGGACTTGCCGGTCAAGCTGCCGGAAGACGTGAGCTTCGATCAGCCCGGCAATCCGCTCAACCGCCATCCGACATGGAAGCACGTCGCCTGTCCGCAATGCGGTCGCGCAGCGACGCGCGAGACCGACACGATGGACACGTTCGTGGATTCGTCGTGGTACTTCGTGCGCTTCACCGATCCGCACAACGCCTCGGCGCCGGACAATCCGGCAATGGCCGACCATTGGCTGGCGGTCGACCAGTATATCGGCGGCATCGAGCACGCGATTTTGCATCTTCTCTATTCGCGCTTCTTCACCCGCGCCATGCGCAAGTGCGGCTATCTCGGTCTCGACGAACCGTTCGCCGGCCTCTTCACCCAGGGCATGGTGGTGCACGAGACCTATCGCGGCGAAGAAGGCCAGTGGCTCGCGCCGTCCGAAGTGCGCGTCGAAGCAGACGGGAATGACCGCCGCGCCTTTCTCCTTGCCGGCGACGACCCGGTCGAGATCGGCCCGCAACGAGAAGATGTCGAAGTCCAAGCGCAACACCATCGATCCGGACGAGATCATCTCGACCTACGGCGCCGACACGGCGCGATGGTTCATGCTCTCCGACTCGCCCCCGGAGCGCGACGTCATCTGGACCGAGGCTGGCGTCCAGGGCTCGTTCAAGCAGACGCAACGCCTCTGGCGCCTGATTTGCGAGATCGAGCGCATCGTCGGGCCGGAGCGCCCGTCGCCGCCCGCGCAATATGGCGAGGAGGCGCAACGCATCCGCCGGATTGCGCACACCGCGCTGGCCAAGATCGAGGACGAGATCGATCGCCTGCGTTTCAACGTCTGCATCGCGACGATCTACGAGCTGGCCAACGAACTCGGCGCGGCGGTGGGCGCGATCAGCGAGGCGCCGGTCGCCGACGATCTGCGCTCAGCCTTCGCCGAGGCCGGCGATAGTCTCATCCATTGCTTCGCGCCGATGATGCCGCATCTGGCGGAAGAATGCTGGGAGGTGCTTGGCCACAAGACCTTCGTCGCCCAGAGCCCGTGGCCGGTCGCCGACCGCAGCCTGATCGCCTCGGCCGATGTCACCTATGTCGTGCAGGTTAACGGCAAGAAGCGGGGCGAGCTTACGATCGAGCGCGAGGCTGATAAGGAGCGGGTCGAGCGCGCGGCGCTGGCCCTCGACGCCGTCGTGCGGGCGATGGATAATAAGCCGCGCCGCCGTGTGATCGTCGTGCCGCACAGGATCGTCAATGTCGTGGTCTAGGTGTCTTGGCGTCCTCGTGACGCTCGCGCTCGCAAGCGTGCTCGCCGGCTGCTTCCAGCCGCTCTACAGCGAGGCCGCGCACCCGGGACTGGTGGAGGATCTTCGCGCGATCGAAGTCCAGCCGATCAAGGACCGCATCGGCCATTACCTGGCCGACAATCTGACCACCGATCTGAACGGGACCGGTCAGACGCCGACGCCAAAATATAAGCTCACCGTGACTGTCGCGATCGGCACGTCGACGCCTACGGTCAGCTCGCTCACCAACGTCGCGACTTCGGCGACCCTGACCGGCCGAGGCGAAATACACTTTGAACAAGGCCGACGGCGGCGCGCAGGTGCTCACTGGCGTCGCCGAGCGCGAACGCGTCTTACGATCGCTCCCAGCAGCGCTATAACGATCTGCGCGCCGCGCGAGACGCTGAGATTCGCTTGGCGCGCTCGCTGTCGCAGGAGATCTCCCTGCGTCTTGCCGCGCAGCTGGCCGGGAAGACTTCATGAGCGCTCGCTAGCCTCAACGCGATGCTGCTGTACGTAGGACAACGGGTCGCTCTCTTCGTCGTAACGCTTCTGTTCGCCTCGCTCGTCGTGTTCGCGGTTATGCAGATCCTCCCGGGCGACGCGGCGCAGACCATGCTGGGGCCGACGGCGACGCCCGAGGCGGTCGCGGCGCTCTCGCACAAGCTCGGGCTCGATCTGCCGGCGCCCATCCGCTATGCGCGCTGGATCCTCGGCGCCCTGCACGGCGATCTCGGCCTCTCTTACGCCTATGGCTCTCCGATCGCTCCGCTGATCGCCTCGAGCCTTGCGGTCAGCGCGCCGCTGGCGCTGATGGCGATGGCGCTCGCCGCAATTATCGGGCTTGCCGCCGGCGTCTATGCCGCGGATCGGCGCGGTCGCGCGGGCGACGCGATCGTCATGGGTTTCAGCCAGATCGGTATCGCCGTGCCGAACTTCTGGCTGGCGATCCTGCTCGTTCTCGTCTTCGCGGTGACGCTGAGACTTGTTCCCGCTGGCGGGTTTCCTGGTTGGGCGCACCCCGCTCGAGCGTTTGGCGCGCTGATCCTTCCAGCGATCGCACTTGGCGCCGCGCAGGCGGCGATCGTCACGCGCGTCACCAGGTCCGCGGTCATCGAGGCGCTGAATGAGGACTTCATGCGCACTGCGCGCGCCAAGGGCGTCTCGCGTCGCGCCGCGATCTGGCGCCACGCCTTGCCGAACGCGCTGACGCCCATCCTTACCATCATGGGGCTGCAATTCGCCAATCTGATTGCGGGCGCGATCGTGGTCGAGAACGTGTTCGTCCTGCCGGGACTGGGCCGGCTGATGCTGCAGTCGATCTCCAACCGCGACACATTGGTGGTCGAGAATGGGGTGATGCTGCTGGCGGTCATCGTGATAGCACTCAACTTCGTTGTCGACCTCGCCTGCGCCGCGATCGACCCGAGGCTGAGGGCCTCCGCGGCGTGACCTTATCCGCCCGGTTTCGAACGCGCGGGGGCTTGAGCCTATGGCTCGGCGCCACGCTCGTCGCCGTGCTGATCGCCGCGGCCGTCTTGTCGCTTATCTGGACGCCGTATCCGCCGACCGCGATCGACATCCCCCACAAGCTCGCGCCTCCATCGCACGCTCACTGGTTCGGGACCGACAATCTCGGACGCGATGTCGCTTCTCAGATCCTGGCGGGCTCTCGCGTCTCGATTCTGGTTGGCGTCATCGCGGTCGGCATCGGACTCGCGTTCGGAATCGTTCTCGGCCTGATCGCGGCGTTCTCCAAGGGCCTCGTCGAAGACGGACTCATGAAGCTCAGCGACTTCGTCTTCGCGTTCCCCGCGCTCCTTCTGGCGATCATGCTGACTTCGACCTTCGGTCCGGGCGTCGTCAACGCCATCATCGCGATCGGCGTCTACAACGTGCCGATCATCGCGAAGCTCACGCGCGCCACCGCCAATGGCGTTCTCTCCCGGGAATACGCGCTCGCCGCCCGCGCCGCGGGCAGGGGCCCGATCGCCATCGCGATCGATCACGTGTTGCCCAATATCGCGCCTGCGCTGATCGTTCAGGCGACGATTCAATTCGCGATCGCCATTCTGGCCGAGGCGGCGCTTTCCTACCTCGGCCTCGGCGCGCAGCCGCCGCAAACGTCGTGGGGCAAGATGCTCGCCGACGCCCAGAATGTCCTCTACAACGCGCCGCGACTCGCGCTTTATCCGGGCGTCGCGATCGCGCTCAGCGTCTTGGGTCTCAATCTGCTTGGCGACGGGTTGCGCGATGCGCTCGATCCGAAACTCAAGGCCCGGAGCTAATGCTGCTCGAGGTCTCCGAGCTCTCTGTCGATGTCGCGACGCCCGGGGGACTGCAGCGCGTCGTCGATCGGACGTCGTTTTCGCTTGGCGAGGGCGAGAGTCTCGGCATGGTCGGTGAGTTCGGCTCCGGCAAGACGATGACGGCGCTTGCGCTGATGGCCTTGACGCCTGAGGGGGCGCGGGTCTCCGGTTCGATCCGCTTCGAGGGGCAAGAGCTCGTCGGTCTCGACGAAGATGCAATGCTTCAATTGCGTGGCGATCGCATCGCCATGATCTTCCAGGAGCCGATGACGGCTCTCAATCCATTGCGCCGCGTTGGGGCGCAAGTCGCCGAACCGCTGATGCTGCATCGGGGCCTGAGCAAGCGTGAGGCGCAGGCGCGCGCGGTCCAGTTGCTCGACCATGTGCGATTGGCCGAGCCGGAACGCGCGGCCCGATCCTATCCGTTCGCGCTGTCCGGCGGCGAACGGCAGCGCGCGATGATCGCAATGGCGATCGGCTGTTCGCCGCGCCTCGTCATTGCCGACGAGCCGACCACGGCGCTCGACGTCACGGTGCAGGCGCGCATTCTCGCGCTCATCGACGGCCTCAAGTCGGAATCGAAGATGGCGATTCTGCTCGTGAGTCACGATCTCGCGGTGATCGCCGGGCACTGCGACCGCGTCATCGTCATGTACGCGGGCATGATCATGGAGAGCGGGCCGGTCGAAGCGGTGTTGCGCGAGCCTAGAAACCCTTACACGCTGGCGCTGCTCGAGGCCCGACCGCGACCGGGCGCGCCGCGTGGTGCTCGCTTGAAGACTATCCCCGGCACGCCGCCCGTTGCGCAAGACCACCGCGTCGGCTGCCCCTTCGCCGGCCGGTGCGCGCTCACGGTTCCCATCTGCCGCACTGTGGCGCCGCCGGAGGTCGCCTTCGGCGAAGGCCATCTCTCCCGCTGTCATCGCGCCGTCGAAGTGGGGTTCGCGCCGTGAGCGAGGCCCCGCTGCTCGAGGTTTCTTCGCTGATCAAGACCTACCGCTTGCCGGGCGTCGGCCCGTTCGCGCGCAAGAATGCGCGCCCGGCGCTGGCCGGAATCAGCTTCTCGATGCACCAAGGGCGCTCGTTCGGCATCGTCGGCGAATCGGGCTCCGGCAAGTCGACGCTGGCGCGCATCGCTCTCGCGCTTGACCGTCCGGATTCGGGCGTTGTGCGTCTTCAGGGACGCTCGCTGTTCGATTTGTCGCGACGCGAATTGCGGCCCATGCGCGCGCATATGCAAATGATCTTCCAGGACCCCTATGGGTCGCTCGATCCGCGCCAGCGGGTGGAGAAAATCGTCGCCGAGCCGCTGGCGGCGCTTGGCGGAGCGACGGGCGCCGAGCGCCGCGCCCGCGTGCGAGCCTCACTCGAGGCCGTCGGCCTCAAGGCCTCCGACGCTTTGAAGCATCCGCATGAGTTTTCCGGCGGCCAGCGCCAGCGCATCGCCATCGCGCGCGCGCTCATCACTCGGCCGAGGCTGGTCGTCGCCGACGAGCCGGTGTCGGCGCTCGACGTCTCGGTGCAGGCGCAGACGCTGAACCTCATGAGCGATCTCGAGCGCGAGGCGGGCGTGACCTTTCTCTTGATCAGCCATGATCTCGCCGTCGTCGCGCATATCTGTGAGACGACCGCGGTCATGTATCGCGGACGCATCGTCGAGATCGGCGAAACCGCCGCCTTGTTCGCCAGCCCGGCGCACCCCTATACGCGCGAACTGGTCGACGCCACGCCGCGCCTCGACCAGCCGACGCGCGTTCAGCCACCCGCGTCCTTAGATCAGAATCCATCCGAAAGGAGCCGTCATCGCGAGGAGCGTAGCGACGCGGCGATCCAGGGCCGCCGCTCCAGCCCTTCATCCCCTGGATCGCTTCGCTTCGCTCGCAATGACGAGCAGGGCCATGTTCCTGGCGGGGAACTCGAAACTGCCGGGGGCTGTCCCTACGCTTCGCGCTGCGCTTTCGCCCGTCCGCGCTGTCGCGAGGAGGCGCCAATGCTTGAAACGAAGGGCGACGGAAGCCGCAAGGTCGCGTGCCACTTCCCTCTCGATTAGGTCAGCGTCGCTGACATTAATGTAATGATTTATTACATCCGAAAGCCCTTGTACGCCGCTTGGCCGCTCCCAATCTCATATGCGCGTCAGCGACCGCTCTCATGGAGCGGCGCGCGCGAGAGGACATTGGAGGCTCGGTATGGGCACTGCAGATGGCGCCATGGGTGGTTCGTATGGCGCGCGAGAGTTTGGCGCGGGCGATTGGGCCGGCGCGCGTTGGCGGCAGAGCGGCGGGTCGCGCTGGTCGGCGTTCGAAATCATCGCAATGGTTCTTGGCTTCATCGTCTTTTGGCCGATCGGTCTTGCGATCCTCGGCTACAAGTTCTGGCAGCGCCGCTACGGCGGGCCGGATCTGCAGACGCTGGCGACCAACAAATGGCAGGATGCGCGCACCATGATGTCGGGCAATTCTTCTTCCTGGGGGTGCGGCGCCGTGAACCGCGCGCGCGGTTACTACGGCGCTTCGACTGGCAACGCCGCTTTCAACGAATGGCGGACTGCCGAACTGTCGCGCCTCGACGAAGAGCGCCGTAAGCTCGACGAGGCGCAGCGCGAGTTCGCCGAATATTCGGACGCGATTCGCCGCGCCAAGGATCGCGAGGAGTTCGATCGGTTCATGGCCGAACGCCGGGCCCGTCCGGCCGGCGGCCCGAGCTCGAACTGAGCGTCTCCGGCTTTTTCCTTATAGTCGCGTTTAGGTCCCTTCTCCCCTGACCGGGGAGGAGGGACTTTCGCTTGACGCTCTCGCGTCTTGCGGTGCTATGCTCAGGCTTCTCACCAGCCTTGGAGCGTTCGATGCGCCGCGCCCACCGATTTTTCGCCACGCTTGTTCTTGCCTTCATGGCGTCAGCGGGCGCCGCCTTCGCCAAGGACAGCGTGACGATCGGCATGGTGCTCGAACCGCCGGGGCTCGATCCGACCAGCGCGCCGGCGGCGGCGATCGGCGAGGTCACGCACTACAACATCTTCGAGGGCCTGACGAAGATCAACGAGGACTTCTCGGTGACGCCGCTCTTGGCCGAGAAATGGGACTTCTCGCCCGATCTCAAGACCCTCACCTTCACGCTTAAGCCGAACGTCAAGTTTCAGGACGACGAGCCGTTCTCGTCCAAGGACGTCAAGTACTCCTTCGAGCGCTACGCCGCCAAGGAGTTCGACGAACAAGGACAAGGCCTTCTTCGCCTCGATCGAATCGATCGACACGCCCGATCCGATGACGGTGGTGCTCAAGTTCAAGCAGCCGAGCTTCGAGGCGCTTTATCGTCTCGGCATGGATACGGCGGTCATCCTCGACGAGAAGAGCGCGACGACCGATGTCACCAATCCTGTCGGCACCGGCCCTTACAAGCTTGCCTCCTGGGAAAAGGGTTCGAGCATCACGCTCGACAAGTGGGACGGCTTCCGCGACGCGGCGAAGATCCCGCTCGCCCACGCGACCTTCCGCTTCATCTCCGATCCCTCGGCGGCGGTCGCGGCGATGCTCGCGGGCGACGTCGACGCGTTCCCGCGCTTCGCCAATAACCAGGCCCTCGACCAGTTCAAGAGCGATCCCCGGTTCCAGGTGCTGGTCGGCGGCACCGAGGGCAAGACCATCCTCGGCATGAACAACAAGAAGAAGCCGCTCGACGATGTGCGTGTGCGTCAGGCGATCGCCTATGCGCTCGACCGCAAGGCGATCATCGACGGGGCTCAGAACGGCCTCGGCGCGCCGATCGGCAGCCACATGACGCCGAACGACCCCGGTTACGTCGACCTCACGGGGATGTATCCGCACGATCCCGAGAAGGCGAAGGCGCTGTTGAAGGAAGCGGGCGTCACGACGCCGCTCGAGCTCAGCCTCATCCTGCCGCCGCCCCCTTACGCGCGTCAGGGCGGCGAGATCATCGCCGCTGAGCTCGCCGACGTTGGGATCAACGCCAAGATCCAGAACGTCGAATGGGCGCAGTGGCTAAGCGGCGTCTACAAGGACAAGAACTACGATCTGACCATCATCAGCCATGTCGAGCCGCTCGACATCGGCATCTACGCCAATCCGAACTACTACTTCCAGTATGACAGCCCGGCGTTCAAGGCGATCTACGAGAAGGTGACGTCGGCGCCGAATCTCGAGGCCTACAAGGCGGCGCTCGGCGAAGCGCAAAAGAAGCTCGCCGAGGACAGCGTCAACGCGTTCTTGTTCCAGTTGCCGAACGTGACCGTCGCCGATGCGAAGCTCAAGGGCCTGTGGAAGAACGCGCCGATCTTCGTCAACGATCTCTCGACGATGGCGTGGCAATGACCCAGCACGCGAGGACAGCCAAAGCTTTGAGCACCCAGCCATTTCGTATGTCGGCGCTGGAGATGCTGCGCCTCTACCGAACGCGCGAATTGTCGCCGGTCGAGGCGATGAAGTCGGTGATCGAGCGCGTCGAAGCTTTCGAACCTCATATTCACGCAACCTATCTTTATGCTCCGGAGCGGGCGCTGAAAGAGGCGCGCGCCTCCGAAGCGCGCTGGGCCAGGGCTGAGCCGATCGGTCCGCTCGACGGCGTGCCGGTGACGGTCAAGGACAATATCGCGACCAAGGGAGAGCCAAAGCCGGTTGGCACTGCGGCGGAACACATAACGCCGCAGAAGGAGGACGCGCCGCCGGCTCAGCGCTTGCGCGAGGCGGGCGCGATCATCTTCACCAAGACGACGATGCCGGACTACGGCATGCTGTCGTCGGGGCTATCGAGCTTCCATCCGCTGGCGCGCAACCCGTGGAAGCTCGACCGCAATCCGGGCGGCTCGTCGTCTGGCGCGGGCGCGGCGGCGGCGGCGCTCTACGGTCCGCTGCACCTTGGCACCGACATCGGCGGCTCGGTGCGCTTGCCGGCCGGCTGGTGCGGCATTTTCGGCCTCAAGCCGAGCGGCGGACGGATCCCGATCGACCCGCCCTACACCGGCCGCGTGGCCGGCCCGATGACGCGTGACGTCGACGACGCCGCGTTGATGATGGCGACCTTATCGCTGCCCGATGTCCGCGACTATGCGAGCCTCAAATACGAGAAGCTTGACTGGATCGTCGAGCCCGCGCCGCTCAAAGGCCTGCGCGTCGGCCTGCTATTGGAGGCGGGTTGCGGCGCGCCGCCGACGCCGGAAGTGAAGGCCGCCGTCCAGCGCGCCGCGAAGGACTTCGAGGCCGCGGGCGCGCATGTGGAGCCGCTCAAGCCATTCCTGACACAGGACATGCTCGACGGACTCGACATGTTCTGGCGCGCGCGCGCGCTCAGCGACATTAGCGCGCTGCCGGCCGAGCGGCGTGCTCTCGTGTTGCCGTTCATTCGGGATTGGGCGGAATCCGCGGTGGGGTTTTCTGGCGTCGAGGTGTTCCGCGGCTTCGACCGGATACCCGAGATGCGCAAGGCGACGGTCGCGGCGACGCAGGCGTTCGACTGCGTTCTCTCGCCAACCGCGCCGATGACCGCCTTTCCAGCCGAATGGCCCTCTCCGAGCCGCGATCCGCTGCATCCGTTTCCGCAAGTCGGTTTCACCGTCGCCTTCAATATGTCCGAGCAGCCGGCGGCGTCGGTCAATTGCGGCTACGATTCCGAGGGCCTGCCGATCGGGTTGCAGATCATCGGCCGTCGATTTGACGACCTTGGCGTGCTTGCGATCGCCCGCACCTTCGAGGCCATTCGGGCGTACGAGGAGAGGCCGTGGCCGGAGCCGCCGACGGCCTGATCAGGTCGCGATTCGAGCCGGCGCTTGGCGTCATTGTCGGGCCGCAGGAAAGCGCGTAAAAGCTGCGCGTCTCAAGCTGATATTGCGTTTGTTCGTTTCAATGGGAGGATTAGCCAATGAAAAAGTTCATGGTCCTGTACATGGCCAATGCCGCCGACTTTGAGAGGATGATGAAGGAGTCCACTCCCGAGCAGCAGAAGAAAGGCATGGAGGGGTGGATGAAATGGATGGGCGACCATAAGGCGTCGCTCGTCGATGGCGGGGCGCCGTTGGGCAAGACCAAGCGAGTCGACGCCAAAGGCGCTTCCGACACCAAGAACGGGATCGGGGGCTATTCGATCGTGCAAGCCGAAAATGCAGAAGCCGCGACAAAGCTGTTCGGCAAGGATCATCCGCATCTCCAGATCCCCGGCGCCTGGGTCGAAGTCATCGAAATCATGCATATTCCCGGAATGTGAGCGGCGCGATTCGCATCGCGCGCTTTCGCGATGGGGCATGCGTGATTTGGGGAAGACATTGAGAGCATTGGCATTCGTCGCAGCTGCGGCCATTCTTGCAGCTGCGCCCGCTCATGCGGAAGATTGCGGCAAAAACGGCGAGGGCTTCGGCGCCTGGCTCGCCTCCTTCAAGGAAGTCGCGGTGATGGACGGCCTGTCGCGCAGAGCCGTCGATGCGGCGCTCGACGGCGTCTCTTATGACCCAACGGTCAAGCGGCACGACGGCGGCGCCGCCATGTTCGGGCATAACTTCGCCAGCTTCGCCGCAGCTCACGTCTCCCCGGGAATGGTCGCGCGGGGCAAGGCCGAGCTCAAGCGCTATGCCGCGCCGCTCGCGCAGATCGAGCAGCGCTTCGGCGTGCCGGCGCCTGTGCTCGTGGCGATCTGGGGCCAGGAGACGGGCTTTGGCGGCGACATCGGCTCGTTCCCCACCTATAGCGCCCTTGCAACTCTGGCCTGGGACTGTCGACGCCCGCAACGGTTCCGCGCCGAGCTTATCGATGCGATCGCCCTCGTTGACCGGGGCATTGTCACGCAGCCGCGCGCTTTGCGGGGGGCCTGGGCGGGCGAGGTTGGCCAGACGCAGCTCATGCCATCCGCCTATCTCATGTACGCGACCACGCCTGACGGTTCGGGGACGCCAGACCTCATCCACAATTCCGCCGACGCGCTCGCGTCGACCGCGGCGTTCCTCAAGGGGCATGGCTGGCAATCTGGCGCGGGCTGGAACGAAGGCGAGCCCAACTTCGCCGCCATCCTGCAATGGAACTCGGCGGAGATTTACGCAAAGACAGTCGCGCTGTTCGCCGATCGGCTCGCGGGGAAGTAACAGGCTTGCCTGATCGGACCGCGCCGCAAGAGCATGGCGCGGTTTCGGGGGCCGCCTCATTATCGCGAGCGATCGAGCGCCAATACTCCTTGGAGCTGTGGCGTCTTGGTCGAATCGATGGCGTTCGCGCACCCGCCCCAACAAGGGGGAGGAAGTCTGGCGCCCAAAATCCTTAACCGTTGCCGATTAGACTATCGCGCGTGACCGCCGTCGTCCCGCGTTCCCTCTCCCTGCCGCGTCGGTCCGCCAAACGAAGTTTCGCGGCGCTTGCGGGCCTGGCGCTTATGGCGTCGATCGCCCTTCTCTTTTATCGCGCAGCGCCTGGCGCGCCGGCAATCATTCTGACTGCCCTTACAGGCTTCACGGGACTTGCGGCGCTTGCGTTGGCTTTCACGCTCGACGATGCGGCGCTATCCAAGTTCACAAGCGCCGTTGCCGCTGGCGCCGCAATTGTCGTTCTCTGTGCGCTTGTCAGTCCGGATGCGAGGCTGAGCCTCGCCAGTTTCGCTTCCGTTGCGTTCGGCGTCGGGCTCGCCGTGTGGCTCGCGCGCACCGCGGGAGCGCGCCCCAAGGTTTCATGGCCGTTGGCGGCGCTGTTCGCCGTTACGCTCGCCCTTCTGTCGGCCTACGCAGCCTATCTCGTGCTCGCCTCGCGCGATCTCATGATCGCCGACTTCATGACCTATCGCGGCATTGCGATGGTGGTCGCGCGATTGGCCGACGCGGGAAACTGGCCGCTGCTGCTCAGCGCGGCCGTCCAGTCCGTCACGCAAGACTATTCCTGGGCGCCGGCATTGGTTCCGGGTCTGCTCCTCGCGGCGACCGAGCCGACGTCGCGCGCGATTTATACCTTCGCGATCCTCGCCCTCTATGCCGCTCCGGCTGCTTTGGCGCTCGCGATCCTGGCGCGCGATTGCGCGCGGCAAGCTGGTTGCGTCCAGACGAAGCCTGACGGTATCCACCAACCTCGTCCTGAGGCGCCGCGAAGCGGCCTCGAAGGACGCGCGAGCTCACATGAACGCCCATGCACACTGGAGCATCCTTCGAGACGCCGCTGCGCAGGCTCCTCAGGATGAGGTCGCGGGTCAAGCTGACGATGCGTGACGCACAGCTGGCTTTTGGAGTCGCCGCCGTCTTCGTTGCTTACCCCGCGGCAATGGCGGTCGCCGCGCGCGGCATGCCCGACGTCGGCGGTCTCGTGCTGGTTGTCTGCGCGCTCAAGCTCGCCGAACGCCTCGCCCGCTTGCTCGCGTTGCGACAAGGCCTCGACGCGCGCGTCGAGCCCATGACTCGCCGCGTCGCACTCGCTCTCGCGCTCACCTTGTACGCGATGTTCGCGTTCCGACGCTGGTACGCCTTCGCCGCCGCGGGAATCGTCGTCATGCTGGCGCTCGAGGTTGGGTCCATCGCGCTGAAGAGAGGCGCGCACTTTCGCTGGAAGGACGCTGTCACGGCGGCCGCAATCGGCGCCCTGACCCTGCTCGCGCTCCTAAGCCCGGTCCTCATCGATTGGGCCCCGAACTTCGGGGCGCATGACTATGCCCAGACTTACGCCGGCTATCGCAAGCCTGCGGACGTGTTCCTGCGTGAGCTCGGGGACTGGGTTGGGCTTATTCCCGCGCTCGCCGCGCTGGCCGGGGCGGCGTTCCTTTGGATGCGCTCCCGCGACAGACGTCTGCTGCGTCTCACTCTTGGCGCGGCTGGCGTTGCAGGCGTGCTGTTCCTGCGCATCCAAACCCCCTACATCCACCATCTCGACCTCATCGCGCCAGCGATCGTCGTGCCGATCGCAGCTTCGCTGATGATCCTCTTCAAGCAGGCGCCGCGCGTCGCGTTCCTCGGCGTCGCCGCGCTTGGCGCGGTCACGCTCTCACCGGTGGCGGCGACGCTCCATTCGCTGAGCCTCGCGCCGATTGCCGGATTGCCCCGCGCGCCGCGCGCCGACCTCGCCGAACTTGAGCGCCTGAAGGATTGGGTGGATGAGCGCGCGCAGCCCGACGCCAAGGTCTGCGGGCTCGGTTCGAGCTATACGTTCAGCGGCCAACTCATTGGCGAGTTGTGGCAGCTCCAGCCGGAGCGGAGCTCGACCGGGAGCCAGCTGAACGTCACGATGCCCGACGTCGACACCGTCGAGGGGCCGCCGGGCGCGAGCCTGAAGGATTGCGCCGTCATCATCGTCGGGGACCCGGTTCAAACCCACCTCGATCCCGACTACCAGCAGACGGTTATCGTGCCGTCGCGTGAAATGCTGACGGGGCAGGGGATCGGCGCGAAGTTCCGCCGCACCGGCGAAGTCTTCCACCTGGAGAAGGGCGTCAGCGCAATCGTGTTCGAGCGCTTGGCTCCGCTGGACGACTCGGACATCGCCGCGCTCCGGGCGCGCTGGCGCGCGGCCCGCGCTGCGCTCGGCTTCTAGGAAGGCCGCGGTCCGGGGGAATCTAAGCGCGAGCGAAAGAGCGAGTAGCGAGCATGAGATCGGCGTCTCGCGGTGCAACGAGCGTCGGCTGGGCCCCCGAGAAGATGTACGACCTGCCCGTGACCGGGCCGCGAACGAGTATGCGCGCACGGTCTCGGTAACGTAAAGGGACGTCGCCACGCGATTGGCCGACGCTTAGGTCCAATCGTCGCGACCCCGGCGGAGGCGGCCATGGCGCGCGGCGGCGCCGCGCTCGCACGACTACGCATCTGGCCGCAGCAGCTCATCATTTTCCTCCTGCACGGGATGAGGTAGCGGGGCGATCGCCACGGCTGGCTGGCCAAGGCGATCCAGCAGGCAGGCCGCCCCGGACAGTGCGAGCCACGCCCACCAAAAGTCGGCGAGCCGTGTCGCCAACCACAACGCGGCCGGCGCCGCAACGAACAGGCTCAGGCATTGGAAACAATCGAACAGGCGACCTACCCAACCGCCGCCTAGCGAGGCTCGGACCCAAGCGATGATGTCCCCTGGGCCGTCCTCGCGTGACAGCAGGTGCGTCAGCCGCCACGTCGCGAGCGCGCCAACCACGAACCTCGGCCAGAATCCGGCGTCCCAGATCACAGCCCAGTCTCCGCAACGCGCCCGTCAATCGATGGCCAGCGCGAATGCGGCGGTCTCCTGCGCCTGTGGATAACTGAAGTTCTCGCCGTTGGTGGTCTTCGCGTACGTCGTCAGCGTAACCGCAAACGAGCAGCGCTGCAGCACGACCGGCGGGTTGGGCGGATCCAGCCTGGTCAGCATCAGCTCGAACGTGTTGGAGCCGCTGGTCGCTGGCAGCGCCGGCGGCTTGCCGACGTTGGCTGGACTGAGCGGCGTCGGCAACGATCCCACGCCGCCGTTGGCTGCGGAGGCGTTGAGACCGCGCAACCAGCCAATCGAGTGGGCTTCCTGGAAACGCTGGTCCGCCACGTAGGCGCGATACTCGACCGCGAATTCGGACGTCGCGGGCCCTTCGAGGAACTGGCATTCTTCGTCCGACGTCAGGCCGTTCATGACCAGCCGAGTGATGTCCGCGACAGGCGGACGGTTGTCCCAGCAGAAGAGGTGCGTCAGTGCGGCGAATGGCACTTCCACCGTGTCGTCGCCGACGCTGCCGCCCGGCTGGAACCATCGACGGAACTTGAACGCCTTTGCCGCCTCCGCGCCCGACTGACCCGAGGCCGGCGCCCCGAGGGGACGCAGCCGTACGCCATTAACGTCGAAAACCTCCAGCGTCACGAGCCGGTTTGTCGCTGGCGACGCGAGGTCGGTGGCCGGCGGCGTGTTGAGGTTCGCCGCGAGCGTGTTGATCAAAGCATGATAGCGTACCGACCCGACCCACGCCTCGTCGCTGTAGGGAATCCGGTAGAGGTTGCTTTCGCCGTTCTTCGCCACCGGATTCGGTCCGAGAGACTCGGGAACAATGTCCGGCCCGACGACTTTTTCCCAAGCCAGCCCGTCACCGTAGTAGAATCGCGTGCCGGTGGGATTGCCGTTCGCATCCGCCTCGCTGACGCTAATCCGATAGTAGTACGCGCCCACCGCTGGATCGCGCATGCCGAGGCTGAAAATGAACGTCAGTTCGACGCCTCCGCCAAGGTTGCGCAAATGCCCTTGCGGCCCGGGGTTCGGGAACAGGAGGCCGGACGTCGCAGACGGCGTGGCGACGCGGTCCCAGCCGGTGGACGAAGGTGTGGTAAGCTCGTGGCTTTCGGTGTCTCCGATCAGGTCGAGGAACACGAATGCGTCGCCGCCGCCTTCGCCGGTCTGGTCGCAGCTGAACGCGTTCGGGTTATACGAGGTCAGTACGGGCTGCTCGCCGGCGCCGAACCAGGCGCCCGCGGCGAGGCCGTCGTAGATTGTCGTCGTCGTCCCGCCGATCGTCTGCTTCACAACGTATGCGAATTGATCGAAGCAGTTCGGTCGGAATAGCCGGAGGGCTTCCACCCAGCATACATTGAACGTGCCGTCTGTCTTGGAGCGAGCCGCTGCCAACTCTGACCGCTCCGCCGCACGCGCACAGTCGGTGGTGGAGATACGGCCGCGCCTCGATATATTGCGCGGCCTGAGGAAGCGGCAGCGAGCGGAGCTCCTGAAGATCGATGACCGCGTTGAGCGCCAATTCGTTCAGCGCGCCGCCCTTGAAATACGGCGTCTGCAGTGGATCGCCGATCGGCGGCGGAGGTGGTGGGGGGATTTTGAACTTCGGGATGCCCCGCGTGGGCAACTGCGACACGACACGTTCGAGATCGCGGATCAGGTCTATGATACGCCGGTCGTCGATGATGATCGGATAGCAGCAACAGGTGCGGCGATAGACGGTGACCGTGCCGCGGCAGACCGGGGCGCAGCGCACGGGCCAGGCAAGCAGTTCGCCGAACGAAGGCGTCAACGCATCGGCGACGGTCGACTCACGGCGTATCGAACTGGCCGAGAACAGGGCGCGCGAGTTCGCCAGGACCGAGACCTTGGTCGATGCTTGAATCAGATCGTCGAACCACCGGGGTCGCCGCCGGCAAACTCGAACGCTGCCGCTGACGCAGGTCCAATAGTACCGCCATCCCGACCAGACCGGTTCGGCCAAGGCCAGCACGCCGGTGTTCGTCTGCGCACGAAAATCCTCGGTCGAAAAGCGAAGCGCTCCCTCCCGCTTGACGCCATCCTTGTCATCCGAGGCTCCAACCACGACGTGGGCGGCGCGCCTGAGAACATCGGCAGGCAGGGCGAAATTGCCGTCTTGATCAACCTTTTGCGACGAGAGCACATCGTTTTTGGCATCGATCGCCTGGACAGTGACGCCAGGTCGGTCGGCGAGAGAGGTCAGACCGACGAGTTCGAGCCTGTATCGTCCGCCGTTTCCATCTGAGGATTCCGGTTGGTTGCTGGACTTAGCCATGTTCTATCTCCGGAGATTATGTAAAGTATGAAAGAAGGAATAGAAATAACAACCTTGTGACAAACTATACTATAATAGTTCAAATACTATTCGATGAACACACGTTTAGGCGGCACAGAACGTGTCTGTATGCTTATGGCATAGTGAGGCGATGCCATATCGTAACTGGATCAGTCTGCTGCGCAAATGGTTCGAGCTGTAATTGCTACGTCACACGCAATAGAATAGAACAGGCACAGTCGGCCATGAAACCAAGCTGTCCGCAATAGGTAAGTTTACCTAGAGGTTGAGCGATCCGCGTCGTTAGTTGGCGACGCCCGCCGTCGTAACCGTGTGCTCGGCGATCATGAGTTCCTCGTTGGTCGGGATCACGAAGACGATGGTCGGCGAATTCTTGGCGCTGATAATCTGCGCGTTGGCGCGGTTCGCTTGCGTGTCGAGATGGACGCCCATCCATTCCATGTCCTTGAGCGCCGCCTCGCGCACTTTCCATGAGTGTTCGCCGATGCCGGCTGTGAACACGATCGCCTCGGCGCCGTTGACTGTCGCCGCAAGGCTCGCGAGTTCGCGTCGAATGCGGGCGACGAAATAAGCGATGGCGTCGCGCGCCGCTGGGCTGTCGGACGCCTCGAGCTCGCGCATATCCTGCGACAAGCCCGACATGCCCTTGAGCCCCGAGTTCTTCCACAAGAGATCGGATATCGCGTCGGCGCTCATCTTCTTTTCGGCCATGAGATAAAGCACCACGCCCGGATCGATCTGCCCGCAGCGGGTGCCCATGGAGAGCCCATCGAGCGCGGTGAACCCCATTGTCGTGGCGACCGCGCGCCCGTCATGGACCGCGCACATCGAGGCGCCGTTGCCGAGATGGGCGATGATCACGTCCTCTCGCGCGATCTGCGGCGCTATCGTGCGCAGCTTTCGGGTGATGAACTCGTAGGAGAGGCCGTGAAAGCCGTAGCGACGTATGCCCTCGTCGTAATAGGAGCGCGGCAGAGCGTATGTGTCGTTGATGAAGGGATGGCTACGATGGAAAGCGGTGTCGAAGCACGCGACTTGCGGCGTCGACGGGAACGCCTTCATCGCCGCTTCGACGCCGGCGACATTGTGCGGCTGGTGGAGCGGCGCGAGCGGAATGAGCGCCTTCAGCTTCGCGAGAGTCCCGTCGTCGATGAGAATCGGTTCGGCAAAATCCGGCCCTCCGTGCACGATGCGGTGGCCGACGGCGGCGATCGAAGAATTGTAGCCCGCCTTCTTGAGCCAGCCGAGAATGGCGCCCATCGCCGCCGCATGATCGACGCGGGCGAGCGACTGCTCGAAGCTGAGCTCGGCCGTCTCGCCCGACGCGCTCTTAACTGAGCCTTTCGCAGTCGCGCCGATGCCCTCGATTTGCCCTGAGGCAAGCAGGCTCGGCTCGCCTCCGTTGGCGAGGCGAAATGCTGCAAACTTGAGCGACGACGAACCAGCGTTGAGAGTCAGGATCACCGAATCCAAGGGCTTCACTCCGCCGCCTTGGCGACGCCCGGTTCATCGCTACGCGCGCGGCCTCCGGCGCCAGTCTTCGTACAGCTACGCCAGCGCGGAGGAGACGAGCCGGGCGCGATCGGTATCGCCTCGGCTCGTCAACCTGACTGGCGCTTTGTCCCCAAGCGCCAGTCCCGCCGCTTCCGCCCGCGCGACGAAGCCGAGAACTCCTAGCACAACGGCTGCGACAGGAGGCCAGCGAGCAGACAACTTTTGCGCCAGCCTCGTTGCGCGCTGCACACGATTAGTTGAACGCGGTGACAGCTGAATGAAGCGCGGCGCCTGCGCCGAGGAGGCTTTCTCGTCGGGGGCAATTCGTTGCTCCGCGCGCTCCGCATCGGCCCGGCCGGGCCGACTTGATTCTGCCCCGACTATGCTGTCTTAAGCTCCCGCTCACGGGACGTCAGCCCGCGACCGTGCCGCCGGGGCCATCGATGAACTTTTCCCAACGCCTGACCTTTCTGTTCTCCGCGCCGATGTTCGACGCGGACGACCTCGAGGGCCTCAGGGTCAGCCAGATCATCGCCGCGATCGAGCGGATGGGATTCCAGGTCATCAAGGCGCGGCGTCTCGAGGACGCCGAGATCGCCGTGCAGACCGACGCCGCGATCGGCTGCATGGTCGTCGACTGGGGCAAGAAGGGGATCGAGGGCAAGGCTGCTTCGCTCATCAACCTGATGCGCAAGCGCGGCCTCGACATGCCGATCGTCGTGCTGGTCAGGCGCAAGCGCTTCGAGGACATTCCGGTCGAAGTGCTCGACTTCATCGACGGCTATGTGTTCCTGGCCGAGGAGACGCCCGAATTCATTGCCAGGAACCTGGTCTCGCGCCTGAAGCAATACGCCGACACGCTGAAGACGCCGTTCTTCGGCGCGCTCGTCGACTACCAGGAAGAAGGCAACCAGTTGTGGACGTGCCCGGGCCACAACGGGGGCGTCTTCTACAGCCGCAGCCCGATCGGGCGCATCTTCGTCGAGCATCTCGGCGAAGCGGTCTTTCGCGACGATCTCGACAATTCGATTCTCGAACTTGGCGATCTCCTGACCCACGAGGGGCCGGCGCTTCAGGCGCAGAAAGAGGCAGCGGCGATCTTCGGGGCCGAGAAAACCTATTTCGTGCTCAACGGCACTTCGTCGTCCAACAAGATCGTGCTGCACCAATCTCATCGCCGAGGACGATCTCGTGCTGTTCGACCGCAACAACCACAAGGCCGCGCACCAGGGCGCGCTGCTGATGGGCGGCGGCATTCCGATTTATCTGTCGACCGACCGCAACGCCTACGGGCTCATCGGTCCCATTCGCCCCGAGGATTTCGACGAGACGACGATACGCGAGCGCATTCGCGACAACCCGCTCGTGAAGGACAAGGAGGCGTGGAAGCGCGAACGTCCTTTCCGCGCCGCGGTGATCGAACAATGCACCTATGACGGCACGATCTACGACGCCGAGCGCATCGTCGAGCGCATCGGTCATCTTTGCGACTATGTCGTGTTCGACGAGGCCTGGGCCGGCTTCATGAAGTTTCATCCGCTCTACGAGCGACGGTTCGCCATGGGCTTGCGCGACTTGAACGAAGCCTCGCCCGGGATCGTCGCCACCCAGTCGGCGCACAAGCAGCTCGCGAGCTTCTCGCAGGCGTCCCAGATTCATATGCGCGACCGGCACATCAAAGGCCAGCGCCGGCGCGTCGAGCATCGCCGCTTCAATGAAGGCTTCATGCAGTTCGCCTCGACCTCGCCGTTCTATCCGCTGTTCGCTTCGCTCGACGTCGGCGCGCAGATGATGAAGGGCCGATCCGGGGAAGTCCTGTGGGACGATGCGATCCGTCTCGGGATTGAATTGCGCAAAAAGCTGCGCGCCGTCCGACGCGAGTTCGAGGAGAAGGAGCGAGATCCCGCGCGGCGCTGGTTCTTCGATCCTTTCGTGCCGCAGCGCGTCTCGATCCGCGACGCCGCGCTCGAGAACGCGGCTCACGATGTGCCTTGGGAGAGCGTGTCGACCGACCTGCTCGCGCGCGATCCGCGCTATTGGGCGCTGGCGCCGGGCGAGGCCTGGCACGGCTTTCAGGCGCTCGAGGCGGGTTTCGCGATCACCGATCCGGCCAAGCTCACGCTGCTCACGCCGGGCTTCGACCGCGCGACAGGCGCCTACGAAGCCCATGGCGTGCCGGCCCCGGTCGTCGCCCAATATCTGCGCGAGAACCGGGTGGTGTCGGAGAAGAACGACCTCAACTCGCTCCTCTTTCTGTTGACGCCCGGCGTCGAGTTCGAGCAAGGCGGGCACGCTGGTGTCGTCGCTGGTCGCCTTCAAGCGGCTGCATGACGACAACATCCTGCTCGAGGACGCCATGCCCGAATTCGTCGCCAAGCGGCCGGCGCGCTATCGTGGCAAGCGGCTCAAGGACCTATGCGGCGAAATGCACGCCTTCTTTCGCGAGTCTGGCGTGAGCCAATTGCAGAGAGCGCAATTCGCCGCCAAGCATCTGCCGGAGCTGGCGATGACGCCGCGCGAAGCCTCGCGCCACCTGGTGCGCAACAACGTCGACTATCTGCCGCTTGCCGAACTCGACGGCCGGATCGCAACGACGCTTTGGGTCGTGTATCCGCCAGGCATCGCGACCATCGTTCCCGGCGAACGGCTGACCGAGCGAGCGCGGCCGATGATCGACTATCTCAAGATGTTCGAGAAGAGCGCCAACGTGTTTCCCGGGCTTCGAAGCCGAGGTGCAGGGGCTCTATCGCGAGGTCGACGAAGCGGGCGCGATCCGATTTTATACCTATGTGGTTCGCGAGACGCCCGCCTGAACGGTCCTCGAAGCGGGCCGAAGGGGAGTACGGATTGCGCCTCGTGCGGGGGAGAAACGGACCCAAGTCGGGCTAGCCACGGTGTAGAAACCCTCCTACTGCGCGAAGGCCCTGGAAGCCGTGTCGTCAACTCCGTCCCAGAACGATCCAACGCCGCCTCGGACTGCGGCCAGCCGCCGCTGCGCTGGATCGTCCTCGGCGCGGCGGCGATTGTCGCCTTCCTGTATTTCGTGCCGATCCCGTTCATCGCCTATACGTCGGACGCCTATGTCCGCTCCGACTTCGTGGAGGTCGCCCCCCAGGTGTCGGGTGTCGTCGACCACGTCGACGTCGCCAACGATCAGAAGGTCGCGGTCGGCGACCTTCTCGCGACCCTCGATCCCGAACCTTTCGCGCTTGAGGTCAACCTCGACCAGAAGCGGCTCGATGGCGCGACCGCCGCGGCGAAGGTGAAAGACGAGGAGGCCCGCGTTCTCGCGAGCGCGCTCGAGACGGCGAAGGCGGCGGTCACGCTGGCGCAGCAGGATTATGACCGCATCGCCGTGCTGGTGAAGCAAGGAGCGGTCGCGGAGGCCGTTCTGGACCGCTCGGTGGACGATCGGCAGAAGGCGCTGGACGCGGTCACGGGCGTCGAAGCGAAGCTGCGCGTCAATGCGGGGGAAGTCGCCTCGACGCTCGCGGAAGTGGCCGTGGCGAAAGCGCAACTCGCGCTCGCCCAATACAATCTGACGCGGACGCGCCTCGTCGCGCCCGTCCCGGGCTTCGTGACCAATCTCTCGCTGCGGCCCGGCGACTACGCCAAAGCCGGCGTTCCGATCGTCGGCATCGTCGATGACACGCAGTGGCGCGTCGTGGCCAACTTCAAGGAATATGTCGCGGCGGGCCTGAAGCCGGGCGCGCGCGCCTGGATCTGGCTCGACAGCCATCCCTGGCGCCTGTATCCGGCCCGGGTGTTCGGCGTCGGACGCGCCATAGCGCGCCATCAGGACGAGCAGCGCCTCCTGCCCTATGTGGCGCCGACGACCGACTGGATTCGCTTGTCGCGCCGGCTCCAGGTGACGCTCACGTTCGACCCGATGCCTGACCTTCCGCTGTTCATGGGGGCGGACGCGCGCGTCCTGATGTTTCCATGAGCGAGCCCGCGCCGCGGCGGGACCTCGACTTTCGCCTCGCTAACGCGCTGAAGGGCGAATTCGTGGCATTGCGCCTGTCGGGCCCGACGGCGGGCGTCGCCTTCCGCGCCACGCTCGCCAGCGTTCTTTCGATGATCGTCGCGATGGCGCTCCATCTCGACAAGCCCTATTGGGCGGCGATCACCGCGGTCTCAATCGTCGTGCCGGACGTTTCGAGTTCCTTCGTCCGGAGCGTCGATCGCTGCCTTGGAACATTGATCGGAGCGGCCGTCGGCTATTTCGGCGCGCGGTTCGTTGGCGAGCCACTCATATTTCAGCTGATCTGCGCGAGCGCGGTCGCCTTCGGCATCTACGGGGCGGAGCGCAGCGCCCACGGATACGCCGTGCTCCTGGGCGCGGTGACGGTGGTGCTCGTCATGTTCGGCGCGCTCGAGGCGCCGAACGAGGGGTTCAGGCTCGCCGTCTACCGTTCGATGGAGATCATGGTCGGGGTCGGGGTTTCCTATCTCGTGCAGGTTGCGCTCGCGCCCGCCGCCCGACCGGCGCCTGTCGGCGCGAAGCCCGGAATTTTTGCCGATCCGGTCGACGAGGACCTGCTCGCCATTGCCGTCACGGGGGGGCTCGCCGTCGCTTGCATTCCGTTGATCTGGGAGGCGCTCGACCTTCCGGGATTGGGGCAGACGCCCATCACCGCTTTCGTGATCCTGCTCGCGATGCGGCGCGAACCCGCCTGGGTGGCTCGTCAACCGCGTCGCCGGCTGCGTGCTGGGCGGCGCGTACGGGCTCCTCTGCATGCACTTCGTAGGCGACGCCTTCGTCGTCTGGATTCCGCTGCTCTTCGGCGGCCTCTATGTCTGCTGCTACGTCAAGGAGCGCGACGGCGAGGCTTCTTATACGGGGCATCAAGCGGCGGTCGCGGTCATCATGTCGATGGTGCAGGGGCTCGCGCCTTCATCGGACATCCTGCCTGCGATCGAGCGGCTGGTCGGGATGATCGGCGGGATTGTCGTGGTCATCATCGCTCAGGCTGCGGCGGCGCCCCTCGTCGCGCGCGCGATCTCCGCCATTCTCGGCTCCGGAAGGGACGCGATGCGCGACCCGCGCCGGTCGGGCGAGGGGGAGCGACGGGGAGTTCCGCGCGGAGGGGATTTCGCGTAAAGGGCGTCTCCATGGACACGACGAACAGCGCCCGCCTCGGGCGAGGCAGACGAACGGATTGACCCTCCTCGGATTGTGGTGCGCAACTCGCGCGACACCGATGTGCCGGGGATGCTCGCGATCTACCTGCACCACATCCGGCGCGGGGTGGATCCAGGCGTCGATGGCGAATTCGAAGCGCCTGACGCGGAGGATCTCAAGCGCCGCCGCAGGTCGATGAACAACCGCAAGATGCCGCATCTCGTCGCGGAGGAGGCAGGAACGGTCGTCGGCTACGCCTATGCGGTGCCGTTCCGCAAGCGGCCGGCCTATCGCTATACGGTCAAGCACTCGATCTACGTGCGCAGCGACCGGCTGCATGCGGGGATCGGGCGTCAGCTCATGACGGCGCTGATCGACGCCTGCGCCGCGGCGGGCTTTCGCCAGATGATCGGCTATATCGACGGCGCCAACGTCGCCTCGATCAAGCTGCATGAAGGGTTCGGCTTCCGCCAGGTCGGCTACCTGCCCGCGGTCGGGTATAAATTCGGCCGCTGGACGGACTCGATCATGATGCAGCGCTCGCTCGGCCCCGGCGCGACCGAACCGCCGACGGCATAAGCGGCTCTCGGCGGCATGCGTCCCAGCGGTCGATACCTCACATTTGGCGTGAAGCATGTCATACCCATCGGCTTGGCGCTCGCGCCGGTTCTTTTGCTCGTCCATCCGGCCCTTGCGTTCGAGCGGCCGGCGCCACCGCAAGTTTTGTTCGGCGACCTGTACGCGGATGTCGAGCTCGAGCGCGTCTTTCCCGACGGCAAGGAATTCGCCGACGCGACGGCGAAATCCCCGCCGGCCGAAATTCTGGCGCTCTATCATGCCCAGAAGCCGAATTCGCTCGAGGGGCTGAAGCGCTTCGTCTTCACGCATTTCGACTTGCCGACCCAAGCCGCCACGCCCCAGGCGGCGTCTGAACATATCCCCATCCGCCGGCACATCGACGCGCTCTGGACGCTGTTGACCCGCGACGAGCCGATTGTCTCGCGCTATTCGTCACTGCTGCCGCTGCCGCGGCCTTACGTCGTGCCGGGCGGCCGATTCCGCGAGCTCTATTACTGGGACTCGTATTTCGTGATGCTTGGCCTCGCTGAAAGCGGTCGGCGGGATCTGCTTGAGGACATGGCGGCGAATTTCGCCAATCTCATTGACACATATGGCCATGCGCCGAACGGAACGCGCTCCTACTACCTCAGCCGTTCGCACCCGCCGTTCTTTTTTGAAATGATCGGGCTCCTGTCGCCGTGGGATCCGGGAGCGGCCTTCGCCCGCTATCTGCCGGAACTCAAGACCGAATACGCATTCTGGATGGACGGCGCGAGTGATCTCAAGCCGGGCGGCGCGCATCGCCACGCGGTCGCGTTCGACGACGGGTCGATCCTCAATCGCTATTGGGACGACAGCGACGCGCCGCGCGATGAATCCTTTTCCGAGGACGTGGTGCTGGCCGCGGCGACTCATCGGCCGCCTGAAGAGATTTATCGCGACATTCGCGCCGGCGCCGAGAGCGGATGGGATTTCAGCTCGCGATGGTTCGCCGATGCGCGAACGATGGCGTCGATCGACACGACCGAAATCATCCCCGTCGACCTCAACGCTCTCATGTTCGGGCTGGAGAATGCAATCCGCGCGGGTTGCGAACGAGCCGGCGATCACGATTGCGCCGAGGATTTTGCGAAACGCGCCGCGGCGCGGCGCGCGGCGATCGATCGTTATCTCTGGGATCCATCTCGCGGCGCCTATCTCGACTATCGCTGGACGAAGAAGCAGCCAATCGACCATATCACCGCCGCAACCCTCTATCCGCTGTTCACGCGCGTCGCGAGCGAAGCGCAGGCTGCGTCGGTGGCGAAAGCCGTCGAGGCCGAATTGTTGAAGCGAGGCGGGATCGTCGCGACGACGCTCGACACCGGACAGCAATGGGATTGGCCGAACGGATGGGCGCCGTTGCAGTGGATCGCGGTCGCAGGGCTAACCAGCTATGGGCAGAACCGGCTCGCCGAGACGATCGCCTGCCGGTGGATGGTCAACGTCTCGCGGGTCTATCGCTTAACCGGCAAACTGGTGGAAAAATACGACGTAGTTGCAACCGACCAGGCGGGCGGGGGCGGCGAATATCCCACCCAAGACGGCTTTGGCTGGACCAATGGCGTGATGCTGAAGCTGATGGCGCTCTACCCGGCCGACGCCGATCTGACGAACGCTGGGCTTTGTCCCGCGCCCGAGGGAGGGTGAGGTAAGCAAGGAAGCAAGGACGTCATCGCGAGCCAAGCGAAGCGAGGGCGCGGCGATCCGGGAGTCGCGGGGTCGCCCGAGGTTCCTTGGATTACTTCGGCTCACGCTGGCAATGACGACCGTGGCTCGACCTCGGACTCCTTACGCCGCCGGCGCTTCCGCGGGGATAAAACGCGCCAAATCCGCCGCCCGCGCAACGCTGCGGACTTTCACGATTGCCTCGCGTCCGCGCGCCTCGACGTCGTGGGCGGGGAGGTCGTCTGGACCGAAACCAGCGCGCACGTAGACCTCTTCCGACATCAGCACTTCGCAACCCAGCGTCTTGGTCAGCGCCTCGAGACGAGCCGCGACATTGACCGGATCGCCGATCACCGTGAATTGCGCATGACGCTCATATCCGATGGCGCCGGCGATCGTCACACCGGCGTGAATGCCGATGCCGAAGCGGATCGGCTCGACCAGCGCATAAGCCAGCGCGCTGTTCAGGCTCTCGACTCGGGCGGCGATAGCGGCGCTGGCGGCGATCGCCTGCCGACAGGCGACGTCGGGCGGGTCGCCCATACCGAACAACGCCAAGAGGCCGTCGCCCAGCACTTGGTTGGGCTGCCCGCCGGCGCTCAATACCGCGCTGCTCACGGCGTTGAGAAACTGATTGATGATGAACACGGTGTCGAACGGCAGGCGCCTCTCGGCCAGCCGGCTCGATCCACGCATGTCGACAAACATGATGACAACATAGCGCTCGATTCCGGAAGACGCTGGCGCCCCCGTTCGATAGGCGTCCACCGCCGTCGTGTGCGGCGAAAGCATGGGCACAAGCGTGATGTCGCGGGTCGGACGAAGCTGGCAGGCGAGCCTCACCTCTGGGCCCGCGTGCACGCGCTCGAGCACCGCCTGCTCGGCGGCGCTCGCAACAGGCAGGTCCGTCATGTCGCCAAGAATGCGGATGCGGCAAGTCGAGCAGCGGCCGCGGCCGCCGCACACGTGCGCATGCGGGATGCTGTTGATGAGGCTCGCTTCCAGCACGCTGAAGCCCCGCGCTACGCGAATGGTGCGGTCGGGATAGGTCAGCCGGATCGAGCCGACCCGGTGCTCTCTCCATTGTCGGAAGGCCCGGGCGGAGAGCGTGGCGGCGAGCGCGACGGCCAGGAAGGCGAGCGTCCGCGTGCGCTCGTCCAGAAGGATCGCGTTCTGAGCCGGCGTCCCGTCGTGCTCGGGCGAGAAATTGCGCGCCAGCCATGCAGGGTCCTGAACCGCCATCAAGGCTCGTTGGCCGCCCTGATAGTAGCCGAGCAGCGCTAGCGTAGGCAGAAGCACAGCGATCGAAAGCAGCGGTTCCTTCACGCGCGGGTAGAACGGCTTGAGCCTGAGCCAGAAATGGACTCCGAGGCAGCCGTGAATCCAGACGATCAGCAACAGAATCGCTTGCAGCGCGCCAAGCAACGGCGCGAAGACCCAGAAATTCGCGAGTTCCTGCGCATAACCCTTCTCGAGCCCAAATTGGCTGAGCGCGACGCGGGTGCCGATGACGTGATTGGTCAGCAGGAATGGAATGGAGAGGCCGAGGACAAGTTGGGTCGCCTCGAGTCGAGTCCAACGGAATCGGCGCCGCTCGTAGAGCGCCCAGAAGCCGAGGCTCATATGGGTCAGAAGCGAAGCGTAGAGGATTACGGCGCCCGGCGGCGATTGCCAGATCAGCTTTTGGAGAGCGAGGCCGCTCTCCATTGCGCCAATCGAAATGTTGCCGAGCGCGTGATTGGCGAAATGCAGCGTCACATAGACATAAAGCACGAGGCCGGTTGCGAGCCGGATCTGGCGAAGGCTGGGCATTGTGGCTCCATCTGCGCCGTCGCGGCAAAGTCATCAAGCGCTGGGAGCGCGCAGGTTCAATCCGCGCCAAGAGCTCCGCTCATGCCGCTTTCGATCCGGTCCATCGAGACCGCCGGGCCGCCGAGAAGGATCAGCTCGTGGCGCGGAGCGGGCGACCCCGCCTCTGCCCTGATAGGATGGGACTTCTAGATTTTTTTGAAGAGCAATCCCTCGCGATTGCCGGGCTAGTGAGCGCTTGCGCTCATATCGCAGTCAGCGCCGCTCCTCAAGCTGCTTAACCCGCTGCTCAAGGCGCTGCATCGTGAGGGTGAGCGCCTCGTAACCGAGTTTATGGGTATCGCCGAGACTCGACAGTCCCGCCATGGTGCTCTGGTGTTGAGCGCGCGTGATCTGAAGTCCATGCCAGACGATATACACGACGGCGCCGAGTAAAATGACGATAACCCAAACGGCGATGTCGATCATTTCTAACCCGTTGCTTGCTGTCGACTGAGTTCACATTAAACGACTGTTCACCACAATAACGGAAATGAAGATAAAAGTGAAAAAATCACGGTTGAACATACAGAATTTGGTAGGCCATAATGCTTTTCGTTAATGGCTGCAGTGGCATAATTGCTTTGGAGGCGCTGCGAGGGGCGAGGCTCAGGCGACCGTGCGCGCGGACCATCCGCTGAAGCGCAGGCCGCAAAAGACACGCGGCCTCGAGATGTGACCCGGATCACAGCACGAAATCTGTGAGGGGGATAATCCAGTCGCCGTTCGACCAACATGGGAGTTATGTCATGGCGAATGTTCCAAAGCGCAGGGTTGTTGTCGTCCATCCCAGCGTCAGCGAAACCTTGATCGACGGGGCCGCCGCAAGTGGAACGGTCCACCGCGATGGCGTCAAGAACGGCAGCGAGACGACGCAGTCTCGCAAGCCCTGGCCGGCCGAATTCGGGTGGGATTTCCCGTTCGATTTCCCGAAGCCGGGTCGATGACGGAAGATGGAAGGGCGGCTCAAGGCCGCCTTTCCCGCCAGCTTGCGTCATGACCGCAGGCCGAACAGCAAAATTCGGGCGCTTTACCGGGCCCGAAATCGGGCGACGAGGCTCGCGAGATACACGAGACCGGAGAGCGCCGTGATCCAGAACGAGGTCGGCCAGTCGGTGGTATAGGCCAGCGTCAGGCCGCCCCACGCCTCTGCGAGCGCAAGACCCGCCGCCAGCAAGACCCCGCCGATCAGCCGCCGCGAGAAATTCTGCGCCGCCGCGGCGGGGCCGACCATCAGCGTGAACACCAAGAGCACGCCGACGATCTGCGCGCATTCGGCGACCGCGATCCCCACAATCGCCAGAAACGCCACTGAGACGAACCGAATCGGGACGCCGCGCGCTTCGGCAAGATCTGGTTGCAGCGAGGCGAAGATGAGCGGTCGGGCGATGTAGGCCAGCGCAACGAGGCTGCCGATCGAGAGCAAGGCCAACGTCATGAGGGCGGACTCGTCGACGCCGAGCACGTTTCCGAACAGCAGCGCCGCGGCCTGCGTCGCCCCGGTGGTGTAGAAATGCAGGAACAACAGCCCTAAGCCGAGCGCCAGCGACAGCATCATGCCAATCGCGACGTCGCGCTCGGCGAGCTTCTCGCCGAACAGTCCCATGCCGATCCCACTGACGAAGGTAAACCCGACAAGGCCAGCAAGCGGGGACAGGCCGAACAGGATCGCTCCCGTCGCGCCAGTGAAGCCGACATGCGACAACGCGTGCCCGGCGAAGGTCTGCCCGCGCAGCACCAGAAAGTAGCCGACCGTTCCGGCCAGAATCGCCGCCACGCCCGACGCCATAAACGCCGTGCGCATGAAGTCGTATTCAAGCATGCGCGTCGTCGTGATCGTGCGAATGGCTGTGCGCGTGGCCATCGTGGCGATGCGCGTCGCGTTCGACCTCGACATCGCCCGCCATGACGTAGAAACGATTTCCCACGCGCACGACCTCAATCGGCGTTTCATAAAGGCGAGACAGCACCGGTCCGGTGACGACGTCTTCCACGGCGCCGATCACCGCTGCTCCAGCGCCGAGATAGAGCACGCGGTCGATTGCGTTGACTAGCGGATTGAGCTCGTGGGCGCTGAACAGAATCGCAATCTTCAAGTCGTCGCAGATGCCTCTTGCGGTTTCAACGATGCTCTTCTGGTGCGCCGGGTCAAGCGAGATCAGCGGCTCGTCGAGCAGCAACAGACGCGGCCTGCCGATCAGCGCCTGGCTCAACAGCACGCGCTGACGCTCGCCGCCCGACAGTTCGCCGATCGAGCGGCGCGCGAGGTGGCGCGCTCCCACCTTGTCCAGCGCCCAGTCAATCTCCCGCCGCGTCGCCTTGTCCAACCTGACCAGGCCGAAGCGGCCGCCGATCGCCGCGCTGGCGACGACGTCCCAGCCCGTAAGCCTTAGGCCTGCGATGGCGCCGTGGACTTGCGGAACGTAGCCGATCGCGGCGTTGCCGCGGGTGACCGGCTGGTCGAACACGCTGATCGCACCAGAGGCGACAGGAACGAGACCAAGCGCGGCGCGCATGAGCGTCGTCTTGCCGGCGCCGTTCGCGCCCAGCACGCCGACGAATTCTCCCTCCTCAATCGCAAAGCTGGCCGCCGAGAGGATATCGCGGCGGCCGAGCCGGATCGTCGCATCGTGGAAGCGGAGCGCGCTCAACTACGCCCCGCCGGCGAGCGCCTTATCGAGCGCGTTCAATTGCCCCATCATCCAATCCTGATAGGTCGAGTTGGGCGGTTCGGTTTCGGAGACGCCGACTATCGGGATGTTATTGTCCTTGGCCAGTTGCACCAGCTTGCCGACAGCGGGCTCACTCGCCTGGGCGTTATAGAGCATCGCCTTTACCTTCTTGCCCTTGAGGTCATTCTCGAACGCCGCCACTTCAGAGGGCGTCGGCTCGGCGTTGTTCATGACCGCAAGCGCGTATTTCTCGTTGTGGACCTTGAGACCGATGAGCCCGGCCTGATAGCCGAACACCGGCTCCGAGGCGGTGATCGGCTGGCCAGCATAGGACTTGTGCATCGTGGCGATCTTGTCGTCGAGGGGTTTGAGCGATTCAATGAACTTGGCTTCGCCTTGCTCATAGTCGGCTTTATGCGCCGGATCGACGGCGATGAGGTCGGCGACCAGCGCCTTGGCGGCGGCTTTCATGTAGGCCGGATCGTACCACAAATGGGGATTGTCGCCGGGCTTGCGGCCGACCAGCGCGGCGACCACGATTTCCTTTCGGCCGGCGCCTTTGCTGGCGCCAAGCAGCTTCTCCATCCAGGGGTCGTAATCGACGCCGTTGGCGATGACGATTTTGGCGTCGCTCAGCGCCTTGGCGGTCGCGGGGCTGGCCTCGAACAGGTGCGGATCGTCGTCCGGGTTCGAGAGGATGCTGGTCACCGCGACATTAGCGCCGCCGATCTGGCTTGCCATATCGCCGTAGAAATTTTCCGCCGCGACGACTTTCACCGGATCGGCGAATGCGGGTGCGCTGAGCCCGCAGATCGCGATCGCTGCGAGCACATGGAGCTTGTTGATCATGGGTAACAGGCCTCCGAGTTGATTGAAGCGCCGGATTGAAGCGCGAGCAGCGAAGTGTTATGTTATATCCTATCCGTGGGCAAGGCCGAAACTGCAACCTTATATCATTTCAAGTCGCTCGAACCGTGATATGATGGAAGATGCGATGACGAAGAAGAAAGCGCTTACCAGCAGATTCGGCCCCAGAGCCGACAGCGACCGGCTGGCAAGGGCAGGTGGAGGCCGTTTGCGCGCGCCAGGGTCTGCATTTGACCCCGCTGCGTCGGCAGGTTCTGACGATTCTGGCTGAAAGCTCAGCCCCCCTCGGGGCCTATGCGATCATCGACCAGCTCTCGCGTCGCGAGGGCAAGCCGGTCGCGCCGCCGACCGTTTATCGCACACTCGATTTTTTTCTCGAGCACGGTTTTCTCTACAAGATCGAGAGCCGCAACGCCTATGCGCCCTGCGAGCACATCGGTCATGCCCATCACGGCGCGCTGCTCCTGTGCGAGAAATGCGGACGGAGCGACGAGATCGAGGACGTCAAGCTCGACCGTCTGCTGCAGGAAGCAGCGGCCCGAGCCGGCTTTGCTCCGCATCGCCAGATGGTGGAGCTTGTGGGCCTGTGCCGGGATTGCGCAGACTAGCCTATGAGGCGGAGGCGAATCTTCGGCTGGCCAACGTGGTTGACGATCGTCTTAGCGCTCGCGGTGGCCGGATTTATGATCTTCGCTGTTCGGCCCTTTTCAGAGTCGGTTTTGCGAGCGGCTGGATGGGCGCTTGTCGTTAACAGCGAACCGCTCGTCCCCGCTGACATCATCGTCCTCACAGTTGATTCCGGCGGCGCTGGAGCGCTCGAGGCGGCGGATCTCGTGCGAAGCGGCGTCTCAAAGCGCGTGGCGGTCTTTGATGAGCCTCAGAAAATGGACCACACTGAGTTCGTCCGGCGTGGGCTTCCCTATGAGGATGAAGGGGCCAGGCAGATTCGCGAATTGATGACGCTTGGCGTGACGGATGTCGTCCACATCTCGAAGGTCAACGGAACAGGAGACGAAGGTCAGGCGCTTCCGCGATGGAGTGACGAGCAGCATCTCCAATCGATTGTGGTGGTCGCGACCAAGGATCACTCGCGACGATTGCGGCGCGTGCTCGACCGAGCCATGAAGGGCCTTCGGACACAAGTGACAGTGCAAGCGGCGCGCTACTCAAATTTTGATCCGGATCGATGGTGGGAGAGCCGCGGCGGCGTTCGGACGGAGATCTCCGAGCTCCAGAAGCTGTTGCTCGACGTCGTGCTCCACCCATTTTCATTTTGAGGTCTAGTCGTTCAAGATCGCGCGCGTTGTCATCCTGCGCCCAATCGCCTCAACCACGCGCGCGCTTGGCTCCGCACATTGGCCGGCGCGGTTCCGCCATAAGAGGTGCGGCTCTTGACCGAACGGTCGACGCCGAGCACGCCGAAGGCGTCTTTGGTGATGCGCGGTTCGACGCCCTGCATTTCCTCGAGAGTCAGCCTCTCCAGCGCCACGCCGCGCTGGGCAGCGAGCGCGACCACGCGGCCCGTGACGTGATGGGCTTCGCGGAACGGGATCTTGAGCGCCTGAACGAGCCAGTCGGCGAGATCGGTGGCGATTGCGTAGCCTGCGCCTGCGGCAGCCTTCATGCGCTTGGGATCGGGCGTCATGTCCTCGACCATGCCGGTCATCGCGGCGAGGCAGAGCGCGAGGGTGTGGAACGCGTCGAACACGCCCTCCTTGTCCTCCTGCATGTCCTTGGAATAGGCGAGCGGCAGCCCCTTCATCACCGTGAGCAGCCCGATCAGCGCGCCGACGATCCGGCCGGTCTTGCCGCGCACGAGTTCGGCTGCGTCGGGATTGCGCTTCTGCGGCATGATCGAGGAGCCGGTCGAGAACGCGTCGGAGAGCTTCACGAAGCCGAACTGCGGCGTCGTCCACAGCACGATCTCCTCTGCGAAGCGGGAAAGATGCATCGCAGTGATCGCGATGGCCGCGAGCCCCTCGAGCGCGAAGTCGCGGTCTGCGACGCTGTCGAGAGAATTGGCTGTCGGACGGTCGAATAAGAGCGCCTTGGCGGTCAACTCGCGGTCGATCGGGAACGAGGTTCCGGCGAGCGCCGCGGCGCCGAGCGGACATTCGTTGAGGCGCTTGCGGGCGTCCTTGAAGCGCCCCGCGTCGCGCCCCAACATCTCGACATAGGCGAGCAGATGGTGGCCGAAGGTGACAGGCTGCGCCGATTGCAGATGGGTGAAGCCCGGCATGACGGTTGCCGCGCTGTCCAGCGCACGGGCGGCGAGCGCCCGTTGCAGCTGGGTGATCTGGACGAGGATCGAGTCGATCGCGTCGCGCACCCAGAGGCGGAAATCGACGGCGACCTGGTCGTTGCGGGAGCGCGCGGTGTGTAACCGACCGGCCGCGCGGGCCGACGATCTCGGCAAGGCGGCTTTCGACGTTCATATGGATGTCTTCGAGCGCGCGCGAGAACGAGAACGTGCCCGCCTCGATTTCGCCTTTGACTTGGGCGAGACCCTTTGCGATTGCCTCGGCGTCGGCGGCTTCGACGATGCCCTGGCGGGCGAGCATGGCGAGATGGGCCTCGGAGCCGGCGATATCCTGGGCGGCGAGCTTGCGGTCGAAATCGATCGAGGCGTTGATCTCCTCCATCGCCTCGGCCGGACGTCCGGTGAACCGGCCGCCCCACATTGTGTTGCTCATGCGTGTCGTCTCGGATGATTGGGACATGACGAATATCGATAGCCCGCCGCGCCGGCGAAATGTTCTTTTGCCTGTTCTTGGCGCGCTCGTGGCGGTTGCGGCTGGCGTCGTCCTATACGGGACGGTTGCGCCGGCCGGCAAGGCCGCGAGCGATTGCCCTGCCGACTCGGCCAAGCTGGCGGCGAGGCTCGCACCCCTCGCCAAGGGAGAACTGGCGGCGCTCCAGGTGTCGAGCGAGCCGCGGCGCGCCGAGCAATTCGCGTTCGAGCGCGACGGAGGGGCTAAGCTGACGGTTGCGGATTTCAAGGGCCGCCCGATCCTGCTCAACCTGTGGGCCACTTGGTGCGTGCCGTGCCGCGTGGAAATGCCGACGCTCGATCGGCTGCAGGCCGTGAAGGGCGGGCCGGGGTTTGAGGTGGTTGCGGTCAATGTCGACACCGCCCGCTTCGAGAAGCGGGGCGCTTTTCTGGACGGCGTCGGCGTCAAGACGCTCGCCCGTTACGCCGATCCGAGCGGCGACGCCTTCGAAACCATGCGCAAGGCGGGCCGAGCGCTCGGACTGCCGGTGACCCTGGTTATCGACAAGGACGGCTGCGAAGTCGCCGCCGTCGAGGGCGGCGCCAAGTGGGATTCAGCCGAGGCGCAGGCGCTGGTCGAGGCGCTGAAGGGCGGGTAGGGCGGTTAACGCTTTCCGTTCCGTGCGTCCCGGCCGCCTTCTCGAACTCGTGGTCGGGTCCGATCCGGTTCGCCGCCACAACGCATCCGTGCTCGTGTACGTCCTCGAGGGAAGCGTCGTGATGCAGGCGCGCGGCGGCAAGGAGGTGACGCTGACCAAGGGCGAGACTTTCTTCGAATTGCCCGAGGCATTCATGTCGTCGGGCGACACGGGAGCCAGACGGAGCCCGCCAAGTTTCTCGCCTTCTCCGTCAAGGACAAGGGCGCACCCGTGGTCCTTCCGGCTAAATAGGCAAGGCAGCCGGCCACGGCGGCTTGGCTGTTGGAGAGACAGCCAAAACCGAACGAACGACAAATATATTGCAGAAAAGCAGAAATTAGACTAAGCTGGCCCTATGAGCAATTCTGCCCTGCCGCGCGCCAAGACCACGGCGCCCCGTCCCGCCCGCTCTGACGCAAGGGGAAAAGGGCGAGGAAAAATTTTTCGCGATTGATCCCGTGGAACCCATTGATAAGTCTCGTTTCGCACGAGAGAATCCAAGGAAATCCAAGGAAATCCAACACCGCAAAACAGGGGTTTTCGAGCGGAAATGGCAACGGGCAAAGACAATCCAAACCGGCCCGGTCCAATGGCTATGCGCGCCTCAAGCCGCTTGGACCCGGAAGTCCCGCCGGAGAAGCCCGAGCACGTCCTTTTCCGCGACGGGCCGACTGAACAGATAGCCCTGCGCCTCAGAGATCGTGCCTAGCGCTTCAATCATTCGCAACTGCTTAGCCGTCTCGACGCCTTCGATCAGCACGCTCATGCCGAGCTTGCGGCTCATGGACGAAACGCCTTCCACCAGCACGGACGCGCGTTCCTGGAGGCCAAGCCCCATGGTGAACGAGCGGTCGATCTTAATGCGGTCAAGCGGAAAGCTGAGGAGATAGCTCAAGCTCGAATAGCCGGTGCCGAAATCGTCGAGCGAAACGCGCATGCCTTGAGCGCGTAAGGATTGGAGCGTGCGACGCGTGTCGCCCCGATCTTCGAGCAGGGTCGATTCCGTGATTTCCAGATCGAGGCGTTCCGGCGCGAGTTGAGCGTCCGCGAGGGCGCTGAGGATCGTGCTTTCGAGGTTGCCGCTACGGAACTGTGTGGAGGACAGGTTCACCGACACGCAGACCTCATCCGGCCAACCCGCGCACGCCTTGCAGGCGCGCTTCAGCATGGCCGCCCCCATTTCCTCCATCAGCCCGATCTCCTCGACGATCGGGATGAATTCAGCCGGCGACACTGGCCCAAGCAAAGTGCTGCGCCAGCGCGCAAGCGCTTCGAAGCCGACGATTTGTCTCGTCGCGACGGAGACGATGGGCTGGAAATAGACCTCTATTTGGTCGGTGGCGACCGCGGCGCGCAACTCAAGCTCGATCAGACGACGAATTTGGATCTTGGCGTCCATCTCCTGCTCGAACGCCCTCCAAGACCGGCGCCCATCAGCTTTCGCCGCATAGAGCGCGATATCTGCTTTGGAGAGCAGGGCGTCGGGGCTCAATCCATCGTCCGGCGCCGAGGCGCTGCCGATGCTTGCGCCGACGATGACCTCGCTCCCGTCGATGATCACGGCGCGGTTGATCTCGTCGATGATGCGCTTGGCGAGGTCATGGGTCTCCAACTGACCGGGGTCGTGATGGTGAAGGATAACAAATTCGTCGCCGCCCCAACGCGCGACCAGGTCGCGCGGCCCGATGATGGCGCGTAGCCGGTTTGCGATCTCAACCAGGAGCTTGTCGCCGGTTCGGTGTCCGAGACTGTCGTTGACCTGCTTGAAGTCGTCGAGGTCGAGGAACATCACGTCGACCCCGGCGGCGCCTGACTGAGTGGAGACGAGCGCTTCGGCCAGAATCAACTCGAACGATCGTCGATTGCGAAGATTTGTGACTGAATCAAAATGAGCCATGCGATCGATCGCGCGGTCAGCGTTTCTTTTTGCTGTAACATCCTGAACGACCACGACCCATCCGCCCCTGGAATTTGGGGTGATCGTAGCCTCGTAGAACGACTGGTTTGCGGTTTCGAACTCCAGCGACTGCGAGCATCCGGCGGCCGTCGCCGCGTCGAAGGCCTTGAGAAGCCCGTCGAGGGCCTCCTGCGGCACTGCGCCGCGTTGCTTCGCAAGACGCGTCACCGCTTCGAGCCGGATATTGGTGATTGGCCGCTCGCGTTTCAGCGACAGGAATTCCGAGAACTTGGCGTTGGAGACAAGGAGGCGCTTCTCCGCCGAGACCATGCACATGCCATGCGACATGTTGTTGATTGCGAAATCGAATTGATTGGCGATCCGCTCCAACTCGGTGCGAAAGGCGATTTGGCTCAGAAGTATTTTTCGAAGCCGAGAAGCCGAGCCATAAATGAAAAAGCACAAGGGAGCGAGCAACAACGGAAGCAAAAGAGGGTACATGCCGCCCTTTGCGACAAAGGCGGCGCCGAGCGGAATAGCCACTCCTGAGAGCTGCAGGCCAACTCCGGTTCGGATTGCAAAGTTTCTGACAGCGATGCTGAGCGCATGCGTGACTGCGGACGAAACCGCGAGGGTCAGAATGAAACCATTGTCCGACGCTGCGAACGCGGCGACGGTAAGCAAACCGACGGAGAGCAAATATGCGGTCGTGCCCGCGACGTAGTTTCGCTCGAGCCAGCGCACGTCGGTAAACGCGTTCCCACCGGTTCTCGAATTGTAAATCCGTTTGAGGCGAATGCGCACCAGGACCACGAGCGCAATCATCGCCGAGGCTCCGACCGCTGCCCACGAATGCGCGACCTTGGCGATAATGAGCCCGCTGACGATCGTCATGATTGCGCCGAGCACCATCGTCTGGGAATCGGCGAAAACCAACTCGATCAGATCGCGGCGCACTTCGTCCGAGAGGGTCTCAGCACTCAGGCGGCGATGGCTTTGCTCATCCATGAAATCAAATTGGCGCCAGGTGAGTTGTGATCTCAATCACATACGCGTTAACAAGCGGTCGACTGCCGTTTCGGTATTTGAATGATTTTGATAGCGGACCAGCTAAACAATACTTGAGCGTCGCGGTCTATTGTTCAGTAATTCAGTTCGCGTGCTATGTCTGCGCAGCTCCCAAGTCCGGCATCGACTTTACTGCGTGGCCTGGACTTCGTTCGCATAAGAGGCTACGTCCTGAATTTCAGGCGGTGAGGGACACGGTCAATGCGATGACGACCCTCTGGGCGAAGAACGGTGTGGTGCAGGGCGACTCCCTGTAACGTTCGATCTAAGCGCGGCGCCCTGAGTGTCGCTCTGGGACCTCGAAGGCCGGCTTCGACTAAAGAGTTTCGACCTGCTTCTCGCTACGACCGATCGCCTCAAAGACCCGGTCCGCGACGTTGGACGATCTCTGGAAGAGACGAACTTGTTCGGCCTGCGTCGATTGATAGAACGGGTATCGCTCGTGGATATTTTCGCGCTGAACGTTGCAATCGTACGCCACTAAGGCCATTGGACGCTTGAAGTGCGGATATGGTCTCGGGGCGGACCAGTCACCGCGCCAACAATCGGTGATAGAAGGCTTGATGCTCCGCAAGACACCCCGCTATACCGTAGTCGGCCGCGAAGAACTCTGCTGCGAGAAGCGTCGGCCTTATCGTAAGGTACGGGATTTCGGAGTATCTTTGGGAGAATTCGAGCCTGCTTACAAAACGAGAAGCGTCGATGATCGTTCGGCCGGCCACAAGATGGGGCTCGATTAAGGTCGGAAAAAGACGTAAACTCGGGCAGAGGCGCGACGGAGGCTGGCCGAAATGTGAAGTCTCAGCGCGCTCGCTAGTTCACCGTCGATGAAGAGGCCGATCAGCCAGGCGTTGTCCGTCTCATCCATCGCGTCGTGAAACATGCCCGAGGACCTAGGCTCGACGGTCCCGGCGCGCATGTAAGCGTCGTGGCGCAGGCGATAAATCGCGGCTTTGTCCGCAGGCGAGTCCGCGCGACGATATTCTACCCTTTCGAGGAGACGCAGGACACGGTCGGCGAACCGCGACGTTTGCTGAACGTCCATGTAAGTTGCCCCCTACCGCACTAACGAATTGTTAAGGGTAGGAAGACCACCATAGATCGTATCGAATTGCTATACCCGCTAGGGTAGAAATTTGTTACAACTCGACCAAATCGTGATTAAGCTTACCATCGCACAGTTTCTTGCAATTTTCGCAACGACTTTTCTTGCCCGGGAGTCAGCGAAAGGGTTCTGTGCGGCGACCGGGCCCAAGGCCGTTCTCAGCTTTCTTCAAGCCGTTCCCGTTCCTTCGCCGACCGCTGAGTCGTCTCGTTACCCAGCCGCGGAAAGGGGTTCGGTGCGAGACCAACTCCAGGCGGACTGGGCGAAGTCATCCAACGCGACTTCGCTCGGACGCAGACGCCGAGAGGCGCACCAGTTCAGAAAGTCTTCGAGCGAGACCGTCTCCAAACTCGCCTCGGCGCCGGCTGTCGATAGGCCCATGAAACGGCCATAGCGGCTATCCAGCCAGTCGTCATAGTCGCTATAATTCGATAATTCGGAAATCTACTCCCGGGCTCGCTCAAACTCGCCCGACGGTACAACCCCAACGAGAACCTTGTTCATAGTACAGCCACCAGTGTTCTGGGTTCTCACTCGACGCTACGCGCCTGGATCATGCACTACCAATAATTCGTAAGCGGGCAGTAAAAGCTTTAACTTAAAAAGCGCTAAGGAGACGGTGGAAATCAGGCGCTCTTCCGTTTCGACAACGACCTTCGTCGCACCAATTAGTCTAGCCGATCACCTTTCACTCATTGGCCGCGGCGCCGCACCCACTAAAGTAATCTTACGAAATTATGTCAACATTAATTCAAAGGCCACAGGCTTCGCCGATAGAGCGCAACCGGCAAGGCGTCGTCCGCGCGCGAGTGTGAGAGAAGAGAGTTAGTTACGGCTGAGGATGAAAGCTCAGGAATTTCATGTTGAAAGATCAGTGTCATCTATAGAAACGCGCCAGCGACGTCGCACGCCGGCCATTTCGTCAAACGCGTTCGAGCGCCGAGGGCTTGGCTAAAAATGGCGCCATGCCTTCTCGGGCCAGCTTGTCCGCGCGGACGTTCAATTCATCGTCCGCGTGGCCCTTGACCCAGCGCCACTCGACCGTGTGCCGCTCGGCAGCCGCGGCCAGGGCTCGCCAAAGATCCTCGTTCTTGACTGGCTTTTTTGACGCCGTGCGCCAGCCGTTGCTTTTCCAGCTGTTGATCCAGCCCGTGACTCCGCCACGCAAATATTGGGAATCTGTGTGCAGGACGACCTCGCATGGACGGTTCAATGAGCGGAGGGCTTCGATCGCCGCGGTGAGCTCCATGCGGTTGTTGGTGGTGAGCGCCTCGCCGCCCTTCAGCTCCTTTTGGTGGCCGCCGTAGCGCAGAACAGCGCCCCAGCCGCCAGGACCGGGATTGCCCGAACAGGCGCCGTCGGTCCAAATCGAGACGCCTTGGCTCACCGCATGAGACCATAGTCGACGGCTGACCTTACGCGTTGGTGAAAGCGCAGTTTGTCGCGGTATTCGAGCGGATTCTTCGGCGCGACCTTTGCGCCAGACGGCACGTTGAGCCAGTCGACGAGCCGCGTCAGCATGAACCGGAGCGCCGCGCCCCGAGCCAGGAGCGGCAGCGCTTCGATCTCGGCCTTGCCGAGCGGCCGCAGCCGCTCGTACGCGGAGATCATCGCCCGTCCCTTGGAGACGTTGAAGGCGTTGTCGGGCTCGAAACACCAGGCGCTCAGGCAGATCGCCAGATCGTATGCGAGCGCGTCGTTGCAGGCGAAGTAGAAGTCGATGAGGCCGGAAAGATTCTCGCCGAGAAAGAACACGTTGTCGTTGAACAGATCGGCATGAATGACGCCGGCCGGCAGGTCCTTAGGCCACTGAGCGTGAAGAAAATTGAGCTCCGCCGCGATTTCCTCGCGCAATTGGGGCGCGACCTCGTCTGCGCGCGCCTCGGCCGACTGGAACAGGGGTCTCCAGCTTGGCAGCGACAGAGCGTTGGCGCGCTTAAGCGGGAAGTCGGCCCCGGCCAGGTGCATTCGCGCCAGCGCCTCCCCGACCTCGCCGCAATGGCGAACGTTGGGTCGTCGAATCCATATTCCGTCAAGGAATGTGACAATGGTCGCCGGGCGCCCGGCGAGCTCGCCCAGCGCTGAGCCGGCGCGATTGCGGACGGGTTGAGGACAAGTGACGCCGCGTTGCGCCAGATGCTCCATCAAACCGATGAAGAACGGCAAATCCTCGGCTTTGACCCGTTTCTCGTAGAGGGTGAGGATATGCTGGCCGCTGTCGGTGCGGAGCAGATAGTTGGAATTCTCGACCCCTTCGGCAATGCCCTTGAACGAGGTCGCTTCGCCGATGTCGTAAAGCGCCAGAAAGGCGCGCAGCGCGTCGTCCGAGACTTCGGTGTAGACAGCCATGTCCCGTCCGTTGGAGCTTCCCATCAATGAGAGCGATGGCGGACCCGCTTAGCGGCGTGTATAAGGCCGGTCAATCGCCGAGCTTCGCCGCCGGTCGAAGGCCCTCGGGCCGCACGACTGCGGCAGGCGAATTCCGCGCCCCGAGCGCGGCCCGAGCGGACTATGACGGTTTGAACGCCGCATGGACCGTCGATACCGGCGTCCGGAGGAAATTGTTTGGTAGTCGCGCCGCCAGGGCGTCTTGGCGGCGCTGATGCTGCCGGCGATTGGATGGGGGTTCATTCGATGCGCATTGTGATGGTGGGTGCGGGCTATGTCGGCCTCGTTTCCGGGGCCTGTCTGGCCGATTTTGGCCACGAGGTCGTCTGTGTCGAGGTCGACGAGAGCAAAGTTTTAGGTCTGCGAGAAGGTCGCGTTCCGATTTACGAGCCGGGCTTGAGCGAGTTGGTGCTCGCCAATCAAGCTGCGGGCCGGCTCTCGTTCACGACCAGTCTCAAAGAGGCGGGGCGTGGCGCGCAGGCGATCTTCATCGCCGTCGGCACGCCTTCGCTGGCGGAGGTCGGCTCGGCCGACATGCATTTCGTTCACGACGCGGCTCGCGCCATCGGCGAGATTATCGAAGGCTTCACCGTGGTCGTGGTTAAGTCGACGGTTCCGATCGGCGCCGGCGACGAGGTCGAGCGCTTCGTTGCGAAGCACGCGCCTCAAGGCTCCTTCGCCGTCGTATCCAACCCGGAATTCCTGCGCGAAGGCGCGGCGATCGAGGACTTCAAGCGGCCCGATCGAGTGGTCATCGGGGTCGAGGACGACCGCGCGCGCGCGGTGATGGGGGAGATCTATCGGCCGATCGAACGCAACGGGGGGCGGATCGTCTACACGTCGCGTCGCAGTTCGGAGATGATCAAGTATGCGGCCAACGTGTTCCTGGCGATGAAGGTAACCTTTATCAACGAAATCGCCGACCTGTGCGAGCGTCTCGGCGCCGATGTTCTCGACGTCTCCCACGGCATCGGTCTCGACGACCGCATCGGCCGCAAGTTTCTCAATCCCGGGCCGGGCTTCGGTGGGTCTTGCTTCCCCAAGGATACGCTGGCTTTGACCAAGCTCGCCGCTGAAGCCAAGGCGCCGATCCGGCTCGTCGAGACGCTGGTCGACGTCAACGACAAGCGAAAAACAGCGATGGCGGCGAAGGTCATCAGAGCCTGCGGCGGCTCGGTCGCCGGAAAACGGATCGCCGTGCTCGGCCTCACGTACAAGCCCAAAACTGACGACATGCGCGACGCGCCGAGCCTCGTCATCCTGCCCGAGCTGCAAGCAGCGGGCGCGCGCGTTGTCGCTTACGATCCGGAAGGCGTTCGACACGCAAAGCCGCTGCTTCCCGGCGTCGAGTTTGCGGACAACGCCTATGCTTGCCTCAAAGGCGCGGACGCGGCGGTCATCGTCACCGAGTGGGACGAGTTCCGCGCTCTCGACCTCGCTCGGGTCAAGGCCAGCTTGACCACGCCGATCATGGTCGACTTGCGCAACATTTACCCGATCGAAACGATGAAGGCGCACGGATTTCGTTACGTCTGCGTCGGCCGGGGGTTCGGCGGGGAGGGCTGAGTTGGGCACTGCCATTCCGGCCCGCGCCGCGGTGGCGTGAGCAGAGTCGCCGTCCCTAACGGAAGCCGCGAATCCGGACAATCGAAGGTCGCCCATGCCGCCCGCGCGCCAAGCCCGTTCCTGCGTCATCGTGGTCGAAAACTTGCCTGTCCCCTTCGATCGACGGGTTTGGCAGGAGGCTCAGGCCCTCCATCGCGCCGGCTGGACGTGTCGGTGATCTGCCCGACCAACGCCGACTTTCCGAAGGCGTTCGAGGTCATCGACGACATCGCGATCTACCGCCATCCGCTGCCGGCCGAGGGGCGTGGCGCGCTCGCTTACTTCCGCGAATATTCAACAGCGCTGTTCCATGAATTCCGGCTCTTGTTCAAGGTTCACCGCGAACGAGGCTTTTCGATCATCCAGGCCTGCAATCCGCCCGACCTCATCTTTCTCGCCGCTCTGCCATTCAAGCTCATGGGCAAGCGGTTCATCTACGATCAGCACGACGTCTCGCCGGAATTGTTCGTCGTCAAATTCGGCAAGAAGGGGTTTCTTTATCGTGCGCTCCTGTTTTTCGAACGCATGAGCTACAGGATGGCCGACCACGTCATCACCGCCAACGCGACCTTCAAAGACATCGCCATAAGCCGCGGCGGCAAGGCGCCCTCGCAAGTCGAGGTCGTCTACGGGGTTCCCGATCGCCTGCGCATCCGTCGCGTCGAGCCTGAGCCAGGGCTGCACGGCGGGCGCAAGTTCATTCTTGGCTATGTCGGGATCATCAACGAGCAGGACGGCGTCGACCATCTGGTGCGCGCGGTCGCTCATCTCGTCAAGGTCAGCGGATTTCGCGACTTCCGCGCAGTTGTCGTCGGCTCCGGCCCCGCGCTCGAATTGGTGCGCGAGCTCGCGCGCTCGCTCGAGGTCGAAGAGTACATTCTGTTCACCGGCTACCTCAAAGGCGAGACGCTGCTCGCCTATCTCAGCGCCTTCGACATCGGCGTCATCCCCGACCCGTTGAACGAGGCCAACGACCTCATGAGCATGAACAAGGTGTTCGAATATTGCGCCTTGGGAATTCCGACCGCGTGCTATCCCCTCAAAGAGACGAAGCGGCTCCTTGGGGATGCCGGAGTCTATGCGCCTTCGCCTGAGCCTGCTGGGCTTGCTGAGGCCTGCCTTAGCTTGATGCAGGATGAGGCCTTGCGCATACGCTCGGCAGCGGCGGCCGCGAAGCTCTCGGCGGAGACGTTCGTCTGGGAGAACGAGGCTCGCAAATACGTCGCGACGTATGAGCGGGTGCTGTGCCCGACGGCCGACTTCGACCGGAAGAAGGCAGCCGGGGCGCGGAGTTAAAACGCTTCGAGGCGCGCCCGCATAAGTTTACGCCCGCCAATGATTTCCGCCACTTAAGTGCGCTTTCGCGCCACTTTTTTCTCGCCGCAAACCCCGCTCCGAAGGGGCGAGGGCGGGAGAACTGAGCGCCCGTTTCGTTGTGAGAACGGAGGAAGCCAAACCTCCTCGAAAGCCGAAGGGCCATTTCGCGATGCGAAACGAAACGTTTCGCATGGTTTGGCTTAAGTCATTGAAATCATTACGATCGCTGAATTATAGATTTCGTGGGATCGTTTGTTTTCAAGGGCTTAAACGCCATTTCGTTTCGCCGTTTTCCCATGACCCGCATTTCAGGTCCGATCTGTCGTGCCTGCGAAGGCGGGCATCCAGCCATGGATTGCCGAAATTTGGGTTTCCCGCTCGCGCGGAATGACCACGACGGCGAGCCGCGATACATCCGAGCCCTTGTTTCGGGACGAATGGCGGTCGTCGTTTGATCATCCTGACCATAGCACAAATTTCCTGGAAAGGGAATATGTTCCCTGCTTTCAGGCTTTTTTGCAAAAAGCCGGAGCACCAGTGACAGGCGCTTTGGCGGGCGTTTTTGCTGCGTCTCTTGGGTTGCGGCTCCTGCTAGAGTTGCACGCCGCGCGTCAGGGCGCCGTCGATGACGAGGTTCGTTCCGGTCGTAAAGCTGGAGGCGGGGCTGGCGAGAAAGACGATGCCGCGGCCGATCTCGTCGGCCTTCGCCATTCGCCCGGTCGGGTTCAACGCGAGCGCCTGGTTGAAGAGGTCGGGCAGGTTTTTCTCGGCGCTTTGCCAGAAGCCGCCTTCGAAATAGGTGTTGCCGGGCGACACCGAATTCACCCGGATCATCTTCGCCGCGTGCTGATAGGCGAGTCTTTGCGCGTAATGAATGAGCGCCGCTTTCATCGCGCCATAAGCCGGACCCGTGAAATCGACCTCGCGCCCAGAGACCGAGGAAATGATGACGATCGAGGGGTGTTTTGATTTTTCGAGGAAGGGCAGGGCGGCGTTGACCGCGTTCACGGTGTGCATCATGTCGACGTCGAACGCCTTGCTCCAGGATTCCTCGACATCCTGCGCGGCGAGCGCTGATACGTTGGCGACCAGAATGTCGATTCCGCCCAGCGCCTTCGCGCTGTCGGCGATGAACTTTTGAAGCGCGGCTTTGTCGGCCACGTCGATGCCGGTCCCGTAGGCGTGCACGCCTTTGGCAGTCAAATCCTTGACCGCGGCCTTCACCTCGTCCGCGTTGCGGGCGCAGATGGCGACGCTTGCGCCTTCCTGCGCGAAAATATCCGCAGCGGCGCGTCCGATGCCTTTCGTGCCGCCGGTCACGACCGCGCGCAGGCCCTTCAATCCGAGATCCATGTTTCCCTCCGTAGTTTCAGTTAGGCGGCGGATAATCTTTGATTGTCGAGGCGCCTCGCATGTCATGGGGAACGACCATGTCGCGCGCTTCCTCCCTGCTCGCGCAAGCGAGAAATAGGCATCCAACTCCGTCGAGTTGTCCTCACCGCGAGGCGTGGGTCGCGCACCTTCGACGCATTGCTGCTCGACGAAGCCGTTGAGCGCGATACAAGGACGTGGGGAGATTGGCAATGGCCGTCGGCGGGGTTTGGATTCCGGTCACGCTTCTGGCGTCGAGCGCGCAGACGCTGCGCAACGCGATGCAGCGCGATCTGATCGGCGCGCTCGGCGCGGTGGGCGCGGCGCAGGTGCGCTTCTTGTTTGGCCTGCCGTTCGCGGTGATGTTCCTCGTAGGGCTCTTGGTCGCAACTGGCCTTAGCGCTCCGCGGCTGACCGCGGTCAGTCTCGCATGGACCATATTCGGCGCAGTGTCGCAGGTGATCGCGACCTCGCTCATGCTGGCGGCGATGCGCACCAAGAGCTTCGTCGTCGCCGTCGCCTATACCAAGACGGAAGCGGCGCAGATCGCGCTCTTCGGGCTCATCGCGCTCAACAATCCACCGACGGCGGCGCTGATCGCAGCGATCGCGCTGGCGACGATCGGCGTTGCGCTCATGGCGATCCGCAGCCGCAAGGAGCTTGTGGCCGATTGGCGATCGGCGGCGCTCGGTCTCTTCTCGGCCACCTTCTTCGCTTTCGCCGCCATCGGCTTTCGCTCGGCCGTGATCGGCGTCGAGAGCCCTTCGCTGGTCTTGTCCGCGTCGGTCATTCTGGTTGTTGGATTGGCGATTCAATCTGGGGCGCTCGGGCTTTATCTCGCCGCCTTTGACCGTGCCGGCGCCCGCGCCATCATCGACGCCTGGCGCTCGTCTCTGTTCGCCGGCTTGATGGGCGCGCTCGCGTCGCAGCTCTGGTTTGTCGCCTTCGCGCTCAGCGAAGCGGCGCCGGTGCGCACGCTGGCGCTGATCGAGGTGCCGATGGCCCAAGTCGTGTCGCTGAAAATGTTTCGCGAGCCGCCGAGCTTGCGCGAAGGGCTCGGCATTAGCCTGATCGTGATCGCCGCGGGAATTCTCGTGTGGACGGCCCGATGAGACGGACGTAACGAGTTTTCCCACGACGTGCACGGTGAGCGGCCCGCAATCTGGCGCGCAACGCATCACATCGCCCCGCGATGGAGATTTCAAGCGATAGAACCGTGAGGGGAGGTCAGCAACGCGTAGGGCTATCGTCAGGTCCTGTTGCCCACATGCTGCTCTGCGCCGTCAACCGGATCGAGCCAGCGTTCGCGTCGCGGCGTCCACAATTCATAAGCCGGCGTGAAATCCGTGGGCGCATCGTCGAAGGCGCCGACTCGAACTTCGACCTCGTTGACGCCGTCGACAAGCCCAAACACGGAAGACCCGCACGTGGCGCAAAAGTGACGGTTGTCGGTGGTTTGCCTCCAGCTTCCGGTCTCTCCGGTCACCGAGACTTGGTCCGACGGCCAGACCGCAAAAAAATTGCCAAGCGAGCCGGTCTCCTTACGACACACCAGGCAGTGGCAAAGACCGACTCGGAGGGGCTCCCCGCTAACCTCAAACCTCACTTGACCGCAGTTGCAGCCGCCCGTTCGCTTTCGCATGTCTCACGCTTCGACTCCGGATCAATGAGCCTGTGCCGCTCGGAGTCCTTTCCACAACAACACGCTCGGTGGCGGGCATTTGTTCCATAGAGGCGGATGCTGTCGGTTAGGCGAGCCGCCATGCAGACGCGAGATGCTCGGCCTACCTTGATCGTCCTCGCCACTGAGATTCCGGTCTGGACGGCTAGCTGAGACGCGCCCATACGCAAGCCAATCTGGAGGGAGATGATCGGATGAAAACGCTTGCTCAATTCGTACGGACGACAATTCTCGGCGGCGTTATTTTCCTGGCGCCAATCGTCGTGCTGATTGTCATCCTCGCCAAGGCGTTCGGCTACGCAAAGACGGGCGTACACGCCGTTGTTGTTCACGTTCCCGGCGGTTTCGGACTTGAGCATCGGCGTGGCCACGACGCTTTCGATCGCGACGGTCGCCCTGGTCTGCCTTCTTGCCGGGCTCATCGCTCAGACCGTGATCGCGCAACGCCTCGTCAACGTCTTGGAGGCTTCGGTGCTGTCGAAGATTCCAGCCTACGAGTATCTGAAACAGGAGAGCGCAAGCGCCTTGGGCGTCGCCGAGATTGGGGAGCTTCCCGTTGTGTTCGTGCCCATGGAAGGGGGATGGCAGCTCGGCGTTCAAACCGAAGCGCTTGAGCAACGGCCTCGTCTCGATCTTCGTCCCCGGCGCGCCGAACCCGCACTCGGGCTCGGTCTTTTTCTTCTCGACGGACATTGTTCGGCCTGCGGGCATCAAGCTCGCCGCTGGGCTCGGCTGCCTCAGGCGATGCGGCGCCGGCGCATCCGCTCTCGGCGCCGATTGGCCCTCTGAGACTGCGCGGGGATGACGCCTCCAACATCGATACAAGAGGAGCGGCGTTACGGCTTCGCCGGCGCGGCGGGGCCGAGCGGGGGCAGGCTCTTCAGATAGACGGCGATCGCCTGACGGTCGGACTCGGGCAATTCGGCCAGGTTGCGAACAACCGCGGTCATGCCCGCGCCAAGGACGTCGCCGCCAGGCGTGAAGCCGCTGGTCAGAGCCTCGACAATGTCGGCGTCGGTCCAGTTCAGAAAGTCGCCGCCTCTCAGGTTCGCCGCCTTGCCATGACCGTCAGGCAATGGCGCGCCGGCGAGCGCATGCTTCAAGTCCATCTCGCCCAGAAAACCCCGTGGCGTGTGGCATTCGCCGCAATGGCCGGGGCCCTCGACGAGATAGCGGCCGCGGTTCCATTGTTCGCTTTGCGATGGGTCGGGGCGAAGGCCGGCATTGTCGAAATAGAGGAGCTTCCACAAACCCACAGCGCGGCGGATGGAGAAGGGAAAGGGGAGGGCGTTCGCCGGCGCTTTGCCCTTGACCGGCGGCACGGTGCGCAGGAACGCCGCGAGATCGGCGACATCCTTCGGGGTCATGCGCTGATAGGAGGCGTAGGGGAAGGCCGGGTAGAAGTGCTGGCCGTCGGGGGAAACGCCCGACAGGAGCGCGTTGGCGACATCGACCGGGCGCCAGGCGCCGATCCCGTCGACCGGATCGGTGGAGATATTCGGCGGGTAGAACGAGCCGAACGGAGTCTTGAGTTCGAGCCCGCCGCCAAGCTTTAAGGGATCGTCCTGGCCCGGCGACTTGTGGCACGACTCGCAGCCGCCGGCGTAGAAAACGAGCCGCCCAGCGGCGGGGTCGCCGACCAGGCCGAGCGCTTGCCATTCCTCAGCCGAATAGCGCGGCCGAGGCGCCGACAGCGCCCATGCCAGCGCGGCCCCGGCGATGACGACGACCGCGAGGACCGCGGCAACCCACTTCATCCGCGCGGGCGAGCTCATATCCGCGCGCGGGCGAACTCAAGTCTCAGCCGCTTTTGGCCTTGTAGAGTTCGTGGCAGCTGCCGCAGTTCTTGAACACGGCCGGCGCGAGCTGCTTGAATGTCGCCTCGTCGGTAATTCCGGCCTGGGCGGCTTGGACGTCCTTGACGAATTGGGCGAAGCGGGCGTCGAAGTCCGCCTTGTTCTCCCAGATCGCGGGCAGCGCCGCCGTTCCGCCGCCGGTCTTGCTGTTGTCAGGAAACAACGCTGCGGATTTCGTCGCGCCTTCGTTGAGCGTCTTCAGGGACTCCTTCACCGTCGCCAGATTGAACGGGATCTTGTCCTTCGACATGCCGAACAGCGTCTTCGCGGCTTCTCCGTCGTGCTTCATGAGCGCTCGCCGCTCGGCGATCGGATCGGTGTCGGCCAATACGGCGGTGATGCCGCAAGCCAGCGCGATTGCCACTGCCACTAAGCGTTTCATGAGCCTCTCCCAGACAATACCTGCGTGCTAAACACGGCCGCTGCCGCGTTTATTCTCGCAGGACAGCAATAATTGCGCGGGATCGCAATCCAAAATCTTTGTGTTCAAGCGCAGGGCGCCGCCTCGCGCGCCATCATGGGCCGCGAGGCGCGCGCTGCGATTGGCTGGAGCATCCTCGCCGGAGGCGCGAAAACTCGGCCGCCCCCAGCTCTGATAAGCCGTTCTAATCAATCGCGGACAGGATGTGAATCGTCCGTTTGGCGACGAGATCCTTGGTCTTTTCCGAGTACGTCTTCATGTGTGGCGCGGCGACGTGAGCCCTGAGCGCCTCGGGGCTTTCCCAGGATTCGAGAACAACCAGACTGTCCGACCCGAAATCAGCCTGGAAAGGGCCGACACTCGCGGCGTCGATGTGACCGGCATATTCGATGCACCCCTTTTCGGCGTGCACATTGGGAACGTTGGCGCGAAAGGCGGTCAGAAGCTCGTCGCGGCGGCCCGGATTGGCGGTTATGATGGCGACTACGCGGATCATTTGTTACTCTCGCTGTTGGTTCGGCTCCCGGCCGGCGCTGCGCACATAACCTCACCCGCTCCGCCTTCGCCAGCGAAAAGCTGCGCGCCAAGTGGCGCTCCTTTCAGAGGTCGAAACGGCGATTATCGCCTGGCTTTGGGAACGACGGCGCGCCGCGCAAGAGCGGCCGCGCACATTCCTCCCTGTCGCCGGGAGGGTCAGCTGCTTCTCTGTCGTCCCAGCTTCTCCCGCAAACCGAAAAGCGCCGGGGGTCCGCAGTCGAGTTCAGCGCGCGCCATCCGTTCCTTGCGTCGCCGCCGCTGGCGCCCTATCGCAGTGCAGCATATCCCCTCTTCGCCCGCAAGCCGGCCCATGGATCCCCTGATCGAAGGTTACCGCCGTTTCCGCGCCGAGATCTGGCCGGGCGAACGGGCGCGTTACGAGGCCTTGTCCCATTGGGGACAGAGCCCGGAGGCCATGGTCATCGCCTGTTCGGATTCTCGCGTCGACCCGCAGACGATCTTCGGGGCGGTGCCTGGCGAATTGTTCGTGGTGCGCAACGTCGCGGCGCTCGTTCCGCCCTATATCGCCTGACCCCGGCCACCACGGAACGAGCGCGGCGCTGGAGTTTGGCGTCAGGGTGCTCAAGATTCCGCGGCTGGTGGTGCTGGGACACGGGCAGTGCGGCGGTGTGAAGGCGATGGCTTTTGGGCCGCCGCCGCAGGCGCAAGACTTCATCGCCACGTGGGTTGAGCTCGGCAAGCCCGCACTCGTCGCCGCGGGGGACGAGCCAGAGGGGCGCCTCGAACGGATCGAGGCGGAGGTCGTGCGCCTCTCGCTCGCCAACCTCATGACCTTCCCGTGGATCGCCGAGGCGGTCGCTGCACATCGGCTCGTTCTTCAGGGCTTTCTGTTCGACGTCCACACGGGGGTGCTTGCGCATGTCGGGCCAAGCGCGCTTGAGCCGGTGGATTGAAGCCTGCGCCGGCATTCGGAGGAACGGCGCGGCGCCGAGTCCGTCCCAAGGCGCCTCATCACTTCGACAAACTGGCGCGCACAAGCGGCAGCGGAGCCTCGTAACGCGTCGGCCTGCCTTCGTCGACGTTATCGAAAAGAATAAGGACCGTCGCCTTGTCGGGCGTTTCGCTGAGGACGGTGAGGGTTTCCGCCTTTTCCGTCTCCCTTTCCGCTTCCCCTTTCTTATTCCATACCTTGGTCAGCCCGGTCGGAATCGTAAGAAGATGCTCGGGAGACGAGTGCGATTTCAGGTCTCTCATCCAATACAGATCGTAGCCAACGTCCGCCTGCTCGAGGGTCGGCCCCGTGAGCATAAGCAGGCCGCCGGCGTTCGGCAGCGCGGCCAGGTCGCGGATGCCCGTATTGGGGTTGTCGAAATGGACGCGAATCTCCTGCTCTTTGCTGGCCGTTACGACCTCCGCAGGCAGAGGTTTGTCTCCCGCCGCGAAAAGCGCGTCGACGGGCGCGCTGACAATAAGGATATCGCCTCCGACATTCGGCGTCCGAAGCCCGGCATAGAGGCGCCCGTCGACCACGGCGATGCCTTCGATGTTCCGCTGTTTCTGGCCCAGTTCCGCGACCGCGTCCGGGTCTTCCTTGTCCCAGGCGGAGATAGGTGGAATCGGAGGCAGCACATCTCCCAGTCGCCAAGTCCGTTCGATCGTCGGCGGGACGTCGCTGCTGATCGTGTCGGCGCTTGCCGTTTTGAAGCGGGTGAGCAGAAACGTCGAAGGCTTGAATTTTCCTTCGCGGCTGCAGGCATGCGAGCCGGAGACGTAAATGTAGCCGTCTGCTCGCGCGATCCCCTCGCCATCGAGTTCCTTGAATTTTCCGTCACTCGCCTCCGGGCAGTTCGCGCTCGTAGAGGTCGGCTTCACCCCAACGACTTGCCCGATATCCTCCTCTCGGGGGACCAGGGCAACCGACGCCGCCCGCAACTCGATGTGAAAAGCGTCGTCATGAGATCGGGGCGAGGAATCATCTTGGAGGCTGACGACCTCGGCTGAAAGCTCCTCGTCGTTGATGGTCAGGCACTCGCGCTTTTTGTCCACATCCGTGCCGAGACAAGCCATCCCGCTGATCCCGCGGGGTTTCCTGTCGGACCGGGACTCGGGAGCGGCGAATTCGCCCTCGACGATCAGTCGATGTCCGCCCGTGTTCGCTTGCGCATGAGCGATCCGCTCAGGAACTAAGAGCATCACCGTCGCGGCAAAGATTTGCGCGGCGATCGGCCTTCGGAATGCAGGCGAATTCTGCCATGGTCTGACTCCTAAAAAATACGATCAATACTGGCGTTAAAAAAATTGACCGTCTGTCCGGCCGCTGACCCCATCCGAGAGCACACGGAATGAGGTCGCGAGCGGCGCACAAAGCCTAAGAGTTCGAATTTACCTTTGGTATTGTGAAAACTACCTACGCGCGGAGCCCAATCGCGTGGCGTTGGATTCAGGAGCGCTATCCGCCCTAGGCGAGAAATGCGCGCCGATATTGCCTCCTTAACCCCGTCCCTTGTCGCCACTGGGAGAAGGGGACTGCTCCCCTTTGCTGAACAGGAATGGGGCGACGTCGGAGACGCCGGGAGCTTTGTCGACGGAAAAGGGCATCGGCCGGCAGACGGCGAGCGCGGAGAGTCCGACGCGCGTCGTCAGCATGCCGTTGAGCACGCCTTCGCCCATGCGGGCGGAAATACGCGAGGCGATGCCGTGGCCGACGACTTGCTGCAGCAGGCTGTCGCCGACCGCCATGCCGCCGGTGATCGCGATATGGGCGCCAATGGAGCGCGCGAGCTTGATGAGGCCGAGCAGGCCCGGGCCGGCCGCCGTAGATTTCGGCGATGCGTCGCACCAGCCGCACGATCTGAGCGACGACGAACAATACGTCGAGGATTGCGCGCGGGCTGATCGCGGTCACGACCGACACGCGCTTGGCGGCGGCGGCGATCTCACCTTGCGCCTTGTCGTCGAGGGGACGCAGAAGCGCGCGCTCAGTGACGTCGATGAGGTCGCGCCCGTCGATGATCCCGCGCGTCGCTTCCTCGACTTGCGCTCGCGCTCGCGCCGTTTCAGGCCGGTTGCGATAAAGCGCGACCAGCTGGCCGACCAGGCGGCGCGCGGCGGCGCGATCGTCGGCCGCACGCGCCTTGGCGAAAGCGACATGCATTTCCGCAATCCGCGTCTGGCGAGCGACCGCGAGAATCTCGCGCGCCGCAAGGCCGATGAGGCCGACCAGGAACACGAGGCCGAACACCACCCCGATGATCCCGAGCGACTCCGCTCTGGCGAACAGCCCTTCGATGAGGTTGGTCGCCCACAGGCCCAGACCAAGCGAGATGAGACCGCCGAGCCCCGTCCAGATGAGACCCCCGAGGGTGAGGCGCGAGCGAGCGATGAGTCCCGATTTCTGCGCGGCCTCGACCTCGAGTTCTGCCTCGTCGATTGGCGCCAGCTGGGCGGCGGGTATCGGATCATTCTGCGAGCGAATGATCGCTTCGGGGATAAGGGACCCAGGCTGATCGTCGACCGCGACACGCGAATCATCCAGGCGAAAGGCGCGGGGGCGGGGCGGGCGCTGGCTCACGCGAGACGATCCCCGATCAGGAATTGCAGCGCGCGGTCGAGCCGGATCTGCGGCGCGGGCTCAGCCCGCTGGGTCAAGGGAGGGCGAAAGCGCACGAACCGCCAGTCGTTGTCGGCTTCGGGGAGCGCGATCGCGTCGCCCTCAAAGATCGTGTCCGGATCGGCCGGCAATTCGCCGGGAAAGACAGCGGCTTCGGCAACGCCGTCGAACGTTTGCCCCCCGATCGTCTCGCCTTTCTCGGGCACGCCGATGATGGCGTCGAGCGTCTCGCCCCCGGTCCTGATCTCGGCCTCGCGGGTGGCGCGGACCGCCGCCAGCGCGATGACGTCGATCTCCGCCCCGACCCCTTCCGCGCGCGCGATCGCCTTCGCCGTGAGCGCGCGCAAGATTCCCTCGAGCCTGTCGTGGCTCTTGTGATGCAGATGGTCGGCCTTGGTCGCCGCGAACAGGATGCGGTCGATGCGCGGTCGGAAGACCGAAGCGAAATAGGAAGAGCGTCCGGCGCGGAAGGCGCGCATGACTTCGGTCAGCGCGTTCTCGAGATCCTTGACCGCTGCCGGGCCGGAATTGAGCGCAGAGAGCGCGTCGACGAGGACGATCTGCCGGTCGAGGCGGGCGAAATGGTCGCGAAAAAACGGGCGCGCCACATGTGCCTTGTAGGCCTCGTAGCGGCGCGCCATCATGGCGGGAAGCGAACCAGGAGCGATCGTCGCGTCGTCGTTGAGCGGAATCGGCGCGAAGGTCAGCGCCGGCGAGCCGGCGAGATCGCCGGGCATCAGGAACCGGCCGGGCGGCAAAGTTGACAGCGCATAGACATCGTCGCGCGCCCGCTTGAGATAGGCTGTGAACAGTTCGGCGATGCGCCGCGCATTGTCCTCGTTGGCCTCGGCTTCCGGGTCGAGGCCGACCATCGCTGCGCGCCATTGTTCCGCCAGCGGCGCGCGCGCCGGATTCTGGCTCGCCGCCAAGCGTCTCGCGCGACCATTCGGCATAACTCTTGTCAAGGAGCGGCAGGTCGAGCAGCCATTCGCCGGGATAGTCGACGATATCGACCGTAAGCGTCTGCCCTCGCGAGCCCCAGCCGGACGCGCTCTCGAACTCGATGGTCAGTCTGAGCTGGGCGATGCGGCGCGTCGATTCTGGCCAATGTCGATCCGGTCCCGAGAGGCTTTTAAGGTGCTCCTCATAAGCGAAGCGCGGCACTGCGTCGTCCGGCTGCGGTTCGAGCCGGACCCGCTTGATGCGCCCCTCGGCCGAGGCGGCCAGCACGGGCAGACGCGCTCCCGCGATCAGATTGTTGACAAGCGCCGTCAGGAATACCGTCTTGCCAGCGCGCGATAGTCCCGTCACCCCGAGGCGCAGAGGAGCGCCGGAGAAATAGTCGCCGATCGACCGGGCGACGAGCTCGGCCTCGAAGATGAAATCGCTGAAACCTGACAAGGAAAAATCCGCGCCGACCGGGGGCCTATTTAGGCGGCGCCCGCTCGTTTGGACAGTGGGACAGTCGGGCGGGGCTGCCGGCGGCGCGAAAAGCGCCTCCGGCTTCCTTTGCGAGCGTCAGTCCGCGTCGGCCTCGAGTTCCGCCGGCGTGAGGTAAAGCGCCAGCATTCCCGAATTGCGAGCGACCTGCTCCCAGCGCGGAATCGAGAAGTCTAGAACCGCGACCGCGCCGGTCGGATATTTCGCCGCCAGGCGGTGTCGTTCAGGCTCCGCGCCCGAGCCGGTTAGCGCCGTCGCCAGTTCGCCGAGCCCGGGATTGTGCCCGACCAGACCCACGCGCTTGTGCGCGTCGGCGAGTGCGCGCGCACGCTCGAGCAGCGTGGTGAGGGACGCGTCATAAAGGCAGGTGTCCTGTTCAAGCTCGACTTTGCTTCGCCACTCGTCGGCGAAGATCTCGGCCGTCTGCTTGGCGCGCGCCGCCCCGGAATGGATGAGAACATCCGGAAGAAAGTGGCGGGTGGCCAGCGCCTTGGCGACTCGCCTTCGCGTCGGCGCGCCCGCGCTCGGTCAGTTTGCGCGCATAATCATCGCGCCCGACGGAGAGCTCAGCTTTGGCGTGACGAACGAGAAACAATCGGCGCATGGATCAAGATTGCGCAAGCGCTCGAGGATTGGCAAGTTTTGTTGTCCATTCCGGGCAGGACATTCTGCGCGGGAAGCCTTCCGACGATTTCAGACAGCTCGTGATGATGCTGCCGACGACGTCGGCCGCTTCTCTTCCCTAAGCCTTGTGTTTCTCCCTCAAATACTCCTGAAGCGCCGTCTTGGCGTCCTGCGGCACGTTGGCGGCTGTGAACTCGTCAACCGTCCAGGACTGTAAACGCTTGATCTGCGGGGAGCCGGGCGAGCGCGCGTTCGGGGTCACTCGTTCGCAAGCGACGGTCTCGCCGGTCAAACGGTACTGTTCATAAGGCCGTGCGCGCGAACTTCGCGTCTTAAAGAAAATGTCAGGACCAAGCGTCACGGCCATTTATTCCTATGTTTCCCGCTCTGTATATCACCGGACTGGCCGCTGTGCGAGCGCTCGTGAATCGCCTCAAATCGCCAAATGAGACAGAGCGCCGCCTGCGAAGCACGTTGGTCTCAGCGCTCGCGCCGGCTCAAAAATGCGACCCTCTCGAACAGATGCACGTCCTGCTCGTTCTTGAGCAACGCGCCGTGCAGCGGCGGGATCAGTTTCTTGGCGTCGCGCTCGCGCAACGCCTCTGGCGCGATGTCCTCATTGAGCAGAAGCTTGAGCCAGTCGAGCAGCTCCGAAGTGGTCGGCTTCTTTTTCAGTCCCGGCGTGTCGCGCAGCGTGAAGAATGACCTCATGGCCTCTTCCACGAGCCGCGCCTTGATCGAAGGATAGTGCGATTCGACGATCTTGCGCATCGTCTCGGCGTCGGGAAAGCGGATGTAGTGAAAGAAGCAGCGACGCAGGAAAGCGTCGGGCAGCTCCTTCTCGTTGTTGGAGGTGATGATCACGACGGGCCGCACGCGCGCCTTGACCGTCTCTCCGGTCTCGTAGACGTGAAACTCCATCTGATCGAGTTCGAGCAGAAGGTCGTTGGGGAATTCGATGTCCGCCTTGTCGATCTCGTCGATCAGCAGCACCGGGCGGACGGGCGAAACGAACGCGTCCCAGAGCTTGCCGCGGCGAATGTAGTTGGCGATCTCGGATACCCGCGGATCGCCGAGCTGCGAATCGCGTAGGCGGGAGACGGCGTCATACTCATAGAGGCCCTGCTGGGCTCGCGTGGTCGATTTGACGTGCCAGGCGATGAACGGGGCGCCAATCGCGGCGGCGATCTCCTGAGCAAGCAGCGTCTTGCCGGTGCCGGGCTCGCCCTTGACCAAGAGCGGACGCTCGAGCGCGATTGCGGCGTTAACCGCGGTCTTCAGTTCGTCGCCCGCCACATAAGTGGCGGTTCCTTCAAAACGCATCATAAATGGGAGCGCCTTCAAAACGCATCGACTTGGGGTTCAGGCTTAGCCTCGCAAGCCGAGACGGGTGCGTCAATTCATCAGGCCCTTGACGGTCTCGATGAGCTGCTTGAGCGAGAAGGGCTTGGGCAGGAACACGAAGTCCTGCCCCTCCGGCAGATTGCGGGCGAAGGCGTCGTCGGCGTAGCCGGAGACGAAAATGACCTTGGCCGTCAAGCCGCGCTTGCGCAGTTCCGTCAGCATGGTCGGCCCGTCCATTTCCGGCATGATGACGTCCGAAACGATGAGGTCGATCGGCTCGGTTGCGGCCTCCACGACGCGCAAGGCGTCGAGGCCTGTCTCCGCCTCCAGCACCGTATAGCCGCGCGAGGCGAGCGCGCGCGAGGCGAACGCGCGCACCGCCTCTTCGTCCTCGACCAGCAGGATCGCGCCCCGCCCCGTCAGATCCGCGGCCGGTTTGGGGGCTTCGACCTTTACCGGCTCGTCGACGTCATCGGCGAGGCGCCGAGGAAGCAGAACCCGGAACGTCGCGCCGGCGCCCGGTTCGCTGTCGCAGAACACGTATCCGCCCGTTTGCTTGACGATGCCGTAGACCATCGACAAGCCGAGGCCGGTGCCTTTGCCGACCTCCTTGGTGGTGAAGAACGGTTCGAAGATCTTGGCCCGGACTTCGGCGGGAATCCCGTGACCCGTGTCCTCGACCTCGACCAGCACGTAATCGGCGGTGGCGACATCCACCTCTTTCAAGCTGCCGCATTCGGCGGCGGGAAAGTTGCGCGTGCGCAGCGTGATCTTGCCGCCGTCCTGCATGGCGTCGCGCGCATTGACGACGAGATTGACGATCACTTGCTCGAACTGGTTGAGGTCGGCCTTCACCTGCCACAGGTCGCGCCCGTAGACCACGTCGAGCTGGATCTGCTCGCCGACCAGCCGGCGCAGCAGCATCTGCAATTCCGACAACACGTCGTTGAGCTGCAGCGTCTGGGGGCGCAGCGTCTGACGGCGCGAAAAGGCAAGCAATTGCCGCACGAGGCCCGCGGCCCGATTGGCGTTCTGCTTGATTTGCATGATGTCCTGGAAGGACGGGTCGGTCGGGCGGTGATTGGCGAGCAGGAGATCGGAATAGCCGATGATCGCGGTCAGAACGTTGTTGAAGTCGTGCGCGACGCCGCCGGCAAGCTGGCCGATGGCCTGCATCTTCTGGCTTTGCACGAGGTTTTCTTGCAGCGTGCGTTGCTCGGTGGTGTCGAGTGCGAAGAGGGTCGCGCTCGCGCCCTCGTCGCTGCGCGGATCGGCGGCCGAGACGAAAAGCCGCGCCGAACGCGCGGCGCCTGGCCCTTCGAGCGAGACGTCGAGGGGCGCGATTTCGCCCTGGCCCTGGGCCGCCGCCTCGATCGATGCGCTTAAAGGTGCGCGATCGCGCTCAGTGACAAGGTCGAAAATCGATAGCCGCCCCTTGGCGGCGTCGCTCTTGGCAGCGGCCTGGGCGAGGCGCGCAAACGCGGCGTTGGGACGCAGCACTGCGCCTGCGGAATCCACGGCTGCGATCGCCACCGGGGTCGAATTGAAAATGCGGGCGAAGCGCACTTCGGCTGCGCGCAGGTCTTCGCCCTTGATGTCGCCGGGAGCGCGATTGATGACCAGCGAGCGGGACGGCCCCGGCGCGCCCTCGCCGGAGAACGCGACCTTGTGCAGGATGCGCGCCGGGAGCAGGCGGCCCTGGCGGGGCTTGAGGTCGACGTCGAATTGCTGCGTCGTCACTTCGCCGGGCGGCCCGGATATGATGGCGAGCATCGCGCCGCCGTCTCCGGCGACGATGTCGTCGATCTTGAGCCGGCCGGCGCTGAACTGGGCGAGATCGTAATCGAGCCAGCCCGCCAAGGTCGCGTTCATATGCGCGATCGAGCCGTCGGGTTCGGCGGAGAAAAAGCCCGCCGGCGCATGGTCGAGATAGTCGATCGCGTGCTGAAGATCCTGGAAAAACGTCTCATGCCGGTCGTGGTCGCGCGTCTCATCCGAGACCGTCCACACCATCAGGCCTTCTCTCGCCATACCCTCCAGCGGGCGAACGCGAATGCGGTACCAGGCGACCTCGCCCTGGCCGCTCGGCGGCGGCGAGAGACGAAGCTCCTCGCTCGCGCGCCCGCCGGATTTCGCCGCTTGCGACAGGCGATAAACGGATTCCGAGACGTCCGGCGAGCCGGTGAACAGACGTTCGATCGGACGCAGGTCGCTTGCCGCCGGCGCGCCCGAAAGCGCGCGATAGGCCTCGTTGGCATAGACGATACGCGATTCACGGTCGGTGACGAGGACGCCGTCCGGATTGGAGTCGGCGATCGCCTTGGTGGTGTCGAAGCGCGCCGCCCGGGTCGACAGTTGCAACATGCCGAACGCGTAGAGCAGCAATCCGAAGGCGCCGCAGATGGCGAGGATGACGATCATCCAGGTCATCAGCGTCGCGCCGATGGCGTTCGGCGCAAGCCACACGGCCAGAAGCGCGCCGGCGAGGCAGACGAGGAGGATCGTCAGCGCGACCGGATTGACCGTTCGCTCAATTCTGTCCACCGGCGGGGGCGGCGGAGATTTCATTTGAGGATCAGACCCCCAAGGACAATGCCGTCGACACGGACGAGTGCGAGCGCGCTGAGTCGCAGTTGAACGTGTGCTACCATGGGCCGCGCGGCCTGTCTTGACGGCGGGCGGTCCAACCTGGGCTAAAGTGCGGTGAGCGCCGCAGTTTTCAACGGGATCGCATTTTGTTATGAAATGTGACATGGGCGCGCGCCGATCGGATTCGGTGCGCGCAGGCGGCGCGCCAGACCGGGTCACTGGGCCGCGCCCGATCTTGCTTCTCGGGCGCCGGCTAAACCATCGTTCGGCTGGCGAATTGAAGAGCGGTTTGTTCTGCGCTCGGCGGCGGAAGTGTTGGATTGGGCATGCAGTGGTTGAATGAGCTTCCGTTCGCGGACAATAGGGTTCTCCAGATCGGGTTCCTTGCCGCTTGCGGCATCGCCGCCCTCATCGTGCTCGCGATTGTTTACCGGCTGACCTTCGCTCATCGGCTGCGTGTTCCGGGTGGACGGACCCGGCAGCCGAGGCTCGGGCTGGTCGACGCGTTCAGCTTGGATGGGCAGCGGCAGCTGGTGCTGATCCGACGCGACAATATCGAACATCTGGTCATGATCGGCGGACCGAACGACGTTCTGGTTGAGTCGCAGATCAATCGGGCCGTGGTCCCGGCGCGCGAGAGTAACCAGGCTTCACCTCTGCTTGTGCCAAGCACGCCCGCGCGGCGAACCGAAGCCGCCGCACTCCCCGCGTCGCCGGCCGTCGCGGAACCTCCGCCGAAGGTCGCCGCCAAGGTCCCGGCTTCGCCGCCTGCGGCCCCGGCGCCGCCGCCTGCGCCCGCCGCCGCCCCCGGCCGCCCCGACCGTGGCGCCGCCGGCTCCCAAGGCGCCCGCTCCCGCCCAGCCCCCAGCTTCCGTTTCCGTTCCCGACCAACCGGCCGTTCCTGCCCAAGCGTCCGTTCCTGCTCAAGCGCCCGCGCCCGAACTGGCGCGCTCCGCCTCCGCGCCGCCCGCCGCGCCGCAAGCAGCGGAGCCCGCTCGACCAGCGCCGGCGAATGCGCCGCCGCGTCAGGCGGACCCGCGTCCCGCTCAACCGCGCGCGACCATGCCCCCGCCGATCATCCCCGCCAACGCCTCGCCGAATCGCGGGGCGCCGATTCGCGCTCCGGAAACAGCTCCGGCGCGAGGCCCGGGCAATCCCCCGGGCCAGTCTCCTGCCGCGCCTGCGCCTCCGCGCCGCCCGGAGAAGGCGGAGCCGGCAGTCGCTGGCTCGAAAGCGGAGTCAATCGCTCCGATGGCGAAAACGGAGGCGCCCGCGGCGCCAACAGTGACCACCGTCCCGCCGGCTAGCGCGGGCTTGGCCCAACCGCGGCCTGCGCCGAAGACGGTCCCGTCCGCGCCCGTGTCTGACTGGGCGCGAAAACCGGCCGACGCCCGCCCGCCAGTCGACAAGACGAACGCCGCGCCGAACGGCAAGCCGTCGCCCAAAGTCGACGATCCCTTTGCCGACCTCGATTCGCTCGAGGCGGAGATGGCGCGTCTGCTTGGCCGCGAAAAGTCCGATTGACCGAGAGCCGCCGGCGTTACGCCTCAATAGTCGTTGGAGACGGGCGCCATCGATCCCGCGAATCGCGCTGACGACCTTTCCTCGCGGAAGCGCCGTTGACGGCCCACAGGCTCAGCCGTCGACCCGGTGGCCGCCGCGACCGGGATAAGCCGAATCACTCGTCGCGATAAATCCGCTCACGTCGTTCGTGGCGCTCCTGCGCCTCGACCGAGAGAGTCGCGATCGGACGCGCGTCGAGGCGCCTGAGCGAGATGGCGATCGCCGGTTTCGATGCAATAGCCGTAAGAACCCTCATCGATGCGGGCTAGCGCGGCCTCGATCTTGGAGATCAGTTTCCGCTGCCTGTCGCGGGCGCGCAGCTCGATCGCGCGGTCGGTTTCCGAGGATGCGCGGTCGGCGAAGTCTGGGTGGTTTTCGCTTTCCTGCTGCAGGGCGGTCAGCGTGTCGCGGCTCTCGGCCAGAATCGATTCGCGCCAGGCGATCAGCTTGCGGCGGAAATATTCCCGTTGTCGGTCGTTCATGAACGGTTCGTCGTCCGACGGCTTATAACTCTCAACGGACACGTCGTTCATGGGCGATCCTATTTCCGCGTGGAATTTCGCGGCCTTATAACGATCGATCGGCGAAGGAACAATGACTATCCTCGCCGATCGCGCCGCGACCAGCCGGCAGGCGCACGGTGGCGATGCGGCGGAGGCTGGAGGCTATTTGCCGCAAGAGGCTTGCCAGACAGTAAAGAGGGTCTCACGTTTAAGCGCCGTGACGGGTCCGAGCGAGTGGGTTTGGCGTTGAAGAGGGATTGCCATGTATAAGCGTATCGTTCTCGCGGTCGATCTACTCGAGCCGACCCCAATTCCGAAGGGGCTGACGCAGGGGGTGGAGCTGGCGAAGACGGGTGGCGGCGAATTGAGGCTGGTCAATGTCCAGCCGATCATGCCGGCCACGTTCATGGAATATGTGCCGGTCGATTTCGACGTCGAGCAGGCGAAGCGGTCCAAGGAGGCGCTCGACGCGATTCTCGACAGCATCGATCTGCCGGCCGAGCGCAAGAGCGCCGCGACTCGGGCGGGGGGAATCTATCACGAGCTTCTGGAAGAAGCGTCCGAATGGGACGCCGACCTTATCGTTGTCGGCTCGCATCGTCCTGTCATGTCGGATTACCTCTTGGGCTCGAACGCCAAGACCATCGTGCGCCATGCTCAATGTTCGGTGCTGGTGGTGAGGGAATGACGCGCGGGCGCCGCTCGGTAAGGCGCAAGCGTTAGGCGGCGAGCGCCCGCATCGCCGCTTCGACCCCGTCGGGGGTCAGCGGAAACATGCGATGCTGAAAAATTTCGGTGATCATCGTTGTCGACAGCGAGTGATTCCAGGCGCTCGGCGGCGTCGGATTGATCCACACGGTGCGCGGCCAGGCGAGAATCGCGCGCTCGAGCCATACCCTCCCGGGCTCCGGATTGAGATGCTCGACCGAGCCACCGGGAGACATGATTTCGTGCGGGCTCATTGAAGCGTCGCCGACGAAGACGACGCGATAATCGCGGCGGTACGAATTGATGAGATCGCGCGTGGGCACGCGCTCGTCGTGCCGGCGGCGGTTGTTCTTCCACACACTCTCGTAGAGGCAGTTGTGGAAGTAGAAATGGTCGAGCCGCTTGAATTGGCTTTTTGCCGCGGAGAACAGCTGCTCAGCCGCTTCCACGTGCCAATCCATCGAGCCGCCAACGTCGAGAAACAACAGCACCTTGACGGCGTTGCGGCGTTCGGGCCTCAGCTGGACGTCGATATAGCCTTTGTCCGCGGTCGACCGGATCGTGCCGTCGAGATCGAGCTCTTCGGCCATGCCCTCGCGGGCGAATCGCCTGAGCCGTCGCAGCGCCAGCTTGATGTTGCGCGGCCCGAGCTCCGCGTCGCCGTCGAAGTCCTTGAACTCCCGCCGATCCCAGACCTTGACGGCGCTGCCCCGGCGGCCTTTGTCCTGGCCGATGCGCACGCCCTCGGGGTTGTCGCCATAGGCGCCGAAGGGCGACGTGCCGCCTGTGCCGATCCATTTCGAGCCGCCCTGATGGCGGCCCTTCTGCTCGGCGAGGCGCTGGCGCAATGTCTCCATCAGCTTGTCGAAACCGAGCTTCTCGATCTGCGAGCGCTCCTCGGGACTGAGATAGCGCTCCATCATTCGGCGCAGCCATTCCTCCGGCAGGTCCCGGGCCTCGACCGCGGCGGCTACGCTCAGAACGCCCTTGAAGGTGGCGGCGAAGACGACGTCGAACCGGTCGAGATTGCGCTCGTCCTTGACCAGGAGCGCGCGCGCAAGGCGATAGAATTCGTCGACCGACGTCTGAGCCAGATCGCCTTCGAGCGCGCGCATGAGATCGAGATATTCGCGCGGCGTCGCCGGCACGTGCGCCTGACGGAGATTGGCGAAAAACTCAAGGAACATGGGCGCGATCCTAGCGCGCGCGGTCGCGGACGTGCAATGCTTGTCGCGCGTTCCTGTCGCGCCGGGTGTCGTCTCATGTCCGTGGTGGTCGAGCGTCGAGGATTTTCGCTGCCGCTGGGCGTAAGTCCGGAGGCGGAGATTTTCGCCGTGGGCGACATTCACGGGCGAAGCGATCTTCTCGCCGCGCTCATCGACGAGGCGGCGCGGGAGCCCAAGCTGCGCGACAAGCGCACGATCGTCTTTCTCGGCGACTTCGTCGACCGCGGATCCGACAGTCTCGGCGCGATCGATCTTGCGATGGCTGCGAAAGCGCGCGTCGGCGCCGATGAGGCGATCGCGCTCATGGGCAACCATGAGACGATGATGCGGCTCGCGCTCGATCCCGAGACGCCTTGGGACGATGCGATTGACGCGTTCGACACCTGGCTCGGCAACGGCGGCGACCGGACGGTGGCGGAGTTCGTCAAGTCTGAGCCGCCGCCCGAGTATTTCGACGATCTGCTCACTGAGGCGCGCGCGTCGCTGCCCCCGCGCATCCGCGCCTGGCTCGACGTCCTTGCGAGCAAGCTGGCGCTCCGGCCAGGTTCTGTTCGTCCATGCGGGTGTCAACCCGGAAGTCGAACTCGAAACGTTTCTTGCCGCTCCCTGGAACATTCCGCTCGCCAAGCTCGACGAAGATCGTCACTGGGCCTGGGTGCGCCGGCCGTTCCTCGAGCATCGTCCGGGGCCGGACGGTTTCGGCGGCTTTTTCGTCGTCCACGGCCACACGCCCAACGACGCGCGCCGCGAGGCTTCGCACGCGGATCAGATCGCCGGATTCCGCCTCAATCTCGACGCGGGTTCAGCGATGACCGGGGTCGCCAAAATGGCGATCATTCGCGACCGCTATGCGGAGGTGGTGAGCGCCCGCGGAGCGACCAAGCGAGGGCTTTTAGGGATTAGCATGCACCGCGCCACCTTACCCGGACGGGGAGGGGCGCGGTACAGGCTGGCGTTATCCTCCCCGCTTCGCGGTTGAGGATACCTCGGTGCGTTGAACGCCATCACGAAAAACGCGAAATCTTTCGCGGCGCCGAATAAACCGCGGGCTTCGCCCGTTAACGTGCGATGCCCAGGGCGGAGGTCCTGGTCGATTGCGCCGGGCGTCGCAACAAGCGATTGTTGATGGACCACGTGGAGAGTTCAAAAATGAATCTGAAATTACCTCAGGCCTTCTGCGGCGCGAGTGCGGTCGTGGCGTTTCTCGCAATCGCGGTCCTGACTCCCGCGCAGGCGGCGGAAAACGTCCGGGTGCGTGGAACGATCGTCGGTCTCGATGGATCGACGCTGACGGTGAAGACCCGCGAAGGCCCGAACGCCGTGCTGATGATGAAGCCCGGCTGGAAGATGGCCGGCGTCGCCAAGGCTTCGGTTGATGACATCAAGCCGGGCGATTTCGTCGGCATCGCCTCGCTCCCCACGGCGTCGGGCGGAGACGGGGCCGTCGAGGTGCTGGTCTTTCCGCCTGCGATGAAAGGGACCGGCGAGGGCAGTTATCCCTTGGGACCTGAAGCCGAAAAGCTCGATGACCAATGCGACGGTCACCAATGCGGTCAAGGGCGTCGACGGGCGGACCCTCGATCTCTCCTATAGCGGCGGCAAGGAGAAGAAGATCTCGATCCCCGACGGCGTTCCGATCGTCACGTTCGGCCCGGCGACCGAGGCGGACCTCAAGCCCGGCGCGACCGTCTTCGTTCCCGCCCAGCGCGGCGACGACGGCGCGCTCGCCGCAGGCTTCGTTGTCGTCGGCACCAACGGCGTCGACCCGCCGATGTAAGCTGTCCTCAGAACCGACGGCGCGCGGGCGGCGGGTAAGGCAGGCTTCACCGAGCCAGCCGTCAGCTGGCTTCGCAGCCGCGCGCTGCGAAGCGGCGCAGCGTCGTCATGAAATCGCCGAAGCGGTCCGGTCCGATATCGGCGGCCCATTCCCCCTGAATCTCAAGCAGCGTCGCATGGACGACCTTGACCATCCCCCAGGTCCGGGGGGTGAGGTAGATCCGGCGGCGCTCGCCTTTCCGCTCGGCTCGCCGCTCGAGATAACCCAGCGCTTCGAGCTGCCCGATAATGTGATTGGTCGCCTGCCGCGACATGCGAATCCGGCGCGCGAGGTCGGATGGCCGCACCCCGTCGGGCGGGGGAAAGCTGAAGACAGCAAGATGGACGGGCTGCAAGTCCGTGAAGCCCGCTGACTTGAGGTCCGCTTCGATCCGGGCGCGCACATGCTCGAGGCATTGCCGCAGCAGCGCGCCGACATAGGGCGGGCCTTCATCGGCCGTGGCGTCGGCGCGCTAGCAATTTACGATCTGACGGCGTTGACATTTTTGTAAAACCACTTTACAAAAAGCATGTAAAAACATTTTACGATAGAGAGGGCTGTCATGGAAAGCGCTGTTGCCGACGTCATTCGGATCGGTGGGTTGGAGCTGCGTTTTCTGGTGGATGAGACGCAAGGCTCGGGTGACCTCGTGATCTTCGAGATGACCGTCCAGCCCAATGCCCGGGTCCCCGTGCCCGCATTATCATCGTGAGGTCGACGAGGTCATCTACGGCCTGTCGGGGACGCTGACGGGGCGGGTCGACGGCGAGGCGCATGAAATCCGCGCCGGCGATTGCCTGCGAATTCCGCGCGGGGCCGTCCATTACAGCGAAAATGTGCACGACGAGACGGCGCGCGCCCTGATCGTGTTGAACCCAGGTTCGATCGGCCGCGCCTATTTCGAGGAGATCGCGAAGGCTGCGAGCGGTCCCGGCAAGCCTGATCCAGCGCGGCTGAAAGAGATCATGCTGCGCTACGGTCTCGTTCCCGCCTGAGACGACTCGGCCGCCGCTGCGGTTGACAGGGTCTCGGCCGCCACATCCCAATGGATGCGCCGAGGACTGTCGGAGGCGCGGGCGCGGTGCGGACATGGATCAAGGACCCGTTGGCGATCTTCGCCGACGACGCCGAGCGCGGGCTCGTCGTCGACGGGACGCGGATCGCTGAGCGTGTCGGGCGAGGCGAGACGCCGGAGCGCATTGACGCGACCTTCGACGCCTCGCGCCATGTCGTGCTGCCGGGGCTCGTCAACACGCACCACCATTTCTACCAGACGCTGACCCGCGCCCACCCCTCCGCCATCAACAAGGCGCTCTTTCCCTGGCTCGTCGCGCTCTATCCGATCTGGGCGCGGCTCAAGCCCAATCACTTGCGGCTCGCGTCCCGGCTCGCGCTGACCGAGCTCATGCTGTCCGGCTGCACCACCGCCGCCGACCATCATTATCTCTATCCGGACGGCCTTGAGAACGCGGTCGACATCGAAGTCGAGGAGGCGCGCTCCCTTGGCATGCGCATGACCGTCTCGCGCGGCTCGATGAACCTGTCGGAGAAGGACGGCGGCCTGCCGCCCGACAGCGTGGTGCAGGACGAAGAGACGATCCTCGCCGACAGCGAGCGGGTGCTGAAGCTGTTCCACGATCCAAAGCCAGGCGCGCACATCCGCGTCGCGCTCGCGCCGTGTTCGCCGTTCTCGATCTCGAAGGATCTCATGATCGAGAGCGCGAAGCTTGCAGAGCGCTACGACTGCCAGCTTCACACGCATCTCTGCGAGACCGAGGATGAAGAGCGGTTCTGCCTCCAGATGTATGGCCTGAGGCCGGTCGATCTTCTCGAGGCGACCGGCTGGATGTCGAGCCGCGTCTGGCTCGCGCACGGCGTTCATTTCAATGCTGAGGAGATCGCGCGGCTCGGCAAGGCGAAAGTCGGAATCTGCCATTGCGCGGCGTCGAACATGGTGCTCGCGTCCGGCATTTGCCGGACTTGCGAGCTCGAGGCTGCCGGTTCGCCGCTGGGCCTCGGCGTCGACGGCTCGGCCTCCAACGATTCCTCCAACATGATGGAGGCGATCCGGCACGCGCTGATGATCGGGCGCCTGCGCTACGGCGCGGACAAGGTCACGCATCGCGATGTGCTGCGCTGGGCGACTGAAGGCTCGGCCCGTTGCCTCGGGCGTTCGGACATCGGCCGGATCGCGGAGGGCTACGAGGCGGACCTCGCCTTGTTCAAACTCGACGAGCCGCGCTTCTCGGGCGCGCATGATCCGCTCGCGGCGCTCGTTCTGTGCGGCGCGCATCGCGCCGACCGGGTCATGATCGCAGGCGAATGGCGGGTGGTGGATGGAGAGCCGATTGGGCTCGATCTCGAAAGTCTGATTGCCGAGCACAAGCGCGCGGCGCTAGATTTCGCCTGACGCGCGGGACTTCTTAAGAGGGAAACCGCGTGGGCCCGAGGCGGCGCGACATTTGCGGCTCCCGCGGAGGCCAAACGCACCGGGAGGGGAATATGATTCGCAACGTGCGGATAATTCAATTGGCGTCCGCGGCCCTCGCCGCATACGGCCTGCTTGCGGGCGCGCCGGCTCAGCGCAGGGCGTCAAGATCGGCATCCTGAACGACCAGTCCGGAACCTACGCCGACTACGGCGGCAAGGGGTCGATCGAAGCGGCGAAAATGGCGATCGAGGATTTCGGCGGCAGCGTGCTCGGCCAGACAATCGACATGGTGACCGCCGATCACCAGAACAAGCCCGATCTCGCCGGCAACATCGCCCGCCGCTGGTACGACGTCGAGGGCGTCGACATGATCACCGATCTCACGACGTCCTCGGTCGCGCTTGCGGTGCAGGGGATCGCCGCCGAGAAGAAGAAGATCGACATCGTGGTCGGCGCGGCGACATCGGCGATCACCGGCGCCGCATGTACCCCCTACGGCTTCCACTGGGCGTTCGACACCCACGCGCTTGCGGTCTCGACGGGGGGCGCGCTGGTGAAGACTGGCGGCGACACCTGGTACTTCGTCACCGTGGATTACGCTTTCGGCCATGCGCTCGAGAAGGACACGAGCGCCGTCATCGAAGCTGACGGCGGCAAGGTGCTGGGCCATGTGCTCTATCCCCTCAACGCCCCCGACTTCTCGTCCTTCCTTTGCAAGCGCAAAGCTCGAAGGCGAAAATCATCGGTCTCGCCAACGGCGGCACAGACACTGTGAATTCGATCAAGCAGGCGGCGGAGTTCGGCATCGTCGCCGGCGGCCAGCGGCTTGCGGCGCTCTTGTTGACCGTGGCGGATCTTCATGGGCTCGGACTGCAAGCGGCGCAGGGACTAGTGCTGACCGAGAGCTACTATGGGACCTAACGACCGGACGCGCGAATTCGGCGAGCGTTCACAAACGCACCGGGCGGATGCCGAACATGGTCCAGGCGGGCACCTATTCGGCGACCCTGCAATATCTCAAGGCGGTAAAGGCGGCCGGGACGAAGGACTCGGACGCGGTGGCGAAGAAGCTCAAGGAGCTGCCGGTCGACGACGCCTTCACGTCGCATGGGCATGTGCAGGCCAACGGCCGCATGGTGTCGGACCTCTATCTGTTTCAGGTCAAAAAGCCCTCGGAGAGCAAGCGCGACTGGGACTATTACAATCTGCTCGCGACGGTGCCCGGCGACACCGCCTATCCGACCGCCGCCAACAGCGGCTGCCCATTGACGAAGTGAGCGGAACAAGCGGACGCCCCTCGGGGTGTTGGTTGGCGTTGGGTGCGCCGCGCGGGAGCTCGCGTGTTAGAAACCGTCGCGAATGACCGCCCTCATGGTCCTCTTCATCGCCGCGATGTGGGCGGGGGTGCAGAATGCGCTCGCCGGCGGCGGCTCGTTCGTCACCCTTCCGTCGCTGATGCTGACCGGCATGGACGCGCGCGCGGCCAACATCACCTCGACCGTCGCGCTGTTTCCCGCGCAGCTCGTCACCGGCTTCACCGGTCGGGCGGACGCGGCAAGTCCGACCGGGCTCACGATGCGAAGGCTGTTCGTCATCAGCCTCATCGGCGGTGGGCTTGGCGCGCTCATTCTCCTCGCCACGCCGCCGTCGATTTTCGCTCGCCTCGTGCCATGGCTGGTGCTGTTCGCGACCGCGCTCTTCGCCTGGGGCAGTTTTTTCGAAAGCCCCGCCGCCTGGGGAAGCGCATTTGTCGCCTCGCGCCGCGAGCGTGGCGCAGTTTTTCATCGCGGTTTACGGCGGCTATTTCGGCGGCGGCATCGGCTTCTTGATGATGGCCGCGCTGACCATGATGGGCTTGGCGGTGCGCAATGCGGGCGCGGCAAAGAACATTCTCGCTGGCGTGATCAACGCCTCCGCGGTCGCGATCTTCGTCTTTTCCAAGGACGTGCATTGGCTGCAGGCGCTCATCACCGCGATCGGCGCCTCGTTCGGCGGCTGGGCGGGCGCATTGATGCTGAGACGCGTCAACGAGAAGCTCTTGAAGCTCGCTGTCGTCGCCCTCGGCGTTGCGCTCACGATCGGGCTGTTCTGGACCGCGCCTTAGGGCTAAGGATGCGCGAGCGGAGCAACGAGACATGAACATCGAACTCTTCACGGCTTTTCTCCTGATCACGGTCGTCCTGATCATCGTGCCCGGGCCGATCGTCACGCTTGTCATTTCGACCGGCGCCACGCGCGGCGTGCGCGCCGCGCTGACCACGGTGGCGGGCACGACGCTTGGCAATGCCTTGTTGCTGGCGGCGATCGCGCTCGGGCTTAACTGGGTCCACGCGCACGCGGACCTGTTGTTCACCGCGCTGCGCTGGACCGGCGCGGCCTATCTGATTTGGCTTGGCGTGCAGGCGTGGCGACACGCAGGGGAGGGTGGCGAGGAGATCCTCGAGACCGGCCGCACGCGCTTCGTTCGCGGCGTGCTTGTCGCCCTGTCCAATCCCAAGACGATCGTCTTCTTCACCGCCTTCCTGCCGCAGTTCATCGATCCGCGCCTGCCGGCGGGACCGCAGCTTGCCGCGATGTGCGTCGCCTCGGTGCTGATCGCCGGCGCCTCGGATTGCGCCTGGGCGGTCGCGGCCGGCATGGGACGCGCCTGGTTCATGAAGCCGTCGCGCGTCAAATTGCTTGGACGGCTCTCGGGAACAGTCCTCATCGGCGGGGGTTTGTGGCTGTCGCTCGCCCGACGGACGAGCTGACTGGACACTCAGGATCTGACGCTCCCGCAATGCCGAACCTGACGACGATCATTTCGGTCGCGGGCGCCTCGTTCGCCGCCTCTTTCGTCGAGGCGGTCGAGGCGCTGACCGTCGTGCTCGCCGTCGGACTCGCGCGCGGCTGGCGCCCGGCGCTGACCGGCGCCGCGGCCGCGCTCGTCGCGCTTGCGCTGATCGTCGCCATCCTCGGGCCGTTGATGAGCGTCGTTCCCATCCGCGCATTGCAGTTCGTCGTCGGCGTGCTCACGCTCTTGTTCGGCTTGCGCTGGCTGCGCAAGGCGATCCTGCGCGCGGTCGGGATCATCGCCTTGCATGACGAGGACGCCGCCTTTGCGCGCGAAACGCGCGAACTGAGCGAAGCCGGGCGGCGAGAGCCGCATGGGTTCGACTGGGTCGGCGGCGCGACCGCGTTCAAGATCGTGCTCATGGAAGGGATCGAGGTCGCGTTCATCGTCATCGCCGTCGGCGCCGGGCGCGGCCTTCTCGGACTGGCGAGCGCAGGCGCTCTGGCCGCCTGCGTCGTGGTGGCGGCCATTGGCGCGGCGATCCATCGCCCGCTCGCGCGGGTGCCGGAGAACGCGCTCAAATTCGCGGTCGGGGTGATGCTCTCGTCCTTCGGCCTGTTCTGGACCGGCGAGAGTCTTGGCGTCGAGTGGCCGGGCGGCGACGCGGCGATCCTCGCCTTTATCGCCCTGTTTCTGGCCGTCGCGTTCGGCCTGGTCGCGCTTCTCAAGCCAAGAGCAGCGGCGCTCGCATGATTGGCGCAGCCGTCAAGGAATTGATCGGTCTGTTCGTCGACGACGAGCTTCTGGCGGCGGCCATCCTTTGCGTGGTCGGCTTCATCAGCGTGCTGACGCTTTCCGGCGTAGCGCCGGCCTGGCTCGCCGGCCTCATGCTGACGCTGGCGCTGCCGGCGGCGCTCGCGGCGAGCGTCTTGCGCAGCGCGCGGCGGGCGACGCGGAGCGAATAGTCGCTGCACGGCGCAGGCGCGCAAGGAAAGGCAGAAGGAACGCATGGCTCGACGCTTCATCGACATTTCGGCGCCGCTGCGGAACGACGTCGTGTCCGACCCGCCGGGGCATAATCCGAAGATCGAGTACATCGATCATCAGCAGAGCCTGCCGCAAATCCTGCCGTTCTTTGCCGGCCTCAAGAAAGAGGATTTGCCGGACGGGCAAGGATGGGCGATCGAGCGTGTGCAGCTGACAACTCACAACGGCACGCATCTCGACGCGCCCTGGCATTACCATCCGACGATGAACGAGGGCGAGCGCGCTGGACGATCGACGAAGTGCCGCTCGAATGGTGCTTTCAGCCGGGCGTGAAACTCGACTTCCGCCATTTTCCTGACGGCTATGTCGCGACCGCCGCCGACATCGACGAGGAGCTCGAGCGCATCGGCTATGCGCTGAAGCCGCTCGATATCGTGGTCGTCAACACCAGCGCCGGCGCCGAAATACGGACGGCCCGATTATGTCGCCTCAGGCTGCGGCATGGGCGCCGAGGCGACATTGCATCTTCTGAGACAGGGCGTGCGGGTGACGGAACGGACGGCTGGAGCTGGGACGCGCCCTTCATCCATACCGCCAAGCGCTACGGCGAGACGCATGACGCCTCGCTGATCTGGGAGGGGCACAAGGCCGGCCGTCACATCGGCTATTGCCATATCGAGAAATTGCACAACCTCGAGGCGCTGCCGTCGACCGGCTTCACCGTCTGTTGCTTCCCAACCAAGATCGAGGGCGCCTCGGCAGGTTGGACGCGGGCGGTGGCGATCATCGACGGGTGAACGACCCGTAGAGTGTCGACCTTGAGATTGTCGCTTTCTCCCGTCAAATGGATCCAGGCTCCTCGTTTTGGGGTCCAGTTCATGAAAGTGTTTCCGTTGCCGCGGGAGGTCGCATCGCACGATCCCGGGCTGCGCACGATTCACTGGCTGATGGCGGCTCTTATCTTTGTCGCGCTTCCGCTCGGCGTCTGGGCGTCGTTCTTGCCGGGCGGCGGCGGAGCGCGCGTCGAAATTCTGTTCTTCCATAAGTCGATCGGCGTAACTGTCCTTGGACTGATCGCGCTTCGGATCGTCTGGCGCCTCATCGCCGGCGCGCCGGCCTATGCCGAGCCGCTCGGCAAGCTGACCCAGGTGGCGTCTCGCGCCGGGCATCTCGCGCTATACGCGCTCATGATCGCGATGCCGGTCAGCGGTTATCTCGGGTCGACCGCGGGCGGCAGGGCGGTTTCATGGTTCGGGCTGTTCGAGCTCTCCAAGGCTCGTCGCCAAGGATAAGGTCTCTCGCCGTGGCGGCGGAGCTGGGCGCACCTGGTGTTCGCCTGGATGCTCGCGTTCGCGCTGGCCGCGCATCTCGGCGCTGTCGTCTGGCACGCAATGATCAAGCGCGATTCCGTGCTGACGCGAATGTGGCCGAGCTTTCGGCCGGCGTCGAGCGGCGGCGCGTCATGATCGGGGCTTGACGTTCAGGAGCCGGCGAAGGCGCGGGCGGCTTTCACCGGCCAGGCGAAAGCGTCGGGAAGCGCCTGGATCGACATGGTCCGCCAACACGGACGCGGGCTCGCGTATTCCACGTGGATCGAATGATCGGCGAAAGGACAACGCCGACGCCGACCAGGTAGATGATGACGATTATCGCGAGCAGGAGACGCATCTTCGTCTATCCTCGTCCTTCAGCCTACCACGACGCAACATAACTGCGTGCGGCAAGACTGTGTTCCGCGCCGCGACACGCATCGGTTTTGTTACACATCGAATTCCGCTCGTCTTAACGCAACGAGGCGGGCGACGGCCCTCGGAACCATTTTTCTGACCGCGCGTTTCTTCCCGTCTCTTGAGGGAATCGAGGAGAAAATCATGCGCAGCATGATCATCGGACTTTCAGCGCTGGCAATCACGGCCTTGCCGAGCCTCGCTCTCGCTGACGGCGACGGCGTTGTGACCGGCGCGGCCGGCGGCGCGGTTGCAGGCGCGGTGGTGGGCGGCCCGGTGGGCGCGGCGGTCGGCGGCGTCGCAGGCGGCGTCATCGGCGGCGCGGCTTCGCAACCCAGGCCAGTGGTCGTAGCCCCGGGCCCAGGCGGGCCGCCGTGCAGCACCCGGACCACGACGACCAACAAACAACAATACCGGCGCGAGCGTAACGCAGCAGACGACCGACTGCCCGGAATAAGGCTGGCAATCGGCCCGAATTCGCTGAGATAGGCGCAGCGTACAGGCCCAGCCCGGTCTTCGCCCGGCTTGGGGTTGTGCTAAGACTGTTCCCAAGCAAGTCGAGTTTGGGAGTTTTGTCATGGCGCAAGGTTTGACCGCCCGGGTCGTCGGGATCGCTGGCGCCGATCCGCTGTTCGCCCGCATTCGGCAGGAGGCGGAAGAAGCGACGCGGCGCGAGCCGGAGCTCGCGCTGTTTCTCTCCGTCAACGTTCTCAATCACGACACGCTCGAAGGGGCGGTGTCGCATCGCGTCGCCTCACGGCTCGACCATCGCGACCTTCCCGCCGCGCTGATCCGCCAGACCTTCGAGGAGGCGATCGCGCGCGACCCCTCGATCGGCGAAGCGTTCCATGCCGACATCATGGCGGTCGCCGATCGCGATCCGGCGTGCCTCAGAATGATCGAGCCGCTGCTCTATTTCAAAGGCTTCCAGGCGCTGCAGGCCTATCGTCTGTCTCATTGGCTCTTGAAGGCGGGCAGGCGCGATTTCGCTCTGAGCCTGCAGAGCCTCGCTTCGGCGATGTTCGGCGTCGACATCAACCCCGCGGCGCGCATCGGCAAGGGCGTGTTCCTCGATCACGCCACCAGCCTCGTGATCGGCGAGACGACGGTGATCGAGGACAACGTGTCGATTCTGCAGGGCGTGACCCTCGGGGGCACCGGCAAGGAGACCGGTGACCGGCATCCCAAGATCCGCCATGGCGTCTTGATCGGAGCGGGAGCGAAGATCCTCGGCAATATCGAGATCGGCTATTGCGCGCGGGTTGCGGCCGGCTCTGTGGTGCTTCACCCGGTGCCGCACAACAAGACCGTCGCCGGCGTTCCTGCGCGCATCGTCGGCGAAGCGGGTTGCGCCGAGCCGTCGCGCGACATGAACCAGATCCTCGCCGAAAAGGCGCTCGAAGCGTAGAGCGCTCGCGCCGTCGGAAGCGGCGGCGATCTGGACCGCCCAGCTGGGGCGTCGATCCTTGTTGAAAAATGCGGATTGCCGCTCATTTCCCGTATTGCAACTCGGCCTCCCTTCGTGCCAAGCCTCTCGCCATCCGGAGAGAGGCCATGGACAAAGCCGAGATCGTGAAACTGCGTGAGTTCCTGCGCCGCTCGTTCGGCGCGCCGACGCTTCAGGTCGCGCCGAATTCAAAATCCGGCGAGGCGGCGGATGTGTTGCTCGGCGAACGCAAGCTCGGAACGATCACCGTCGACGACGAGGACGGCGACCGCTCGTTCGCGTTCGAGATGAAAGTGCCGGTTGGCCGTCCCGTGCTGCAAGACTATCTTCGCCGTCTGTTCGAGAACGACAAACTGACGATCGCCGGGCGGCTTAAGAAGACGGACTCGGTCGAACTCAACAATGGTCCCGATTTTCTCGGCGTCGTCTCCGCCGACGACCCCGCGGCGGCGAGCTTCACGCTGCAGATGGCGATCCTCGACGTCGATCTCGACGGCGAGGAATAGGCTCGGCTTGACCCGCGCGACGGCGCTATTCGTTTTCCACCCGCGTGGAGGCCACACGCCGTGCCGCTCTATTCGCTCAACGGCCGCAAGCCGACGCTGCCTCCCGAAGGCTTCTACTGGATCGCGCCCAACGCCAGCGTGATCGGCGATGTCGTGGTTGGGCTTGATGTCGGCATTTGGTTCGGCGCGGTCCTGCGCGGCGACAATGAGCCGATCGACATCGGCGCGCGCACGAATATTCAGGAATTCCTGCACCCTGCATACCGACATGGGATCGCCGCTCGCCATCGGCGAGGAGTGCACGATCGGCCATAACGCCATCCTGCACGGCTGCGCCATCGGCGAAGGCTCGCTGATCGGCATGGGCGCGATCGTCCTCAACGGCGCGAGGATTGGGCGTGGGTGCCTGGTCGGCGCCGGCGCGCTCGTGACCGAGGGCAAGATCTTCGACGACCATTCTCTCATCATGGGGTCGCCTGCCAAAGCGATCCGGACGCTGGACCAAGGAGGCGGTGGCGAAGCTGCGTCAGGCCGCCGCCCATTACGTCGACAATTGGCGCCGGTTCGCAATGGGGATGAAGCGGATCGACCCGGGCGAATGACGCGCAGCCGGCCCGGCCCGCTCAAATCAGATCGTCGTGTGTTCGCCGAATTCCTCGGCGGGCAGGGGACTGAGGAATTCAACCGCGATGCCGCAATTGACGTGACGCACGACCTCGGCCGGCGTCGCGCCGACAACGACGCGCGCGCCGATCGGGGGCTCACAATCGACGTTGAGCGCCGCGCCCGACATCGAGATGTCGATCAGGGTTGCCGTGTATTCGCGTCCGTTCGCGAGCTTCAGGATCGTATACCGGTCGCGCGGCGCGATGCGCTCATGGCGCCGGTCCTGGGGCAGCCCAAGCGCCTGGCGGTTGGCGAGCCACGCCAGTTGGGTGGCGAGCTTGTCGCGCTTGTTGGGCGGCACATTCATCTGGATCGCAAATCCAGCGGGGAAGATCCGCGCGACCCGTCCCTCGACTCGTCCGATCTGGTTGAGATACGCGACGATGCGTTCGCCGAGCTGAACTCCGGCGTCAGAGGTAAAAGCGATGCCGTTCGGAGACGCATCGGTCGATTCGCAATCGAACTCTTTGCGGTCCGAACGCATGAATTGTCCCAGGAGGCGCACCTCGACGCGCAGGTTGTGCCTGCGCTCCGCTTCCGTCGGCTCCGGGAGTTTCCATGCCAATGCGCCCATGGCGGCGTGCTCTCCTTGGATTCTCGGACGCCGGCCGGACGCAACCCTTGACCCCCTCAGGGAATCGCACACGCGACGGCCGAGCAAGCGGTCACCATAAGCCTTAGGGATTAAGGCGCTCTTACGCGCTGGGCGTGTCGCAACGTCAGGTCGCGGGTCGATCGCCGGAATAGACAAACAGATGTTTGTAACGCTTGGGCGTATCGCGGAGCGAAAACTCGACCGGCGCCGCGTCCTCCGGCGTGAGCGGCTCCCGCGTCGACGAATTGAGCGCGCGCAGCGAGGTGAGCGCGATCGATCCAGCCCCGATGAGGCCCGTCCATGCGGGCGCGGCATGGGGGGCAAGGCCGCCGAGAACGCGGGAATGGGTCAGTCCGTGATGGCGAAGGGGAAGAGAATGATCTCGACGTCCACAGGGTCAAGACCGGGCGGCCCGGTCTCGGCGCCGATGAGGAAGGCCTGCGCCTCGTCGGCGACGCAATGAAGAATCGAATCGCCGCCGGTTCGCGGCCGCGAGCTGGAGCAGCGTCTGGTATCTGCTCGCTGCGTTCGCGGTCATCAGCTACACCTCGAATTGGGTCTATGTGCTGTTTGCGGCGGTGGGCTCATGGATAGGCGGGTTCCTGTCGATCACTGCGCTCAATCGCGCGCAGCCGCTGCGTAAGGATTGAAAACGCGCCAGACCTGTATAGCCTATTTATCTTAGTTTAAGTGTTAAACTACACCTTCGACCCCGTCCGCGCGAGCGACGCGCAATGGTGCCGCTACGAACTGGAATCGCTGAAAACGGACTTGGAATGGCAGCCGCCAGGCGCTCCGGCGAAACGATCCCTCAGGCCGCGTTCGGCTGCGCCGCCGCGCTCGCCTGGGCCGCGGCGTTGGGCAGGCGAGTGAGCATTGCGATCAACGCCCGGTCATTGAGGACTGCGAGCCGTTCCCGTGAGTTCAGCCAGCCGCGAGCTTCTTCGAGCGAGCGCGCATCATTGAGCTTGGCGGTCGCCACCGCTTCTCGACATCGACTTCGCCGCGGCGCCGCGCGGCGAGGCGAGGAAGGGCTCGCGCGCGGACCGAAACGCCGGGTCGCCATGGATCGCGCGCAACCGTCGCATCATCGCCCCGGTCGGCAAGTTCCGCGGCAAGGGCGTTGGATCGCTGAACGATGGCGGGCGGCGAAGTCTCCTCCGGCGTGCGCAGGACCAGCCCGCGCAGCGCGACGCCGATCGACAATTGACCGCTCGCCCAGGACAGCGGGATGGCCAGGATCAGGCCGACGATCGTCGGCGACATCCAGATGACGAGGGAGGGCGAAATCAGCATGCCGGCGAACAGCGGCAGACAGGCCGAGCACGATATGCGTGCGATGACGGCGCACGATGTTGCGGAAGCGGAATCGAACCGTCGTCGCGCCGCTGCGGATTCCAGCCGGTGTCGCGGCCCGACAGGATCTGCGACGACCGGACCCGACTGGATCAGCATCATGATCGGCGCCAGGAGAGGCCGACAGGATGATCTCGACGATGCCGGCGAAGAGGATCAGGCGGATCGCGCCGCCGCTGGCGCTCCGGTGCGGCCCGTCGATCAGCGCGATGCAGGCCGAAGAACTTGGGCGCGAGCAGAACGCCCATCGTCCGCCGAACAGCCGCAAGGCGCGTTCGGCGTCGAAGCGCGGCCAGGCCGGGAAACAAGCGAGAAATCCGTCGGTGAAATATTCCGGCCGGATGTAGCTCGCCTGCAGGACGAGCACGATGCCGACGAGCAATTGCGCCATCCACAGCGGGCGAAGCCAGATAGCCCATGATGCCGTTGGCGAAATGCTGCCGCGACGCCAGGATGCAAGCCCTTCGCGCCGCAGGATCGCGCAAATGCTGCAGATTGCCCTGGCACCAGCGCCGGTCGCGCGCCGCCAGATCGATCAGCGAGGGCGGGCTTTCCTCGTAGGAGCCGCCGAGCGTCGGCAGCATATAGACCGCATAGCCGGCGCGCCGGATCAGCGCCGCCTCGACGAAATCGTGGCTGAGGATATGGCCGCCGAACGGAGGCCGGCCGCGCAGATCCGGCAAGCCGCAATGCGCGGCGAAGGCACTTGGTGCGGATGATCGCGTTATGGCCCCAGTAATTGCCGTCGCGCCCCATCCAGGCGCTCAAGCCGGCGGCGATCACCGGGCCGGTAGATGCGCGCGGCGAATTGCTGGAGGCGGGCGAATAAAGTGTTGCGATTGATGATCAGCGGCAGCGTCTGGATGATGCCGGCGTCGGGGTCGGCTTCCATCGCGGCGGCCAGCGCGACGATGGTATCGCCGGTCATCAGGCTGTCGGCGTCGAGCACCACCATATGGTCGTAGCGGCCGCCCCAGCGGGTGACGAAATCGGCGATATTGCCGGCCTTCCGGCTGCGTGTTTCTTGGCCGGTGCCGATAGATAGAGGCGCGCACTGCGGCCAAGCCGTTCGCGCATCGCCAGGAAGGCCCGTTCCTCGGCGATCCAGACGTCGGGGTCGGTGGTGTCGGAGAGGAAGAAATAATCGAAGGCGTCGCCGAGACCGGTCGCCGCTCGACATCTTCGAACGATCGCCTGCAACCGCGCCGAAAAGACGCGCGCCGGCGCCTCGTTGTAGATCGGCATGACGATCGCGGTCGTTCGCGCAAGGCATGGCGGGGGGGCTGGCGGGCGCGCGAAACAAGAGCCAGATAAAACCGACGACGGCGGAGGTGAAGGCGAGCGCGATCCAGGAAAAATTGGCGACGAACAAGCACGACCAGCGCCCATTCGAGCGGGGTGACGCCGCCGACCTCGACGACCTTGTACATTTCGCAGGCGCCATAGGCGGTAAGCGCCAGGCCGCCGCCGAATACGACGATCCGCGCCACAACCGCCGAACCGGGAATGGCGGAAAAAGTGCTTGTGGCCTCGGCGCGGATTGAACTGAACGACTGCGTCGGCATCGCGAGCGGCGCAAATCCGGGCATCGAGGCGCCAACGTCGCGCCGGCGTCCACCGGCCCAGTGGAGGCCGCGAGGGTTAGGCGTCCATCGGTAGAGCCATGTCTCGCTTATCGGTTGGCCGTCGACCTCGAGCACAAGCCGCAGTTCCGAAAAGGCTTCGTTCCAGGATCAAGATCGAACAAGATGCGGAGGGAATGTTTGTCCTTAGAAGGAAAAACCAACACAAATAAGATCTTGCCAGGTGAAGCTTCAACGTCCGCTTCATCGCCGCCGTTTTACGGGCGGCCCAAAATGTCCCCGGCGAATTCGACCATAAAGCGGCGGCGGTTGCCGAGCCCCGCGTCGCGACGCGACGCATGATGCCAGCGGCGGCGTCTACGGCGGGGTCCAGCACCAGAACTGCCGGTAGGCGATCGACGGGTCGCTCCGGCGTCAAGCCCGTTTCGGACTCCAATGGCCGATAATGTTCTCATTGGTTTCGGAGTTCGGAGGGAATTTCGACGAGTTGAAGATCACCCGCGGCCCAGTCGCCGATCGGTTCGATCCAGAGCGGACGGGTTCGAAGTGCCAATCGTCGTCCTGGTAATGATCAAAGGAGCGGTCACGTTGAAAAAGACCGAAGCCGCGCGGATTCACGTCGGTAAAGGCTGAGATCTGTAGCGTCTCCCGATTGGAGACCGGCCGCCACAGCCACTCGCCTTTTCCGGTCAGGACTTGCAGTCCAGTCAACTCAGGCTGCCGCTCGGACATCGTCGGGACGCCGATGATCGAGCGGGCTGAAAAGATAGGCCGCGGCCATAGCCCCGAGCCCCAGTCTGTCGGTCGCCGTCCGTGCGATCAGCGTCATCTCGGTGTCGATGATCGTGGTGTCCGCAGGACGGATCGTGAAGCGAAAGGCGCCGGTGACGGTCGCGGAATCGAGCAAGGCCTGGACGGTGAGCGTATTCGCCGCCGGGTTGGGCTTTTCAATCCAGAACTCGCGGAACAGCGGAAATTCTTCGCCCGGGTCGTCGCCGGTCCGGATTGCAAGGCCGCGTGCCGTGAGGCCGAAGGGCTGGGCGTGCGCTCTCGACCGGTAAAAGGTCGCACCCTGGAAGATCGCCACGTCTTCGAAGCCTGGGTCCGAGGACTTGAGAATGCGCAGACCGGAAAAGCCAAGGTCGCCGAGCGGAGCCGGAGGCTTCAACGGCCCAAAGTCGAAATTAGCGGCGTCGTAAATCACTTTCTGCGCCATGCCGTTCTCGACAATGTTGATCCCGATCGGCGTCGTGTAAACAAAGCCACGATGCAGCGGCTCGAGCGAAAAGCCAAGTTTCTGATCGCTCCAGATCGCGGTCCCCGGAACGCGCCGGATCGCCGCGTATTGCTCGAAGGTGAGGCCTGAAAAGACGCTCGGCAGCGGCGCCGCCTCGGGCGCCTTGAACGGCTTCGACGCCAGTTCGACCGCCATTTTCAGCACCGTGTCGCCGGCGAAGGGAACAGGCTGGGCTAGCGGCTCGGCGGCGACCGGCATTGAGTTCGACGGCGCCAGCGAAGCCGCAAGCGCGCCGCCGACGGCCAGCTGTAAGAATTCGCGACGCTGCCTGTCCGTCATCGTATTCGTCATTCGTTCGCCGGAACTAGGCCGCGCATGGACGACCCGACACGACGTTCTCCCAGCCAAAATGAAAAATAAGCCCGTAAGAAAAACAACGCGCCGCAACCAAGCACGTTCCGTTCCAGGCCCTCGGGTTGTATATCGTTTTTTGGGGCGCAGCGAGACGCTTTTTGTCGTCGCCGTAAAATCGCGTCAAATGCACGCTGCGTTGGGGCTGGAAACCGCGCTCGCCCGCGGCGATAGTGGTCATCCGAGCGAGCTCAAGGGGATTCGGAGCGGCCGAGCCTCCGTTCGCCAACGCCCGTCGACGGAGAGCAGACGTCCCCATGACCGCCGACGCCCGCCGCTGTCTGACCATCGTGCTCGCCGCCGGCGAGGGCGTGCGCATGCGCTCGGCCCGGCCCAAAGTCCTGCACGAGCTCGCGGGTCGCTCGATGCTCGCGCACGTCCTTTCTACCGTCCGTGAGGGCGCGACGGGCGACGTCGCGGTCGTCGTCGGACCGAACGGTGACGGGGTCGCAGCGGACGCTTTGAAAGCCGCGCCGGAGGCGAAAATTGCCGTCCAGCGTGAGCGCCATGGCACCGCCGACGCAGTTCTGGCGGCGCGCGATCAGATCGAGCGCGGTTATGACGACATTCTCGTCCTCTATGCCGACACTCCGCTGATCGAGGCCTCGACACTGGCGGCGATGCGGGCGGCACTGGCCTCGGGCGCGGACGTCGTGGCCCTTGGCTTCGAGGCGGCTGATCCCACCGGCTACGGCCGCCTCATCGAGCGCGACGGACGCTTGATCGCAATCCGGGAGCATAAGGATGCGAGCGCCGAAGAGCGCGCTTCACGCTTGTGCAACGCCGGGCCGATCGCCTTCAGCGGCGCGGAAGCGCTGAGCCTTCTCGACTCGGTCAAGCCGACAAACGCGCAGAACGAATATTACCTCACCGACATCGTCGAAATCGCCAACGCCCGGGGCCTCATAGCTACGGCGCTGGTCGCAAAAGAAAAGGAGGTCACGGGCGTCAACGATCGGGCGCAGCTTGCCGCCGCCGAGGCGGCGCTACAGGATCGGCTGCGCCGGCGCGCCATGGCCGCGGGCGCAACGCTGACCGCTCCCGAGACCGTGTTCCTTTCGTTTGACACGACGATTGGTCGCGATGTCCTGATCGAACCCAATGTCGTGATCGGGCCCGGATGCAGCATCGAGGATGGCGCGGTCATCCGCGCCTTCTCCCATCTCGAGGGCGCACGCGTCGCGGGCGGCGCGATCGTCGGGCCGTTCGCACGGCTGAGGCCGGGCGCGGACATTGGCGCCAACGCCAAAATTGGCAATTTCGTTGAGATCAAGCAGTCGACGATCGAGGAGGGCGCCAAGGTCAACCATTTGACCTACATCGGCGACGCGCGGGTTGGCGCCAAGGCGAACATCGGCGCTGGAACAATCATCTGCAATTATGACGGGTTCGCCAAGCACAGGACCGATATCGGCGTCGGCGCCTTCGTCGGCTCGAACTCTGCCCTCGTCGCGCCAGTCACGATCGGCGACGGCGCCTATATCGGCTCTGGCTCGGTGATCACCAAGTCGGTCGAGGCCGACGCGCTCGCAGTCGCGCGCGGTCGCCAAGCGGTCATACCCGGGTGGGGGAGGGCGTTCCGGGAGCGGCACAAGAAAGGGTGACGCGCGTTAGAAGCGGCGCTTGATTGTTTTGGATCACCTTCTCGTCAACTGACGTTGACGATCGGACAATGGCGTCCAACTGAAGGGATAGTCACTTTTATTGATTTTTGCCGGCGCCATCGGAGGCGATGGTCTTCTTTTCGTGGACAATAGTCATGTCTCGCTGGACTTTGCGCATTCTTGCACCTTGGCGCTCATGGCGCCTTTAGCCGGCAGCGCCGAGGCGGGCGTCGGCGATAGCAGCGGCAGCGCTTTGTCCTCTTTCGGACGTTTATCGCCGGTGCAAACAGTTCAGTACGGTGGGGATTGCTGGTACGACAACGGCTCGAACGGCCCCGGCTATTATCCGTGTGGCGATGAGTGGAACAGTGGTCTTGGTGGGGCCGGCTCTGTCGGACCCATCATTGCGCCTGCGATCCGGCGCCATCATCGCCACGGCGTCTTCGTTGCGCATCCCAAGGTGCTGAACCCCGTCTATCCCGGCGCGCCGTCCCGGCGCCTAGGCGCCGGCGTCCCGGCCCCCGATCTGCGCGGCGGTGTGGTTGCTCCGGCCTTGGCGGTGGTCCACGGTTTCGTCAACTTGGCGCAGCCGGCGTTCATACGTCGCCCGGTGTCCACGCCGGCGCTGCGACGGTCTCCCGCGGGTTTGCCGGCGGCGGATTCCATGGCGGCCTTGGCGGCGGCAATTTTACATCAGTTTCACGGCTCCGGAGTTCCGCACATCGGCGCGCCTGTCTCGCCGGGCTTTGCTGGCGGCGGCGGTTTGCATGGGCTTGGCGGGGCCACAGCGAGTCCGCATCGGCGCGCCTGCCTCTCCAAGTTTTGCGGGCGTCGGGACCTTTCATGCCGGCGGCGGGATGGGAGCCCCACACATCGGCGCGCCAGCCTTGCCAGGTTTTGCGGGTGGCGGGTTTCATGGCGTTGGAGGGGGCGGAGCTTTCCGGGCGGCGGCGCGGCGCTCGGACTGGGCGGCATCGGGCATCGTTGAACGCGAGCGGCGCAGCCGTCAGTAGGTCTTGAGGTAGTCCAGCTGGGCCATGCGATGGGCTCAGACAGCTCCGTGCCCATAGGTGTCCGCCATTTCCGTCGCCGGTCTCGCTGGTGTGGACGAGACAGTACTGCGACTGCAGGTTATGATGACGACGAAGCCGAGCTTCACCGGGTCATAGTCGCGCGCCAAGCGCAAACGTCTTGGGCCGCTGATCCGGGGGAAGCAGCAGTTGGTCTAACGTCGGGACCGATCCGTTGTGCAGGTAAGGCGAGGCCGACGAGGGCCGCGAGCGCGTAGAGCAAAATGGGCACGAGCCAATGGCCTCCTCCTAGACCGGCGTCAGACCTAGAAACACCGTCGTAGCCGACCACACGCCGTTCGGATCGTACTGTCCCTGATAGACGGCCGGCGGCGGCGGCCCGCGCTTGATCAGGCGATGAACCGCCTCCCACGCCGTGCGGGTGGAGTATTCGAACGTGAACGCGATGTCCCTCTCAAGTTCGACGTACTGGCCAAGAAGCCCGAGATTGGTCACGCCCTCTGGAACGACAGGCGGCCTGTCGCCACTCCTGCGCGGCAGCCAGATGTTGTTCACGTAGGGCATGTTGCAGGGAATGCAGATCGATGACTGCATGATCTCGGTCGAGGTCGCGAAGCCCAGGTGCTGCAGCAATTCCGTCAGGATCTCCTCGCCGGTGCATTGATACATGGGTTTGTCCACGAATTTGCCTGCGTTCTCGGGATGGAGCCCATAGCCCCACCAGACCGACGTGCCCGGCGGCTGACTGAGGACTTCCGGCTGGTCGAAGATCGACAGCGAGATGACCCAGGGCAAGTCCTTCAAGGTGAGAAGGCCGCCGCTTCCCGCGCCGCTGTGAGTCAGCTTGGTGATCTCGTCGAGGAATTCCTTGCCGGTCGTGGTGACCGTGAACGTCACCCAGCGCGAATCGGCGATCCGGGGGTCGCCGAAGAACACATCCGGATTGCCGAAGCCCTTGTGCCTCTCGGCCAGGGTCTTCCACAACGCCCATGAGCGACCGGGATGCGGCGGCGGCGGGGGCGGCGCGTCCATCGTTCCCGCCGAGAGGTCGGCGGCCTGCGACCCGGTGGTCACGAACACGATGTCGTCGGGCGCGACGTCGACCGAGGTTGCAGCGCCTTCGCGTTCGTATTTGAGCCGATTGGCGGTCATGCGGCCAGACGACTCGGCGAACCCGATCTCGCTGACGAAGGCGCCCTTCACGAAAGTTCACCTGCTTGCCTTCGAGCCAGGCGACCAGCGGTTTGACGAAGGCTTCGTGCTGGTTGAATTGCGAGCGAAAAACATGCGCCATGGTCGAGAGATCGGGGAACAGATAGACGAAGCGGTTCAGGTAGCGCCGGAACTCGATGACGCTGTGCTGCGGCAGCGAACCCATCAGCGTCGACCAGAGCAGCCAAAACTTCCGTCTCGAAGAATCGTGGAGAGAACGAGTCCTTGATGAGCTGACCGTCCAATGACGATTCGGGCGTGAGCGAGAGCTTCGCGAGGGTGAAGCCGTCGCCAAGGGTCAGCCCGTACCGAGCGGGCCATGCACGCGGCGAAGGTCGCGATCGACGATGTGCGTCTGGTCGTCGAACGGGTGCTCGTGATTGAAAGTGAGGAATTGCTCCGCGACAGTGATGTTGGGGTAGCCTAGGGTGGGGATCGTCCCGAGCAGATCCAAAGCGCAGCGGAATTCCTTGTCGAAGATGGAGCCGGGCAGGTTGTAGCCGTGCTCCGCATCGCCATCCAAAAAGAACCCGCCGCCGAGCTTGTCCTCCGCCTCGTAGATCGTGATGTCCGGGCCGGGCACGTTGGCGTTCCGGATGAGCAACGCCGCCGCCGCCAGTCCGGCAAATCCGCCGCCAACGATATGCGCCTTCATCCGTCCCTCCGTCCGCACCCGCGAACTCTGCGCCTGTCGTTGGCCCCAGCTCAAGCGCCAAGCTTTAGCCCCGTGATTTTAAGCGCTATGCGGATAGCGCAGAGGGGACAGTGATCGCGGTCACACAACATCAGAGTTGTGGGGATAGGGAGCTCAGGCGAACCCAGGATTGTGAGGCCGCAGATGTTCGCAGGACAATGGGGGTTATTACCTATTGCGCTTCAGAGCATTGCGGGATGCAGCGAGGCGCCGCTGGCGCCTCGCTTCACGCCGGATCGAGCAGCGCAAACACGCTGACGAGCGCGATGACGACGCAGCCGAGCGCGACTTCTGCCGCGCTGGTCGCGCGTAAGGTCGCGAGCGCATTTGCGCTCGTCTTGAGTCGCGGAGCGAGAACAAAGCGATTGAAGAGCGCGAGCAAGATCATGATCGCGACGATGACGAGTTTTGCGATCAGTAGCGCGCGGTAGGGCGTCGTCGGCGGGATCGGGGGGTGATGAGACGTCAACGCGATGTTGACGACGCCGGTGAGAACGATCGCCGCGACGATGAGTTGGCCCCAGAAGGAAAAGCCGGCCATCGCCCGCACCGCGTCTTTGCGCAGATCGTCGCGCTGATAGGCGCGAAGGCACATCGCGAACGGAACGAGGCCGCCGATCCACGCGCCCGCCGCCATGAGATGGACGGCGTGGTTGGCGCGATGCAGGACGCCCTCGGCGCCGGTCTGCATCGCGGCATGGCCGACGAGGCCGAGGCTCGCCAGCAGCGCCGCCGACACGAGCGACGTCGCCGCCCATCGGGCGCGCGGGCCGAAGGCGACGACAGCGACCAGCGCCGCCGCGAGAACGAGATGCGACGCCCAAGCATGGCCGAAGGCGGTGTCGGTGAGCACCGCGCCGATCGCTCGGGATCGACAGCGGCGCTCCAGTCGTCGGCCATCGAGGCGGACTCGAGCGCAAGCCACGCAATCGCGGTGATGAGCGCGACGAGGCTGGCGATCAGCGCGAGGCGGCGCACGACCGGCGACAGCGCAAGCCTCAGCCGTTCCGGCGCATAGGCCCAAAGATAGGCGCTCATGCCGAACGCCAGCATCGCCGCCAGGAAATGGGCGAAGCGGCAGAGCGCGAGCGCGGTCATGGGCGCGCCGATCAGTTCGCTCGCGACCGCTCGCACGCGGCCGTCACATCTTCATGCCCTTCATGGCGCCGCCGGTCGCGCCCGCTGCCCGAAGCGCCGATGCCCATCACGTTGAACTCGACTTCGACCGCGCCGGCATGTTCGAAATTGAGCGTCGCTTTGACGCTCTCGCCCTTGGTCAAGGGATGGGTCAGATGCGTGAACATCAGGTGGTAGCCGCCGGGCGAGAACCCGACCGAACCATTGGCCGGAATGTTCAGCCCGTCCTTGAGTTCGCGCATCTGCGACACGCCGTTCTCGGACGACATCTGATGGATTTCGACGGTGCCGAAATCCGCCGTGCCTCCGGTCAGCCGATCGGGCGCGGCGCCTTTGTTTTGGATCGTCAGATAGCCGCTGCCGACCTCGGCCCCTTTCGGGGTCGCGCGCGCCCAAGGTTTTTCGACCACGATGTCGCCGGCCTTGAACTCCTGCGCCAGCGCCGGCGCGGCGCTGAGGGCGAGAGCCAGCGCCAGGGTGAAAAGAGAATGTTTCATGGTCGTCCTTTCGTTGCCGCCAGCCGTCTGAGGCAGCCGGTCATGGCTTCACGGTGAATTCGAACGTTCCCTGGGTGTGATGCGTGTCGACCGACACGGCCTGCCAGTGCACTTTGTAAACGCCGGCGGACAGGGGTTTGGAGATCGGCACGATCAGCACAGCCTGATTGCCCGGACTCCGTTTTCGCCGCCCCGAGAGGCACGGCGCCGCCGGGCCCGGTCACCGAAACTTTCGAGAATTTCGGCTCGACGCCCTCGCTGAACTCGAGCCGGATTTCGCTCGCCGAGGCGACCGTGCCGCCGACGGCCGGCGTCGCCTTCTCGAGCTGGGCGTGGGCAAAGGCGCGGTCGTCGCGCAGACCAACGCGAGCGCAAGCGGCGAAGTCGTGATCGAAATGCGTGTCATTATCGAGCTCCTGTGAACATGGGCAGGGTTTGCGAGAAGATTGGTTTGCCGATGCGAGTCGGGGAAGATATCGTCGAGGAAGAGATCGAGGCTGGCCACCACGCCGGCGCCGTGACCGCTCGCTCCATTGACCGGGATCACGGCTTCGACGGCGAGCTGCCATTTGTCCGCCATGTAGACGACGCCGGGTTGGATCGTTCCGGTCGTCCCCCAGGTCCCGTCCTCGGCGTTGGCGGTCGGCGTGGAGAAGGCGAATTCGACGGTCGGAATGAGATGCTTCAGGAAGGTCGTTGTCGATCTCGCCGACATGCGAATTGTAAGTAGGGCAGGCTGTATTGCAGCGTGAAGCCCCAGTTGAACGTCGTCGCGAACATTGTCGTCGCCCCACATCGCCTGTCCCGGCGTCGTCGTGCTGAGTTCCGCCGGTGATCGCGAACGGCCGCAGGTAGTTCATGCTTGTCGGCAGAGCGCCGAAGCCCAGGCCGACGTCGAGCACCGGCGAATACATGTTCGGTGCACCGATCTGCGCGCCGGTCGCGCTGCCGCCCCAGCTCACGTCGAAGCCCACCGAGGCCATGAACTCGAGCTGAGGAATGCACAGGAACTGATATTTCAGCTTCGGTGTCGAGCGGCGTCCCAGCCGAAGCCGCCGTGCGTGCAGCCAGGTCGGGCCGACGCCGACCGAGAGCGCGAGGTTGGGAAAGATCGTCTTCGCCCAGTTCGCCGCGAGTCGAGTTCCCCGGACGCCGTCCGAGTTCTGTCGGCAGCCAGCTGACGGCGGGCAGGGTGAGCTCGTCGGTGACGCCGGGATCGTCGATGGCCAGCGTCGCGGGAAAGATGCGGTCGCCGCAGACGGCGTGAGGATAGGCGGGCGTGAGCCACAGCGGCTACGACCGCGCCGCGCAAGCGCGCCCGCGGCTCGGACGGATTCGGAGGATTGAGACATGAAAGGAAGACCTCGAGTCTGAAGGAATGCGAACGCGCGCCAGAAGGCGCGCGGGCGAATGACCGTCAGACTGCGAGGGGAGGGGCCCGGGCGGGATTTGGCTGGGCGGGATAGGCGGGAAGAACGTCCTGGCCAGGCGGCGCGCGGATCGCATGCGCCTCGCTTTCAAGCCGGCCGGGCAAGACCGGCAGGTCTGGCGCGACAAACGCTACAGCCTGAGCGGCGAAGCGGCAGAGCGGACACTGATCGCAGCAATGGCCGGACGGGTTATGCTTGGCCGGGCGCCTTGTCGTCGTTGACCTGGACGCAGAGCTGGGCGGTGTCGCCAAAGAGCGCCTTAAGCTCGGCGGCGATCGCCGCGTCATCGGCGCCGGCGAAAGCGGGCGCGGCAAACGCAGGCGGCGTCGCGGCGGCGAAAAGCTGAACGATGAGCGAAAGCGCGACGACAAATGCGGCCAGCTGTGACCGGAACGGCGTCAGGCGGCGCTTTGTCGCGCCGCTGCCTAAGCGCAAATGTCCGGCGCCCGAGGCCCACCAAAACACCCTCCGATGCCCTATTCGGTAGCCGAACGCGTCGCGAGAAGGCAATTCGGGCGCCGGCCGTGGCCGCGAGCGCACTCGAGGGCGTCAACCGCTCGCGCTGAATAAGCTAAAGTGGCGCGCGAGTGCGACGCGCCAGCGTTGGAACGATCGGACGCTTCGCGGGTTCAGCACCCGCGAGCCAAGGCAGGAGGGCCTTTCATGCGCAAAATCGACGAAAGCGAACGTCCGATGCCGGAGATCGATCTGGCGAAAGTGTGTTTCATCATTGAAAAATCGCGCGAATATCTCGGCGAGGACGTCGGCGTCGAGGCGGACGACTCGAACCCCGCCGACGACGACGAGCGGGTCATGCTGACCGAGACGGCGGGTCCTTCGATCCGCCGCGAACTGATCGAATTCATCAAGGATCTCGACGTCGACGAGGCGGCGGCGGTCGTCGCGCTCGCCTGGATCGGGCGGGACGACTTCCAGCCGGAGGAGTGGAAAATCGCCGTCGCGCAGGCGAAGGAGCGGGCCGAGGGCCCGACCTGGAAATACCTCCTCGAGATGGAGCTCTTGCCCGACTACCTCGAGGACGCGCTTTCCGCCTTCGGCCGTTCCTGCGAGGGCCTCGGATCCGCGGACGAAGGGTGAAGCGTCCCGGCCGCGAATGGACGGACGCAATGTCTTCCCAAAAAGAGAAATCCATGCTATATATGTTTCTGCTCGATCCTCTTCACAAAACCGAGGCGGCCGGCGCTGGGCGGAGAGACAGAGACGAGGGATTGGCGCGAGGCGAGTCGCAGACGGCGGGAAACGGGAGAAATTTTTTATTTGAATCGCTCGTAACCCATTGAAAAGTCCCGATTCGGAAAAATAAACGCTAGTAAACGCTAGCTATTTTACTAGCGTTTATTCGCTAGCGTTTATTGGCGTTTATTGGCTCTTATCGAGCTGCTCGAAGGCGCGCACGCGCCCGCTTGGCATTCGTCTTGCAACCGCACAGGCGAGTCGCCATCCTGTCGATGCGCAACGCGCTGAGATCCCCGTGTCCGATCCTTTCCCGCCGCCGTTCCACCGTTCCTTCAGCCAGCGGCTTCGCTCCTGGTTCTTCACCGGGCTCATCGTGTTCGGTCCGATTGCGGTCACCGCCTATATCGCCTGGTGGGTCATCGACACGATCGACAACTGGGTGAGGCCCTGGCTGCCGAACATCCTGTCGCCGGACGGCTATCTGCCGTTCCATGTCCCAGGCTTTGGCGTCCTCATCGCGATTGTCGGGCTCACTTTGCTCGGGTTCCTGACCGCCAATTTCATCGGCCGTTCGCTGGTGCGGCTTGGCGAGGCGATGCTCGATCGCACGCCGCTCGTTCGCGGCGTCCACAAGGGCTTGAAGCAGGTGTTCGAAACCATCTTCAGCCAGTCCGGCAGCCAGTTCCGCAAGGTCGGGCTGGTCCAATTTCCGGTTCCCGGCAGCTGGTCGATCGTCTTCATCTCTTCGGCCCCGCCCGAGATCGTCGCCAGCGCCTTGCCGGAGAGGAAGCCGATGATCTCCGCCTTCATGCCCTGCACGCCCAATCCCACCACCGGATACTTTTTCTATATCCCGGCCGACCAGGTCATCGAATTGCCGATTTCCGCCGACGAGGCCGCGAAACTGATCATGTCGGCGGGCCTCATCCAGCCGCAAGGCCAGGCCGCGCTCGCCGCAATGGCGGAAGCGGCGAAGCTCGCCAAGCCGACGTTGGAGACGGAGGCGTCCGGCGCCGTGCCCTAGGCAGCTGACGGCGGCGCAGAACTTCTCGGCAGTTATGTCAGGGCGCCGATGATATCGCCGCCCTTCTTTGGACGCTGTTAGTGGGATAAAGCTATGGTAAGGAGGCGGCGGGCGAACATCTGCCGCAAACTCGCTTTTAGGCCGTCTTGTTCGCCCCGCGCGGCGGCCTTCGATTTCGTGTGATGCACATGGCGCAACTGCCTCAATTCGACCTGGCCGAAGTCAAACGCCGCATGCAGGCCGCGCACGCGACGCTCAAGCATGAACTGGGCGGCCTGCGCACTGGCCGCGCCAGCGCGAGCCTGCTCGAGCCGGTGCAAGTCGAGGCCTACGGCCAGCGGCAGCCGATCAATCAGGTGGCCTCGATCAGTGTCCCCGAGCCGCGTGCGCTCTCGGTCTCGGTATGGGACAAGAGCATGGTGCAGGCGGTCGACAAGGCGATCCGGGACGCCAATCTCGGTCTCAGTCCGACGATCGAGGGCTCCGTTCTGCGCATCCGCATTCCTGAACTGAACGAGCAGCGGCGCAAGGAGATGGCCAAGATCGCCCACAAATACAGCGAGGACGCGCGCGTCGCGGTCCGGCACGTGCGCCGGGACGGAATTCGATATCCTCAAGAAGCTGTTGAAGGAGCACGCCATCAGCGAGGACGACGAAAAGCGCCAGGAGGCGGAAGTGCAGAAGGCGACCGATCAGGCCATTGAGGAGATCGACTCCTCTCTGGCCGCGAAGGAAAAGGAGATCATGCAGGTCTAGGCGATCGCCGTCTTTGTCCGAGGCCCTCATGCATCATCATCGCTCCACTCCCTGTTCGGCTCGGACGCCGGCCCACGTCGCCATCATCATGGACGGCAACGGCCGTTGGGCTCAGTCGCGCGGCCTGCCGCGCTTCGAGGGTCATCGGCGCGGCGTCGAGGCGGTGCGCCGGGTCGTTCGTTCGGCGATCGAGCGCGGCGTGCAGTTCCTGACGGTCTATAGCTTCTCATCGGAGAACTGGAGCCGCCCTCCGGAGGAGGTGGCGATGCTGATGGGCCTCCTCAAGCGCTTCATTCGCGAGGATCTCGCGGAACTCAACGCCAACGGGGTTAGGGTCAGGGTCATCGGCCAACGCGACAATCTCAAGCCCGACATTATCGCCCTCATCGTCGAGGCCGAAACGCTGACCGCCAACAATCGCGGGCTCACGCTGACTGTGGCTTTCAACTACGGCGGACGGCAGGAAATCTTCGAGGCGGCGCGTCGTTTGGCGATCGACGTTCGCGACGGGCGTCTCGACGCGCGGTCGATCGGCCCGGACGAATTGGCCGAGCGGCTCGACACGGCTGGCCTTCCCGATCCCGATCTCATCATTCGCACCTCCGGCGAGATGCGGCTTTCGAACTTCTTGCTCTGGCAGGCGGCCTACGCCGAACTCGTGTTCCTGCCCGTCCTGTGGCCTGATTTCGACGACGCGGCCTTCCTCTCCGCGCTCGACCAATACGCGGCGCGGGAACGTCGTTTTGGCGCTGTTATCGAACCCGCTGCGGTCAAGTCGGCGTCGTGAGGACGGGCGCGTGGCGGTGAGCGGTGGGGATCCGGCGATTCGACCGGCGCCGCGGAGGCGCTTCGGTTCGGATTTGAAGCCGCGCGTTGCCGCCGCTGTGGCGATGGGAGGCTTGGCGCTCGCGACCGCATGGATTGGCGGCTTCATCTTCGCCGCTTTCTGGTGGCTTGCATCCGTTGTCGTCCTGTGGGAGTGGCAACGGCTGGTCGGCGGCGCGCGGCTCGCCGAGCGGGTGGCGCTCGGTGGTCTTTTCATTGCGCTCGCTGCGTTGTTCGCGCTGCACAATTCCATTCTGGGCGTCATCGCGGGGCTCGTTCTCGGCGCGGCCGCCGTCGGCTGGCTGGCTGGACGGAGGGACCGGGACGTGGGCGGGGGTGGGCGTGCTCTATGCCGGCGCGCTCGTCGCCAGCGTCACGCTGCTGAGAATCAGTCCGAGCTACGGCTTGGCCGCGATTTTATGGCTCTTCGCAGTCGTTTGGGGAGCGGATATCGCGGCCTATTTCGCCGGACGGTCGATCGGAGGGCCTAGGCTTTGGCCGAGCGTCTCGCCCGGCAAGACCTGGTCCGGCGCGATCGTCGGCGCGCTTGCCGGCGCGGTTCTCGGCCTCATGCTTGCGGCGTGGACGAATCGCCTTATCGCCGCTGTTCTGGCTCGGACTTGCGACGGCGATCGTGTCGGAGCTTGGCGATTTGTTCGAATCCGCGCTCAAGCGACGTTTCGGCGTCAAAGATTCGAGCGGCCTGATCCCCGGCCATGGAGGATTGATGGATCGGCTTGACGCGTTTGTCGCGGCGTCCGTTTTCGCCGCAGTCGTAGCGGGTCTCAACTCGCGGAGTTCCTTCATCGCCGGCGGATTGTTTCAATGGTGAGCGTTACTACCGCCGTTCGGCCTTCGTCGTTGCGTTCCCGCGGGACCGTTCCTTCGCCCAAACGCCTGTCGATTCTGGGCGCGACGGGCTCGATCGGCCGCTCATGCGCGCAGGTGATCGCCGCCGCGCCAGGCCGATTCTCCGTCGTTTCGCTCGCGGGCGGACGCGACGGCGCGGCGCTGGCGAAATGCGCGATCGAACTTGGCGCCGAATTCGCCGCGCTCGCCGATCCCGCCGGCTATCCGGACTTGAAGGCTGGCCTGGCAGGACACGCGGTCGAAATCGCCGCCGGCCCGGAGGCAGTCGAGGAAGCCGCTCTGCGCGAGGCCGATCTGGTGGTCTCGGCGATTGTCGGCGCCGCAGGGTTGCGCCCGACCTTCGCCGCGATCGCAGCCGGACGCACGGTCGCTCTCGCCAACAAGGAGACGTTGGTGTGCGCCGGCGAGGTGGTGATGGAAAGGGCGCGGCGCGAAGGCTCCATGGTGCTGCCGATGGATTCCGAGCACAACGCCTTGTTCCAGGCGATCGGCGGCGCGCGATCCCGGCACCATTGAGATGATGACCATTACCGCTTCCGGCGGACCCTTCCGCGAATGGAGCGCCGAGCGCATTTCCGCCGCCACGCGCGAGGAGGCGCTTGCCCATCCCAACTGGGTGATGGGGCCGAAGGTGACGATCAATTCGGCCGGTCTGATGAATAAGGGTCTCGAACTGATTGAAGCGCATCATCTATTCGGCTTGCCAGCCGACCGGCTCGATGTCGTGGTGCACCCGCAATCGATCGTGCACGGGCTCATCGCCTTCGCCGACGGGTCCCTGATCGCCGGCATGGCGTCGCCGGACATGCGCACCCCGATTGCGCATTGCCTGGCCTATCCGGATCGGATCGCGTCCGGGGTGCGAGCGCCGGACCTTGCCGCGCTTGGCCGATTGACCTTTGAGCGCGCCGACCTCCAGCGTTTTCCGGCGCTCGGCTTGGCGATCGAGGCGTTGCGCTCCGGCGGAGGCGCGCCCACCGCCCTCAACGCCGCCAATGAAATCGCCGTTGCGGCGTTCCTCGATCAACGAATCGGCTTCGGCGACATCGCGCGCCTTGTCGCAAAAACGCTCGCCGCGATGACCGCGACCGGCGAGTTGAGCGCGCCGGCTGACATTGCGGAAGCGCTCGCAATTCACCATATCGCGACAGATAGGACCGCAAGCCTATTGGCGTAAGCCACGGACTTGCGGCACTGTAACTGTTCAGTAACCATCGTCCGCCGGCCACGGGCCGATGCGGCACCTAGAGCTGGAGGCGCCGCAGATGGCGGGAGTGCATGCGGTCGCCGACCTCCTGGCTTGGCTCGGATGGTACGTCGTCCCCTTCATTGTCATTCTGAGCCTGATCGTCGCTGTGCACGAACTGGGCCACTATTTCGTCGGCCGATGGTGCGGCGTCAAAATCGACGCGTTTTCGCTCGGCTTCGGCCATGAGCTGTTCGCGCGGGTGGATTCGCGCGGCACCCGGTGGCGGATTGGCGCGCTGCCGCTTGGCGGATATGTCAAGTTTCACGGCGACGCCAACGCCGCCAGCGTCGGTGACGCCGCCAAGTCGATCCATCGGTCGATCGCTCAATGACGCTGGCTGGGCAACCCTTGCGAAACCGCGCCGCGATTGTGCTCGCGGGGCCGGTCGCGAATTTCATCCTGGCCTTCGTCATTTTCACCGGCATGTTCATGGCCTTCGGGCGAATTGAGCATGTGGCGCGTATTGGCCGGGTCGAGGCGGGCACCCCGGCTGCGGCCGCCGGGTTTCAAGCCGGCGATTTGGTAAAGACGATCAACGGGAATCCGATCGATAGCTTTGAAGCGCTTCAGGAATCGACGCTTATGAGCACCGGTCTGCCCATGAACTTCGTGGTTGAGCGCCAGGGCGCCAACGTCAACCTCACCGCGACGCCCCAGATAACCGTCGTCGACCAAGGCGTTTTCGGCAAGCGTCGCATGGGTCATCTTGGGCTTGCGTCCTCTGCCGACAAGAACGACGCGAAGGTCGAAAAGTGCGGCCTCGCGACCTGCGCCGCCTGGGGCGCGGCGCAGGAATGGTTCATCGTCAAAGCGACCGGGACCTATATCGTCGGGATTTTTGCGGGCCGCGAATCAACCGATCAGATGTCGGGATTGATCGGCGCCGCTCAAATGGCGGGCGAAATGGCGAAAATCAGCCTTTGGGAGTTGTTCAGTCTCGCCGCGTGGTTTTCGGTTTCGGTCGGTCTGATGAATCTCCTTCCAATTCCGCTGTTGGATGGCGGCCATCTCGCATTTTATGCGTTCGAGGGCCTGCGCGGACGCCCTTTAAGCGAACGAGCGCAGGAAATTGGCCTTAGAATCGGAATCGCGCTGGTCGCGTTGTTGGTCGTTTTCACCACCTCGCACGACCTTTTCCGCTTGGTCAGCAGCGGGAATTAACCAACGGTCGACCATGTTTGCGTGTCCCCGACGCAACGGTCGCCGGAAATGGTGTAGGCTCCGCCAATAACGGTTTGCAGGGGCGAGCAAAGATTGTAAAACGCCGTTAATCTTCCCGGTCGTCAGTTCGGCGAGCGGGATAGAGCGCCGCGGCGTGTGCGGCGCCGCCCGCGATTGCGCCGTGAGGCGCGCGGGAGGCGCGGGCAAGGATCACACTGAAGCGGCGCCGCAATGGCGGGCCGCTTTGGCGCGAACAGGGGCTTTGGGCCATATGGATTGGATTCGCGGGTGTGTTGGCGTCCTTCTGGCGGTGGCTCTTAGTCTGTGCGGGTTGAGCTGGGCGGCGCCCGCGAGCGCGCAGCAGATCGTCGTCCAAGGCGCGAACGTCGATCCTTCAACGCTGAAGCCGTATTTCACCGGAACCGATCCAGCCTCAGTTGAGCGGGGCGTTGAGGATTTGAAGGCCACTGGCATTTATTCGAATGTCAGCGCGACGGTGGAGAACGGCAAGATTGTCGTCAGCCTCGCCGGCGGCGCGCAGATCATCAACAGAGTTGCATTTGAAGGCAACAGACAGATTGAGACGAAGCAGCTCGAAGTCGAGGTGCAGTCGAAGCCGCATACCGCCTACAACGAGGCGACCGCGGATGCCGACGTCGGCAGAATCAAAGACGCCTATAAGAAATACGGCCGCAACGAAGCCGGCGTGACCAAGCGGCTGGTCCAATTGCCGAACGGGCGGGTGGATCTCGTCTTCACCGTCAATGAAGGCGAGAAGACCGGCATCCGAGAGATCAAGTTTGTCGGCAATCACGCGGTTTCGAACTATCGCCTGCACAGCCTGATGCAAACCAGCACGATGAATTGGCTATCGTGGTTCAAGAGCACCGACGTTTATGATCCCGACCGGTTAGCCTCCGACGAGGAGGCGATTCGCCGCTATTATATGAAGAACGGCTACGCGGATTTCCAAATCACGAACACCGACGTCACTTACCACGCCAGCCCCCCGGGCTATGTCATTACGATCACGGTCGACGAGGGTCCGCAATATCACGTGTCGTCGGTGGCGAGTGGTTTCCAATATTCCGAAGGTGGATGGGCCGGCCCTCAATCGATTTGTCGCTCTGAGGCCTGGGGACGTCTATGACGCGGGCAGCGTCGACAAGTCTGTGGAAGGGATCACGCGCGACGTCGCTCGGCAAGGTTACGCGTTCTCGGAGGCTCGGCCGCATGGCGAACGCGACGCCGCCAATCATACGATCGCGCTCTCGTTCTCAGTCGACAATGGTCCGAAAGTCTACATCGAGCGCATCGACATTGTCGGAAACACCCGCACCCGCGACTTTGTCATTCGCCGCGAATTCGATATCGGCGAGGGCGACCCCTATAATCACGTCCTGATCGAGCGGGCTGAACGACGCCTGAACAGCCTCGGCTACTTTAAGAAGGTCCACATCTCGAACCGGCCGGGGTCTTCGCCGGATCGGGTCATCGTGGTGGTCGATGTGGAGGACCAGCCGACCGGCTCAATCAGCCTGAGCGGCGGCTATTCGACGACCCAAGGCTTTCTGGCTGAGCTCGCCTACACCGAAACGAACTTTCTTGGCCGAGGTCAGTACGTGCGCTTGAGCGTTTCCGATGGCCAATACACCCAGGGGTGGAAGGCTTCGTTTACCGAGCCTTACTTCCTTGGCCAGCGCCTGGCCGCTGGCTTTGACATTTACCATCAGACCAACAGCAACAACCAGTTCGCGCTCTACCAGAACTGGACGACCGGCGGGACGCTTCGGCTCGGCATACCGATTACTGATGACCTGACGTTCCAGCCTAACTATTCGCTCTATGAGTCGAAGATCACCATTCCGAACACGCAAAGCGCCCCTTCGACGATTGCTCAGGACCCAATCAGCCCTTCTTTCCCGGCGGAGTCCCCTTTGCGCTTGTTCCGAACGCCATTGTCAACTGTTTGACCAACGGCGAAGCACCTGTCGAAATCAAGCAGGCGGCGGCGCAAGGCAATATCGTTACCTCGATGGCCGGATTTTCGATCCTGTTCAATAATATTGACGATCGGAAGAACCCCACCACCGGCTACGTCCTGAATTACAAGCAGGATTTCGCCGGCCTTGGCGGGCAATCCGAGTTCATCCGCGAAACGTTCGACGCGCGCTGGTATCATCCGATCACGGAGGACTTCATCGGTTTGATTCACCTGCAGGCCGGTCAGATCAATTCCTTCGGCTCAAGAGACGCGCTCATCATCAACAACTTCAACGAGGGTTCGTCATTGGTGCGCGGCTTCGCCCCGGGAGGCATCGGGCCGCGCGACATCTCGGACCCGTTCAATATCCAGGCCAGCGCTCTTGGCGGCACGAGCTATTATGGCGCGTCGGCCGAGGTTGACTTTCCGATCTTCGGCTTGCCGAAAGAAGTCGGGTTGAAAGGGGCGGTGTTCGCCGACGCCGGCAACTTGATCGGATATTCAGGGCCGACCAACTTCTCGAATTTCTTAGGCTACACCTATTGCCCGCCTCCGGGGTCAATTGCCAGGGCTTTGCCCATCACACAATTGAGTTGCGCCGACGTCTGGGACCCGAACCAAATCCGCGCCTCGGTGGGGGCGAGTTTGATTTGGGACTCGCCGATGGGACCGATCCGCTTTGATCTCGCGCTCCCGCTTTCAAAGGGCAAATACGACCAGACCCAACTCTTCAACTTCTCGGGCGGCACGACGTTCTAAAATCGACCAGCTGCCTTCCCAACAAGCGGGCGCGCCAGGGCTGGCGCGCCCGTCGTCGCTTCCGACGGAACTCCTTATTGGCCAGAATTCGCTTCTTTCCCCCGAGTTCAGCGCCTTCATTGGCCGAAGTTGCGGGCTGGTGCGGCGCCACGCTCGGCGCGAACACCGATTCCGACCGCGTGATCCGGGACGTCGCCGCTCTCGATGAGGCGGGCCCCGGCGATCTCACCTTTCTCGACAATCCCCGGTATCTCGACGCGCTCAAGCGGACGCGGGCGGCGGCGGCGCTCGTGTCGCCGCGCTATGCCGGCGCAGCGCCCGCGACTTGCGCCGTGCTCATCGCCGCCGAGCCTTACCGCGCCATGGCCGTGGTGATGACCAAACTTTACCCTTTCGCGGTCAAGCCGGGCTCCGTTTTTGGTGAGACCGGGATTTCACCCGCAGCGTCCGTTCACCCATCGGCGCGGCTGGAACCGGGTGTGATCGTCGACCCCGGCGCGGTGATCGGCCAGGGCGTCGAACTGGGCGCCGGCACGATCATCGGGCCCAATGCCGTCATCGGTCCTGGGGTGCGCATCGGTCGCGATGGCTCGGTCGGCGCCTCGACCACGATTTTAGCCGCGCTGATCGGCGACCGGGTGATCATTCATCCCGGCGCGCATATCGGACAGGACGGCTTCGGATTCGCGCTTGGGCCGCGAGGGCATCTCAAGGTGCCTCAGATCGGCCGCGTGATCATTCAAAACGACGTCGAGATCGGCGCCGGGGTTACAATCGACCGCGGCGCGAACCGCGACACGGTCATCGGCGAGGGGGCGAAGATCGACAATCTGGTGCAGATCGGCCACAACGTCGTCATCGGCCGCCATGCGGTGCTGGTCTCTCAGTCCGGCGTCTCTGGATCGAGCGCCATCGGCGATTTCGCCGCCCTCGGCGGTCAGGCGGGCATAGCCGGACATCTGACGATCGGCGCGGGCGCCCAGGTCGCCGCGGCAGCCGGCGTGATGACCGATATTCCCCCCGGCGAGCGGTGGGCCGGCGCGCCAGCGAAGCCCGTGCGGAAGTTTTTTCGCGAGGTCGCCGCGATCAAGCGATTGGCCGATGGCGACGCGCGTGGCGACGCCAATGCCGAATAACGCTGCCGAACGGACGGGAGAGAAAGGAAGTGGAATGAACGAACTGGCCGCCCAGACGTTCGACAGCTACGACATCCAGAAGCTGCTCGAGTTATTGCCGCACCGGTATCCGTTTCTCCTGGTCGATCGAATCGTCGAAGCCCGCGGCGACGAATACGGCGTCGGGATAAAGAACGTGACGGCCAACGAGCCTCATTTCCAGGGCCATTTTCCAGGCCGACCGGTCATGCCGGGCGTCCTGTTGATCGAAGCGATGGCGCAGACGGCGGGCGCGCTGTGCGTCGCTTCGCAGCTGGACAAGAGCGCACCGAGCGTCGTCTACATGATGACGGTCGACAAGGCGAAGTTCCGCAAGCCGGTCGTTCCCGGCGATCAGGTGCGGTTTCACATGACCCGCATCGCCAAAAAGCGAAACATGTGGTGGTTCCGGGGCGAGGCGAAGGTCGAAGACGTGCTGGTTTGCGAAGCCGAAGTCTCCGCGATGCTGGTGCGTGAATGACGAATACAATCCATCCGAGCGCCGTCATCGAAGACGGGGCTCGGCTCGGGGCGGGCGTCGAGATCGGGCCGTTTTGTCATGTTGGATCGCAGGCGAAGCTGAGTGACGGCGTCCGGCTGATCTCTCATGTGAGTATCGCTGGCGACACCAGTGTTGGCGCGCGCACGGTCATTTATCCCTTCGCCTCGATCGGACATCCGCCGCAGGACCTCAAATATCGCGGCGAGCCGGTCCGCCTTACAATCGGCGAGGGCTGCCTCATTCGCGAAGGGGTGACGATGAACCCTGGCACCGCGGGCGGCGGCTCGGAAACAAGCGTTGGACCGCGGTCGGTGTTCCTGGCCAACGCCCATGTCGCTCATGATTGTCGTATTGGCGAGGGCGTCATTCTTTCCAACAACGTGATGTTGGCCGGCCACTGCAGTATCGGTGATTTCGCCATTGTGAGTGGCGGCGCCGCCGCGCATCAATTCGTTCGTATCGGAGCGCACGCCTTTGTCGGCGGTCTCGCTGGAGTCGAGCACGACTTGATTCCCTTTGGGCTTGCGCTCGGCAACCGTGCGGGGCTCGCGGGCCTCAATGTCGTCGGCCTGAAGCGCCGAGGCTTCTCGCACGAGGCGATCCACGAGCTGAGGCGCGCCTACAAGATGCTGTTCAATGGCGGCGGCACGTTGAAGGAGCGCATCGACGAGGTCGCGGACGCGTTTCGCTGACCAGGACGCCGTTCGGCAGATTGTCGCCTTTTTGCGCCAGGGAGGCGATCGGGCGATCTGCGTCCCGCGCGCCGGAAGGGATGAGGAGGGGTGAGTAGAACGGACGGCGGTCCGGGCGCGGGCGAAGCACGCCCGCCTCTGGCGATCCTGGCCGGCGCGGGCGCCTTTCCGCTCGAGGTCGCCGGCGAGGCTCGCCGCGCCGGTCGGGACCCGTTTCTCGTCGGGGTCGTCGGCGCGACCGATTCGGCGATCGAGGCTTACCCCCACGTGTGGGTGCGGATGGGTGAAGTCGGCAAGCTCTTCGCCGCACTGAAGGAACGCGCCATCGCCGAAATGGTGATTATCGGCGCGATGACGAGGCCCGAACTGGCCGATCTCAGGCTCGACTGGGGCGCAGTGAGGAGGGCCGCGGGGCTCGCGCAGCTGTTTCGCCGCGGCGATAACGGGCTGCTCGCCGGTCTCGCCGCGATCATCGAGCGTGAGGGCGTTCGGGTGGTCGGCGCGCACGAAATTGCCCCCGCCTCCTGGCGGCGTTCGGCCCCATCGGCGCGCGCGCGCCGTCCGAAGAGGACGAGACAGACATTGCGTTTGGCGCGTCGCTCCTCGGAGCGCTGTCGACCTTCGACGCGGGGCAGGGCGCCGTTGTCGCCGCTGGCCGGGTGCTGGCGATCGAGGCAGCCGAAGGCACCGACGCCATGCTTGCCCGCGTCGCGGAGATGCGCGCCAACGGCCGGCTGCGCCTTGCCGGCCTGGCCGGGCGTCCTGGTGAAAGCGCCGAAGCGCGGGCAGGATCTTAGGCTCGACATGCCGGCGGTCGGGCCGAAGACGATTGAAGGCGCGGTCAAGGCGCAACTGCGGGGCGTGGCGATCGCCGCGGGCCGTGTGCTCGTGCTCGAGCGCGCGCTCTGCGCCCGCAGAGCCGACGCCGCCGGCCTGTTCGTCGCCGGATTCGCGTATCCGCCCCCGGCCGGGTGAACCCATTGCGCGTGGCTCTCGTCGCGGGCGAGCACTCGGGCGACCAGCTCGGCTTCAAGCTCATGCGAGCGCTCCGCGAAGCGCGGTCGGGCGACGTCGCCTTCTCCGGCGTCGGCGGCGAGGCGATGGAGGCCGAGGGCCTCAAAAGCCTGTTTCCTATCAGCGACATCGCGGTCATGGGCATCCTGCCGGTGCTGGCCCGGCTGCCGACGCTCATCGCGCGCATCCGCAGGACCGCTGAGGCGATCATCGCCGACCGGCCCGATGTCCTCGTCATCATCGACAGCCCCGATTTCACCCACCGCGTCGCCCGCCGTGTCCGGGCGGCGCTGCCGAGATTGCCGATCGTCGATTACGTCAGTCCCAGCGTCTGGGCCTGGCGGCCCGGCCGCGCCAAGGCGATGCTGACTTACGTCGATTGCGTGCTGGCGCTGCTGCCGTTCGAGCCTGAGGCCTACCGGCGGTTGGGCGGACCGCGTTGCGTCTATGTCGGTCATCCGCTGATCGAACGGCTCGACGAACTGCGGCCAAACGCGGACGAGGCGCGCCGTCCCGCCTCGGGGCCGCCGCTCATCGTCGTGCTTCCTGGTTCGCGCCGGTCAGAAGTCACCCGGCTCATGGCGGATTTCGGCGGCGCGCTTGCGGCGCTGCGCCAATCGGTCGGCTCGTTTTCAGTCGTCCTGCCGACGCTGCCTCATATCGAGCACGAGGTGCGGGCTTTGGCGGCGCGTTGGCCCGAGCCGCCGACTATCGTGCTCGGCGAAGCGGCGAAATACGCAGCATTTCGCGCCGCTCACGCAAGCCTCGCTGCCTCCGGCACCGTGACGCTTGAACTTGCCCTCGCCGGCGTTCCAATGGTTGGGGCCTACAAGGTCTCGCTCGTCGAGGAGCAGCTCAAATATCTGATCAAGGTCCCCTCGATCCTGCTGCCCAACCTCATCCTCGGCGAGCGCGCGATCCCGGAAAAACTGCAGAAGGACTGCGCGCCCGCGCCGCTCGCCGCCGCGCTGGCGGAGATCGTGCGGGACGGCCCGGCGCGCTCGAGCCAACTCGAGGCGCTGTCACGGCTCGATCGGCTCATGGCGCTGCCCGACGGCGGCGCGCCCAGCGCCCACGCGGCGCGCGCCGTTCTCGAGACGATCGAAGCGGCTAACGGCCGGGTATCGGACTGACGGTCGAGACGAGCGCATGGCTGAGAGCGGCGGCCCAGCGGTGCACTTTGTTACGCGGCCCAGCGTATTCAAGGACTTGCCTGCTCTTTCGCGCGCGTCGATGACGACTGTGCGCTCAAGCCGCCATGATGAGAGCGCATAGCGATGATTTTCTGATCGATATCAATTAGTTGCACGACTAATTTAATGCGTCGCGCTTAAATCCAGGCGCTTTGTACGCTTCGCCGGACGAAGCGATCAGTGGAGGCCAAAAGGCGGCGCCTTTCGGGGCCGCGCTCCATTGGCTCAGCGCTTACTCATCGGCTTATATTGGCGCAGCGCCTCGCCGGTGTAGAGCTGGCGGGGGCGACCGATCTTTTGCTCCGGATCCTGGATCATCTCCTTCCACTGGGCAATCCAGCCAACGGTGCGCGCGAGCGCGAACAAAACGGTGAACATGTCGGTTGGGAAGCCCATCGCTTTCAGCGTTATGCCGGAATAGAAGTCGATGTTCGGATAGAGCTTCTTCTCGACGAAATAATCGTCGTGAAGCGCAATGCGCTCGAGCTCAATCGCGACGTCAAGCAGCGGATCGTCCTTGACCCCGAGCTCGTTGAGCACTTCATGCGCGGTGCTCTGCATGATCTTGGCGCGCGGATCATAGTTCTTGTAAACGCGATGGCCGAAGCCCATCAGGCGAAACGGATCGTTCTTGTCCTTCGCCTTGGCGATGTATTTGGGAATGTTCTCGACCCGCCCGATCTCGCCCAGCATCTTGAGCGCCGCCTCGTTGGCGCCGCCGTGGGCTGGACCCCAAAGGCAGGCGATGCCGGCGGCGATGCAGGCGAACGGGTTGGCGCCGGAGGATCCGGCGAGGCGCACGGTCGAGGTCGAGGCATTCTGCTCGTGGTCGGCGTGCAGGATAAAGATGCGGTCGAGCGCCCGCGCCAGGACGGCGTTGACTTTGTACTCCTCGCACGGGACCGAGAAGCACATGCGCAGGAAATTCGCCGAGTAATCGAGCTCGTTCTTCGGATAGACGAATGGCTGGCCGATTGCATATTTGAACGCCATCGCCGCGAGCGTCGGCATTTTCGCGATCATGCGGATCGAAGCGACTTCGCGCTGCCAGGGATCGGTGATGTCGGTCGAGTCGTGATAGAAGGCGGCGAGGGCGCCGACGCACGCCACCATCACGGACATCGGGTGCGCGTCGCGACGGAAACCGTTGAAGAAACGGTTCATCTGATCATGCACCATCGTGTGGCGCGTGACGCGATACTCGAAGTCGGCCTTCTGCGCCGTGGTCGGCAACTCGCCATACAGGAGCAGGTAGCAGGTCTCGAGGAAATCGCCGTGCTCGGCGAGCTCGTCGATTGGGTAGCCCCGGTAGAGGAGCACGCCCTCGTCGCCGTCGATAAAGGTGATCTCGGATTCCGTGCTCGCGGTCGAGGTAAAGCCCGGGTCGTAGGTGAACATGCCCGTCTGGGCGTAGAGCTTGCCGATGTCGATCACCGACGGGCCCACGGAGCCTTTGCGGATCGGCAGTTCGACGGATTTTCCACCCACGTTGAGCGTGGCGGAGGCCGCGGCCGGCGGCTCGGCGGTTTTGTCGCTCTTGGCAAGGGTAGCGGAGGTCGGAGTCATCGAGCGTCTCCCGTAAAGCTTAAAGCGCTCTTGCACTGCAATATGATTATTGCAGCGCATTACTCAAGGCAAGTCAAAACCAGGCGAGCGGCAGAACCGCAGATCGCTATTGCGGATTCTCGTAGCTGAACGTCTGGCTGTTCTCATCGTAGGCGAAGAGCTCGCCGTAACGGCCGAGATTGATGATCGCCCGCAACGTCCGCTCGGCATAGTCGTCGGACATATAGTCCTCCAGCTCCTCACGGAAGCGTGTCGCGGGCGCACGATGGGTCGGACGCTCGTCGAGAACACGCTTGATATGGGAGGCGAGGGGAACGTGCGCCAGCACCTGGTCGCCCATCACTTTTTTGCGTTGGTCGACGTCCATATCGACGAAGCGCTGACCGAGCGGCGTCAACTTGATATCGGCATCCTCGAATTCCGCCAAGCGCAACAATTGCAAGGTCTCACCGAGCGGGAACAATTCGTCGATTTCAAGCTGCAGCGAGTCGGCGAGATGCGGCAGGTCGGCCTTTCCGTCGTAGGGCGCAGCGGCGATTTCTTCGAGCATCCCGGCGAGCGAGTTTGTCGAAACGCGCGGCAGCGCGAGCCCAAGCCCAAGCGCCGTCGCGGCTTCGCGCGTCGCCGGCTTCGTCGGATCCGGCCGTTGCGTCATCAGGGCGTAAATCTTGTCCACCAGGGCGCGGAAATCGTTATCCAGTCGATCGCGCGGGTGCGGAATGGTGACCGGGATCTCAGAGGCGATGCGGCCGGGATTGGACGACAGCACGAGAATGCGGTCGGCCATCAGCACCGCCTCCTCGATATTATGGGTGACCATCAGGATGGCTTTGATCGGTATGCGCCCTTCCTGCCACAGATCGAGCAGGTCGGTGCGCAAGGTTTCGGCGGTGAGCACGTCGAGCGCCGAGAACGGCTCGTCCATCAGCAGGATCGTCGGCTGCATGACGAGAGCCCGCGCGAAGCCGACGCGCTGGCGCATACCGCCCGACAGCTCCTTGGGGTAGGCGGATTCAAACCCGTCGAGGCCGATGGTGTCGATCGCTTTCAAGGCCCGCTTGCGGGTCTCATCGAGCGGCACGCCGTTGGAGCGGGGCCCGATCTCGACATTGTCGAGGACGTCGAGCCAGGGGAAAAGCGCGAAGCTCTGAAACACCATCGCGACTTCCTTCGCCGGTCCATTGACCGGCTCGCCGCCGATCTTCACCGTGCCCTGCGTCGGTCGGGTCAGGCCGGCGATGAGCCTCAGAAGAGTCGACTTGCCGGACCCGGAGCGGCCGAGCAGCGCGACGATCTCGCCGGTCTTCAGGTGCATGGAAACGTCGCTCAGCACCGGCGCCCGCGCTTCGCCCGAACCTGTCGAGAAAACCTGGCTGACATTGTCGACGTCGAGGATCGTCGTGATGGCGGTGTCCAACATGGGCCGAACTCCTTATCAGCGATACGGTCAGAGGCGCAGCCGCCGCTCCGCGTAAGCGTAGAGCCGACGCCAGAACAGGCGGTTGAACAGCGTCACGAAGAGCGACATCATTGCGACACCGAGCACAATTCGCGGAAAGTCGCCCTTCTCGGTCGCCTCGGCAATATAAGAGCCGACGCCCTGCGCGACGACCGTGTGGTCCTTCCACTTAACATATTCGGCGACGATCGACGCGTTCCAGGAGCCCCCCGACGCGGTGATGGCGCCGGTCAAATAGTAGGGCGCAACGGCGGGAATGATCACCTGAGTCCACCAGCGCCAGCCGCGGATACGGAAGTTCGCCGCGGCTTCGCGCAAGTCGTTGGGAAAGGCCGACGCGCCGCCGATCGTGTTGAAGACGATATACCATTGTGTGCCGAAGACGATGAGGAAGCTCAACCAGATGTTCGGGTTAAGATTATAGGCGAGCACGAGGCTCACCGCCGCGCCGAACAGAAGGTTGACCGGGAAAGCGGCGAGGAATTGGGCGATCGGCTGAATTGCTTCAGCCCAGCGAGGCCTGAGGCCGATCCAGACGCTGATCGGGACCCAGACGAGGGTCGCAAGGAACATCAGCACAATGACGCGAATGAGGGTGTAGAACGTCAGAACGAAGACGCGGCCGACCTCATCCCAACTCAGTTCGGTGGCGATATAGGAGATGGTGAGCCAGGCGGCCCAGGCGGCGACCACGACGATCGCGACGATCCAGGCGGTGTCGACGAGTCGCGAAGGCTCCTCAGAGGTCGGCTTGCGCGCCGTGAAGCCCGTGGGCAAGCGCAGCGGCAAAAGGCTTACGCCGCGCAACGCGCCGAAGACCGGGGTGACGCTGAGACGCAGCCAATGGGTGCGCTTGATCAGGTTCAAGACCCAGGAAGACTCGACGTCCTGGCTGACCGACAATTCGACGCGGAACTTGGCCGCCCAAGCGACGATCGGGCGGAACAACAACTGATCGTACAGCAGGATGACGATCCCCATCGTCAGCACCGCCGCACCGATCGCCGACCAGTTGCCCGCGTCGTTGGCCTTGGCGATGTACGAGCCCACTCCAGGCAGCGCGATGGTCGTGTTGCCGACCGTGATCGCTTCGGCGGCCACGACGAAGAACCAGCCGCCCGACATTGACATCATCGTATTCCAGATGAGGCCGGGCATCGCGAACGGCGCCTCGAGCTGCCAGAACTTCTGCCAGCCGGTCAGCCGGAAGCCTCGGGCGACTTCGTCGAGATCGCGCGGAACGGTGCGCAGTGACTGGTAGAAGGAAAAGGCCATGTTCCAGGCTTGGCTGGTGAAGATCGCGAAGATGGCCGCAAGCTCCGCGCCCATCGTGTTGCCGGGGAAGAGGTTGAGAAAGAAGGTCACGGTGAACGAGAGGAAGCCCAGGATCGGCACCGACTGGAGGATGTCGAGGACCGGGATCAGAATCATCTCGGCGCGCCGGCTCTTGGCCGCGAGCGTGGCGTAGGTGAAGGTGAAAACGAGCGAAGCGACGAGCGCGGCAAACATCCGCAACGTCGTTCTCAGCGCGTAGTAAGGCAGCTGCCAATAGTCGAGCGAAATCGGGCTTTCATTGGCTGAGGGCAGCGGCGCCGAAATGCCGTGGTAGCTTTTCGCGATTGCGGTGAGAATCGCCAGAATTGCGGCGAACGCGATCAGGTCCCATTGGTTCGGCAGAACCCGCCGCCCGGCGGACGCAATGGAGTTCAACATGGGCGAATTCCGGCTGGCGCGTGTCGGGGAGCTACACTCAGAAGCGGCCAGACGGACGCGAAAAAGGTCAAACACGGTTGCCGCTTTGAAGGCAATCGGAATTTGCGCCGCGCGGTCCAGTCGACCCCGGCCAAGCGTTGATGGGCGGGTGCGACAGTATGACGACAGCCCCGCGGCGCGC
>CAVYPD010000037.1:0-76102 GCA_963770275.1 uncultured Alphaproteobacteria bacterium
AGCGCGTGTTGCGCGACGCCGGCTTCGCTATTGAAGGCACAGAGACAATGCTGCCCGGGATTACCATGCTGACCAGGGCAAGCAAACCCGGCTGAGGGGAAAAATACCCTACTTCATCTGCTCCAAAAGATGCGTGGCGCTGGAAACGTCCGCTTCACTGGGTTTCGGCTCGATGTTGAGCTCTTTCACCACTCCGTCCTCCACCAGCATCGCGTAGCGCTTGGAGCGCACGCCCAAGCCCCCCATTGAAGCGTCAAAGTCGAGACCAAGAGCTTTGGCGAAGTCGCCGGCGCCGTCGCCGTCGGCGAGAAAATCAATATGGCCTTTGGAGCCCGTCGCGTCCGCTATTTCCATATCGACATCGCCGAGGTTCGAACTGCGCAAGGCAAGCTCTCCCTCATCGTCGCGATCGGATAGGCCTTGAATTTGCGTTTGGCGGAGGCTTCGCCTTCGACCTGGGGCAACCGGGAGATCCCGTGGCGTTGCAGACACCGGTGAAGCGACGAGCGGGTCAGATGCGGGATGGTGGGCTGCAAGGCATAGAGGCAGTCGTCGAGCGGCAGCAAAGCATGCCTTCGGAAGGCAACGACGACGGCCTCTTCCTCTGCTGACAGGACTGTCGATCTGGGCTCCTTGGGTCCGGTCCGAAGATCAGAAACTGACTTCCGCGCCTTCCATTTGGCGATGGTCTTCGGATTGACGCCGTGGCGCTTGGCCAGAGCCCTCAGGCTCTCTTGACTATGCTGTATCGCTCGACGGACCGCCTCTGTCGTTGTGGCGCTCCCATGTAGAATCTGTCCCATAGCGCATCCTTCGAATCCCTCGATAAGAATGCCCCATCAAAATCCGGGACGAAACACCTTAGGGTGGCGCGATGACCGAAGACGCGCTCTCCCAACACTACAGAGATTACATCGCCTGCCTGAACCGGCAGGACTGGCCGAATCTGTATCGCTTCGTCGCCGACGACGCGCGACACAACGGCCGGCCGTTCGGGCTCGCCGGTTACCGCGCTATGCTCGAGCGCGATTTCGAAGAGATCCCGGACCTTCAGTTCAACATCGAACTCCTGATCTGCGACCCGCCGTACGTCGCGAGCCGGCTCCGCTTCGACTGCCGGCCAAAGGGTCTCTTTCTCGGTCTCCCGGTGAACGGCAGGCGGGTCAACTTCGCTGAGAACGTTTTCTATCAGTTCCGCGATGAGAGAGTCGCGGAGGTTTGGTCGGTGCTCGATAAGGCGGCGATCGAAGCGCAGCTTTGACGTCAGCCCGATCCGCCGAAACGACGGGTTTGGCGTGCGCGCAGAAAAAGGAGTCGGCTCTCTGGGGAACGCGCATCCAAATGCGCTGCAACGGCGCCGATCGTCAGGAGACGCGCACTATCGCAAACCGCTGGACCCAGGATATGATGGTGTCGCGAATGGTTTCGCTTACGGAAATATGAGGTGGCGCCGCTCTAACCCGCAACCGTGAAAGGAACTCTGAATTATGGCTCTCATAATCCTGATCCTTTTTATGGAACTCCTCCTCGCTATCGTGTTGCCGGCTCCAAATATGGGCGCGCCTATAAGGCGTCTTTTGGGGATCCGACAAGGGGAACCGAATTAGCCGGGTCGGTAGGGGCCCATTGAAGCCCCGCTTGGCTACCGCCGCCCGAACAGCCGCTCGATGTCGGTGAGCTTGAGCTCGACATAGGTCGGGCGGCCGTGGTTGCATTGGCCGGCGCCCGGCGTCGCCTCCATTGTGCGCAGGAGCGCGTTCATCTCTTCGGGCTTGAGCGGCCGGCCTGAGCGCACCGAGTGATGGCAGGCGAAGGTGGCGAGCCGCTGGTCGAGCCGCCGCGCCAGCGTCTGCGCGCCGTCCTCGGCCGCGAGATCGGCGGCGAGGTCGCGCACCAGCGCGCTCAGATCGCCTTGCGCGATCGCCGCGGGGGCTTCACGCACCATCATGGCGCCGGGGCCGAAGCCTTCGAGGACGAGCCCAAGCGCCGCCAGTTCCTCCGCGTGCGCGTCGAGCAACGCCGCGGCGTCGGGATCGAGATCGACGATGAGCGGCGTCAACAGGATCTGCCGCTCGATCCCGCCCTTCTCGCGCTCACGCTTGAGCCGCTCGTAGACGATGCGCTCATGCGCGGCGTGCTGGTCGACGATGACGACGCCGTCTCTCGTCTGGGCGATGATGTAGTTCTCGTGCAGCTGCGCCCGCGCCGCGCCAAGCGGAGCGGCGAGGTCGTGCTCGCTTGGGCTGGCCGCCGGCGCTGGCGCGGAGGGCGCGACTTCGGCGAAGCTCGCCTGCGCGGGCTCCGCGAGCTGCGGGGCGGCGGGCGAGGCGCGCCAGTCCCAGCGGGGAGAATAGGAGGCTCCACGGTATGGCTGCGGCGGGCGCATGGCGAGGATCGTCGCCGTCCCGCCGGTGGTCGAGGCGCGATGCAAAGCCTCGTTCAGGCGCTGCTTGATCGCGCCGACGATGAGAGCGCGGACAGCGGCCGCGTCGCGAAAGCGCACTTCCGCTTTCGCAGGGTGGACGTTGACGTCGACCTCGCTCGGATCGCATTCGACGAACAGAGCCGCGACCGCATGCCGGTCTGGGGGCAGGAAATCGAGATAGGCGCCCCTGAGCGCGCCGGCGAGCGTCTTGTCGCGCACCGCGCGCCCGTTGACGAACAGGAACTGTTGCGAGGCGTTCGGTCGGCTATAGGTCGGCAAGCCCACCCGGCCGGAGAGCCGAGCGCCCTCGCGCCGCGCGTCGAGCACGACCGAATTCGAGGCGAAGTCGTCGCCCAACGCCTGGCGAAGCCGCTCAGCGAAACCCGCGTCGCCCGCGCCAGCGGCCGGCCAGTCGAAGCTCGAGCCCAGGTCGGTCGTGAATGAGAAGCGGACGTGCGGCGCGGCCATTGCGAGGCGTTTGACCGCATCCGCCGCGGCCAGCGCCTCGGCCCGGTCGGATTTGAGGAACTTGAGCCTGGCGGGCGTGGCGGCGAACAGGTCGCGCGCCTCGACCCGCGCGCCGAAGGGCGCAGGCGCAGGGTTCGATCGCGGTCTTGATTCCGTCCTCGACCAGGAGCCTCAGCCCATGCGGCGCGTCCGCGCTGCGGGTGCGGATTTCGAGCCGCGACACCGAGGCGATCGAGGGCAGCGCCTCGCCGCGAAAGCCGAAAGTGGCGATTTGCATGAGATCGCCGTCGGGAATTTTCGACGTCGCGTGCCGTTCGACGGCAAGGGCGAGGTCGGCTTCGTCCAGCCCATGGCCGTCGTCGACGACCCGGATGAGCCTCCGGCCGCCGGCCTCGATCGTGACCTCGATCGATTTCGCGCCAGCGTCGAGCGCGTTCTCGACCAATTCCTTGATCGCCGCCGCCGGCCGCTCGATCACCTCGCCCGCGGCGATGCGGTCGATGGTCAAGGGATCGAGACGGCAAATCGGCATGGACTTATGGACCTCGCCGCAGACTATCGCATTGCCGGGCGCGCGGCGAAAGCGTTAGCCTCGGACGCAATGAGTCCGCAGTTAAGGGGACAAGCGATGACATTCGAGGGCGGCTGCTATTGTCGGCAAGTGCGCTATGTGGCCGAGGGCAAGCCGCGGCTCAAGGCGCAATGCCATTGTCGCGAATGCCAGTACATCAGCGGCGGTGCGCCGAACATGTTCATGCTGATGGCGCCCGAGAGGTTCCGTTATGTGAGCGGGACGCCCAAGACGTTCACGCGCAGCGATCTCGATCAGCCGGTGACGCGCGAATTCTGCGAGACTTGCGGCACGCACCTGACCACCCGGCGCCCCGACCTGCCTCTGGTGATCCTGAAGGTCGGAACCCTCGACGATCCGAGCCTTTTTGGCTTGCCGCAGATGGCGATCTACACGCTCGACAAGCAGCCCTTCCATATGATCCCGGAGGGCGTGCCGGCGTTCGAACGGGAGCCGCCGCGCTAAGTGGGCCGCAGGCCCTCATCCGGCGCTTCGCGCCACCTTCTCCCGGAGGGAGAAGGGAAGCTCAGAACCCCTCCGGCCGTCCGACCACCGTCGTATGCAGCGAGCCGTCGCCGAACGCGCGATGCGCGGCGCGCTTCACGCTCTCCATCGTCACCGCGGCGATCTCGCGGTTGCGCTCGACCAGCCACTCGGGCGCGCGGCGCTCGAGCTGGATATGGACGAGCTGCGAGGCGATCTTGGCCGAGGTGTCGAAGCGCAGCGGGTAGGAGCCGATGAGATAGGTCTTGCCTTTCTCGAGTTCCTCTTCGTTGAGCCCGTTCAGCGCCACGTCGCGGATTTCGGCCGAGGCGACGTCGAAGGATTCGCGCGCCCGCTCGTTCTTGGTCGTCGTGCCGCCATAGAAATAGGCGCCGTGCTCGAGCGAATAGAAGGTCCCGAACACGGTATAGGCGAGACCGCGCTTCTCGCGCACCTCGCGGAACAGGCGCGAGGTCATCGAGCCTGAGCCGCCCAGCACATGCGCGGCGACGACGCTGGGGATGAAGTCCGGGTCGTCGCGCTTGAGCGCCGGCCGGCCGAAGCGGATCGTCGATTGCGGCACGTCGAGATCGATCCGGTCGATCGCGCCGAGGCCCGCGAACGCAGCCTCAGGAATGGGCTTGAGATCGCTCTTCGCCGGCAGATCGGCGAACGCCTTATCGACGAGCGCCGCGGCGTCCTTTTCTTCGATCGCGCCGACGACCGCGATCAACAATTGATCGCGCGCAATCCCGCGCTTGGCGGTATTGATGAGATCAGCCCGCTCGATGCGGGCGAGCGTTTCGAGTGTCCCCTCGGCCGGCTGGCCGTAGGGATGATTGGGGAACGACTTGGCCTTCCAGCTGCGGCTGGCGAGCGTCGCCGGATCGTTGGCGTCGTGGCGCAGGCGCGCGTTCATGTGCTCGCGCACGCGTTCGAACGGCTCCTCGTCGAACCGGGGGGCATTGACCGCAAGGCGCAGCAACTCGGCGGCGCGATCGAGGTTCTTGGTGAGCGTGCGCATGCGCCCGCTCCAATGATCGCGGTCGCAATGGAACGACATTTCGACCGCGATCTCGTCCAGGGCGCGGTGAAACGCTTGCGAATCGAGATCGCCCGCGCCCTCGTCGAGAACCGCCGACATCAGCGCGCCCAGGCCCGCCTTGTCCGCCGGGTCCTGCGCCGAGCCGCCGCGCATGGCGAATTCGAGCGAAACGACGGGCACCGCGTGGGAGGGGACGAGCCAAAATTTCAAGCCGCGCGGGCTCATGACGACGTCGACATTGACGGCGGAATGAGAGGGCGAAGCGGCGAGGTGCTTTTGCATGAGCGTTTCCGTGAGTTTCATCTTTTTGGCTCCGAACGCGGAGCAGAGAGGTCGTAGCTTCTAAGCCGCCTCCTCGACCAGAGGCATGAGATACCCAGTCACCGCGGGCTTATGATCGAGCCAGCGGCGCGCCGATCCAATCACATCCTCGGCGGTGACCCGTTCGATCCTCGCCGGCCATTCCTCAACATCGCGCAAGGTCTGGCCGATCGCCAACGACGAGCCATACCAGCGCGCCAGATCCGATTGGCTGTCGCGGGCGTAAATGGCGTCGGCGACCATGCGGGTCTTCGCGCGCTCGAGGTCGCCGGCGTCGATCCCGTCGTGCACGAACTTCGTCAGCGCCTGGTCAAACGCCTTGTCGAGCATTTCCAGCGATACGCCCGGCGCGGGCGTCATGTTGACGATGAACCGGCTCTGGTCAACCGCCGCGCCATGATAATAGGCCCAGGCGGAGACAGCGATCCGGTCCTCCATGACCAACGTTCGATAGAGAAAGCTCGTTTGCCCGCCCCCGAACAGATGGGCGAGCAATTCGAGCGCTTCGGCTTCGCCCTCGGGCGCGGTGCGGGCCGACGGCGCGAGATAATGGCGCTGCCACCCTGGCTGCTCGACCTTGTCGTCGGCGACCTTCACCAGCCGGTTGGCGACCGTCGGCGGCTCCATGGGACGTACGCGCTCGGGTTTCGCCCCGCGCGGCTTGATTTTGCCATAAGTCTCCTCGGCCAGCGCGCGCGCTTCGTCCGGTTCGACGTCGCCCGCGACCACGAGAATGGCGTTCTCGGGCGTATAGAAGCGCTTGTAATAGGCAAGCGCGTCCTCGCGGTTCAGGCCCTCGATCTCGTGCCCCCAACCGATAACGGGGATCCCATAGGGGTGATGGGTGAAGAGGGCCGCTTGCACCGCTTCGCCGAGTTGCGCGCCAGGATCGCTGTCGCAATGCATGCGCCGCTCCTCGAGCACCACGTCGCGCTCCGGCGCGACGATGTCGTCGGTCAGGGTCAAGCCGGTCATGCGGTCGGCTTCGAACGCCATGCAGGCCTTGAGGTGCTGCTTGGCGATTTGCTGGAAATAGGCGGTGAAATCATTGCCGGTGAAGGCGTTCTCCGTGCCGCCGACCTCGGAAATGAATTCCGAGAACTCGCCCTTGGGATGGCGCTTGGTGCCCTTGAACATCAGGTGTTCGAGGAAGTGGGCGATGCCGGATTTGCCTGGCGGGTCGTCGGCCGCGCCGTTGCGGTACCAGACCATGTGGGTGACGACGGGAGCGCGATGATCGGGAATGACCACGACGTCGAGGCCGTTGGCCAAGGTGAAATTCACGACGTGCGGCGCGGAAGAAGGGGGAGACGTCATCGCGGTCCAATCGAAACAGACGAGGTTCCGCCCGACCGGCCGCCAAGCGGCGCGATCGTGACGATCTCGCGACATATAAACCGCCTGATGGCTTCTCGCTAGGCGGTCCGGCGCGTCACGGCATCCCATTTCCCCGCCCAGCCTCTCGCAAGCCGCGTCGTAGAATGTGACAAGAAGGGCGGCGAGCTTGCTCGCGCGCCTCGGGGAGGCCAGTTTTTTCAGGGCGCCGCGAGCTGCCTTGGCGCCGCAAACGGCGTGGATCGAAGCGGAGGGCCACATCCGGCGCCGACGCGTCGCGCCGCCGGACAGGAGATCGAGATGGGACAGCCTGGATCGAAAAGCGTGCTTGTCACCGGCGCCTCGAGCGGCATCGGCCGCGCGACCGCCCTGCGTCTCGCGGCCGAGGGCATGACCGTCTTCGCCGCGTGCCGGAAGGCGACGGACGGGGAGGCTCTGCAGAGCGCGGCTAAACGGGGCACGCTCACGCCGCTCCTGATGGACGTAACGGCTCCCGATTCGATTCAAGCCTGCCGCGAAAAGATCGCGGCGTCGCTCAACGGCGGCCTTGATGGGTTGGTCAACAATGCCGGCGTCGGTATCTCCGGTCCGATGGAGGCGCTGCCGCTGGAAGCCGTGCGTGCGATCTTTGAAGTGAACCTCTTCGGCCAATTGGCGGTCATACAGGCGTTCTTGCCGCTCCTGCTCCCCCGTCGCGGCCGCATCGTCAATATCGGCTCCGTGGGAGCGCACATCGCCATCCCCTTCGGCGGCGTGCTGTGCGGTTCGAAGGCGGCGTTCGAAATCTTTCAGCGACGCGCTCCGGCTCGAACTCCATCCGCTCGGTTTGCATGTCTGCATCATTGAGCCCGGCTCCATCAGCACGCCGGCCGTCGCCAAGACCCTCGGTGGCGTTGAGGAAGCCATCGCGCGCTGGCCCGAGGCGGCGCGCGCCCGATACGGGGCGATGTTCCGCCGCTTCACCGCGCGTGCGACGGCCCGCGAGGAAGCGGGCAGCCCGCCCGAGGTCGTTGCGGAGGCGATCCTCCACGCGCTGACCGCGACGACGCCCCGCACCCGCTACGTGGTCGGCAAGGATGCGCGCGCGCTGTCGACCCTGCCCAGGCTGCTGCCAGACCGGCTTCTCGATCGGATTCGGCTGAAAATGCTGGGCTTGCCGACCACTTTCGGCGCCGCCGCCGCCGCTAACGCGCCCGCGCCTCCAGCGCCTCTTTGATCTCGTCCAGCGCTTTCGGATCCTCGATCGTCGCCGGGGTTACCCATGGATCCTGATCGGCGATCTTCTTCATCGTGCCGCGCAGGATCTTGCCTGAGCGGGTTTTTGGCAGGCGGGGCACGACGAAAGCCATCTTGAAGGCGGCGACCGGGCCGATCTTGTCGCGCACCAGCCTGACGACCTCGGCCTCGATCTCATGCGGAGGCCGATTGACGCCCGCTTTCAAGACCACAAACCCGCATGGCGTCTCGCCTTTGACCTCGTCCTTGACGCCAAGCACGGCGCATTCCGCAACGTCCGGGTGCGAGGCGACGACCTCCTCCATGCCGCCGGTCGACAGGCGATGGCCGGCGACGTTGATGATGTCGTCGGTCCGCCCGAGGATTGTGAGATACCCGTCTTCATCGATGAGACCCGCGTCAGCCGTCTTGTAATAGCCGGGGAACTCGTTGAGGTAGCTCTCGCGCATGCGCTCGTCCTGGCGGTAGAGCGTCGGCAGGCAGCCAGGCGGCAGCGGCAGTTTGATGACGAGCGAGCCCATCGTCCCGCCCGGCACGGGCTTCGCCGCGTCGTCGACGACTTGAACGTCGTAGCCAGGCATCGGCACGCTCGGCGAGCCGAGCTTGACCGGGAGCATCCCCAAGCCGACGGGATTGGCCGCGATCGGCCAGCCGGTCTCGGTCTGCCACCAGTGATCGACGACCGGGACGCCTAAAACCTTCTGGGCCCAGGCGACCGTGTCCGGGTCGGCGCGCTCGCCAGCAAGGAACAACGTGCGCAACGACGTGATGTCGTAGTCTTTGATGAGCTTGGCCTGCGGGTCCTCCTTGCGCACGGCGCGCAAGCCCGTCGGCGCGGTAAAGAACGCCGCGACCTTATAGTCCTCGATCACCCGCCAATAGGCGCCGGCGTCCGGCGTTCCGATCGGTTTGCCTTCGTAAAGGACGCTGGCGCAGCCCTGCAGCAGCGGCCCATAGACGATGTAGGAATGGCCGACGACCCAGCCGATGTCGGAACCGGTCCAAAAGGTCTCGCCGGGCTTGATGTCGTAGATCGCCGACATCGACCATTTGAGCGCGACCAGATAGCCGCCGATGTCGCGCACGACGCCTTTCGGCGCGCCGGTCGTGCCGGAGGTGTAGAGAATGTAGAGCGGATCGGTCGCGGCGAGGTCGGCGCAGGGCGCCCGCTTGCCCGCCGCTCTTGGCGGCGTCGACAAGCGCGGTCCAGTCGCGGTCCCGGGTCTCGTTCATGTCCGCCTTGATCTGCGGACGCTGGTAGACGACGCAGGCCGACGGCTTGTGCCGGGCGAGAGAGATCGCGAGATCGAGCAGCGGCTTGTACTCGACGATCCGGCCCGGCTCGACGCCGCAGCTCGCGGTGAGAATGACCTTCGGCTCGGCGTCGTCGATACGGGTCGCGAGCTCCTTGGCGGCGAAGCCGCCAAACACCACCGAATGCACGGCGCCTATGCGCGCGCAGGCGAGCATGGCGACGATCGCCTCGGGAATCATCGGCATGTAGATCAGCACCCGGTCGCCCGCCGACGACTCCGAGCTCGTTGAGCACGGCGCCGAGCGTCGCCGTCTCGTCGAGAAGTTCGCGGTAGGTGAGGGCGCGTTTGGTCCCGGTGACGGGGCTGTCGTAATAGAGCGCGACTTGCTCGCCGCGACCGGCCTCGACGTGCCGATCAAGCGCGTTGAAGCAGGCGTTGCAGCGCGCGTCGGGAAACCAGCGGCCGTAGACGCCTGCGTCGGGATCGAAAATGCGCTCCGGGGGCTTTGTCCACGCGATCTCGCGCGCCGCCTCCGCCCAAAAGCCTTGCGGATCGGCGCGCCAGCGATCATAGGTCTGCCGATAGCTGCTAGTCATCGTTTCGCTCCCTGCGCCGCCGAACTCCGACGCGTCCCGTTGTCGCGGGCGAATTGTCGCGCCTGCCGCGTCGGAACGCAACGTCGGCGGAGAGCAGGGCTGGGCCGAAAACCCGCTTGAACCAGCGCTAAAGGAAAGAGAACGCGTGTCGGGCGAAATGCATTTCTACCTCGTGGCGATCACGGTGGTGGTTCTGTACGGTCTGTCGAAGGGCGGGTTCTCGGGCCTGGGTTCGCTTGGGGTTCCCATCTTATCGCTCGTCACTTCGCCGGTCAGGGCGGCGGCGATCGTGTTGCCGATCCTCATTGTGCAAGACTGGGTGAGCGTGTGGGCCTTCCGGCGCGACTATTCGCTCCGGAACCTCGTCATTCTCACTCCGTCGGCGGTCATTGGCGTCGGAATCGGCTGGCTGGTTGCGGCGCGGGTGAGCGACGATGCGGTGCGTCTCGCGATTGGCGTGATCTCGATTCTTTTCGTCGCCTACATGCTTGATCCGCGATCGGCTCGGCCGCGCTCCAATCGAGAAGCCAGGCGTCCCGGGCGGCGTTTTGTGCGGTTCGCTGTCTGGCTTCACCAGCTTCATCAGCCACGCCGGGGCCCCGCCGTTCCAGGTCTATGTCATGCCGCAATATCTGAAGCCGCGAATATTCGCCGGCACCGCGACCATTTTCTTCGCCGCTGTCAATCTGCTCAAGGTCCCCCCTTATTTCCTGCTAGGCCAGTTGAGCCGCGACAACCTTATTGTGTCCGCCTGGCTCCTTCCGGTCGCGATCCTATCGACCTTCGCCGGCGTCTGGGTGGTCCGGCGGGTGTCGCCCGACCGATTCTACGCCCTGATCCTCGCGCTCACTTTCCTCATCGGCGTCAAATTGACCTATGACGCCGTTCGGGCGCTTGCCTAGAGACCGTCCATGCGCCAAACCGCGTGCCCGCTTTGAAGCTCAATTCGAACGGATCGCCAGTAAGCGCCATCAAGCCGGCAGCCTCCGCCCATGGGCGCATCGCCGAGCAAATTCCCGCTTTCGCGGCGATCGGCCTCCTCGGCTATGTCGTCGACGCGACGATCACCTATGTCTGCGCCAAATATCTCGGCCTGTCGCCGGAGTTGGCGCGACCGCCGGGCTTCATTGTCGCCACGATCGTCAATTTCACTCTCAACCGCTCGATCACCTTCCGTCAGTCGCGGGCGCCGCTCTTGCGCGCTTTCCTTCGCTATTGCGGGGTCGCCTCTGTTGGGCTTGCGGTCAATTACTCCGTCTATTCGGCCTGCGTTTTGCTCGCGCCCCACGCCGGATTCGCCGTCACGCCGGCGATCCTGCCGCTGTTCGTCGCCGCCGGGAGCGGCGCGGCGATGGTTCTGACCTTCCTGGGCTTTCGGTTCTTCGCCTTTCGGCCGTAGGGGGCTGCCGATTTGTCTGGCCCAAAGCTTGCAAAGCCGCGCTATGATCGCGTCTAAGCGTTGTGGGAGGCTCGCTTGATGTCCGTTTCGCCCTATGACCGCGACCTCGATCGCAATCCGGCCAATTTTCAGCCGCTGACGCCGCTGACTTTCCTTGAGCGCTCGGCCGCGGTGTTTCCGGATCGCCTGGCCATCGCTCACGGGCCCCTTCGCCGCAACTACCGCGAGTTCCACGCACGAACCAAGAAGCTCGCCTCCGCGCTCGCCAAGCGAGGCTTCGCGCGCGGCGACACGGTCGCGGTCATGCTCGCCAACACGCCCGCGATGCTCGAATGTCACTATGGCGTCCCGATGTGCGGCGCGGTGCTCAACGCGCTCAACACGCGCCTCGACGCGGCTTCGATCGCCTTCATGCTCGATCACGGCGAGGCCAAGGCGCTCATCGTCGACCGTGAATTCTCGGCAGTCATCGGCGCGGCGCTCGAGCGCGCCAAGGCCCGGCCGCTGGTCATCGACTACGACGATCCCGAATACGACGGCCCCGGCGAACGGCTGGGCGGCCTCGACTACGAGGCGTTGATCGCCGAGGGCGACGAGGCTTACGAGCGAACGGCGCCAGGCGACGAATGGGATGCGATTGCGCTCAACTACACGTCGGGCACCACCGGCGATCCCAAAGGCGTCGTCTACCATCATCGCGGCGCCAATCTGCTCGCCGCCGGCAACATCCTCACCGGCGACGTCGGCCGCCATCCGGTCTATCTTTGGACGCTGCCGATGTTCCATTGCAACGGCTGGTGTTTCCCTTGGTCGATCAGCGTGAAAGCCGGCGTGCATGTGTGCTTGCGGCAGGTGCGGGCGAAGCCGATCTTCGACCTGATCGCCGAGCACAAGGTGACGCACATGTGCGGCGCGCCGATCGTCATGTCGATCCTCCTCAACGCGAGCGACGACGAGAAGCGGCCACTGCCTCATCTCGTGCGCTTCTTCACCGCTGCGGCGCCCCCGCCCGCCGCCGTGCTCCAGGCGATGGGTGAAGCCGGCTTCGAGGTGACGCATCTCTATGGCCTGACGGAGGTCTACGGGCCAGCGGTGGTCAACGACTGGAAGGACGAGTGGAACGCGCTCGACCCCGAGGCTCAAGCGCATCTCAAGGCGCGCCAGGGCGTTCGCTATCACGCGCTCGAGGCGCTCGACGTGATGGACCCCGAGACGATGCGGCCTGTGCCCGCCGACGGAGAAACGATGGGCGAAGTGATGTTCCGCGGCAATGTTGTGATGAAGGGCTACCTCAAGAACAAGGCTGGAACGGAGAAGGCGCTGGCTGGCGGCTGGTTCCATTCCGGCGACCTTGGCGTCAAGCACAAGGACGGTTATGTGCAGCTCAAGGACCGCTCGAAGGATATCATTATTTCCGGCGGCGAGAACATTTCATCGATCGAGGTCGAGGACGTGTTATTCGATCATCCAGGCGTCCAGCTCGCGGCCGTGGTGGCGCGGCCGGACGACAAATGGGGCGAGACGCCCTGTGCTTTCGTCGAGATGAAGCCGGGTCATAGCGCCACGGCTGAAGAGCTCATCGAATGGTGCCGGGCGCGCTTGGCGCGCTATAAGTGCCCGCGTGACATCGTTTTCGCCGATATCCCCAAGACGTCGACCGGCAAAGTGCAGAAGTTCGCGCTGCGCGAACGCGCCAAGGCCCTCGGCGTGAGGCCTGCGTAGCGTGATGCGTTCCGACGCCTGGCCGCAACATTGCCGCGCGGCGCTGGTCCGCGCGGTCAGCTCAGCGGCGGCGCAATTCCCCGCTCCCGGCGATGAGGCCCCGAAGCGGGTCCATGACGTGCGTAAGACGCTGAAAGAAGCGCGCGCGATTGCGCGGCTTTTCCTCGTTTCTGTGGGCGAGCCGGCTCGAGTGACGATCACGACTCTGGCTGCGACGCGCCGCCAGATCGGCCGGGCGCGGGACCTTGATGTGATGGCCCAGCGTGTCCAGCGTCTCGAGCCCCCGCCGGAGGTCTCCGAACCGCTGAGGGCGGCAATCGCGCGCGAGCGGGAAACGGCCCAGCGCGCTCGTCGCGGCCTCTCCGCCAGCACGCCTCGCGCGCGGCTGAGCGCCATCGTCCGACGCCTCGAGGGATGGGACCTGAGCGCGATCGGGACGGAAGAGATTGTTGACGCGGTCGCGCGCACCTATCGGCAGGCCCAGAGGCGCGGTCTGATTGCTTTCGAAAGCGAGGATCCGACGGCGCTTCATGCTTCGCGCTCCCGTGTCGTCGATCTACGCTATCAGCTCTCGCTCCTGTCTTCTGCGTGGCCGGATGCGCTGAACGCGCAGGCCGAAGCCTTGAACGATCTTCGCGAGGCGCTCGGCGACTTCAACGACCTGCACGTGCTCGAAACATTCGCGGCGGAACACGGCGGCTTGTCGGCGCAGGGGTTGGAGGAGCTCGGCGCCCGCATCACGCTGAAGCAGAAAAAGCTCAAGTGGCGCGCCCATGTCGAGTTCGAGCGGTTGTTCGCCGAAACGCCGAACGCGTTCGCAACCCGCATCGCGGCCTATCTCGCCAACCCGGTGAGAGAGCCGGAGATCGCGCCGGATGGGCCCGCTGCGGCCAAGGCGACGTCGGCGGCGTAACGCGCCCGGTGCGGTTCCACTCCGGCATGCCGCAGGTGGCGATCAAATAAACCTAAGTTGACAGGAGAAAAACTTTCGACCACGTTCCGGCACGCGCTCGATTGGGCTTTCGGGGGTTAGTGGCTCCAAGACAGCAACGTGGGGAGGACGCTGGAGGGATTCTCCTCAAGCGCCGCTCTATCGTGCGCGCAAGAACGGGAGACTTCGGATGAAAAAGACATGTTGGGCGGGGGTGGTGGCCCTCGCGGGAATGGCGTTGGTCGGTCAGGCGCATGCAGCTACGATGCCCATCACATTCAGCGGCGGGGGCGTCAGCGGATCCCTCACGATAACCTTCGGTACAGCGACGGATAAGTTATATTCGAACGCCTTAGAGATCACGGGCGTAAGCGGGTCTTTCAGCGACAGCAATATTGGTATCGACAATGCCTCGGTAACCTCACTGGTGCCGATAAACCGTGCCACGCCCTTGGATCCCGAGAATATTGGAGTAGCGCCGAATGACTTCAGCCAGTTCGCGGTCGGTTCGGGTCTGCCGCCCATTAGCATGGGCTTCATAACCTACGACAATCTTTTCTGGCCGGGCGGTGCGTCTCCAACCGCGTTCAACTTCGACGGGTCCGGCTCCGTCTTCGATATTTACGGGCTAATGTTCGGCATCGGCGGCGGGAGGGTGGTCGACCTCTTTAGCAACGGCGTTGGCAACGGGAAGGGAGATGCCGTGTTTGGCGTCGTCGTCGCCACTTCAGACGTGGCGTTGGATACCACTGTTTCGGGTGGGATCTCGTTGTCGACGCCGGAGCCTTCGACCTGGGCGATGATGGTCCTCGGCTTCGTGGGCCTCGGCTTTGCCGGCTATCGCAAGGGCCGGAAGGCTGCCGCGATCCCCGCCTGAGCGTAGCGATCCGACGGAAAGAAAAAGCCGCCTTCGGGGCGGCTTTTTTGTCGGCGCTCGCCGTCGCTCTCGCCGCCTTCTCAGGCCGCGCCCCGCGCGCCGAGCAGGAGCGCAACGCCAAAGGTCAGCACCGCAAGCGCAGCGGCGAATTCGAACCCCCTCGCAACAAGCGCAAGTCGCGAATTTTCTCCCGCCGCGAGCCGCATTGCTGCCGACTTGGCGAATACAGCGATCCAGGCGAGGGCCCCCGTCGCCACCGCCGTGCCGATCGCCATGGCGAAGGCAGCGGCGACCCCGGCGGCGAACAGCCCTTGCGCCATCGCGAACACAAGCACGAGGATCGCGCCAGAGCAGGGACGGGCGCCCGCGGCGATCACCGTTCCGGCCGCGGCCCGCCATGAAAACGGTCCGTTGAGCAGAGCCGGATCGGGCATGTGCATGTGTCCGCAATCGTCCGCCAGGTCGCTCGGCGCGTCGGGCGGTCCGGCGCGGTAAGCGGCCGCCGACAGGCTGAAGGCCGGACGCTCCCACGCGACGCCAGCATAGGCCGGGGCGGAAGCCAATGCGCGGCGGCGCTCCGTGTGCTCACTCAGCGCCGAAAGCAGCGCTGCGCCCTTTCGCCAGACAAGCCAAGCGCCAATGGCGGCGACACTGCAATAGCTCGCCAGCTCGATCCAATCGGCGGCGTGGGTCATCTGCGAAGCGGTCGCCTGAAAGACAAATCCGGCCGCGCCGACGAGCACAATCGCAATCAGCGCCTGAAGCAGCGCCGCCATGAGCGCCATCATCGCGCCGCGTTTGAGCGAGGTCTCGTTGGCGAGCATGTACGATGCAAGGACCGCTTTGCCATGTCCGGGGCCTGCGGCGTGCACCACGCCATAGGCAAGGCCAAGGCCGACCAGGCCCCAGGCGGCGCTGGGATTGCCGTTCAGCGCGTGAACCTTGGCCGCGATGAGGTGGGTCAGCCACGATTGCTGGGCCATCAGCCAGCCCGTGAGCCCCCCTTCGGCGCCGCCCCCGCCTTCGCCGCCCGCGACAGCAAATGGCCGCTGCGAAAGCTGCGCAGCCGCGGCCACGACCGACGCACTCCACCCGGCCCATCCAAGGCCGATCCGCACGAGCAAGCGCTTTGTCATGGGCACGCGACGATGGCCGCGCTCGCCATTTTGAAACCGAAATTGGTCCCTGGCGCCAGGTTGGTGAAGAAGGATTCAGTCAGTTTCTGCTTGTCGTCCGCCTCGAGCGGCTTCGGTTTGGCGACGTTCGCCGAGCATCCCGACGGCGCGGAGACCAGTGTCACCGGCTCCTTATCGTCAAATTCAAAATCGATGAAAAACTCGGGGTCGGCGACCCGCAAGGTGAGGAACTTCGTCACAGGCAACGGCGTCTTCAGCGGCAAGGTGACATGGAACTCGACCAAATGATCCGGCCGCTCCTGCATCCAATAGTCGGTCACTGTGCCGAAATCCATCGCCTTGCCTCCGTTCTTCAACGTGGTGAAATAGCCGATTTCGGCCAGGCTCCCGGCGTTCTCCTTGGCCAGCGGGGCGAATTGTTCCTTCTTCACAAGCTGGCCAGCCGGCGCGAGGCCCTGCGTGGCGAAGGACGAATACATCTCGTCGAAAACCCAGTCGTAAATCACCGCGGAAACCTTGCCCTCAGGCGTGAACGCGATTTGGCTTTTTACGGTGATCCAGACATGCGGATGCGCGCTCGCCGGCGCCGTCGTAGCGAGCCCGAACGCGAGTCCCACTGCCGCTGCTCGCCAATTCCGCTGTCGGCCACCCATAGCGAAGCCTCCTTGCTGGCAAAGTGCGGCGACGAGATGGCGCGGCGCCCGATCATGGTTGAGCGAATCTTAACGCTGCATGGTTCAGCAATTCTTAAGGCAATAGGCTCAAGTTTCGCGCCATGGCGCGTTGCGTTCCGCCTGTACTGCTGACGTTGATCGCGGCTTTGTGTCTCGCGAGCTGCGGATTTCCTGGTCGTCCCGAGCGGCCGGTCTGGCGCGCGCAGGCTGAAAACGCTTGTTTCGCCCGCAAGCAGGTCACCCTCTCTGACGCGATCGTCCCCGCGCCCGAAATCGACGGTCCGGGCATCTGCGGCATGACGCGTCCGCTGAAGGTCTCGGCGCTGGATAACGGCGCGATCGCAGTCGACAAGACCCTGACCATCGACTGTCCGATGATTCCGGCCCTGGAAGCCTGGCTCAACGCCATCGTCGAGCCCGACGCGCAGGCCCGCTTCGGGCAGAGGGTCGCGACCGTCAATGTGTTCGGCGCCTACAGCTGCCGAGGAATCGACAATATGCCTGGCGCGCGCCTCTCTGAGCACGCCTTCGGCAACGCCGTCGACGTCGCGGGGTTCACGCTCGCCGACGGCCGGAAGATCGACTTCGTCCACGACTGGAAGAACGCCGGCAGCCAGGAAGCCGCGTTCCTGCACGAAGCGCATGCGGGCGCCTGCCAGTACTTCACTACGGTGTTAGGCCCCGGCGCGGACGTGTTCCACTACAACCACATCCATCTCGACCTCGCCAATCACGGCTCGACCGACACCGGCCCCCGGCGCATCTGCAAGCCGACGCCAGCGCCCGACCTCTTGCCGGCGCCTCAGCCTCCCGACGGCCTGCCGCCCGCGCCCGAAATCGACGAGCCGCTCGACATCGCGCATTTGAGCGCGCCGGGCGCCGCCCCCGTTGCTCCGGACGCCGCTCCTGGGCCGGGCGACGGGCCCGACGGCGCCTTGCCGCCGGCGCCGATGGGCGAGAGCGATCCTGCGCCGCCGATCCTGCCGGCCGGAGTCGAGCCCACGGTCGACACTCAGCCGACGTCCTCGATCCGCGACCACGACAAGTAGCGCGGTCTGCTCTTGAGTTTCTTCGCGGACCGCTCCGAGGCGTCCTCCTTGTGGGGCGGACAGAGGAGGGGGGCGGCCTCCTCCCCTACGCGACAAGGTGGCAGCAGGGCGGCAGTCTAACACGCTTCAGCTCGCCGCCTTGACCGCGTTCATCCGCGCCTTGCGCTTCTCGTAGCGCGCGTTCATCCGCGCCTCGGCCTCGGGCGAGCCGTCGTGCCAGGTGCCGAACAGCTTGTCCAAAGGCACGAGCCCGTCGCCGTAGTTCACCTCGAAATGTTTATGGTGGAGGTAGTGGCCGTAGGCATGGCTGTCGAAGGCGCTCTCCTTGCCCGTCTCGATCTTGTCGAAGCCGATATGGCCGACAACCGCGCCGAACCCCGCGTAATGCAGCTGATAAAGCGCGAGCACCGGATTCGAGGGAATGATCACGTGGATGAGCGAGGATGAGAAATAGAGCAGCTGCTCGACCGGATGCATGGACAGCGACGACCATGGCGAGGGATTGACCGAGTGGTGATGGACGCTGTGCACTGAGCGGTAAAGCGGCGGCCAGTGGATCAGCCGATGGACGCAAAAGAAGTGGAACTCGTGGAAAATCGGCACGAGCAGCGCGAGGCATCCGAGATAGAGCGGATGCTGCGCGAACGAGAGCCAGGGCGCGTAGCCGTTGGCGAAGGCGAACAGGATCCCGACTTCGTAGGCCGTCCAGATCGGCACGCCGGTCCCGAATCCCCGGATGATCCCCTCGAGGTTCTGGCTGCGGAACAGGAAGGCGCCGTTCTTCTGGTCGTTGGGAAATTTGGCGTGGTACTTGAACCGGTTTCCCTGAGCCCGCGACATATAGAGCCGATATTCGAAGGCGCCGTAGAACAGGAACACCGCGATGCAGTTGACGATGAAGAGCCGGAGAATCCAGCCCCAGGCCAACGTCTTCATGACTTCGACGTCAGGGAGCACGAAAAGCGCGTAGGCGACCGCGGACGCGGCGAAGAGCAGGTTCCAAGGCAGAAAATAGCCGGGCAGCCATTTCAGGAAGGCGAGAGGCCGAGGCGGAAGCACGAAGACGGGCGCGATGGTGAGAATAGCGCCCGGCGTCCAGTCTCCTCGCTTGTTTCGTTTGCCGTAGGCGAGGTCGTCCATGAGAAACTTCCTCCCGCTGAATCTTATCCGCCGCCCCCGGCCTGCTGTTCCTGGCAAAATAGAACGAAGGTCGGCGGCGCGCACGTGGTTTCTCGGTCAACGGATCGCGCGCGCCCTCAACTTGGCGCGCTCACCTCCGCCCCTGGCTGAACCGGCTCCGACTTTTGCGAGCGCAGGCGCGCCGCGCCCTCCCAGGTGCTCAGGCTGTGCGCGGCATTGATGAGCGCGAGATGCGAGAACGCCTGGGGGAAGTTGCCAAGCTGACGGCCGCTATGCGGATCGTATTCCTCCGCCAGCAGCCCGACGTCGTTGCGCAGCGCCAACAGGCGCTCGAATAAAGCCCGCGCCTCCTCGTACCGCCCGAGCAGCACATAGGTGTCGACGAGCCAGAAGCTGCAGGCGAGGAAAGCGCCCTCCCCCGGCGGCAAGCCGTCGACCGCGGTTCCGGTGTCGTAGCGCATCACGAATCCCTCGCGAAGGAGCTTGCGTTCGACTGCGGCGACCGTGCCTTGGACGCGGGGATCGTCAGGCGGCAAGAAGCCGACGATGGGGATGAGGAGCAGACTTGCGTCCAGCGTCGCATCGCCGAAAGATTGGACGAACGTGTTTTCGGCGGGATCAAAACCCCGCGCGCACACCTCGTCGTGAATCGCGTCGCGAACTCCGCGCCAGCGCTCGAGCGGTCCCTCGAGCCCGAATTCCTCGATGGATCGAACCGCGCGGTCGAACGCGACCCAAGCCATGACCTTCGAGTGCGTGAAGTGGCGCCGTCCGCCTCGCACTTCCCAGATCCCTTCGTCAGGCTCCCGCCAGATGTTCTCGAGATGCAAAATAAGGTTGCATTCCAGCGCCCAAGTCGCGTCGCTCGTCGAGAGGCCGGCGCGGCGCGCGACATAAAAGGCGTCGAGCACTTCCCCATAGACATCGAGTTGGAGCTGTCCGACGGCGCCGTTGCCGATTTCGGACCGGAACCGAGCCCTCGTAGCCCGGCAGCCACGGTATTTCGAATTCCTGCAGCCGCCGTTCGCCCGCCACGCCGTAGAGAATCTGCAGATCGTCGGGGGACCCGGCGACCGCGCGCAGAAGCCATTCGTGCCACGCCTTCGCTTCGTCGAGAATGCCGGCCCCGATCAAGCGCATAAAGGGTGAAGGTCGCGTCCCGAAGCCAGCAATATCGATAGTCCCAATTGCGCGGCCCGCCGAGCTGTTCGGGCAAGGAGGTCGTCGCGGCCGCGACAATGCCGCCGGTCTCCCAGTGCGCGAGCGCCTTCAACGTCAGCAGCGAGCGAAGAACCGCCTCGGCCCAATGGTCCGCTGGCTTGAAGGCCGCCGCCCAGCCGGTCCAGAAGGAATGGACTTGTTTGCGCGCCTCCGCGAGTTCCTGGCCTGAGAGTGGGGGAGGAGCCGCGTGAAACGAAGGCGACCAGTTGAGAACGAAGCTTGCCTCTTCGCCCTCGCGGAGCGTGAAATCCCCTACGGTGCTCATACCCTCGCCGCGTGTCGGAACGGGCGTCTGGAGCAGCACTCTGTCCGGGCCGGCAACGAATTGAAGCCGCCCGTCCTGTTGCTGAGACACCCACGGCACGATGGAGCCGAAGTCGAATCGCACGACGAGTTCGGTCCGCATGGGGACCTCGCCCTGAAGGCCGCTGACGATGCGCACCAACTCGGACGACCCATTGCGCCTGTACATGAAATCGGTGAGCGAGACCGAACCGTTGGCGGTGGTGAAAACGGTCTCGAGGATCAGCGTGTCGCTCAGATAGCGTCGAGTGATCTCTACGTCGTTTTGTGCAGGCGCGATCAACCATCTTCCGTGCTCGGGGCGGCCTAGAAGCGCGCAAAAACAGGCGCTGCTATCGAAGCGGGGCAGGCACAGCCAGTCGATTGAGCCGTCACGTCCGACCAGCGCCGCGGTCTCACAATTCCCGATGACGGCGTAATCCTCAATTCGAAGCGGCATACGAATCCTCGGCTACGGGCTTAGGATCATAAATACCCGTTTGGGCGATTGAAGGCAGCCTCGGATACCCCGCCAGCATCAAGGGTATTCACGGGGAGAACGAAAGATCCCTGTTCGTGAGAGCGAAGCGATCGTCACGAGAGCGACATGGCTTCGAGCAGCGCCTCCTCCATCGCCGCGAACAGATAGGGTTTGGTGCAAGTCTTCACGTTGGAATATCGGGTTCGCAGGACATTGTCCTCATAGCCGGAGGTGAAGATGAACGGAATCTTCCGGGCGAGGAGCATGTCGGCGACCGGGAAGGCAAGCACGCCGCCGAGATTGACATCGAGCACCGCGGCGTCGATGTGCGGCTCCGACTCGATTTTGCTTATCGCCTTTTCGACGGACGGAACCGGGCCCACGACAATTGAACCCGCGCCTTCCAACCCGTCGGCCAAACTCATGGCGATCAGGTATTCGTCCTCGACCACGAGGATGCGGCGATCCTGAAGCGCAGAACTGGCCATGCTGGGTCTCCTCAGTCTGAGGTCAGGAGAGCGGAAGCGCGATCGTGCAGTGGAGGCCGTCCGGCTCAACCACGAAAGTCGTCCGCGCTCCAAACTGATAGGGCAAAGCGTCCTCGATGAGGCGCCGGCCATTCCCGGCGCCCTTCTGTCCGGAGTGAGGTTCGGCAGCCGGCGACGCCGCTTTCCTTCCAATCGATAACGATCCAGGGCGAGCCGCCCTCGGCCTTTACACGCCAGCGAATTTCGAGCCGGCCGTCCCCCTTGCTCAGGGCTCCGTATTTCACGGCATTCGTCGTCAGTTCGTGCAGGGCCATTGCGAGAGCCTGGACCGAAATTGAGTTCAGAACGATACCCGATGGCCCATCGAGAGCCACCGTTCCATCATTTTCTGATTGAGCCGAGATTTCAGATTGAAGCAGGGCGTCAAACGTCACGCCGTCGCCGGGCGGTCCGCGCGATAGCAGTCTTTGAGCCCGTGCGAGAGCCATGAGGCGATCGCTCAGGCCTGTCTTGAACTGCTCGACCGTTTGTCCCGACGTGCTGGTCCTATCGACAAGCGCCATCACCACGGCGATGAGATTGCGGGTGCGGTGCTGCAATTCGTCCACCATGACCCGCATTTGGGCTTCGCTTTCCCTCAGCGCATCCTCCGCGCGGCGCCGTTCACCGATATCGACGAAGGTCACCACTACGCCGTCGATCTTGTCCTCTATGGTGCGATACGGCCTGAGCCGAGTGAGATACCAGCCGCCATCTTTGCCATGCACCTCGCGCTCGCTCGGAGTGAGGTCGCGCAGGACCTTGCGTGCGTCCGCCGCGAGGTCGTCGTAGTCGAGGTGATGCGTGAAATCGGTGATCGAGCGGCCTTCATCGCCGACGGCGACATTGAAGAGATCCGAGATGCGCGGCGTGAAGCGATTGATCCGCAACTTCGGATCGAGGAACAGGATGCCAACGTCGGTCGCGGCCATCAGATTTTGGACATCGCTATGGGCGCGCGAGACGCTCTCGAGCTTGCTTTTCAATTCGCTGTTGACGGTCTGCAGCTCCTCGTTGATGGATTGCAGTTCCTCCTTGCTGGTCTCCAGTTCTTCAGCTGTCGATCGGTACTCTTCATTGACCGATTGAAGTTCTTCGTTGGCGGCCCGCAACTCCTCGTTCGCCCCTTCATATTCCTCTCGTGAGGCGCGAAGCTGCGTTTGACTGAACTGCAATTCCTGCACGAGTTGCCGAATTTGCTCGTCGGTCGCCTGTTCCTCAATTCTCGCCGGGCTTAGCGCCGCTCGCCAAGGGACTCGCCTTCGAAGAAGAAGACGATTGCCGAGCGGTTGGCGCTGGGTTCAGCCTGTATCGGTCTCGTCTGCAAATAGACCCGCCGCGCGGCTCCGTTGAAGCGGACCGTGATCGGTCCGTTAAGGCTCCCTTCATTGTGCGCGAAGACCCGGTGAAGCGCCGCGCGGATGTCGAACCGCAATTCCTCGCGCGCGAGCTCGGTAATATCGTTGGTCAGCATTCCGCCGGACGGCTGCAGATAGCGGCCGGCGTGCTCGGAGAGATGCACTGCGCGGTAGGAATCGTCGACGATGATGCTCGGCGGCGCCAGGCGTTCTAGCGCTTCGCGATGCACTCCCGCCTCGATCGGCGCGCGAAACACGGCCGACGTTCGCGGCGGCATCGGTTCCATTCCGAATGTGACGGCGCCGCTCCGCGGCGCGACCCGCACCTCAGCCGGAACGGATGTGCGCTGATAGATTCGCGCTTCGCGGTCGAGAGCGCGGAACATGCCAACCGGATTGTCAGCATTTTCGGACGAGCCGAGGAAAAGGTAACCTGCCCGTTGCAACGCAAAGTGGAATGTAGCGCAAACCTGGCTCTGCACCTCCCGATCGAGATAGATGAGGACGTTGCGACAGGAGATAAGGTCAACGCGCGAAAATGGCGGATCCTTGAGAAGGCTGTGCCTCGCGACAAGCACGGTGTCGCGCAATTCGCGCGTTACACGGTAATGGTCGCCTTCCCGGGTGAAGAAGCGCCGCAACCTTTCTTCCGTCATGTCGGCTTCGATGGCGACCGGATAACGGCCATCCCTTGCAACCGTCAAAGCGTTGTCGTCCAGATCGGAAGCAAAGACCTGCAGCCCGCAGTGAATCTCATGCCGGCTTGCCTCTTCAAGCAGCAGGATCGCAATCGAATAGGCCTCTTCGCCAGTGGCGCAGCCGGGAACCCAGACACGAATTGTATCGGCAGCGCCTTTGTCATCGAACAGGCGAGGGATGACCGATGCTGCAAGCTTCTCGAATGCTCTCGTATCGCGAAAAAACATCGTCACCGATATGAGAAGATCAGCGAACAAAGCCTGCGCTTCCTGCGGATTTTCCCGCAGCACCCCGAGGTAGTCCACCATCGTCGCCGCGCGTTGCACCTGCATTCTGCGCGCGAGGCGCCGGCGAACTGTCGACTTCTTGTAACTCGAGAAGTCGTGGCCCGAGCGCACGCGCAGGTGCGATAGAACGCGCTGCATCGCCTCCTCGTCCGTCTCGGTGAGGTCCTCTGACGGCGGACTTGGACGATTGCGGATCAGCTCGGGAAGCCGTGCGGCGATCTCTCGTATTGGCAGAACGAAATCGGCGAGGCCTGTCGCGACGGCGCTGCGCGGCATCGATCCGTATTCGGCCTCGTCCGGATCCTGGACCAGGATGATTCCGCCGGCCTCCTTGACCGCCTTGATGCCCACAGACCCGTCCGAGCCGGCGCCGGAAAAAACAATGGCGAAGTTGTCGCCTCCCTCGGCGGCGAGCGAGCGGAAGAAAAGATCGATTGGCGTCCGCTGCCAGCGCGGTTCGTCGAACTCGGTGATCGCCAAATGATGATCGGTCGCGCGCAATTGCCGGTTGGGGGGAATGACGTAGACGTGGCGCGGCTCCATGGGCGTGAGGCCAGTCACCTGCGTCACCGGCATACGCGTCCGGGCGGCTAGGATGCTGGACAGTTCGCTGTGGCGCCAAGGATCAAGATGCAGGACAACGACGAAAGCGGCGTCGACGTCTTCCGGCAAGCTCTCGAAAAACATCTGAAGAGCATGGACACCGCCGGCGGACGTCCCGATGCCAACCGTCGGAAAGCCGGCGGCCTTGGCGCTCGCTCCTGCCTTTTCTTCCGAAGGTCCTCCCTCTTCTTCGGAAGGACGGACCCCGTCATCGTCATTGCTCATCTAAGGTACGCCAGCTTTTTTTGGTTCGAAAGGCCGCCTTGAGGGTCGCGATAACTCCAGCCGCCGCGTGAGGGTGCGCTGGCTTACGCTCACGCGCCGTAAGGCCATTTGCGCTCGCGATCGATCGTCGATTGCGGCTCGGCATGGGGCTCTCCGCAACCTACGCTCCTCTCTCCCTCGCACCAAACCCTAAGTCTTTATTCTAATTTATAATGTGATTAACCGACCTTTTCATCCTGCGATTTGCGGGCGAGCAGGAGCTGATTGATCAACGTCGCGCGCAGGGGAAGTGTTCCGGGCGTTGGAGCAGGAAGGTCTGGACAGCGAAAGTTTGGCCGCCGGCGACGCATCAATGCGATTAATGCAATTGAATTGGCGTCGGCGCCGTGCATTCGGCTCGTAATTTTTCGCGCCAATGCGCGCAGGATTGAGGAACGTCTTCGCCACCCGGACCGACGTTGGCCAGCCTCGTGGGCCCTTAGCATTAGGCTCTTGTGCGCTGGCTGTGAGTCGTCGGGATCGGGTATGAGGGGATCTCCGGACGAGCTTGAGGGCGTCATGGCCGGGCTGAGACCAACAGCCATCATTGTCTTGCCCAAATCGGAAAGCTACGCTATGCTGTTCGGCAATTGGGACTGGGGCGCATCGCGGGACGAGCCGCTGGGAACGAGGATTTCGAACCTGCGTCTACAACTCAAGACGCGAATTTCAAAAGCGGAGGCAATTTTTTTATTCCAATCGGCTGTAACCCATTGAAAAGGCTCAATTCGAAAAAATAAACGCTAGTAAACGCTAGCATTTTTACTAACGTTTATTAGCGTTTACTAGCGTTTAGACCCATTTAGCTCGCGCTTATTTGCAGCAGTTTCGCGCGGGAGTTGTATCGGCGGCCTTCGTTATCCGCTCTCGGCGCGGGGCGGCGCGAGGATCTGATCAATTCTGCACTGCGCCGGCGCCTTGTCGGGCCTGAAGCGCATGAGCTTGGTCCCGTGGCGGAACCGGTCGCTCGTCACGTGGTCGTATCGGACCTCGACGACCAGCTCCGGCTTGAGCGGCTCCCATTCGCCGCTGCGCTCGGTGCTCCAGCGGCTCGGGCCCGCCGGGCGCCTTGCCCGTGAACCCTGGCCGCGCCTGCAACGCGCGAAGCTTTCGGGTCAGCGCTTGCCGCTCGTCGTTGGCGATCGTCGAAGTGAAGCCGACGTGATCCAAGCAGGCCTTGCGCGTTGTAGAGACCGAGCAGCAAGGACCCGACCTCGTCGCTGCCGCTCAGGTATCGAAAGCCTCCGACCACACAATCGGCGGTCCGCAAGCGCTTGACCTTGATCATCGCGCGCTCGCCGCTGAGATATTTGCCGTCGAGGCGCTTGGCGACGACCCCGTCCCGCCCGTCATGGCTGAAATCATCAAGCCATTCCGTCGCTTGCGCGAGATCGCGCGTGCATGGCGTGACGATGAGCTTGCCCGCAATCGCGGCCTTCTCGCCGAAGGCTTCGAGCGCGCTTCGCCGTTCAGTGAGCGGCAAAGCCTCCACTGGCGAGCCATCGGGCCCGACCAGCATGTCGAAAAGGATCAGTCGCGCCGGCGTTTCCTGCGACAGCTTTCGGATCCGGCTGGCCGCCGGATGCAATCGGGCTTGCAACGCGTCAAAGGTCAGACGCCCGTTCAGCTCGATGACCAATTCGCCGTCGACGACAAATCGCTCGAATGGGAGGTCCAGCAGCGTCGCCATAACCTCGGGGAAAAAGCGGCCCAGCGACGTCCCGGATTTTCCCCTGAGTTCGACCGCGCCGCCGTCCTTGAAAGCAAGGCAGCGAAAGCCGTCCCATTTCGGCTCGAATTGCCATTTCCCCGGTTCATTGGGAAGCGATTCCGCGGATTTCGCCTCCATGGGCGCGGGGCGCCGCGAGGATAAATCAGCGGCCTTGTCGCCGCCCGTCCTTCGAGCGCTCATCCGCGAACCTCCATGTCCCAGCCCGCAGCGTATGTCGCTCAACGAGCGCAGGCCAACTCGGTTCCAATGCGGACATCAAAGCCCCCGGAACCGCTTTGTCAGATCCGAGTTTAACAAGGTCGAGGCACGTCAGATGGAGATGACAAATGACGCCGCGCGAATCCGAGCCGCAGAAGGAAACCGTCGAACGGGTCATGCACGAGTTCAAGCACGGCGAGCTCCGTTCGGGGACGAGCGGACAAAAAGTCAAAAATCGTAAGCAGGCGGTGGCGATCGCTCTCAGCGAGGCCGGCGAATCCAATCAGCAGACGCCAAAAGAGAACGAGGAGCATCTCCGCCATACGAAGGCTAAGGAGCGTCGTGGCGAAACGGCAAAGGACGAGGTCGAAGGCAAGCAACAGCCGCATCGGCGCTCTACGAAATAGTGCGTCAACCGAAGGCGAGCGCGCGGCGCCGCCTATTCCTGATGACCAGGCAAAACCGCGCTCAGCAATTGGCGCGCCGCGCCGACAACGGCTCGTCCTGCATGTGCGTCGCCTTGGCCCAGGCTTAGGGAGAGCTTCTTCGCCTGATCCAGGGTGATGTGGGGCGGCAGCGGTGGCACCTCCGGATCCGTCTTGACTTCCAGTACGACCGGACGCTTCGCCGCCAAGGCTTCATCCCACGCCGCTCCCAGCTTCTCGGGATCATCGACATAGATCCCCTTGAGGCCGATCATCTCGGCGAAGCGATGATAGGGCACATTCGGGATGTTCTGCGACGCGTCGAACTTGGGATCTCCTTCCATCACCCGCTGCTCCCAGGTGACCTGGTTGAGATCCTCGTTGTTGAAGACGCACATCACCCAACAGGGATCGTCCCACTCGCGCCAGTATTTGGCGACGGTGATGAGCTCGGCCATGTTGCTCATTTGCATGGCGCCATCGCCGACGAGGCCGACGACGGGCCGATCAGGATGCGCAAATTTCGCCGCGATGGCGTAGGGAACCGCAGCGCCCATCGACGCGAGACCGCCCGATAACGAAGCCATCATGCCTCGCCGCATCTTCAGGTCTCGCGCGTACCAGTTCGCGCAGGAGCCCGAGTCGCTCGTCACGATCACATTGTCCGGCAATCGCGAAGACAGCTCCCACGCGACGCGTTGCGGGTTGACCGGCTTCGCGGGCTGCATCGCCCGCTCCTCCAAGAAGTTTCCACCAGTCCGCGACTTGCTTCTCGATCTGACCGCGCCACTTTCGATCGGTCTTCTGATCGAGAAGAGGGAGCAAAAGGCGCAAAGTCTCCGCCGCGTCTCCGACGAGATTGACCTCCATCGGATAGCGCAACGACAGCATGTCCGGCTCGATGTCGATCTGCACCCCGCGCGCCTGGCCCTCCTCGGGCATGAACTCGGCATATGGAAAGCCCGACCCGATCATGAGAAGCGTGTCGCATTCGGTCATCAGCGCATAGCTTGGCTTTGATCCGAGCAGTCCGATCGAACCGGTGACGTAAGGCAGATCGTCGGGCAACGCGGCCTTTCCAAGCAGCGCTTTGGCGACGCCCGCCCCCAGTTTCTCTGCGACCGCGATCACTTCGTCGGTCGCGCCGAGCGCGCCGGCGCCGACGAGGATCGCAACCTTCTCTCCCGCGTTGAGGACGTCGGCGGCGCGACGCAGGTCGGCCTCGAATGGCGTTACTCGCGGTTTCGCGAAGCCCACTCCAGAACGCAGAGTTCCGTGTTTTCGAGGCGGCTCCCGGTACGCCTCCTCCTGCAAGTCGTTCGGCAACACGATTGCGGTGACGCGCCGATCGCCAACGGCAATGCGAATGGCGCGGTCGATCAGATGTCGCACCTGCGCCGGCGAGGACGCCTGTTGCACGAACGCGCCGGCGACATCCTTGAACAGGCTGACCAGGTCCACTTCCTGCTGGTAGTGGCCGCCGAGTGCGTCGCGAGACTGCTGACCCACGATGGCGAGCACCGGCATGTGATCGAGCCGCGCATCGTAAAGCCCGGTTATCAGGTGAGAGGCGCCAGGGCCCGAGGTCGCGATGCAGACACCGAGTTCGCCCGAGAACTTGGCGTAGGCGCTCGCCATGAACGCCGCCATTTCCTCGTGCCGCGCCTGGACGAATGCGATCTTGTCACTCGCCCGATTGAGCGCCCCGAACACGCCGTTGATTCCATCGCCGGGGTAACCGAAAACCCTCCGCACACCCCAGGCATGCAGGCGCTCAACAACGAAATCGCCGACTGTCTGGCTCATCTTTGCGCTCCTTATCAGAACCTCGGGGCGCGCCCTTTAAGCCGGAGGCGTCTGCGGGATTTCTTGCGGCTGAGACGGCGTCGTCACCTCAGGTCCCGGCGGAAGCACGACGTCCGGCCCCGGCTGAGGCAAGTCGGGACCCTTTTCGGGTTGAGGCTCTTCCAAGGGCGTCGGCGGACGGACGACGTCAGGCTTGGGAACGGGTATCGGTTGCTCGGGCTGCGGAGTTGTCGGCATGATGCGGCGCCTTTCTTGCGATTACCCTCAGAGCAGTTTTCCGAGACAAATTGGATAACTCGGGCGGCCGTCATTCGTTCCGGAGGAAGACCGCGGTTTGGGGCGGTTTTGCCCCGGCCGTCCCCATGGTTCCCTGTCAGGGCGCGGAAGCGAGAGCGGCCCGTGCGGCCTCGCTCGAGGTGACCGCTCCCGCTATTGAGCCGCACCGAGCTCAATCTGGTGATTCAACTTGATGGAGTTCCGATCCGTCACATCAAAATCGTGTTCCCGGTAGCCGCAATCCTTGTCGGGCTTGTGTCAGTTGGGCAGAAATCCGTGACGCTCCAAGCGGCGACACGAAGACAATGCGTACGGCGCAGTCCTATGAACAATCGCGATTTTCGCATAACGTTTGGGCGACCCGGCCTCACCTCAAACCAAGTGCTAGCTCGCGATGCCGAAGCGCTCGATATAGGTGGAGGCGCGCTCGCGCTCATGCTCGGATCGATTCCGAATTCCTCGGGCAGGTAACGGTTGGCGCCGTAGCCACCGTTCGGCGATTGAGCGACTCTAGACGACATCGCCTGCCGCGCCGCGCGCGAGAACTCGAGGTCGAACGCGTTGTAGATTAGTGCGATCGTCCCGATTGGATCGGAGACGAGCGAGCGGTATTGCACATGAACCGGTCTGGAGCTGCAGCGGAAAGGACGGATCGTCGCGACTTCGACCATCCGCCGCATCCCGTTTTGCCAATAGTCGGCAACCCTGCGGCCGATCTCTCGCCGATCAATCGCAGTCGTGAAAAGCGCGCGCAGAAGCTCGGTCAGCCGGGCGGCTGAGACGAGCACATGACCGGGTCTTGGTGCACAAAAATCAGCATCGCATCAGGAAAAACGCAGGCAAGCGCGTCGATGGAGAAAACATGTTCGGGCGATTTCAGGAATTAACGCCGCGGCGCTTCAACCCCGCCGCGCCCATTCCTACCCCGCCTCGGCGAACTCCTGCGCTTGCGCCAGCTCGACCGACACAAGTTGGCTGACCCCGCGCTCGGCCATAGTGACGCCGAACAGGCGGTCCATGCGCGACATCGTGACCGGATTGTGGGTGATGGCGACGAAGCGGGTGTCGGCGCGCTTGCGCATGGCCTCCAGCAGGTCGCAGAAGCGCTCGACGTTGTAGTCGTCGAGCGGCGCGTCGACCTCGTCGAGCACGCAGATCGGCGCCGGGTTGGTGAGGAACACCGCGAAGATGAGCGCAAGCGCGGTCAGCGCCTGTTCGCCGCCGGAGAGAAGCGTGAGCGTCTGCGGCTTCTTGCCGGGCGGCTGGGCGACAAGCTCAAGCCCCGCCTCGAGCGGGTCATCGGATTCGATCAGCTGCAACTCGGCGTTGCCGCCCTCGAACAGGGTCGAAAACAGATCCTTGAAATGGCCATTGACGACGTCGAAAGCGGCAACGAGCCGCTCGCGCCCTTCCTGATTGAGGGTGCCAATCGCGCCGCGCAGGCGCTTGATCGCTTCGGTCAGATCGTCGCGCTCGGCGATGAGCTTGTCGCGGCTCGCCAAAACCTCAACGAGTTCGTCGTCAGCGCGGAGGTTAACGGCGCCGAGCCGCTCGCGCTCCTGGCGCAAATTCTCGAGCTTGCGTTCGATCTCGACGCCGCCGGGCAGCGGCTTGTCAGCCTTATGATCGGCAAGGGCGGCGAGGCCCGCGGGCTCACAATCGAGTTCGCTCGCGATCGCGTGCCTGAGCTCTTCGTCACGCACGCGCGCGCCTTCAAGGCGCTCTTCAGAAGCCGCGCGCTGCTCACGCGCGGTGCTCATCGCTTCCAACGCCTGGCGGGCGGCGCGATCGGCGTCGGCGAGCGCGGTTTCGCCGACCGCTAGCGCGTCGGCGGCCTCCTTGCGCGCGGCCTCGGCCTGGCCATGCTCGTCGGCAAGCGCGCGGCGCGTCCGAGAAAAGTCGGTCGGCGCGTCGGCGAGTTCCGCCCGCTCTCGATCGGCTTCGGCCTTCCGCTCGGCAAGTTCGCCGATGCGGCTTTGCGCATGGGTCAGCCGCTCATCCCAAGACGACCGCTCGGCGGTGATTGCGCTGAGCCGCGTGGCGCGCGCCGCGGTCTCACGGGCAATGGATTGCGCCGTCGCCCGGGCTTCGGCGAAGACGGTTCGATCGCGTACTGCGACTTCGCGCGCGCGCTCCAGGCCCTGTGCAACGTCGTCGCCCGGCCCAAGCTGCTCAAGCGCGGTCTCCGCGCCGGCCTTGCGTTCGGCCGCCTCATTGCGGGCCGCGCCGGCGCGCGAAAAAGCCTCTTCCACCGCCGACAGGCGCGAAAGGGTTTGGGCGCGCGCGCGCTCGAATTGCGCCAAGGCGTCGCGGGCGGAATCCGAGGCAGTCCGGGCGGCGCGGACCCGCCCACGCCATTCCGTTTCCGTCGCGGCAGCTTCGCGAGTTGCCGCAGCCGCGCTCGCCGCTTCGGCGCTCAGCGCCGCCGCTGCCTGACGCGCCGCCTCGGCTTCGCGCTCAAGGTCGCCTAAGCGATTCTTTTCCACGAGACGTCGCGCGGCCGCGCTCGGCGCTTCAGCGGCGGAAACGAAGCCGTCCCAGCGCCAGAGATCGCCTTCCAGCGAGACCAGCCGCTGTCCAGGCTTGAGCTCATTGGCAAGCCGCTTGCCCTCCGCGCGAGCGACCACGCCGACCTGGGCCAGGCGACGAGCGAGCGCCGGCGGCGCGGAAACGCGGCCTGCGAGCGGATCGGCGCCAACCGGCAGCACAGGATCCTCATCGGCCGGCTCGATCAGCGACCAGTGCGCGGGCGCCGCCTCGTCGACCGAGGCGTCAAGATCGTCACCCAACGCGGCGCCAAGCGCCCCCTCATAGCCGCGCGCGACGCTGACCGCGTCGACCGCCCGAGGCCACGGGCCGCTCGTGTCCGAGCCGAGAAGGCCCGCGACGGTGCGCGCCTCCGTCTCCAACCTTTGCGCAGCGCGTTCGGCTTCAGCCAACGGCCCGCGACGTTGCGCCTCGACTTCACGCGTCTCGGCATGGCGTTCTTCGGCCGCCAGACTTTCGCGCTCAGCGGCAGCGAGCGCCTCGGCCGCCTCGGCGGCAGAATGAGCCCGCGCCGCGCGTTCGGTCTCCTCAAAACCCGACGCGCTGAGCGCGCCACGCTCGCGCTCGATTCCGGAATATTCCGTCTCCAGGCGCGTGAGACGCCGCCCCTCCTCTTCGAGGGTGGCGACCAACGCCCGGCGACGAGCGGCGAGGTCAGACGCGGCGGCTTGGGCTTCCGCAAGCGTGCTCTCGGCGCTGGCGAGGCGACGCTCAGCGCCTTGCTCCGCTTCCTGCGCCTGAACCGCGTCCTCGTCCGCCCTGGCTCCTTGCTCCGCCAGCGCAGCCTCCTCGGCTGCAAGCCGGTCCATGACGCCGGCCGCATCCGCGATCAGGGCTTCCTCGCGCTGAAGATCGCCGGCGAATTGCGCGATGCGACGGTCAAGTTCCGCCTCGCGCTCCTTCGCGCGCTTCTCTTCCGCTTCGAGCGCCTCGCGGGCGAGCGCGATACGATGCAAGGCTGCGCCGCGGCGCGCCTCTTCCTCGCGCAAGGGCGGCAGAGCTGCTGCACCGAGCGCCTGCAGGCGCGCGGCCTCGGCTTGCGCGCGCGTGCGCTCGGCGACCTCGAGGAGGTCGGCGTCGAGCCGCCGGCGCGCCTCAGCGAACGCCGTCTCATGTTCGCGCCAGGCGATGAGGCGCGCGAGCGCCTCGTGACGGCGGATCGCGCCAGCGAGCTCGCGGTAGCGGTTCGACTGGCGCGCCTGACGCTTGAGGCTGTCGACCTGGGCGTCGATCTGCTTCAGCACATCCTCGACGCGGGTGAGATTGTCGTCGGCGCCCTTCAGCCGAAGCTCGGCTTCGTGGCGTCGCGAATGGAGGCCGGAGACGCCTGCGGCCTCCTCAAGAATCAGACGGCGCGCCTGGGGCTTGGCGGAAATGATCTCGCCGATTTGGCCCTGTCGCACCAGCGAAGGGGAGCGCGCTCCCGTAGACGCGTCGGCGAACAGGAGTTGCACGTCTCGCGCGCGCACCTCCTTGCCGTTGACCCGGTAGGTCGACCCGGCGTCGCGCTCGATGCGCCTGGTGACTTCGATCGTCTCGGAATCATTGAAGGCCGCTGGCGCGCGGCGATCGGAATTGCTCAGCACAAGTCCAACCTCGGCATTGTTGCGCGAGGGCCGCCTGCCTGAGCCGGAGAAGATGACGTCCTCCATGCCAGAGGCGCGCATGTTCTTGTATGAACTCTCGCCCATCACCCAGCGCAGGGCTTCGACGAGGTTCGACTTGCCGCAGCCGTTCGGCCCAACGACGCCAGTCAGCCCGGGCTCGATTCTGAACTCGGCGCTATCGCAAAAGCTCTTGAAGCCAGTCAGGCGCAAGCGCTCGAATTTCATCTTCGTGACCCTTCGGTCCGGCTCGGCGCACTTTGCGCCGCTCACAATCGTCTCGCCCGCGGCGAATCATTTTTCGCGAGGCCTACGCAGGGCTTAGCGGCCATAGGGGAGTCGCGCAATCAACCCCGACGCGAAGAAAACTTGTGCGAAACCAGGGGATCGCCGCAGCGCCGCGGCCGCAAACTGCCCGCGAGCGGCCGCATTTGCAGCCGATCCGCCCAGGCGAACCGCGCTTTAAGGCCGCGTCTGCCCGTCGCCGCGCACCCGGTACTTGAATGTGCAGAGCTGCTCGACCCCCACCGGTCCGCGCGCGTGCATGCGCCCGGTGGCGATGCCGATCTCGGCCCCGAAACCGAACTCGCCCCCATCGGCGAACTGGGTCGAGGCGTTGTGCAGGACGATCGCCGAATCGACCTCCTTCAAGAACCGCTCGGCCGCGGCCTTGTCCTCGGTCACAATGCAGTCGGTGTGGTGGGAGCCATAAGTCTCGATGTGGTCGATCGCCGCGTCGAGACTGTCGACGACGCGGACAGAGATGATCGCGTCGAGATATTCCGTGCGCCAGTCCTCTTCGCTCGCGACCGTCACCCGCGCATCGGCCTCACGCGTCGCCGCATCGCCGCGCACGGCGCAGCCCGCCTTGATCAGCGCGTCGATCAGCTTTCCCAGCAGGAACGGGGCGACCGCGCGATGCACGAGCAGGGTTTCGGCCGCGCCGCAGACCCCGGTTCGCCGCATCTTGGCGTTGACGATGATCTTCAGCGCCTTGTCGAAATCCACCGACCGATCGACGTAGACATGCACAACACCTTCGAGATGGGCGAACACCGGCACCCGCGCCTCACGCTGAACCCGCTCGACAAGGCTCTTTCCTCCGCGCGGCACAATGACGTCGAGCGCACCGTCGAGGCCCTCAAGCATCTCTCCGACCGCCTCGCGGGCGGCGAAGGGCGCGCGTGTAATCGCGGCCTCCGGCAGACCGGCTTCCACCAAGCCCGCGACCAGGCAGGCGTGGATCGCGGCTGACGACCGAAAACTGTCGGAGCCGCCGCGCAGCACCACCGCATTGCCGCTCTTGAGGCAGAGCGCGCCAGCATCAGCCGTGACATTGGGACGGCTCTCGTAGATCACGCCGACGACGCCGAGCGGCGTCGCCACGCGCTCGATAACGAGGCCATTGGGACGGGTGTAGGTCGCCAGCACGCGCCCGACCGGATCGGGCAAGGCCGCGACCTCTTCGAGCCCGAGCGCGATCGCCTCGATCCGAGTCGAATTGAGCGTGAGCCGGTCGATCAAGGCCGCGGTCAAGTCCTTAGCCTGGGCCTCCGCGCAATCGAGCTGATTGGCGGCCAGAATCTCGCCCGCTCGTTTGCGCAGTATTCGCGCGCCAGCGAGAAGCGCGCGGTTCTTCATCTCCGCCGTCGCGTTGGCGACCTCCCGCGCGGCGACGCGCGCCTTCGCCCCGATTTCGCGCATTGCGGCGCGAACCTCGGTTTCCGGCTCGACGATCTGAACGACCGACATAGGCTCCCCAACTCTCCACTGATCCGTTGATTTAGTAAGCCGATGGAAAAAAGACCATTCCCCAATTATGGCAGCCGGACCCTGGAGAAGGCGAAATCACGGCGGAGAATTCAACTTCGCGTGATCGAAGTATGGTTGTGTCCGCTTCACGCCTTGGGTCGGAAGGCCGTGCAGAACCGCGGATCCGTCTCCAGTCGCGCGCCGCCAATAAGGTCGATGCAATAGGGCACCGCGGCGAAGACCGCGTCGAGGCAGGTGCGGATCGCCACGGGCTTGCCCGGGAGATTGATGATCAGGCTCGAGCCGCGGGTCCCTGCGACCTGGCGCGACAGAATCGCGGTTGGCACCTCGGCTAGGCTCTTCAGACGCATCAGTTCGCCGAAGCCGGGCAGCATTCGGGCGCAGACCGCCTCCGTCGCTTCCGGCGTCACATCACGCGGCGCGGGTCCCGTGCCCCCTGTCGTGAGAATGAGCGGGCAGCCGGCTTCATCAGCAAGCGCAATCAGAGCAGCTTCGATCGCCGGCCGCTCGTCGGGCACAATACGCCGCTCCGGACGCCATGGCGTGGCAAGAAGCTCCTTCAGCGCAGCCTCGATGCCCGGGCCGCCCTTATCCTCGTAGACGCCTCGCGAAGCACGATCGGATATCGTGACAACGCCGATGGGAATGTCCGTCATAAAACGCGCGCTCGCTTACTCAAGATCCCTGACACCGGCCAGCGTTCGCCTCGGCGCACAACGCCGATCAGCGGCTTCGACACAACATAGCGCCATCCGGTCTGCGACAAAATCGGGGCCGCCTGAGCCCGCATCAACCAGCGCCCCGCCCGGCCAGTGCGTCAATCGCCTCTTGCACGCTCCGGAAAACATGATCGTGTCCGATCAGCGCGAACAATCCGACCCGCGTGAGGCTGTTCTGGGCGCGGACGGACTCAAGCCGCGCAACCGCCACGTCGACTCCCTGGCCACGCAGCCGGCCGATGAGCTCGGCGAGCACCGTCGCCCCGGTGTAGTCGATTTCGACCAGCGCATTGGCCTCGATCACGATCAGCTTTGGCGGCGGGTCTTGGGAGGCGAAGCGCTCGATGGCGCGGCGAAAATTGTAGGCGTTGAGAAACGACAGCGGCGCCTGTAGCGCGATCACCCGGACCGCGGGAACGAACTCGCCTTGAACATCCTTCTCGTTCGGCCACCAGACCGACGTGCCGGGAATACGCTCAAGTTCGATCGCCTGGGCGCGAGTCGTCGTCCAGACGCCGTGCAGCACCGACAGCAGCACGCCGAGGCCCACCCCCTGCTCGATCGGCAGCGCCACAATAGCAAGCGCAGTCGCCAGGATCAGCAGAAACTCGGCGCGGCATCGTCTCCACACGTCGACCATCACGCCAGTGCGCACGAGACGGATCGCGACAAAGAGGAGGACGCCCGCCAATGCGGCGGAGGGCAGGTGGGCGAGGGCTTTGCCCGCGAACAGGAGAACTGAGACCGCCGCCGCGGCCGAGATCAACGCCGCAAGCTGCGACTTGCAGCCCGCCTCCGCGGCGACCGCCGTCGAAGGCGGGCTAGCATCGACGGGAAAGGCCCCGATGAGACCGCAGAAGGCGTTGGCCACCCCGACGCCGACGAAATCCCGATTGACGTCCGGACCCTCCGCGCTGTTGGGAAAAGACCGCGTCGTCGCCGCTGTCTGCACCATCACCACGAGCGCAATGAGCACGGCGAGCGGCGCGACGACGTGAATGTCGTCCCAGGAAATCGCGGGCAGCGAGAAATGGGGCGCTGCGCCAGTAACCGACCCGAGCGTCGCTACGCCTTTGTCTTCGAGACCGAGCGTGATCGTCGCCAGCCCAGCGAGGCAAAGGCCAATGAGAGCCCCGGGAAAACGTGGGCTAACACTTTCGCCCACAAGCATGATCGCAAGCACGCCAAGGCCGATCGCCAACGTCCAGGGATTGGCCGCTGGAGCGCGCGCAATGAGGGACAGGGCTTGCTGAATAAGCGGACCGTGAATTGGTTCGACGCCTAGCACAGCGGGCGCCTGCAGAATGAGAATATGGCCGGCGATGCCGAGGAGAAAGCCGGTCGTCACCGGAATGGACAGAAGATCAGCGACGAAGCCGAACCTGAAGACGCCGGCGCAAATGAGAATGAGTCCGACCGCGAGGCTAAGCGCCGCCGCGGCTGCAGGATAATGCTCTGGCCCCGTCGCCGTGAGCACCGCAAGCGCGCCGGCGAAAATCGGCGCGATGGTCGAATCGGCGCCGACAGAAAGGCGCCGGCTGTCGCCAAAAAGCGCGAACCCGATCGCGGCGGCGACAAGAGCAAACAAACCGATCTGAGGCGTGAGGTTGGCAAGACGGGCGGTCGCCATTTGAGAGGGAATGGCGATCGCGGCAAGCGTCAGGCCCGCGACCACGTCGGCGCTGAGGTCGCCCGGCCGCCAGCCGTCGAAAGACCGCAAAACGAACCAGGGGCGCCCGGCGCGAACCGGCGCGGCGGAAGTTTCTTTGTCTGACCGCGTCACCTTATCCGCCGCCGAAACGTTGTCGATAATCCTGCGGGCTTACGCCCTGGAGGCGCGCAAAATTTCGCCGCATCGTCTCTTCCGAGCCGAATCCGCAGCGCCTCGCGATTCGCTTAGCGGGCAAGCGCGTGTCGGCAAGCAGCTGACGGGCCGCCTCGACGCGCAGACGCTCGATCGCGCGCGCGGGCGTCACGCCCGTCGCCTCACGATAGCGGCGCAGGAACGTGCGCTCGCTCATGCCCGACTGCGCCGCAAGACGAGAGAGCGGTAGGTCTTCGGCGAGATGTTCGGCGAGCCAAACGTGCAGGTCAGTGAAACGCTCGTCCGCCGATTGCAGCGAGAGCGCGGCGCTGAACTGCGCCTGGCCGCCCGGCCGCTTGAGGAACACCACCAACTGGCGCGCGACGCTGAGCGCAAGCGCGCGTCCTAGGTCTTCTTCCACGAGCGCAAGCGACAGGTCGATGCCGGATGTCACTCCGGCCGAGGTCCACATAGGGCCATCGTGCACGAAGATCGGATCCGGCTCCACCGTCACGGCAGGATGGCGCCGGCTGAGCTCTTCGCAATATTCCCAGTGTGTGACGGCGCGGCGATGGTCGAGCAGACCGGCTGCGGCGAGCAAAAATGCGCCTGTGCAGACCGAGGCAGTCCTCCGCGCGGCGCCGGCGCGCACTTTCAGCCATTCGATCAGGTTTGCATCCTCAGCGGCCTTCATGACGCCGCGGCCGCCGGCCACGATCAACGTGTCAACCGGCTCCGTCGGGTCGGGCAGCGGCTCGGTCGCGAACGCCAGCCCCGAGGTGGCGCGTATCTCCGCGCCTTCCGGCGCGATCACCCATGTCTCGTAGGGCGCACCAGGCGAAGTCGCCCGCTCGTTGGCGGCGGTGAACACCTGAATCGGCCCAGCCACGTCGAGCATCTGAACGTTCGGAAAGGCTAGCACCTCGATACGCCGCGGAGAGTTTGGCGGGATTTGAGTGGTCTTTGGCGACATCGCCAAACCTTGCCCGACTAGATTGGCAATGTCGAGTTCAATTCATGAAGCCAAGGAGCGGACTGATGTCCATCTTTGAAATTCAGACGATCGACCGGACCCCTGCAGGATCGAGGGCGCCGCTCGAGAAATTGCAGCAGGCCTTCGGCATGGTCCCGAATGTCGCCGGCATCATCGCCAATTCGCCGGTGCTGGCGAACATCTTCGTTTCCCTATTCGAGGGCGTGCACGGCGGGACGTTGACCGAAGCCGAGATCCAGACGCTGCTTCTGACCAATGCGGTCACCAACAGCTGCGCCTGGGCGGTCGCCTTTCACAGCTATCTCGCGCTCAAGGCGGGACTGAACCCCGCCGACGTCGAGGCGATCCGCCAGCGTCGCGCGCCGCAGGAGCCGCGCACCGCCGCCCTGTCGGCTTACGCCCGCAGTCTGATCGAAAAGCGCGGTCACGTTGGCGACGGGGCGGTGGAGGCCTTTCTGGCCGCGAGCTTCAAACCGGAGCAGGCGCTGGAGGTGTTGGCGGTCAGCGCCGCATCCACGATCACCAACTACGCGCTGAACATCGCCGAGCCACCGCTCGAGCCGATGTTCCAGGAGCATGCGTGGCGGGCCTGACGGCGAGGCGGTGATCTACTGTCTGACAAGACGAGGATGATATGCTTCCTGAAAATGTTCACCTGAACATCGGGTCGCTCCTGTTCGAGGATCTCGACCAGATCGACCTCACCGGCCCGTTCGAGGTGCTCTCCCGCCTCCCCAATTCGACCCACCGTATCTATGCAAAAACAATGGACCCGGTGCGCGACGTGATGGGGCTGCGGATCATGCCGGACGCGACGCTTGCGGAAGCGCCGCAACTGGACATCCTGCACGTTCCCGGCGGGCCGGGCCAGCAGGCTCTGATGGAGGATGAGGAGGTTCTCGGCTGGCTGCGTAGCCAAGCTGAGGGCGCGAAGAAGGTTCTTTCCGTCTGCACGGGCGCGCTGCTCTTTGGAGGGGCGGGTCTAATCCATGGCAAGCGGGCGACCACGCACTGGGCGTCGTTCCATCTGCTGCCCTGGTTCGGCGCGATCCCCGTGGACGATCGCGTCGTGGTCGACGGGAATTGGATTTTCGCCGCCGGCGCCACGTCGGGGATCGACGCCGCCTTTCATCTTGCCGCTGAGGTGCGCGGTGTGCCGGCCGCCCACCTCATCCAGCTAGAGATCGCCTACGCGCCAGAGCCCCCTTTTCAGAGCGGGCGGCCCCACACGGCGCCTGCGGAGATCGTGGAAGCGGGGCGTCGAAATTCGGCCGAGCTGATTGCGCGGCGCGAAGCGACCGCGCGGCGGGTGGGCGCGACGCTCGGAATCGGCCAGGTTCCTGAGAGGGCTAAGGCGGCGCGCTTCCCGCCCGTTGCCTTACATCAACCCGCGCGCGTCGCGAACTCAATCCGGAGACCGCCGGGTATGGCGCAAATGAAGTGATGCGTGGTCGAGCCCGCGCGGACAGGCTCTGGGTTGAACTCGAGAACGACGCCGGGATGGTTGCGAACGCGCTCGTGGACCGTGGCGAGCGCAGCCTCGTCCGCGACGGCGAGCGCGAGGTGGTGCAGGCCGACGTTCGTCTTGCGGTTGAAGGCGACCGCATTTTCGGGATCGGTGACGCGCCAAATGGTGAGGGTGACAACACCATCCGAGACGAACACGGCCGGATACGCATCGTTCCGGGCGACTTCCTTGAAGCCTAAGGTTCCGCAGAAGAAGCTCGTGGCCTCGTCGAGGTCGCGAACGGCAAGACCGACGTGGTGCACGCCGTGGGTCAGAGCATCGGTCAAAGTCTTGTCCTTTCAGGTTAGGGGATGATCGAGCGGCGTCCTTATCGGATGTGCGGTATCGGGGAAGTCAGACATCAGCGCGGCAATCCCGGTGGCGGCTTTGGAGCACGCGCGTTTTGTCCAAATTATCGCAGAGCGATCTGCCCCCTCTGTGCGTTTTCGATCAGCGGCTGAGCTAGAATAGCGAATCATCGATAAGCCGGCGCGCCCTATTTAGTGAATGATGTCCGTCAACGGCCCATCCTTTGGCCACAGCAGGCTGACCGAACCCTGTTCGGCCGAATGCGGCGAGTTCGACCGCGCAGACGGTAGAGTGATGACCTTGAGCGCATCGGCCACTCATGAACCGCTATCCTACCACCGCCACGCTCCAGTGTGGCGCGGGGTTCTGAGCGCCTTCTGCGCCAGCCTGATCGGAATCGGGCTCGCCCGCTTCGCCTATTCTCCGCTGCTGCCGGCTATCGTCGGCGCCCACTGGTTCGAGCCCGCGACCGCGGCCTATCTCGGCGCGGCCAATCTTGCGGGCTATCTCGCTGGCGCGCTTCTCGGACGTCCGATTTCGGCGCGCATGCGCGTCGTGACCGTGCTGAGAGCTTCGATGGCGTTGGCCACCCTCGCCTTCTTCGCCTGCGCTTTCCCTCTCAACTTCGCCTGGTTCTTCGCTTGGCGCTTCGCCTCGGGCCTTGCCGGCGGAATGTTGATGGTTCTCGCGGCGCCGACCGTGCTGCCCAGCATCAGCCCCTCGCGGCGAGGCCTGGCTGGCGGCGCCATCTTCATGGGGGTCGGCGCGGGCATTGTCGCCTCAGGCACGCTCGTGCCGCTCCTGCTGCAACTCAGCGTGAGCGCGGCCTGGTTCGGTCTCGGCGCGCTGTCGCTCCTCCTCATGGTCATTGGGTGGAGCGGGTGGCCGTCCGCCACGCCTGCGACTGCGCCCGCGCGCCACCGCGCGGGGCCTCGCCTGCCGGCGCTGCGCTCGCTCTATGTTGTGTATGCCCTCAACGCGGTGGGCTGGCTACCGCACATGATCTTCCTGGTCGATTTCGTGGCGCGCGGCATGGGCAAAGGCGTTGAGGTGGGCTCGGAGTTCTGGGTCGTGTTCGGGATCGCCGCGACGGTCGGGCCGCTGGCGGCGGGGCGCCTCGCCGACCATATTGGCTTCGGGCCGACGCTGCGCCTCGCCTTCCTCCTGGAGGCTGGCGCGATCGCGATCCCAGCCTTCGGTCTGGGATGGGTGTGGCTCATCCTTTCGAGCGTCATCGTCGGAGCTTTCCTCACCGGGACGATTCCCCTGGTCCTCGGCCGGATCAGCGAGCTCCTCCCGCACCATGTCGAACAGCAAAAGGCGGCCTGGAGCTTCGCCACTGTGGGCTTCGCGTTGATGCAGGCTGCCGCTGCCTACGGCCTCTCTTTCGTCTTCGCGCGCAATGGCGGCGACTATCGGCCATTGTTCCTGATCGGTTCGGCAGCCATGATCGCAGCCTTGGCGCTCGACCTTGCGACTGCGGCGATGGCCAAAAAGCCGGGACTAGCGTCGCTACCGCGATAGCCGGCTCCAGGACCTAGTCGAGCTGGTCCTCGAAGAGCGCGCGGTCTCGCCTGAACACGCGGACGAGGTGATCGACGGTGACGTCGATCGGCCTCGTCCTCGCGTTCTGCCGCCGCCTGACCACGAACACCTCGCGGGGCGCAGGAACGGGTCCGAGGTCGCACCGCCGCAAACCGGACTCGGCTCGGCCGATGTAGTGGGGGAGAAGCGCAACGCCGACCCCTGAGCGCGCCGCAATGGCCTGCGCAAACTGGTTGCTCGCGCGGAGAGGGCGCCGCGCGCGGGGAAAGCGCCGAGACAGCCATACCGCTTCGGGCAAGTGAGCGTCCGCCTCGTCGAAGGTGATGATGGCCGGGTCCTCGCCTGCGACCAACCGCTCACGCACTTCGGCTGTCGCGTAGAAGCCGTAAGCGATGGTCGCAACAGGCTTGGCGATCACATCGCCATCGTCGGGCCGGCCGATCCGCACGGCGATGTCGGCCTCGTGGCGCTCGAGGCTGATGGACCTCACGTCCGTCGCCAGATCGATGTCGAGCCCCGGATGGGTTGTCGCAATCTCCGAGAGCTTCGCGACGAGGTAGCCGTGGGTCAGTCCGGGTGGCGCGTTGATGCGAACCAAGCCCTTTGGGGCGCCATCCGGCCCTGCGCGACCCAACGTGTGAGATGCGCTGTCCATATCGCTGGCGATGGCCAAAGCGTGAGTCCCCGCAAGGGTCAGCACGAAGCCCTCGGGGCGGCGCTCGACCAGCTTCTCGCCGAGACTGTCTTCAAGGGAATGAAGCCGCCTCGCGATCGTGGCGTGATTGACGCCGAGGGCGCGAGCCGCCGCCGACAGGCTTCCATGCCGCCCTAAGGCGAGGAAAATTCGGAGATCCTGCCAGTCGACGTCTGTGCGTTTTTCATCAGCCACTGATCGAAGATAGCAGATTTTCGCTGACTAGGAGCGTATTCCCTCCAGTGGTCGCGGCAGCCTAGTTTCCCATCCGCCAGGGCGAGCGCTCGGTCCAGGCGCTCAAGGTTTGCTCGGCCCATTCGATCGACGTCTCTTTGTGGCAGAGGGTGCACGGGTTCGGAACGTTGAGCGCCTGCGTCGATGCCGGGGTGATGAAGCGGAACGTATGGGCGTGGACTTTCACATCCCCAAGCGTCTCTTCGATCAGCGGCATGTGACAGGACACGCACTGGCTGCCTGCGCTGTCCAGCTTGTGATGGGTGTGGGCGGGAATGCTGTCGGCGAACGGGCCGATCGGCGAGTTCGGCCCGTGACAGCCGAGGCAAAGCGAATTGCCCTTCTCGCGAAGCATCGCGACGTTGTCGCTGCCGTGAGGATCGTGACATGAGAAGCAGGTCACGCCGCGCGTATACATGAGGCTCTGCACGAAATCGTTGCCTTGCATTCTGTTCTTGTGCGCCGTTCCGTCAGGGAAATGGGTGAAGGTCAATTCTCCCGCCTTGTGATCCTCAAGGTTCCAAAAGTCGGCGAGCCGCAGTCCCATGTGAAAGCCGACCGGCCAATCATAATTTTTTCCGTCGATCGGATTCGTCTTTGGCCGACCTTGCGAGTGGCAGCGAATGCAGGTGTCGTTCGCCGCGACATAATCGAGCCGCGCCGGATTGACGATGGTGGTGCGGACGGGATCAGCGACGTGCGCGCTGCCCGGTCCGTGGCAGGCTTCACAGCCGACGTTCCATTCGGTCACGCTCTTTGTCTTGGTGTCGTAGTTGACCGAATGGCAACCGTCGCAGAGCGGTCCGGTCGGCCGCTGCATATTGTCGTCCGGATAGAGCGGCGCCCACCAATCCGCTGTCTTCGGCACGTGGTAGGGCAGCCAACGTGCGTGCGCGATGTCCCATTGTGCTGGCAGCGGGAAATAGTCGTCGCCCTTGCGGGTGAAATAGCGCTGCTTCCACCGGCTGCCATAGACGAAGGCGACATCGTCCAACGTGAACGTCAATTTCGGATCGGGCTTCGAGAAGTCGGGAATGACGGCGTCCGGATGCTCGTGCGGATCGCGCACGACATTGGCCATGCGCGTCTGCTTCCACCGGGCGTAAACTTCCTTATGGCAGGATTCGCAAGCGGCCGAGCCGACATAATGCGCGCCCGTGGCGATTGGGGCGGGGATGGTGTTCGCCGAGCCCGGAGGAACTGACGGCGGCAAGTGGCGGAGGAATGCGACGATCTGCCAAATTTCGTGATCCGGCAGGTCCCAGGCCGGCATCGCCGTGTTGCGGATGCCGTCGTTGATGTAGGTGAAGATCTGACCGTCCGTCAGCACCAGAATTAGCTCGCGAAGGGCCGGAACGCGCGGATAGACATGCTCGCCGATGGTCGTGTGGCCGCTCCCGTCGAAATTATGGCAGACCGCGCATTTCTGCTGAAACGTCGCAGCGCCGGCGGCGATGGTCGCTTCGTCAGGCTTCAGCGGATTGACGCGCGCCGCGGCCGCGGCCGGCACGCTGTTTCGGAGCAGCCAGGTTGCGACTTCCATCTCGATCGCGGAGGGATTGGGACGCGCGCTTGAGAGACCGGGGAGGGCGAAGCGATAGAGCGCGGCGGCGCCCACGACGAGCAGGAGAAGCACAGCGGCAAGGGCGATCAAGAGGCCTCGACGCATTGTGTTCTCCTCCCAGCTAGGCGTCCGAACGCGGGAACTTGGAGCTATTGTTCAACAACCGCGACCGTTTTGAGTGCTGCCCCGAGCCCGTGCGCCAACTTGATCGCGTCGTCGTTCGCCCAGAAGTGAATGAAGAACGCTCGCGGCTCCTCGCCGACCATGTGATTGTGGATAGCCGTCACCTCGATCCCATTGTCACGCAGCGCCGTGATGAGTGGGTTCAACTCGCTCGACAGCGCGACGAAATCGCCGGTGATCGCCGCCTTGCCGCCGCCGGTCGGCTGGAAATTGATCCCGATGGCCGTTCCCATTGCGCCGGGCACGGCCATCCCATCCATCTTGATGCTGTCGGCGCGCGGGATGCTGAACTGATAGACGCCGCCGTTCGCTTTGCCCTTGTGTCCGATCGCTGCGTCAACCTTCGTCGCGTCGAAATAGGTGTCTGCGGTCGCTGTCGTCGTTTCCGCTGCAGGCTTGACGTCGAACGGCGTCTTGCTCTCCTCAAGAGCGGTGCGAACGAGACGCGCGAGCTGAGTCGGGTCGCCCGTCCCTGCGACATGCATGTAAAACGTCGGCGGATTGGCGCGAAGCAAATGATTGTGCAGGGCGGTCACTTGAAGGCCCTCGGCGAGAAGCTTGCTCATCACCGGGTTGATCTCGCTTTCAGTCAGAACGAGATCGCCCATCATCATCGACTTGTCGCCCATGGGCTCGAAGGCGATCCATCCACCGAGGGCGAAGGCGGGTTTCAGGGTTATGCCGTCAAGCGAAACGCTGAGATCGCTGCGTGGCAACCCGTAGCGATGCACGTCGCCTGATACAGACGCCTTGCGGGTCATGATCGTATCGACACTGGACCAGTCGATTTCCGAAGCCACGGCGGGAAAAGACAACGCGATGCCGAAGCAGACCGAGGTAAGGGAGAGGATGCGGTTCATTGGGGTTCCTTTCGAGCGGATTGTCGAAGTCGCCCCCCGACGGCCTTTCCTGGCTTGTTCGTTGGCCAATCGTGCGTTTCGTCGCTCGCGTCACGAGCCCAGCGATAGAAGGCGTCATAGAGCGTCATGGCCGCCGCTAGCTGCTCGAGATCATCGGCGTACATGCGGGACAGTCCGAGCGAAGCGGCGGCTAGCCCCGGCGCTTCGGGCGCAAGATCGAGGCGCGCGGTGTCTGCGCCTCTGACCATCGCTGCAAGTTTAGCGAGCGGCTCGATTAGAAGTCCCAGTTCGTCGAGCATCGTATCGAAGGTGCAGCGCTCGCCGCGATGACTCCAGAACACGCCCTCGATATCGAATGGAGCGCCGCTGAAACGCTCCGCGACCGATTGTACTTCCGCTGGCGCGACAAAGAGGAACACGGCGCTCGGATCGACGAAGCGGCGGATGAGCCAGGGACAGGCGATGCGATCGATTTTCGGTCGCGAGCGCGTCACCCACACCGTTCGCCCCTGCGAATCGCGGGGCGGCAACTTGCCTTCCGGCACCAGCGGCAGGCCCGCTTGGGCCCAGGCCTCATGGCCTCCCGCAAGCACCTCGGCGGACGCGACGCCGCAGCCGCGCAGCCATGCGGCGACGCCTTCGCTTTGGCCTCGGCCATTCTCGCAGATCGCCACGGTCGCGCGCCCGGCGAGTTCCCGCGCCCAGGACGACACGGTTTCGTGGGAGCGGCGCATCGCGCTCGGAACAAAGCGTGGATCGGCGGCGAAGGCGTCCTTGTTGCGGACATCGATCAAAGCGGGGCCGTGCGGCACGCCGACCAGGCGCCAGAGCTTATCCGCCGATATGCTGTTGAATGACGACATGCTGCGCCCTCGAACAAAAGCCGGGCGCGATTCTTTGGCTGTCGCCTCACGGGGAGATCGCTTCCCCATGCTGGAATCATAACCCCGATCGACCCGGTTTTGTCAATGGACTTCGATCCGCGGCGTTAGCCGTGTTCATGGCGATGGTGGATGTCCGGGTAGTGCGCATGCCGGCGCCGAAGCGGTTCATGCCGGCGCCGGCGAGCAGCCTGAATCTGATCATCGCGCTGCTTCTTGCAGCGCGCCTGCCATCGATCGGCGCAAAGGGCGCGGCGTTGGCCGTCGGCTTCTGCGGCGTGGGCTTAAGCCTCGAGCTGTTTGTCTTGGCGCTGCGCCATCTCCGCAGCGCTCGGACTGGGGCTTATTTCTCGGTCGCGCCGTTCCTGGGCGCGATCATCGCTATTGCCCTGCTTTGGGCGCACGGGATAGCCGCAGATTGCTACGGGCGCGACAACAGGCGCAAGCAGCCCCCGCGTAGTCTCCCGCTACGCGAGGGTGCAAGGTGCGCGCGCTTCCGGGAGGGCAAGTGCGCGCGCGCTGAAACACGGCAGCACTATTTTTATTCGCCACCCCCGCAAAAAGGGCGGCCCGAAAGCCGCCCCCTCCCCAGCCCACTTGGAACGGATGAGCACCGCAAGGGGGTTTGCGGATTTCGCCGTTCAAAGCCGGGCCGAAGGGCTTACAACGCACCGGTTGTATCACAATGACGCTGCGCATTAATGCTGTCAACTGTCGGTGTAGAGTTCGAGCCAGTGGGCCTATAATTGAGCAAACAAAAAGGGCGGCTGAAGCCGCCGCTCGCGCATACGCTGCAAGATCCTGTGCCGCGCCGTGGCCGCAGATCACGGTCCGCCTAATCAACCGAATAAGGCGTCCAGCACGGATGAGCGCCTGCCCGACCAGGGCGCGATCGTCGCCGCCAATGCTCCAATTCCTCGCGAGGGAATCGCTGCTTGCCTCACTAACGTCGCCTTGGCCTCTGGCATATTTACATAATTTATAAGTTGACATTCTAATTACAAAGCATGACTGTGCTCGGATGCGACGTCTAGAGAAGAGCATGATTTTTTCGGACGACCAGACAACGAATGACGCCCTGCCCAACACTCCTGGAGAGGAGCAGGCGGCTGCATGGGTGCGCGAGGAGCAGGCGGCGGCATGGGTGAGATTCTATGCGATCGAGGTCGAGAGCCGCCCCGGTGAACTTGAGTACGATCGAGCGCTCGCCGCCGCCAAGAGACTGGACGCCGCGGTCGCCAAGATTGTCGCGGCGGGTAGAGGACGGCATGAGGGCGACTGGCCCTTTTGACCCGATAGTCACCCCGCGGAACCGCCACCGAGTCGCCCGACGGCCGCTTGCTTGCGGGGCGTCGCTTAGGACAGGCTCAGAAGCTCAGTCTTGATGATCGGGCAGCATTGCAACTTCCCGGGCTGCCAGCCGGCATAGATCCGCCGGAGTTCGACGCCGGCCGTCCTCATCAACGATGCAAACATCGTTCCGCTTACGCCCGAGTAGCACGAGGACGTGCTCAAGAGCAGCCCTTGCACTTTCAGGTCGGTCGACGACTTCGGTGACGCCAACCCTAGAGGTTACGGTAAACTTCATGGCCGTTCGCGTCAGCCCATCACGCTCCAAAACGAAAAACTACGCGCCGATGGGCGTTCTCGACGCGAGGCTGTCGCCACCGCTGATGCCTTAAGCCAAACTAGCGGCAGGCGCATTGTAATTTTTCTTTCACTCTAGGGTCGCCCTTGCAATGACGCATCGCCAACACCACAATTATGGTAATTGCAATATCATTTATAACCGGTGCAATCCTCTGGTATCGTTGGTGGCGCTAGACGAGCCGCCAACTCATAGTAGGAGGTAGGATATGAACTTATTGTCGCGACGGAGCGTTCTTGCTATCGCCGCCGTTGTCGATGTCGCGTTGCATTCGCGCTCGGCGCCGGTTGCGGCCAAAGCTTTGGCCGCACGTCATAAATTGCCCCCCCGTCACCTGGAGACATTGCTCCAGGGCCTGGTCCACGCCAAAATCCTCAAGGGCGTGCGCGGGCCGCGAGGCGGCTATGAGCTGGCGCGCGAGCGCCGGCGCATCACCGTGGGCGAGATCGTGCGCACCGCGATGTCGTTGAGCACCGCCGATCCCGACGATCTCGGGTCAAACTCGGTGCTGCTCGAGCGGGTGATCGATCCGGCCGTACGCAGGGCGGGCGAGACCTTTCTCGCCAACCTCGACGCGATCACGGTCGAACAGATGTGCGACACCGCCGAGAAGACGCATGTGCTCGACGACGAGAAGGTCAGCGGCGATTTCGCTATCTAATGGCGCGACCTTCGTAGACGAAAAGGGCGGGGCCGAAAGCAAAAAGCCCGCGCGGGGGCATGGCCTCCCGCTAGCACCTTGGCGGACGCGGGGCCGCGCCGCGCAGCCATGCGGCGACGCCTTCGCTTTCGCCTCGACCATTCTCGCAGATAGCCACAGTCGCGCGCCCGGCGAATTCCCGCGCCCAGGACGACACGGTTTCGTGGGAGCGGCGCATCACCGGCGATCTTAGATCCAAATGAGACGATCACTGTGCGTTTTTATCACCGCACTCATCGAAGATAACAGATTTTCGCTGACCGAGAAGCCCGCCTATCTGTTGGCCAGGCCGGATGCGCGGCCCCAGTGCGAATACTTCAGCCCCATGATTTCGAAGGGCCGTTGTTCACGTCCGAGATTCCGGAAGTCGCCGTCGTCCATACCGTCCTATTGACCCTGGCAACGTTTGCTGGTGAATGACCGCAAAAGCGCAAAGTATCAGGCTGAACAGCGTTGGGCGAGCGCGCGCACAAGCACCTGGCTGCCTTGGCAACATCGTTGCCCATCGGGGAAGACAAATGGACGATCTCTTTATTACAGAGTACTTTGACTGGAAAATAAAGCGGAACTCCTATGTAGATCGTATTATGAATCGTACACTTGGCAGGGTTGGCCTACGTGTTGGTTCTCCTACATCATTTGTGCTCGATAAGATTGATTCTACTATGCAGAAAATTGAGGGAAGAGCGCTATCGCCACTGCTCTCTGGTCGAATGACAAACGTAGAGCAACGAATTAATATGTTTCACTTGGTCGACCAAGTTTTAGCGTATGGCGTTGACGGTGACTTTGTTGAGCTTGGGTGCAATTCTGGCCAGTCGTCTGTGTTAATTTCGAAGATAATGCAACATCACAATTCTAATAAGAAGCTATACGTGTATGATAGCTTTGAAGGACTTCCGCCCTTGACCTCTGTAGATGGCAGCGCATATCATCAGGGACAGCTTAAGACAACTGAAGATTTATTACGTTACAATTTTAACTTATACAATCTACCTTTGCCAGAAATACGTCGAGGTTGGTTTAACGATACATTACCAAATGGGCTGCCTGGGACAATCTCCTTCGCATATCTTGACGGCGATTTATACGATTCCATTCTTATTAGCCTTAAATATGTATATCCTCGATTAACAAAAGGAGCGATTTGCCTGATCGACGATTATGGCGATCCATCGATTAATCCCGCTGGCTGGAACAAGCTTCCCGGCGTTAAGAAGGCATGTGACGAATATTTGAAGGACAAGCAGGAGAAGGTAACACTTCTCTATGCTGGGGACTACACCCACGGTTTCTTTAGAAAAGTATGAGGTCCGCTCGCAGAGCGGCCCGTCCGTTGCGTCTATTTCTTGATATACTGATCAGATAAAGCCCTATACGCGTCAGAAAGACGCAGATTCTTCGGCCTCGAGAAGAATGGATCGATGTCGCCATGCTTCTAAGGCCCCTCTGAAAACCTCGCGACCATGTTTAGAATGAAATCGGCTAGCGTACAGAGACAGCTTATATTTTAGATATCGTTCCAGAATGGTGTAAATCTGAGTGTCACGGCTAATAGTTTTCCTACAGACATATACGCAGTTTGCGATCGCGACAAACCCGTAATTGTAACCCTTGCCTCGGCTCCCCGGAAATGAGTAGTGGCAGACCCTTGCGCCTTGGGATTCCACAAGCGCGTAGCCTAGACGCGCTAGCCTGAGCGAGACGTCAAGATCCTCATGGTAAGCGTAGCCAGCTCCATAGCCAAGGGTTTCATCAAATCCAACTCGTCTCACCGCATCTGTTCGAAAGCTCATTCGAAAACCCGTGATGTGGTGCACTCGTCTTGAGTCTACGCCGTCAGCAACGTCAATTTCGGCCGTCCAGGTCGCTGCTGCGATCAATTTGAAAGGGTGAGGAAAGAGACGATTTTCGATGTGGCTTCTGTAGGGCTGCAGCGCCCCTTTCGCGCTCACAATTGCGCTCTTCTTGTAGGCGGGTTGCCCCAGCCCTGGGGGTGGGGTCGAAAACACTTACGCCTCCAACGCCGCCGACCTGACGTCGCACATCCGCTCCGTAGATCTTCAGGACGTTGGTTGCGAACTTATCGTACCACATCGAGTCATCATCTGGGAACATGACGATCGGCGCGTCGACAAACTGAAGGCCTATGTTACGCTGTCTAGCTGAATTCGCGGTGTCCGCCTTTGAAACGATAGTATTTTTATAGCCAAACCGTTTGCTAAGCTGGTGAACTTCAGTTCTGACAAACTCGTGGTCCTCACTAGCGTCGACAATGATCAAGCGCTGCGGCAACGTATCTTGCTTGAGAATTAGCGGAATAGACATTCTTAAGGCGCTAAGTCGATTTCTCGTCGCAATAACGCAGTCGTAGGACCCATCGAACAGTGTCGGAATCCGAACGCGCGCGTTCATATAGCCTCTATTCTTGAATAGACTCGCTCATAATCCAGCACATAACTCAGTTTATAAGTAAATCAACTTTATAATTCGCCGCCATGGTCTCACTGATTCTCGCCGTTCTCCGCTTCCGCTAAGCTGGCGGCGAGACGGATTACGATCTCGCGCAGTCCCTGATGCCTTATTCGGATGAAGGCGCGCATGAGACGAACGCCCTCCTCGGGGCTCAACTTCGCTGGGGACGAACCTATCCGGCCATTGGGAACCCAGGGCGGCGGTTGTTGTGATCCACCCTGATCCTCCTCACCCAAAAGCACCGCGCCCCATGATTGCTGAGATCCTTCTAAGCCCGCCCCACCGGAAGCATTAGGCGGGTAAGGCACAACCAAAATCAACTTATAAAATAAGCGAAAAACTTACTTTCTGTCAACTCGTTCCTGTTGCCAAGCGATAAAAAAATCTTTAGGTCCTGCTTTATGAGCTACGCCGACAGCATCCGGGCTCTGCGATCGAGTCGCAATTGGACACAGGCGGATCTTGCGAGACAGATCGGCGGTGGGATCACCAATCAATCGGTTTCAGGCTGGGAACGGGGGATATCCAAGCCGTCCAGAGAAAATATATTTGAATTGTCTAGGATTTTTGGCGTTCCGGTGGAAGGGTTCCAGACGGAAGGCGAGAAGGCGGAGATCTCGGCGCCTACTCAGGAACCTGCGCCCCCAAGGCTCGACGAGCCTTGTCCATGTGGCGATCGAGGAAACCCTTCTGGCGGCGGGAATCAGTGAACCTGCTGCGGCAGAAATCGCCGAAGTCGTCGAGCTAGCGTTAGAGAATCTGAGAGTTCCCCAGGGGATGACCCGGCAAGCGGCCCTGAAGCGGATAATTGGTTGGGAAGTTCCGGAGATTCTTGCGCGGAAACAATAGCGGAGAGATCGGCATAATCCTGGGAACTCGGCGCTAGACGTGACGAACCTGTTGAGATTACGCCGACAACTTCGCCATCTCGCCCCAGCATCGGCCGATAGTCTCGAGTGAGCAGGAGTGAGCGGCCGTTGCGGAACAACAACCGGTTTGAACAACTGAGCGACTTGCCGCCGAAAATCGTATCACGAACCTCTTCATTACTGAACAGAAACGTCCTTTTGATTATTGAGACGCCCACCGGCATCGCCTCAATGCTAGCGCTGGCTTGATTTTGGTAAGCGACAACGTAGTCGCGCCCCAATGTGACGAACACCTCCATAGCCAATCCCCTCTCTCCTGGGATAGTTAGCTCCACAAAATTGTCTAGGCAATACAAATTTTGCGTGTTAACTTAGGTTGAAATCAGTTGAGTGAATACCTTGTCAGGTTCCGGTCCCTGACCGCCATGTCCGCGGTACGCCGAAGCGAAGTTTGGTTAGACGCCAGCGCGCGATCCGGCTCAAAACTCCTTCGCGTGCCCGGCGTTAGCCGTGTTCATGGCGATGGTGGATGTCCGGGTAGTGAGCATGCCGGTGCCGAAGCGGTTCATGCCGGTGCCAGTGAGAATGCGGCTCCGTCACCGTTCCTTCGTGAGCGTGGTGATGATGTTCGTCGTGCCCGTGGCTATGCTCGTGCTCGATTGCCTCGTGCAGGTGTTCATGGGCATGCCGTTCGGTCAGATGCAGCCAGACGCCGAACGCCATCAACAGGCCCGCTATGACCAGTTGCGGCGTGAGCGGCTCGCCTAAGAGGGCAATCGCGATGATTGCGCCAAGGAACGGCGCGACCGAGAAATAAGCCCCAGTCCGAGCGCTGCCGAGATGGCGCAGCGCCAAGACAAACAGCACGAGGCTTAAGCCCACGCCGCAGAAGCCGACGACCAACGCCGCGCCCGTTGCGCCGACCGATGGCAGGCGCGCTCCAAGAAGCAGCGCGATGATCAGATTCACGCTTCCAGCCACGACGCCCTTGGTCAGTGCAATGACCACAGGGTCCACGACCGAAAGCCGCCGCGTCAGATTGTTGTCGACGCCCCACGCAAGGCACGCGGCGGCGATCAACAAGCCGCCTTCATCGACACGAATGCCTTGGCCCTGCCAGGACAGCGCGACCGCGCCTGCAAGAATTGCCGCCGCGCCGAGGAGCAGGCGTCGGTCGACGTTTTCTCGATAGACGACCCAAGCAATCGCCATGGTCGCCAGTCCCTCGAGATTGAGGAGGAGCGAGCCGGATGCGGCGGACGTGCGGGCCAGCCCGAGCATCAGAAACAGCGGGCCTAGGATTCCCCCGAATGCTACGATCGCGATCATCCAGGGCGCATCGGCCCGCCGTAACGGCGCCTCCGAGTTCCGAACGCCAAGCACGAAGCGCGTCGCCTGGCCGATCATGAGGCCACCGCCTGCCCCTAAATACAGAAGACCAGCCACGAGCTGGGGGTTGCTCGTTTCCACGAGCAGTTTTGCGAATGGGGTCGAGGCGCCGAACAGGAGAGCCGACGCCAGCGCGAGCGGAACGCCGGGCCAAAGAGGGTTTTCCACCGAAAAGTGCTCAGACATGGATCAATTTCCCACGGCGCCCCGCGAAAAATGCGCCTGTATTATAGCGCATGCCAGAATTATATGATATACACTTCCTATTGCCCGGAGACGGCGTCGCGTGCCTCACGGACCAGCGAAGCAAAAAAATGGAGCGATTTTCCAAGTCCCCGAGAATTTTTTTGTTTGGCTTGTCGTAACCCATTGAAAAGCCTCGATTCGGCCTTAGGAATCCAAGGAAATACACGCTTTTTTGCTTGGATTTCCTTGGTTTTGCTTGGATCAATTTTGGCCGGCCCGGCCGAACCTGCCGCTTCGCACGTTACGCATTGCTTCAAGTCTTGGGTGCGGCGGTTCCGTCCAACTGAGTTCAGCGCGCGCTATGATCCTTCCGGGTCCATCAGATAGGTCAGTCGATGTTCGCGCGCAGACTAGCCTTCGCAATCGCCGTGTTGGCCGGACTAATCGGGTCGCAGGCGCCCGAATTCGCGCAACAATACCGTCAGCGTCTGGGCGGCGCGCTCGGGGAACTCAACCGGGTCGTGTCCGAGTTCGACAGCGAGGTTCAGCGCTTGAACCTGTCCCGGGCCGAGGCCTTGCAGCGGCTCGAGGACAACGCGGACCCGTTGGCACGCGAACGCGGCGAGGACACGGGCAAGGCGATCGAGCGCGCGCGCGTCTCAACGGGCAGATTCAGGCGATGAACTCGGCCGGCCCGCTCATGCGTCTTTATGTCGTCGCGACGAATTTCGATCCTGAAATCGCGCACAGCACGCTCGACAATTACGAGCCCGCCGAGCCGCTGTCGGTCGCCGCTCTGATGGCCGGCGGCCTCGCCGCGCTGTGGGGATGGGCGACCACTCGCCTCGTCGCATGGCCGTTCAGCCGCCGCTCCCGCCTTCGCACGGCGCGCGCGTAATCGTGGGCGGCGAACATGCAGCGCCGGCGCGATTGCTCGGGCCGTGGGGTCTCGAATCTACGTGAATGCGAGCATGCCGGGGTTGGCGGCGATCAGCGAGGGGGTGACCCCCGTCAGTGCCAGGCGGTCGCCATGCGAGTCGCAGATCGTCAGGCCAAACGCGCTCCTGGTGGCTTGGGACATGACGGCCGCCAAGTCCTCCGCCTGCGTCATGCTGGGCGTCAAATAAGAGAACGCCGACTTCGCCAACTGGATCGAGTCCGGAGTTGCTCCTGAGACGGAAAAGCCGTTGATCGTTTCCTTGCCGAAGCCTGCGCTAAAGACGAACTGCTCGCCGCTGCTGGTGCTCGCATCGATGGTCTCGACGGCATGATAGGCAAGCGGGTCGCTGCCCGTCCCGACCCGCAGAGATTCGCTGCCGCCACCCCTCGTGACCGTCTGGCTGGGGTCGTAGAGGATGAGCTTGTTTTCGTTCGAACTGAGGTTCAGATCATCCGCCGCAAGGTCTTCGTAGGTTGAGCCGTAGAACGATTCGTACGATGTATAGGCTCTGCCCTGAACGTTGGAATACGCGTATTCAGTCGGCGCGCCGGCGGCTGTGGTAACCTGGGTGTAGGATAGCGCTGCGCCGTTCGCGAGGGCATCGGTTGACTGAGCCGAAGTGAGCGCGAAATTTGCTGCCGTGAGCGGCCTGAGTCCCGCGAGGGTGATGCTAAAATCGGCCTGGTGTTATCGCCGGCGAGGGCCGCCTGGACGGTGGTGGTGCCGGTCGTCGGATTCAGTTGATAGCGCACTTGAGCGCCGCCGCTGAATGAGGCGGAGCCGATGAAGGTGAAATTCTGGACGCCGGCCGTGAGGATGTCGGCGTCGATGTGGCTGAGATCGATCACATCCTTCGCCGGATCGAATGCGGACATCACGTCGCCGCCGTCGCCAAGCGCCAGATAGGTGAGAATGTTCGCGCCCTGACCGCCGTACAGAATTTGTTCTCCGTAACCGCCGACAAAGTTCGTTTCGCCAGAGCCCGCTGAACCCAGTTGCGCCGACAATAGCCGTTTCCCAGGAGCGTCGTCGGAACCGTCCCGGTTTCGCCGGCCCCACCGGGCGGTCCCAGAGACCACAATCGCAGTTGGGAGGCCAGCAGCGACATAGGCCGCGAGGGCCTGGGTCGACTGGGCGGGATTCGAGTGAAGTCAACCGTCGTGTTCCCGGACACGGTCGCCATATTGTCTGTGCCGGGGAAATATTGGCCGAAGGTGGCGAACCCAAGGTAATTGTTAGTTACCGAAACATTGCTGAGCGTTATTCGCATTCGGATCTGCCGTTTCGAAGTTAAATCCCAGCGCCAATCAGATAATTTCCTGATACGGTCACGCCATCAGTATTGTGTTCCCACCCTCGTCCGTAATCCGCAAACTGGTGTTGGAAAACCCGGTCTGTCCGGCGTTCAGCGTGTCATCAATGAAATTGTCGGTTATGGTGACGGGCCCGGTCGTATCCGGAACATAGATCGCGTCGGCGTGCGCTCCTGTTGACCATCCCTCACCCGACATGTAGTTGCCGGTGACAACACCTTGCTGGATCGCGATCGCGTCTTGCGGCGAATTCAGAAAGCTGTTGTTCTCTATTGTTATGTCTGCCAGGAACTGATCCAGACATTTTTCTCAGTCGGCGACTTGCTGCCTGTGAAGGTACAGTTCTCCACTGTCGCGCCGCTGGCGGTAGGTTGTTTACAGCCCAAAAACTAGTCGTGCCAGTGAATGTGCAGATCTTCTATCGTGACATTCTTGGCATTGGCATGATCTGCACGGTCGCGTTGCCAAAATTGATGCCGCTGAGCACCGCGCCCGCCTGATTAACATACACGGTGTTTGTGGACGGGGAGTAATAGTAGGGCGCCTGCGAGTTTTGGGTGATTTTCGTGACGTCGAGCAGCGAAGACGTGGCGTACGGATTGCCGGTCATTGTATCGATGCCCGGCAAAACGGCGCCGGGGTCGGCGTCGCGGATCGCTTGGATGTCGGCGGCGGTGATCATGCGATTGGGCCTCGGTCACAGCGCGGGAAAGCCCGCGAGCCGAGCAATAGATGGCCGCCATTGTCAGCTGTTGAACTGAACTGTTAAATTCCAATCGGGAATCGGTCTTTGCCGGCGGCCGAGCTTCTGACACGCGCTTGCGCTGCGAACAGGGCCTCTTTTCTCGGACCTTTTTCGCTAAAATCGAGTCGCCAACCTCAAATCGACTACGAGGTCGCTTGCTGAGCTATTTTTCACGAGAGGAAGCATCCAGGCGGCCAAGCGCGGTGCGTCAAGCGGGACTATGTCTAACGATAATGAAGGTGTAGCCGATCCCAGCGACGATCAGGAGGACAGCCAGGATGTTCATGAGGACGTCGCTTCCGGCGTGGTTGCCGAGCTGGTTAGCGATCGCGAACGCCGCGGCCGGCAGCATGAAATGGGCCAAGATTTTCATGCCCCCTTCCGTGAACATAAAATAGGTCACGACAATACATATAAAGCATATGACAGTAACGAAATCATAGACGGTCTGCATCAGGTGCGTCCAACTGTTTCGGCTGTGTGCAATTGCTCAGCCGTTCCCCTTACCCAGCATGCTGCAAAAACGTAAAGCAACCGCCAATCCGGCCGGGCGCAAAAAACTCGGCCACTCGGCCGTCCAAACCGCGCGTCCCGGAGTTTTCGTTGTAGGCCCTTTAGGCGGGACTTCTCGCGCTTTTTAGTCCGAGCGCCTTTCCAGCCAGGAATTCGACGCTGATGAGGACGCGATCCAGAAGGAAGAACAGGACCAACGCGAAGACGAACAACGCTATGCCTGTCATGTCATGGAACAGGCCCTCGATCGTGTCGACCCCGATGTAATAGGCTCCCAACACCAGCGTCACAACGCGAAAAACGTTTGCCAGGACGGTGATTGGAATAATGGATAGGATCAAGAGCACCTTACGGAGCGGGTGGTTGCCCACAAATTCATGAACATAGAAAACACCGATTGCCGACAGGGCGAAAATTGAATTCACGCCGGAGCACGCATCTTTGACCATGAGTTCGTAAGAGCCGATCATAATCATGACGCCGTTCTGCGCCACCGGATAGCCGAGATCGTAAAGAGCATTCGAAACGATGTCGGAAATCCCGACCTTCAGCGGCACGGTGAAGGCATCGAGCAGCCAATTGGGAGGCGGCACCGAGAATATCAGAAAGGCAAGCGGAAAGGCGAAAACGCGAGCCAGCGGCCAACCGCCGATAAGCAGGAGGCATCCCAGCAATACCGGGATTTGGGTCGCGACCTCCATCATCGGGATATCTTGTGACCGCGTCACCGCCATCAGCAGGAGCGAAAGGAGCAAGATGATCCAACCGGCGATGAGGGCCGGGCGCAATTCGATGCTCTTGAGCCTGTCGCGCTGCTGCCAGGCCAACCATGCGGCGGCCAGCATAATGAGGGGACCATGCCCCTCCTGCTCGGTTTGCCACGCGCCCCCCGCGAGCCTCAAGTAGGTCGGCAGGTAAGCGACGAAGAACGAGGCCGCAAGCGCTCCAAGGAAAACCAGATTGACGCCGCGAACGTCGGCGCGGGCCAACAGGGACGCGGGCCGGACGGCCTCAGTTTTCAGCAACTCGATTGACATGCCTATCTCTCTCGCGTCCCGACCCGTGCGCCTTCACCAACCGAATGTTCCGCCGCGCTCCAGTCTTCAATGCGCATTATCGCCTGTAAACACGACGAGGACGGTCCTTAGCATGACGGAGAAGTCGAGCCAAATACTCCAGTTGTTAATGTACCAAATATCGAGCTCGACCCGTCGCTGCATTTTATCGATCGTATCAGTCTCACCGCGCGCACCGTGAACCTGCGCCCAACCCGTAATCCCCGACTTCATATGGTGGCGGAACGCATATTTCTCGATTACCGATGTGAAATGCCGATCGTGGGCCGAGGCGTGCGGCCGTGGCCCCACCAGCGACATATCGCCAAGAAACACATTAAGCAACTGGGGTAGTTCATCTATACTATACCGCCGCAGCCACCGGCCGACCCTTGTCACCCGCTTGTCGCTCTTTTGCGCCTGCTGAACGACGTCACCATTTTCCATGACCGTCATAGTGCGAAACTTGTAGATCCGGAACGGCCGCCCATTGAAACCGTGCCGGGTCTGCCGAAACAGGGCCGGACCGGGCGAGTCCAGGCGGATGGCGATCGCGGCGGCGAGCAAGATCGGCGACAAGACAATCAGAGCAAGAAACGACAGAACGATGTCGATCGCGCGCTTGGTCGCCTGCTCGATCGGCGAGAGCGCCGCCCGTTGAAGCTCGATCGCAACCGTATCGCCAATGTCGTAGTGCGCTCGTTGAAACAAGAGCGCGAGCGTTCCGAACGGAACCAACGTCACGGGCAAGGGTAGCACCCTGAGCCGGCGCGCGATCCACCGCACGTTCGACATGTGCTCGGGATCGACGAACAGCATGACCTCTTGAACATCGGACGTGCGGCAGAGCGATATGATGCTCTCGATGACGTCCCCCCCGGCGCCCGCTTCGCCATCGGGTACGTGGAAGTGGGCTACCGCGTGATAGCCGTGACGGGTCAAGTTTTCGGTGAACTGCGGCGGCACACTCTGCTCGCACGCAACGCTCACGATTGTGCGTCCCCTTAGCGCCCCGCTTTCCAGTGCGCGCGGCAGCGCAAATCTCCACGCCGCCCGGTGCACGAGAAGCACCACCACGCCACCCGCCCAGAACAGGATCACATCGCCGCGCGAAAGGTCGTGGCTCACGCCCCAGCTGAAAACGCCCGAGGCCAGGATCAAGAAAGCTCCGCACCAGGCGCCCAGCACGGCGCGAGCCTGGTCCTCCCACACCATCAGGCGGGTGGGGCTGTAGAGCTTCTGCACCCGCATCGCGGCGACGAACAGAATGGCGATAAAGATAGCCGCTGCAAGGGTGTGAGAATATTCACCCGCGAACTCATCAGGAATCTTGTGATAGACCGTCTCAGCGAACGTCGCGCTCCCAAGGATAAGCGCCAAGTCGAGTCCCAGCGCGACCGAAGCGATCGACCCATAAGCGATCGGCAGGCGCCACCGACGGCCGCTCGCAAGAAGGGGTCGGCCACTCGCTCCCCCGAGCGCACTCGCCGATTCAGCCGCGGTTTGACTCTCTGTCGTCATTGACGGGCTCACAATTCCTTAAAGAGCGCCGATCACGCATCGAGGAACGCCACACTGGTCTTCGCACATTCCCGATCCCTTTCTGCTAAATTCAGCGGCGGCGGTCAACCGCTTACTCATGTTGATCTGGCGAGCCCACAGACCCAGGCCCCGCCGGCCCTACCGCGCTGCAATTGACGCGGTGCAGTGTAAGCGAATCCCGGTCCAAAACAAGCCAACCAGAAAGGGGGGCTCCTCTTCGCGACGACAGCGATCCCGATTCTTCAACCGCCAGAAGCGCTTGGGCCTTCGGAAATCTTGGCTGCCGGCGTGCCCGAGTCTGGACAAGCAAATTTTGCCGAGCTATGGGATTGTCCTGTCGCCGTCGGCGATTTGATTAATAACAGTATGAACACAAACTGGTGCCCCCATGTTTAGTGCGCTGGTGGTTCTGTTCCGACTTGTCGCCGGACTGGTTATACTCGCGGGGACGTGGTTTGTCTTCGACACCATCCACGATAGAAATACGGAAATTATCGTCGCGACGATTGGATTACTGTATTCGTTTATCTTCATTGTATCCGGCAGACTGCAGTATTTTGGCCTGACGGTATTCTCATTTTTTGGGAGGACGTCTTCTTATGTTCAGAAAATTCCTTATGACCACATGATCCACGACGAAGTGGGACTGCAAAAGCCCAGAGGATCTACGTTTCTCAATCTTATTTTTGCGGCCTTGATCGAATTGCTCTGTTTGTTTCGCCTCTTTTCGTCGCTTTTGAGCCAAGGCTGGGGTACGCTGTCCGAACCAATCCACACGCTTCTTAACACAGTCCTCCCATCGGCCCATTTTTAGAGCGTGGTTAAGAAGGTCTCGGAGGATTCCGTCTCCTCTATCCGGTTGGCGTCGGTGGGAAGCGGTGGCGCGTCCAGGGAAAGGGATCCATGACGCTCGGATCGACGATATTGGGCGTTGGTTTCGTCGCGCTGGCGGTTGCGCTCACCCCGCTCCCCGCGAGGGCGCAATCGGATCCTGCCGGGCTTACTGCGCTCGCCGTGCACATTAACCGCACGCCCAAGCAGTCATGGCCGGGCTACGGCATTTATCTCGGCAATGGCCTCATTCTGACGGCGGCGCACGTGGCCGGGGAGTTCGCGCAAACGAAGCCCCACGTCCTCATTGCTGGCCAAGATTTGCCGGCTGCGCTCGTCAAGGAAGGGACTCTCGACACCATCGATCTGACGCTCTTGTCGATCGACGGAACCAAGCTGCCAGTCAGTCTGCAGATGCGCCGTACGCCGCTGTGTAAGCATCCGCCCTTTGCCGGGGAGAGGGTCGTTGTCGCCATTCCCGAGGGAACGGCGCCCTCGAAGATCCTGCCTCGTCAAGCGATTCCGGCCGACCTCCGAGCGCGGTTCGACACTGTCATCGCCGATGTCGCCTCGACCGGAAACTCCGGCTCGGGCGTATTTGACGCCGGCGATTTCTGCTTGCTGGGCATCATGAGCCGGAAGATTTCCGTGAGCACGCGCCCATTCACCGCTGGCGCGCCGGCTCGGACAATCGATATCGCAAAGTATTTCGTCCCGTCCGCGCAGATTAAAGCGTTCATTCCCTCAAGCGTCTCGTTTTAGATCGGGGCAGATGCGCCGGAACGCCTGAAGGGCGAAAGGAACGCGGCCGGTCAAATTTGGTTGATGAGGTCCCGCGCCCCTCAAAAGGATGGTATAGGCGGATTTCCCGTAAGAACCGGCGTCTGGAAAACGCTGCGTGCTGGGAAATCCGGCCCGGCGCGCCGCAGTGCGTGAAGGCGCTTCGTCTCGCGCGGTCGGTTTGAGGCGAAGAAAGGCTTTCGAAGATGAAGCTCGGTGGGTTCGTGTGGATCGCCGTTTTGGCGTGCGGAGCCGCCGCCGCCTACGGCGTTTACGCGCCCGAAACAGCAGACCGATGGCTTCCCGCAGCGGGCGTCCTCGCCCATGGGCTGCACGACAGGATTTGGACTCCGCCAGCTCAGACCGCATCGGCGCAAGGGCAAGGCCAACAGCCTCAAGCAAGCGGCCCCGTTCCGATTGTTGTCACCGTGACGCCGGTGAAGCGCGCAGATTTTCCGGTCGTTCTCCAAAGCATCGGCCAGGTCCAGGCCTACAACACTGTTTTGGTCCGGGCCCGAGTTCGACGGTCAGATCATGAAGATCGCCTTTAACGAAGGTCAAATGGTCAAACAGGGAGATCTTCTGGCCCAAATAGACCCAAGGCCGTTTCAGGCCGCGCTCGACCAGGCCATCGCCAAGAAGTCGCAGGACGAGGCCAATCTCGCCAACGCGAAGCTCGATCTTACTCGTTTTGCAACGCTCGCCAAGCAGGACTTCGCCACCAAGCAGCAACTCGATACGCAGAACGCCATGGTGCTGCAGCTGACCGCCTCGATCGCCGCCGACGCCGCGGCGGTCGACGCCGCGAGGACACAGCTCGACTATACGACCATCAAGGCCCCGATCGCGGGCCGCGCCGGGTTCCGCCTCATCGATGAGGGCAATCTCGTCAACGCCGGGCAACAGACTGGCATTGTCTCGATTGCGCAATTGCAGCCGATCTCCATGATCTTCGCCGAGCCGCAGGAGCATGTGATCCGCATCAACCAGGAGCTCGCTTCAGGCTCGCCCAAAGTCACGGTCATGGACGCGGAAGGTCACAAGCTTGCAACCGGGCGATTGTCGATCAGCGACAATCAGGTGGATCTCGCAACCGGAACAATCCGGCTCAAAGCGGAATTCGACAACAAGGACAACGCGCTCTGGCCAGGATTGGCGGTGACGACAGGGTTGCAACTCGGGGTGGAGAAGGACGTCTTGATTGTCCCTACCGAAGTGGTGCAACATGGCCAGAACGGCCTCTACGTGTTTATCGTCGATGATCAGAACCGCGCCCAAGTGCGTCAGGTGAAAATCGCGCACCAAGATACGGCGACGGCCGTCATCTCGGATGGCCTGAAAGAAGGCGATCGCGTGGTGACGTCGGGTCAGTTCCTGCTTCAGCCAGGCTCGATCGTTTCGATCGACACGGGAAGCGGGACCTAGTCGATGTATAAGGGCCTCTCCGCCCCCTTCATCAACCGCCCGATCGCGACCACGCTCATCATGGTCGCGGTGCTGCTTGTCGGTCTGGTCGCGTTCCCGTCGCTGCCGGTTGCGCCCCTGCCGCAGGTCGACTTTCCCACCATCGCCGTCTCGGCTTCGCTGCCAGGCGCTGCCCCTGATACGATGGCGGCCTCGGTCGCGCAGCCGCTCGAACGGCAGATCGCGCAGATTCCGGGCGTCTCGCAAATGACGTCGACCAGCTCGCTCGGCGCGACCGCGGTCACCGTCCAGTTCGACCTCAACCGCAACATCGACGCCGCCGCCAACGACATCCAGGCGGCGATCAACGCCGCCGCGGGACAGTTGCCGAAGGACCTTCCGAGCCCGCCGACCTACCGCAAGGTCAACCCGTCCGACACGCCGATCCTCATCCTCTCCGTCCAGTCGGACGTGGCGCCGATCATCGACGTCGACGACGCGGCGGAGAACATCCTCGCGCAGCACTTAAGCCAAATCTCCGGCGTCTCCCTTGTGCGCGTCGGCGGCCAGCAGACGCCCGCGATCCGTATCCAGATCGACCCGGCGAAGCTCGTCGAAAAAGGGATGCAGCTCGAGGACGTGCGCACGCAGATCGGCATCGCCACCGCCGACAGCCCGAAGGGCGCGCTGATCGGCCCGAAGCAGACCTTCACCATTCAGGCCAACGACCAGCTGACCCTGGCCAAGGACTGGGATGACGTCATCGTCGCCTACCGCAACGGGGCTCCGGTGCGCGTACGCGACATCGGCCGAGCAATCGCCGGACCGCAGGATACGACGCAGGCCGCGTGGAGCAACGGCAAGCGCAGCGTCTTCCTCGTCGTATTCAAGATCCCCGGCGCGAACGTCATCAACACGGTCGAGGCGATCAAGAGCACGCTGACGACGCTGCAAGCTTCGATTCCGCCCACGATTAAGGTCAGCATTCTCTCCGACCGCACCACGACCATCCGCGCCTCCGTGCGCGACGTTGAATTCACTCTCGTCGTCACCATCGCACTCGTCGTGATGGTGATCTTCGTGTTTCTGCGGAACCTTTGGGCGACGATCATCCCCAGCATCACCGTGCCCCTCGCGCTGCTTGGGCTCCTGCGCGCTGATGTGGGTCGCCGGCTATAGCCTCGACAATCTGTCGCTGATGGCCTTCACCATCGCGGTTGGCTTTGTCGTCGACGACGCGATCGTGATGCTGGAGAATATCACGCGCCATATCGAAGAAGGCGAGAAGCCTTTTGAGGCGGCGCTCAAGGGCTCGGCCGAGATTGGCTTCACCATCATATCGATCTCGGTCTCGCTGGTGGCGGTGCTGATTCCGCTTCTGATGATGAGCGGCATCATTGGCCGCTTGTTCCGGGAATTCTCCATCACGATCGCCATGACGATCTTCGTATCGGCCTTCGTCTCGCTCACGCTAACCCCGATGATGGCGTCGCGCTTTCTCAAGAGCAACGACGAGCAGCGGCACGGGCGGCTCTATAATCTCAGCGAGAAAGGCTTCGTCGCCCTCGCTAACGGGTACGAGCGGGGCGTCGATTTCGTGCTGCGCCACCGCTTCGCAACGCTGCTCACTTTCATCGGCACGGTGATCGCCACCGGCTATCTGTTCGTCGTCATTCCGAAAGGCTTCTTCCCGCAGCAGGACACCGGCATTCTGTTTGGCACGACCGAGGCCGGACAGGACACTTCGTTCCACGACATGTATCGCCTGCAGCAGCAGGTCGGGAAGATTATTCAGGACGATCCGGCTGTCCAGGCGATGGCGATGGGGCTGGGCGTTGGCGTCGGCAACGCGGCGCAAAACAACGGCCGCATGTTCATCCAGTTAAAGCCTCTCGAGGACCGCGACGTAAACGCCTTCCAGGTGATTGCCCGTTTGCGTCCGAAGCTTGCTCAAGTGCCGGGTATGCGCGTCTATCTGCAGGCGGCGCAGGATGTGACCGTCGGCGCGCGCGCCGCCAAAACTCAGTTCCAGTACACGCTTCAGGACGCGAACCTTGATGAGCTCAACGCTTGGGCCAACAAGATTCTCGACAAGCTCAAAGCGCTGCCAGAACTGCGCGACGTCGCCACCGATCAGCAGAATTCAGGCACGACGCTGACGCTCAAGATCGATCGTGACATGGCGTCACGATACGGAATCCAGCCGCAACTCATTGACGACACGCTTTACGACGCCTTCGGTCAGCGGCAGGTGACTCAATATTTCACCCAGGTGAACACCTATTATGTGATCGAGGAGTTGTTGCCGGAGCTCCTCGGCGATCCCGCGACCTTGGACAAGATCTACATCCGGTCTCCCGCCAGCAATCAGATGGTTCCGGCGAGCGCCTTCGCCAAATGGACAACGGCTCCGGTCGCGCCCCTTTCGATCAGCCACCAGGGACAGTTCCCCGCGATCACCATCAGTTTCAACCTCGCGCAGGGGGTGGCGCTTGGCCCCGCGACCGCGGCAATCCAGCAGGCCATGCAGCAGCTCCAATTGCCGACGGGTCTGACGACGACCTTCCAGGGCAATGCGCAAGCGTTCCAGGATTCGCTGACGAGCGTGCCACTGCTGATCCTCGCGGCGCTCGTTTGCGTCTATCTGATCCTCGGCGTGCTGTATGAGAGCTTCATCCATCCGCTGACCATCCTGTCCACGCTGCCTTCGGCGGGTCTCGGCGCGCTCGCGACGCTCATGCTGTTCGGTTACGAATTCAGTCTTGTCGCCCTCATTGGCACCATCCTGCTCATCGGCATCGTCAAGAAGAACGGCATCATGATGGTCGACTTCGCTATCTCCGCGGAGCGCGAGGAAGGCCTGTCGACGGTCGATGCGATTCGCAAGGCGGCGCTCATGCGCTTCCGTCCGATCATGATGACGACGATGGCGGCGTTGCTCGGTGGCGTCCCGCTGATGCTGAGCCACGGCACCGGCTCAGAGCTGCGCCAGCCCCTCGGCTATACGATGGTCGGCGGCCTTATCGTGAGTCAGGCGCTGACCCTGTTCACGACCCCGGTCATCTACATTTATCTCGACCAACTGTCGCATTGGCTCTCCGGGTCAAAGAAAGCCAAGGCCAAGGCGCGGACGCCGAAGGGGCAGCCTGAACCGGAGCGCGAGCAGCGGAAGTGGGAGCCGGCGCAAGCGGCGGAGTAATTTGACGGCTTCGGAGCGAACCAAAACCTGACAGGCCGGTCAGAAATCTCGCGCAATCCAGAACGCGAGCGCCTGCGCCGCCGCCGAAACACGGGCATGATTGGATTGCGCGATCGTCGCCGCATCGATCGCCGAAGCCCAATATCTCGATGTCGCCCGCACGGGCCGCTCGACGCCCCCAATCGTCGCGACGCCACTGATGTTGTCCCAAGCCCGGCTGTCCTTGTTCGGCCCGAGCGTGACAGAGTCGATCCGCACGACCAGCGCGCCGCCTTTCAGCGTCTGGCGACCGGACAGCGCCTCAGCGAGCTTGCGCGGCAGCTCCTGCTCGACCCAGGTCGCCGTCGGGTCGCCGGCGGCAGCGCGCAAAGGCGCAACGTCCACCCGGATAGCGCCAACCGCGAACCGCGACTGCGCCAGCGCAGTCCCGCCCGGCATCGCCGTGACAAGCGCAAACGCGCCACAGGCCACAATCGCGAAGCGACGGGTCAATGTTTGGCCAGACATGATCCGATCTCCATTCCCGGGCCCCCGACGCGCACGATCGTCACGCCCGACCTTGAGATACGCCGCATCCTCGCCAAAGTTTCCCCAGGCGCACGTCACAAGGCAAGAACCGCCCGATCCCGGACGGTTCTTGCCTCTTCGGTAATTAACCCGCTGCGGGCGCATTTATTCGCGCCCGCACTCAAAAATATCCACATCCGCGGGACTGCAAGAGAGGAACCGCTCGACCTTAAGCGGTTCCCCGAAATTGCGTCAGCCGACCGCCGGTGACGCGCGCCGCCGCCGCGCGGCCAGGAGCGCGAGTCCGCCAAATCCGGCCAGCATCATCGCCCAGGTGGAAGGTTCCGGGACGGCGGTGAGCGACCCGAAGAGCCCGCCCATCTCCCCGTTGATGCCGTCGGTGAAGAAGAGGGTGTTCGGATTTCCGTCGTTCATGCTGCCGCCGAACGCCAGCGACCACAGGCCGCCTGGCTGTTGGCCGCCGCTATCGATCGATATCGAGCCCTCGAATGCCCAGGTCGTTGGGTCAAACGCGTTGATCACGCTTTGGCCGAAGGCGAAATTGCCGACAAGAAGGTCGCCACCGAGCTTGCCGAAGCTGCTCGGGGCGAGAGCGATGCCCCACGGCGAAGCGAGTTTGTTGTCAGCATCGGGCGTCGACATGCCTTCCAAGGTCCCGGTCTCGCTGAATTCGGCCACGGCGCCGTCGCCCGGCATGGCGGTCGTCTGCGCGGCGTGGGTGGCCGGCGCGTAGGTTACGAATACGTTGCCGCCAATATCTTTCACGTTGAAGGGGACGAGTCCGGCCGTGCTGATCGAAATCGGTGTCGCGAACGCGCCCGTAGGGAGCGTCGTGTCCGGGGTGAAGTCACTCTTGAACACATCGATGCTGCCGCTTCCGGCGTCGTTGGCGGCGTACAACATCGTGCTGCCCTGATTGATCGCGAGCCCGGTGTAGGAAGCGCCCGCGGTGGTCGTTTGGGTAATTGCTTCGGTGTGCGGGGAGTTATTCCAAGCGGAGATCGAGCCGTTCAGGTTGGCGAAGATGAAGTTAGCGGGTAGGCCATTCCCCCCTACTCCCCCGACGTCAAAACCCATGCCGCCATTGGCGACCTGCCCTGTCGGGCCTGGGCCTCCCGTGGGCGGGATGCTGACGGTGAACACAGTTGGGGAGACGCCTGTACTACCCACCACCGGATAAAGATTGGACGTATTTGTGCCCTGGTTCGAAACCCAGATGGGACTCCCGGGCAGGAACGAAACACCCCAAGGGTTTATCAGTTTGGGATCGGTTACCGTGGCGAGGCCGGGGATGTTCGAAACAAGATTTGTTTGAGAAAAGCCGTCGGCATTCGCGACCCCGGCGCCCGTGCACAAAGCAGCGAACGCCGCGACGGTAGTCATGACAGATGTAACAGGAAGTAATCTTGTCATCGTGCAGTCCTCTCGAGTTTTGGAGTACGCGGAGGCCGAGCGGCCGGTCTCGTCCAGACCCGCCACTGTTTTCGTCGAAAAACGCCGCTGCGAACCGCCCTAGTTTGACCGACAGTGAACACCAATCGGGCCGATTTATTCGCGCTTAAGTACGGAAGTCGAATAAATATGCGTGATCGATTTACTAAACGACTACACGTTGGCATGTCGTTCTAAAATTACCATAATGACGCTATAAAATTAGTATAAAGATAGTCATAAAAACTTGTGCCTGAAGCGGATTTCGTCGATCCAAAGCCGTCATTGCGATGATCTGGTCATGATAGCACTCTCCTATGCTTGTTGGCACAGAGGCAGCGCGCTGGACGGTCTTATACAGACCACCCACTGTTCTATCGACGCCGAAGCTGCTTGCGCGGGTTCGACCGCCAATGAACACTGGGCGGCCCGATTTATTCGAGGAGAATTCTGTATAGAGCTGGGTAACGATCCCGTGATCGCTTGGCTGGAACAGATACACTTGGATGCGTTGCTATAAAGAGTCTGATCTACGCCGACCGGGACCGAAAATCTCTCAGGCTTTCATGGCCTTAACTGGAGCGAAGTGGCTTTCGCTTTTGGATTGAGGCTGCCGAGAGGGAACGGCGCGGACGACAATTTGGCTCTTGTAGCGTTAGCTCCGGGTGGCGTCAGGATTCTGTTTCCGTCATGGCCGGGCTCGACCCGGCCATCCACGAGAACACCGCAGCCTCCGCGTTAGCCTCTGAACTGACGGAGGTCTGAGCAGGAGAGATTTGTGGCGGCGCTGCGGATGGCCGGCACAAGGCCGGCCATGACGAATTTACCGACGCCAACCCGGGACCCACAGCTAATGCTATAAGAGCCAGACAATTTCTTGCCGAAATCAGAAATTTAGGTAAGCCGACCCGATGAACAATCCTGCCCTGCCGCATGGCGTCGACCGCATGCTCGCCGTCTCGGCGTCCCTCAACTCCAGAGAAAGCGCGATTCCAATTGCAGAAAAATGAACCCAAGTCCTTGAAAAGATTGCGCCGTGCGCAAAACTGAACGACGTCCGGCAGCAGTTGAATTGCAGATGCGTCGTCAAGCTCTTCCCTCCTCGCGGCGCTGGCGCGCCTTGGCCGTCGCGGCGGCTCGGAGCGTTGTCGCGACGTCGACGATGGTCGCAGCCTCGCCTTTGAGACGCGCCAGCGCCAGCGCCCGCACGTGCTCACCCGGCCAGAGCCGCCCTCCGAGATCGGCCGTGTCAAGCGCCCGGCACGCGTCGGCCACGACAAACACCTGATAGCCGAGGTCGGCCGCGTGCCGCGCGGAGGCTTCGAGCGCATGGGTCGCGAGCGCGCCGCATAGCACCAGGGTCGTCGCGCCGAGTTCATCGAGTCTGGCTTCGAGGTCAGCGCCGACGAAGGCGCTTGTCGCGTTGCGGACGATGACGATCTCGCCCTCGAGCGGCGGAAAAGGAGAGCCGGCCAGTTGTCGGCCGACGTGGGCCAGCGGCAATTCCTCAGTCCGCCACGCAGTGACGAGGGCGGCGAGGTTCGTCTCAACCTCCCGGCCGTCGCCAGCGCCCTGGTCCGGCCCGTCGACCGCCTCCTGCGCGTCGATGATGAGAAGGACGGCGTCCGCCGGCAAGCGCATGGGTCAGGGCCGCCGCGGCGCAAGCGCCCAGGCATCAAGCTCGAGCACGACATGGGGCTCATACCCCTCGCCCTCGCGCCAGGGAAAGTCGGTGCAAGGTCTATTCTTGGTCGCGATTGTGCGCACTCTGAGCGCGCCAACGTCGTCGCGGCCGGGAAGCGCAGCGGTCTCGACGATCTCGCTCCAGGCGAACAAAGTATCGCCGGCGAACAGCGGCGCGACGTGCCGGCCGCCATTGATCGCCGCGATATGGAAGGCGTTGGCGAGGCCGTTGAAACTCAGCGCCCGAGCAAGCGAGATCACATGCCCGCCATAGACGAGGCGGCGCCCGAAGCGCCCCTGCCCCTCGCTGAACTGGTTGAAATGCACCTTGGCGGTATTCTGATAAAGCCGGGTCGCCGTCTGGTGCTCGGCCTCTTCGACGGTGACGCCATCGACATGATCGATCCGCTCGCCGACGCGATAGTCCTCAAACCGATGAGGAGATCCGCTGAGCTCCGGGTCGAACGCGGCGCGGTCAATGGGAGGACAAGCTGCGCCGAGACTGGCGACGGCGACCGCCTCGGGCAGTTTAGGAACATGGGCCTCGGGCGCGGGAGCGCTCACGTCGCGCTTTCTAACCATCACCCAGCGCACGTAGTCGATGACCGTCTCGCCGCGCTGATTGGACCCTATCGAGCGCACGTAGACGACGCCAGTCTGCCCGTTCGAGTTCTCCTTGAGCCCGATCACCTGCGAAACGGCAGACAGCGTATCGCCGGGAAAGACTGGCTTCAAGAACCGGCAATCGGCATAGCCGAGATTGGCGACCGCGTTCAACGAGACGTCCGACACCGTCTTGCCGAATACGACATGGAAGGCGAGCAGATCGTCGATCGGGCTTGCCGGGTAGCCGATCGCGCGAGCGAAGGTTTCCGCGCTTTGCGGTGCGAAGCGTGCGCCGGTGAGAGCCGAATAGAGCGAGGCGTCGCCGCTGTTCAGCGTGCGCGGCGTCGGGTGACGGATTGTCTCGCCGAGGCGAAAGTCCTCGAAGAACCGACCTGCCGCGGTCTTGGGGAGAACAGGGGCAGCCATCCCGACGCGTCAGAAGACGTTCGGATAGATGTAATAAATGATGATCCGCTCGATCAGCATGACGGCAAGCAAAAGGATGATCGGAGAAATGTCGATGCCTCCCGTGGACGGCAGGAAGTTGCGGATTGGCCGCAGGAAGGGCTCCGTCAGGGCGAGAAACAAGTTCCAGATCGAGCGCACGAAGTCGTTGCGGATATTCACCACGCCGAAAGCGATCAGCCAGGAAAGGACGGCGCCCGCGATGATGATCCAGGTGTAAAGATTGAGGACAACCATCACGATGTCGAGGATCGCACGCATGAGTTTTCCAACCTGTTGAGAAGCTGCCGTTGAAGCGGAGACGCCCCGAACCTCCACGCCGATGTCGTTGACAGGCATCGGACGCGCACGTAAACAGCCGCGCGACGGGGCTGTAGCTCAGATGGGAGAGCGCTGCAATCGCACTGCAGAGGTCAGGGGTTCGATTCCCCTCAGCTCCACCAAGTAGTCCGCGCAAACCGACGTGATTTCCTAGTCCGCAGAATAGCGCGACATTCCCGAGGCTTGCGGGGGCAGTTGTCGGTCTGCCAACTCCATTTCCCCTTCTCTGCGGCTCATTGGCGGCCTCTGGGGTCGAAAGTCTCTGGCCGCAAAATTCCGTTTCCAAGGTTGCTGTTGCCATGTGCCCACCGCACTCGACTTCGAACGACGCTTGGTTTCGAACCTCGACATTTTTTCAGCCGGCTCGGATGGGATGGATCAGTTCGTCGCCGGAAGCCAAGCGGCAAGGAGGATCGTTCGTTACGCTAGCGCTAGCGCTGGCGCCTGGAGTCCGATCGTGCGCCACTGATCCGGCCACGCCATCGGCAGGTCGACGAGACGCTTCAGGCCAAAGCCGCGCGGCAGGCGTCCCTCGATTGCCGCCTTGACGATCTCCGGGGCGAGAAAAGCGAGGGACAGGGTCATCCGAATTGAACGCGCCGTCCTGCCCTCCCGCAGAGCAATCGCTTCCAAAGTCAGGAGGGAATTGGAAAGAAGTTCGTCCAGCCAGCGACGCGCATCGCGAAGGGCTTCGATCAAAATGGCGCGCGCGTTGGCGGGCATCGGGCGGGCATAGGTCTTCGCATCATCTGCCCCCTGGATGATCTCGCGCCTGCGATAGGGTGATGGCCGCGTCCAGGGAAGCGTCAGAATCCTCGCGGCGTCGCCATCCTCCGCAACCTCTGACAGGTGGATGCGGATCGTGGCGTTACTGATCACGACACGATCAATCCGGTTGCGAATGTCGGCCTGCGAGGCGTGGGATGAGGAGTGTTGACCCACAACCTCAGCGACGAGCTTTTCGACGTCAGCAGCTGGAACGCGCAGGATAGATGCCGCTTTGCTCTTGTCGCCTTGTTGAGCCGCCTGGGACACATAGTAGCGCCAGCGCTTGGATCCCTTCTTCACCCAGGTCGGGCTCATCCGGTTGCCGCCGTTGTCATAGAGCTTGCCAGCGAGCAGCGCATCGGATGATTGGCGCGTTCGCTTAGTCCTCGCAGCGCCGAGATGATCGTGCAGGCATTGCCTGACCTCGTCCCACAGCTCTCCTGTCACGATCGGGGGGTGGTTTCCACCGTAGATTTGGCCCTTATGAGCGATCCGCCCCACATAGATCGGGTTCGACAGGATCTTGTAGATGTGCCCGCGGCTGATCAAACCGCCCCCGGTCGAGCGGCCACCGCCATCGATGCGGATCGGAAGCCGAACCTTCTCTGCGTCGAGTTGCTGTTTGAGGCTCACCACGCTTCCCGCTTCGAGATAGCGCCTGAATAGGGAGCGCACGATCTCGGCATGATCCTCGACGATATGCAACGCGCGGTCGTCGACCCGGTAGCCAAGTGGGACTACGCCGCCCATCCACATCCCCTTCTTTTTCGAAGCGGCGATCTTGTCTCGGATTCGCTCGCCCGTAACCTCCCGCTCGAACTGTGCGAAGGACAATAGCACATTGAGGGTCAGACGTCCCATGCTGGTCGTGGTGTTGAACGACTGGGTCACCGAGACGAAGGAGACGCCATGGGCATCGAATGTCTCGACCAGCTTGGCGAAGTCGGCGAGCGAGCGGGTCAGCCGATCGACCTTATAGACGACAATCACGTCGATCCGTCTCGCCTGGACGTCGATGAGCAGCTTCTGCAGGGCCGGCCGAACCATCGACCCGCCGGAGAAGCCGCCGTCGTCGTAATGATCTCGGATCAGCCGCCAGCCCTCATGCGCCTGGCTTTTGATGTAGGCCTCCGAAGCCTCTCGTTGGGCATCGAGGGAGTTGAAATCCTGTTCGAGCCCCTGGTCGGTCGAGACCCTCGTATAGATGGCGCTACGCAAGCTGCGTTTGACCGAGTGGTCCTTCATGGCGGCGCGTCCTCAGGCGACGCGGCATTCGCTCTATAGGAGGCGGTCCCCTTTCTGCTCGTTCGGCGATCCGTGCCCGCGTCTGCCGACGCAGTCTTTCCCTGGCGGAGTCCGAAGAAGCGATGGCCGTTCCACTTGGTCCCGGTCATCGCCTTGGCGATCTGGGACAGGCTGCCGAAGGTCTGACCGTTCCAGGCGAAGCCCTCTTCCAAGATCATGACCCGCTCGAGCCTACCGTTCCATTCACGCATGAGCAGCGCGCCGGTCTTCAAACCCAAGCCCTCGCGCGTCTGAGGCGCGCGGCGCTCGAAAGGAGCGCCGACGCCATCCTCTTTCCCAGAGCGAAGGATTCTTCGGATCGATTTGTCGAGATCGCCGAACGCGTCGGACTGGAGCCGATAAGCCAGCACTTTCATCAGGAGCCAGCGTGAAAGATGGGCGGCCGCTTCGCCCCCCAAATGGGCGCGCCATTGACGGCGCAACCCATCGAGATCAAGGCCGTCGAGGTTGGCGACGATCGATAGAAGTGAAGCATCGAGCGGCAGCGAAGCGCCGGGCGTTGTCGCCATCTGTCGCTTCGCCGCCCGCCCGGAGTTCGCGCGCGCAGAAGGCATGCCCTCTACACCGTTTGCATCGCCTTCTGCTTGGGCTCACGGCCGTCGACCGCGTCGCGCGGCAGTGCGGTACGATCTCCGCCGCCAGCAGGGGCGTCCGAGATCCGGTAGACGGAATCGCCAGCGCCGATCTCTTCGCGGATCACGGCATACCCTCGTTTGCGCAGCCCAGTGAGCGCCGCTCGCGTCGTGTGCGGCAGCCATCCCGTAGTCTGGATCAAATCGATGAGGGTCGCGCCGTCGGCGCGCTGCAGATGTTCGATCACCAGCGCCAGCTTGCTGCCGTCTCGCGGGGCGACCGCACGAGCCGGGCGGCCGCCTTCGTCCGGACCGGCCACATTCTGCGCCTCCCGCTGAGCCGCTTCGCTGGGCTCTATCGTGTCTTGCGATCCCTTGTCTACGGCGATGGCTTTCAAACCGGCCGCCGTCAATTTGAGCGCGTAACCGTGTCCAGCGTCATCGCGGCGCCAGATCGGGGCTCCAGGTTTCGGCCTCGATCTCACGGGCCAGACCAAGCTTCTCCAGTTTGACGCCGACCTTTTTGAGAGCTGCGCCCTTGATGATCGCCGGCGCCGACAAGCAATGGTCCTTGCGTTGTCCCGCAGCGCTCATCATCACAACTTGTGCGTCGGTCAGTTTGACACTCATGATTCAACCCTTCCTCGTCCCGAAGATCCGGGTGATCCGGGCCTCACCAGGACGAGCCCCGGATCGGTCAATGCCGATGGGGCCGTTGGGTCACGCGCGCTCTCGCGCCGTCTGACGACGACACCAATGCTTCCTTTCGAACGGAAAGCCAGTCCTTCCTGCATGGGGCGCGCAACTGTGGTGATAGCCGGTAAGGTGCTTTTGCCTGCCTCTAAGGACCGTAAAGGACAGTGGCACCGCCTCAGCGCGCTGACCCGCATTGCGTTTGAGCTCAACCAAACCCAAGACCGTCCCTGATCCGAAGCGCGTTCAGTTTTCCGGGAGCAGATCATTTTTGGTCCGGGCATGATCGAGGCCGATCCTTAGAGTCAGGCGGAGGCGGTTTTTTCATCGTAACGTTTGGCCAGACTTTCACGAATTCGGCATTCAGCCGCAACCATTTCTCTAGCCAGGCCCGGTGTCCGGCTTGATCGCGTAAACTGGGCATTCCGGCACGCAAACCCCGCAATCAATGCACTCGTCGGGATGGTGTGGAATGCTTCAGCGAAGTGCCTCTGGGTAAGGCCAGCGTCGCCCCCGTTACTTTGAATGCGAAGCAGTTAATAGTGTTAGCCCGCAGTTGGCAGCAGCATTGTCCGCTCCCCTGCGCAAACATTTGATTTGGCTTGAGACGCTGCCGCCTCGGCTCTAGCCTTCGGCCAGAGTGCGCGAGAAAGCGGTCTTCGGCCGAAGGCGAAGGCTGTAGCATAGCCGATCGTCGGGCGCGACGGCGCCGATCAACAATTGAGGCGCCGCTATGCCGAGTTACGCATGATCAGCCGGGCCTCTAGGCAATCGGTGGAGTTTTTGTTTGCCCCCTCTGCAATTCCCTGCATTAAGCGCTCCAAGCTCAGCGTCGCGAGTTGATCAACATCTTGCGCGACCGTCGTCAGCGACGGGCACGCGTATCGACTCAGTGGGTGATCGTCGTGCCCTGCATTCGCAGGTCCGCAAGCCGACCAACGGAAATCCCCATCTGACAAGCGGCCGCCATCACACCGAACGCAACGCGGTCGTGGCGCGCAGAGCTCGTTCCGCCGACCGAGAATCAGTCGAAAAGCCGCGTAGCCTCTTGAAAAGCAAGTCGCTCGAAGTCCCGAATTGGAAGAGCAGGGGACATCGAAGATTACTGGCTGAGCGTCTCGTTCGAGCATTGATAATTCGTAAGCCCGCCGACGTTCGGTTGCGTTTTGATTGACCGCGGCATATCGAAATAACTCGGCGGTGCGCCCGAGCGCAGGAGATAGTCAACCATTAGGGGGTCAATGCTGACGTGGTTGTCAGTTCCAACTGAATGCTCCGTCGCGTCCACCCGCGCGTCCAGGAAGACCAGCGGCATCGCCCTTCCATCTGCCGATAGAGGTCTTGGTCGCGACGCCCCGCGCCAAGCGGCACCACCACTGCTCCGGCGCTCTTGGTGGGACGAAGTTCGCAACCACTTCCGCTTCGCGATCCGGATCGCCCTGGCTACTCTGGATCACGCTCCAATAGCTCGCCTCTAAGGCTTGGAATTCTATCCTTCGTACTAGTGCTGCATAGAACGGGTCCAGCAGGGTGGGAACGATGATGCGGACCAGTTTTCGTATTCCGACAATTGAAATTTATCGCGAACAGGTTTGGCCGATAGCCCAAACGGTCCATCGTCGCTTCGATTTTTTGGCGAACTCGGCTCCGCACTCTCCCGGGATCGTTGAAGAAACGCGAACAGTTGACGTGAAATCCCGCTCGCGACGGACAACTTTTCCCATGGTCCGAATACGCGCAAGAGGGTCGAAGCGCGGGCGTTCATGGAGCGGCTCCGCAAAGGTTAGTATGTGAAGAGATTATCTGGATACGTACGATTTAGCATGGTCATTACATCGATAGCTGCCCACAGGGTGGGCTAACCCGTCAAGTCCGAAATGGCAGGAGAGGAACGCCATGATCGGGTTTAGAGCTATGGCGGTTGGCGTCGCGCGTCGCCGCGGGGTGTGCGACCTTCGTCAGGCGCAGAGACCTTGACGATCGCGACAGTGAACAACGACGACATGATCATCATGCAGAAGCTGTCGTCGAAATGGGAGCAGCTGGTCGGGAATAAGATCAATTGGGTGATCCTCGAGGAGAACGTCCTTCGTCAGAAGG
>CAVYPD010000038.1:0-141154 GCA_963770275.1 uncultured Alphaproteobacteria bacterium
GCGGCCAATCCCAACAGGAGCGTTAGGCGTGGCCGACCGGACCTCGATCGACGCCCGGATCGCCGCCGGCGACGGCGACTCCCAGTCGGCCAAGATAATACGCCCAGCCCCTGGCGTGGCCTTCGCACTCGTAGGCGTTGGGAAGCCCGGTATGGGTCATGCGCACAAGCGTGCCGCCGTTCCGCTCCAAAAGGTCGATCTCGACCAGGCTCGAGCCTGGCGGCACATTCGCATCGTCGTCCCAGCCGAAGCTGTAGGCGAGGCGATGGACCGGGACGACCTCGCGGAATTCGCCGCGCGCGGTGCGGCCCGGCCGCCCGGCGATGTCCTTGACCAGATAGAGGCCGCCCGGATGGGCGTCCGTGTCCGCCTCCGCGCCCATCCAGCTCAGGATCTTTTGCGGATCGGTCAGAAAGGCGAAGACCGTTGCGGGCGGGGCCGCAACCTGGGTCTCGCGCCGGACCACGAGCGATTCATCCATTGGCACTCTCCTCGAGTGAAACTCATTCCACCCTATGACGGGCGGCCCACCGTCAAATCGACAGGCGCTGATCGATTGGCCGGAATATGAGCCTGCCGACCCCAAAGATCAACCATTTGGTTGAATGACGTGGACTCGCGCCAAGCGCGAAGGCGCGAAGCTCGGCGAAACGCTGATGACAATCGAGGCGCGTCCGGCCGATGATCGATCCATGCCCCTCTCTGCAACCCTCGCCTGGCTGGTCGATGCCGCGGCGGCCAGACGCCGACGCCCGAGCTTTTTCTGGCGACCCTCGGCCAGCGCCTGATCGAGGATGGCGCGCCGCTCGCCGGCGGGGCGCTCACGCTGGCTTCGCCCCACCCGCTGATCGCCCGACGCACCTGGCTGTGGCGAGCCGAGAGCAATGAGGTGGTCGAGGCTTTGGGATTCGTGGCCGGAGCGCATTCCGCGATTGGGAGCGGATGGTTCGGCCGGCGACGGCCGGCGCTGGCTTGCAGGCCTCGCGGGCGGCCCCGTGCATGAAGACGTTGTTGGGCTGGCCCCGGACGGCCCAAGGCTCGGATGGATCGGACCGCGTCCCGTTCACCCCCGACGAGGCCGACCGCCTGCGTGAGGCGGCGCGCTTCGCGGCGGCGCCGCTCGCCGCGCTCACTGCGCGCGCCACGCTGACCGCGGCGCTCGAGGCCTATCTCGGCCGGCGCAGCGCCGCGCGCGTGCTGGCCGGTCCGCTTGCGGCGCGGAATCGGCGAGACGATCGAGGCGGCGCTGCTGTTCGCCGACCTGCGCGGCTTCACCGCGCTTGTCCGAAAGCAGTCCGCCCTCCGAGGTCATCTCGGCCCTCGACGCCTGGTTCGACCGCATCGCCGGCTCCGTGCACGCCTTCGGCGGCGAAGTGCTCAAATTCATGGGCGACGGCGTGCTGGCGATCTTTCCGGTCGCCGGCGGATCGCCGCGCAACGCCTGCGACGCCGCGCTCAAGGCGGTCGCCGCCGCGCGGAGCGGGATGGCCCATCTCGACGAGGCGCGGGCGCGGGATGGGCTGCCGCCTCTGCCGTTCGGCGTCGCGCTGCATCTTGGCGAGATGCTGTGGGGCAATATCGGCGCCGCCGACCGGCTGGATTTCACCGCCATCGGCCCCGCCGTCAATCTGGTCAGCCGGCTCGAGGGGCTATGCCGTCCGCTCGAACAGGACCGTCCTCATCTCGGGCGCCTTCGCCGCCGAGACCGGCACGCCGCTGATCCCGCTCGGAACGCACGCCTTGCGCGGCATCGCCGCCCCCTGCGCCGTGTTCACTGTGGCGGATTAACCCGCCCCCAGTGCACGGCTCCCCTCTCCCTCGGGGAGAGGGGTCGGGGTGAGGGCACGCTCACAGCACGACGACGGGCGTCCCCTTCGCGACCCGCCCGTAGAGGTCGATCACGTCGGAATCGAGCATCCGGATGCATCCGGACGACACGGCCTTGCCGATCGAGTTCGGCTCATTGGTCCCGTGGATGCGAAAGAGCGTGTCCTTCTTGCCTTGAAACAGGTAGAGCGCGCGCGCGCCGAGCGGGTTTTCCATGCCGCCTTCCATGTGCCGCGGCAGGCCCGGCTGCCGATCGATCATTTCCGGCGGCGGGGTCCATCCGGGCCAAAACGATTTTCTGCCAATCGCGGCTTCGCCCTTCCAGGCGAAGCCCTGTCGCCCGACGCCGATGCCATATTGCAGCGCCCGGCCGGCGCCCTCCGAGAGATAGAGCTTGCGTTCGCGCGTGTTGATGGTGAGCGTGCCCGCCGGCTGGCCCGTCGGATCATTGACCTCCTTGCGGGTCGTGCGGGCCATGTCGACTTCGTTGTCGTAGCCGCCCGGGGTCGAATAGTTCGGATCCGCGTCCGGCGGCAGAAAGGTCTGAGGATTGGGCGGCGGCGGCGATCCGGGCAAGCTTAATGGAATATTGAACAGGGATTGCGCCGACGCCTCGGTGGCCGCGAGGCCCACGCTCGCAATGCCGATCAGGATAAGAGTTCGCGCCCCACGCATCGATTGACCCCGCTCCAACAGCCCGCATCGCGCTGTTCAAGAAAACTAAGTCGGATCGGTGAGTTTCGTAAAGCGTCGCGAGCGGCCCGGCGCGTCCTTGCCGAGCGGCGCTGAGCGGCGCAATATTCCCTTCGGGGGCATTCGGGAGGAACGACCATGACGCTTAGGCTGCGCGCAGCGATTTTGACTGCTTGTCTTGGCTTTTCCGGCGCGGCAGGCGCGCAGCAGGCCAACCCGCTCGACGTCATCCCCGACAAGATGCCGTTCAACATTCCGTATGGCGCGCCGATTTCGCTCGCGCGCGCTCAAGCCGCGATCGCCGCGGCCACGGCGGAGGCCGAGAAACACGGCTGGGCGCTTAACGTGGCCGTCGTCGATTCCGGGGCCAATCTCGTCGCCTTCGGGCGCATGGACGGCGCCCAGCTCGGCTCGATCGCCGTCTCCGAGCACAAGGCGCGCACGTCGGCCAAATTCCGCCGTCGCGACCAAGGCCTTCGAAGAGGCAATTCAGAAAGGCAACAATTTCAGACTCATGACGATCGACGACGTCATCGCGCTCGCGCGGCGGCATTCCTCTGGTCGAGGACGGCAAGCTGATCGGCGCGATCGGCTGTTCCGGCGGCGCGGGTTCGCAGGATGAGGTCGCCTGCACGGCCGGCGCGGCGACGATCAGCAAATAGCGACTGGAGCCGCTCGGCTCCCCGCGATGCAACCGTTGGTTAGGCTTGACGTGCGAACCTCGCCGGAAACGGGCAGATTGCTCCGGAAGGAATTCGCGCATGATCGTCGTCACCACTGAGAATATCGCCGGCCACCGCACCGTCCAGACGCTCGGACAATGCTTCGGCGTTGTCGTGCGCAGCCGTGGGCTCGGCGGCAACATCATGGCGAGTCTCCGCACCATCGTCGGCGGGGAGATCCACGAATATACGCGGCTCCTCGAGGAGGCGCGCCGCCACGCCCTGGATCGGCTGGTCGAGAACGCGACCGCGATGGGCGCCAACGCCATCCTGATGATGCGCTACGACAGCGCCGAGATCGGCCAGACGATGAGCGAGATCGTCGCCTACGGCACCGCGGCGGTGATCGAACCCGTGTCATGATCGCGCTTGGCTTGCCCGTCGGCTTCGGTCTTGCGCTCCTTCTGATCTGGTTTTTCTTCCGCAAGGGCGGCTACAAGCGGCGCCCTCTCGACGCTCCGCCTGGACCTGACTGGCGCTTCACCGGCGAGCGCTTCCTCGATCCGCCGTCGGGCGAGACGGTGGAAGTCTGGTCTTGCCCGAGGACCGGCGAACGCGCCTACGTCCGGGCGCGGGCGAGCTAGGCCGCTTTGCCTTTGGATGGGTCGGTTTGGCGGCCGCGTTGGAGGCGCGGCAATAGTGCCCGCGGGCCTGAGTGGCCCTAGGTCACCTAACAATTAGACGCTGCGATTTGTTGGCTTGTCGACGACGCCGGAAGTTCACCAGACGTCAGGCCACCGCGTTTCGGTCTGACATTTAGCAGGTCATGCCAGCCGCGCAGCGTCGGACCGCCCGCCGTCCGTGCCTCCGGTGAGCGCCAGCTACGCTTGCGGGAGTTGCGGGCCTTCCAACCACCGCATAGGCCTTGTCCTGAGATATCGACAAGTTCTTTTCTGGTGACCATTGGATCGACACCGGCAAGGTCGCAAGAAGCAACCCGCCCATAACAGTCGCGCCAGTTAAAGCGGCTATGCGCATCATGTTTCTCCCTCCCGAAATTGACCTTCTCAACTCGATCCCAGCTCTTCAGAGCAGAGCGTGTTTGGATCTTCGCGGCGCTGTGGCGTCTAAGACCAGCATCGACTTCGTTTGCGCCGCGGGCCCGGGACGCTCACAAAAAGTTGATCAGAATTATGCTGTGATGTCAAGGTAAATTTGGCTTTGCGCGCAATAAGTGGGCGTCGGTTTTATTTGCCGAGCATAGTGTTCCCGCGCTGAATTCGTCAAAATGCCGGCTGACATCGTTACGATCTACGCCCTGTTGTCGTATTGGCAACATGAGGCGCGCGGGATTGTCAGGCCGCCCAAGATGGCCGGGCCGCCGCGCGAACATTAGCCTCCGGTCGCAACAAACCCTGCTGCAAGAGATTATAAGAACATTCGCCAGAAGCCGGGTACGAACACCAATGCTCACGCGCAGGCGAAACGCGGAGGCGCGCACCAGGACGCCGGCGATAAGCCGACGGTCTCCCAAGTTGCTTTGATCCGACCACTCGCAGGCTTCTGCGGTGGTCTCGCTGTGCTCACCATCTTCTGGCCGGACTGGATCGAGGCGCTGACTGGCTACGATCCAGACCAGCATGATGGAACGGTCGAGGGGCTCATCGTGATAGCCCTCTTGTCATCTGCGCCCTACTGGCGCGCGCGGCGAGGCCGCGCACGGCGGCCCGCACTCTGAACGCCATTTGCGTCTCGCCTATCTGCCAAGAGCCGCCTGACTTCGCGGCTGAACCGACGTCGGCAGGTACGTCTGACGGCGGAAGCGCATGACATTTTCGCGCCGAGCCCCGTATCGCCGAAGTCGCGTCATGCGCGCTCGTCGGCGACAGAAGCCTACCAAGCCGACAACTTCCTCAAGCGTCCCGAGTCGATGACCGCTTCCGAGCACCGAACCCAAGCCAGAAATCCTGGCGGCCTTTTTCGAGTCAGATTCTCAGATCGGGCGCGGCACATCGGTCTTCGCGCCTCACGGTCGGACCCGTGAGGATGCGCCGTGCCGTCCGCAAGCTTTTGCGCTAAAATGACGCCATGACGACGAAGGTAAGACGGCGGCTGACGACGCTCCTGTGCGCCGATGTGGAGGGATACAGTCGCCTCATGGAGGCCGACGAAGCGGGCACGCTGGCGACGCTGCGCCGTTACCGCGCCGCCATGGCGACGCTGATGGAGCGCCACGATGGGCGCATCGTCAACACCTGGGGCGACGCCGTCATCGCCGAGTTCGCCAGCGTCGTGGAGGCCGTGCAATGCGCGGTCGAGACGCAGCAGGAGCTCTCCGGCTACAACGGCGGGCTGCCCGAACCGCAACGGATGAGATTCCGCATCGGCATCCATCTGGGCGACGTGATGGTCGAGGGCGATGATGTCTATGGCGACGGCGTCAATATCACCGCGCGACTGCAGGAGTTGGCCGAACCGGGCGGAATCCTGATCTCCGGCCCGGTCTATGATCAGGTGCACAACAAGCTATCGATCGGGTTCGACTGCCTCGGCCGACAGCAGTTGAAGAACGTCGCCAACCCGGTAACGGGCTATCGCGTCCTTCAAGGCGGTGAGGCGCCGCGGCCGCAGTCATCGCGGCCCGCGGTGACGACGGACGCCACCGCCGCCTCCCGCGGATAGTGCGCAGGCCGGCTTCGTCTCTCGCGCCTGGGAATGGTACATACGGCTGCCTCGTCTCAGCGCCGTGATGATCGCCATCGTCGTCTTCTTGTTTCTGATCAACCTGTTCAGCGGCCTCAACCACGTCTGGTTTCAGTGGCCCGCCACGGTGCTGTTGTTGATCGCTTTTTTGCGGGCCGCGAGCAGGAGCAGGCGGTCGTAGAAAGAGGCAGAGTCGAGGCGACTCATGTTTTGATGCATTCAGGCAGGCGCTTCGGGTTGTCGAATTTCTTAAGTTCGTCGTCGGTGGCGCAGATGCGCAGGCCAAGCTTGCGAAAGCCCTCGCGCTCAAAATCCTGCTCGTCCGTCCGCGCGAACACGTCGCCGTCGTTGAACCACATCTCCATCACCTGTTCGCCGTCCTTCGCGATGAGGTCGGCTTTGGCGCGCTCTGCGTCTTCTCCGCGACCGAGGAAAGCAAAACTTGCGGCCCTCGCAAATCGATGGAAATTGTCCCAGCTTTCGTCTGGAATTTGATCGCTCACCTCAAGAACCCGCTCGAATTTGCGGCCGAAAAAGTAGGATCTCAGGAGTTGCCCGCGCCTGCCCGGCGTCAACTGCGGATCGAGACGCAAGACCAAGTCCGCCATGGCGACGCTCTCTTCCGGTCGTCCCAAGTAAGGGAGCTGCGCAGCAGAAATCGAGAGCACCAACGTATTGGCCGGGTTGTCGCGCAAAGCGCGGTCGATCTCGGCGGACATTTCGGCCCACCGGCCCTCCGTGGACAAGTACGCTATCCGACCAGCATGCGCGTCAGCGTTGAACGGATCGAGCGCCAGCGCCTGCCGCAGGTCGCTTTCGACTTCCTTGCCTGTCGTCGCCCACGGGAGATGCAGGAACCCACCATCTGCTATTTTGAGCCACGCCCGCGTCGCATAAGCGGAAGCCAGCTTCGGATCGAGCGCGAGCGCCTTGTCGACGTACTCGAAACCTTTCACGTTTCCGGCCTTGGTATACAATTTTCGTTGCTCGAGAGCGAGCAACCAGAGGTCGTAGGCGGAAAGATCGGCCGGAGCGCGCAGCTTGGCTTCCGACAGAAGGCGGCTTTGGATCGCCCCGAGGTTTGAGCCGGCATTGCCGCCCAGCGAACCTGCGACCTTATCGGCGACCTCGGCCTGCACCGCGAACAGATCCTGAGCGGGCCGGTCCCAGCGCTCGGACCACACCTGAGCGCCGGTAGCGGCGTCGATGAGTTCCGCCGTCACGCGCAGCTGGTCGGCCTGATGTTGTATGGAGCCCGCCAGCACGTAGCGGACGTTGAGGTCCTTCGCGACCTGCCGCGCGTCGACGGGCTTGCCCTTGTAAGCCAGGGTCGAGTTGCGCGCGATGACCAGAAGGTCCTTGTAGCGCGCAAGGTCGGTGATGACGTCTTCGGTCATTCCGTCGGCGAGGCGGCTCGCCTGTTCATCGCCACCCAAATTGTCGAACGGCAGGACGGCGACCGACGGCGCGGCAACCAATGCAGATTGGTTTGCGCCGAGGAAATGCCAAGCGCCTATCCCGATCGCGATGAGCGCGGCGATTCCCGCGGCCACGAGCGCGAGCCGCAGGTGGCCCGTGGGCTCGGGCGGCTTCGCCGGCATCACGGGCTTCGCCCGCGCGGGCACGCCCACTTGCAGCGAGTAGACTCGGATCGGCCGCTCGATGTTCTTGAGCTGGGTCGGGCCGAGGTCGGCGACCGCCATATCGAGCCTGCCGCTCACCTGACGGTAGGCGTCTTCCGACAGACAGATCGCGCCCGGCTCGCAAACACCCTCCAGGCGCGCGGCGATATTGACGCCGTCGCCCATGAGGTCGCCGTCGCTTTCCTCGACCACGTCGCCGAGATGAATGCCGACGCGAAACTCGATGCGACGCTCGGGCGGCAGGCCGGCGTTGCGCTCGACCATGCCGTTCTGCACTTCGATCGCGCAGCGCACGGCGTCGACTACGCTGCGGAATTCAATCATGCTGCCGTCGCCGGTGCGTTTGACGACGCGGCCGTGATGGAGGGCGATGGTCGGATCGATCAGGTCGCTGCGCAGCGCCCGGAGCCGCGCAAGAATACGATCCTCGTCCGCTCCCGCGAGCCGGCTATAGCCGACAATATCCGAAACCAGAATCGCCGCAATCTTCCGGGTCTCGCTCATGGCGCACCCTCCGGCTGGCGGCTATCTCATAACAATTGACTGATCCTGAGGCCGCCGAAACCATGTACTTTCGATAGAATTCCTTTAAGGTAACATGAACGTGAACAGTAGACAAGGAAGATCGTCTACGACCACTGTCGACTACGCCCCGATCGCAGAGGAAGGTCGATGTCCTACTTGATTCCGGCCGGCCTCCACGCGCTGCGCGGGCCGGACTGAGCGTTTCTCCGGCGAGCGCTTCTCGATCCGCCAGCCGGCCAAACGCTGGGTCGGGGCGCGGGCGGCCTGAAGCGCGGACCTAAACCTGGCTGTAAATTCGCCAGAGCGCGCTGACGCCCACGGCGAAGACCGCCGCGTCGAACCCAGCGTGGACGATGATGGACCCGGCCAGGTTGCCCGTCGCCGCCCGAAGGGAGTTCGACAGCGGGGAGTGGGTCGCTCAGCCGTAGGCGCGGCTGATCCTAACTCTGCGGTTCCTCGCGAAGGCGAGGCCGGCGAGGCCAACCGCCAGCAAGGCCCACGAGGAAAGCTCTGGAACTGCGGCCGAGGTCGGGCTTCCGGAGATCACGATTTTTGCGTCGCCATCGGAGGCGAAAAAAGTGCCGGTATGCTGGAAAATACCGTTTTCCTCAAAGGTGGCGTCGAAACAGTTATCCTCGGATAGGCAGGCGGCATTCAGAAGCAAGATATCGGAATTTCCGAAGCGTACTTCGTCGAAGTTCCCCGAGTGGCTCACAACAAGACCACCAGGACCAGGGATTTCTCCACCATCGAAAAAGGAAGGAGAGATGAAGGTAAAATCTCCTGGGTCGCTAGTGAACGTGTACGTGACTGCCGCCAGCGCCGGGGCTGCGAACAGCACGCTTGCCCAAACGGCAATGAAATCCCGCACCCACTTTCTGAGCATTGGCTTCCTCCTGCGAGAGAAGTTAACAGTAGCCTCTATTTTTGCCCCTTATTGACGAGGACTCTTTATACACCCGAAAGTCGTGCCGTTTAAGATACTGCCGTTTGCAGTGCAGTCGGTCGTAGGAGGTCGCCAGCTCGCGCCTCGCGCTTTTAACGCGGGCCCGTTAACTCCTGCGCGTTACGGACACCTCCGCCCTGAGGGGCTCAAGCCCCTCCCCGCCCCGCCTCCATAAGCCGCGCGGCGTAGCGGGCCATCTGGTCGACCTCGATATTGACCGTGTCGCCCGCCTTGCGGTCGCCCCAGGTCGTCACCTTCAGGGTGTGCGGGATAAGAAGCACCTCGAACGTATCGCCATCGACCGCGTTCACCGTGAGCGACGTCCCGTCGAGCGCGACCGAGCCCTTGACGGCGATGAACTTCGATAAACCCTTCGGCGCGCGGAAGCGGAAATGCGCCATGCCGTCGAAATCGCGTCGCGACAGGATCTCGGCGACCCCGTCGACATGGCCGCTCACCATATGGCCACCAAGCTCGTCGCCGACCTTGAGCGACCGCTCGAGGTTGACGCGCCCCCCTGCCCGCCATCGGCCAAGGGTTGTCACCGCAAGCGTCTCGGCGCCGACGTCGAAAGCGAGCGCCGAACCCTCCCCCCGCGGCTCGACGCCAACCACCGTGAGGCATGCGCCCGAATTGGCGATCGAGGCTCCCAGCGCAATGGTTTCGGCGTCGTAGGCGCTCGCGATCCTGAGCCGGTTCAGCTCGCCTGACGGTGTGATATCAATGATTTGCCCAACGTCGCTGATAATCCCGGTGAACATCTAAGCCCTCAACCTCGCGTCGAACCGCGAGGATATCCCATTTATCGCGCCGGCGCGCCATTTCGAACCCTGCCCCCGCGACCGGGAGCGAGCTCGAACGAATTTTTTTGCGGAAAAGTTTCATAAATTGATGCGCAACCACCACATCGGATATTATGTTAAGTGGTATCCTATGGATTAAGCGCCAACAGTTACATTCGAACCATGGCAACTGAAACAGTCCGCATTTCGCCTCGCGCACGGCCGGACGCGCGTTCGAGACTGTATTGGCTGGATATCGACGTCACTTTCAACAATATCATGCGCCAGGACCGCATTATACCAACACGTCAAATTGCGCGTCTTCCGCTCTCATCCTTGCAATATTCCATTCTGAATGGCGTTGGGATCGTCGAGAACGCGCTTTCCGTTGGAAATAGCGACACAACCTTCAACCAATTCGAGGTCGATGTCGCCGCCTTTGTGCAAACGGACGAAACTTTCGAGGCCGCCGAGCTCAATCGATCAGCGAAGATGATTTGGAACGACGTGGATGTTGAGGCGCCGCGGCTGGAGATCTATGTCCAACCCAAAATGCTGCGACATTTGGTCGAACTCTACCTCACGAAAAGAATTGATACCGTTCTTATGTCGATGAAGATTGCAATCACGCGACAGCCAATTGGCAGCGCCAGTCCTGGTTCGGACCTTCCGCTGCTCGACAGGGACGGACGACTTTATTTCCGCCGGACCCAGTGCGAGCTGTTGTCCGTGCAGGCTTCCCTGGCGCAAGAGCACCCGAGCAGGCGGTCCTAGTCCCTGCGTGGGGACGGCGTTCAGGCGAACCCCGTCAGACGCCCGTGAAGCGTCATTCCTCTTCGATCGGTGTGATCGTCGTCTCGGTCTCCAGTTTGACGACCCGAAAGTGAAACCGCGTGCGGAGGTCTTGCTGCCAGCGCATGAGCCGACGGGCGCGCGCTTCGTGGGGGGTGATCGAAGTCCGGATCGTATCCCAATCCTCAAAGTTAGGCGTCTGCCGCTGTACCGCGTAGTCAATTTTTTTGGTCGTCGTGCGCATTGTCGATCGATGCATTTGCCTGAGTTGACAACGCATTTAACTGGAATTGTTTACGGAAGATAACCTCCGCATTTATGTGGATGCAAATCATGATCTTGATAAATCGTGATCTTGATAACAGCCAGAGCTCTTCGATTGCGCCTTAAAATGCCTCGGCATTTTTGTCGAATTGTTATCGCAGTTGCAGCAATTTAAAGCTGCATCATTAGCGCGCTTCCCCACGGCTACACAAAAGCGCGCCTTGCCCCGCGTCGGCCATCCCCTCCGCGCGGGGCTTTTTTTGAAGTGGCTCACAGGACGCTGATCAGGGCACCGTCGCCGACGGTTTCCGAAACCTGGCTGGCAAGGACCGCTCGCTTGTGTCGAGCCGGTAAAACCTTCATCTCGCTACCGCCAACAATCCCTTATCATTCACTTGCCTTGTTCAGCGGCGCCAGAGGTACAATCGCCGCCATGAAGATCGCGACCTTCAACGTCAACGGCGTCAATGGCCGGCTTCCCGTTCTTCTCCGCTGGCTTAAGGAGACGTCCCCCGACGTTGTCTGCTTGCAGGAACTGAAATCAGAGACCTTTCCGCAAAGCGCCGTCCGCGCGGCGGGCTACGAGGCGATCTGGCAGGGCCAGAAAAGCTGGAACGGCGTCGCGATTCTGACGCGCGGCAAAGCCCTGGTCGAGACCCGGCGCGCGCTCCCCGGCGACGATGACGATCTCCACAGCCGCTACATCGAGGCCGCCGTCGACGGCCTCTTGATCGGCTGCCTGTATGTGCCGAACGGCAATCCGGTGAAAAGCGAGAAATTCAGCTTCAAACTGCGCTGGTTTGAGCGTTTGATCGCGCATGCCGCCGAGCTTCTCGCGACCGGCGCGCCGGTCGTGCTCGTCGGCGATTACAATGTGATGCCGACCGAACTCGACGTCTATAAACCGGAGCGATGGGTCAATGACGCGCTGTTTCGCATCGAGGTGCGAGACGCGTTTCGCCGGCTTGCCGCGCAGGGTTGGACCGACGCGTTGCGAACGCTTCATCCCGGCGAGCGCATCTACACATTCTGGGATTATTTCCGTAACGCTTACGCCCGAGACGCTGGATTGCGCATCGACCACCTGCTGTTGAGCCCGTCGGTCGCCCCGCGCCTCAAGGCGGCTGGCGTCGATCGCGATGTGCGAGGCTGGGAGAAGGCGAGCGACCACGCGCCGGTCTGGATCGAACTGGCGGACCGGGCGCCCGCGCGAGCGAAGCGAAGCCGGCCCTCTTCACCGGCGGCCGGGTGAGATGGGCCGCCGGTCAAAAGGCGCTCAGGGCCGAGCGGATTCCCCGTCGCGGACCTTCGTCCCGGCACTGACTGTCGCCGCTCGACGTGAAGCTGACATCGCAGGGCGCGCCCGTGGAGATCAAAAATTGGGGGAGCGACCCCCCACGACAAGGTCCACCTGACCGTGAAGTCCTCAGTCGGACCGCTACTCGATCGGTGGTTACGCGCAGGCATCAGGTCGCTTTTCGCTTGGACGTTCCGCACCGGGGTTTGATGTTCCGATGATCGTTCCCGCTCGCCCAATATCAAGGAGGGACACGAGAATTTTCGCGACCGACACGCCGGCACCGTCGCCCGAGACAAAAGCAGTGTTCCAGATCTTTAAGCCTTCATTTTTCTGGCAGACCGGCCTTGGCGAGATCGGCGACTTCGCCGTCGACGATTGACGGGTCGCTGTAGAAATATCCTTCACGCCATTTGGCCTGGGTGAATTTCGGGTCGTTCTTCTCCAGCATCCGCTTCACCTGCGCCTTGGCTTCGTCGATCCGGCCGAGGCGAACGAGATCGATGGCCATGTTCAGTGGAGAATCCTCGTCCCGGGTAGAACGACTGTTTGAAGGCGGACATTGAATCCTCGTACTTCCCCAGCACGCGGAGGGCCCAACCCTTTTTGTAACTCAGATCCTTCGCTGAGTTTGGATCGCGGCCGAGCGCCAGATCGATCCAATCGAGCGCCCTGTCTGGTTTGCCGGACATGATGAGCACCGGGGTCAAGGTGCCCATGGCGAAGGCGTCGTACGGCGCCATGGAAACCGCGGTGTCGGCCTCAGTCAGCGCGCGGCCGAAATCACGCTCGGTTGTGAGAACATCCGCGAAGACCCAGTGCGCAAGCCGCTTCACCTGCGGCGTCAGATTTTCTTTGGCGAGCACTTCCCTGACCAATTCACCGGCCTTGCGGTATTCAGCCGGAATGTCGTCGCTCCAAAAGCTGAACCCCGCGATAAAGTGATAAAAGCTGAGCTTGACCTTGAGCAGGCTCGAATTGGGATATTTCGCCAGACCCTCTTCCCAAATTTTTCCGGCGCGGTCGTTCTCCTCTCTCGAGGTCGCGTTCATGAACACGTCGTGACCGCGAAGATAATAGTCGTATTCGCCGAGGTCGGCGGTGTCCTTGCCCCAGGCGTCGCGATACTGGCCCTGCTTGACCTGTCCTTTCTCGCCGGTCATCGCGCCGATGATCTTCCCGGTCACCTCGTCCTGAAGCGCCAGCGGGTCCTTTCCCGTCTTGTCGTAGCGATCGGCCCAGACGTGCTTGCCGGTTTCCGTGTCGATGAGCTGGGCTGTGATGCGAACTTGATCAGCCTCCTTGCGGACGCTGCCTTCGAGCGCATAGTCGACATTGAGATCGCGGCCGATCTGTCGGCTGTCGACCGGTTTGCCCTTGTAGACAAAGGACGAGTTGCGCGCGACCACCGCGAGATCGGGGAAGCGCGACAGCATGGTGATGATGTCCTCGCTCATTCCGTCGCCGAGATAGCCGAGGCTCTTGTCCGGGCTCAGATCGTCGAACGGCAGAACCGCGATCGACGGGACATGGGCGCCGGCCACGCGGGTCGGGGCTGAGCGAACGAAGCCGTACCAGCCGGCTGCGACGAGGCCGGCGAGGAGAAGCAAAGCCGCGGCGAGCGGCCTCGCCCAGTTCGCGAGGGCGGATTGGGCTGGCTTGCGCTTCGCCGGCGCGCTGACGCCATCGAACTCGGCGGCGGGTTCGGCAGCGACCTCGCGATGAGATTCCGCCGCGCCGTCGACGAGGGCGCCGCGCAGCGCCGGCGCCAGTCCGTCGAACCGATAACCCTCGCCGGGCACGGTGGCGATGAGCCGCGGCGTCTTGGGGTCGGGCTCGATCTTGCGCCGCAGGCGACCGACCAGCGCGTCGACACTGCGGTCGAACAATTCGAGCGGCCGGTTCGGCGATGGCCTCGAGGATCGCGTCGCGGCTCAGGACGCGGCCCGGACCGGCTGACGAACAGGCGCAGAAGCCGAAACTCGCCGCGGGTGAGCGGGATGGCTTCACCCGATTCCCGAACAAGCGTGCAGGCGCTGAGATCGAAGACGAGCCCCGCAAACCGGACCGGCGACGTCGCGTTGCCCGAAGGGAGCGCCTCGGCGTCCGACCGTTCTTGCGGAACGACTTGCATCAGCGCGCGCCCGAGGCGAGGGGAGTGCAGGGTTACACCCTGAAGGCCAGGAATTACAAGGGCGTCGCTGGAAAATTACACGGCTGTCGCTTAGGTGGCATTCGCTTGTTACGGCTTTCATGCACGCTCTCCCGCTCGCCACACGTCTGGCGGGACTCGAATCGGCCAAGGAGGAGAACGCGCATGTCGTTCAGGAAAGCACTCGCATTTTCGGCATTTCTCATGTCGACGGCCGCGATTTTTTCGGCGCCCACCCCGGCCCTGGCGGACGAATGGCGGCGGCAGCAGACAGAAGGCGATGCCGGATACGCGCCGATCCAGAGCATCGCTTACGAGTTCGGTTCGAAGGCCATGAGCGGGTATTTCGTCCCGCAAGGCTCAGTTTGCCTTGTCACCCTCATGATCAGCGACAGGAGCGATCCCGACCGGCCGTCGCCGGCGACGGCGGCTCGCGTCCGTCTTGTGCTTGAACCCGGTCAGATCGCGGGCCTCGACAGCGAGGAGGGCCGTTCGCTCAACTTGACCTGCGGCGGCGGCGCGAAGACATTGGTCGTCAACTCCGGCGAAAGGTCGAAGCTTGTGGCGCAACAAGGCGTCGCGGTCGCCGATCGGGTTCAGGAGCGACGCTAGCTGAATTGGCGCGCCGCCCCCCGACAATGCCGCGTTCAGAGGAAGGCCGCGGGCCGGTGGGCGCGCAACGCGCAGCGTTTCGCTGTCGGCCGTGCGTTTGTGTGGTCCGGGCTCCCGTGGTCGGTCCTTCTCTGCGTCGCTTGCCTCAACGCCGACGTTGCTGCGCAGGAGGCCGCAATACCCGGGAAGCTCTATCGGATCATTGACGGCAAGGTCGACGCGCGGACCTATAATGGCTATCGGCGTTACCATGCGGTTTGCAACCACTGCCACGGGCCCGACGGAATGGGCTCATCGTTTGGCCCTTCGCTCGTGGACCACCTCCTCGATATCGAAATCTTCCGTCGTATCGTGCGCGACGGCCAAAGCAGCGGAGCGGCGGTCATGAAGGGCTTTTCGGGAGACCCCAACGTCGCGCCATACGTGGACGACATCTACGCTTACCTCCAGGCGCGCGCCGATGGCGAACTCGGCCGCGGTCGTCCGGTCAGGTTCGGCGAGTAGCGAGGGTAACGCCGAGTGGCCAACGGAACAAGATTGGGCGGAGGCGATCCCCAGGCGCTGTGGCTGCGTAACCGCCCCGAGGGTGCGCTCGGCTGCAAATGTAATCACGTATCGGAGACGGGCGGCAATCCTACGGCAAATAATATGCACTCTTCGGCACTCGTAATGCGCGACGAGTGGCCTTGGCCGATTGTGTCTTCGACGACAAGTATACTTCCAACCGGAAATTTTCGAACGACGCCGTCAGTTGTGAAAACCTCGTATTCCCCTCGAACGGTGATGAAAATCATCCGGCGAGGCGCCGGGTGCGGTTCGCCTCCATTCCAACTTGGCGGCGCGCCAATCCAGAAAGTGGGCCCGTCAGAAGGAAGGAATGGGGCTGTGTGCAAAGGCTCAGCTGGCGGGACGGCGAATCCCGAAATCAGTTCGACGCTTAAGTCTTCGAAACACGGTTTTCCGCTAGCGTCCGCGAAAAGCCTTGCGTAGTGCGCTTTCATTGGTCCCCCAGGTCGATGCTCCAAACATCGGCGGTTCGGGTGAGAAAATCCACAAAGTATTCGGGTTCGGAAGAAACTTGTTCAGGCTACGGTCGTGCTCCTCCGCCTCGAAGTGAGCTACGCGGCGGGTATCCGAAGTCGCTGCCCATCGGCAATGCCAACGTAGTTTCGAGCCGCTCTCTTCGAGATCGATCGCGATCCGCCGCTCAGCGAGCTTCGGCGCCGAAGTGCGGCGTCAGCCGTCGTTTCGCCGGATTGAAGCGATCCAGGCCGACGGCTTCAATCTCTCCAGAACCTCCGGTTCAAAACGCCATCGGCACAAAGAAACAATAGACGCCCGATTGGCCCTCGCTCCCGCCGCCGTTTATGCCCGGCGCTCCATTTTTGTCCCGATAGAAAATCCAGTAGTCACCGTCCTCGCTCGGGAGCGCCAGAGCGATAGGGATCGGACGACGAAACCCGTCTACGCGGTAGTAGTCGCCGTACCGGTGAACCTGGTCGGACGTCAGATGATGCGCGTCCGCTGGACCGCAGCACGAATCTTTTACCCAGGAGGGGATCGGCGCGCCGTTTGTCCATTGATCGTGAGCGCATGCCGGGAAAGCGGCCAACGTTCCGAGGATCGCAATCAAAGCCCTCATGCCGCTCCCGCCATTGACCCACATTGCGCAATCCGGCGATCACCGGCAAGCCAGGCCAAGGCGTGGTCGCCGCGACGTCTTTTCGCGAACTCCACTCAACTGAAGCGGCGAATGTCCTGAACATTTGCTTTTGAAAAGCGTTGGTGTCTCACAAGATTGTGAGTGCACCCGCCCGGAATGACTGCATAAATAGCAGATTGCACATTACCGAATAAATTGGGGCCACGATTGTTTTCGGTCTGGCCGTCCGTGTGTCGTGATTGCAATCGGAGTGTCGATGGATCAGTCCGCCAAGCTTGTTTCGCTGGCTACCTCGGTTCCCCCGCACGTCCTGAATCAGTCCGACGTCGCGTCGGCCGCGAGTCGCGGTTTCGCCGGGCGCTATGACGATTTCGACCGCATGGCGCGCGTTTTCAAGAGCTCCGGAATTCGCCAACGCCATGCGGTGCGGCCAATCGATTGGTACCTCAAGCCGCTCGGCTGGCCAGAGCGCACAAGCGCCTATCTCGAGGGCGCATGCCAGCTCTTCGTCGACGCGGCGACCCGCGCTCTGGACGCCGCCGAGCTTGAGCGCCGCAGAGGTCGACACGATCGTCACGATCTCATCGACTGGGGTTGCGACGCCCAGCCTCGAGGCGAGAGTCGCCGGGCGCATGGGGTTTCGCGCCGATGTCGAGCGGGTTCCCGTCTTCGGCCTTGGCTGCGCCGGCGGCGTCTCCGGGTTCTCGATTGCTTCCCGCCTCGCCTGCTCGCGTCCGGGCAGCATTGTGTTGCTGGTCGCGGTCGAGGTTTGCACCCTCGCCTTCCGCCTCGATGAATTGACCAAGGCGAATATTGTCGCCACGGCGCTGTTCGGGGACGGCGCGGCCGCCTGCGTGCTTAGGGCTTACGACGGCGGCGCCGCCGCCGTTGAGATGAGCGGCCAGCACACCTGGCCCGACACGCTCGACATCATGGGCTGGAGAATCGATCCGCAAGGCTTCGGCGTCATATTCGACCGCGCGATCCCGCCGTTCGCGCAAGCGCACATCGCACCGGCAATCGCCGGCATTCTGGCCCGCGGCGGACTGGCTCTCGAAGATGTCGATCGCTTCGCCTGTCATCCTGGCGGCGCGAAGGTCATCCTGGCCCTGGAACGCGCGCTGTCGCTCGAGCAGGGTTCTCTCGACCACGAACGCGCGGTCCTCGCGGACTATGGCAACATGTCGTCGCCGACCGTGCTCTTCGTGCTGGACCGTATCCTTCGCGCGGGCTTGCCTTCGCGCACATTGTTGACTGCGATGGGGCCTGGTTTCACCTCGAGTTGTGTTTCCCTGAAGAGAGCCGCGTGACGGCCGCCGCCCTGCTTCTTGGGTTCGTCACCGCCGAACGGATTGCGGAACTCACTCTCTCGCGCCGCAATACAGCGGCGCTCATGGCAAAGGGCGCCGTCGAGTTCGCTCCCGGGCACTATCCGGCGATCGTGCTGATGCACGCCCTCTGGTTCGCCAGTCTATGGATTTTCGGCGCAACGCGTATGATCGATCCAACCTGGCTCGCAGTCTTTCTGTCGCTCCAGGTTTTGCGGGTTTGGACTCTCATGACGCTTGGCCCCCGTTGGACCACTCGCATCATCGTCCTTCCGGGCTCGGCCCTTGTGTCGAACGGCCCCTATCGCCTCGTCTCGCATCCAAACTATCTCGTCGTCGTTGGCGAAATCGCCACCCTCCCCCTTTGCCTTGGCCTGCCGTGGATTGCTCTCATCTTCTCCGCAGCCAATGCGATCCTGCTATCGATCCGAATCCGTGCCGAGACGCATCGCGTTGACCGGATCGCGCCGTGTCGAACGCGCTTGAGCGCAACACACCGGTCGCTGCGTTAGCCTCGACGTCGATCGGCTTTGCGATGATGTGCGTCGGCATGTTCATGGCGATCCTCGACGTGCAGGTCGTGGCGACGTCGTTGCCGACAATTCAGAGCGCCCTCGACATTCCGCCGGACCAGATGAGTTGGGTGCAGACCGCGTATCTGATCGCGGAGGTCGTCGCGATCCCGTTGACCGGCTTCCTCACGCGCCTGCTCAGCATGTGCTGGCTGTTCGTGCTGTCCGTTTCCGTGTTCACACTGGCGTCGGTCGGATGCGCCGCGAGCGACCATTTCCCGATGCTGATCGCATGGCGAGTTCTGCAGGGCTTTTCCGGGGGCACGCTGATCCCGGCCGTCTTTGCCGCGGTGTTCCTCCTGTTCCCAGTCGCGCGTCAGGGTCTGGCGACCACATTCGCTGGCGTATTGGCGGTGCTTGCGCCGACCGTCGGACCGATCGTCGGCGGCTGGATCACCGAGACCTATTCCTGGCACTGGCTGTTCCTGATCAATGTCGCGCCCGGGATCATTTCGGCGATTGTCGCCGGCATCCTGTTGCCAAAGGAGCCGATGCGGCTCGGCGAGGCGCGCCGGCTCGACGTGCTGTCGCTGGCGCTGTTGGCGATTGGGCTTGCCGCGCTTGAGGTCGCGCTCAAGGAAGCGCCGACGCGCGGCTGGACCTCCGGCCTGGTCGCGGGTCTCTTGGCGCTCAGCTTCGCGAGTTCGGTCAGCTTTGTCAGACGAACGCTCAGCGCATCGCGCCCGATCGTGAGTCTCGCGACCTTCGCCGATCGAAGTTTCGCGATCGGTTGCGTTCTGAGTTTCGTCTTAGGGATCGGCCTGTTCGGCTCCGTCTATCTCATGCCCGTCTTTCTGGCGTTCGTCAGAGGCCATAACGCTCTGGAGATCGGCGCGATCATGCTGGTCACGGGCGTGACGCAGCTCATGACCGCGCCGATCGCCGTTGCGCTCGAACAGCGCGTCGAGGCTCGGCTGCTCACGTCGCTTGGGTTTGGAGTGTTTGCCGTCGGTCTGGGCTTGAGCGGACTGCAGACGGCGGAAACCGATTTCAACGCTATGTTTTGGCCGCAGGTCATTCGCGGACTTGCGATCATGTTTTGTCTGCTTCCGCCGACGCGGCTGGCGCTTGGCCACTTGGCGCCGAGCCGCGTGCCTGACGCGAGCGGCCTTTTCAATCTGATGCGCAATCTCGGCGGCGCCATCGGGCTCGCGATGATCGACACCGTGATCTACACCCGCTCGCCTGCGCTTGGGGCAGCCTTCACGAAGAAGCTGGAGGCCGGCGACGTCGACACAGCCAAGCTTGTCGGCATACCGCTCGACATGTTCATGAACCGCCCGACCGGCCCGCTCGAGGGCCCAGCGCTCGCGATGGTGCAATCGCTCGTCGAAAAGGCTGCGCTCGTTCAGGCGATCAACGAAGCCTGGATCATGATCGCCGTTTTGACCATCGGCGCTTTGCTCTGTGTGCCTTTCGCCAAAAGGTCGTCACCGCAGGCCGCCCTATAGAGGGTTGGCCGGGATTTCCGGCGGATCGTGGAGATCATCCGGGCGAGATCCCCGGGCCGTTGCTTCTCACTTGATCAACGAACCGGCCGCCGACGCAGCCAGTCGGCGGCCACCGCGAGCTCCTGGGTTTCAACCGGCCGATACGGGTGGCAGGGCGTATAGTTGAATCCCGCCAGCTTCGCGATCTTGTCCCGTGACGCCGCCGCGTCGCGCCTCAGCTTGTTGATGTCCTGCCCGACAAGTTTGCCGTTCCACTTTCGCGGCTGGCCCCCGACCATAACGTGGCGAATGGCGCTGCGGTCCGTTCCCTGAACGACGGTGCCGATCGCATTATTCAGCGGCAGATTGGAGAACTCCCAAGCCGCGATGCAGACGATATCGGCGAATTTGCCAGGGGTCAGCGAGCCGGTGACGCCGCCCAGACCCAGATCGTGCGCCCCTTGCACGACGCACATCTCGAGGACGTCCCGATTGGTTATGTAGCTGGGTCGCGCGACCTCGCCGTCATAGGTGGCCTTGGTCTGGAACATTCGCTGCGTGCTCAGAGCGTGCCGCATCTGCGTGAACATATCCGTCGCGAGCGATACCTCGACGTCGCTGCTGAGGCTCGGCCGTATGCCGAGGTCCAAAGCCTCCTGCACGGGGGATAGGCCATTGCCGAGCCCGATCTGCTCGTCCGAGGTCGTGGCGAGCGTCACCCGCACGCCGTTCTCCTTAATCATCTTCCAGGCCCGTTCGGTAATGCCGGACAGGTGGATGAGCGTTACGTCGGGGCCGAGCAGATTGGCGTCGCCCAATTTTTCGACTTCGCTGCAGAATTCGCCGCAAACGCCGTCGATCGTAATCGAAAGGCCAAGGTCTCGGCCGTGCATGACCATCTTCTCAAGGGGCCATGGGCGCATCTCGACAAGTCCCATGCGTACGGTCGTAAGGCCGTCGGGGTCGTGATAGGCGTCACGAATGCGTTCAAGGTCCATGGGCCAGTGTTCGTCCCATGTCCCTGCGGAAGGAGCGCTGGAAGCGTGAACCGCGCGAATCCCGGCTTGTTTGTAGGCGCGGAAAACCGCGTCCGTGTGTGCGGGCGAGCGCGTATTGTGCGAAAAGTCGAGAACGGTGGTCACTCCGCAGTCGAGCAGACCAAGCGTGGTCACCATGTCGCCGACAAACATGTCTTCAGGATCATAAGCCTTGGCGAAGCCGGCATGCACCGTCGCCATATACTCGCCGATCGACGCGTCGACGATCAGGCCACGAAACTGATTCTGCCAGCAGTGCTTGTGGCCGTCCACCAGACCGGGCATGACAATCATGCCTTTGACGTCGATGACGATCGCGTTGCCGTCGGCTGCCGCCCCGCTCAGATCAGCGCCGACGCGAAGAATCTTATTCCCTTTGACCAGGACATCACCGCGATCGAAATCGCCAAGCTCCTTGTCGAGCGTGATGACCGACCCTCCGCGCAGGAGTACGAGATCTTCGCCCCGACGCTGCAACAGCGCGTCAAGCTGCGTCTGCCATTCCAAATCGGTGACGTCGTAATACCAACGATCTTCAATGGCGCGCACCTTTGTTTTCCTCCCCGGATGATGCTTTTTCGCCTGCCGCCCAAAGGATTGTCTTTGTGAGCCGCCGGCCTCGGTTTACGACGATACTTTAACAGACCCTGATGGGCGAGCGATGAATCAGCCATCCCGCACCCAAGCAAGAACTTTAATAGGTCCTGAGCCTAGCTGACCAGAGCCGCGCGGGAGGGGTCTTGGGCCATAGGCGGAGGTTGGGAGGCTTCGCCATGGCTGATTTGTTTTTGCTGTCGCGGGTTCAGATGCGTCGGATTGAACGGTATTTTCCACTCTCGCATGGGATTGCGCGGGTGGACGATCGGCGGATCGTCAGCGCGATCGTCTTTGTGATCAAGAACGGGCTGCGTTGGCGCGACGCTCCGCGCGACTATGGCCCGCACAAGACAATCTACAATCGGTTTGTTCGCTGGAGCCGCCTCGGCGTGTTCAACAAGATTTTCGCCGAACTGGCGGCCAAGGGCGGCAAACCGGAGCGGATCATGATCGACGCCACGCATCTAAAGGCGCACCGCACGGCTGCAAGCCTTTTAAAAAAGGGCCTGTTCCCCGACGTATCGGGCGCACCAAAGGCGGCCTGAACTCCAAGCTGCACGCGGTTTGCGACAGCCGTGGACGCCCGCTTGTCATGCTCTTAAGCGAGGGGCAGATGAGTGACTACAAGGGCGCGGCGCTGATGTTGCCCGCCCTGCCCAAGGCCAAGGAGCTTCTCGCCGACAAGGGCTACGACGCGGATTGGTTCCGCGCCGCCCTCGCAAAGCGCGGCATCGCCGTCTGCATCCCATCGAAATCCAATCGGAAGGTCGCCATCCCCTATGACGCCCTGCTCTACAAGCAGCGCCACAGGATCGAAAATATGTTCGGACAGCTCAAAGATTGGCGGCGCATCCACACCCGATACGACCGCTGCGCCCATACCTGCTTGTCGGCAATCTGTATCGCCGCAGCCGTCGCCTTTTGGCTCTGATCAATGAGTCCTGAGCCTAGAGCCATCAGCATTTAGGCTGAGGCATAAGCTTCGCCAGTGAGATCGTTTGCGCATTTGTCTGGCGGGATGGTGGTGAGGGCTTTGGCGAGAGCGTCGGAGACGGCGTCGAGGGTTCGGGGCGCGGCTTTTCGGACGAAGCCTTTGATCTTGGCGAAGACCTGCTCGATCGGGTTGAGGGCGGGTGAGTATTTTGGGAGGAACAGGAGACGCGCGCCGGCGGCCTTGATCGCGTTTCGCACGGCTTTGCCTTTGTGCGATCCTAGATTGTCGAGCACGACGATGTCGTTGCGCTTGAGGGTCGGGACTAGGAACTGTTCGACGTAGGCGAGAAACCGCTCGTCGTTGATGGGACCGTCGAACACGCAGGGCGCGTCGATGCGGTCGTTGCGCAGCGCAGCCAGGAATGTCGCGGTCTTCCAATGGCCGTGCGGGATCTTGGCGACGAGCCGACGTCCGCGCGGCGCCCAACTTAGAGCCGGGTCATGTTGGTCTTGGTCCAGGTCTCGTCGATGAACGCCAGTCGCGAAGGATCGACGCGCTTCTGATGGCTTCGCCAGCGCCTGCGATGGCGCTTTATGTCCGCACGATCCTGCTCGCGCGCGATAAGCGTCTTTTTTTGAGCGTGACGCCGATGCGGCGGAAGAAGCGGCTCATCATTGCCGTGTCGGCCCGGACCCCACGCTCCGCCAACCGGTCGCAAAGCGCCTGCAGGGTGATGTCGGATTTCTCCGCTCTCAGCGCTTCGAGAAACTCACGATGCGGATCAAGCCTCGGACGGAGGTATCCGCCCATCTTGCTCGCCGCCCGCCAACCGCTCCGTTCGAAGCGCTGCACCCACTTGATGGCCGAGGACTCGCTCACCCCAAAGCGCGCCGCAGCCGCCCGCCGGCTCATCTCTCCCCCAACCACCGCGTCGATCACCCGGTCGCGCAAGTCTTGCGAATAGGCACTGGCCATCCCTGCTGGCCTCCGCCCAGCCAGCAGGTTGAATCAGAACAATGCCGATTCGGGAATCCAAACCGATTCAAACTCGATCCAGCTTGCTCTAGACTAGAATAGATACGCCGACCTTGCCGCGTTCCTTGAGGCACGAGGCCTTCGGGACGCCAGCCCGAATCGCGCGCACGCGTTGACCCTTGCATAGTACGCCCCAAGCGCGGATAGACCGGCCAGTCGACAAACGACGAGCGTCGCACCCGCTCCCGCTTGCGCTAATCAGGCTCGAACCAGAAATCGTCAGAGCGCGAGATGAGTATCGGTCGAGGTTTGGACGGGTGCCGTCATCAGATCAGCGCCCGAAAGTCAGATTCAAGATTTGATTTCAATCTGGCCGGTCAGTCGCCAGAGTCCACCCTTCGCTGGGGTTACCGCGGTATAGGCCTGACCGGAGATGAAATCGAGCACGTGTACGATCGTGCTTCCGATGTGTTCCTGCCACGAGAGAATTGCGAGCCCGGCGCGAACGGCGACCGTTTCATATTCGACTGTATCGGCGAAACCGACGCCTTCCCCCGCGACGATTTCCACGGTGAGTTCGCGTTCGGAGCGGAAAGTGATGCGCGGTGTGAAGGTCGGGAAGCCGATCTCGAGCACTCGACCCCTGGGAAATAGCGGTTCGGGCTGGCCGGCCGCGCCGCCTTGGTCGACCTGGGTCATGCTCTGCCATTGCCTCTGCGGGCGCGCACTCGCGGGATGATATCGCCGGTTACTTTCCACCATGCCGCTCGATCAGAGCGGCGACGCCGTCGGGATTGTCCTCAACCAGATAGTGGACACTGTTCGCCACCGTGTCGGTATCAACGTGGCTGGAACCGACGGCGCACAACCGCCGCCATCGTTCGGGATGAGGTGAGCGAACGGCGATTTGTCGCCGGTGGCGATGGTGATCGGCGTGTCGTTGGGCCCTTTGGCGGCTGCGTTGGCGCGGCCGTTGGCGGGAAAGGCGCGGTAGATCGAAAGCGCCGCCCCTATGTGGTCGCTTGAGTCGTAAGCTGCATAGAATCCGCCTTGTCCGCCGGGCTGAATTTGCCGAACTGAAGGAAGTAGTCGAGCCAAGCATTCTGACGGCCGGCCAAGAGTTTTTCAGGCAAGCCGGGAACCTGCATGAAATGGATGTGCCAGACACTGGGATCGTGGTCGACATCGTCCCAGCCGTCGATGCCGGGAAGCGGCGCATCCAGGAGCATCGCGCCCCGGGTCGCCGAGGGATACTGGCGGGCGAAGGCATAGGCGACCTGGCCGCCGAGATCGTGCCCGACGACATAGATGTGGTCGAGCTTTTGCGCCTTTGCGAGCTCATACACGTCCTTGGCCGGGGTATCGGCGTCATAGCCGCCGCTCGCGATGGTCGACTTTCCTATGCCGCGCAGATCCAACGCCACCACCGTGAATCGCTTGGCCAGTCTTGGCATGATGGCGCGATACTCGGTCCAATCCTGCGGAAAGCCATGGATAAGGATCAGAGCCGGTCCCGCGCCTCAACTCACGAAATGCAGGGACTTCAGCGAGGTGTTGAGGATTTCATACCGAAAGGACTTCACCATGCGCCTATCCCTTCTTCGCGCTTGCCTGGCCGGCGCGATGGGCTGGAGGCTGCCTTGCGGCGGTGCCCCTGTCGGCCGCCACGAGCTTATTCGGGATTAAATGTTGTCTCTGCAGACACGTCAGCCGTTGTCCTTACGGATGCGTCATGAGGTGGATGGCTCACACCTTGGAGGTCCGCGCCAGCGCGCGGACTGCGCCAGCCTCCCTTGACCCGCCCGGACAGCCGACTCAATTTTGAAGGATTCTTTGTCCTTTGATGATGACGTCCCCTGACGCCTTGATGGTTATCTGCTTGCCTTCGATCGTAATATCGCCGTTCTTCTTCATGGTGATCGTCGCCAAGCCGGTCTTCAGCACGATCTGATCGCCGGCCGAAATCGTGATCGTCTTGCCGACCTCCAGCGTCTCGTTATCCCCCACGCTGGTCGAGCGGTTCTTGCCGATCGACGTCGTCTCGTTCCCCGCCACAGCGATCGACTGGTCCTTGCCCACGGTGATCGACTGCGCCGGCGCCGACCGAAATCGTGCGCGCTGCGCCGACGGTGATCGCCTCCCCTGCCCCTATTGTCTGTGTCCGCGAGACGCCGACGGTTAGCTCCTCGTTCAGCCCAACCGTCTGGGCGCGATTCGTGCCGACGGTGACCGTCTCGTTCCCTTGAACCGTCTCTGTCCGGTTCTTGTCGATGGTGATCGTCTCGTTCGCGTGCACCCTCTCTGTGCGATCCTTGCCGATGGTGATCGTCTCGTTCCCTTGGACCGTCTCTGTGCGGTTCTGATCAACAATTATCGTCAGGCCCTCGGCCATCGCTGCCTCCCCTTATTCCGCCTCCAATGTTCTGTAGACGGCGGCGCGGGCACTGCCCAGACTTTCCGCCATCTCGCCCGAGTTTGCAGCGCCGAAAGCCCCAATCGGTCAAGCTTCAGCGCGCGCCAGCACCGTGAGGCGGAGCGTCTTGCGCTTCGTGAATCCAAGCCGCTCATAAAGAGCGATGGCGGGATTGTCCGTGAACACATGCAGGAAAGGCGTGGCGCCCTCCCCGCGAAGCTTGCGGACAAGCCAGGCGACGAGAAATGCGGCGTAGCCTTTGCCGCGATGCTCTGGGCTAACGCAGACCGCGCTGATCTCGACCGCGTCCGTCGAGCCGCATGCGCTCGCCAGCCATGGCGGCGAGCGCGCCGTCGACCCGAACGCCAATATATTGACCCAGCTCATGCGTGCGCGGACCAAACGGGCCGGGGTTCGTCTGCTGCGTAAGACGCAGCATGTCCGGGACGTCGCTCGGACCGAGCACGATGGGCGCAGGACCCTCAGCCGGCGCCGGCGTCTCCGCGTCAGCGATCATCTGGATGATCGGCGCTTCCCGCACGACTTCAAAACCGGGGTAAGGCTTGAGCATATCGAGCGTAACCAAAGCGACGCGCCCGTCTTCCGCAAGGAGCTCCCTCAAGGCTGCGAACGCTTCGGGCGAGTCATCCGCCGTCGCCGCGAAGGGCGCGATGTCGGGAGGAAAACGGAGCGCCAGCGACCCGCCTTCGGCAAACCGGCGGTCGCCAGTGGTCAGCGCCGACCAGACGGGGCGATTAAGGGCGCTTTCTATCGCGGCGCTCACCATGGCGAAGCCCTAATCGAGAAGTTCGGGAGTCGCCGTCTCAGGCACGGCGCGCAGCCGAACCGGCGCGGTTTCGACAGGACTGACAAAGGCGAAGGTCAGCCCCGCGGCCAGCGCCGCCGTCACGCCTGCGGCCAGCAGAACCAAGGTGAACCCGGAAGCGAAACTGACGCGCGCCAGCTCGGCAAACGCCGAGCGAAAAGGTTCGGCAGTCTGGCCGGCTGCGCCCGAGATGTCGCCAGCGACGATCCTGGCGACGATCTGATGCGCGTCGCTTCCCGATAAAGGCAGAGCCGACGCTCCGCCAACGAAATGCCTTTCGGTCTGAGACGCGAGCACGACGCCAAGGCCGGTGATCCCGGTCACCAGGCCGACGAAACGCAACGTGCCGCTGATGCCGGAAGCCATGCCGCCGCGCTCCGGCGGGATGACGCTCATCGACACTTTTGCGGTTTCGCCATTGAGCAAACCGGCGCCGCAGCCGGTGATCAGCATGCCGATCGCGACGAACCCATAAGCGAGATGAGCGGCGACCATGGCGGCTGTCGCGAGATTGCCGATCGCAACAATCGCAAGGCCGAGAGCCAGGAGATCGCGGCCCGATATGCGGGCTCGACAGAGACGCGGCGATCCGCGGGCAGAGAAACAGCGGCAGCGCGAAGGGCAGCATGCCAAGGCCCGCGGCGGCGGGGCTGAGCGCGAAGACGTTCTGCAAATAGAGCGGCAGATAGGTCATCATGACCTGAGCGGCGGCGGCGAAGCCGAGCATGGCGAAGCTCGCGCCGAGAAACGTGCGCTTGCGAAAGAGCGCGAAATCCACCATCGGCCGCTCCTGGATCAGTTCAGCCGCGACAAAGAGCGCAAACAGGACAGCGGACGCCAAGAGCTTGGCGAGCGTCTGTTCCGCCGACCAACCCACGCGGTTGGCGCCGATCAGCGCCCAGACGAGACAGAAGAGTCCGCCGCCGAACGACAGCATGCCCGCAACGTCCAGTCTCTGCGCATCCGGATCCCGAGACTCTTCGACGGCGTCGACCGCGAGCCAGATGAGCGCAGCGCCGACTGGAAGGTTCACGAAAAACGCCCAGCGCCAGCCGAACGTCGAGGTGATCAGGCCGCCGACGAGCGGACCCACGGCGACGGCGACGCCGACGACCGTTCCCCAGAATCCGAACGCCTTGGCTCGTTCCGCGCCCTGGAACGCGTGCCCGAGCACCGCCAGCGCCGCGCTAAGCTCGATCGCCGCGCCCACGCCCTGCAGCGCTCGCGCCGCATTGAGGACCAGCGCGGATGGCGCGAGGCCGCACAGCAGCGACGCCAGGTGAAGATCGCGAGGCCGACGATCAGCATCCGACGCCGTCCATACCGATCCGCAAGCGCTCCCGAGGGCATCAGAAGCGCCGCGAAGGTGAGCACATAGGCGCTCACCACCCATTCGATGTCGGCGAAGGTCGCGTTGAGATCCCGGGCGATGGAGGGAAGCGAGACCGCGACGATGTTCGAATCGAGCATGATCATGAACGACACGCCCGAGGCGCAAAGCAGGACGCGCGCGCGCCGCCCGCTCACCCATCGCGCCGGGCGCTGTCGCGCCTCAGGCGCGGATGTCAGAGCCTCTTGCGTCATGGCGCGGCCCTCGGCTCAGTCCGGCCGAGCCGCGGGTCATAGGCGATGTCGAGCAGCGCCGCGCGCAGGCTTTCGCTGTGGTCCTTGCCGTAGACTGCGAGAAATTCGTCCTGCGCCGCCTGCCAAAGCGCCCGGGCCTCGCGATATTTCGAGTTGGCCCTGAGGGGTCAGGACGATCCGCCGTTCGCGTCGATCCTCCGCCCCCGGCTCAAGCGCGACATAGCCGTCCCGAATGAGCGGCCTCAGATTGTGGCCAACCGCCGAGCGATCGGAAACGAGCGCGCTCGCCAATTCGGCCAGCGTCGGCGGGCTCGCGAAGCGGGCGAGCTCCGAAAGAATTGAATATTGCGTCGATCTGAGACCGCACGGCTCGAGCGCGTCGTCATAGAACTGAGTGAGCCGGCGCGACGCTTTGCGCGCCGCGCCGACGAAACACTCGCCCGGGCGATAGCCGGCCATCGGCGCTTGCGACATGGCTCGCTCCTTCATTGCGTCTCGTGGCGATCGCCTTCGGATGCCGACGAGGGCGCAGCCGGTTCCCGGCGGCCGCATCCCGAACGGTTGCGGAGGCCTTGCGAAGGAATGGGCATATGCCCATACTAGGCTAATTGTCAAAGGGCGGCCACTGGGATGACCATCCTCGCTTCCAAACACGGCGCTCCTAGGTCGCAAGAGTCCTCACCGAGAGCGGCTGTCAGCCGGGCTGATCCGTCCTCGCGAGGAGCGGAGCAACGCGGCGATCCAGGAGTTGTCGGGGCGCTCCACCTTCCATGCTCGATTCGTCGCTTCAGCTCTTCGCAATGACGAATTAGCAGCGGACTCACCAAGAGTTAGAGGCGGATCTTTGCATGCGTCCTTAAAGGCGTCGCCGCGCGTTCGCGTCAGCTCGGAGAATTTCCTCGAAACCCCTGTTACGCGAAGCGAAATTCGCTCACATGCTGGTATTCGTCCTCCGGCCACAGCACGCAATCGGTGAAGTGCCGGCGGTTGGGCGAATCCGGGAAAGCCTGCGGCTCGAGCGCCAGGCCCGCATGCGCCCCGTAATGCTGGCCGTCCAATCCGGGCGCCGGACAATTGAGGGGCGCCGCGCTGTAGAACTGGACGCCGTGCTCGGTCGAGAACAGGCTCATCGTCAGCCCGTTCTTCGGCGAACGCAGCGCCGCGATTTGCGCCAGACCTTCCTCGTCGGGCTCAAGCGCGGCGACGAAGTTGGTGTCGTAGGGCGTGAGCGCTCGGATTGCGAACCGTGCGGGGCTGTGCGAAAGTCGTACGGCGTGCCGGCGACGGCGCGGATCTCTCCGGTCGGAATGAGCTCGTCGTCGGCAGGCGTGTAGAAGTCGGCGAACAGCGTCAGCTCATGGTCGAGAATGTCGGGCGAGCCGTCGAGGTTGAAATAGCTGTGCTGGGTGAGATTGACGATGGTCGGGCGGTCTGAGACCGCCGAGAGCTCGACCCGGAGCGTCGCGGGTTCAAGCAGGCGGTAGACGCAAGTCGCGGTCAGGTCGCCCGGGAAGCCGGAATCGCCGTCCGGCGATTCGAGGATCAGCTCGACCGATGAGGAATCATACGCGCCGAGCTTCCAGATCCGGTGGCCAAATCCATGCGGGCCTCCGTGCAGCGTATGCTTCTGCGCCGGGCTTGCGCTCGAGCTGATAGGCGACGCCGTCGAGGACAAATCGGCCGTTGGCGATCCGGTTGGCGAACCGGCCCGGCACCGCGCCGAAAGATGGCGAGTAGTTGAGGTAGTCGTCGAGCGTGTTGAGGCCGAGCACGACCCGCTGCAGCCCGTTGGAGGCCGGCACGACGAGGTCGCGCACCACCGCGCCCCAGGTCAGAATTTTCGCGCTCGCCCCTGCCTGGGACGCGATCGTGACCTCGAACACGGGCGTTTGATCAATCTGGCCGAAAGCTTTGCGCTCATTTCGTCCCCCCAAATCGCTGCGGCCCGCGGGCCACCCTTCAACTTTCACCCAACGACCGGCGCCTGCACATCCGTGCGGTCGAGTTCGGCGCGGATCGAGGCGAAGACCTGGCGAAACATCGCTTCGGTCAGCACGCCGGTATTGGTGTTGTAGCGCGAGCAATGATAGCTGTCGAAGAGGCTGAGGCCGGTCGCCACCGGATGGCGCGCGCCATGCGCGAAGGGAAACTTCGCCAGGGTCAGTTTGAGCGCGCGCAGCGTGCTTTCATGCGCGATCCGGCCGAGCGCGACCATGACCTTAAGCCGCGGCAGCGCCGCGATCGCCGGCGTCAGATAGCGGCGGCAGGTCGCGATTTCCTCTGGCGTCGGCTTGTTCTGCGGCGGAACGCAGCGCACCGCGTTGATGATCGCGCAGTCGACGAGGGTCAGGCCGTCATCCGGCCGGCGATCGTAGACGCCCGAGGCGAAGCCGAACTCGATGAGCGTCGAATAGAGAAGTTCGCCCGCGTAGTCGCCGGTGAAGGGACGCCCCGTCCGGTTGGCCCCGCGCAATCCCGGCGCAAGGCCGACGATCGCCACGCGCGCGTCCGCTTCGCCAAAGGTCGGCACCGGCGCGTTCCACCAGTCCGGGAAGGCGGCCCGGTTCGCGGCCCGGAAGGCCGCGAGCCGCGGACAATCCGGGCAGTCGTGCGACGGGCTGACGTCGAACGCCACGCGGCGGTCGACGCCCTACTCGCGCACTTCCTCGACGGGCTGCTGGATCGGGGCGAAGGACTGGCTTCGGCGATGGTCCATCGGACGCGGCGGCCTGTCGCCGGGATCGCGTCCGATCCGCTGGATCAGGTGGGCGAGATCGATGAATTCATCCGCCTGACGGCGCAGTTCATCCGCCACCATCGGCGGCTGGGTCGAAATCGTCGACACGACCGCCACCCGAACGCCTTTGCGCTGAACCGATTCAACAAGCGATCGGAAGTCGCCGTCGCCGGAGAACAGGACCATCAAGTCGAGATGCGGCGCCATGTCCATGGCGTTGACCGCGAGCTCGATATCCATGTTGCCCTTGACTTTCCGGCGTCCGGTCGAGTTGACGAACTCCTTCGTCGGCTTGGTCACGACCGAATAGCCGTTGTAGTCGAGCCAATCGACCAACGGGCGAACGGAGGAATATTCCTGATCGTCGACCAAAGCCGTGTAATAAAAGGCTCGGATCAGGCGTCCCTTGGTTTGAAATTCCTTCAGAAGGCGCTTGTAGTCGATGTCGAATCCGAGGGCTTTCGCGCTGGCGTAGAGATTTGCCCCGTCAATAAACAGGGCGATCCGTTCCAATGATGACATATCGAGGTTCTTTTCGTGTTTCGATGTTTAACATAAATTGGCTGTTATGTGGCGGTCAGAGCAGCCAGCAGCACATGACATTTTCATGAAACCACGATCAAGTCTGAAATGAGACAGGACGCAGGCTCTTCTCTACAATTTTTCGTTTTCTCACGTGAACGCTTTACCGCTTCCATAGTCGATCTGCTCGCCGCGGGAATCTGCGAATCTCAAACAAGTGACACGCCGAAACAAGCGACAAATATAGGGTTTGTCCAGCCTGAAATCCAAGGGATTGCCCACAATTTCGCGCCGCCGCGATTGTTCCGCCCTCTGCGCCGGCGCAGCGGGGCGCCAAGCATCAAGGATTGACGAGGCCGCTCCGCCAGCGTTTGGTAGGATGGCATTGGCCGCCGAGCAGCCGGGCGCGATGGCGATTCCTGACTACGGGCGGCTTCAACGGAGGGCTTATGAAACTCGCACGATATGGCAGGGCAGGTAAGGAAAAGCCGGCGCTGGTCGACGGAAGCGGAAAATTGCGGGACCTGAGCGAAGTGGTGAGCGGACATCGACGCCGATGTGCTCAGCCCCCGCTCTCTGGCCCGCCTGGCCAAGCTCAAGCCGGAATCCCTGCCCGCGGTGCGCGGCACGCCCAGGATCGGCCCATGCCTCGCGCAGGTCGGCAATTTCATCGCCGTCGGGCTCAATTACGCCGACCACGCGGCCGAGTCCGGCATGCCGGTCCCCAAGGAGCCGGTGCTCTTCAACAAGGCCCCTTCCTGCGTCGTCGGGCCGAACGACGACGTCATGATCCCCAAGGGCTCGAAAAAGACCGACTGGGAAGTCGAGCTCGCGATCGTCATCGGCACGCGCGCGAGCTACGTCAGCGAGAGCCAGGCGCTCTCCCATGTCGCGGGCTTCTGCGTCTGCAACGACGTGTCGGAGCGCGAGTTTCAGCTGGAACGGTCCGGTCAGTGGGTGAAGGGCAAGAGCGCGCCGACTTTCGGCCCGCTCGGGCCCTGGCTGGTCACGCCGGACGAGATCAAGGACGTGCAGGGGCTCGGCATGTGGCTCGACGTCAACGGCCAGCGCATGCAGACCGGATCGACGAAGACGATGGTGTTCGGCGTCAAGACGCTCATATCCTACATCTCGCAATTCATGATCCTCGAGCCTGGCGACGTCATCACCACCGGCACGCCGCCCGGCGTCGGCTCCGGCATGAAGCCGCCGCGTTTCCTCAAAGCCGGCGATACGATGACGCTCGGCATCGATGGGCTCGGGCAGCAAACGCAGAACGTGGTCGCGTGGAAGGCGGGTTGAGCCCTTCGGAATGAAACGCCTGTGGTCGTGGACGGGGGCGGTCTTCGCCGCCGTCTACGCGCTGGCGTTCGTCGCGCTCTATGTCGACTATGTGAGGCGCTCCGGGACCTGGTTCGCCGACCTTCCGCTGTCGCTCGCCGCCCTGCCCTTCACGCTCGTCATGCGGACGCTGAACGGCGGCTCATTCGACTTCGGCGGCTCGATGACCGGACGCGTGATCGCCGCGGGCCTGTTCGGCTCCGCGCTCGCCTATCTCGCCGGCCTGATCGTCGAGACGATCGTTCGCCTTGTCGTGCGATTGGTGTTGGGCACACGCGCGCATTGACGGCTTGCGCGTCGTGCCGCGCCATCTGGTCCCGATATGGTGTTTGGGGGAACGGGAGGGCCGCTCGCCTTCGGAGGCCGAGGAAGCCCGGCCCCGGCCCCACATGAGGATCATCGCGCACGTCGATGGCTCGGGAACGGGGTCGGTGAGCGGAGCGGCCGCCGTTCAACGCGGAGAAATCAACCTTCGGCGTCGTGCGGAGCCGGCCCACAATATGGATCGGACCACTACCCTCATCCCTTTCGAACACACATGGTCTTGATAAACTCGCCCGGCGCTAGGTTCCGGAACACGGCAATCCCGCCCAAAGTCCGTTGTGCTTGGATACCGCACATCATCTCGTTCTGGACCTCGCCAACAATTGCGACATCGCGGGAGTGCCCCACCTCGGGCGCACAGTCCTGAGGTTGCATACCCGCTACGCAAATCATCGCGACGATTTGGAAGACCATTGTTCAGCCTCTTCTTCGTTGGAAATGCTAGAACGGTGAGGTAGCCCAGAGAGATTGTGGCGCGTTCGCACACAGCCGGAAGATGTCTCGCTTCTCGGACGTTCGACGCCCGCCCCGACTGGGACGGCCATCGAATGACCGAACCCGATGACAATCGACCCCCGGTGCAAACCGGATATGTTCGGGCGGTAAGCGGCTTGTAAGCGCCGTGTAATTTGAGCATGCTCCCGAGGGTGAGCGCTCACGCGCGATGCAGCGGGATTGACGCCGCAAACCGCTTACGTTGACGGGGTCAACGAACTTCGGAGCGTGTTTCAACCGCGCGTTGTGGAGAGAATGAGCCCTGATGCGCGACGCCACGAAATTGGACGCTGACGATTTGCCGCGTGGATCGTTATCGCTCATGCGCTTCGCCGGTTTCGTCCTCAGATCTCGACGCCTGTACGCTCGCCCGCGATTCCGGCGACGCGATCCCGCTGACCCGCGGTGAGTTCGCCCTGCTGAAGATGTTCGTCACGCGGCCAGGGCGGGTTATCCGCCGCGACACGTTGCTGGACGCCCTGACAGGCCGGCGTTTCGAGCCGTACGACCGCAGCGTCGACGTGCTGGTGGGCAAGTTGCGGCGCAAGATCGAGCCTAACCCCAAGCAGCCTCGCCTGATCGTCACGGTGCCCGGCGAGGGCTACCGCTTTGATGGGCTGCGCTTCACGCCGCCAGAGATCGCACAGCAAGCCGAGGAAGATAGCGTCTTGAAGAGCGAGGCAAGCCCCCCTCGCCTTTCCATCGTCGTTCTGCCCTTCGCCAATATCGGCGGCGATCCGGAGCAAGAGCATTTCGTCGACGGCGTGACGGAGAGCCTGACGACCGATCTGTCGCGGATACGAAGCGCGGTCGTAATCGCGCGCAATACCGCGTTCACCTACAAGGGCAAGACCGATCGATGTCGAAGGCCGATGGGCCGCGAGCTGAACGTCCGCTATATCCTCGAGGGAAGCGTCCAGCGCGCCGGCGCTCGGATGCGCGTCAACGTGCAGCTCATCGACGCGGAATCGGGCAGCCATCTCTGGGCCGAGCGGTTCGATAAGCCGGTCGCCGATCTCTTCGACATGCAGGACGAAATCGTCGCGCGCCTGGCGGGCGCGCTCAACGCCCAGCTTGTCGCGGCCGAGGCGCGCCGCGCGGAACAGAGCCCGAACCCCGACTCGATGGATCTCTACTTTCAAGGTCTGGCCTGGCTTCATAAGGGTCCGACGCCTGACCATTTGGCGCGGGCGCGCCATTTCTTCGATCGCGCGCTCGCGGCCTCTCCCGATAATGTCGACGCGCTCATCGGATCAGCGGCGACGCACGCAGTCGAAGCCGCATCGTCCCTGACGCCCGAACCCGTCGCGGCCTTCGCGTCGGCCGAAGCGAAATTGACCAGCGCGCTATCGCTGGCTCCAAATCACACGCAAGGCCAAATGTGGCTCGGACTCGTCGAAATCTGGACCAGGCGGGCTGCCCAGGGCATCGCCAGATGCGAACGCGCGCTGGAGCTGGATCGAAATCTTGCCCACGTCCACGCCCTCATTGGATATGGCAAGCTGTTTATCGGCCGGTCGAACGAAACGGAGTTCCATATTATGGAGGCCCTGCGCCTTAGTCCGCGAGATCCGAGAGCTTTCGCCTGGATGAGTTTCGCAGGCATGTCGAAGATCGGCGTCCAGGCTTACGAGCAGGCGGTCGAGTGGCTTCGACGGTCCATCGAGGCCAACCGAAATTTCCCGCATTCGCACTTTTTCCTTGCGTCCGCCTTCGCGCATCTTGGTCGGGTCGACGAGGCGCGTTCAGCGGTCAAGGCAGGTCTCGCGCTGAACCGGACCTATTGCATATCCCGCGATCGCGGCGTCTGGACTGCGGTTAGCAACCATCCGACGTTTCTCGCCCAGCTCGAGCTCTATCACGACGGCGTACGAAAGGCGGGCGCGCCGGAGGGATGACCGCCTTCCTCTGCCGACCGCGCTACCGCCCCAGCATCAGCATGAGGTTCTGCACCGCCGCGCCCGAGGCGCCTTTGCCGAGGTTGTCGAATTTCGCGACCAGCAGCGCCTGGCCACGAGCCTCATTCGGATAGACGTGGATTTCGATGTCGTTCGTGCCGTTGAGCGATTCCGGCTCGATGCGCGGCGTCTCGCCGCTCTCCGCGACATGAAAATGCTTCTGGCCCCGGTAGTGCTTCTTGAAGATGGCGATGAGGTCGGCGATCTTGGGCTTGCCCGGCAACAAGTCGAGATGCAGCGGCACGCTGACCAGCATGCCCTGCCGGAAGTTGCCGACCGAAGGCGCGAAAATCGGCCGTGCGGTGAGGCCGGAATAGAGCTGAATTTCCGGCATGTGCTTGTGCTCGAGCCCAAGCCCATAGAGCTCGAACGCGGGCGCTTTGCCCGTCTCATAGGCCTCGATCATCGACTTGCCGCCGCCCGAATAGCCGCTGACCGAGCCGATCGAAACGGCCGCGTCCTTGGGCATCAAGCCGGCGTCGGTCAGCGGGCGCAGAAGCGCGATCGCCCCGGTCGCGTGACAGCCGGGATTGGTGACCTTGTCGGCTTTGGCGACCGCTTCCCCCTGCCCCGCGACAAGCTCGGGAAAGCCATAGGTCCAGCCCGGCGCGACCCGATGGGCGGATGACGCGTCGATGACGCGGGGTGCGTCGGCGCCCATCGCATCGATCAGATGCGCCGCCTCTTTCGCCGCCTCATCCGGCAGGCAAAGGATGACGACATCGACTTCGCCGTAGAGCTTCTGTTTGGCGGCCGCGTCCTTGCGCGCTTCGGGCGGCAGACTGGCGAGCTTCAGGCCGGAGACGCCCGCGAGCTTCTCCCTGATTTGCAGGCCGGTGGTGCCCGCTTCGCCGTCGATGAAGATTGTCGCTGACATGGATACCCCTCGCCAAATCCGAAAGCCGAAAGATAAGTCGCGCTCGCGCGCGAGCTCGCGCTTTCAGCGTCGTCGGAGTCGGATGAGCGAGCGGGCGATCATGAGCGCTCTTTCGTACAAACCATTGTCATGGTCAAGACGCGAAAGACGCGGGTTCGGCCGCGAGCGCCCAGCGGACGCGCTAAGGGACGATCGTCGCGGTGAACTTCACCAACGGCTCGCTCGTCTTGCGGTTGGGTGGATCGGAAAAAAACGCGTAAACGCCCGGCGGGACGAAATGATCGCCGTAGAACGGATTGGCATAGGCCCCATCGGCGAGCGCGTAGCCGAAGCCATGCAGCGAAAGCTGCGGCGTTTCGGTTCTGACGAGACCGTCGACCGGATAGCCGTCGTTGCCGGGGATTGACGTTCCGGCCGGCTGCAGGCCGGTGATGGCGACGCCATTCATCTCGCCCTTGATCCCGGTGATCTCGTAGAAGCCGTCGGCGTTTGGCGTGTCCTTCGTGGTGAAGGAGCCCGACGCCGCGACCCCCTCGCCCTGATAGCTCCAGCGCCACTCCAACGCCTCGGCGGGAAGAGCGACAAGCGCCGCGGCGATGACGAGCGCCAGCCCGAGTTTCAAAAGGGTCTCCATGTGATGCCTGCGCGGCTGAGATTACGGCTCAAACACAATTCGGTCCACCGTTGCTACTCGATTGCGCTGGCCGCTGCGCCACGGCGGCAAAATCCTGGATCAAAGCCGTCCAAAACACTACAAGGAGGCTTCTCTTAAGTTCATGGCGTTGAACGCGACTTCCAAAGCGCGCTGTCTTTGAAAGCGGCGCGAGGCGACGGGTGGGGAGGGAAAAATGCATTGCGCTCGAATAGGCAAAGTGAGGTCTGCGCTGCGAATTGCCGCCTTTTTTGCGGTGGCGATTTTCGGCGCCTGTGACCTGGCAAGGGCTCAAAACTGCCCCTCACAACCTCCGACGCAGACCCTTAAGATTTTCAACGACTCAGACCAATATATTTTCCCCGAGCTGGAAACTGGCTTGGGCACGCCGGATGTCTGGATCCAGGCGATCTGCCAGGTTCCAAACAGCAAAACCGGCACTTTGAACTATGGGAGGGATATGACCTTCAGGTTCTATATCAATCCAGAAGGTGGCATCGCGCCGGGGCAGAGCGTCTCGATAACGATCCCCTTGTTCACCCAATTGGTTGCGACCGTAGACCCGACGCAGAACGACCAATATGCGGAATGGTGGCAGGGCGAAAATATCCAGATTTTTTCCAGCCCGACATCGACGCCGCCAAGGGCGTTCACGGAGGATTACAATTCGATATCGAGGAAGTATCAAACGCCGCTGACATCTCAGGCGGCAAATCCAACGTTTCCGAGCTGCAGCGGATGCCAGTTGCAATTCTTCTCAGACTCCAAGGGCACGCTGCCGAAAAATGGCCCGAGCCAGCTGTTCGAAGCCACCCTAGGCGCCCGTCAGGCCCAACCGGTCATCAATGACTCGCCGCCGAATTCACTCGACGTGACCAACGCCGACTTCGACGTGAGTTACGTGAACGTGGCCTATATGACGGGCGCGATGGGACCCTACCAGAACGACCAGGTCGGCTATGTCGGTTCGCCGATGCAGCCGGTCCAGCCGCCTGGGAGCTTCCGGCCAATTCTCAAGCAGTTCGAGACTGACTTCAATTGGCCGCGCTTCGTGGTCACCTATTCCGACGGCACGACCGAACGCATTCCGAAGCTGCCCTCGCCGCTCGAGCTCCTGGCGAGATTGAGCGGCGCCAATCCGCCTGCCGATCTCGATCCGGTGCCGCAGTGGCCGACCAACGTATGGGCCCCGATCCAGGCGCTCCGCGACAATTGGGCCAGTTACACGAGTTCGTGCAGCCACAGCGCCAATGGCCCAGCGACCTTTTGCGACGCGCTGCTCGACGTCAAACAGATCGTTATGGACAATTATGCCAACTACCTCAGCTCTGTTCTCCAGCAGCGGCCCGTGCACGGAACGCCGGTCGACGCCACCCCCGATCGCATCCTGCTGCATGTCTACGGCTGGACTCCATGGACGGAGGCCGAGTCGGGCACGGGCTGCGGCCCGGCGGCAAATCTGCTCGAAAACACGCCCGGCTATGCATCAAATGGCTATGAGAAATATTCGAAGGTCAAACTGGAGTTCGACAACCTGCAATACGGCAATTATTCAGATGCGGCTTACGCCTTCGACCCGTGGGTTCAGTTCCTGCATGGGCCGAAGTATCTGAACATACCGGGCGTCTACGCCTATTCCGTCGACGACGCGGTAGGCAACATCCAGGCCGAGGCCCAGGGGTTCATCATCGACATCGGCAGCCTGACGCACCTGGAAAATCAGCTGCCGGCGGCGCCGCCAATCAATATTGCGCTTGGATATGCGTCGACGGATGCGGTCAGATTTGCGAGTTACAGCGTCTGCTCAGAACGATCCGACGCGAACCAAGCCGGTCAATCCCCTAAACCCCGCCTTCATCATCAACGCCAACGCGCCGCAGAATTGCCCTGTCTACCTCACCGACAATAAGCCCGTAGCCGCAAACCTACACCTTCACGGTTACGACAGCCGCCGCCGTTCACGATATTCACGCGGTCTCAGGTCATGAATGGGGACGCCAAGTGGAGCAACGGATCGACCGGCAATACGACGAGCGTCATTGACTGCAGCGGCAACCAGACAACCCCGCCCTTCCAGCAGTCGAGCAAAGCCTGGTGCTGCAGCTTGACCAGTAGCAGCGGCGTCTTCGCCTATTCGCAACCAGATCCCCACGACCCTCACCAATCGCTGACCCATACCGTTGTGACGATCCCAGCTCTGCCTAGCGCCTCCAGCAGCGACGCGACCTGCAGCATGGGACATTGAGGGGCGCGAAAGAAAAAAGGGCGGCTTGCGCCGCCCTTTTCCGATTGCAGTCTGACAGGCGCCTCAGCGCTTGGAGAACTGGAAGCTCGCGCGCGCCTTGCGGTGGCCGTACTTCTTGCGCTCGACGACGCGGGAATCGCGGGTGAGGAAGCCACCCTTCTTGAGCGCGGGCCTAAGGTCCGGCTCGAAATAGGTCAGCGCCTTGGCGAGACCGTGGCGCACAGCGCCCGCCTGGCCGGAGAGGCCGCCCCCGCTCACCGTCACCGTGAGGTCGTACTGAGTGATGCGGTTCACGATAACGAGTGGCTGGCTCAGCACCATGCGCAGCACGGGTCGTGCGAAATACTGGTCGAGCGGTTTCCCGTTGACGGTCGCGAGACCCCTGCCCGGCTTGATCCAGACGCGCGCCACGGCGTTCTTGCGCTTTCCGGTCGCGTAGGCGCGTCCGTACTTGTCGAGCTTCTGCACATGGACGGGCGCTTCTTGAGAGGCCGGCGCAGCCGACGTACCCGCAAGGTCGGCAAGAGAGGAAAGGGTCTCAGCCATTGTTATCAGCGCTCCGGCTGTTCTTGGGATTGAGTTTGGCGACGTCGAGCACGGTCGGCGATTGCGCGGCGTGCGGGTGGTCGGGACCTTTGTAGACGCGGAGGTTGCCGAGCTGCTTCTTGCCGAGCGGCCCGCGCGGAAGCATGCGCTCGACCGCCTTCTCGACGATGCGCTCGGGAAACTTGCCCTCGAGGATCGACTTGGCCGAGCGTTCCTTGATGCCGCCGATATAGCCCGTGTAGTGGTAATAAACCTTCTGGTCGCGCTTCCGGCCGGTGAGCACGATCTTGTCCGCGTTGACCACGATGACGTGGTCGCCGTCGTCCATGTGCGGGGTGAAGCTGGGTTTGTGCTTGCCGCGCAGCCGCATGGCGATGATCGAAGCGAGCCGTCCGACCACCAAATCCTTGGCGTCGATGACCAGCCACTTCTTCTCGACCTCGGCCGTCTTGGTCGAATGGGTTTTGCCGAACATGATTCGTCCGTTCGATTTCAGGAGGCGCGCTTCTAGCCGCGTAGACACCGGAATGTCAACCGCCAAGCACCGGAATCGCCAAGAAAACCGCTGACATCAATGATGCGGTATCATGATACCGCGGAAACCTGGCTCCTGCTTTCGCGCGCATTTGGGAGGCCGATCATAGCGGAACAGCTTGGCCCCGCTTCGGAATCGAATAGGTCCCGGTCGCATGGGCGACCATCTCACTCTCTCCGTCGGAATAGAGCGCCACTTCGCCAACAGCGAGCCTTTTGCCGAGCTTGATCAGCCTCGCCTTGCCGATCAGATCAACGGGCGCGGGCTTGCGGAGGAAATTGATCGAGGCGCTGGTGGTGACCGCATGCGCGACGGGGCCGAGCTCGGCAAGAATCGCCACATAGAGCGCGGCGTCGCAAACTCCGAACATCGTCGGGCCGGAGATCGTGCCGCCGGGCCGCAGGTGCTTGGGATGATAAGTGAGGCGGAGGGTCGCGCTCATCGGCGCAATGCCTTCTAGGCGAAGATCGCCGCTCTCCCAGAACTCCGGGAAGACTTCGACGAGATAGGCGCGCAATTCGTCGATCGTGAACGGACGCGCTTTAACAATATCGTTCATCCAGCGATCCTGAAACTGCAGTTGATGGCCGAGACCCCCTCACTGATAGATCATCGCGCGGATGAGGCCTACGCGCTTCAGGTCACGAGCCGGTGAGCGGGCGACAAGGCTCGCGCGGCGGCTCTTCGGAGCGCCAATTCGCCGCGTCAAAACGCCTGCAGCTCTTTTCGGCAAGCCTCGCTGAAATCCCGCAACGGATCGATGTGCTTGTCGATCCAATTCGTTCGCATCTCGTGTAAGGTGATGTTCGGCGCGAGATAAGTGTCGACGATGATGCGAACCACAGTGTCCGCAGCCTCCACGACTGGCGGCGTCGAGAGAAGACGTATCCGGTTCGTCAGCGCGTAAATTCCAATAAGGCCGGTTACGTCGTCGCGGCTGGTTTGCAGAGCGTCGGAATACAATTTCGCCGCCTCATCGAGAAACCTGCCGAACAATGCGGCTCGGGCGTCCCTCTCGGCGGCGCGCCGCTGGGCCCGCGTTTGCGCATTTTGCGTCACCCACGACGTTGTAAACGACGCGAGGCCGCCAATGGCCGTCCCGGCCAGGGCGGCAAAGGCGGATATGTAGGCGGTATCCATTGGGCTCGACCGATTTCCTGGGTCAGGTGGGCGGCGTCGTTGGGCGTGGCGCCAGCGCGACCGCGGATTCGGAAGTCAGCATGAGGAACGTCAGCGTCTCCTGAAGGTAGAGGCGCACGGTGCTGTCGGTGTGGCTCAGATAGCCGATCGACACATCCTGCCCGATGTGCAGGTCGAAATCGCCGCCGCGGGTGGTGAGCACAAAGGCGCCATCGATGGCGGGCGCCCAGATGATCTCGTCTTTGACGAGCTTCTTGACGTGCTCCAGCACCGGGTAGCCGTTGTCGACGGTCTCCGCCAGCGCCGTGTAGGCGTCCGCGCCGAGCACGACCGAGTACGGCCCGTTGACGCCGACCAGACGAAGTTGGCTCAAAGCCTGGGCGATCGCATCCGGATACTGACGCACGTCGGCAGGAAGCGTCATGATCGGATTGCTCGTCCCCTGCCGAATGCCTTCAATCTGAGCCGCCGCGTAGCCCTCGAAGATGGCGCGATCCTCGGCATAGGCGATCTTTTGCGCGGCGTCCTTCGCCGGCTGCCAGTCGGAGTCGTTCGAGCCCCGCTCGACGTCGTCGATCTGCTCGCGATCGAGCTCGAAGGGAACGCGCAGTTCGACCAGCGGCTTGACCTCGCGCTGTCGCGCGAGAATCCCGTCGCCCGGCGCGGCGATGGGCTTGAGATGGCCAGTTCCGATCGCGGAAAGACCGGCGCCGCCGGGCCCCTCGACGTCGACCACGCGCCGTCCGGCGAGGTAGCGCTTGAGCGTGCGCTTCGTTTCCTCTTCGATTTGGGCCCACGCCGCATCGGAAATCGGGGCAAGCTCGCGGTGAAGATTATTCATGGGCCCTTTTCTCCTTTGAGGGAGCCGATTCCAAGCGAACCATCCGATGCCGCGCCTTTTGACGACGACGGCTCAGCCGCTGATTTCGGTGCAGGCCGTGGAGGCGTCTTCGCCCAGCGCATCCAGGAACGTCGCGGATGGCACGAAGAACAGGGTTCCGGTCACCGCGCGGCTGAAGTCGAGCAGCCGATCGTAATTGCCGGGCGGCTTGCCGATGAACATGTTCTCGATCATCTGCTCGGTCACCCGCGGCGTGCGGCAATAGCCGATGAAATAGGTGCCGTATTCGCCGTCTCCGACCTTGCCGAAGGGCATGTTGTCGCGCACGATCTGCAATTCTTGCCCGTTCTCGGAGATCACCGTCAGCGCATTGTGCGCGAATGTCGGCTTGACCGAGTCGTCGAGCTCGATGTCTGAGAGCTTCATGCGGCCCATGATGCGCTCTTGCGTCTCGGTCGGCAGCGCGTTCCATCCGGCAAGGTCATGGAGATACTTCTGCGTGATCACATAGCTGCCGCCGGCAAATGCAGCGTCCTCCGCGCCGATGAGCGCGGCGTCGATCACCGCTTGCCCACGCGGATTTTCCGTCCCGTCGACGAAGCCCAGCAGGTCACGGTCGTCGAAGTAGCGAAACCCGTGCACCTCGTCGACTGCTGTGACCGCATCGCCGAGCTTGGCCATGATCTGCGCCGCGATCTCGAAACACAGGTCCATCCGCTTGGCGCGGATATGAAACAACAGGTCTCCCGGCGTCGCGATCGCGTGGCGCGATCCGGCGCGGAACTCGCGGAAGGGGTGAAGTTCAGCCGGTCGCGGGTCGCCGAACAGCCGGTCCCAGGCGTCGGACCCGATTCCCATCACGCAGGAGAGGCCGGCCTCGAGATCGCGAAATTCAACGGCCCGGACCAAGCCGGCAAAGTCCGCGCAAAACGACCGCACGGCGTCGACATCGTCCTCGCCCTTGTTGATGGTCACGACCAGGAAGATCGCGGCGCGCGTCAGCGGCGCCGATACCGGCTGTGCAACGACAGCGTCTGTCTCTGAAGTCGCGTCGGCCATGAAGTCTCTCGCCCGCGTTTTCATGTCTGGACGGGCGGCCGCGGATCAAGAGCTTATCTTTCCACGACATTTGGCGGATGTTTTTCTGATGCATGTCGATGGCTTCGCCCGTCGAGTCGCCGGGTATCGCAACCGCGGCAAATCGCGTAGCTTCGTGCACGCCGCCATGTTTCCGCCAGACCTCATCGCCCGCGCCACTGAGCTTATCGCCCGCTACCGGGCGGCCGGTCTCATGGCGGCGACGGCGGAATCGTGCACCGGCGGCCTTATCGCCGGCCTGTTGACGGAGATTCCCGGCTCCTCCGCCGTGCTCGAGCGCGGCTTCGTCGTCTATTCGAACGCGGCCAAGCAGGAGCTGCTCGGGGTTCCGGCTGAGACGCTTGTGAACCACGGGGCGGTCAGCGGTGAGACGGCGGTCGCGATGGCGGAGGGCGCGCTTCGTGCTTCGCGCGCCGAGGTTGCGGTCAGCGTCACCGGGATCGCCGGGCCGGACGGCGGGACGGCGGCAAAGCCCGTCGGCCTTGTCCATTTCGCCTGCGCCCGACGGGGGAAGCCGACCGTCGCCCGCGAGGAGCGGTTTGGCGCCATCGGGCGCGAGGATGTGCGGCTCGCCTCGGTCCGGGTCGGCCTCGATCTGCTTGAGGCGGCGCTTAGCCATTAAGCCACGTTCATCTCGTTGAATGGAACGAGCTCGGCTCCAAGTCGTTCATGAAGAACTGGGCGAACGATTTTGGAGATGGAACCAATGAACGCGACGGCCAGGACCCTGTTTGTTCTCCTCCTCGGCTCGGGATTCGCCGGAACGGCGCTTGCCGCCATGGATTCGGCTCAGACCACTCAGGATTCGCAACCCGGCGGCCATATGAGCCAAAAGCTGCATGACGATCTGACCAAGGCCGGGTTTACTGACATTACCATTATGCCCCAGTCTTTGCTTGTCCGCGCCAAGGATGCGCAAGGTAATTCCGTTATGATGGTCATCAATCCGGATACACTCACGGAAGTAACGCAGCAGGGCACGCCAGGAGCCGCAGCCAAGCCACAAGGAAGCGCCTCTCGCCGGCGCAATCCAGGGTGCGCCGAACAGCGGCGTTCCGGCGCCGTCTCCCAAGCAATAAGGATAGCCCGACCGCTGTAGCGCTAACGTTGGTGGCGCAGGCGCGGTGAGCAACCTCGCCCGAAAGTCTCAGCCTTACGCCCGTCCGTACACCGCGTCAGCGCGGTGTTCGAACGCGCTGGCGAATTTGCGGAATGCGGCGTCGAACATCGAACCCATCAGCATGCCGAGGGTCCGGCTTTTGAATTCGTAGTCGATGAAGAAGCCGACGCGTGAGCCCTCCTCTTCAATCTCGTCCTTGAAGGTCCAAATGTTTTCGAGCCGGCTGAACGGTCCGTCGATGTATTCCACCCGCAGTTTGAGATTGGGCTTGTCGAGTGCGACCCGGCTCGTAAAAGTCTCGCGAATGAGCTTGTAACCGACGGTCATGTCCGCGACGAGCGTCTCGCGACCGTCCGTCTCTGGTCTTCGGCTACGCACCCGAAGCGCCTTGCACAGCGGAACGAATTCCGGATAGCTCTCGACGTCGGCGACGAGATCGAACATCTGAACGGCGTTGTGGCGAACGCGGCGCTCTTCGCGGAACACGGGCAAGGGTTTGCTGACCTCCTGCGCTCCGCTTTAGCTGATCTTACGGCTTCGGGGCCGGCGCTGGAGCGGAAGGAGCGGCCGGAGCAGGCGCGGGCGCCGAAGGCGCGCTGGACCCACCCCCCAACTGCTTGAGCTGATCGAGAATATTGCCGGGCGAAATCGGCGTGGGCGCGGTCTGGCCCGCCGGAGCGGCGCCTCTTTCGAGGATCGAATGCGGCGCACGGCTCCAACTTGAGATGATCGACATCAAGAGCGCAGTCGCGAAGAACAAAGCGCCGAGTACGGCGGTGGCCCGGGACAGCGCGTTCGCCTGGCCGCGCCCGGTCATGAAGCTGCCGGTGCCTCCGCCGGCGCCGAGCGCGCCGCCCTCGGAGCGCTGCAAGAGGACAACCACGATCAGCGAGACGACGATCAGAATATGAATGACGATCAGAACGGATTGCATGAAGGTCTCAACCGGGCGAAGCGCCTGGCCGTGGGGCCAGCGTCTTCAAAAGATGGCGCGCTCCTAACATGGCGCAAGGGGGGCGTCCATCGGGAGGGGTGAGTCACGCCCTGAGTTTCGGAATTTCAGCTAGCGGACCTAATCGGAGGTTCCCGCAACACCGACATTTGCGCCAACAGTCAGCGACTTGACGAGACATCGCAAGGCGCGCAGCCTCGTTCAATGAGCAAGTTGCAGCCTGCGCGCTCAGATACTTCAGAAGCCTTTCTGGCTCAGGCAGGTCTGGAACTCGCGGCGCTCTGCACCGCGTGCGGCGCCTGCTTTGACGCATGTCCGATGGTCGACCACGTCGGTCTTCGCGATTTCAATTCAAGGGCTGCGACCGATGAATTGCGCCAATTGGCGAAAGGCGAGACGGGAAGCCCGGAGGCGGTCGCCTGGGTGGGGGCGTGCGCCAAGAGCGGTCTTTGCGTGACAGCGTGCCCTGAGCGACCTTCGGGACTGGATGCGATGCTGCTTGTCAGGATCGCCAAACAACACGCGCTCAACGACACACACCAGCTGTCGGTCAGGCACGCACCAACCTATTTCCCGCGCATCAAGACCTTTGCTCGCCTGCAGCTCACGGACGAGGAGCTTGCCAAATGGCTGTAAGCAATGACCGGGTGACGTTCTGGTTCGGTTGCAACATGCTCAGGCATGCCGAGATGATCCGGCTCTCGATAATGCTGCTGGAACGCGTCGGTTACGACGCAAGCGCCGTCGGCGGTCCCGCCTATTGTTGCGGGACGGCCCACGATCACGAACCCCGAGCTGCGAGCAATATGGCGGCTCGCACCGTCGATCGGTTCAACGAGGGCGCGACAAGGGACGGTCGCAATAAGGTGATCACTTGGTGCCCTTCGTGCCACATGCACATGTCCGATATCATGGCGCCCGGCAACGCCACACATTTCGACATCGCTCACTTGAGCGAGATCCTGTCAGACCGCGGCGCACAGCTGACGTCGGCTATGAATGTTCCCGTGAAACGACGCGTTCTGTTGCACAGGCACGTGGGCTTCGCGACGCATGTCGACATCAATAGTCGCATCGTCGACGTGCTGTCTCGAATTTCGGGGCTCGAACTTATCGAGGGGCCTGCCCATCCCGGCCACATGTGCAGCTCGCTTGCCGCGGTTCCCGGCGCTCTCGCCGCCGCCGCTCGCGGCGCCTGGAGCGCTGCCGCCGAGAACCGCTGCGACACTGTCTGCACGATCTTTCATTCCTGCCATCGCGAATTGGCCGCGCTGGATGGCAAGGAGAACATTCGTATCCGAAACTGGGTGCATCTCGTCGCTGAATCGATGGGAATAGACGCCAGCGACGCGTATCGGGACTGGCGATTGGGCGAGGCTCCAGATATCGCGGCGATCGAACGGGCCGAGGAGAAGAGATATCGCCAGCTCGTCGAACCGGAACTGCGCAGGCCGTCCCCTCTTCGATAATTTGGCCAGGCGATCTTCCGCCCCAAGGCGAAACTCGCGTTGAAGGACGACGGTGCGTCTCTCACCGATAAGCGGCGGCGATGGCCAGAAATTCCGTCGCTTTCAGGCTCGCGCCGCCGACCAGCGCGCCGTCGACATTGTCGAGGGTCAAAAGCTCGCTGCAATTGCTCGGCTTGACCGAACCGCCATAGAGAAGGCGAATTTTGGCGCACGGCGGCCCAAACATGTCGGCGAGCAGCGCCCGAATTCCATTGTGGACGCCGGCAATGTCCTTGGGCGTCGGCGTGAGTCCGGTGCCGATCGCCCAGATCGGTTCATAGGCGACCACGACCGTCTCGCTGCTCGCCTCGGGAGGCAGCGAGCCTCGCAATTGCCGAATGACAACAGCGGCCTGCTGGCCCGCTTCGCGCTCAGCATGGGTCTCGCCGACGCAGATAATCGGTGTGAGACCAGCCTTCAGCGCCGCTTCCGCCTTGGCGCGGACAAGCTCGTCGGTCTCGTGGTGATAGTTCCGACGCTCGGAGTGCCCGACGATCACATAGCTCGCGCCCGCGTCCTTGAGCATTGCGGCCGAAATGTCGCCGGTGAAAGCGCCGCTCGCATGGGTGTAGCAGTCCTGACCGCCGAGGCTGAGATCGGCGCCCTTGATCCTGAAGGCGGCTTGCGCGATCAGCGTCGCCGGCGGACAGACGAGCAGTTCGGCACGGCCGGATTCCCCCGCGTCCGCCGCCTGCCGGATCGCATCGATCTCGACCAAGGATCCGGAAAGGCCGTTCATCTTCCAATTTCCGGCGACTAACGGCCGTACGCCAGGGGTCATTCAGGCCTCTCCGCGAGTTTGATCGGCGGTTGTTAGCATCGCCCCCCGCCCCTGCAAAGTCGCCCTTTTCGCCTATGCAAAGCGCTCAAGCGCCGCTAGAGAGGGCGCGCTTCGCGGCCCGAGAAAGAAAGGCGGATACGGCGAAATGCTCGAATCGATACGCAATGCCTCCCAGGGTGTCGTCGGCAAGGCGATCATGACTATAGTCATGGGGCTCATCATCGTCAGCTTCGTCGTCTGGGGCGTCGGCGATATGCTGCGCGGTTTCAGCCCGTCCACGGTTGCGTCGGTTGGAGGCGCGAAAATCTCGGCCCAGGACTATCGCGTCGCCTACGATCGGGCGATCCAGCAATATCAGCGCCGGCTTAAGCGTCCGTTCACCAACGAGGAGGCGCGCCAGGTCGGCCTCGATCGCAGCGTGCTGCGGCAATTGCTGAACGAAGCGGCGGTCGATGACGAGGCGGGCAAGCTCGGCCTTGGCATTTCCGACGAAGCTTTGCGCGAGGTCATCACCTCGAACCCGAACTTCCGTGACAAGTCCGGCGCATTCGATCCGACCCGCCTCGCCGCTGCGCTGCGCGACATGGATATGAACGAGCGCGGCTTCGTCTCGGAATTGCGCAAGCAGGTCTTGAGGCAGTTCATCGTTTCCGCGCTGTCGACGGGGATCACCGCGCCCAAGGCGGAGGTCACGGCGGAAGCCGATTATCAGGGTCAGACCCGGTCGGCGGACACTTTCCTCCTGCCCGCTTCGGCGGCGGGCGAGATTGCTGCGCCGTCGGAAGATGCGCTCAAAGCCTTCTACAACGATCGAAAGTCGAGCTATCGCGCGCCCGAATACCGGGAGATGACCATTTTGGCGCTCGAGCCGGACACGATCGCCAATGCGGCCGAAGTGACCGACGCCGACGCCGAGGCGGCCTATCAGAAGATTGCCGGAAAGGACCCCCAGTTCGGCGCGCCCGAGAAGCGCGATCTGCAGCAGATCCTGTTTCCCAATGACGCCGACGCCGCCGCGGCCGAGACCAAGCTTAAAACCGGGGTGAGCTTCGACGCCCTCGTCAAAGACCGAGGCCTCAAGGCGGAGGACACCGACATCGGCGAGACGACCAAGGACGCCATGCTCGATAAGGACGAGGCCAACGCCGTCTTCGCCTTGCCGCAAGGGGGCGTCAGCGGCGTTTTGAAGAGCCAGTTTGGGCCGGTGATCGTTCGCGTCAAAGGCATAACGCCGTCCACGGTCAAGCCCTACGCCGAGGTCGCCGACGCAGTGAAGAAGCAAGTCTCCGCTTCCCGCGCCGGCGACAAGATCCAGGCCTTGCATGACAAGATCGAGGACGCGCGGGTGTCCGGCAAAACCATCCTCGAAGCCGCGAAGGCCGTGGGCCTGACCGGGCAATCGATCGCCGCGGTCGACGCCGCGGGCCGCGACCCTAAAGGCGCGCCGGTGAACCTGCCGGACGGGCCCGAACTGTTGCGCGCCGCCTTCGCTTCCGACGTCGGGCTGGACGAGGCGGCGTTGAATACCAAGGACGGCGGCTTCATCTGGTTTGAGATCTCCAAGATCGATCCTGCGCATGACCTCACGTTCGAGGAAGCAAAGCCCGAGGTCGAGAAGCAATGGCGGGCTGAAGAAGTCGATAAGGCGCTGGCCGGCAAGGCGGACGATCTCGTCAAGCAGATCAGCGCCGGGGGAAACATTGCGGACGCAGCGAAGGGCGCGTCCGCCGAAGTGAAAACAGCGATCGACGTCCATCGCGCCGAGCAGGGGAGCCTGCCGGAATCCGTAGTGGCCGCCATCTTCCGCCAGCCCGCTGACGGCGCAGGCTCCGCGGCCACGCCCGACGGACGGGTGGTGTTCAAGATCACCGCCGATCGGACGCCGCCGGTCGATTTCGCCGACGCCCGCGTCAAGGCCATGGCCTCGGAGCTCGACACCGCAACCCGCGAGAGCCTGCTCGATCAATATGTCGCGGCGCTACGAAAGGCGCTTGGCGTCTCCATCCACCAGGACGTCCTCCAATCCGCCGAGGGCAGTTGAACCGTCGATGACCACCCTGCCCGACTACGAAGCTTTCGCGCGCGCCTATCTCGCCGGCGAAGCCGAGGTCGCGGTTACGACGCTGGTCGCCGATCTCGAGACGCCCGTGTCGGCCTATCTCAAGCTCGCGCGCGGCCGGGCCGGCAACATGTTCCTGCTCGAATCGGTTGAGGGCGGCGCGCAGCGCGGCCGCTATTCGATGATCGGCCTCGATCCCGATCTCATCTTCCGCTCGAGCGGCGATCACGCCGAGATCAACCGCCGGGCGCTCGTCGATCCGGACGCTTTCGTCCCCTGCCCTGGCGATCCGCTCGATGCGCTGAGAGCGCTGCTCGCCGAATCGCGCATTGAGATGCCGCCCGGCCTGCCGCCGATGTCGGCGGGCATGTTCGGCTATCTCGGCTACGACATGGTGAGGCGCATGGAGCGCCTCGCGCCGGCCAAGCCCGATCCGATCGGCGTGCCCGAAGCGCTTCTGATCCGCCCGACCGTGATGGTGGTGTTCGACGGCGCGCGCGACGAGATGTCGGTCGTGACGCCGGTTCGCCCGGCGCCTGGAGTCTCGGCTCGCGCCGCTTACGAGAGCGCCATGGCCCGGCTCGACGCGGTGGTCGACGCGCTCGAATCGCCGCTCGATCACACGACGGCCATGGCCGTCGATCCGCTTGTCAAGGCGGGCGAGGCGCGGTCGAACACGACCGAGGCCGAATACAAGGCGATGGTCGCCCGGGCGAAGGACTATATCGCCGCTGGCGACGCCTTCCAGATCGTGCTGTCGCAACGCTTCACGAGCCGCTTCGACCTACCGGCGTTCGCCCTCTATCGGGCGCTGAGGCGGGTCAATCCGTCTCCTTATCTCTGCTTCCTCGACTTCGGCGGCTTCCAGATCGTCTGCTCCAGTCCCGAAATCCTGGTGCGCGTGCGCGACGGCAAGGTGGTTATCCGCCCGATCGCCGGCACGCGCCCGCGAGGAAAAAGCCCGACCGAGGACGAAGCGCTGGCGGCTGAATTCCTGGCCGATCCGAAGGAGCGCGCCGAACATCTCATGCTGCTCGATCTCGGCCGCAACGACGTCGGCCGCGTCGCCAAGATCGGCACGGTCAAGGTGACCGACAGTTTCTTCATCGAGCGCTACAGCCACGTGATGCACATCGTCTCCAATGTCGAGGGCGAGCTGCGCGACGGCGTCGATGCGGTCGCCGCGCTCGCCGCGGGCTTCCCGGCCGGCACCGTCTCCGGCGCGCCGAAAGTGCGGGCGATGCAGATCATCGACGAACTGGAGAAGGACAAGCGCGGCATCTACGCCGGCTGCATCGGCTATTTCGGCGCAGGGGGCGAGATGGACACCTGCATCGTGCTGCGCGCCTCGGTGGTGAAGGACGGGCTGATGCATGTCCAGGCGGGCGCTGGCATCGTCTACGATTCCTCCCCCGCCGCCGAGCAGAAGGAATGCGGCGACAAGGCGCGCGCCCTGTTCCGCGCCGCGGAAGAAGCAGTCCGGTTCGCGGTTCGGGGCAAGCGCGGGCAGTAGGGCTTCGACCCTCGGCCTGCCGGCTGTGATTGCAGTGTGATCTAGATCACAGACCTCGCGGCTCAGCCCCTATATTCCATTGCCAGTGTCGGGAATAGCTGCCATTGCGAGTCGGGATAAAGTCCCGGCTCCGGCGGGGTTATTTCCCCATCTATCTAGTCCGATCGATCCGTTTCCGCCCGGCCCAGAGGAGAGCTTAATGCTTATCAGAAAACTTGCCCAGGCGTCCGCCTTTGCCGGAACGGTTGCGCTAGGCCTATTGGCGTCGGCGGCTTCTGCCCAATCCCAGTCGGTCAAAAGTGAGGCCAAGTACGCGCCGATTCAGAGCATCCGCTATGATTTCGGCTCTAAGTCGATGAGCGGTTACTTCGTCGACCAGACCGCGAAATGTGTAGTCATGCTGATGGTCTCCGAAAAGCCTGATCCAGACGCGGCGTCTTCGAACTCGGCGACGCGCGTTCGCCTCGTGCTCAATCCGGGACAGACAGCGGGCCTCGACAGCGAGGAAGGCCGTTCACTCAACTTCACCTGTGGCGCAGGAGCCACGGCGCTGGTCGTCGATAGCGGCGACAGGGAAAAGCTGGTCGGGCTTCAAACTCTGAGTTTGCGCAAGACCGCCAGCGACTAGCCGCATGAATTGACGTTCCGAGCCTGGTTCCATACGTCTTCGCCGCGGCCGCTGGCCGAAGCGTGAGGCGAATGCGGGATCAGGGAGCACGCCGTGTGTCAGATTTGTGAGGTCGGCGGGTCGGAACTCGGCGCAGGCGTCCCTGTCCGCTTCGCCGCAACATACGCAACCGAGCCAGACTTGCGGCGGGCCGCTCCCGTCAACCTCGAAGCCGTGCATGGCGCGGTAGCGGCCGCCCTGCCCGAGGGCGTTGGCGTTCAGGGTCGCCGCACGCTGATCAAAGGCGGCACGGTGTTGTCGATGGACGAGCGCGTCGGCAATCACGCCGTCGGCGACGTGCTGCTCGACGGATCGAAAATCGCCGAGGTCGCCGCCCAGATCGACGCGCCCGACGCCGCCATCATCGACGCGATCCGGGCATATCGTCACGCCTGGCTTCATCGATGCGCATAGCCATCAGTTCGAGACAGCGCTGCGCAGCTTTCTCGCCGACGGAATTCTCATCAACGATGGTCGGCCCGAAAGCGCGCACAATTATTACGAATCGATTCTCCAGAAACTGTCGATGGGCTATCGTCCGCAGGACGTCTACATCAACGAGCTTTTCGCGGGCATCGCGCAGATCGACGCCGGCGTGACCACGGTCATGGACATCAGCCAGATCCATCATTCGCCCGAACATTCCGACGCCGCGATCGAGGGGCTGCGCGCAGCCGGGCGGCGCGCGGTGTTCGGCTATTTCGAGGGCTGGGGCGAGAAGGCGAAATATCCTGGCGACGCCAGGCGCATCCGCGACGCAGCACTTTGCTTCGTCCGATCAGTTGCTCACCATGTTCATGGGCGGCGAGATCTACTTGCCGGGCTATGAGGAGGCGTGGAAAGTCGGCCGCGAGCTGGGCTTGCCGATCGCTCTCCATGTCGTTGGCACCTTCGGAATGCAGCCGACCTTCGACGAACTGGCGAAGGCCGGAAAGTTCGGACCGGATTGCTTCTTCATCCATATGACCGGCATGAGCGAGATCGGCTGGAAGGCGGCGGCCGACGCGGGCGCGCATGTCACGCTCGCTGTGCCGATCGAAATGCAGATGCGGCATGGGACGCCGCCGATCCAGAAGGCGCTCGACCTCGGGATGAGCTTGTCGCTATCGACCGACGTCGAGTGCACGATGACCGCCGACATGTTCACCCAAATGCGCGGCCGTGCTGACCCTGCAGCGCATGTTCGCCAACGAGCTCGCGTTGCAGGGCAAGGAATTCCCGAAGCTCATGTCGGTCTGGGACGCGCTGAGCCTCGCGACGATGGGGGGAGCAAAGGGTCTCAAGATCGAGAGCAAGACCGGCTCGCTGACCCCAGGCAAAGAGGCCGACATCATCCTCCTCGACGCGACAGCGCTCAATGTCGACGCCGCTCAATCATGCTCCAGGCGCGGTCGTTACGCTGATGGACCGCTCCAACGTGTCGACCGTGCTGTGCGCCGGACAGATCAAGAAATGGCGGGGCGCGATCGTCGGCTACGACATTCCAAAGCTGCGGGCCGAATTGGAGGCGAGCCGCGACTATGTCTTCGCCGCGGCAGGAATCGAGCGCGATCTCTTTCGGGCGTGAAGGTTCGAGAAGAGCGAGCGCGTTCGGCGAATGTCTGTTAGACTGGGGCCGCCACTGGCAAGGCGACCGCAACACGATGACGTTCCCCCGATTGCCGGACCCATTCCGACACATCCTCTGGGCGACCGCGCTCGCCGCGGCGTTGGGCGCAGCCTATTCCGAGATGCATGTCTTGCAGAGGGGCGGCCATGCGCTCGCCTTCTATGGCTTGTCGCGCGGCGCGCTGACCGGCGCGGTGATCGGCTGCATTCTGACCTCGTTCGATGGCTTCGTTCTGGACGGGCCGCTGGGAGCGCCGCTTCGCCGCGCGCCCTTCGCGGCGCATGTGACGGTCAAGACTGTCGTCTACCTTGGCGTTATCCTGTTCGGTCTCAAATTTGGCAGCACTCTCTTTCCGGCGCCCGGCGAGAACGGCATCGAGGGCGCGCGACGTGCTGTTCTCGCTCGCCGCGGCGTTCGTGTTCGCCTTCATGGTCGACGTGAACAGCCCTTCTTGGGCAGAACGTGCTCATCAACTTCATCACCGGCCGCTATCACGCGCCGCGGCTGGAATCGCGAGTGTTCCTGCTCATCGACATGGAAGGGTCGACGGGATTGGCCGAGCGGCTCGGTCCCCTCGCCTTCCACCGCTTGGTCAAGCGCTTCGTCGACGACCTTACGCAGCCGATCGTCGCGGCGCGGGGGCAAATCCATCGGTATATCGGCGATGAGCTGATCGCGACCTGGAAGCTCGAGGAGGGAATCGCTGACGGCCGCTGCGTCGCGGCCTGTTTCGGCGCCATTGAGCAACTGGCGAGACGCGCGCTCCGACTACGGGCGAGAGTTCGGCGCAGCCGTCACCGTAAGGGCCGGGCTCCATTGTGGTCCCGTGGTGACCGGCGAGATGGGCTCGGTGAAGAGGGAGATCGTTTTTCTCGGTGACACCGTCAACACCGCGGCGCGCATCCAGGACCTTTGCCGTGAGACGGGCGATCGCGTGCTCGCCTCGGCCGATCTGATCGATCGCCTCGAACTGCCTCGCGGGATCGCCAAACGCTCGCTTGGCGATCTGAGGCTGCGCGGCAAGGGCGCCGACCTCGCCCTCTACGCGCTGACGAAGACGCCGCAAGGGGCCGGCCGCTCGGCCGCCCGAGGTGGCGAGTTCGCGCGTGAGGAAACACCGGCCGCGCTGTAATGACCGGGATCCTAAACGAACTCAGCGAAAGCAAATGACGGCTTGGCGACAGGGATTTGTCGCAATTGATCACGCTGCGCTATATGTTGAGGGCGAGAGTGAGCAAGCATGCCGTCGCAGCGTACACTGGTTTGGGTCGGAGCAGCCGCTCTGGCGGTCGTCATCGCCGGGGCGGGCGCGGTGGTTTGGACCCATCCGGATTTTCTTGAGCAGAATCCCGCTGACATTCCGCTTGTGGCCCGCGCCCCCGCCGAGTCTAAGCCTCCGATCGTTCCTACGGCTCCGCCCGTCCCCGCAACGCCGCCGGCGGCAAGCGTTCCAGCGACCGGCGACAAGACCTCGACGCCTGGGCCGGCGTTCGACATCGTGAACGTCGATCCCTCGGGCGAAGCGGTGATCGCGGGCCGGGCAGCGCCGAACGCGAAGGTCGAACTGCATGACGGTGGCAAAACCGTCGCCGAGGCGACCGCCGACGCGGCGGGCCAGTTTGTCATCATCCCGCCGGCCCTCGCGCCCGGCGATCACAGCCTCTCGCTGGCCGCAGGCGATGACAAGGCGCATCAGGCCATATCAAGTACGGTCGCCGTCTCCGTTCCCGCGCAGGAAACCAAAGTCGCGGCCGCCGCGCCAACCAATCCGAATGGGCCCGCGCCATCTGCGCTAGGGATGCGGACATTGGCGACACCGTCGTCCGTCAATGGCTCTCGCGTCGCGATCCAATCGGTCGAGGCCGACGCCGTCGGGGGCCTTGTCGCTAAGGGTTCCGCAGAGCCCAACGCAACGGTGCGCCTTTATCTCAATCAGGCCGACCTCGCCGAGGCCAAGACGCAATCGGACGGCCGCTGGTCGTTGACAATCCAGCACGGCATGAGCCCAGGCGGGTATGTCATGCGCGCCGACGAGATCGGCCATGGCGATGCGAGCGCGGTCGCCAGCGCCGATACCCCATTCGACTATCCAGAGACGGCGGCGCCCGCTTCGCCTGCCGCCGCAATCCCGGCTTCCGCAAGCGCCCAGCAATCGTCAGCGTCCTCGCCCGCAGACCCGGTGATCGGCTCGATTCAAACCAAACGGGTCGTTACTGGCCACACATTGTGGGCGCTCAGCCAAAGCTACTACGGCGACCCGACCCGCTATCCGGCGATTGTCGAGGCGAACCGAGCGCAGATCCACAATCCCAATGTCATCTTTCCCGGCCAGGTGTTCGTCGTCCCGAAGTCGGACGCGAAACAATAGTCGGCGCGATGCCCCAAGACCGCCGCGACGAGACGCTCCCCGAGCTGCGCCACAGGACGTTCGATGACGCGCTCGGCCGTCGGATCGTCGATACGCACATCTGGGCCGTGCGCGAAGGATTGCGCGGCGCCGACGCCTATCATCTGTTTGACGGCTACTGCCAGCGCCTGGTGATCGATGGAATCCGGCTGTGGCGCGCGCATGCCGCGATGGAGACGCTCCATCCGCAGTGGAATGGCTATGGCTACACCTGGCGGCGCGATCTCAACGCCATTGAGCCCGAGAATTACGCCCACAGCGAAGAAAATGAGCGGATCTTAGCCACGAGCCCCTTCTACGCCCTTATGCACCGCGCTCGCGCCGGCGAAGACACTCCGGAGTTGCGCCGACGTATCGAAACCGGTCCGGAGGAGCGCGACTTTCCAATTCTGGAGGAGCTCTATGCACAGGGCGCCACGGATTATTTGGCGCAAATTTTCGTTTACGGCGAGATGGGCGACCGCTCGCAGGGAACAGGAATCGCCTATTCGTTCGCGACAGATCGTAAGGGCGGGTTCAGTGAAGACGATACGACGCTCGTGCAGGCGACCCTGCCAGCTTTGTCGCTCGCGATGAAGGCCCACGCCGGCCATGTCATCGCCTCAGGGTTGCTTGGCGCCTACCTTGGAGAAGACGCCGGACGGCGCGTCCATGCCGGCTCGATCTTGCGCGGCTCGGTCGACAATCTGCGCGCGGTGATTTGGTACGCGGACATTCGCGGCTTCACGCCGCTCAGCGATACGGCGCCGGGTCCCGTCGTCGTCGAACTGCTCAACGAAATATTCGAGATCCTGACAGCATCGCTCCGCGAGCGCGGCGGCCAGGTGCTCAAGTTCATCGGCGATGCGATGCTCGCCATCTTCCCGTTCGAAGACACGGATCGAGCTCAGACTTGCCGCCGTGCGCTCGACGCCGCCATCGAGGCGATTGGCAAGATTGAAGCGCTCAGCGCAGCGCGCGGCGCCGCAGGCGGGCCGGTTGCCCCGGTCGATCTCGCGCTCCATCTTGGGCACGTGCTGTACGGCAACGTCGGCGCGGTCGATCGGCTCGACTTCACGGTCATCGGCCCGGCGATCAACGAGGTGGCGCGCATCGAGGCGCTTTGCCAGCCGCTGGATCGCGCGGTGCTGGTCTCCGCCGAGTTCGTAGAGGGAATGAAGGGCGCCGATAGCCGCCTCAAGTCGCTTGGCAGCCACGCTTTGCGCGGCGTCAAGGAGCGTAAAGAGATCTTCGCGCTGGAGTTGCGCGCCACGCCAGCCTAGCCGCGCGGTTCAGCAAGCCTCTGCCCGCTCCGGTCATGCCTCGGGTATTCCGGCGCGGCGCATGTCGTCAATGATTCGGGCGCGTTGGGCGAGATAGAGGTGATTGTCACTCGATACGGCCGATTGAAAATTCGCGATGGTAAACCCGGGATCGAGAGCCAGCCCCGCCGTAAGCTCGGACCGCGCTTCATCCGTTCTGCCGCTGTTCGCCAAGACCGTGGCGTGAATGAAACGACACAAGGCAAAATTTCGATTGGCTTCGATGGATTGACGAAACCACGAGGCCGCCTCCTCATTGCGGCCGAGTAGACACGCCGCGAAGCCGGCCGTCAGACGCCAAATATAAGCCCACGGATCACGAGGGCTGAGGCGAAGCGCTTCCAGGACATGCGCCTCGGTCTCCTCGGCGCGCCCGATGAACAGTTTGTTCTGTCCGATCAGCGCATGAGCTCCAGCCATGTTCCGGTCCAGAGCCAGCGCTCTTTCGTATTCGGCGATGCCTCGGGCGGCGCGGTTGGTGAAGCCGAGGACCATGCCGAGGGATACATGCGCGGGGGCATGATCGGGAGCCAGGGACAAGGCTTTCGTCGCCGCTTCCTCCGCCGCGGCGAACCGAGCTGCTTTATCGTTCGTGGACAGGCTTATTGCAAAATTGGCCTCGACCTGCGCCATGCCAGCCAGCGCGTCGACATTGGTGGGATCGAGAGCCAAGGCGCGTTCGAAGAAGCTGTGCGCCTTGTTCATGCTTTCAAAAGTGACCCCCTTGTTGACCCAAGCCTCGCCTTGAAAATAGAGGTCGAGGGAGTCGGGCGCAGGCGCACGCTCGGCCCTTCGCGCCTCGACCGCGATCAGCTGCGCGTTGAGCGTGTTGGCTATGCGCGCAACGATCTCGTCCTGCATCTCGAAGAGATCGGTCATCGGCCTTTCGAAGCGCTCAGCCCAAAGATGGTTGCCACTTTGGGCGTCAATGAGCTGCGCGTTCACGCGCATGCGATTGCCACTCCGTTGGACGCTGCCTTCGAGCGCGTAGCGGACGTTCAACTCGCGCCCGATTTTCGTGACATCAAGGGCCTTGCCTCGATAAGTGAACGCGGTGTTCCGCGCGATGACGAATGACCCTCGGATCCGCGACAGATCGGTGGTCAGACTTTCGGTCACGCCATCGACGAAATAGTCCTGTTCCGCGTCGCCGCCGATGTTGGCGAACGGAAGCACGACGATGGAAAGGCGAGGCGGCCCGAATTCAGGCAGCGCCGGGTGAGGCGCGCGCTGAGAACCGTCAGCCTCGATCCGAACCGCATAGACATGCACCGGCCGCGCGATGTTCTTGAGCGCCTTCTCTCCGAGGTCGATGAACTCCGCCTCGATCCTCCCTCGCACATGCTCGTAGGCCGCGCCGGAAATGCACACGCCGCCGGCTTCCGCGACGCCCTCCAAGCGGGAGGTGATGTTGACGCCGTCGCCAAGGATATCGTCGCCCTCGACAAGCACGTCGCCGAGATGAACGCCGATCCGGTAGAGGACACGCTTCGCCTCAAGCGCGGCTTCGTTGCCAATCGCCATTTGCCCTTGCATCGCCAAGGCGCATTCGACCGCCGCGACGACAGACGGGAATTCGATGAACATCCCATCGCCCGTTGTCTTGAACACCCGCCCGTTATGCGCGGCGATGATCGGCTGGACAGTCTCGCGCCGCTCGCGCACCAGAGCTGCGGCGCCGGCCTCGTCCTCGCCCATCATGCGCGAGTAGCCGACGACGTCGGCGGCGAGGATTGCGGCAAGCTTGCGGGAGGCTGTCATCTCTCAAAGTCAACCCGGCAACGGCTCCGTTTCTTTATCACCGCCCCTGGGCCGGAATTGCGTCATCACCGGATCGGCGGGGCGTATTGCAGGCCGCCTTTGTTCCACAGCGCGTTCAAGCCCCGGCTGATCTTGATCGGTGAGCCCTGACCCACGTTGCGCTCGAAAATCTCGCCGTAATTGCCGACGTGCTTGATGATGCGATAGGCCCAATCATTGGTCAGGCCGAGGCCCTCACCGTAACTGCCCTCGACGCCGAGTAGACGGCGGATCGCCGGATTGTCTGACTTCAGCTTCTCGTCGACGTTGGCTTGTGTGACCCCCAACTCCTCGGCGGTGATGAGCGCATAGTGGGTCCATTGCACGATTTGGAACCACTGGACGTCGTCCTTGCGCACCGAGGGGCCGAGCGGCTCCTTGGAGATGATTTCCGGCAGCACGATATGGTCGTCCGGATTGGACATCTTGAGACGCTCGGAATAGAGGCCCGAGGCGTCGGTGGTGTAGGCGTCGCAACGGCCTGAATCATAGGCCTTCGTGGCTTCCTCGTCGGTCGCGAAAACCACCGCCTCGAGCTTCATGTTGTTGGCGCGGAAATAGTCAGAGAGATTGAGCTCCGTCGTTGTTCCCTGCTGTACGCAAACTGACGCGCCGTCGAGCTTCAGCGCCGAAGCGACGTCGAGCTTCTTGCGGACCATGAACCCTTGTCCGTCGTAAAAATTGACGCCGGTGAAGAACATGCCGCCGGTCTGGCGCGATAGCGTCCAGGTGGTGTTGCGGATCAAAACGTCGATCTCGCCCGAAGCCAGGATCGTCGGCCGGTCCTTGGCGTTGATCGGCAGGTATTTGACCTTGTTCGGATCGTTGAAGATTGCGGCCGCGATCGCCTTGCATTCGTCGACGTCGAGGCCCTTGTACGTTCCCTGATCGTCCGGCAGGCCGAACCCGGCAAGGCCGGGGTTGGCGCCGCAGATCAATTGGCCGCGCGTTTTGACCTGGTCAAGCGTAGCCGCGTTGGCGGAAACGACGGCCATAGCGCTAAGCGCCGCTCCAGCAAGCCAAGCAAAGTGCGATCGCATGACAACCTCCTCATTGACGCGGACACTATGGGCTCTCGCCCGAGATGATTGGGGCATAGTCGGGCGCCGGGGGCGGAAGTCAATCGGCTGCCAAGGCCCGTGAAGCATGCTAGGCAACGGCCCGAACCGACGTTCGGAGCTCGCACGACGCCAATGGCCAAACTCACCGATGAGACCCGCGCGTCCTTGAGGCGCCGCTCGCGCCTCGTGAATCTCGGCCGCGACGCCGAGTTCTCACAAGGGTTCATCAATGTGCCGCCATTTCGCGGCTCGACCGTGCTTTATCCGGACGTCGCGACCCTCAAGAACCGTGCGCAGCGATTTACCTATGGGACGCGCGGCACTCCCACGACCGAGGCCTTGTGCTCGGCCTGGACGGACGTTTGTGGCGCGGCGGGAACGGTGCTTGTGCCCTCGGGTCTCGCGGCGATCGTCGTTGCGCTGATGACGGCGCTGAGCGCCGGCGATCACATGCTGATGACGGACTCGGTCTACGAGCCGTCGCGGGCCTTCGCCGACAAGGCTCTGCGTCGCTTCGGGATCGAGACGACCTACTATGATCCGACTATCGGCGCCGGGATCGACGCGCTGATGCGTCCGAACACCAGAGCCGTGCTGACGGAATCTCCCGGCTCGCAGACGCTCGAGGTTCAGGATATCCCCGCGATCGCCGAAGTCGCGCACGCGCGTGGCGCCTGCGTCATCCTGGATAACACCTGGGCTACGCCGCTTTTCTTCTCGCCGCACGCTCATGGAGTCGATCTGGCGGTTGAGGCCGGAACCAAATATCTCTCCGGCCACGCGGATCTGCTGCTCGGCCTGGTTTCGGCCAACGAGGCTTGGTTCGAGCGGCTTCACCGCACAACCCACTTGATGGCCATTCCCCCCAGCCCCGAGGATGTCTTCCTGGCGCTTCGTGGCCTGCGCACAATGGATTTGCGGCTGCGCGAGGCGGAGCGTCAGGCGCTGGCGCTGGCACAATGGTTCAGCGATCGGCCGGAGGTCTTGCGCGTCATCCACCCTGCTTTGCCGGACCATCCCGGCCACGCGCTTTGGAAGCGCGACTATTCTGGGTCGTCGGGCCTGTTTTCGATCGTGCTGAAGCCGGCGTCGGAGGCCGCTGTCGCGGCGTTCCTCGATGGCCTCGAGCTGTTCGGACATCGGCTATTCCTGGGGCGGCTACGAAAGCCTCGCCCTTCCGTTCGACTGCTCGCCGGTCCGCACCGCGACACACTTTGCGCCCGGCGGCCCGACGGTGCGCTTCAGCGTCGGGCTCGAGGATATCGAGGACCTCAAGGCGGACCTCGACCGGGGCTTCGCGCGGCTCAGGGTGACGGCGTGACCGGCTAATATCCGGCCTCGCAGGCCACGGCCTAATCGCTCAGCACATCTCCGAACAGCTCCCAGCTTTCGCCGTTGAAAGCGCCGAGCTGCAACTGGCGGATGGGACCGTAATTGTTGGGTGAGGTGTTGATCGTAATGCCGGGCATCAACATCGGCGCATGGAAATTTGTAATATTGGTCGCTTGTTTCAGGATGTTCGCGCGTGAAAGATCATCTCCACATTGCTTGATGACGTAGGCCATCGTTGCCGCTGCACCGAAACCATAGCCGCCGAACCCGTCGGCGTATTCGATCGGAGACAAGAATTTAGTGGTGAAGGCCCTCCATTCCTCGAGGCCTGGATCGTCGCTCCAGCGGGGATCATTGATGTCGATGATATAGAGAGCGCTAATCAGACCTTTTGACTTGTCCAGACCAGCGGGTTTCAGTACGGACGCGATCGATTGCGATACGTAGCTCAGATAACGCACCGCCTTCCAGCCGAGGTCATAAGACTTGCGGATTGCCTGCGCGGCGAATTTCGGGCTTGCCGCAATGAGGAACACATCGGCGCCGGAGGCCTGCAGTGTCACCACCTGTGAATCGACTGTGGGTTCGGAGACCTCGTATGAGGCGTCTTTGACAATCATGTCCGCATGATCAGAACCCAGAATGTCCTTCAGTCCAGCGAGATAATCTTTTCCGAGATCGTCGTTCTGATAGAGCACGCCAATCTTAGCGTTCGGTTTGTTCGCGAGGATTTGCTTGGCGTAGATACGCGCCTCGGTCCGGTAGCTTGGATTATAGCGCATCGTCCAAGGAAACTGTTGGGGATCGGAGAACGTCGTCGCGCCGGTCGCCAGAAGAAGCTGGGGCACCTTATTGTCGTTGCAATATTGCCGGATCGCCAAGTTGGAGGGTGTGCCAAGGGTCTGGAACAGAAACGCGACGCGTTCTTGTTCAACCAACCGCCGCACCTGCTCGACCGTCTTCGGCGGACTGTAGCCGTCATCGACGCTGATGAGATTGATTTTACGGCCGTTGATTCCGCCTTGGTCATTAACCATCTTAAAATAGGCGAGTTCCGTTCGGCCGATCACGCCAAAGGCGGACGCGGGCCCGCTGTAGGGCATCGTCTGGCCGATCTTGATTTCGGTGTCGGTGACGCCGGGCGCGTTCTCGGCACGGGCGGTCCGGGAGCCTCTAGCGGAATAAGCGGCGGCGGCCGCAGCCGATTGCAACAGGAAACGGCGCGTGATCATGCTGTCCCTCCCGGATGACGTTGTGGTTGCGTTGGTCTTGCTAGAATCCTCTCCGCAGAAAGCTTACATCCGACTTGCAAGTCACATTTTTGAGCTGGACGCTGTGACGCAGATCACACACCGCTCAAGTAAGCAGGACCCAATGCGCAACTTACTCAGCGACCCTGACACGGCTTCCGACGACGCGGTCGCGAGTCGCCGGGGACCCGATCGGTCGCTTTTTTTGCCACTGCACGATCTGTCGAGAAATCTACCGGAAGCCTTTCGCCGACGTCACCTATTTTTGGGCAGGCTCAGTTACGCTTCCACCCAATCAGCCCATCGAGTTTCGCCGTTGCGGCCCGCCGCCTGCAATGAGGCGAGGGACTTGCGCGAAATGCGGCAATCCCGTGCTTAGTTTGTTGGGCCGCGGGTTGGCGCTGGCGTTCGTCCCCTCACAAAATTTCCGGCGGCCCGGCGAGCTGCCTCCGCCAGACCGACACATCTTCTATGATCGTCGCGTCGCGGATATCTCCGACAACATTCCAAAGATCAGCGGCTACTGGGCGAGCGAGGTGCATGTCACCCAGTCGATTCTCGCCGGGCTTTTGGCACGAACACGCGCTGCCTGATCGGGCGGCCCGAGAAATCTAGGACCCATGCGCAATTTCCTCATCGACACCGACACCGCCTCCGATGACGCGGTCGCGATCATCATGGCGCTTGCCGACCCCAACGTCAGGGTCCTCGGCCTGACGACGGTCGCCGGCAATGTCGGCCTTGAGCAGGCGACCCAAAATGCGCTGCTGACCGCCGAGATCTGCAACTCCGACGTTCCCGTATTCGCCGGAGCTGACAAGCCGCTGACCCGCGCGCATGACCACGCGCATTGGTTCCATGGCAAGGACGGCCTCGGCGATCGCGGCTTTCCCACGCCGAAGCGCAAACAAGAGCGGGAGCACGCGCGTTGACGCGATCCTGCGCCTCGCGCGGGAAGAGCCCGGCCTCACGCTGGTGACGCTTGGGCCCCTCACCAATATCGCGCTGGCGCTCAAGCGCGATCCCAAGCTCGCGGAGCGGATCGGCCGCTGCGTGGTGATGGGCGGCGCGCCCTGCTGCGAGGGCAATGTCACGCCGGCGGCGGAATACAACATCTGGGTCGATCCGGAAGCGGCGCGCGCCGTTTTCCGGTCGAAGCTCAATATCGAGATGATCGGCTGGCACGTGTCGCGCGGCGCGTCTGTTTTGAGCGAGGACGAAATCGCAGCAATCGAGGCGCTCGGCACGGCGAAGGCCAAGTTCGCCATTGAGTCGAACAGCACCGCCCGCGAGGCCTATCGCGTGCAGACCAGCGAGATCGGCCTCTCGCTCGCCGATCCGACCGCCATGGCGGTGGCGCTCGACCGCTCGATTGGCCTCTCGTGGTCGCGTCATCGGGTGGCGATTGAGACCGGGAGCAGACTTACCCGCGGTATGACGGTTGTGGACCGCCTGAATGTGCACCATGACGAGAACAACGCCAATATCTGGCGCGAGGCATCTGGCGAGCACGAAGGCGCCGACGTCCTGTGGACCCTCAACTCGCGCCGGTTCAAGGCTATGCTGAAGGCCGCGCTTGTGTGCCGTCCCATAGCCCGTCGAAAGACGGGCGTCCTTCCCGACGCCCTATGGAGCGCGGCTAACGCGGTCGGCGACCGCGTCTACAACAGCCCCTGCCCTCGCCGGTTGCGGAGAACGTCAACGGAATCCGGCCGACGAGCCGTCGCCATGCGGCGCAAACAACCGCAGGGCGACACCGATCACGCCCGCGCACGATCGGACTCTCGTCAGGGGGCTCGCTTATTCTGCGACGCGTCTATTTTGAATAAAGAGCGGCCACTTTCCCCTTGGTTTTCACTTTGAGCCTCGCGCACGCCTCTACGAAAGAAAGGTGCGAGTGCTCCGCCGGCACCATGAAGTCTCCCACGGCTTGCCCCTCGCGTGGGCGGGGCTGCGGATGCGGATGCCGGGACACTCTGGCCGCATCGAGATGCACCGCAGCCAGAATTCTTCCGGTTTGATCGTACAGCGCTCGGATTTGCATATCAGCTCCCTGGTACGCGAATCGCGTGGAAATTCAACAAACCTAGATTGAGCGCCGGCCGCTGGTTTTCGGGGCCGACATAGTTGAGCTTGACGTGCAATTCCACGGCGCGGTGTGCGCCGATGGCCGATCCAAGATGAATGGTCCTCGTCACTTCGACCTGCGCATACTCAAAGTAGGAAGGCGCGGCGACGTCATAGAACATGCCGTGCTCACCATCGGCAACCTCCCAGGTCCATGCGACCTCAGTATCGAATGCCTGGAGCAAGAAGTCAGAATGGATGTAGTCGACGCTCACGCCCATGTCGCGCTCTCACTTTCCCCGCACCGCCGATCTGGCCCACCGCGCGATGACGGTCGGCAGGTCCTGGTCCCGCCATCAGGCCGATATCAAAACGCAAAGCGAGCTGACGCGGCATGATGGTCATCGACTGGCTCTACGTCAATTCCGACGCAATCGGCGTAGAGGTCTGAACGGCTGTCGGCGAGCACGAGGGCGCCGACGTCCTGTGGACCCTCGACTCGCGCCGGTTCAAGGCTATGCTGAAGGCCGCGCTTGCGGCCTGAAGGCGAGGCGAGGGATCTCGAATGGAAGCCGGCCGCAATCTCCTTGGGCAGGAGACCTCGCCCTACCTTTTGCAGCACGCCGGGAACCCGGTGCATTGGCGCCCGTGGAGCGCCGACGCTCTGGCCGAGGCCAAGCGGCGCGACTGCCCGATCCTGCTTGTCGATTGGCTACGCCGCCTGCCACTGGTGCCATGTGATGGCGCACGAGTCGTTCGAGAACGCCGAGACGGCCCGTCTCATGAACGAACTGTTCGTGAACATCAAAGTCGACCGCGAGGAACGCCCGGACATCGACCACATCTACATGACCGCGCTCCATGCACTCGGCCAGCAGGGCGGCTGGCCGCTCACCATGTTCCTGTCGCCGGACGGCAAGCCGATGATCGGCGGGACCTACTGGCCGCCTGAGCCGCGCTATGGCCGGCCCTCGTTCCGGCAGGTTATCCAATCGATCGCTACCTCTTGGCGCACGCAGCGCAATGAGATGGAGAGCCGGGGCCTCACCCTCGCCGACCATCTGGCGAAACTCTCCGAGTTGAACGCGGGCCCTGGCGTCTCGCCCGCCGACCTCACCCGCGTCGGCGATGCGCTGAAAAGCGCGGTCGATCCGGTCCATGGCGGCTTGAGCGGCGCGCCGAAATTTCCCAACGCGCCGATCTTCCGCTTCTTCTGGAACGAGATGTTCCGCCGTGGCGATCCATCTTTCGGCGAGGCGTTACGCGCCATGCTCGAGGCGATGAATGCGGGCGGCATCTACGATCATCTCGGCGGCGGCTATGCGCGCTATTCGACCGACGCCCAATGGCTCGTGCCGCATTTCGAGAAGATGCTCTACGACAACGCGCAGATCCTTGAATTGCTCGCGCTCGTCCATTCCCTGTGGCCCGATCCGACCTTCGCCGACCGCGCGCATGAGACGGTCGGCTGGCTGATGCGCGAGATGCGGGTCGGCGACGCCTTCGCCGCCTCCCTCGACGCCGATCAGGATGGCGAGGAAGGCCTGTTCTACGTCTGGGACGAAGAGGAGGTCGACGCCGCGCTGGGCGACGCCGCGAGGCGCGTTCAAGGCCGCCTACGATGTGACGCGCGGCGGCAATTGGGAAGACCGCACTGTGTTGCGCCGCATCACGCCGCGCGGATCGCCGGAAGAGGAAGCCGGCCTCGCCGCGTCGCGCGCGAAACTCTTCGCTTTGCGCGAGGCGCGTTCGAAGCCTGGCCGCGACGACAAGGTGCTGGCCGACTGGAACGGCCTGACCATCGCCGCGCTCGCTCGCGCCAGCGCCGTGTTCGACGAGCCGGCGTGGCTGGCTAACCGCGCGCGCCGCGTTCGATTTTATCATGACGAAGCTGCGCGGCCCCGACGGCCGGCTCCTGCATGCCTGGCGCGAGGGGCATCCCGGCGCCCGCGCGCTGCTCGACGATTATGCGTCCATGGCCCGCGCCGCGCTCGCTTTGTTCGAAGCGAGCGGCGAGCCCGGCGACCTCGAAGCCGCACGCCGGCTGGCGAGCGAGGCCATTGATCTGTTCGGCGACGGCGCGGGCGGATTCTATCTCACCGCGAAGGACGCCGCCGACGTGCCGGGCGCGCGCCCGCGTCAGATGCACGACGGGGCGACGCCCTCAGGCGTTGGGCTTCTCGCCGAGACGTTCGTGCGTCTCTGGCATCTGACCGACGAAGCGCGCTGGGGCGAGGCGGCCGAGGGCCTCATCCGCTCGGTCTCCGGAGCGCCCGAAGGGCTCGGCGGCAGTCCGCTCACCCTCATGAGCGCCGACATGCTGGCGCGCGGCGGTTCCGTGGCGATCGACGGGCCGCTCGACGATCCGGGGAGCCAAGCGCTCGCCTTCGCCGCGCTGCGCGCGCCCGACCCGTCATTGACCGTGCTGCGCCTTGACCGCCGTCTCTGGCCGAACGGATCGCCGCGCGATGATCTGCCGCGCGCAGAGGAGCCAGTCGCGATGCTCTGTCAGGGACAGACCTGCTCTCTTGCCGGTCACGACTCCGGAAGCACTCATCGGCCTCATGAATGCGCGGCGCGAGGGCGCGGCCGGCTGACCTCCCGCCCAATCTGCAAGGACGCTCGTGTCGCCTGAAGACTTCCGCCGCTACGGCCATGAGCTCATCGACTGGCTCGCCGACTATCACGAAAGCTTGGCCGACCGGCCGGTGATGGCGAAGACCAGGCCGGGCGAAATCCGCGACGCCCTGCCCTCCGCGCCGCCAAACGAGCCTGAAGATTTCAGCACGATGATCGAGGATCTTGAATCGCATCGTCGTGCCCGGATCTGTCGCTTTGGCAGCATCCGCGGTTCTGCGGCTATTTTCCCGCCAACGCCCTGCCCGCAGGAATTCTCGCCGACATCGTCTCGACCGGGCTCGGCGTGATCGGGCTCTCGTGGCAATCGAGCCCGGCGGTGACGGAGATCGAGGAAGTCGTCACCGATTGGCTGCGGCAGATGCTCGGACTTTCGCCCGCCTGGAGCGGCGTGATCCAGGACACCGCCTCGACCAGCACGCTGGTCGCGCTCATCTGCGCGCGCGAGCGGGCGACGAACTATGCGCTGGCGCGCGGCGGCCTGCAGGGCGAAACGCGCACGCCGCGCGTCTACGTGTCGGCGCACGCGCATAGCTCGGTCGACAAGGGCGCGCTGCTCGCCGGCTTCGGCCGCGACAATCTGCGCCTCGTTCCGTTCGACGGCCAATACGCGATGCGCGCCGACGCGCTCGCCGAAATGGTCGCCGAGGATCTCGCCAACGGCGACCTGCCTTGCGCGATCGTCGCGACCGTCGGCACCACGGCGACGACGGCGATCGATCCGATCGCGGCGATCGCCGAGATCGCGCGGCGCCACGGGATCTGGCTCCACGTCGACGCGGCGATGGCGGGCAGCGCGATGATCCTGCCCGAGTGCCGCTGGATGTGGGAGGGCGTCGAGGGCGCGGACTCGCTCGTGATCAATGCGCACAAGTGGCTCGGCGCGCCGTTCGATTGCTCGGTCTATTATGTGCGCGATCCCGAGCATCTGATGCGGGTGATGTCGACCAACCCGAGCTTCCTGCAATCGTCGGTCGACGGGCAGGTCAAGAACCTGCGCGATTGGGGCATCCCGCTCGGCCGCCGCTTCCGGGCGCTGAAACTCTGGTTCATCATCCGCGAACAGGGGGTCAGCGGATTGCAGAAGCGCTTGCGACGCGACATGGCCAATGCGCGCTGGCTTGCGGAAAAGGTCGCCGCGACGCCGGGCTGGCGGGTGGTCGCGCCGGTTCCCTTGCAGACCGTGTGCGTGCGCCACGAGCCGGCGGGGCTCGAAGGCGAGGCGCTCGACGCCCACACGACCGCCTGGGTCGAGGCGGTCAATCGCTCGGGCGCGGCCTATCTGACGCCGGCCGTGCTCGACGGGCGCTGGATGGCCCGCGTCTCGATCGGCGCGCTGACGACGGAGGAAGCGGACGTCGCGGCGGTCTGGGCGGCGATGCGAGAGGCGGCGGAAACCATGCCCACGCAGACGCTAAGCCCTTCCGCATTGCTGGCCGAGGCGCGCGGGCTCAATCTCCGCACGCCGTCCGAATCGGCCGATGTTGTGCGGACTGATCGCGACCGAAACTAAGGTTGTAGACGCTTCAGCGCGCGCCGCTTTATTGGGTGATTGATCCATGGGACAGAGGCTCAAATTCTACGGCTGGGGGCGTGAGGGCGAGGGCCTCGACGAGGCCGAACGCGCGCGCGTGTTCCGCTTCGTCGCCGAGAAGCTCGGCGTCGAGCAGAGCGCCGCAGCCGCGCCGCCGCAAGCCTCCGACATCACGCTGCGCGCGCCGCGCATCTCGGCGCCCGCCTCTCTCGCGAGCGTGCTCACGCAAGATCCGCACGAACGGCTGCTGCACACCTACGGCAAGTCCTACCCTGAGACCGTGCGCGCCTTTGCCCGTGATTTCGCCAATGCGCCCGATTTCGTTGCGCTCCCCGAAAACGAAGCCGACATCGCGGCCGTGTTCGATTGGGCGAGCGGCGCGAGGATCGCCGTCGTTCCCTTCGGCGCCGGCTCGTCCGTTGTGGGCGGCGTCGAGCCGGTCGTTGGCGATGCTTACGCGGGCGCCGTCAGCCTCGACATGCGGCGACTGAACCGCGTGCTCGAAGTGGACGCCACCAGCCGCGCCGCGCGCATTCAGGCTGGCATCTTAGGGCCCGCGATCGAGGCGGCGCTGAAACCGCACGGCTTCGCTTTGCGCCACTATCCGCAGAGCTTCGAGTTCTCGACGCTCGGCGGCTGGATCGCCACCCGCTCGGGCGGGCACTTCGCCACGCTTTACACGCATATCGACGATCTCGTCGAAAGCCTGCGCACAGTGACGCCCGCAGGAATCATGGAATCGCGCCGCCTTCCAGGCTCGGGCGCGGGCCCCAGCCCCGACCGCATGATGATCGGCTCGGAGGGCTCGCTTGGCGTCATCACCGAGGCGTGGATGCGGCTGCAAGGGCGGCCGCGCTTCCGCGCCGACGCCGTGTTCGGCTTCCCCGATTTCTTCGCCGCCGCGCGCGCCGTCCGCGCCGCTTCGCAAGCCGGACTCTATCCCTCGAACCTGCGTGTCATCGACAACGCACGAAGCGGGAGCCTACGGCGTCAATTCCTATGAGGAGAGCCTGCTCGTGCTCGCCTTCGAATCCGCCGACCATCCGGTCGACGCCTGGATGGCGCGCGCGGTCGAGCTCATCGAGCGATAATGGCGGGCGCCGCCATGCCGACGAGGCGGCGGGCTTGCGCTGGCGCACCGCCTTCATCCGCATGCCCTATGCGCGCGAGCTGACCGTGCCGATGGGCGTGATCAACGACACGTTCGAGACCGCCATCACCTGGGACAAGTTCGAGTCGTTCCACGAGGCCGTGCGCAAGGCGACGGAAGACGCGCTCGTCGAGGCGACCGGCCGCGAGGGAACCGTTTCGATGCGCTTCACTCATGTCTATCCGGACGGGCCGGCCGTCTATTACACCTTCAACGTGCGCGGCGATCCGGGGCGGCTCATCGAGCAATGGCGCGTGATCAAGACCCGCGCCTCCGACGCGTTGATCGCGGCTGGCGGCACGATCACGCATCATCATGCGGTCGGGCGGGACCATATGCCATGGTACCGCGCGCAGCGTCCCGACCTGTTCGGCAAAGCGTTCGCCGCGGCGAAGAGCGCGCTCGACCCGGCCGGGATCATGAACCCCGGCGTGCTGGTTCCATGAGTTGGCTTCTAGAGCAATTGCGTTCAGGCTGCTCCGTCATCGCGAGCCCGCGCGCAGCGAGGGCGCGGCGATTCACGGGAGAAGCGCGACGCCCTGTGATCCCGGGATTGCTTCGCCATAGCTCGTCAGGAGGGGCGGGCGTCCTTCGACGCCCTATCGCTCGCACTGACGATTCGATCTGGATGCAACCTACTCTATCCATCCCGAAGAGCGCCGCGAACCTGCGGCCCATGCATCATGAAGCGATCGCCGGCGCTTCCTGCGCTGACCCTTTGCCGCGGATTTCGGCCAACGCCTGATCGATCGAAGGCGCCTTCCGGACCAGCGGTCGGCGGGCGCCTTGCGCGGCCAGTTCCCTCCTTACCCCTTCCGACATTCCCGTGAGAGTGACGACGACGCCACGCTGAGCGGCCTTGTGCGCGAGGCCCTCGATGGTCTTGGCGCCCGTCGAGTTGACGAAGGGCACGGCGGAGAAATCGATAATCAGGTTGCGTTGCGCGTCGCCAATGCGTTCGAGCACCGCGCCGATGGACGCGGCCGCGCCGAAGAAGAACGCGCCGGAAATCCGGTAGACGACCACGGTCGGATCTTGTTGGGCTGCTTCGTCGTAGGGCTCGCTCGAGTCGTTGTCGGAGACATCTTCGGCTGCCAGCGGCACGTGCGTTTCGAGCGCTGTCGTCTGCGACATGCGATGGATGAACAAAACCGATCCCAGCGCGAAGCCGACCACGATCCCCTCGGTCAGGCCCCTGAACAAAGTGATGCCGAAAGTCGCCAGCAGCACGGCGGCGTCGCCGCGCGAGGCCCTCAGCAAAGTCCCGAAGGCGTCGCGCTCGAACATGTTCCAGCACACGACCGCGAGCACCGCGGCGAGGACGGCGAGAGGAATAAAGCTGGCGAGCGGCGCCGCCACCAAAATGAACAGGAGCAGGAACAGCGAATGCGCGATGCCGGAGACGGGGCTGCGCGCCCCTGCCCTCACGTTCGTGGCGGTTCGGGCTATGGTTCCGGTCACGCAAATGCCGCCGAACAATCCTGAGGCAATGTTCGCGACCCCCTGACCGACCAGTTCGCAGTTTGAACGATGGCGCCGTCCGGTCATGCCGTCGGCGACGACCGCGGAGAGCAGCGATTCGATCGCGCCGAGCAACGCGAACGAGATCGCGTTCGGCAGCACGGCCTGCACCTTCTCCCAGCTGAGATGCGGAAGCGCCGGCAGCGGAAGGTCACGCGGAATTCCGCCGAACTGTGATCCGATGGTCTCGACGGGCAGCTTGAGCGCGGCGGTAACGAGCGCTGCCAACGCGACAACGATCAACATCGCCGGCCAGCGCGGCCGCCAGACGCGCAAGCCCGCGAGGAGCGCGATGCTCACGACCGAAAGGCCGACAGCGGCGGGCGAGAGTGTAGAGATGTTCGACCACAGAAAGGGAATCTTCTCCAACAGCGACCCAGGTTCGGCGCCGCTGAAGGACAAGCCGAGCAGCGGCTTGATCTCGCTCGAAAAGATCGTGACCGCAATGCCGGCGGTGAAGCCGACCGTAACCGGATAAGGAATGAACTTGATGTACGTGCCGAGCCGCAGATAGCCGATGGCCATCAGCATGATCCCTGACAGGATCGTCGCAAGGATCAGGCCATCCATGCCGTGCTGCTGTACGGTGGCCGCAACGAGCACGATGAAGGCGCCCGCGGGCCCGCCAATTTGGAAACGGCTGCCGCTCAGCAGCGACACGACGAAGCCGCCGACGATCGATGTGTAGAGGCCTTGCGCGGGCGTGGCGTGCGAGCCAATGGCGATCGCCATCGAGAGCGGCAGCGCGACGATTGCGACGGTCAGGCCAGCCATCAGGTCGGACCGGAAATTCGCGAAGCTGTACCCCTCGCGAAACACCGTCACCAGCTTCGGGGTGAAGAGTTCCGCGAAACTCGGTTGGGCCACGGGTGAAGGCAGGGTCTGCGTCGACATGTCTCTGTGCTGATTCCGCGATGTCACGCCGCACTGGCGGAAGGAAGAAAGGGGCGTAATCGTTAAGGATAAGGCTGTCGATCGACCAGACAAATGCCAGCGAGCCTGACGCCGCCTAGGCGGCAGGCCGACATTTTCCCGGATGGACGGCGTTCCCCCGCGTCAGGCTAGCTCGATTCCCCGCTAATCGAAAGGGCTTTCCGTCGCAGTCGTTCTTGACCCGCGATGCTCGCGCGGCGCTTCAAATAAGCGCCAGGGGCGCGATCACGCGCTCTCAAAACGAGCCGCGACCTAAAAGGTCTTCATATATTCGATGATCGCCCAGCGCTCGTCGTCAGTGAGCCCAGCGCCAAATTCGTGTCCTCCATTGCCGTTGCCGTTCGCGTTCGCAGGATCGGCCAGGAAGGCGCCAGTCTTGAACGGCGACTCGTCGACAGCATAGCCGACGTTCTTCGGATCGAAGATGCGGCTGCCAACCATGAAGCTCGCCTTCCGGTCCTTGGCGGGCTTCATCAGTTCCCACAGGTTCGGCACGGAACCGTTGTGAAGATAGGGAGCGACCGCCCAGACGCCGTTCAAGACGCGCGACTCGTAAGCAGCCCCGTCCGCGACTGGCGGAGGACTGAACAGGTTGCTGAGCCTCGCGTCGATGAACGCCTTGAGCTCAACCAATGCGTCAAGCTTGGCCTTCGCGGACAATTTCGGATCGAGCAGCGTGTCGAGATTCTCCCCGGGAAAATGCTCGGCGAGGTCCTTGCGGAGGGCGCGAAAGACGCCGCTCTGCGCCAGCTTCGTCGGCGACGGGACCGGCGGAACGAAAGCCTCCGCGAGCAAGCTTCCCATCACGGAAATAGCGAGAAGGTCGGCGGTCTTCGCCGGATCGCCAATCCTCGCGCCAATGGCCGGCGGCGGCATCAGGGCGCCCATCAGCAGCCCGGGCTGGGAGGTGCGCTGCGAATTGATAAGCATCTTCGGGTCGGTGCCAACCGCGAGGATGGGGGTGCGCCAAAGGCCCGGCAAGTCGAGCGAAGCCTGCACCGCGTGGCAGCTGCCGCAATTGGCGTCAAACAAGGGTTTGCCCTTCGCGGCCAACTGCTCGTCAAGTCCGAATATCTCTCGCGGCCACGGCGGTGGACGCAGCACGGCGATCTTTTCCTCCAGCGTCTGCAGCCCGGCAAAATTGATGGAATTATTCTTGAAATCGATAATCGCGGGCGTAAGCGGCGTCGGCGGGACAAGGCGATGCGGGGCGAAATCGGCGAAGACTCCGAGGACCTCTCCGGTATTGCGTGCGAGCGCCTGGATGTAGAGTCCGTTATGAATGCCGCCGTTCCATTGGGTGCGATCCTGGCGCGAGGCGTTCCAAAGAAACGGATATCGGACCGGCGCGTCGGCAACTTTGTAATTGTCTCGAATTCCGAGATCACGCGCGGCGATTCGGTTGAAGATCATCCCGAACGCGTCGAGGCGGCCAGGTCCCCACGGGCTCGCCGCGGGCAGGCTGATGTCCATGAACTCGCCGAATTGGGCGACCCATTTGCCGAACCCATCCTTGACTTGCGCCGCTTTCGCCGCGGTGTAGCCGGGGCCAAGAACCGCTTTGGCGAACGCGTCGAACCGGGCGGGTTCGCTCAGAGTCGCCCGTGACACAACAAGAAGATCGGTGAGAAATTGTTGGGCGTCCGTTTTGGCGGGCGCGCCATCAATGCGCAGCGCGTGGACCGCGCCGCCTTGCGAGTATTCGAGCTGCCCCGTGTGGCACGCGGCGCAGGTCAGTCCGAGCTCGCCCGATGCGACCGGACCGTCCACGATGAAGCCGACCGGCAAGCCTTCCGGGTTTGCCGGGGAGACGTCATGGGCGAGATAGCCGTAGCGCAGCAATTTGTCGCCGGCGAACGGCTCGTCGATGTCGGTGCGCTTGAGCGCCTTGAACCAGGAATAGGGCATCAAGCGCGAGCCCTGGCTGGTCGTATAAAACGTTTCGCGGTCCGCGGTCGACCAGCCCTGCGCGGCGTAGGTCAGTGCGCCCACCACATCGCTTTGTTGCGCGCGCGTCTCGAAGGCCCCCAATCCTAAAGTCAATCCGAGCGCAAACGCCGAGCGCCACACAATGCCTTTTCCGCCCATGTCTGGCCCCCTCTATGTTGGGTGTGATAGCGGATCTGCTTAAAAAAATGTTTTGAGTTGGCCTCGCGATGGGCCGTCCATGTGCCTCGCCGCCGAACAGAATCAAAGTTCGCTCAGCGGAATATAAATCGGCGCGTAACGCTGTGGAACTCCACTTTTGTGGCGTTCCGGCCGCCGTTTATTTCCCGGGCGCCGTCTCCGGCAAAGTCGCCAAGATCGGCAGAGCCAAGACGGCCACCACGGCGATCATGGCGCCCGGGACCATGATCCAGCCGGTTCGTTCCGTCAGGACCTGGGCGACATAGGGGGTGAGGCCGCCAAAGATAGCGGTGGCCGTGGTCGCCCCCAGGGCCAAGCCGCTGATGCGCCCTTCGCCCGGGAATTGTTCGGCGGTCGCAATGGCGCCGACGGCGCTGACCGCGCCCGCGACACAAGCGAGGATCACGGCGGCCAAGAGAGCGTAGGACGTCGAGCCGCCGGCCATCAGAGAAAAGAGCGTGATCGGCAGGATCGCGCTCAAGAGGCTGAGAACGATCAGGACAGGTTTCCGGCCAACCCAGTCGGACAAGACGCCTGCGAACGGCGTGACAAGGATGACGGCGACCGCCGCCGCCGTGGAGAGCCAAAGCGAGTCGCTCTCACTCAGCTTTCCCGCGGACGTCAGGAATGTCGGAACATAGGTGATCCCGACATAATAGGTGATCGACCCTAAGGCGGAGATTGTGAACGCGCGCAGCACGCCGGCGCGATGGTTCGTGAGCGCGTACAGAAGCGGGTTCGCGGGCGCCGTCCCGCTCGCCTGCTGCCGTTCGAAGTCCGGCGATTCTTCCATGGTCGTGCGGGCGATTCCCACGCTTCCCGCCAGCACCGCGCCGACGAGAAAAGGGATGCGCCATCCCCAGGAGTCCAAACTCACCACGCTCATCGAATTGACGGTGAGCAAAGAGATTCCGACCGCGAGGAGGCCCCCGATCTCACTGGACGCGGAGGCGAGCGAGGTGATCAAGCCGCGCCTGTTGCGCGGCGCGCCCTCAAGCAAATAGGCGACGACCGCGATGTACTCGCCGCCGACAGAGAATCCCATCACGCAGCGGAGCAGAAAAAGAAGCCAGCCAGCCGCAGCGCCCACTTGAGCGTGCGTGGGCAGAAGCGCGGTGCCGAGCATTGTCACCGTCATCAGCGCCACGGACAAGAGCATCGTCCGCCGCCGACCGAATCGATCCCCGATATGGCCGAAGACAAAGCCGCCAAGCGGGCGCAACAGATAGGCGACAGCGAATGTGGCAAGCGTGATGCTCAGCGCGGCTTCGCCGGCGCCAAAAAAGACCCGCGAAAGCACGGTGGCGAAGTACAGGTAGAGCGTGAAGTCGTACCATTCCACCACTGTCGAGAAGGCCGCGACGGCGATCGAGGCGCGAGACATGGTCTTCTGCGGGCGTTGAGAGCTGGTCATTCGGGGTGGCAACTCTCAGTAGATCTCATGCTATTCGCCCGGTGGAGGCGCCCGCTCCTTTGGAGGGAAGGCAGGTCGCATCGAACTGCCCGGATTGTCCGCGCTAGAGACAGGCGGCGCGGAAGCCCGCACCGCGCCGGCTGCTTTTACGTCGAGGCCCGCCGTCGGCCTAGCGCTAACCATCGGTCATTCGCCGACGTCCGGGTTCTTTCCCTTCCCGTTTTTGACGGACGATCTCGCGACGACGCCCGAACTCTTCTTTCGCTCCTCGCACTGACGGGGAATTTTTTTGGAAAGACAATTCTACAGCCTTTCTAAATTGTAAAACTGTGCTAGCAATTAACTGGTTAGCTGAGGGCAAGAGCGGCCAAAAAACCGTAGTTCAATTTTTTTGGGAGGCATTCTCATGACGTTTTCGAGTTGGATTAATCCCAATGGGGGGTTGTTTAGTAATCCGAACAATTGGGGCCCGACTGGCGTACCCAACTCGGGAAGTTCCGACGCGGACCTCGACACGGCTCCGCAGTCCCCAGCCTACACCGTAACAAGCAACCTGAATGAGACCCTCGACTTCCTTGAGGTGGACCCCCACGCGACGCTGGCGATTACCGGCGGCACGTTTGCGATGGCTTCGACAGTCAATAGATTTTCCAATATCTACAACTTCGGTAAGATCAATGTCGGAGCGGCGACTCTACAGCTAGGGGTCAACGCGCCCAACGACAGCACCGAGATCAGCGGTCCGGGAACCCTCGTCCTGCTCGGCACAGGAACCACGCCCGGCACGATAGCGACCATGCAGGTCAATGCGCCCTTCATGGCCCTGTATGGCGGCACGCAAGTCCAGGTCACCGGCAACGGGCAGATTCTCGGCTCGACGGCGAGCTTCATCGACTTTCAGGTCAAAGACGCCGTCATCACCGGCGGCGGCTCTATTGGCAACGGCGCCAACGCACCTGCCGGCGACGGGCTGTCGCTCACTGTCACCGCGCTCGGCACCATCAACGCGAACGGCGGCCACGCCATGGTGCTGCAGACCGGCGCCAACGCCATTCACAACGGCGGCTTGATCGAGACGACGAGCACTGGCGGCCTGACGATCGATAGCCAAATGTTTCAGAACGGCCAACTGGTCGCTGCCGGAACAGGCGCGCTGACGATCAACGGCGTCTTAGTTCAGGGACTGGGCAACGTCAGGACGAGCAACACGGGGAGGATCGTGCTCCACCGGGGCCAGTTGACCATCGGCGGCCTCGTCAACATCGGTTCGGCGGCGGCGCCCGGCGGTACACTGACCACGACATCGGGGGACACGCTCGGCCTCCTCGCGAGCTCGGGCGATAGCTTCACCGGGGCGGATGTGCTGAGTGCGGATATCAATAACTATGGCACAATATCTGTAGCCGACGGTTCGACGCTGAATTTCCGCGCGGCCCTGATCAATTCGAGTACGGGGACATTGGCGCTGAACGGCTCGACCGGGCCGACAAAACTGGAGATCTACGGCGGCAGCAAAGGCGGCGCAGCCGCTAGCGGCGGTTTGATCCTCCTCTCAAACAGTGCGCAGAATTCCATCATCAGCGACGGAGCCGGGACACAGTTCAGCAATGCCAGCGTCATCCGCGGCGCGGGGACAATCGGCGACGGATGGCTGCGCCTCTACAATTCGCCCGTTGGCAGGATTAACGCGAACCAGGCCGTTGGCCTGACGATCGTCGCGGACGCGGCCGCTGTCGCCGCCGACACCGAGAACGCGAATTACAACGCGGGCACTGTCGCGACGACGGGTTCGGGTGGACTGACGATCGACGGCGCGTTCTCCAACGCGGGCCTTCTTGAGGCGATGGGAACCGGCGCGCTCACCATCAACGGCGAGAATCTTGCGGCCAACCCCGGCATCTTTAGCGGCGGCGGCATCGTCGAGATTTTCGCAGGTGGTTCAATCGTTCTCGAGAACAATGCCGAGGTGATCCAACAGGCTTACATCTCGATTGCCGCTGGGGGATTGATGCGAACCACAAACGGCGACACCGCCGACGTTGTGGAAACCAATCTCATAAGCAGTGGAGCTTTCAACGTCAGATTCAATTCGACTGCGATCCTGGAGGGCACCTGGCAGAATTTTGGCGCGGTGAACCTCAATGGCTCCGCGGCCGGCGCGGCGCAGATCGAAATCGAAGCGGGCAACAACTGGACATTGTTGGACGCCGGCACAGTCACTCTCAACGGCTTCAACGACTCGATCATCAGCCAGGGCGCCGGGACGGAACTGAGAAACCGCGGCAATACGATCCAAGGCGCGGGCACGATCGGCGACACGAATATGACGGTCGAAAACGATTTCGGCTCGACCATCAACGCCATGGTGGAGGGGTCTTCCAAGACACTCACCCTCGATGCGACTGCTTACGATCCATCGACCCAGACGACCTTCATCAACAATGGCGGTACTATGGAAGCGAGCAGCGGCGCAACGCTCGATATCGACAGTGCGATGTATAATTCGCAGTATCTCATCGCCAATTCCGGCAGTGTCGTCGATGCGCAGGACGCCGTCTTCGGGCCGGGCCTCTCGATTATAAGAGGCAACGGATCGATCGAGTTCCACGCAGAAGCCGACAATGACGTGCGTTACGCCCAGGGTTCCGGCGGACAGCTCATCCTCGATGATTCCGCACAGTTCTTCGGCAACATCTACCAGATGACGGTTGGCGACTCAGTCGATCTGCGGGACTTCGCGTTCAACAGCGCCAACCCGTCGGCCATGAAGGTGGGCGGTGATTCCGGTTTCGGGACTCTCGACGCAGCTCTGCAGATCACGAACGGGACGTCATTAAGCTCGAACCTGTTCCTCCAGGGCGATTACCAGGCAGCTGCATGGACGTTCAAGTCGGACGGCCACGGCGGCACGACGGTTACGCTCGGATCATTTCATACCTGAGCGAAAGCCGTGCAAGGTAATGCGGCGACCCTGACTAACCGTTAGGGCCCAAATCTTCCTTTGCGGTGGTTCGAAGGGCCGGAGCCCCGGGACAGCTCTCCGGGGGAGGGCTTTGTCGATCTCGAGTCAACGTCGAAACGGTCATAACCCGTCGATCGAGTATGCGAGCAGGACGTTGCCGGGTGCGGTTCCGACGAACCCTGACCCTGATCCGACATAGACCATGCCATCGACGACAACGGCTCCCCCGCCATCAATCGAGCCGCCCTTGGCCGCAACGCCATTGACGGCCTGATAGTCGCCTTTGGTGTCCATGTCCCATGCAATCTTGCCGTTTTCGGCAAAGTAGGCGCGAAGATGTCCGTCGAGTCCGCCCGAGAACACAAGCCCCGGAATGGCGGTTACGGCGGCGGACTGGGCGGGACTGCATCCCGGCACGTCGCCGCAACCGGGATGCGGGGTCCGCCAGACCTCTTCCCCGGTTTCGAGTTTAAGGGCCCAAAGTCCTCCGCCCGCTTTGCTATCGATGAGTAACTTGGCGCTTGAATCGGGGCCAAGACTTTGCGCGCCGGGAGTTGCTGGCCCCGCAGGGTGGAATTTGGGATCTGAGACCGCGACATAGAGGTTGTTCTCATCAGCGGCGACGCCCCATTGCACCCCGCCCAGCGTGCCGCCGTTGCCGACCCTATTCCGCCAAACGATTTCTCCGCCATGGTCGGGATCAAGGGCGGTCACCACGCCGGATTTTTGCCCGGCGACCAGAATGCGTCTGCCATTGGAGAGACTGGCGAGAACGGCGGACGATCCGAAATCAAAGTCCGGTCCGTGGGATTGGGGGCAGTTGATCCCGTTCGGGCAGGCCAAGGTGAAAGCGTCTCCCGAGGTGATCTGTCGCGTCCACGCCAACTCGCCGGAGCCGACGCCAAGGGCGAGGAAAGCGTCCGACGTCTCCGTCGTCGGGTCCGAGTAATTGTCGCCGGTCGTCACATAGATTTTTTGGCGCGCGGAATCATAGGTCGGCGCGGACCAGATCGGGGCCCCCGAAGGCCCCATCAGCTGAAAACCACCCGCGTTGACCGGGCCAGGCTTGGCTTCTTGCGCGATCGTGTATGTCTTCCACAGGATCTTTCCCGATGCGGCGTCCAAAGCGACGACGCTGCCCCGGAACGTGCAACAGCCGTAAGACCGCGTCCTTGGCTTTCGCCTCCTCATAGGACGAGACGGGCACGAACAAGGTCGTCCCGACCAACGTCGGCGCGCCCGTGACGATCGCCGCCGGGTGTTGATCGACTTTGGTGGTCCACAGCGGCTTGCCGGTCAGCGCGTCGATCGCGTAGACATTTGCCCCGGCATCACCGAAATACGCCGCCCAACCGTCGCCGCGCGGGCCGATGACGACGGCCGATCGAACGGGCTTGCCTGCCTCGAACTGCCAATACGTGCACCCGCTTTTGGCGTCGAGCGAATAGACTTTTCCATTCTGGCTCCCGACAAACACGCGCCCACCGAAAATCGTCGGCTGCGCGACCGACCGGACAGCGCCTCGGAAGCCGAAGGCCCATTTCAGTTTCAGGCGAGCAACATCGGCGGGCGCGAGCCGCGCCATGTCCGCCGGTTGGAAACGGTGTTGCGAGGGATCGACCCCCCACCCGTTCCAATGCGGCTTGTTCAGCGGGTCAGCGAAGGCGGCGCCATCGTTCGGACACCCGCCACCCGTTGCCGCGGCTGCGCCGATCTCTTGGGCTCTCGCATCGATCGAGCCCGCCGCGAAAACAATAAGCGAAAATCCAAGAGTCGCGCGGGCCAGTTGGCCGCAAAAAAAGGTCATGATGAGCCGTTTTAAATGAACTCGCGGTCGCGATCGAGCAGCTTCGCGAGATTGTTTCTTATGATCGCTGTATCGGGATGTTGGGGCCGAGCGTCTTTTCGTGGATCGCCAGCACGCGCTCGAGAAGTGGCCGCGCTCCTGGAGCGCCTTCGAGGCCGATCGCATTATCGCGCCTTTAAACGACGGGCTTTCACGTCTGGGCTACAAGCGTCAAAGGTCCCGAGGGCTCGTAGCGTGGGCGGCCTCGGCCTCGCGGATGAACGCGGAAGCCCCATCATTGAACTTACAATTCGATGTGGTTATCGTAACATCAGGATCCAAAGAAAGGTGTCAGTGTTGACTGTGTACACTGAACATTTCCTGGTAAACTACCACCCGACCCTCGTGGGCTGGTGTTGGGTTGACCTCCTCGTCGTGATAGGCCTGCTGTGTGATGTACACGTAAAATATCTCTTGGGAGTGCTATGATTGATAGACCGGTGCCTTCGCGTTCCACGAATGTGCAGCGGGGATCCGACGTAGTTTTTGGATAGGCGCGGATCGGCCGCATCGATGGTGATCCGCAATGACTGTCACGGCGGCGCCTAGGCCGATCGCCGATGCGATCTACAAGGCCGAGCCGCCCGCCCACGACCCGCCGCTCGCGATCCTTGCTCGGAGCGCCTCTCGCGGCCCGCTCGTATGCAGAAACCGCGACGCGGCCTTGAGAACGCGTGAGGGCGCGGCGACTACGAACGACTGGAGCATCCTTTCGAGGCCACTGCTCCCCCGCGGCGCCACAGGATGAGGGTGCGAGTCGGCCTGGTGCAGGCGCCGCTAGTCGGCGAGCTGCCCCTCGAGCTCAGCGCGCGCGGCCGGAGTGCATATGCCGGCCTTCATGCCGTCTTTCGCCTTTGGCGGGAGGCTCGTGAGCTTGGTCTCTCGGGCCTGCGCCTGCTGCCAGGCTGCGCTCTGCTGCGCGTCGGTCATCCCGATTTGCGCAAAATCCTTCTGATAGGTGGCGCGGATCCTGTCGTTCAGGTTCCACCCGCAGAGCTCGCTCTGGGCCTGCAGATAGCCGATGGACGGCCCGAGCAGCGAGGCGATCGAATTGGGAACCGCAGCGCCGGCCGCAGACACCGAGAGGCCGGCCAGAAGACAGCCGCTAGCGAGGGCAAGGAATCGCATGATATCTCCTAATATGGTTGGATATACAGCAACTGTGGGAAGACTCTCGCGCTGTCAATCATGCCACCCTCCGGATCGCCGTCTCACCCCTTGGGGAAGTCGAGCCCCATCGCCCGGTATCGCTCCGGGTCGTCGAGCCACTTCTCGCGCACTTTCACGTGCAGGAAGAGATGCACGGGCGCGCCATGGGCTTCGGAAATGTCCTTGCGCGCCGCCGTGCCGATCGCCTTGATCGTGCGCCCGCCTTCGCCGAGGACGATCTTGCGATGGCTCTCGCGGGTGACGAAGATGGTCTGCTCGACGCGGGCGGAGCCGTCGGGCTTTTCCTTCCACTCCTCGGTTTCGACCGTCGCCTGATAGGGCAGTTCGTCGTGGAGCCGCTCGATCAGTTTCTCACGCGTGATCTCGGCCGCGAGCGAGCGGATCGGCGCCTCCGTGATCTGGTCCTCCGGATAGAGCCACGGACCGACGGGAATCATCGCGGCGAGACGATCGAGGAGTTGCGGCAGCCCGTCGCCGGTCGTGGCGCTGACCATGAAGGTCTCGTCGAAGGTGAGCGCCGCGTTGAGTCGGGCCGTGAGCTCGAGCAGCTTCGGCCGCTCTACGAGATCGATCTTGTTCAGGACGGCGAGTCGTGGCTTGCCGGTCCCGCCGACCGCGCTCAGGATCGATTGCGTCTCCTCGGTCAGGCTCGCCTCATCGACCTCCTTGCGGGCGTCGATCAGGAGCATGAGAAGGTCAGCGTCGCCCGCCGCGCCCCAGGCTGAGGCGACCATCGCCCGGTCGAGGCGACGCTTGGGCGCGAACAGCCCGGGCGTGTCGACGAACACGAGCTGCGCATCGCCTCGGGTCAGGACTCCGCGCACGGTCGAGCGAGTGGTCTGCGCCTTGCGGGTGACGATCGAGACCTTCTCGCCGACCAGCGCGTTGATAAGGGTCGACTTGCCGGCGTTGGGTGCGCCGATGATGGCGCAGAACCCGCATCGGGTCTCACTCATGTCGCGCCCCATCGGTCGAGAAAGGCCTGCGCCGCCGCCTGTTCCGCGGCCCGCTTGGAGCTCGCGGCGCCAATTTCCGGCTCGAAGCCGTCGAGCGCGACCCGCATGACGAAGTGGGGGGCGTGCGCGGGGCCGCTGCGCTCGACTTCCTCATAGCGAGGCGGCGCCAGCGCGCGCGACTGGGCCCATTCCTGCACCGCGGTCTTGGCGTCGCGGGCTGGCTCTTCATCGGCGGTGATACGCTCGCCCCAGCCGCTGAGAATGAGCGCCTCGGCCGCGTCGAAGCCGCCATCGACGAACACTGCCCCAATGAGGGACTTGCACACATCCGCCAGGATCGCCTGCTTCTTGCGGCCGCCTCCGCGCGCCTCGCCTAAGCCCAACGCGACATGCGGGCCAACATCCCATTGGGCGGCAATCTCGGCGCAGGTTTCGCGCCGGACGAGCTTGGCGAACCGCATCGACAACTCGCCCTCGCTCGCCTTCGGAAAGGCCTGGTAAAGCCGGCTCGCGATCACGACGCCAAGGACTCGATCGCCCAGGAATTCGAGTCGCTGATAGGATTGCGCCCTGCCCTGACCGCCCGAGTTTTGCGCCGAGAGGTGGGTGAGCGCGAGGACCGCGAGCCCGGAATCGCGGAAACGGTAACCGAGCCGGACCTCCAGCGCGGACAATTCGGCGCGCGGTTGCTTGTTCATTGTCCAACCGATCGAGGAGCCGTCGCGCCCAGGCGCCGCCGTTTCACAGGCAGGAAGGAAGAAAAGGAAGGAAAGAGCCCTTGCGCAACCATACCGCCTTCGGGTTGGGCGCGAGAGCCGATTTCCTTAGCGTCTAACGCACCCGCTGGAAGATGCGATCCCAGCGCACGGTCCATGGCCAACGCCATACCTCCCACGCCGGCGTCCCCTCGTCGATCGAGAAGAAGATGACTTCGGCCCTGCCGATCAGGTTCTCGAACGGCACGTAGCCGACCCCACCCTGATCCCCCGAAAGCCTCGAATTGCTCGAATTGTCCCGATTGTCGCCCATCATGAAATAGTGGCCCGGCGGCACTTCATAAACCTTCGTATTGTCGAAGGTGCCGTCGTCCCCGTCGATCTGGATGATCCGGTGCTGAACGCCGTTCGGAAGTGTCTCTAGATATTGTGGCGCTTCTTCGGGCTTGTTGAAATGGTTCACGGTTTGGAAAGGCGCAATCGGTTCGCGCTTTACCATCTCGCCGTTGATGATGAGCCGCCCATGGGTGACCTGAATCTTGTCGCCGGGGAGACCGATCAGCCGTTTGATGTAGTCGGTCTGGCCGTCGCTCGGGAGCTTGAACACGATGATGTCGCCGCGCTTCGGGTCAGAGGCGAAGAGGCGGCCAGGCATCGCCTGGGGGTCAAGGTCGAGGAAGCTTGGCAGCGAGAAATGCGAATAGCCGTAGGCGTATTTCGAGACGAACAGGTAATCGCCCACGAGCAGCGTCGGCACCAGGGAACCCGAGGGGATATTGAATGGCTGAAACAAGACCGTGCGCACCACGAGCGCGATCAGGAGCGCCTCGATGATGACTTTGACGGTTTCCCACCAACCCTCCTCCTTCTTGACGGACGGGACGGCGGCGTCGGCGGATTTCACGGTCGGTTCGATCATTCGGGTCAATATGCCCTTCCTCGTTTCATCCACGCAGCACTCGACGCTGCCCGCCCGCGCCTCCTATACAAAGGCGGGCACCTTGCGCCAAGCTCCGGCTGGTGACGCGTAAACTTGGCGCAAGAAAGGCCACAGCTTTGCTTTACGGTATGAGAAGCAGGGAGCCGGTCGTTTCGCGCTTCTCGAGCGCGATGTGGGCCTGCGGCGCCTCCGCCAGCGGCCACCGCTGACCGATCCTGATCTTGACGTCGCCGCTGGCCACGACCCGGAAAAGGTCGCGCACCATTTTTTCGGCCAGCGCGCGCTCAGCCATGAAGGTGGTCAGCGTAGGCCGAGTCGCGAACAGCGAGCCTTTCTGCGCCAAAAGGCTGATGTTGAAGGCTTCGACAGCTCCGGAGGCGGAGCCGAAGCTGGCGAACACGCCGAACGGCCTCAGGCAATCGAGCGACGCCGGGAAGGTTGCTTTGCCGACCCCGTCATAGACCACGTGGCATTTCGCGCCCTTGGTGATCTCGCTGACCCGCTTGGCGAAATCCTCGTCACGATAGAGGATCGTGTGCTTTGCGCCGGACTTTTTGGCGAGCGCCGCCTTTTCCGCCGTGCCGACGCAGCCGATCACCGTCGCGCCGAGCGCTTTTCCCCATTGGCATAAGATCAAGCCCACGCCGCCGGCCGCGGCATGGACCAGGATCGTGTCGCCCTCTTTGACGCGATAGGTCTGGCGCACCAGATATTGCGCCGTGAGGCCCTTGAGCATCATCGCGGCGGCCGTCTCATACGAAATCGCGTTCGGGCAGCTTGAACAGGAACCTCGCTTCGATATTGCGTTCCTCCGCGTAAGCGCCCGGAGAGCCGGCGTAAGCGACGCGGTCGCCTGGCTTCAGTCCCTGGACCGACGGACCGACCTCGACCACCTCGCCCGCCCCCTCAGACCCCGGCGTGAACGGCGTATGGGCGGGGGGATAGAAGCCACTGCGATGATAGACGTCGATGAAGTTGATCCCGATCGCATGCTGGCGCAGCCTGACTTCGCCTTTGCCTGGCGGCGGCAGCTCGACCTCCTCAAGGCGCATGACTTCTGGGCCGCCGGGCTTATCTATGCGGATGGCGCGCATCGTTTCCTCTAGGTTGGTGCAATCGTTCAATGCGCCGGCGCAGGCTTGCCAGCGCGGACGGCCGACCTTATAGCATCGCGCCGATCCGGCAGAACCGGATTTTCTCTACGAGCCCGCGCCCATCGTCTAGCGGTCCAGGACGTCGCCCTTTCACGGCGAAAACACGGGTTCGATTCCCGTTGGGCGCGCCAATGAAATCAAATATTTAGCCGTCGCGGTAAGCATTAATGTCCAACATTTGTCCAACATATTCCTCTGGAGTATCCCGGAGTGTCACTGCTTATAAGCGGCGGGGTTGTATGGCCCGCGGGACCGGCGTCCCATCGGCCGCAGGAGCGTTCTTGAACGGTTAGTTGCTGGCGGCTCCAGCCGGAGTGCCCAGTTTGTTCCGAAGTGGCGCGCCCGACAGGACTCGACCTGTGATCTCTGCCTTCGGAGGGCAGTCACGAAAGGTGCCTGCGGATGCTAACACGCGCTTGGTTTTGCTCAATCTCCTGATCTAATTGCAAACCTCCCTTTGTGGGCAGCTATCAGGTAGCGGAGATCGACGTAGTGACCAGCGTTGGGCTCGAATATGAGCGATAAGAGGATTGGCCAGAGATATTTAAACGCTTCCTCCGGGCGAAATGGTCCGGGACTCGGCTACCTTTCGGACGGCAGTCCCAGACGACTGAAGCATCGTCGTGTTGGGCATCGAAGCGACGGGCGTGACGGCAACGAAGCCATTGACTTTGCTTATTCAGATGATCCACACTCTTATTCTCGCATTCGAAGCCATGTATCCTTGATTAAGTTTTTTTAGATTTTCCAAAAGATTAGCGTCAGGGGTGACGCTTCGAGTCCTCGGAAAAAGTAATATTATGCTCGACCGGAGGGAGGGAACGGCCCATGCCTAGTCAGGTCAGTTATCCCGGTGTCTATATCCAAGAGATCCCGAGCGGTGTCCACGCCATAACCGGAGTCGCAACTTCGATCACCGCTTTTGTCGGGCGGACGCTCTACGGACCTGTCGACAAAGCGGTAATGATCAATAGCTACGGCGATTTCGAGCGAGTGTTCGGAGGTCTGTGGACGGGCGGCACGCTTGGCTTCGCGGTGAGCGACTTCTTCCAGAACGGAGGCGGCCAGGCGATCATCGTCAGGCTGTACAATCCGGAAACGGGCAACGGCGCGAATCCGACGAAGAGCAAGATCAAGCTCGGCGCCTTTCGGTTCGTCGCCGCCGACGAAGGCTCGTGGGGCGCAAATCTGCGGGCCCAGATCGACACGACCGTCTCGACCGACGTCGCCCAGCAAATGGGACTGGCGACGGCCGATCTGTTCAACCTCACCTTAACCGAACTCGACGCGTCGGGAAATGTCGTCGCGCGGGAGGTCTTCCGTAATCTCACCGTCAAGGACAGCGCCCGAAGAATCGACAATGTTCTGGCATCGCAATCGAACCTCTTGCGGTGGGACGGGACGTGGCCGCCAAACCCCCTTCCCGCAGCCGCCGTCGGCGTGGATGACGTGACCGCCGCGGAACGGGTGCTTGCCGCCGCGAATGCGGTAACGCCGCCCGTACCCGCAGATGTCGCCAATGCGCAGCAGGCGCTCGCCACAGCGAAGACCGCCGTGACGGCTTCCGACGGACTGCGTTTGACCATGGCGGATAATTTCAGCCCCAATGGAGCGCAGGCCAACAAGCGCGGCCTCTACGCGCTCGAGCAGGCGCCGCTGTTCAACCTCCTGTGCATTCCCCCCTACACAACGAGCAACGATGTCGAGCCGGCGTTGATCCCCGCCGCCGCGTCCTATTGCGAACAGCGGCGGGCGATGCTGATCGTCGACCCGCCGAGCGCCTGGAACAGCGTCGCAGCGGTGCAAACCCAATTTGCCGCGAATGGCGTCGGGACGACCAGCCGCAACGCGGCGCTGTTCTTTCCGCGCATCCGGGAGCCGAATCTGCTGCATGGCGGTCAGATCGAGGATTTCGCGCCTTGCGGCGCGGTTGCGGGCGTCATGGCGAGGACGGATGCGGCGCGCGGCGTGTGGAAGGCGCCGGCCGGAATCGATGCGACGCTAACGGGCGTTTCCGAATTGCCGGTAATCCTGACCGACGCCGAAAACGGACAGCTCAACCCGCTGGGCGTCAATTGTCTGCGTGCTTTCCCGGTGGTCGGCAATGTGGTCTGGGGGGCGCGCACGCTGCGCGGCGCCGACCAACTCGCCGACGAATACAAATACATTTCAGTGCGCCGGACCGCCCTCTACATCGAGGAGAGTCTCTATCGGGGGCTGCAATGGGCGGTGTTCGAGCCCAACGACGAGCCGCTTTGGGCCCAGATCCGGCTGAACGTCGGGGGGTTCATGCAGACTATGTTCCGGCAGGGCGCTTTTCAGGGCGCCTCGCCCCGGGACGCTTATTTCGTCAAATGCGACAAGGAGGTCACGACGCCCGACGACGTCAACCTCGGCGTCGTCAATGTGGTCGTCGGCTTCGCTCCGCTGAAGCCGGCCGAGTTCGTGGTGATCAGCATCCAGCAGATGGCCGGCCAGACCGCGTCGTAAGGAGACCCGCATGGCTTCGTTCAGCGTCAACGCCCAGCGCTTCGATCCTTACAAGAACTTCAAGTTCAGGGTGAAATGGGATGGCCGCTATGTCGCGGGCGTGAGCAAGGTCGGCGCTTTCAAGCGGACGACCGAGGTCGTCAAGCATCGCGAAGGCGGCGATCCGTCGAGCTCCCGCAAGTCGCCAGGACGTTCCGAATATGAAGCGATCACGCTTGAGCGCGGCGTCACTCACGACAAGGAATTCGAGCGGTGGGCGAATAAGGTGTGGAACTTCGGCGCCGGCCTTGGGCAGGAGGTTTCGCTGAAGGATTTTCGCAAGGACATCATCGTCGAAGTCTACAACGAGGCCGGCCAGCTCGCGATTGCATACAAGGTGTTTCGCTGCTGGGTGTCTGAATTCCAAGCGGAAGCGGAGCTCGACGCCAACGCTAATGCGGTTCTCATCCAAAACATCAAGCTTGAGAACGAGGGGTGGGAGCGCGATGTCGACGTCGTCGAGCCCTCCGAGCCGTCTTTCGTCACGCCCCCATAGGAACCGGCCGCTCCTGAAGTAAGGAGGGCAGACGCGGGCGAGGGGTCCAAGGCTGATCGGGAGGCTGGAGATCATGTCCACTATTCCGTCGGCTGCGCTTCTCGATGCGTGGGAGAGGGGAACTCGATGCGTCGCCAGGAGAACGGGGCCTGATGCTGCTCGCCCTTTACTATCCGGACGAACCCGAAGACACCATCGTCGGGATGCCGGTCGGAAGGCGGGACGCAGCGCTGATCGCCCTGTTCGAACGGTTGTTCGGCTCGCGGTTCGCCGCTCAGGCCGAATGCCCGCGCTGCGGCGCGGCGCTGCAGGCGGACTTCCTGACCTCGACCTTTGCCGCGCCGGTTTGCGAAGCGGCGCCGGAGCGGCTGATGTTCGAACATGCTGGCCGGCAATTCGCCTACCGACTTCCGAATGCTGGCGACTTGGCCTCGTTCGCCGAGCCCGAAATCGCCGCTGCGAACGAAGAGGCGAAGCGGACGTGGCTGCTCAGGCGATGCCTGCTCGCGATCGATCATTCGGATGGCGATGGCGCCGGTGCGAAGGTGTCCTTAGCCGCCGATGGCTTAACGACGATTCCCGATGACCTTCTGCCCCGCCTCGAACAGGCGATTGCGGGCGCCGCCGCCGCTCTCGATCCGCTTTCCGACATCGAACTCGCGCTCGATTGTCCTGAATGCGCCCATGCCTGGCGCTCGCCCTTTGACATCCTGACTTTTCTGTGGAGCGCGCTCGACGAATGGGCGAAGCGGATGCTGGCGGAGATCCACATCCTCGCCCTTCACTATGGCTGGAGCGAAGCGGAAATTCTGGGTTTGAGCGCGCACAGGCGGAGACGCTACCGGGGTCTCATCGGCCTATGACCGACTTATTTCACCATCTGGTTACGCGTAGCGCCGGACGCCCGACGCCGAGCGGCAGCATCCCGCATTTCGCCGAGGAGCGCGAAGCGGAGACGCTGGCTCCGCGCGTGACCGCGGGCGAGATCCGCCCGCGGCTCAGGAGCCGTCACGAACAAATGCCGGAATTTGAGCCAATCGCGACCGAGACGCCGTCATTCGGTGAAGCGCGCGACAGCGCCGCATTCGCCGAAATTGAGCCAACAGGCTTACTCTCGGACAGCGATGCCCTGGGCCGGCGCGCAGCGATCAGGCGCGAGCGGTCATTCGACGGGCGGTTGGGCGCTCGAGAGAGCAGGGAGCGCGCGCCCGACCGTCGAGCTGCGGCCGAGCTCGCTGGAGACGGGACGCACGCGTCGGGTGCGCTGCAGACGAAACTTGCCTCCCGCCCTGTCATTGCCGCAGAACCGGCCGGGGTCGCGCCGAAGGTCGAGACCGGCGCGCCGCAGGGCGTCTCGCCGGCGACCGCCGAGGAAGCCGAAACTCGGCTCCAGCCGGCGCCTCGGCAGCCTGCGCAGGAGCTTGCGCCACGCCTCTCGCGCCGCGCCGAGCCGCAGCCCCCGGCGCACGAACCGGCGGGACGAATCATTCCCCGGCTGACGATGAGCCTTCCGCGCCAGCCCGGCGAGGAAAGCTCATCGGCGGCGGCGGAGCCGACACTTGTCCGGCGGGCGTCGGTGTTGCGCAATTCTCTACCTCGTCCGACGGCAGCTACGCTTCCTCCGGGGGCCGAGCGGCCCCTCCCCCCGCGCATCGAAATCAGGATCGGGCGCATCGAGGTGCGCGCCGAATACGCATTGTCGGTTCCGGCGCGAAAGGCGGTTCCGACCCTTCGCACGTCTCTTGACGATTACCTCAAGCAACGCGACCGACCGGGATGAGTAACTTCCGCGCCATCGCGACCGTCACGGCGACGCTGCAGCGGGTGTTGCAGGACGCGATTCATTCGGATGTGGCCGGCTCAACCGTCAGCACTCTCAAGCCGACCGAGGCGGCGAGCGCAGCGCTGCCTGCGTCGAGGGTGAACGTCTATCTCTATTCGGCCACCCAGAATCCGCACCGAAGCAACCTCGACCTTCCGACCCGCAGACCGGATGGGGGTCTCGCGCAAAGGCCGCAGGTCGCCCTCGACCTCAACTACCTCCTGAGCTTCTACGGCGATGATGCGACGCTTGAACCGCAGAGGCTTCTCGGCAGCGTCGTGGCGTTCCTGCACAGTCAACCTCTAATCACGCGGCCGCAGATCGAAGCGGTGGTGCAGGATGCCTCGAAGCCGTTTCTCGCCCAATCCGATCTCGCGAACCAGCCGGAGCTGGTCCGTTTCACGCCTCTGCCGATGTCGCTCGAGGAGTTGTCACGGCTTTGGTCGGTGATGTTGCAGACGGAATACGTGCTATCGGTCGTCTATCGGGCGTCCGTCGTCCTAGTCGAGCCGCAGCTCTCGCCGCAGCCGGCGCTTCCGGCCCGCGCCTTCAACTTGGCGGCGATCCCGTTGCGCCAGCCCTTCATTCATCAGATCGTCGCTGACGCTGGCGACGCCGTTCCGATTCTTCCCGGATCGCGGATTCGGATCGTCGGCGCCAATCTCAGCGGTCTCGCGACGCAGGCGCAGATCGAACTCGGTTCCTGTGGCCACGGCGGAATCGGCCGACGACCGTATCACCCTCGACGCGCCTGCGACGCTTGGAGCGGGACCTCACAGCCTCCAGATCCTGCAGGGCGTGCGCTTCGACCCGGCGAGCACGCCCAGAATGGCGTTCAAGTCGAACCTTGGCGTGTTCGTCGTCCACCCGGCGATCACCAGAACAGCCGGGCAACCGGATATTACGATCTCCAGCGTGCAAGGATCCGGCGCCGCGCCCCGATCGGCGAGCCTTACTGTCGGCGTCGCTCCCGATGTGGCCCCCGGGCAGCTGGTCACGCTCGAACTCATGCATCTCGAGCAGGTCGCTTACACCTTCGTTTCGACGGCGCCGCGCTCAGCTCCGGCTGCCGCGATCGCCTTCGCCGTGAGCGGCGTTGCGGCGGGCGACTACCTGTTCCGGGTCCGAGTGGATGGTGCCGAAAGCGCGCTCGATCTTGACCCGAATCGGGTCCCGATCGGACCGGCGGGGACGATCGCATGAACGTCGCGCCGAGGAAAAGCGCGCCCATGGGCGCGGCGCCGGTAAAAGACTGGGCAGCCGCCAACCAGGCCCATCTCGCTGCGCTGCTTGATCGCGTGTGGCTCACGCTCGCGCAGCGGATCGGGCGCGATGGGACGGCGGCAGCGGCAGCCGACACTACGGCGCCCGAGGAGGCGATGTCGCCGCCGCCCGCCCTGGACATCCTGGTCGAGAGGTTCGGACTGTCGAATTTCGAGCGCGACCTTCTTCTCATGTGCGCGGGAGTTGAGTTCGACGCGCGCTTCGCCGAACTCATCCGCAAGTCCGGAACGCAGACCGCACCGACCTTCAGTTTGGGGCTGGCTGCGCTGCCCGAGCCTCATTGGAGCGCAATCACGCCGAACGCTCCGTTGCGCTACTGGAAGATGATTGAGACCGGCGCGGGAGAAAATCTGGCCACAGCGCCGCTACGCGTCGACGAGCGCATCCTCCATTTTCTCGCTGGCGTCTCCTATACCGACGAGCGCCTGCAGTTCGTCACCAGACCGCATCGACCCTCGAACGCACCACTTTGTGCGGCGGATGTCACAATCGCGGATGAGATAGCCGCGCTTTGGTCGGCCGCGAACGAGCGGGGCGAGCCGTTGCCCATCATCCAGCTCGTCGGCGAGGAAGGCGGCGGCCCCGAAGATATCGCCCGTGCCGCCTGCGCGCGGCTTGGGCTCGACATGCGCATCGCCCGCGCCAGCGATATTCCGGCAGGCGTCGCGGAGCGGCAGTCGCTCCTGCGCATCTGGCGCCGCGAGTCGACGCTGACCGGCAGCGGCCTTCTCGTCCTGACGGACGATTCGGATCCGCCCGAGTCCCTGCGCGCGGCCGCGGCCTTCGTCGAACGCATGGACGTCGCCGTTGTCGTAGCGGGGAGGGAGCCAATTCGCGCGCTTGGACGCGCCTTCGTCCGATTCGAGGCGCGGAAGCCGACAGGGCGCGAGCAGGCAGCGATCTGGCGGCGCGCGCTCGGGGCGATAGGTGCGCCGGACGCCGGTGCTGACTGCGACGACGCAGAGTCGCTTGATCTCTGCATCGCCCGGATCGTCAATCAGTTCAATATGGGCGTAGCCCAGATCGCCAACGTCAGCGCCCTTGTGGGCGTTGCGCGCTCCGCTAGCGCGCCGCTCCCCGAGCGCCTGTGGGAAGCCTGCCGGTCGCAGGCGCGCTCCCGGCTGGACGATCTCGCTCAGCGAGTTGAAACTGGCTCTGGATGGGACGATCTCGTGCTGCCAGCGTTCCAGAAGCAAATTCTGCGCGACATCGTCGTCAACGTGCGCCAGCGCGCGCGGGTTTACGACCAATGGGGATTTTCGGCCAAGGGCGGCCGGGGGCTTGGGGTCAGCGCCCTCTTTTCCGGCGTGACCGGGACGGGCAAGACTCTCGCCGCCGAGATCATGGCGAGCGAACTCAGTCTTGATCTCTATCGCATCGACCTTAGTCAGGTGGTGAGCAAATATATCGGCGAGACGGAAAAGAACCTCAGGCGGGTCTTCGACGCCGCCGAGGCGGCCGGCGCAGTCCTCCTCTTCGATGAGGCCGACGCGCTTTTCGGGAAGCGCAGCGAAGTGAAGGACAGTCACGACCGCTACGCCAATATCGAGGTGAGCTACCTCTTGCAGAAGATGGAAGCCTATCGCGGACTCGCGATCCTCACCACTAACATGAAACAGGCGCTCGACACCGCCTTTATGCGGCGCATCCGGTTCGTCGTGCAGTTCCCGTTCCCGGATTTCGCCGAGCGCGCCGAAATCTGGCGGCGTGTTTTTCCGGCGGCGACGCCCGTCGGGGATCTCGACCCGTCGCGTCTTGCCCGCCTGAACGTGGCGGGAGGCTCCATCCGCAACATTGCGCTCGGAGCCGCCTTCGTCGCCGCCGATGAAGGCGGCCCCGGTCTCGATGGCGCATCTGTTGCGCGCGGCGCGGGCGGAATATGCGAAGCTCGATCGGCCGTTGACGGAGACCGAGATCGGAGGATGGGGCTGATGTCCTTTCCTGGTGAACCGCTTGCGCCGTCCTGTGCGTTGCGGATTGACGAACTCGTACTGCGCGGGTTCCGGGGTCCGGTCGATCGCCACGCTATCGCAGAGGCGACCGAACGCGAACTCGGGCGCCTTCTTAGCGAAACGGGCGCCCTCGACACGATCGTATCGGAGTCGAGTCGGCGGACTGTGGACGCCGGATCCTTCTCTGCCTCCCCGGGCGCGACGCCCGACGCGGTCGGCGTTCATCTCGCTCGCGCCATTTGGTTGAGCCTCGGAGGGGGCGGCGGCGCGACCGCGCGGGAAGCCGCGCAACCACCCGCGAAGAGCCCGCCTTCACGGAGGGGAGAAACATGAGCGGGCGCGCCGCAATGTCCGCGCTTGCGCGCACGTCGCCTCGGGATGGCGATCGCCGCTCGGGCGAATCCGACCGCACCGACCACCACGCGGCCGGCGCGGACAGCCGCGCATGGCCGGGGGGTTCCGCGTCCGGTTCCCCGCCGCCGCAAATCCTACATGGATTTGACCGCTCCGGCGTCCGCCAGCCTGCGGCCCTACCCCCCCAGCAGCCACTGACTATCGCACGGCCCGACGATCGGTATGAGGCGGACGCGGAACGCGCAGCCGAGGCGTTTGCGGCCGGTGAGGAAGGGGCGCGGCCGTCGAGCGCGCCTTCTGGCGGTTCAGCCCGAGTCGCTTCTGGCGCGCCGCCCGAGGCGGGCGCCAAGGTCACCGCGGCCATGCGTGCGGGCGCATCCGAGGCGCAGCCCGTTCCGCAACAGACGTTGTTCGAGCGCGGCCTCGGGCACAATTTCAGCTCCGTGCGCATCCACGCCGGACCCGCAGCCGCCGTGGCCGCAGCCTCGATCAAGGCGCAGGCTTTCGCCCACGGGCAGAACATCTTCTTCGGGCGCGGCTTCTATCACCCGGAGACCAGCGTCGGCCGGCGGCTGATCGCGCACGAACTCGCCCATACCGCCGAGCCGCGGTCCAACACGATCGCGCGCCGCGCGCTCGATGTGGACGACGAGGAAACTCAGCCGCCGAGCCTCGCAGCCGCCGAGGTCGAACCGAGCCTCGCCACCCACGTTTCCGACTCTTCTCCGCCGATGCGCAATCGCTTGTCGCGCCTCTCCCCTTCGGCGCACGGACGGGTCACGACGCCGCCCCGTCAAGACGCCGGCAGCCAAACCCGGCGACGCGATTCGAGAGAGAGCGCCGCGCGGCTCGGCACCGCTCCAGCGCCTAATGCACTTGCCGCCGGATCGCGCGGGCAACGATCAGGCTCTTCGGACGTGCGGTCCGAGGCCCCAGGCTCCGCCAACTCCCACTCCCCGGCCGCCACCCATCCGCCGGCGACGCCTACGCCCGCCAGTCGGGGACCCATCCCTCCGGCACCCGATGTGGTGGCCAGTCCCGGGCCAGGCTCGGGCCCGGATCGGCCGGGTTTCGGTCCTTCGGAACAAGGTCCCGCGCGAGACGGCCATGCGGATGCGGGCGCTACAGGCCAAAGCGACGATGTGAAGGCGGTCGACGAGGACGATCGGCCCTTGCGCCTGACGGACCTCTTAGAGCAGCCATCTCAAGGCGCGCGATCTCCGGTCGAAATGGCGACGGATGCGGGGCAAGCTTCGAACCAAAAGGGACAGACGGACCTTGTTTCAGGGGTCGGCGATCGGGAGTCTGGCGAGACCGGTGCAACTTCGCTCGCCGCGGAAGAAGGCGGAATGTCCTCTGCCCCAGAGGGCGACACGTCGGCTGTGCGGATGGACGCGCTCGCAGCCGAGCTCGAAACGGCGCTGGCGGCCGCGGGCCAGGACATGAGCGCTCAGGCAAGCGACGTCAGCGCCCGTGTCCGCCAACACGGGTCCATAGCGCGCTCCGCAATTCGGGCCGACGTCAGCCAGGCCGTCGAACGAATAACGGCCGGCCAGACCGGCCTGCGATCTGAGATCGCGACGAGGGTCACGGCCACGCATGCCCTGATTGACGCCAGTCTCGCCGCTCGCAAGGTCGAAGCGGTCACGGCGGGTCTCTCCGGTCAACAGACCATCCGCGACGTCTTCACCGGGCATCGCGCACAGATCGGTGCGACCGTCCAGAGAAAGATCGAGGCCTCGGAGAGACTGCGCGACGCCAAGGGCGAGACCGTACGGCGCCGGAACAGGGAGGACATGCGGGCGGCCTACAGGATGAGTGGCGAAAAGACGCGCCAGTACCCCGGAACGAGCCGCGGCGCCTATATCACCGGGGCGGTGTTCGACGTCGCGGAGGCGACGGCGGTGAAGATGCGGGACCAGGAGCCCGAAATTGTCGGCGCCATAAGGGAGAACGTCGAGCCATTGCGGCAGTACTTCGTCGGACAGGGCGCGAGCGCGCTTCAAGGCTTCGACGAGAATCTTCCGGCGATCCTGCAAAGCGTGAACGCCGGCATGACGCGGACCCAGACGGACCAGGATAGGAAAGCTGGCGAAGCGCACACTCATCTCACGACGCTGGCGAATCAGTCCCTCGCGGAGATCGATGCGGTCGGCCTGCAGGCGATCGCGCAAACGGTCGCTTTCGGACCCCAGGTCGAGGCCAGAACTCGATTTGGAGTTGGGCCACGCGCTCAGAGCTGTCGCCGCAGCGCCTCAAGAGGTGATGCGCCGGATGTCGCCGCCGATCCGTGAAGCCATTGCGCTCTTTCGCGGCGGCGCCGGAGCGGACGTCGACTCCGCTCATGTCCTGGCCAACGGTCTCAAGAGTTTCATGAGCAGTTCCGTCCGTTCGGCCTCCGATGCGATGGCGCGCGCCGCCGACGCATGCGGTCAGCGATTCGACGAAATGCGTCGCGGCGCCCAAGGAGCGATGCATGCGCAGCTTCAGCGCACGAATGGAGTGTGGGAAGGCGCGCGGACAGGGATTGCGACCGCGACGGAATCGCTTCTGTCGCAGTTCGATGGCTCGATCTCCGGAAGCGTGGGCATCCTGCGGGAGACGCTCACGGGCGTCGAGGACAACATCCGCGGCCAGCTTTCTCCGATTGTCGCCCAGGTTGATCGGAGCTTCGATGACGTGTTGCGCGACGCCGAAGGCAAGATCGACCAGCGCATCGCCGAGGGCATGGGCAAGAACACCGAGGCGCTTGGCGAACTGCCGGGCAAGATGCACGAGGCCGCCGTCCAGGCGGCCTATGAGTTCGATCATCCGGTCCTGAGTTCGGTGCAGGCGGGGCTCGAGTTTTTTGCGGGCCTTGTCGCGGGCATCCTGGCCGTGCTCGCGGTGGTCGGCTTCTTCCTGCTCGCAGGATGGGTGATCATGGCCGTGTTGGGCGTTTCCGCCCTTGCGGCGGGTCTGATCATCCTGGCCGGAACCATCGGCTTCGCCATCGGATATGCTTTCGGCGCGAGGCTCGCCGCCGGCCAAGGGGTGGGGGAGGCGTTTTTCGGCGCGATCGGCGACTTCGGACGCAACGCGCCGCACATGCTCTACGAAATGACCGGCATCCCGAAGTTGCGCAGGGCGTTCAGCGATGAACGCATGACGCCATACGAGCGAGGCAAGCTCATCGGCGAGGGCGGCACGGAGCTGGTGTTGGCGATCTTCATGGTGCGCGGCGCGGCGAAGGGCGTGGCCTCCGGATTCAGAAGCCTTGGGCGTTTCCGCTCGCCAGTGGCTGCACCCGAGATCGCGGTCTCTGAAGTAGTCATCCCGCGGACGCCCCCGCCCCCGCCGCGCGCGGAGCCCACGCTCGATCTGAGCCCCGAAGGAGCTCCTCCGCGGCCTTCAGGCACGCCCGCCCAGGTAGAGCCGCGCCCGGCCCAACCAGATATCCCCGACAACGTCCGGCCGATCTCCTCCGCCGAACCCGGGCGCGCCGGCCCGCAGCCGCAATTGCGCACCCAGAGGCCAGTCACGACCGCCGACGAACTGGCCGCGCGGCGCGCCGCCGCCCGTCCGACGCCGCCGGAAGCCCAGCCGCAGGTCCAGGCCGAACCGGAGGCCTTGCCGCTCGCGGCGGGCGGCGAGGGAAGGGTCGTCGAGCCCGCGCGGATAGGAGGCGCGCAGGCGGGCGAAGCCGGCGGGCGCAATCCGCTCGAAATTGAAGCCTCGGCGAGGCCGCGAAGCGCCGCCGCGCGACCAGCGCCGCGCCCTGCCGGCTCGCGTCCGGGCACCCCGCGCGAAGCGCCGGGCTCCGGCCGACCCCCAGGAAGAGGCGGGCCCATGGGTCCCCGCGGCGGCGGGTCTCGCCGTCCCTCGACCGGCGCCACCGCAGAAGGAGAGGGTTCAGCCTTCCGCTATGAGCGTCACCTGGAGACTCCAGAGCCCCAGGTCATGCGCGGCCGCGGGTCGGGGGTTTCACCGGAGGCGTCTGCGGCGCCCACGGCTTCGAAGAGTCCGAACGCGTCTCTCCTCGCGAACAATTCCCCGATCTGGCGAAGGCGTCGGCGAAGCAGCGAGGGGACAGCGACGGGCTCTCGCTCGAGCGCTGGCCCGGACGAGCTAATACGATCCGACCCGCGCCTGGCGGCTGAGGTACGGGAACCCCGCGGCCCTCAAGGCGGCTCGTCCCCTCGCGAAGTGTGGGAGCCTCCCAGGGTGCGCCGCAGCGACCTCCAGCGGGGGCATCCCTTGCCGCTCGCCGCGCCAGGCTCGCCAACGGCTGGAATTGCGTGTCGACCAAGCCGTCGAGCACGAGCGGCGGATGCGGGGTGGACGCCCAGGCAGGAGTGGCGGCGGTCAGCGACATACGGCAATCACCCGCTCGGGCTGAGGCAGCCGATCGACCAGTTCGCAAGGGCAGCCATTATGCAGGACGGATCTCGTGGGTGCATCACATTCGCCGGACTTCGTCAGCGAACCTGACATTGGGTTCGGTGGCTTGCAGAGCTGGTTCGACATGACGACAGCGGGAAGCGGAATGACCGTCGATCACGTTCGGCTATGGGGAGCGATATGGCGACCTTGGGGGTGTTCGAGATCACCCATCGGTCGACCATCCCCCGCGTGAGGGGGCTTATGGGATGCGATCGCGAATCATCGTTATCTGTAGGATCCGCTTTCGCAGGCTCGCATAGCAAGCGCGGCAAGGTGTTTCTGTTGGTGGACGAGAAGTGGTGCAATGCACGATCTGCAGCTGGGCCGCGAGTTTGAATACAAGGACGCATTTTCACGAGGGCCCTTGATGACCACCTTCCCGAACTCGCCTCGCGTTCTCAAGGGCGCGATCGTCGGCGTCGATCCGGTGAAGCCGACGCCCACGATCATCCTGTTCCAGTACAACCCGGATACGCTCACCCGCACCATCAAGCCGCGCGCGCCCGGCGCGGACAGCGCGCGCTCCGAAGCGCAGCGCTTGACCGGCGCTCCCGAGGAGACGATCAAGGTCGACATCGAGATCGACGCCACCGACCAACTTGAGAAGAATGATCCCGTCGCCGCCGCGCTCGGGATCTATCCGCAACTGTCGGCTCTGGAGATACTGGCGTATCCGCCGAGCGCGCTCGTGATCGCGAACACCGTGCTGCTCGCCGCCGGCACGATGGAAGTCGTTCCGCCGGATGCGCCGCTCACTCTTTTCATTTGGGGCGCAAAGCGTATTCTGCCAGTGCGGATCACCGACTACAGCATTACGGAGGAGGCTCACGATCAGGCGCTCAACCCGATCCGCGCGAAGGTTGGATTGGGGCTGCGCGTCCTGAGCTACAACGATCTCGCGGCCACGAATCCGGGCTATCATATTTTCCTTGCGCATCAGGTGCTCAAGGAGAGCCTTGCGACGATCGGCCTGAGCACGGACCTTACGCTGGCGACCGGGAGCGGCGTCAGATTGTTTTGAAGCCATGAGGCGGTGTTGGGCGGAAGAGCCCGGCCGCGATGATGATTTTTAGGCTCGCAAGACGAGCCGGGAGGCGTGATGTTCGACCACATGAGCCGCTACGCCGCGGTAGGAACCTTGACGCTTGAGCTTCCGGGCGGTCCGGTCGCCTGTCTCAAGCGCCGCTTCCTGCCTCAGGGCGAACGCCTTCCCCTCCTCGCGACCGTACCCGTAGCGCCGGGCGAGCGGATCGACACGGTCGCCTATCGAACTCTCGGCAATCCTCTCGCGTTCTGGCGCATTTGCGACGCCAACGACGCCATGGATCCGCAAGCCATGCTCGCCGACGCCGCTCATGATCCTGGGCGGCTCCTCCGCATTCCGCTGCCGCAGAGTTGAAGACCGGCGCGGCCAAACGTCAAAGGGGGGATCTTGCTTCTCGGCGTCAACCTGACCCTGCTGATCGGCCCGCTGGTTCCGGTTCCTGCGACGTCCGGATGTCACGGAGGCGCTGCAGAGCGTCTCTGTAATCAGAATGACGAGGGCCGGTCCGGATTCCAGATTGCGTTTCAAGTCGGGCGGGCGGGGCCGACGGATCTTGTCGACTATCGCCTGCATGCTCAATCCGGCGCTGCGTCCATTCAATCGCGTGATCATCATGGTCATATTCAACGCGACGCCGCGGGTGCTGATCGACGGGCTGATCACCAACCAGCAGTTCTCGCCGGGGACGGAGCCGGGCTCGGCGACGCTGACGCTCACCGGCGAGGACGTCAGCGTCGCAATGGACATGAAGCGAAAGCGTGCGGAATATCCGGCGATGAGCGAATTGACGATCGCGACGCTCATCATCGGATCCTACTCCCAGTACGGCCTCGCGCCTATGGTCATCGAGCCGCCGAGTCTCGATCAGCCCCTGCCGATCGAACGCACGCCGGTTCATCAGGGGACTGACCTCGATGTCCTGAGGAGTATCGGCGAGCGGTTCGGATATGTGTTCTATGTCGAACCCGGCCCAGCCCCGGGCATGAACATCGCCTATTGGGGTCCGCCGAAACGGGCGGGGACGCCCCAAGCCGCCCTGACCGTGAATCAGGGCCCAGAGAGTAACGTCGATTCTATCAATTTCACCTACAACGGCATGGCGCCGACGGTCGTGAATGATGTCGTGCAGGACACGCGGTCGAATTCGAGCATGCCGGTCGTGACCTTCGCCAGTCTTCGGGCGCCCCCGCTCGCGGCGCTGCCGGCGCTGCCCTTCCAGTTGCCGAATGTCAAAACCGCGCTTCTCGATCAGAGTTCTGGACTTTCGATCGAGGAGGCCTATGCCCGCGCGCAGGGACTGACTGACAAGTCGGTGGACAATGTCGTGACCGCGCAGGGCGAGCTCGACGCTTTGCGCTATGGCGATGTTCTCAAGCCGCGCGGAATCGTCGGGTTGCGCGGCGCGGGCTTCACCTTCGACGGGCTGTATTACGTCAAGAGCGTCAACCACTCGATTAGCAGGGGTCAGTTCAAGCAGCGCTTCAGTCTCAGCCGCGAGGGGACGGGCGCGATAACGCCCGCCGTCATCCCATGACGACTTATTTCGGCAAGTATCGCGGCAAGGTCACGAACAACGTCGACCCGCTTTTGTCGGGACGGATTCAGGTCAGCGTGCCGAGCGTGCTCGGCTCGGGACAATTGAGCTGGGCGATGCCCTGCGCGCCCTATGCTGGCTCGGGCGTGGGCTTCGTCGCCATCCCGGCGGTGGACGCGAACGTCTGGGTCGAGTTCGAAGGCGGCAATACTGATAACCCGATCTGGAGCGGCTGCTTCTGGGGCGCGGGCGAGTTTCCGTCCGAGGCCCCGCTGCCGTCGGTCAAGGTGTTCAAGACTCCGGCCGGAACTCTGACCTTCAGCGAGTTGCCCGGCGCGGGTGTCACCCTCGAAACGCAGACTGGAAAGTTGACGATGACTCCAATGGGGGTCGAAATCACTTTTGGCAGCTGGAGCGTCAAGCTCTCGCAGGCGAGCGTCGCGATCAACGGCAACGCGCTGGAGGTGACCTGATGCCCGGCTTCCTCCTCGACGCCAGCTCGACCCTCAACTGCGCGCATCTGCCGGGCCTCGCGCAGCCGATGGCGCCCAATCCGCGGGTCAAGATTTTGGGTCAACCGATCGTCGTGCAGACGACGCAATACGCCGTATCGGGCTGCGCCCTGACAGGCAGCCCGAATCCGCCCTGCGCCACCGCGCAATTCACGTCCGGAGCAACTCGGCTCAAGTCTCTAGGCGCTCCGGCGCTATTGCAGGACAGTTCGTCAACTTGCGTTCCCACTGGCGCGCCGCTGACCTGCATGGCTGTGCAGACGAGGGTCAAGGGCGCATGACCAATATCGCTTTCCCTTATCGCGTCGACAGCGCCGGCCGAACCGGGCGGTCCGGATTGGACGATCATATCCGCGAGTTGATCGAGCAGACCCTATTCACCTCGCCCGGCGAACGGGTCAACCGGCCGACCTTCGGCACCGGTGTGGCGCAGCTCGTCTTCGCTCCGAACTCTGGGGCGCTTGCGACCGCGACGCAGCTTCTGGTGCAGGGCGCGCTGCAGCAATGGCTCAGCGACCTGATCCAGGTCGAGGCGGTGAGCGTGGAAAGTCAGGACGCGACGCTCGCCGTGACCGTGCAATATGTCGTTCGTCGGACGCAGCAGCGGCAAGTCGCGACCGTTTCGAAGGCCGTGCCTTCATGACGGCCTTTGCTTGCTGCGACGATAATCGCCGGACGGCCGTTCTCGCTTCTTCCTCGGTCAACGGCATCGACTTTCTCGAAGTGCTGGACAGCGACGCGCCGACGGCCGCCGATCGCCAACGCATCCTGCGGGTTCATTTCCTGAAGGCTCCGGCGCCCCCCGACATTGCGCCGGCCAATGTCGCGATCAGCGGCGGCGAAAGACTGCGCGACATACGCGCAGATTCCGTCTCCTATGACGGCGAAGTTCTCGTGATTCACCTGACTGCCTACGGTGACTACTCTCCGTATCGCCTGCAACTCGTGACGGCCACAGGAAGCGCCTTCGACGCGACGAAGCTCGATCCGATCCTTTCGGGCGTCGACTTCTCCTTCAAGGTCGAATGTCCGAGCGACTTCGATAGCGGCGCCTTCACCGCGATGCCAACTCAGTCGACGCCGCCGAGTCCGCCGATCGACTATCTGACGAAAGACTATTCCGGCTACCGGCAGCTGATGCTCGACCGGATGGCGACTCTCATGCCGGGATGGACGGAGCGAAGCCCCGCCGATCTCGCCGTTACGCTCGTCGAAACGCTGGCCTTCGTGGCGGACCAACTCAGCTATCGGCAAGACGCCGTCGCGACCGAGGCGTATCTGGGCACGGCGAGGCGGCGAGTTTCGGTCCGGCGGCACGCGAGGCTGGTCGACTATTTCATGCATGAAGGCAAGAATGCGCGCGTCTTCGTGCATTTCGAGGTCAACGATCCGGTCAGCCTCGCGGCGCGTGCGCAACTTCTGACCGCAGTTGCGAGCGAGGGCCCGAGACTGTCGCAGGACGCTGCTTCGGGCGCCGCGGGCCTGTCGAGCGTCGAGACGTTCGAGACGCTGAAATCAGCGCGGCTCTTCCCCGATCACAACAGCCTGCCGTTCTACACATGGGGAGGCGGCCGCTGCGTATTGCCGAAAGGGGCGACGAGCGCCACCCTGAAGGGCCGCTTTCCGAATCTTCAACCCGGCGACACGCTCATCTTCGAGGAAATCGCTGGCAGGCGAACCGGATTGGTCGAGGACGCGGACCTCTCGCGGCGCCATCCGGTGCAGCTCACTGCGGTGACGGCGTCAAGTGATCCGGTGGGCGGTCGCTTCGACGAGCCGCCGACCGGCCTCTCCGTCGATGTGACTGAGATCGAGTGGGCAGCGGACGATTCTCTGCCGTTCGCGCTCTGGGTGTCTGCGCTGGTGAACCTACCCGACGGCGGTGAGGGGCCCGTGACCATTGCCGTCGCGCGCGGGAACAACGTGCTTGCCGATCACGGCTCGACGATGGGGACGGCGGAAGATCTGGGAGCGGTTCCCGATCCGACCCTCAGCTTTCCGGCCTCGGCCTCGCCGCAGGGCGCGGCGGCCGCTCCGAGACCGGTCCCGCAGCGCTTCCGACCCCGCCTCAAAAATCGGACGCTGACCTTCGCCGCGCGTTATGCTGCGACTGCGTCAGCGCGGGCGGCCCTGGATGCGCCGGTCGACGACGCCTTGCCCGAAATCACGCTTACAAGCCGCAACGTAGGAACGACGACGCAATGGGCTCCACAGCGTGACTTACTTGGAAGCCCGCCCAGCAACCCGGATTTTGTGATCGAGGTGGAATCTGACGGGGTTGCCTATCTGCGCTTCGGGGACGATCTGCATGGGCGCAGGCCGGTGTCGGGGGAGACCTTCACTGCTTCCTACCGCACCGGCGGCGGCGCGAGCGGCAATGTGGCCGCCGAGGCGATCCGCCATGTCGCGCAAGGCGGGCCGGCGATCGTGCTTGTTCGCAATCCGCTGCCCGCGGTAGGCGGAGTCGATCCGGAGAGCCTCGAGGACGCGCGGCGCAAGGCGCCATTCGCCTTCCGCACACAGGCGCGGGCAGTGACGCTCGCCGACTACGAGGCGATTGCCGGCTTGCACCCTCAAGTGCAACGCGCCGCCGCTGCGCCCCGATGGACGGGAAGCTGGTCCACTGTTTTTCTCACGATCGACCGTCGCGGCGGACTGCCAGTCGACCAGGGCTTCGAAGATGAGATCCGGGAATTCCTGGAGTCTTACAGGCTGGCGGGCGATGACCTCGAAGTGAACGGTCCGAATTTCGTCTCGCTTGAAATTGCGGCTCGGGTCAGCGTCGCGCCGAACCATTTCCGCGCCGATGTCGAAACGGCTCTCATGTCGACCTTCAACAACGGGTTCCTGCCCGACGGCCGGCCGGCGGTCTTCAATCCAGATAATTTCACCTTCGGGCAGCCCGTGTACCTCAGTCCTCTATACGCTGCGGCACGGGCGGTCGAGGGGGTCGAGTCGATCAGCATCACGACCTTTCAGCGGCAGGGCACGCCGAGCAGGGACGCGCTGGGGAAAGGCAAGCTTGAGATCGGCCGGTTCGAGATCGCGAGGCTTGACAACAATCCCGACTTTCCGGAGCGCGGCGTGCTCCGGCTCACCCTCATGGGGGGCAAATGAGCGAAGTCACCCCGAAGCACTGCGAGAATGGCGCCGGCGACGCCGGCGATGATGGGATCGCGGTCCGCACGCCGGCCGAAATCGTCAATCGTCCTGGACTTTCCGCGCTGGCCTATCGCGTCGGCTCGCAGCCGCAATTCAAGGAGACGATGCTCGCCAATCTGGGCGCCGTTCCGGGACTAAGGACGCGCGACGATCAGGATTTCTCGGTCGCGTTGATTGATGCTTGGGCATGCGTCGCCGACACGCTGACGTTCTATCAGCAAAGGATCGCCAACGAATCCTATCTGTCGACGGCGAGCGAGCGCCTGTCGCTGGTCGAGCTCGGGCGGCTCATAGGCTATCGGGCGCGTCCCGGTGTCGCCGCCGCCGCGCATCTCGCCTTCACCGTCGAGGACGCGCCGGGGGCGCCCGACCTCGCCGCTCCGCCCGTCAGCATCGCCATCGGCCTCAAGGTCCAGAGCCTTCCGGCGCAAGGCCAGACGCCGATGACCTTTGAAACGGTCGAGAGCGCCGTCGCGCGGCCGGAATTCAACGCCATGCGGCCTCGCCCAAGCGAAACGCAGAGAATTTCGACGGATACGCGATCGGTCCTGCTGAAGGGCTCAGGCCTCAACATTCAGCCCAGCGACGTCCTTCTTTTGTCCGCCGGAGCCACCCCAGACGAGCGCGTGACGCTAGAAGTCATGAGCGTCGTTGTGCAACCGGCGGAGGGAACTACGCTGGTCAATCTCGCCATCGATCCGCCGCTGCCGCCGCGGCCCCGACCCCGTCGAATTATCTTTGACACCTTCGCGTCCGACCGTATCCGGCTCACCTCCGATCTCGTGCGCACCAAAGTCCTTTCCCAGGACTGGCGGCAGGCCGATCTCGACGCCTTCATTCGGGTGCAACGATGGCCGCAGCGGGCGGTGGCGAAGAACATCAAGTGGCAAGCGGCTCAGAGAAGCTTTCCGCCCGAAATCGGCGTGTTCGCCTTCCGCGCGCGCGCACCCGTCTTCGGCCACAACGCCCCGCCGCAGGGAGCGCTGCCTAGCGGCCTGCCGGAGACGGCCACGCTGCAGACGGAAGCCAACTCAAATCTCGCTCAGGCGGTTGACCTCGACCGGACTTATCCCGGGATCGTCGCGGGGAGTTGGGTGGTCCTTAAGAGTCCGGAGAGCGACTATCTGATCCGTCAGGCGGAGGGCGCATTCGAACTCTCCCGCGCCAGTTTCGGATTGAGCGCCAAGGTGACGCGCGTTCTTCTCGACAGCGACGACGATTTTGATTCGTTGCAGGTGCGCGAGACGACCGTGTTCGCTGCAAGCGACAGGCTGGAGCTTGCTGATCTCCCCATCGACGATGATGTGGAAGGTGCAAGCGTCACGCTGGATGACGTCTATCTCGGGCTCGACGTTGGGCGGAAGGTGATCGTGTCAGGCGAGCGATCAGACCTGCGCGGCGTGATCGACAACGAACTGATGACGCTTGCGGAGGTCAACCTCGTCGACGGGCTCACGATGTTGGTCTTCCAGCAGGCCCTCAACGGCTCCTATGTTCGGAGCACCACAACGATCAACGCCAATATCGTTCTCGCGACGCATGGCGAAACGGTGCAGGACACGCTGGGCAGCGGCGACGCAAGCGCGCCCAGTCTGCGCCTCGCGCTGCTTCAGCAACCCTTGACCTATGTCAGCAGCAATTCGGCGAGCGGCTCGGATTCGACTTTACAGGTGCGCGTCAACGATCTCGCCTGGCAGGAGGCGCCGAACTTTTTCGACCGAGGTCCTGACGAGCGCATCTTTGTCACCCAAACGTCCGATGATGGGAAGACGACGGTGATGTTCGGCAATGGCGTGAATGGCGCAAGAGTTCCGACCGGATCTGAGAATGTCCGTGCGACCTATCGAAAGGGAATCGGTAGCGTCGGCAACGTGGATCCGAATCGCCTGTCGCTCATGCTCTCGCGCCCACAGGGCGTGCGCACCCTGACCAATCCGCTTGCGGCTAGCGGGGGTATTGATCCAGAGGGCGCCGACAGCATCCGTCAGAATGCGCCGCTCGCCATCCTGACCATGGACCGGATCGTTTCCCTGCAGGACTACGAGGATTTCGCCAACGCGTTCGCCGGCGTCGCCAAGGCGATGGCGACGCCGTGGATCTGGGCCGGCCATGCGCGCGGTGTCTTTCTCACCATCGCCGGCCCTGACGGCGCGACGATCGCGCCCGGTAGCCCGACTTATGTCAATCTTCTAGACGCGATCCGCAGGGCTAGCGCGCCTAACGCGCCGCTTGAGGTTCAGTCGTATCGAAGCGCGTTCTTCAAGCTGGCGGGGACGGTGTTCGTGAGTCCCGAATTCCCGACTGACGGTGTCGTCGCCGCCGTGAAGCAAACCCTCCGCGACCGGTTTTCGTTTCAGACTCGCGCCTTCGGCCAGACGGTCACGCTCGGAGAGGTCATGGCGACGATGCAGTCCGTCCAGGGCGTCGTCGCCGTTGACGTCGATAGCCTCAGCCGCGTCGACAGCGTTGCGCCAGGACCGGGCGGCGAGCTTGCCGGGCCAACGTTCCTGCGGGGGCGTTCGGGGTTTCTCGCACGGGACGATCAGCTGTTGCAGCTGCTCTCCTCAGCGGCGCCGCAGATGCGCAGTGACGGGACCGTGCTTGCCGCCGAGCTGCTGACGCTCGATCCACGGCCCATCGATCTCAAGGGGGCGGCGCCATGAGCTTCACCGCGAACGATCTTTACGCTCTGTTGCCGGCGATCCAGCGAGCCCGGGATGCGGAGCCCGGAAAAGGCGAGCCTCTCCGACGATTCCTCGAAGTCATAGGCCGCGAGATCGCGGTTCTCGAGGAAAATATCGAGCAGCTGTACGACGACCAGTTTATCGAGACCTGCGCCGACTGGGTCGTTCCCTACATTGGCCAATTGATCGGCTACCGACAACTCCATGGGTCCATCCCGCAGATTCGGAGTCCGCGGGCCGAAGTCGCCGACACGATCCGACTGCGGCGAAGCAAGGGTACGGCCGCGACGCTCGCGCAACTGGCGCGCGACGTCACCGGATGGGATGCCGTCGCCGTCGAGATGTACAAGAGCCTTGCGACGACCCAGTTCGTCAACCACGTACGTCCCGACAATTTGGCGCTCGCGAGCCTCGGCGATCTGTTGCAACTCGAACGGCTGAATGGGCCGTTCGACTCGGCGACGCATACCGTCGACGTCCGCCGGATCGCGAGCGGTCGCGGCCGCTACAACATCGGCGCCGTCGTGATCTATATCTGGCGGCTGCAGAGCTGCCGTCTGTCAGGCTCGCCCGCCTTTCGGATCGATAATCAGCGCTTTCTGTTCAATCCTTTGGGCGCGCCAGCGTCTCTGTTCAGCGCGCCGGTTTCGACAGACGACGAGCGGGGACGCATCGATTGGCCGCAGGGACCGCTGACGCGGTTGCAGGTGGATAGGGACAAGGCGGCGCGAAACGGAGGACCCGCCTATCCGACCTTCTACGGCGATGGGAAAAGCATCTCCATCGCTGGCGTGACGCCGGACCAGATCTCGATCTGCAATCTCTCCGATACGGCTACTGGAGCCTGGGCTCATACGCCTGCCGCCGGGAAAGTGTCAGTCGATCCGGTTTTGGGGCGGATCGCTTTCGGCTCACCCCCGGCCGCGGCGCCGAACGTGACCTTCTATTCCGGCTTCTCCGGCAATCTGGGCGGGGGCGAATATGACCGTTCTGATTCCATCGATTTGAGGCTTGCGCCCGTCGCCAGAACATCCACCGGGGGCGCCAGCCTGCAGGCCGCGCTCGACTCCGTCGGCGGCGGCGGCGCGGTCGAAATCGAGGACAACGGGCGCTACGAGGTGACACTCGGGATCAACGTCACGACGGCGAACAAGAGCATTGAATTGCGCGCAGCGGACGGCAGGCGACCACTGCTGGCCCTGGGCGGCGAACTAGTGATCAGCGGCGACAGCGGTTGCGAGGTGTCGCTGTGTGGGCTTGTGATCAGCGGTGGAATACTGCGGGTCAAGGCCACGGGCGACAATCAGACGCTGCGCGCCATCAGGCTTAGACATTGCACCCTTGTTCCCGGAACCGACCTTCTGCCGACCGGCGCGCCACGCCAGCCGGGCGCGGCAAGCCTCGTCGTCGAGACAAACGGGGTCAGCGTCGAGATCGACCATTGCATCGTTGGAGGAATTCGCGCCGCGCCAGGGGCCGAGGTGACGATCTCAAACAGCATCGTCGACGCTCACAGCGACACCGAGGTTGCCTTTTCTGCGCTGGACGGCGCGTCGGGCGGCGGCGCGCTGACACTTCAGAACTGCACCGTGATTGGAAAAGTCCACGCCGCGACCCTTTCGATGGCCTCGAACACGATCTTTCACGCCTCGCTTGCCACCACCGACAATTGGTCGGCGCCTGTGCTGTCGGACAGGCGGCAGGAAGGCTCTGTGCGGTTTTCCTACCTTCCAATCACCTCGCGGGTTCCGCGCCGATATCGGTGCGTCCCCGCGTCCGATCCCGCATCCATAGACAGAGGTCCAAGCTTCACCTCTCTCCGCTACGGCGATCCCGGATATTGCCAGCTGAGCTCCAGCTGTCCGGCGGAAATCATCGAAGGGGCGGACGATGGATCGGAAATGGGTGTCTTCCATGATCTCTTCCAGTCGCAGCGCCGAACCAACCTCAGGCTCCGCATGAACGAATATGCGCGCTTCGACCTCGATGTCGGTTTCATTTTCGTTTCTTGATTGAACATTGGGAGCGCCGCCATGAAAGGCGACTTCAGCCGCGATACATTTGATCCGGGCAAGCATTACTCCAGGGTTCTGATGCAGCAGGGGCGTGTCCAGTTGGACGCGGACTGGAATGAGCAGCAGAGCATCCATCACCATCGCATCGCCACGGAGTCCACGGACGTCGTCGGGGCGTCGGGCGCGCCGCTACACAATCCCGGTTTCAAGCTCGTAACGACCACTGGCGGACAATCCCTGACAATCGGCGCTGGCCGTTATTATGTCGACGGCCATTTATGCGAGAACGAAAGCGACGTCGCCTATACGGCGCAGCCCGATTTTCCCAACGCGCCCGACATCATGGCCGTGATGGCGCAAAACTCGGCCACGGTGGCGATCATCTACCTCGACGTCTGGACGCGGCAGGTGACTGCGCTCGACGATCCTCTGATCCGGGAGACCGCGCTCGGCGGGCCCGACACGACAATCCGCGCGAAGACAGTTTGGCAGGTGAAAGCCCTTGCCGCGAAACCGGACGGCGGGGGCGGTCTCTCCTGCGGCGACTCGCTCAAGGCATGGGACGATCTGACGGCGGCAAGAACTGGTCTGCTTAGCGCGCGCGCGCAACCGACGCAGCCTACCGACAGCCCATGCCTACTCCCGCCAAGCGCCGGATATACCCGGCTCGAAAACCAGCTCTACCGCGTAGAGATTCATTCCGGCGGCAATCCAGGAGTGGCGACCTTCAAATGGTCGCGCGACAACGGCGCCGTGGTCACGTCGGTCGAGTCCATCAATGGTCAGGACATTACCGTTCACGATCTCGGGCGGGACGACGTGCTCGGATTCGCGAGCGGACAATGGGTGGAAGTCTCGGACGACGCGCACGAACTTGCTGGGACACCTGCGCAACTGGTTCAGATCGATCATATCAACGTCGCTTCGCGGGTAATCTCCGTAAAGCAGGCGGTCACTGGGGTCGATGTCGCGCATGGGGCGAGGCTGCGCCGCTGGGACGGCGCGAGCGCAACTGGCCTTCTCGTGACGACGCCGGCGACCAACGATGGGTGGATACCGCTCGAGGACGGCGTCGAGGTGAAGTTCGGCGCGGACCCCACGGCGACGTTCGCGCCCGGCGATTACTGGCTCATTCCGGCCCGCACGGCGAGGGGCGATGTCGAATGGCCGTTCACCAGCCCGCAAACCGCGAGATCCGCCGGACACAAGTATGCGCGGCTCGCAATCGCCACGCTCGTCGGCACCGTGCTTTCGCTGCAGGACTGTCGCAAGATCTTCTCGCCTCTGGCCGAACAGCCGCCCGCGTTGCATGTCACCGGGATCAATTGGCTGAATGACGACGTCGTATCGCAGGATCTCATCGGCAGTGGGCTGCAGGTGTTTTTCGACGGCGTCGTCGCGCCACCGAAGGGCGACAGCGCCTCCGCCATCGCAACCCTACAGCTCGCGGCCCCGATGACGCTTGCCGCTGGCGGCGCGGTCGATGTCGTGTCGACGGACGGCCAGGCCGCCGGTGAGATCGAGATGAATCTCATCGGCGACGTCACTTTTCCTAAGCCCAATATTCTGCAGTGGAAGCCGACGAAGGACGGGGCCCAATTCAAGACTCTGATCACCGTCCTGGTGGCGCAAAGGGTGGCGCGGGTACGGCTAAGATTTACCCTCAAAGGTCACGCCCTCTGGCAGGAAGGCGGCTCGGATCTCGTCTATCTCGACGGCCGCGCGCTCGGGCAGAAGGGCACACGCGCTGACAATTCGACCCGCGTCGACCTTCAGCTGCCCTCCGGCTCCGGCGCAAGGTCGAGCGATTTTGAGAGCTGGTTCTTTCTGCAGCTTCAGCTGCCAGCGGCGTCCCTGGCGGACTTCACGGTTACTCCCGCCGTGCTGATCGCCGGCGGTCCGGCTACGGGGAGCGTTTCACTGGATTTCCCGGCCGGCGCGGCCGGTGCCAACGTCGTGCTCTCATCCGCGTCGCCGGCCGTAACGTTCCCGACTAATCCGGTGAACCTGGCGGCGGGGAAACAACAGGCGACTTTTCCCATCAACACCAACGCGGGACAGGGCGGAACGAACGTCGTTCTCACCGCGACGCTCGGAGCATCAAAGCAGCAAACGCTCTTCGTCGAGGTCGTCGTCGTCGCCATTTCGCCTCCGGCGCTCAGCATGTTCACCGGCCACTCGCAACAGTTTACGGCGACCGTCACCGGTGCCAGCGATGCGGCCGTCACCTGGACAACGAACGGAGGAAGCATCAACAGTTCTGGTTTCTACGTTGCGCCATCGACGCCTGGAACCTTTCAAGTCAAAGCAACAAGTGTGGCGGACCCTCAACAAAACGCGGGTGCTGTCATCACCGTGTCCGCAAAGCCGAAGGAGAAAGAAAAGGACAAGGAGCGGGAGAAAATCAAGGATCTGGTTGACCAAGGACCACTCAAAGGATTCGAGCAGGGGCCCATAAATATCGATCCTCGAGGACCCATCGATCCCCGAGTTGTCCGGATTCCCACTCGTAATACATCAAGCGCCGTCGATCACATGGTTGCAGTCGGCCGCGCCTTCATCGGTCCGTCGGAACGTCCGCCCGTCGGCCCGTCGGCGAGCGCCCCCATGCCATGAACGGGCGGATCGTTCTTGTTGCGGCGAACCGGGGCGACCGTGCGGCGGCCGATTTCGTAGCCGCGTCCGGCTCGGACGCGCACCTGATGACGCCGGGGGATCTCTCACAGCCGGGCTGGCGCTTCCGTCTAGGAGACGCCGCGGGATCGGTCGCCGTCGTCGGCGGTGAGCGGATTCGCGCCGGCGCGATCGCCGGTGTTCTGACGCGAGCCGCCTGCGTGACCATCCAAGACCTGCCGCATATCGTCGCTTCCGATCGCCCCTACGTCGCGGCCGAGATGACGGCTTTTCTCCTCGCCTGGCTCAGCGCGCTCGAATGTCCGGTCATCAATCGACCGACGCCGCAATGCCTTTGCGGTCCGGCCTGGGGCCGCGAAAAATGGGCGAACCTCGCCATGAGCCTCGGCATCCCCACCGCACCAGCGCTGCGCCGGGTACGGCGGGAGGGCGAGGACGGGAGCGCAGGGGACGGCGACCCTGCGCAGGGCGCGGTGATAAGCGTCGTGGGCCGCGACACGTCAGGGCAAGGGGACATAGCGCTGGGCCAACGAGCTCTGGCGCTCGCGGAGGCGGCGAGCGTCGATCTGCTTGCTGTCCAGTTCGACGGCCACGAACGCGATGCGAAACTCGTGACCGCGACCCCGCATCTCGACCTTGCCGACTCACGCATAGCGGAAGCTGTGGCCGCGCTGATGCGGCAAAAGACCCTGCGGCGCCCACCGCGAAGGAGACGCCATGATCCTATTGTGGGGACCGCCGCAGGATAGTCCGCTCGCGATGGTCCGCGACGCGCTCGCGGAACAGGGCGCTCCGGTCTTCTTTCTCGACCAGGCGCGCAGCGGCGAGACGGACATGGACTGCCGGATGGATAGGGGGATCGCGGGCTCGATCCGGGTTGGCGAGGCCGCATGCGACCTGGAGGCGGTGTCAGCTGTCTATGTTCGCTATCACGATCCCGAGAGTTTTGACCCGACTGGTTCGCGGGCACAAAATCACACGGCTCTCCTCGACGAAGCCGTTGCCGCTTGGGTCAGCGTGACGCCCGCCCGCGTCGTCAATCCATTTGAGGCCATGGCCTCAAATGGGTCCAAACCCTATCAGCTCTCACTCATCCGCGAGGCGGGTTTTTCGATCCCTGACACGCTTGTCTCGACCGATCGTGAGGCGGTCGAATCGTTTTGGAACCAACATCGCCAGATCATCTACAAATCGGTCAGCGGGGTCAGAAGCATTGTCTCGCGGCTCAAGGCGGGGGACCGGGCCCGGCTTGTGGATCTGCGTTGGTGCCCTACGCAATTCCAGGAATACGTGCCCGGCCGTGACTACCGCGTTCATACCGTCGGTCAGCAGGCTTTCGCCTGCGAGATCCTTTCTGAGGCGGACGACTACCGCTATGGCGACAGGGAAGGCCTGCCGGCGGAGATCAACGGCTATGCGCTTCCCGAAGATTGCGCCCAGAGATGTCGCGCGCTTGCCGTATCTCTAGGTTTGCCGGTCGCTGGAATCGATCTCAGGCGCACGCCGGAAGGCGAATGGTTCTGTTTCGAGGTCAATCCGTCGCCGGCCTTTTCTTACTATGAGCAGGCGACCGATCAGCCTATCGCCGAGGCGATCGCAGCGCTTCTCGCGGGTGATCTGAGGTAGCCGGCGGCTGCCTCATTTCTTCTGCGGCGTGGTGGCGCCGCCCGTGGGAGTGGCGGGTCCGTCGCCGTCGCTCTTGCGCGCCTTGAAAGCCAGATAGCCGCCATGGCTGAGCAGGAGGAGGCCCAGAAAAGTCTCGCCGACCTGCGGTAACTGGGTGAAAGGCGGCTGCAAAGTCTTGTAGGCCGTTGCGATCATCTGCGGACCGACGGAATCCATCATTTTGGCCACGAGCGCCATGTAGATGGAAATCAACAGTCCGGTGATAATGAGATGTTGCACGCGGCTGACATCGAGGTCGTTCGACGTCCCCTCGGTCTCTCCCGTCAAAAGATCGAGCCAGCTTGCCTGATGCGGCGCTTTCTCGTCGAGTTTCGCCGGCGTCACCCAGCTCTGCACCACGGAGCTCTGAGCAGGCGTCTGCAATTCGACCGGCTGCTCCTTGGCGTCGAGGATCATCGCGCTGAGGTAGGGGCTCGCCACCAGGCTCACGCCGAGTGCCGCCCATAGCGCGCCCGGCATCGCAGGAATGAAATCCAGCGAGACGCCCAAGGTCGTCGGGATCAGGATGGCGTTGAAGCCGGATGTCACTGCGAGCCCCGCAAGCAGAAGGATTGACCACGCCAGCTGCTGCGTGCGCTCAAGGCTGAAACGGTTGCGCGAGCTGATCAGCGTGGCAAACCACAGGCCCCTCGGAGAACCGAGACCGGCAGCGAGGAGTAGAATGCAGGTCGCGACCATCGTCCAGATGAACGGCCTCAACAAAGTCTCGTTCCTGTCCGTCCAGAAATAGCGGTAGACGTGCTCGTACAGGCTGTCGTGCTGGCCCGGATCGGCGGGTTTCTGCGTCGCGCGGGCCTTTTCCCAAAGCCCGTCGCAGTCCAGATTCCATGTCAGCGCTTTCTTGTCGGCCGTCAGCGTCTCGCATGCTTTGGAGGGATCTGCGGCGGGGGCCTTCGCGATTCCGGCCTCCATAGCACTCCAGGTCCGATGCGCGATGTCGCCCTCCACCCACTGCCAAAGTCCGATGTAGAAAAAGCTCGCTATCCAGATCACGAAAAGCCCCGTGGCGAGCCAGAGCCGCTGTTGCGGGATCGGGCCTTGCGGCGTTGCGCTGACGAGCGGAAGGGGCGTGCGGGAAGGTGGCTCAGGCTCTAGGGACTTCGGCCAGAGGCCGGCACTAACGCGTGTGCCTACGTCGACCGCCGCGGTCTCGTCCACTTGTCCGAACAGGAAGAGCTGTTTCGGCTTGTTGTCGGTGTCGAGAAGGGGACCGTAGATCCGCGCTACGGTCGAACTCGGCTGATAGGGCCAGTTTATCTGAAGGCCGGGGCCGATCGCACTCGGGTTTGCCGGATCGGGGATCCACAACAGCGCGTACCGGCCGTCCGCAGGCAACGGTTTCTCGCCGGCGTCTCTTGCGTCGCGCGCCGCCGCCAGACATGCGTTCCAGAGCTCGCGGTTGTCGTTCACGAACTGGTCGGAGGCGGGTGCGGGGAAGCCTTCACCCCCAAGCGCGTAGATGAGTTTCGCCAGCGCGACGCGGGCGTTTATCAATGTCACCGGCTTGCCGTCGGCGGGACGCCAGTCCTTGGTGGCGGTCAACAAAATTCTTGCACAATCGGAGAAGGAAATAATGGTGGGAACGTCCACGTTGGGCCTCCCATTTCAACAAATTTGTGACCACGACGTTAGATGAACAAGCGAGGCCGCGCAACTCGAACCGAGATTTGGGGCATGAGGAACGTCGACGGTTGGCAGGCCTCATATTTTCGATGTGTCCGAAGGCGTGTTGCAAATCTCCCAGGTTCGCCTCAACGCACTAAACCGCCGGCGTCTGCTTGGGCGGCCAACCTCATGATAGGGTCACTCTCAGAAATTGCTAAACGGCATTCTGAGAGCGACAAAACCACATTTTTGAATTTCTGAAAGGAGCGCAGTATCCTTTATAGTGTAGTGTCGCGCCCAGGTGCCGGGTCCCAATCCATTGAATCATGAGCTGACCCGCGCGCGCAACGATTTGAGAGTATGAACTTGCCGCCGCGGCAACCTAGCCCGCAATCGTAGAGGGGGTTGCACACAGAGGTCTTACAACACCACTCAACGGCTGCGTCGGAACTGGATGTTGACGGAAGTGTTCGAAGACTTCAGGGCCAGCTTGGCGCCAACCTTCAAGTCTGGCGCCGCACAGCATTAATGTGATCCACTTCCGCAATCTACCTGCAGGAGAGGAAGCGGCGGGGATCAATTGCTATGCAATTGGTGGCTATCTGGTCGCTCATAACACAACGCGTCACCAAAGCATTCGCATAAAAAATTGAAAATCGTGGCGCGCCAAACATATCAATAGGTCAAGTTAAAGACGTCTAGGTGCGGCAGGACCGCTGGCCGAGTTGCGAGGGTCGTCGCCGAGCACTGCCATCTGGCGGTTCTTCTGTCGAACCGCATGGGTTTTGCAGCCTGCTAAGCTCGGAGCACGGATTTCCTTACCGCCTTCGGCCTCTTCGCCGTCACGATAATGTTCGTGTGCAACGCGCTGGAAAGACGTAGTCTTTGGTTCGTGTTGCTGTTCGCCCTTTCGTGCGCTCTGGGGTCTGTCTTCGGCTTCCTTCAGGGGGCTTGGCCATTTGGCCTGGTCGAGGCAATCTGGTCCGTGGTCGCCCTGAGGCGCTGGATCACGGCGCCATACTTCTGACTTTTGCATTGATCCGAGCGGTTGCTGGCGGAACGCGCCGCTCCTGGATAAGCCTCGGTCCCAAAGCAGGTTGGCTCACCATGGGGGCAAGCGCTTATGCCAACGGATTAATGAAACACTTGAGCCAGCAACGTCGGGCGCTTCCTTGTCTTGCGAGCGACCACATGAGCGACTTCGTTCCAGTCGCGCGCCAGGAAATCGCTGCTTGCTTCTTCGGCGCGGAGGCGCGCTTCCGCGTAAGCCTGGTCGCCAAAAGAGATCATGAGCGCTTCCGCTTCGGAGGAAATCGCGAGCCGCAATTCATGCGGCCGTTGGTGATAGGACATCGTGGAAACTCCCATTTCTTCAACACGTATGTCTAAGCACAACGGGCCGCGCCGCGCCGTGAGCCCGATCACAGCGCGCAACAGAAGGGGCGCGCGAAAGCCGGCCTCCTAGGTATTTCTTGCGCCGTCGCTACGTCCTTCGAGCGGCACGCCTGCCAAGCTCACGCAGCGCCTCCGCCGCAGGCCCTTGCAACCTCACGTTGCCGCGACCTTGCGACTCCTCGTCGCGCGTGTCATAATGAACTCCGCGGCGTCGTTCTATTGGGGAATCGCATGCGATTTCGAACATTGGTCGCGACATGGGCTGCCGCATCCTTGTCGCTGTCTGCGCTCGCCACGGCGGCCTCGGCCAACGGAATCGTCTTTGACAGCCTCGATGGCGTGACCTCAAGCGCCGCATTTGCAGGCGGCATAGAATCCGTTATCTCGGGGACTTTCAACACCAAAGCGGCTCCCGTTCACGTGGATGTCGCGCTGTTGCTCAGAGATCGTTTTCCGGACTTCGGCGAGCCGGGCGACACCTATACGGTGAGCCTTGACGGCGGCATTCCTCTTTCCGACCTGTCGTTCGACCCGATCGGCGGATTGAACTACGCCAACGGGTCTTCCGTCGACTTTCAGGGCCCGGTTATCGAGTCCGCTACATTTGCCTTGACCGGTCTGCCAACGGCTTGGACGGTCAAACATTATGATCAGTTTGCCAGCGTCGCCCTCAATCCCAATTCGCTTTACTGGATCGAAGTCAGCGTCCGCAGCGCTAGTGACGAGTCCGTCATCGAGTGGGGAACCACAGCCGACATCTCGGGGCCGGGCGTCGCCGGCAACTACTCGGCTTGGTCTCTCACGGACGATGGATTCTTTCGTAATAAAGGCATCGATCCGTTCGCATTTGACACCGCCCTTCAGATGGAGGTCGACGTCGTCCCCGAGCCCTCGACCTGGGCCATGATGTTGCTCGGCTTCGCTGGTCTAGGCTTCGCTCGCCGGCATGGGTCGCGAAAGGCGGCTGCGCACGCTGCATAGGCAACAACGGAAGGGGCGGCCCCAGAGCCGGCCTGTCGATGGGCGCCGTTGCTATCGTCTTACCCGCGCTTCGAGCGATAAGATCTCGGGGCGGTCTGTCCGAAATCCGGCTCGCCAATCCCGAATAGCCGACCCCGTTGTCTACGACTCGACGATGAGTGTCCGAAAAGCACGCCGATCATCGCGGCCCTACCCCACATTCACGATTGCTCGCGTCCGCCAGTCAGCCCACCTGTTTGAGCATGGCCCTTCGCCAGACGAGCGGCAATGCGATGACGACGATGAGCAGAGTTCCGACGACGATCGACATGACCGTGCTAGGTATATTGAGAAGACCGAGACCGAAGGTCACCAACCCCATAATGCATGCCGCGAGCACGACGCCCGGAATGGACCCTGCCCCACCCTGGATGCTGACGCCTCCCAAGACCACCATCGTGATCACGTCGAGTTCGTACCCTTGAGCGATCGACGGCCGCGTCGAGCCGAGGCGTGATGTGATGAGCACGGCCGCGACGCCAGACATGAGACCAGTCAAGCAAAAGAGCTGAAACTTGATCCGTTCGACCCGAACGCCCGAATAACGAGCGGCCTCTGAATTCGCGCCAATGACAAAGATGCGTCGCCCAAAGCTCGTGCCATGCAGCACGAAGCCATAGACGATGGCCGCTACAACAAAGAGCGCGAGTTCGAAGGAGATGACGCTCCAGACGTAGCCTTGTCCGAAATACGCGAGATCGGCCGGATATTTTCCATAAGCCTGATCGCCGAGAATGATGAAGGCAATGCCGCGAAACAGGCTCATCGTGCCGATGGTCGCGACAATGGACGGCAGGCGCACATAGGCCACGAGCAGGCCGTTTCCAGCCCCGCAAAGTAGGCCAACGAGAACGCCGATAAAAACGAGCAAAGGCGTTCCGGCGCCGGCCTCAGCCGCCATGCCCATCAACGTCGAAGCTAGCGCCATAATCGCAGCGACGGAGAGATCGAACTCACCGGAAATGATGAGAAGCGCCATCGGAAGCGCGATGAGACCCTTCTCCGTGAAAGTGAAAGTGAGGTCGGAGAGCGCATAAGGATCGAGAAAATAAGGAGACGCGACGCTGTTGAGTGCGAATATGGCGAGCGCGATCGCCGCGAGCAGCGTCTCCCAGCGCGTGAGCCTGCGCCAAAGGGGCTTATCGAGACGGTCCGGAACAAGACGCCGTTCGACGGTCGTCTCGCTCATGCCGCCTCGGTCGGCTTGAGAATGATCCGCCCCGGTCGCCGCTCGCCCCGCAAATTGAGCGCGACCGCAACGATGATGGCGACGCCGGAAATCGCCATCTGCCAGAATGGGGACACATTGATCACGGGAAGCGCATCGGCGATGATTCCAAGAAATAACGCCCCCAGCACCGCGCCCGCCACCGATCCCACTCCGCCGGCGATCGATACGCCGCCAACGAGACACGCGGCGATGATCGTGAGTTCGTAACCACTCGCGATCTCAACAGACGCGATGACGTAGCGCGAAATCCACAGGTAGCCGACGAGCCCGGCGACGGCGCCGGAGATGCAAAAGACGAAGAACTTCGTGCGGCCGACATCGATGCCCGCATAGACCGAAGCGACCGGATTGACTCCAATCGCGTGAACGGTGCGGCCGAACGGCGTCCACCGCATCAGGATTGCGAACAGCACGATCGCGCCGATCGCGATCCAGGACAATACGGGCAGGCCCAACACGACCGCCCTTTGGAATCCTATGAAGCTCACGCTCATCTGGTCTGCGTTGACCCAGGCTCCGCCGGAGAGGAGGTAAGTCGCGCCGCGAAAGATGGAGAGCGTTCCCAGCGTGACTACAATTGGGGGCACATCGCACAGCCAGATGATGAGCCCGTTCAGCGCGCCGAGCGCGAGGCCGACAGCGAGTGCGATCAGGATCAGAATGCTCACGGGAATTTGCGGATGCGCGGCGTTCAGCATCGCGACCGCCATGCCGCTGAAGCAGAGGTTGGAGGCCATCGACAGGTCGAGAGATCGGGAAATGAGGACAACCATCTGGCCAAGCGTCAGGATGATAAGAAGCGAGGTGTCGTTGAACACCTGCGCCAGATTGCTTGGCTTTACGAAATCGGGAAAACGCAGCGCAATGAGGACGAGGAGCGCAAGGTTGGCGAGGATGAGCCAAATCTCGCGCGACTTGAGAAGCCGCTTCACGACGCCAGTCCCGAGGCGGCGCGCACCAGGGTCTCGGCCGTCAAACCCTCAATGTCGTGGATTGCGCGTCATTCGCCCTTGTCGCATGACGACGACACGGTCGGACATGCCAAGAATCTCCGGCAGTTCCGAGGAGACCATGATCACGGACAGTCCCTCTTCGACCAGCTCCGCCATGAAGCTGTGGACAGCGGCCTTCGAGCCGATGTCGATGCCTTTGGTCGGCTCATCCAGGATAATCACCTTAGGCTTCGTTGCCAGCCATTTGGCGATGACCACTTTTTGCTGATTCCCGCCCGACAACGTTCGAACTTCCTGGTCGAGCGAGCCGGCGCGCAATTGGAGACGCTGTGCATAGGCGCGCGCAAGGGCAAATTCCTCTGCAAGGCGAAGAACGCCGAACTTGGACGTCCGGTCGAGCGACGGCAGCGAGATGTTCTGGAAGATCGGCAAGCTAATGGCGGCGCCCTGCCCTCCGCGATCCTCGGGCACATAGACGATTCCGGCGTCGATCGCGTCGGCGCTTGATCTCGGCGCGATGGCCGCTCCTGCGAGCGTCACCACGCCGCGGCTTGCCCGCGTGATGCCGGCCAGCGCCTGCATGACCTCGCTTCTGCCCGCGCCGACAAGGCCGTAGAAGCCCAGAATCTCGCCCTCGCGCAATTCGAAGCTGATGTCCTCGAATTCGGTCGGGTGCGATAGCGCGGAGCAGGCCAGCACCGGCGCCCCGATCTTGTGGCGCCGGGTGGGGAAAATCTGGTCGATGGAGCGGCCGACCATCATCTGGATGATTTCGTTGCGACTCGTGTCCTTGAGCCATCCCTCGCCAACCATCTCGCCGTCACGAAAAACCACGTAGCGGTCAGCGATGCGTTCGATCTCCTCGAGCTTGTGACTGATGAAAAGGATGGCCTTGCCGTCTCTCTTCAACACCTCGACGATCCGGAAAAGCTCCTCGACTTCCTTCAGGGAGAGCGCCGCTGTGGGTTCGTCCATGATGACGACCCGCGCGTCGACGGACAGCGCCCGAGCGACTGCGACCAAATGCTTGCTGGCCATTCCAAGATCGCGCAGCCGAGCGTCGACGTCGAGATGGCCGACGCCGATCTTGCTCAGCGCCTTGCGCGCTTGACGCGCTGTCGTTCTCCAGTCGATCCCGCCCAGGCGATTGCGCGGCGCGTGGCCGAGAAAGATATTCTCGGCCACCGTCAGATCGTCGAAGAGCACCGTCTCCTGGTGGATGGCGGTAATCCCCTGCGCGAAAGCGTCGTGAGCCGATGAGAAGAGTCACTGGGCGGCCATCAAGCATGAGGGAGCCCTCCGATGGCTGCAGGATGCCCGTCATGATCTTGACCAGCGTCGATTTCCCTGCGCCGTTCTCGCCGATAAGGGCAACGACCTCGCCAGGAAACAGATCCAAGCTGACGCCGCTTAGCGCTCGTACGCCTGGAAAGCGTTTGCTGATGTTGGAGAGCGTGAAGCACGGTTCGCGCGTCCGGTCGAGTCAACGGGTGCGTCACAGCCGCAAGCCGGCGCCGCTACCAGGCGGCGCGACCCCTAAAGACGGATCCGGTCGCGACTGTAAAACCCCTCTTTGCCCGCAGCGCGACGAGGGTTGTCTGCCCAACGCCGTCGCCGCGGCGTCAAAGAGGAGTTTGGCGCCAATCAAATCAGAACTGCGCTGCGTATTTTTCAATGTTCGATTTGTCGAAGACCAGGAGATTATTCAGGAACGTATTGTTCTCCGCTTCGATCAACATATCACCGAGGCGGCCGATCTTGACCGTCTTGCCGACCTCGGGCTTCAGCTGACCGCGCGCGATGAGGCTCGCGAACATCACGCCGGCATAGCCGAGATCCGCTGGGTTCCAGAGCTGGAACGTCTGGCTTACGCCGGAAAGCACGTTCGGTTTCATCTCGGAGGGGAGTCCGTGACCGGTGACATAGACCTTGCCGATGAGCCCGGCGTCGGTCACCGCGCGACAGGCGCCGATGATCCCGACCGCGGTCGGCGAAATAATGCCCTTCAGATTCGGATGGCCTTTGATGAGCCCCTGCGCCTCGCGATAGCTCTTGTCCGCGGCGTCGTCGCCATAAACGACTCCGACCAGCGTCACCTTGGCGTAGTCAGGCTTCTTCAGCTCCTCCTTCATCTTCTCGATCCAGATATTCTGGTTCGTCGCCTGCGAAGTGGCTGAGAGGATCGCGATCTCGCCCTCGCCGCCGATGGTTTTCGTGATCATGCGGACATCGTTGGCGCCGACCAGATCATCGTGCGGCGCATTCACCTGCATCGACCGTCCCTCGGGGGCGATCCCTAAGTCGAAGGACAGCACCGTGATGCCGCGCTGCACGGCCTTCTTTGTTGTCGGGATCAGCGCGTGTGCGTCATTGGCGGAGATCAGCAAAACGTCGACATGCTGCGCGATCAGCGTATCGATGACGGCGATTTGCTGCTCGACGGTCGCGGCGGTCGGGCCCGCGTAGATAAGCTCGACATCGCCCAGCTCCTTCGCCGCCTCCTGCCCGCCGTCACGTCCGACGTCGAAGTAGTTGATGCCGAGCACCTTGACGACCATGGCGACGCGGAGCTTCTTGTCCGCGAAGGCTGCTCTCGGGAATTGTGTAAGCGCCGTGCTCGTCGCCAGTCCGGCAGCCAAGCCTTTCGTGATTTGTCTACGATTAAAGTCCATGTTCGTCCTCCCTGGTTTATTTTTTTGTGGCCGTGTCGCGCTCCCGGCGTTCTCAGACAAAAGCCCGCCACACCTCCGGTACAAACCCGAAGCCAGTTGCTCGGCGTTCGATATGGCCGATAGCGGGGAAGTCGAAATGGGTGCCAGCGACTCGGATCCGGTCTGTCGCGGCGATGTCCAGAGCGCGCTTCCGCGTCGCGATCGCCTGCTCGCGATCGATGTCGAGCACGGTGCCCGGCCTGGGGCGCCGCCATCTGCAGGTTCGGCATATGCACGACGTCGCCCCAGATCATGACGGAATCGCTCCCCAATTCGATCAGCCAGGCAGTCTGGCCCGGCGTATGCCCCGCCTGCGTGACAGCGGTCACGCCCGGAAACACCGGACCGTCGCGAATGGTGCGGATGCGATCAGAATAGGGCGCGGTGGCAAGCCGCGCGCCCTCGAAGAACTCGAATGTCTCCGGCGGCGAGCGGCCAGGCGAATCCGGATCGCGGAAGAAGTTCAGATCCGCTTCGTTCACCACGAGTTCCGCCTTCGGGAAGACGGCCTGCCCATGCTCATCGACGAGCCCGTTCACGTGGTCGGGATGAAGATGCGTCATGAGGACCGTGTCGATGTCTTCCGGCTCGATCCCCATTGATCGCAAATTGTCGGTGAGCATTCCAAGCGTCGGGCCCATACTGACCCCGCAACCCGTGTCGACGAGCATCCGCCGGCCCGCGATCTGGACGAGGAAAGCGTTCATCGTCATCTTTGGCGGAATGGCCCGGAAGGCGGCTTTCTCGATCCGCTCGCATTCAGAATGGTCGATCCCGACGATGAGATCGAACGAGGCCTGGAACGTCCCATCATTGACCGCGGTCACGAGAGCGTCGCCGATCACGAGATGATGGAGCCCGGGTGGTTGGCGGCGAGGAAATTCGATCGTTTCACGCATCAAGAATCGCCCGACTCCCTCCCGATCGCCTCCGGCCGACAATCGCCGAAGGTCCAACGTTCAGCCGCCGCACGGGTCGCGCGGGCGCCTCAGCTCCAGGGCCTTTCATCGATCCTAGGCGCGCGGAACGACGCCTCCGAATCGTGTGTGGGAATGCGGCCATCGCAGATGGCGAGGATGTGTCCGGCCTGCGCCCTACGCCCTCTTTGCTTTCTGTCGGGCGAACACTTCGTGGCCTTCGCGATCGAGGATACGCACGCCGATCGTCTGAGGCGGCCACTTTAAGTTTGCGGCGGCGATAATGGCGGCGGGCGCATCCGCCACTTCGATCTGTTTCTCCGTTAAATTGGTTGGGCCTTGGTCGGCCGTCCCGCAAACGAATTGGATCCGGAATGTTCTCGACTGTTCAGAAACGATCTCGGTCCGCGGGCTAGGCTCGGGAACTGTCGGAGGCGCCGCCTCAGGCGCGACGCGCCTGGGCGTCCACCGGGCGACGACCAAGGCTACGCGTCTCCAGACTCCCGCCATCTCATCGCCGTTGGCCTGACCTTCCCGGCGTCGCGCCTCCGCGTAGGCCTCATCGCCAAACTCCTCCATGAGCGCGACCGCGGCGGCGCGTATGCGCTCGGTCCTTTCCAGTTGCCAAAGCAACCACGCAAGCATGACGCAGACCTTGGTCTTGACGCCGGAGCTCGGCTTAGGGCGCGTGCCCTAACGACGGCGGCTGGGTTCCCCAGCGGTTTGGACAACATTCGACCAATCACGTTGAGATAAAATTAACGGCGGCCGTATCGAACCCTGCCGACAAAAGATGTAACCGCTTCTCGCCCTGAGCGAACTTCCGCCTGAAAACTCACGAGACGGGCGAGACCAAAGCACAATTGGCGCGGTCGAGGAAGCTCCGATAGTCTGCACGCCTGTGAGCGGGGAGCGTCTGGATGATCGCGGCGGTAGCCAACCTATTTAACGACAGGCAGGAGAGCATCAGGGGCAGAGTCATCGCGGTCTACGCTCTTCTGCTCGTCTCGAATGCCGCCGCATGGCTGTGGGCGATTGTCGCCTTCCACAATTATCCCGTCCTCCTCGGCACGGCCGCGCTCGCCTACAGTTTTGGCCTGCGGCACGCGTTCGACGCGGATCACATCGCGGCGATCGACAACGTGACCCGCAAATTGATGCAGGAAGGCCGCCGCCCGGTGGGGGTCGGCCTGTTTTTCTCGCTCGGCCACTCGACAATCGTCGTCGCGCTGACAGTCGCGATCGCGGTCGCGACGACCGAATTGCAAGGTCGTTTCGACGCCTTCAAGAGCTTCGGCGGCATTGTCGGAACCTTGGTGTCGGCTTTGTTTCTGTTCGCCATTGCGATCGCCAACACCGTCGTTCTCGCCTCGGTGTGGCGGACCTTTCAAACCATCAAGAGCGGGGGACGGTTCGTCGAGGAAGACCTCGACCTCATGCTCGCCAATCGCGGCCTGCTCGGTCGCCTGTTCCGCCGCTTTTTTCGTCTCATCGAGCGCAGCTGGCAGATGTATCCGCTTGGCGTCCTGTTCGGCCTCGGCTTCGACACCGCGACCGAAGTGGGCCTGCTTGGCGTTTCGGCGACCCAGGCGTCGCAGGGTCTCTCGATCTGGTCGATCCTGGTCTTTCCGGCCTTGTTCACTGCCGGCATGACGTTACTGGACACGACCGACAGCATTTTCATGCTCGGCGCCTATGGCTGGGCGTTCATCAAGCCCATCCGCAAGCTCTATTACAATCTCACCATCACCGCCGTGTCGGTCATCGTTGCGGTGATCGTAGGTGGCCTTGAGACGCTCAATCTGATCGGGGCTCAACTGGGCCTGACCGACGGCGGCGGGTTTTGGGGCGCGATTGGCTCGCTCAGCGACAATTTCGGCGCCCTCGGCTATGTGATCGTCGGCGTGTTCGTCGCCGCCTGGGCGATCTCCTATGTCGTCTACCGCGTCAACCGATACGACGAGATCGAGGTCTCTGTGGGCTAAAAGCCGGGAGGCGAAATTGCGGCGAAACCCGAAATCCGCATCCAATCGCGGAATAATTCAACTGAATTACCGCCAATCCTTGCGCGAGCAGGCGCATTCAGGCGCGTGGGAGCGCGGTTGGGCTGGGAGCGACTTCACGCGCGAACACACACACAGTGCGGAAGTTTTGGAATTTTGCCCTTCACGCCGCACGTTTGCCAAAACCGCGTTGCAGATCAAGGCTGCACTGGACGGTTTTATGCGGTCCTTTGTAATGGGTTCGAGGTGAGTGAGGCAGAGGCCTTTAGGTCCGCGAACCAAATAACACGAGAAACTTAAGGGTGGTACGATTGTGGCACTCCAGGTCGGAGGCGCCCATCGGGAGCGATCTGCACGAAATCGGCGCTCATGAAGCGGGTGGTATTGAGGAAATCGTTTGCCTTCGCGGATTTCCGCGTCCGAGAGCTTCGACGCGTCGGTAGGCCGGTCTTTGGGCGGCTTGACGCGCATTGCACGACTGCGGGTCAAGGGGCTCATCCTCGGCGAGAGCGCGCGCGATCACGACCGAGGGAAACGGCGCCGGCAAGCAGGGCGCGGCGAGAAATCAACATGCGGAGCTTAAGCTGCAGGCAAATCGGAGCGCCATTATTGCAGGAAAGCATCGACGGCAGCGATATTGACCGAGGGCTCGCCTGAGTTGCGCGGGTTCTAATATTCAAGCCGAAGCTCGGTAGTCGTCGCCCTCCCGCTGCGGGGCCTTGACAAAATGGCGTGGGCTAATGGATACGCGGTCCTCTTCCCCGATAACTTCGGCCCTCGCGGAGTTTCCAGCGATTGTGAGGGGCATGTCCGCGCGTGGGCCGAAAGATCGTTCGACGCCTACGGCGCGCTCCGTTACCTGCAGGCGCAACGGTATGTCATAGGCGACCATATCGGCCTGATGGGCTGGTCTCATGGCGGCGGAACGACAATGTTCGTCGTCTCGCCGAAGAATGTCGCCGCCCTACCGATTTACCTGAAGGCGATTTTCGCGCGGCGGTCGCCTTCTATCCTGCTTGGTGCGGGCTTCTGGGGAACGATTGGACGCGAAGATACCGCTTTTGCTCGAAATCGGCTTGCAGGATGACTGATTTCACCAAGCATGCATGCACTTGCAAAAATACGAAATACAGGCTAGACTTGGCGATGGTCGGACTCGGAGCGGAAAGCGTGCTGATGACGAGGATGGAGCGAGGACAAGTCTAGGTCGTGCACACGCTCGAGATCGAGAAAAAATTTGAGGATATCGGCTGTAACCCCTTGAAAGGTCTCGATTCCGAAAAATAAACGCTAGTAAACGCTAGCTCTTTTACTAACGTTTATGCACGTTTATTGGCGTTTACTGGCTCTTATGCGCGCCACTCCGGCAGCCGGCGCCGAAGCTTTGGCTCGCCTCGTCGGCCGGTCACTTGCCTTCGGCCGGCCTATCGCCTTCCCCCTCCTTCTCAATCCACATAACACGCTCGCTCATCTCGACCTGCTCGCCCACGGCGGCGGTTAAGTCGCGCACGACGCCTGCGAAGGGTGCGACCAGCGCGTGCTCCATCTTCATCGCTTCGACCACGGCCAGGCGCTGGCCCGCTTCAACCGTGTCGCCGTCTTCGACCGCGATCGCGACAAGCCGACCGTTCATTGGCGCACGGATCGCCGCATCGCCCTCCTCCGCCCCGGCCTCGGCCTTTGCGAACGGATCGACCAGCTCAACGAACGCCTGGCGCCCGCCGGCGAAAGCGTACACGCCGCCATTGGCCGCATGGAGCGTGATCTCGCCGGCGTCGTCGCCGCCCTCGTTCTTCTCAACCGGATCCACGTTGGCCCCGTCGATGAGATGCACCCGCATCGGGACGCCATCGACGGTGATGTCGAGGCCCATGCGTCGCGAACCGATGAGCTCGAAGGAATTGGCGACCCGCCACGGGTCGAACGGGTCAAGCCGCGACGCCTTCGTCTCGTCGCGCCGCTCGAGCAGAAGCCTTGCGGCGGCGTGAACAGCCTTCCTGTTCGCCGGATGCGGCTGCGCTCCAAGACGCCCAAGATTGGCGTCGATGAAGCCGGTGTCGACCGTTCCGGCCGCGAACTCTCGACTGCACAAGAGCCCACGCAGGAAAGCGAGATTGGTCTTCGGCCCGATGATGACGGCGGCGTCGAGCGCGGTCAGGAGCGCGGCGAGAGCTTCGGCGCGGGTCGCCCCATGAACGATCACCTTGGCGATCATCGGATCATAATAGGGCGTGACGCTGTCGCCGGCTTCAAAGCCGGTGTCGATCCGGACCCCCTCCTCGCTCTTGAAGTTCATGGCGTGGATCAGCCCGGCCGAAGGTAGAAAGTTGTGCTCTGGATCCTCGGCGTAGACGCGCGCCTCGATCGCCGCGCCGGCGCAGGTGATCTCGCTTTGCGCGAGCGGCAGCGGCTCTCCTGCCGCCACGCGGAACTGCCACTCGACCAGATCAAGACCGGTCACGGCTTCGGTCACCGGGTGCTCGACTTGGAGCCTCGTGTTCATCTCGAGGAAGTAGAAGTCGTTGGGTTTGAGGCCGCGCGACGGATCGGCGATGAATTCGATCGTGCCTGCGCCGACATAACCCGCGGCCAGCGCCGCCTCGGTTGCGGCTTTCGCCATGGCGGCGCGCGTCTCCTCGGGCAGTCCCGGCGCCGGGCATTCCTCGATCACCTTCTGGTGCCGGCGCTGCGCCGAGCAGTCGCGCTCGTAGAGATGGACGCAACCCCCATGCGTGTCCGCGAACACCTGCAATTCGATGTGGCGGGGCGAGGCGATGTATTTTTCGATCAGCACCCGTCCGTCGCCAAACCCAGCCTCAGCCTCACGGATGGCGCTTTCGAGCGCAGCGTCGAACTCGACATGGGCGTCGACACGGCGCATGCCGCGCCCGCCCCCGCCCGCGATCGCTTTGATCAGCACCGGATAGCCGATCTCATAGGCCTTTTCGCGCAGGAATTTCGGGTTCTGGTTGTCGCCGTGATAGCCGGGCACGACCGGAACGCCGGCCCGCTGCATCAGCGCCTTGGCCGAGCTTTTCAGGCCCATGGTCCGCATCGCCTCGGCCGGCGGCCCAACGAAGACAACGCCGGCCTTCGCGCAGGCTTCCGCGAAATCAGCGTTCTCGGACAGGAATCCATAGCCTGGATGCAAACATTCGGCGCCGACTTTCGTCGCCAACGCAACAATAGCGGCCTGATCGAGATAGCCGTTCGCGCCTTCGCCGATCTCATGCGCTTCATCGGCAAGGCGGGTGAAAAGCGCCCCGCGGTCCACCGGCGTGTGGAGGGCGATCGATTTCATTCCCATCCGCTGCGCGGTGCGAACAATGCGGCAGGCGATCTCGCCGCGGTTGGCGATAAGGACGTTGGCGAACATGTCAGGCTCCGGCCGCCCTGATCTAGCCAACGCGCGTGGAGATTGCGAGCGCCACGCCGCCAGGCCGCCACGCGCGCGCCAGTTTTGACGGCGCAAGCAACAGCCTTGGGCAGGCCTGGAGAAGGCTGCGTCGTATGCGAGCTCAACTTTCGCCCGGCGAGCGAGGGCGCGCTTTGACATTGATCGACGTTCAAAGCTACTTTCGGCGCGTAATTGACGCGGCGAATATGCGCGCCGGACGAGCGCTGTGGAGGGGTTCCAAAATGACCAATCGTTATGTCGCATGTTTGGGCGTCGTGGCCGCCTTGACTGCGTTCGTCGCTTCTTCGGCGCTCGCTCAATCGTCGGTGAAGGTCGGAACACTCACATGCGATGTATCGGCTGGCATAGGCCTGCTGATATCGCAGCAACAGACAATGACCTGCAATTTCGATCCCGCCAGTGGAGGGCCGCCCGATCTATACACCGGCCGCATCGATAAATTCGGCCTCGCCCTCGGCGCGGTGCAGCAAGGAACTATGATTTGGGGCGTGCTCGCCCCCGCCACGGGATTCCCCCATGGAGCGCTGGCGGGAACCTACGGGGGCGTCGGCGCAGAGGCGACCGCTGGGGCTGGGCTGGGCGCCAACCTCTTGGTCGGTGGAACCGGCCGTTCCTTTTCTCTGCAGCCCCTTTCCGTCCAAGGCCAGGCCGGGCTCAATTTCGCCGCCGGAGTCACGACCCTGACGCTCATTTCGGTGCATTAGGTTGAGAACCCATACAGTTTATTGATTTTGATTATATATTTGCGCCTGATTTGAGTCGCTGGAGGCGATCGTCATGGCGACGAGCTTGTTCTGGTTGTCGGATGAGGCCTGGAAAGCGCTCAGCCCGCACCTCCCGCGTGGCAGGCCGGGTAAGCCGCGTGTCGACGACCGCACGGTCATCTCGGGCATCTTGCATGTCTTGAAGACAGGCTGTCGATGGCGTGACGTTCCCCCCGTCTATGGGCCGCCGACAACGATCTACAACCGTTACAATCGCTGGTCTCAGCGTCGTGTCTGGCAGCGCATCTTCGAGAAGATGGCGGCCGCCGGCCCCATTCCCGACGAGCTTTCAATCGACAGCAGCCACGTCAAAGCCCATCGCTCGGCGAGCGGCTCAAAAAGGGGGAGTTTGAAGAAGCGATCGGCCGCTCGCGGGGCGGAAGGACGAGCAAGATTCATGCTTTGGCCGATGATCGCGGCAGACCGGTCGCTTTCGCGCTGACGCCCGGAAACGTCGCCGACGTGGTCATGGCTATTCCCCTTCTCGGCGCCGTCGCCAAACCGAAGCGCCTGCTGGCGGACAAGGCCTACGACGCCGACAGTCTGCGCCGATGGCTAAAGCATAGGAAGATCAGAGCGGCCATTCCCTCCACCGCCTCGAGGCGCACCCCATACCCCCTCGATCGCGCCGCCTATAAGCGTCGAAACGTCATCGAACGCATGTTCTGCAAGCTGAAGAATTGGCGACGCATCGCGACCCGATATGACCGACTCGCTCGAAACTACCTCTCCAGCCTCGCTCTCGCCGCTATCATCATCGCATGGACCTAATTGAGTCCCCAACCTAGCGTGTTTCGTCCCGGATTTTGCTGGGGCATTCTTATCGAGGGATTCGAAGGATGCGCTATGGGACAGGTTCTTCATGGGAGCGCCACAATGACAGAGGCGGTCCGTCGAGCGATACAACATAGTCAAGAGAGCCTGAGGGCTCTGGCCAAGCGCCACGGCGTCAATCCGAAGACCATCGCCAAATGGAAGGCGCGGAAGTCAGTTTCTGATCTTCGGACCGGACCCAAGGAGCCCAGATCGACAGTCCTGTCAGCAGAGGAAGAGGCCGTCATCGTTGCCTTCCGAAGGCATGCTTTGCTGCCGCTCGACGACTGCCTCTATGCCTTGCAGCCCACCCTCCCGCATCTGACCCGCTCGTCGCTTCACCGGTGTCTGCAACGCCACGGGATCTCCCGGTTGCCCCAGGTCGAAGGCGAGGCCTCCGCCAAACGCATATTCAAGGCCTATCCGATCGGCTATTTCCATATCGACATCGCCGAGGTTCGAACTGCGCAAGGCAAGCTCTCCCTCATCGTCGCCATCGACCGAACGTCGAAGTTCGCCTTCGTCGAGATGCACGAGAAGGTGGCGCGCCGCACCGCAGGGGACTTCCTGCGCCGCCTGACCGCCGCCGTCCCTTACAAGGTCCATACCGTCCTCACCGACAACGGAACCCACTTCACCACCCCAGGCCATACGAGTTCGGCCGCGCCCGACATCAAGGGCGCCCTCGAGGCTGGAGAACTCGTTTGGGCGCACGCCTTCGAATACGCCTGCGCCCAGAACGACATCGATCATCGGCTGACAAAGCCCAAGCCCCCGTGGACCAATGGGCAAGTCGAAAGAATGAACCGCACCATCAAGGACGCGACCGTCAAACGCGACTTCTACGAGACCCACGACCAACTGCGAGCCCACCTGCAAAACTTCGTCGCCGCCTATAATTTCGCGCGAAGACTCAAGACCCTCAAAGGCCTCACTCCTACGAGTTCGTCTGCAAAGCCTGGACCTCAGAGCCGCAAAGACTCAAACTCAATCCGCTCCAGAAAATGCCGGGACTAAACAGCTAGGCTCCGGACTCAATCAGGTCCACCAGATGATAACGGCCGCGATCATGACGGCGGCGGCAAAGTTGGCTGCGAGCTTGTCGTATCGTGTGGCGATGCGTCTCCAATCCTTGAGGCGGCAGACCATGCGCTCGATGAGATTGCGTTGGCGATAGGCAGTCTCGTCGAACGGATGATGTCGCTTGCGGGTCGGATTGTTCGGGATGACCGGAACTGTGCCGCGTTCGAGAAGAAAGCGACGCAGACCATCGCTGTCGTAGGCGGTGTCGGCAGCCAGGCGCCCGCCTGCCGGAACGCCGCTGATTAGCGCTGTCGCGACACGAACGTCGCCGAGATGGCCAGGCGTCGCTTCGATGGCGATGGGGCGTCCGCGCGCGCCGACGATGGCGTGGATTTTCGTGGTGCGCCCGCCGCGCGAGCGGCCAATCGCCTGCGCCTGCGCCCCCCTTTTCCGCCCGCCGCCGAGCGGTGAGCCTTGGCCGTCGTGCTGTCGATGGCTTGACCATCGCCGGGGTCGGCGCGCGCCAGCGCGTCAAACAGCCGACGCCAGATCCCGCGCATCGTCCAGCGGCGAAAGCGATTGTAGAGCGTCGTCGAAGGCCCGTACACGGCAGGGCAATCCTGCCACCGACAGCCGGTCTTCAGAACGGGGACGACGCCGCTGATGACCCGCCGGTCGTCAGTCCTTCGCGCGCCCCGGGCTGGTTCTTGGGCAACAGCGGCCCAAGGGCTCCCCATTGCGCTTCGCTCAACCAAAATTCGCCCGCCATGATCCAAGCCCTCAAACCCAATTCGCCTTGAATCACAGACCGATAATCCACTCAATACCTTGCTTGAGCTTTGAACCTAGGCCGCGACCGCACGGACCCCGCGACCGACGATTTCTGCGATTGTGGCTTTCTCCTCTTTTGCGGCCGTGAACAAGTGGAGCTCTGCGCCGCTAGGCAGAAAGACGTCGCAACGGCGGAACAGCGTTTCGCAGGCTTCCCGAAGCGCTGGCAGGTTTAGGATCTCCGGCCTCAAATTGGGGTCAAATGAGATCGTGCCGCCGCGCGCCTTCACGGCTTGGGCGGCCTCAAGAACGATCTCGACGATCGGGGGAGAGAAAAGGGCTGTTCCCATCGTGTGCAGATGGTCGGAACGATTGAGAACGGCGTGCGCTGCATCGTCGAGCGCAACGCGCCCCGAAGCGCTGTGCCTGATGTTGAAAACGAAGGCGCGAGATCCGTCCTCTGCTGGTACCGCACAAAGGCGCTACCGGTACCACTTCCCGATCGATACGAACGCCGCTCACATCGACTCCGTCGCGGCGAAGGCGGCAGTTGAGATTGACCCGTCCCAAATCATCGTCGCCGGCGCAACCGATGATCGCGGCCGGCTGGCCCAAGCGCGCCGCCTGATCGATGAAGATCGCCGGCGCGCCAGAGGGAAAGGGACCAGGCAGCGTGATCGGCTCCATGAAGCCGTCGCCCCGCTCGGTCGCCATGATCTCGACGAGGATCGCCGATGGTGAGGATCGACTTTACCGCTCAGCTCATCCAGTTGCCGCAGTCGATATTGTAGGTTTGCGCAACGATGTAGTCAGCGCCTTCGCTGGCTAGGAACGTTACCAGTCCGCCAATGTCATCGGGACGCGCCATGCGGCCGTAGGGCACTGTGGCGCAAACGATTCGCTTCTTCTCGCCAGGCTGCAGCTTCTCGTACTTGGCGAACATCGCGTCTACAAGATCCCAGTGCTCGTTGTCGACGACGCCGCGCGCGGTGCCGTTCGTGACGAGCATTTCCGATCATTGGTGAAAGCTCTTTGATGCGAAGACAGGATAAAGTTGGGGGTAGCGGGCCGTATCGACAGCCGCACCGCGCGCAATAGCGAGATCGTGGGCGAGAATCTGGAATGGTATGACGCCTAAGATCGCCCTCACAGCTGGATCGTCGAGGGGCGGAAGCACGACGTCAAACGGACCGTGGCTTTTCGCGAGGGCCGCACTAGCCGCTATGCTGGCGAAGGGGTTCCCGATCAGCTTCACTCCGGCAATAAAAGCCGAAAGCCGATGGCCTTGCGCGATTTCGTCCGCTACGAGGACGATGCCGGTGGCGGAGCCGACCCCATTGAAAGGGCCGTGCATCATTTCCTCAAGTTCCTTGGCGACGACTGGCATCTTCGCAACCTCCAGAACTTTCAAGGCGCCTTCCAATGCGGTCGGCGCTTGGCTGCCGGCCCCCACGACAAAGAGCGCATCGGCATGTCGGAATTTTTCGACCCATTGGGCGGTGGCCGCTTGGCTCATCGCGATCGTCGCCGCGAAGCTGGCAGGCAGGTCGACATAGCGGGACTTTAAGACCGGATCCGCATCGCTGGCGTTGCCCATCGCGAGACGTCGCCCGAGCAGAACGGCGGCGAAGGCTGTGGTTGTGAAACCTTTGGTCTTGCCAAGACTGGTTTCGGATCCAGTGTGCGTTTCGATGACAAACCCCGCCTCAAGCGGTATCGGCGCCTGTGGGTCGGCCGTCACCACAGCCGTTAGCGCACCCTCCGCGTTGGCGCGCCTGATGCCTTGGAGCAAGATCAACGATGCGCCGCTCTGAGAAATGGCGAGCATCATCACGTCGGAGCTCAGTCCGCCGGTTTCGGTCTCGTCAAGGAATTCGAGTGAACTCGCCGCCTCACAGTCGATCCCGAGTTCCTCCTGCCAGGAGCGCGCTGCGATCATGGCGGCATAAAGGGAAGTGCCCGATCCCACGATCCAGATCTTACGGATCACGCGTTTGCGGAACGCCGCAACCAAGGCTTCCCCTTTGAGTCCGGTTACGAGCAACCTCCTGAGCGCCTCTGGTTGCTCGAGAATGAATTGAAGCATCTGAGTAGGCACGGTCAGATCTCCGAAGGGAAGGCAGGGGCATCGATGGTCAGGGCCGCTGCGCCAACCAGCCCAGTAAATGGGGCGCTGCGAGACAGCTCGATCTCTTGAAGTCCGCTTAAGGCATTGGGGAGCGCGTGAGCGCGTACGGCGCGTCGAACCCAATCAGTTGGAGTCCGGTCGCCCGTGAACATGCCGCCGGCTAAAGCGATTGCCGCCGGATTCAGAAGGTTCACAAGTTGGATGAGGCTGAGCGCGAGGTAGCCGTACGCCTTGCTGACGGGGGGCTCGATGCGAGGCAGATAAGCGGCCACAGTATCAGCGCCTTCGCGCACCTCGATCAGCATTCTCTCTGTGCATCCGCTCAGGCCACAGTCGCAGATGGTCGATCCGCTCTGGTCCGAGCTGATGTGGCCATTCTCGCCCGCGTAGTTGCTGGCTCCCCGATGCAGTCTCCCGTTGAACACCATACCGGTCGCAAGGCCGGTTCCTCCGTTGAAGAGCAGGAAGTCTTTGTAAGCGCGGCCAACTCCAAAATGGATCTCGCCAATGGTGGCGGCGTGGACGTCGTTTTCGACATAAATCGACAGTCCTGTCTCATCGGCCAGGGTCTGCGCGATCGGAATATCTCTAATGCGCATATTCATCGACTGAACAAGCACGCCGTTCACTCGGTCGATGTGGCCCGTCATGCCCACTCCGATGCCGTGTGCACGGCTTCCAGCCTGCGAAGCCAAGATCTTGGCGACGCCGACTAGGTCCTCCAGGAGACATTCACGGCGGGTCGGAACTCTATGCTCGAAGAGGACTTCGCCCTGGCGCGAAACGAGCCCACCCAGGATCTTGGTCCCGCCAACATCGATACCAAGGAGAACCTCGTCGGCGTTGGGACCGGGCCTCGAATAAGGCAACTCCTGGATCGTCATGGGTTGCGGATCTCGATTCTGATCTGAGGGTCGGAGAAGTGCGAGCGGAGCCGGTCGAAGGCGATGCGTATCCGAACTTCAACTGATCCGTTTTCCCTCGATCCAGACGGCCTGCAGGCCAAGCTGCTGATCCACGACAACGAAACTGGCGAGTGCGCCCGGGGCGACGCGTCCAAGATCGTTGCGGCCGAGATATTCGGCTTGTCGGGTCGAACACATATCCGAAGCGTCGGCCATCGAAAGACCGAGCGACACAAGATTTCTGAACGCATCGATCATACTGATGGCGCTACCGGCAAGCGATTTTCCATTGGCGAGCATGATCGTTTTTCCGGTCTTGACCAGTGGACTGCCAAGACCGTTTCGATATTCGCCATCCGGACACCCTGCCGGAGCCGTTGCGTCGCTTATGGCGTAGAGGCGTGGGATTGCCCGGTAGGCCGCGCGCACCGTGGTGGGAGCGACGTGGATGAAATCGCAGATCAGTTCGGCATAGCGTCCCTCCGCTAAAGCATAGGCGGCTACACCGGGTTGTCGATGTTCTACCCCAGACATACCGTTGAACAGGTGTGTGAACCCAGCAAGACCGCGGCGAAAACTTGCTGCTGTTTCGTCCGCAGTCGCGAGGCTATGGCCTATTTGAACTCTGCATCCTCGCGCAGTCAGCGCCTCTATGACAGCTAAGCCGCCTGGTATTTCAGGAGCAACTGTCGCCACAATGATTGGACAGATATCGTTCCATCTCGTTGCCAGCTTGGCATCGCCATCGAGCGTCAAATTCGCTTGGGCGCCGAGCTTCATTGGATTGATAAATGGTCCTTCCAGATGCGCGCCAAGTATGGTCGGCTCGTTCGGTTCTCGGTTCTTTTTGACAGTCGCGATTTCGGCCAGCGCCTTTTCTATGATCGCGGGCGGAGCAGTCGCCGTCGTCGGCGCAATCGCCACAGTCCCATTTGCCGCATGGTAGCGAATGAAGTGGCGGATGCCGGCCTCTCCGCCGGTGTAGTCAACGCCGTTCCCGCCATGAACATGGAGATCAATGAACCCCGGGAGGATGTATGGCTCCCGTAGTCCGCCCGCCGCCGACACGGACCTTCCTTCGATCCGTGCGATGTTTCTCCCTTCGGTAACAATTTGGCCGTCCACCCATCCCGACGGAGTCAGGATAGAGCCAGCCAAGGACGACTGGAGATGATCGTGGGATTCTTCCAATTTATTTGCCCGTCAGTTTGGAATTGCAAGCATAGCTGCGCCGCGCGCGCCGCTACTGTCACCATAGCGCGAAGCAAAAATCGCCGGTTCGCGAATACCTTCTCTGCTCAACGACGCAAATCGTTTACTCAATTCTAGATCAACCCCAATTATCCGAGACAAACCACCGCCGAGCACGACGCAATGCGGATCAATGGTGAGTTGAATTGTATGCAGAAGTTCGCAAACGAGGTCGAGCCATGCGTCGTAGACGCGCCGCATGGCTTGTTGTCCCCCCGACGCGGCAGTAACGATCTGATCGGGGCTCATAGTCTCGCCAGTGGCGGCGAGGGCCAAGGCGGACATGCCGGGACCTGAGACCAGCGTCTCGTAGCAGCCAACTCGACCGCAACCGCAACGCAGGTTCGGAAGGTTCATGCGAGCCGTCAATCGCATAGGTATGCCAATATGGCCCACTTCACCGGGAAGACCGTTGTTTCCTTTGACCAAAGAGCCGGAGCGGCACACGCCGCCTCCGCAGCCTGTCCCAAGTATGAGGCCGAATGCGGTTTCATAGCCAGCCGCGGCGCCACCATTAGCTTCGGAGAGTGCAAAACACTTGCAGTCGTTTTCGACCCGGACCTGAAATCCAAAGCGCTCCGACAGGTCGGCGCGCAAAGGCATGCCGTGCGCGAGGAGGTTTGCGGTAAACGAGAGGCCCGTTTTTGGCTCAATCCACCCGGGAATACCGATCCCGAGAGGCAAATTCGGATCGCCTGAGACGTCGCGCAACCATTCATACTGCGCGGCCAGTGCTTCGACTAGATCGGCGTAAGACGACGCCGGCGTAGGTGTCCGCCGCGATGCGCCCGGCTCAAGATTGGCCTCGAAGAGGCAAGCTTGTATCTTTGTGCCACCAAGATCAATTCCACCAAACATGTTGATATTGCACCTATTCGAGCGGGTATATAACAACACCCCTAACCACGCGCGTCAGGTTATTTGTAGTGAAGGGATTATCTATATTGAGTCGCAGCGTATCCGACCATACAATCGCCTGGATCTGAGCTGCGACAACAAAGAGTACGCTGCTCCATGCGTCATTGCCGACGACGGGCACATGCAGATCGACACTTCCTTTCTCCGACCCAAGAGTCACAACCGATTTTGGTCCGAACTGAGTCCTGATCTCGTTCGCTGCATCCATATCGTACCGCCGCGTTTGCGGATCGTTTGATATCATGACGTGAACGCGCGTTTTGGTATCAACGACGGCTTTCGGCCCGTGCCGAAATCCAAGTGTGGAGTCCCATGAGGTTGGTATGAGGCCGGCCGAGAGCTCCAGCACTTTCAGAGCACTCTCTCGCGCCGCCCCCAAGAGTACGCCAGAACCCAGGAAAACCGCACGCGACGGCGGCGATGCACTTGTCCCTTTAGCGAGTTCGAGCGATCCAGCGAGAACCGCTTCGGCCGCCGCGGCTAAACGGACCATTGCCTCGGCAAGAGGAAGCGGCGGACGGTCGTCGAGGCATGCAAGCGCGCTCAAGAGCATGGTGCTGTAACTCGACGTCATCGCGAAACCCTGGTCGTCCGCCTCCGGGGGCAAGAGCACAACGCGCTGTTTGCCTGGGCCAGGCGACGTGCGTGTAGCCAAGGCGCCAAGCGAATTGCATGTGAAATTTAGACGATCAGCTTCAGGCGCATGCGCGTCCAGGAGATCCAGGGCGCCAACGGTTTCGGGGCTATCGCCGCTGCGTCCGAACGAAACCACCAAAGGCCTGATCCCCGACCGGATGTAGTTCCTTGGGGAACTGACTAGATCCGTTGTCGGGATTGCGCGGTACTTGGCTGGGCCGGGACGACTGTTTAAGTGCGTTGCGAGAGTTTCGCCGATGAAGGCAGACGTTCCGGCGCCGCAAAACCAGATCTCATCGTAGGCACGAGATTGGACCCATTTCGAGACTGCGTCGGCATGACCTGCGAGATCCTTCGCCCATGAACGCCACAAGGCGGGTTGGCTCGCTGCTTCGCGAAATGTCGTCCACTTCGACAAGCTGGTATAAATCGTTTGCTCGGCGAGTTCCATCGTCGTGTCTCACTCTAGGCCAGGTCGGCAATCAGCAGGTTAATCCCGCGGTTCACCAATATTGTCGCAAAATCTTCAGGAATATTCCGGTCGGTTACAATCGTATCTATCCGCTCAATATTACAGAAGCGATGCAAACTTGGCGCTCTGAATTTGGTAGAATCGACGAGGACAACAATCCTGCGGCTCACCTTCATCATAATTTCACTCTGGCGCGCCTCCTCTTCATTGAAAGTACTTAAACCAAGCATTGGGTCGATGCTATCGGCGCCAAAGTACACAGTATCAAATTGCATGTTCTGCAGCGAGTCCTCGACAAATCGCCCAGTAAGCGCCCTCGCTTCGAATCTCACCCTGCCGCCTGACAAGATCAGCGCGTGCTGATCGCAGCCCCAAAGCGCCTCGATGATATTAAGGCCCGTGGTGAGAATTGTTCGCCCGGATAGTGTTCGAAGTTGCTCGGCGAAGAGTTGCGTCGTCGATCCCGAATCAAGAATGAGCGATCGATCAGCTTCAACGAGTTTTCGCGCTTTCCTTGCGATCGCAAGTTTCAAGTCGCGATTCACGAACGCCTTGTCGGCGACGGTCGGTTCGAGAAACGGGCGCTTGAACGATGCATTCTTTTCGGCAAGCGACATAGCCAATGCAATCCGGAAGTCCGGCATGCCCTTGTATCCGTAGCGCCGGCAAAAGCGGATGACCGAAGGATCACTAACACCGGCCGCGACCGCAATTCCCTGAATCGGCAAGGTCATGAACTTGCCAGGCGCATTAACCAGAAGGCTGGCGACGCGCTGGAATGCCTTGCTCAAAACTGGGAGGTCATTTTCGACTATCTCGACAAGTGACCGGCGTGATGGCAACTGATTCATCACGATTGCCGTCCATTCAGAAGAATTTTTCTGTCCGAAACCATGCAGATGCTCGACGTCGATCTAACTCAGGATGCGTCGTTCCAATTACCGGGCGGCCATTCTTATGCGTCTGCCAGTGCTATCAAAAACCAGAAGCCGCTCGGGCGCGATTTCGAGCCACAACTGCTGTCCCGCCTTGACGGGCGACTGTCCGGCCAGTCGCGCTGTCATCGCTTGGCCCCCAGCCAGATAGCCGTGAAGGATCGTCTCGTCTCCCAAATGCTCGACGACGTCGATTTCGACCGGCAGTCCATCCCCGGTCTTGGAAATCGACACGTCCTCGGGACGCGCCCCCAATTCCAAATTCTCCAGATCCTTCAGGTCGTTTGGCTCACCAGCAAGCTCCAACGTCTTGCCGCCGGGAAGCTCAAATGTGAGTCTTCTTCCCTCGTGCTTCGCGCCTGCCACGCGAATGAAGTTCATCGGGGGCTGACCTAAGAAACCAGCTACGAATTTATTAGCGGGGGAGTTGAAGAGATCGAGCGGCGTCCCGGCCTGCTCTATCGCCCCAGCATTCAAAATAACCATTCGATCAGCCAGGGTCATAGCTTCCACCTGATCGTGGGTTACATAGATCATCGTATTGCCGAGTTGGCTATGAAGTTTAGCCAGTTCGACGCGCATTTCGGCACGAAGCGACGCATCGAGATTGGACAAGGGTTCGTCAAACAGGAAAATCCGAGGTTTCCGGGCGAGCGCCCGACCGATCGCCACGCGTTGCCGCTGCCCGCCGGACAAAGTCTTCGGCTTGCGCGCCAGCAGTTCCTCAAGTTTTAGGAACTTTGCGATCTCAATGACACGGGCAGCGACCGTGGATTTGTTTTCGCCGGCGATTTTTAGTCCAAACCCAATATTCTCCCCAACGGTCATGTGTGGATAAAGAGCATAGGACTGAAAGACCATGGCGACGCCACGGGTCACGGGATCCGCTGTCGTCATATCAACGCCGTCAAGGAGGAGCCTGCCCGGAAGTCACGGGTTCAAGACCGGCGATGCAACGCAACAGGGTGGATTTTCCGCATCCCGACGGCCCGACAAGCACCACGAATTCGCCTTCGTCTATCGTGAGACTTACGCCACGGATCGCCTCTACCTTGTCGTAAGACTTCCGGACGTCCCTAAGTTCGACGCTTGCCATTGG
>CAVYPD010000039.1:0-20847 GCA_963770275.1 uncultured Alphaproteobacteria bacterium
TCATTTCGTAGATGCGCTGCCGTCCGGCGAGAAACACCGGGTTGTCGCTCGGCGCATCGGCGCGGTAGCGGCGGATGGTGAAGGTGGGATCGATGGAAAGCCCTTCCTTCGCCGCGACGCGCGCCTCGTCGAGCCGGCCGAGCCCCGCCAGGGCGACGGCGAGGTAGAAATGCGCGGGCTGGAAATTCCGGTTGATCTCGATCGCGTGGCGCAATTGCGGACCGCTTCTTCGTCCTTGCCGAGAAAGACCTTGGCGACGCCCGCGAAGGCCTCCCAGAGATAGGCAGAAGTGTCGCGAGGGCTCAGCCGAAGCGCATCCTGGATATGGGCCTCGGTCTCTTCGCCACGGCCAAGAAAATACTTGGCCATACCGATATACGCGTGAGCGTCGGCGAGATTGCGGTCGATCGCGAGCGCTCGCTCGAGTTCGGCAATGCCTTGCACGGCCCGATTGGTGTAGATCTGGACGACGCCCAAGACACAGATGCGCCAGCGCCTTTTCGGGCGCGATCGACAGCGCCTTGATCGCAAGCGCTTCGGCCGCCGCCAGGCGCGCGGCTCGGTCGTCGCTCATGTGCGTTCCAGCGAACGCGCTCGCGAGAGGCAACGCCGACAATCGCGTCGACGTTGTTGGGATCGAGCGCGAGCGCGCGCTCGAACAGCTTCCGCGCCTCCGAGAGACTGTCCGGGGTCAGCCCTCTGTTGTACGCGCTCATTCCCTGAAAATAGAGGTCCATCGAGTTCGGGATTCGGCGCCCGCTCAGCGCGCCGCGCTTCGGCCATGATGAGCTGCGCGTTGAGGGCGTTCGCGAGGCGGGCGACGATTTCGTCCTGCATGTCGAACAGGTCCGCGACAGGCTTGTCGAACCGCTCGGCCCAGAGATGATTGCCGCTCTCGGCGTCGATAAGCTGGACGTTCACGCGCATGCGATTGGCCGAGCGCTGGACGCTGCCTTCGAGCACGTAGCGCACGTTGAGTTCGCGCCCGATCTGTTTGAGGTCGACCGACTTGTTCTTGTAGCTGAAGGCGGTGTTTCGCCCGATCACCCGCATCCCGCTCATCTGCGAGAGGTCGGTCGTCAGGCTCTCGGTGACGCCGTCGACAAAATAGTCCTGCCCCGAATCGCCCCCGAGATTGGCGAAGGGAAGAACCACGATCGAAAGGCGCGGCGGGCCCGGTTTTGTCGGCGTCCGGGCCGGAGCGGAGAGCGGCGCGGGTCGTGCCGAATCGATCCTGATCTCGTAGACACTCGGATCGGTCGGCGATGTTCTTGAGTTGCCGTTCGCCGAGATCGACAAGCTCTTCGTTGATCGAGCCGCGCGACCTGCCGATAGGCGTCCTCGGAGAGACAGATCGCGCCCGGCTTCGCAAATGCCCTCCAGCCGCGCGGCGATGTTGACGCCGTCGCCCATCAGGTCGCCGTCGCTCTCCTCGACCACGTCGCCGAGATGAATGCCGATGCGAAATTCGATGCGTTTGTCCTCGGGCGACCCCTGCGTTGCGCTCGACCATGCCGTTCTGCACTTCGATCGCGCAGCGCACCGCGTCGACCACGCTGCGGAATTCGATGATGCTGCCGTCGCCGGTGCGCTTGACGATGCGGCCATGGTGCACGGCGATGGTCGGATCGATCAGGTCGCTGCGGAGCGTCCGCAGCCGCGCCAGCGTCCGGTCCTCGTCGGCCCCGGCGAGCCGGCTATAGCCGACGACGTCGGACACCAAGATCGCGGCGAGTTTTCGGGTCTCGCTCACGGCGCTAGTGCCGAAGCCTGATCACCGGTCGCAGATGGCACGAGCATGGCTGCACTTCCATGCTGCACGGAAGGGACGTGGAAGCAGGAGTGCAGCCCCGCGTGTCGACTGGCCGGTCTATCCACGCCGTGCCGAGCATAACACCGTCGCCGAGGGAGGGAATAGAAGATGGGCCGAGACTGCGTGCAGACCCGTTGAGCTTGTCGAACTGGCAGACAACCTAAGACCGCGTTCGACCTCGCACAATACGACCGGCAGCGACGTGTTTATCGCCGCCTCGACCACGGCGGTATGAGGCCGGAACAAGCAAATACAACGCCGTTCCCGTGCCCGATCACCGCCAAGTCTGCTATGTCCATACCCTTCTAGGCAGTGTGGGCCGACCGCCTATCGATGGTTCGGTGCTGTTAAATCCGCCCGCGAGTTATCCGCAAACCAAGCCCGAGGATATGAAATAGCAGACGCGCGCAAATGGCGGCAAAAGCCTTCCTGAGTGATGGCTATGCGGATCATTACGGGTGGGCTTAGAGTTTCTTCCGGGGCCGACTATTGGACAGCGAGCCCGGTAGATTGAAATGTTACGCTCTCTTCTCGCGTTGCTGATGATCCTGCTCGCCGCTCCCGCTTGCGCGGGAAGCCGCTTCGGCGGCGGCTTTCACGGCGGCGGCTTCCACGCTTTCCACCACAGCACGGTCGCGTCCTCGGTTTCTTTGGCGGTTACCTTTGCGGTTACAATTGCGGCTTGGGTTTCTACAGCGCGGGTTACGGCTATGGCTATTTCAACGGCTATGGCTATGGCTATGGCTATGGCAACGGCTATTTCAACGGCTATGGCTATTTCAACGGCTATGGCTATTTCAACGGCTATGGCAATGGCAATGGGTACGGCTATGGCAACGGCGCGGGAAATGCCGTCAGCATCAGCAACGGCTTAACCGGCGGCTATGTCCCCGATCCGGTAGGCGCAGACATTCCGCCCCTGATCATTCCTACTAACTGCTGGGTTCGCCGCGCCGCTCACGATCCATCCGGCGCTTATTTCGGGCAAGTCCTAGTCAACCTCTGCCGCCCCTCGGATAGCGTGACTGTGACCGGCTTGAAAGCTCGGCCAAAAACGCCTGATACAGGGGCCGGGACCGCCCAGCCCCCTCCTGTGTACCGGCCGGGTTCGCCCCAATTACCCCAATAAAGCGGCTTTCAAACCCGCTGATCCTTCGCCAGCGCCAAAATGACGTCGCACGATAGCCATCGAGCTTGATCTCACGCGCCCATTGCGCGCCGGAGAGCGGCTTCTAACCGCCTGTGAGAGCTGGGGAGGGATAAATAGCGGAAGGGGCACCTCGCGGCGCGACCGGCCGGACTTTGCGACCTGCGCAACCGAACGCTTGACGGCGAGTAGGAAACCGAGAGCCTTTTCGCTGGGCCTGTTCCGTTCGACTTCGCTGGGCCTCTTTCCATTCGACCCCGATGCGGCCCGCGAGCTGGCCATTGACGCGCGCCGGGCAACCTAAGTCGTTGCTGACGACCGTCACTGAGTAATTCTTTCGGTGGCCTTCCCCTTAAATAAAAGTGGCGTCATTCCCTCAAAAAGCCAGAGCGCAGCGACCTAAAACGTCCGCTTACGTCGATAGCAGCCGTCCGCTATGCGTCCGCGTGACTACCGAGGCGCCGGCTGGATCGGATCCGACTCGGATGCATTGTTCGGGATCCTGCGCATCGCGAACGCGATCGGCAACGCAGCCGCACGAAGCAGCGCCATGACCCAGAACGCGCGCGGGCCGAGGGCGCCGTAAAGTGGCCCGGATACCAGTGTCATGATGGCGGTCATCGTGCCGACGGCGACGCCGCCATAGATCCCCTGAGCTGTCGCGGCGAGGGCCGGCGGGACAACGACAGAAAGCATCTGCATGCAGGCGAGATGTAACAGCGCGAATGTCAGACCATGCAGCGGTTCCGCGAGCGCCATCGCCGGGAGCCAAGCGGTGACAGCGGTGACGCTCCAGCGGACCACTCCCGCGCTGGCAGCAAGCGCGCCGGCTGGCCCAAGCCACCTCAGTAGGCGTCGGACCACCACGACGAAAACAACAACCTCCGCCAGGACCCCTCTGACCAGAGTAGCCGCGCCGTGCCCGGCCCGCTGCCCCTCTTCCAGCGCAACACTTCGAAGCCCTCGTGCGGCGCGTGGCGGCTCAGAACCAGCGCCGCCGGCAATTGCCGCCGATCGTCGCATGTGTTCTCGCGGGCGGACGATCGCAACCGACAGCGGTCGCGTTCGAAGACTCTGCACTGGGCCGATCCGACCTCGCTCGATCTGATGCAGGCTTTCGCGGTGAGCGCAGCCGGACGGCACCCCTTTTTATCATTGCGACCTCCGGCCGGAATTCCGCCCGCTCCATCAAATGCCCGACTAAACATCTAGCTCTCGAACAGGCGTCGCCAATTTGGGGAGTATTTCGCTACCTTCTCAGGGTCGAGCGAAACGCCGATCCCGGGCGACATCGGGATTTCCAAGTAACCTTTGCTGTCGAGCTTGAAGGGTTCGGTAAGGAGACCGTCGACGTAAGCGCTTCCGCCAATGAATTCGACGACTTCGGTATTTGGCATCGCCGCGGCGATCTGCAGGTCCGCCGCTACGCCAATCGCTGTGTTCCAGCCATGCCCAACATAGCGGACGCCGAATTCTTGAGCCATCCATGCGATGCGGCGCTGCTCGCTCACTCCCCCGACCTTGGTCGCGTCGGGCTGCACGATGTCGAACGCGCCGCGCGTCAGCCACGGCGTAAACGACTGGCGCCGGGTCAGCACCTCACCGCCGGCGATAGGAACCGGACTTTGGCGACGCAACTCGACGAAGTCATCGAGTGCATCCGGCCGCAACGCTTCCTCGAACCAACCAATGTCATAGGCGGCGAGCATATGCGAAGTTCGGATGGCCCATTTCAGCTGTTGTGGCCAATAGGCGTCGCTTGCGCCGGCATCGACGAACAGCCGACCTTCGCCGAAACCGTCGCGGGCGCTCCTCACGATCGCTTCATCCAACTTCGCATCGTCGCGGCGGCCGAACGGACCCCAGCCGATCTTGAGCGCGCGGAATCCCGCATCACGGGCCTGCTGCGCCGCGTCCCGCATGGGTCCGGGCTCCTCCATCAGAATCGAACAATAGGGCATGGCACGGTGACGGTAGACGCCGCCGAGAAGGCGCGCCAAGGGTTGGCCGAGAGCCTTGCCAACAATATCCCAAAGCGCGATGTCGATGCCGCTGATCGTATGGGTCAAAGTTCCGCCGCGGCCCATCCAGAACGTATTTTGGTGCAGTTTCTCGCTCACCCGTTCCGGTTCGAGCGCGTTTTCCCCAGCGTACAGCGGCTCGAGAACCTCCAGCGCCGCTTCGACCAGACCGCCGCTCGTGAACACACTGCCGTAGCCGGTGAGACCGCCATGCGTGAGGACAGCGATGAGCGCATGAACCAAATCTTCCGGTTTGATCTCGTGGGACCAGCCGCCTTTCGGCGACTCGCCCAAGAGCGGCGCGGCGACGATCGAACGGATGCGAAAGTCTTTGTCGGGCATCCGAGCATTCTCCTTCTTACATTCGACTATCCACGAGCGCGCGCCAGATTCGGCGACGTCGCACTCAGCGCATGATGCGCCGGAGAAAGTTGCGCGTGCGCTCGTGTTGCGGCATCGAGGACGAACGCAGGCGGGCCCTCCTCGACGATAACGCCCTGGTCGACGAATATGACTTCATCGGCGATTTCCCTGGCGAATTTCATCTCATGCGTCGCAATGATCATCGTTATGCCCTCGCGGCTGAGATCCTTCATGACGTCTAACACTTCGCCGACGAGCTCCGGATCGAGCGCGCTCGTCGGCTCGTCGAACAATATCGCTTTCGGCGTCATCGCGAGCGAGCGGGCAATCGCAACCCGCTGCTTTTGGCCTCCCGACAGTTGGTCTGGATAATAGGCTGCGCGTTCCGCGAGCCCAACGCGCGCAAGCACGCGTGTGGCGACGGCGACCGCTTCCTGTCGCCCCCTGCCGAGGCCGTAGACGAGCCCTTCGGTGACATTTTCGATCGCCGTCAAATGGGGAAATAGAGCGAAATCCTGAAAAACCATGCCGAGCTTGCGGCGCACTGTGGTGATGCGGCTCTCCGAATGATAGCGGATAGCGCCGCGCTCGACTTCGTAGTAGGCGCGCTCTCCTTCGATGAAGATTTCGCCGGAGGTCGGTTTTTCCAATAGATTGATGCAACGAAGCAGCGTGGACTTGCCGGAGCCGGAGGGACCGATCACGCAGGTAACCTTGCCCTCGCCGAAGGTCTTGCTGACGCCGCGCAAGACCTCGTGACCGCCAAACGTCTTGCGAATCTCGACAAGCCGGATCACGCCGGGCGATCCGCTCTATGGCCGCGCTGCGCGCGCTTCTCGAGCCATCTCACGAAGACGGACGCGGGGTAGCCGACGGCCAGGTAGAGAATTCCCGTGACCGTATACACGGTGAAATATTGATATGAACGCGCCGAAACGATTTGCCCTGTGAAGGTTAGCTCCTGCACCGTGACGACGGACGCGAGCGCGGTGTCTTTGAACAAGGAAATGAAATAATTGCCGAGCGTCGGCGTCACGATCAGAAGAGCCTGCGGCATGACAATGCGCTGGAAGGTACGCGCGCGGCTTAGTCCGACCGTGGCGGCGGCCTCCCACTGATTGCGTGGCACCGCGAGAATGCCGCCGCGATACACCTCGCTCATGTAGGCGGTGTAATTAAGCGTAAGACCGACTATTGCGGCGACAAACCCGCTGAGATTGATGCCCATTGTCGGCAGCACGTAGTAAATATAGACGAGCTGGAGGAGCAGCGGCGTGCCGCGAATGACCTCCACGTAGACTGACGCCGGAGCCCGGACGGCTAGATTCGTCGACATCCGACACAACGCCACAGGGACGGCGAGACCGAGCGAAAGCGTGATGACGATCAGCGTCAGCATGATGGTCAGCACAAGCCCGTGCAGCAGCGCAAATCCGTAGTCGTGGATGACGTCGAGGTTAAAGAACTCCATCGTCCTTCGGCTCCCGCAATCGACGATGACCGGAAAGAGCCGGTCCTCGTGTCGACTTTGAGCGCTGCTCGGCTCAGTTCAGCGGGAAATAGGTGAGGTTGCGGTTGCTGAGGCCGTATCTCTTCAGGAGGTCCGACACGACGCCCGCCCCCCACAGCTCATGAAGTGCAACTCCGTAAGCCATTCTCAACTCGCAGTCCGCCGGCCGAAGAGCGTAACGAGCATAGCCGTAGCCATATTTAAAGATGAGTTCCGAGGGAACCGCGACGCCGCTTACGATCTCAATCGGAGCCGTCGGATTCGCCTTCATGTAATCGAGCACTTTCACGTCGTCTTCGAGGATCACGTCGACCTTGCGGGCGTCGAGACCGGAAAACTCAGCCGCATCCTCCTGGAAGGGCGTGACTTCAATTCCGATCGACCGAAGATATTCGTCGGCCGCCGATCCGGCGATCGCCCCGACCTGCTTACCCTTGAGGTCGTCAAACGACTTGATGCCTTTGGGGTTGCCCTTAGCCGTCGCTAGAGCGGGGCCGTACCACCAGGCTGGACCCGTGAACGTTACGACCTTCAGGCGATCCGGCGTTTGATGGATATTCGAAGCGACGACGTCGATGCGCTTCGATAGCAGCATGGGGATCAGCTGACCGAATGGCGCCACCTCGTATTTGATATTCGTAATGCCTATCCAGTGGAGGGCTGCCTCGTTGATCTCGACGTCTAGTCCATCCGCCTTCTTCGTATTGGGATCAAGGTTGGAGTAAGGCGGGCTCGGGCTGATCCCCAACGTGACGCCTTCCGTGAGCGCTCTGCCGAGAGAGCCGTCGCTGCAATTCTTGAAATCCGCCTTGCCCTCGATCTGTTGGGCGAAAGCGGGCGCAGTGAGCAATATGAGGATCGACGCGATCGCGCTTCTCCTTGTCGTCATGTCTCGTCTCCCTGTGACTGCTTCAGACTGCGCGGGGCGTTTCAGGATCGCCCGCGCTCTGGCACTTGGCCGGCGGAGCCCACGGCTTCCCGCCACCCACAAATTAAAAAATCATACTTTTTATGACGACGCAAGCGCAGGAGAGACAACTCCGCCCCCCGGTGACCGGACCATCGATGATAGAGCCGATCCGTGGATTATCCCGATATTCCCTGATAAGTCCGGGGCTAAAATAACCCGCGCGTAGACAATCGGCGGAGCCTGCGCTATCGAAAGATCGTATTTTTTGTCTCAACTGAACGATGGGCCTGCGGGCAACGGGGAGCTCGAAGGTGGGAAGGTGGCCGCGTCTCAATGGTCGCGGATTGGGGCACCGTGGGGAAGGAAAGCGATGAAGATCGAAGCGGTCGACTTCTTTTATCTGTCAATGCCGGAGATCACGACGGAAGGCGACGGCAGCCAGGACGCGCTATTGGTCCGCGTCTCGGCGGGAGGCTTGGTAGGATGGGGCGAGTGCGAAGCATCGCCCCTCGTTTCGATCGCCGCCTATGTCGCGCCGATGTCTCATGGCGCGTGTCGACCCGTCCGTGCGTCGGTCGAAGGGAGAGAGGTGACGAGCCCGGCCGACATTGAGGCGATTGCACGCGACATCACCTGGAACAGCATGGATCTTCTTCAGGCGCCGCACACGTGGTCTGGAGTCGAAATGGCGCTTTGGGATTTGGTCGGCAAGGCGCGCGGGGAGCCGGTCTGGCGTCTGCTCGGCTATTCCAAGGCGGCGAAGAAGCTCCCTTACGCCTCAGTGCTGTTCGGCGATACGCCGCAGCAGACGTTGGACGCCGCAAAAGCGATCCGGACCTCCAACTATCGTGCGGCGAAGTTCGGTTGGGGGCCCATCGGCCGCGAATCGGTGCGCGAAGACGCCGACCAGTTCGCAGCCGCGCGGGAAGGGTTAGGCGCTGACGGAATGCTGCTCATCGACGCGGGGCAAATCTGGGGCGATGACGTTGAGGCTGCGGCCGCGCGTCTGCCCTCTCTAGAGGCAGTCAAGGCGCTCTGGCTTGAGGAGCCTTTTCACGGCAGTGCCTACGAAGCCTATGCCGCTCTCGCCGCACGCTCCGGCTCGGTCAGGCTCGCGGGCGGCGAAGCGGCTCACAACGTCTTCATGGCGCGCCACACGATCGACTATGGCAGGGTCGGATTCGTGCAGATCGATTGCGGCCGCATCGGCGGCATAGGGCCCGCGAAGGCGGTCGCCGACTACGCCTCGAGACGGGGGGTTACCTACGTAAACCACACCTTCACCTCGCACCTGGCGTTATCGGCGTCGCTGCAGCCCTATGCCGGACTCACAGATCATGTGATCTGCGAATATCCCGCGGCGCCCAAAGCGCTGGCGCGCGAGATCGCCGCCAATCCATTGCTGCGGGATGCCGGTGGAGAGATTGCGATCCCCGATCGGCCTGGTCTCGGCGTCGACGTCGATGTGAGCGCGATCGCGAAATATCTGGTCGACGTTCGCATTGAGGCGAGAGGCGAGACGCTTTTCTCTTCGCCGCGGCTCCTTTGATGCGCGGGGCGATTGGGGCTGTCCTAGGCTGAGTCGGCGCCCTCGTAGGAAATCGAAGTTCATGCATCAGCCATCTTCCGCCGCCACCCCCCAGCGCTTGGCGCGTTCGCATGCCGAAGTGATCGGGCAGAAGCCGCGCGGGATCCAGGGCCGCGTGATCAGTCGCCTAGGCGAGGAGATCGTGCGAGGCGTCTATCCCACGGGCAGCCTCCTGCCGCGCGAAAGCGAACTGATGGCGGCCTACGCGGTCAGCCGTACCTCGATTCGGGAAGGGATCAAGGTTCTCTCGGCGAAGGGCCTTGTTGAAACCCGACAGAGGATTGGCACACGCGTCCTCGACCGGAGCAACTGGAACATCTTCGATCCCGACGTTCTCCTCTGGCATCCCTTTGACGGGGCCGAACATGACATACTCCACGATCTGATCGAAATGCGTCAATTGGTCGAGCCTGCGGCGGCTCGTTTTGCGGCGACTCGCGCGACCTTGGACGATATCGCCCTTATCCGCGCAAGTTGCGATGCGATGCGGCTTTCGGTGGCGGACATGGCCGCTTACGCTCAGGCGGATGTTCAGTTTCACATGGCCGTGCTGCACGCCTCGCAAAACGCCATGCTGCGCCACTTCGGGCACACCGTTGCGAATTTCTTGCAGATCAGTTTTCGGCTGCAGCAGGAGGCCCTGGACGCCAACGAGGATCCGATTGAGGACGATTGCGCCAACCACGTGAAGATCTATGACGCCATCAATCGTAATGATCCGGCCGCCGCCGAGGCGTCGATGCTCGAGGTTGTTCTCCACGGCAAGGCGTCGCTCCAGAAAGCGCGGCTTCAGATAAAATCCTGAATGCGACTGAATCGACGGGAAACCTGTGGCATGCACGCGCTTGCGCGCACCTCGCCACTTTTCGGCCCGCGACCGATCGCCGCGAACGCGGAGAGCGCGTGGCTTGGGTAGATAGGACACTCACCCTTTGGGGCAGGCGTGTCCGCCCTCGCATAAGGCGACGCCTATCTGCATTTCGATCCACCGGCCCCTCCGAATTAGGCGTGAATTGAAATCATCCCCCAAATAGTTTATGACACAGTAAGATTAGCAGGCTGTTGAAGAAGGGTCTCGTTTTGCTTGGAGGACGGCTTCGTCGCCGTTTCGGTATGCGAATTCGATCTCGATCGTCCCGTCGTCGAGCAGTTCGGCGGTTCCTTCGCCCTCGACCTCATCGCCTTCCTCGCATCCGGCCCAGTGGAAACCGATCGAGTCGCGGGCGTATTCGACTTCGAGACCGCCCTTCAAGGCGCCGAAGGCGATTTCGCCGCCTTGCGCGGTGATCGTCAGCGTCGCCGGGCTGCTCAGATCGAGATGAGCTCGATCCCAGAGATCGGACTCGACGATCCGCCAGCGGCCGATCAGTCGGCAGTTGGCCGGGGCTTTCAAGCCGAGGCTCTTGCCGTGCCGGATACAGGCTTCGGTCTTGTTGGGATCGGAAACGCAGATGCAGTAAACGGCCTCGGAAAGCCGCAGCGCCGGACCTTCCTCGAACAGCCAGGTGGTCGGCCTCGCCTGAGGCTGCTCGTCCAGCCGGCCGACCGTGACATGCTGCGTCCGCCCGTCGGGATCGGGCCGCTCGATCAGGATTTCGCCCGGGCCGAGAGCAAAGTGCCGGTGGGCGAGATGGATTGCGAAGCGTCGCAGCTTGCGGTGCCGGGCCAGCACGTCACGCAGCTCTTCGAGGCATTCAAGATCGTTGTCGTCTAGAGGCGGAGCTTCATGCCGGTCCGGTAAAATGCTCCACTGCATCGGCTGAATGGAAAGGGTCATTGTGGAACTCCGTGATTGGCGCTGTCGCAGCGTATGTCGAGTTTGTCGGGACCTGGCGAAGCGTTTGCCGGCGTGACGCTTTCAGCGGTCGAACTTTTTGCGGTGGCAATCGAACTGAGGAATCCTCCCCGCTCTATCGACGACAGGAGCCACGCCCTTCACCCTCGATGATGCCGGAAACGACGCACCTATCAAGGCTATTTCAGCATTGTGTCCGCCCATGCCCGCGCATGTCGCGCCCTTAACCCTGTCCATTTTGAATCCGCCTGCGACCGGCGTGATGTCCAGGGTGCATCGTTCTTCGGCGGCGTTACCCTTCGACTGATACCGCCATCCGCCATTGTGCGGCGCCGCCACGCCAGCAATCTCGATCACGTTGCCTTGGGCATTCGAGTCCAGGACATCAAAGGTCAGCGCTCCATTCGGTTCCGGGCGCTCGACAAAAATCCCAGCCCCTCTACAGAATACGCCGCCTTCCACGGCGCCGGCGGAATGCGCGGAAAGGACCAGACACGCCAAACTGGAAAGGCGGACTACCAATTTATACCCGGGAAACGCCATGGTTCGGTCTCCGCGTCGGAAAACTGCTGAGCCGCAAATCTGTTTCACGGGAAATCTATCGAGAACGGAGGCGTGGCGACAGTGGAAACGCTATGGGTTCGGCCCCTCGATACGCGTTGACGCCTCCGCGGCCTCAAACTCCTCCAGATCGAACTCGAGTTCGCGGGATATGGATGTGTCCATGTAGAAGCGGCACAGGTCGTTCACTTCGCGCACCAGGTCGCCCTGCTGATGGAGCCAATCGGCAACGTCCTTGTCCAAAGGGACGAGGACCACCCCGCCGGTGGCCTCGGGCTGCGCCGTTGAAGTGTGTTGAGCGTCCCCTTGGTTTCCTGCCCATACTTTTAGCGTAGCACGGCCGTTTCCACCCATACCGTCGTATGCGCCGCACGCTCACTGTGACCAGCCAGTGCCAGTCCGCGAGGAGGCTATTCCATCCGTCGCGGCCCCACATTGCTCCCCAGAAAACAGTCCTGAGGGGCAGGTCCATGAACACGAAGACAATGATGACGGCGATTGGCTTGCTCGCCGCCGGCGCGTGGCTGTTCTGGCCGTCCATCACCGCGCCGACCATCGTGCGGGCTTCGCATTATTGCATTGCCGTCCACAACGACGCTGGCTGCTCAGCGCATGCCACATGTACATGCACGGCGCTCGAAGACAACAGAGCGCGGTGGTCGTTCTGGATGCAGGAAATGCCGGGCTCCCGCCTTCTGGCAGCTCGCGGCCGGCCTGTCCGGACAGCGACCTGAGTGAGGGTCCGGCGGGCCCGGTTGATCCGCCTCCGCCGCACGAGAACTGCAAGCCGCACGTTCCGCATGAGCCGGCAGGCAAAACGCTGGCACCGCACAAGCGCGCTGCACGACATGAATGACCAGCGCGCGTCCAGGAAAGACCGCGCGATCTCCCCGTCCACACATTGCTTTCATGAGCACGGTGCGGCGAACAACAAGGAGATTGGACGATGATCGCCAAACCTGGCGCGTCGTCGATGACCTGCCGCGCGTTGACTGCATCGACCCCGCAGAGCTTGATGCCGTCGAGGCATTCCTAATGCCGCAGCTAACGCCATTCTTTCCGGCGATACCACCGGTGTGGAAAGACGGGCGACAGCATTGCGTCCCGACTCTACAAGCGCCGCATACTGGCGCTAGAGAGGGTCGCGCGGGGATAGCGCCATGACTGCCGCGATCAATGCCGAAGCAAACGACACGGCCATGCGCGCCGCGCTTTATCTGCGCGTCTCGACCGGGCGGCAGGCCGAGGCCGATCTCTCCATGCCGGATCAGCGAAGGCAGGCGCTCGCCTTCTGCGCCGCGCGCGGCTGGGACGTCGCGATCGAGTTCGTCGAGCCGGGGGCCAGCGGCATGGATGACCGCCGGCCCGGAGTTTCAGCGAATGCTCGACATGGCGCGACCGAAGCGCCGCCGTTCAACGTCATTGTCGTTCATTCGTTCAGCCGCTTCGCCCGCGATCATTTCGCGCTCGAATTGCAGGTGCGCCGCCTCAGGAAGCATGGCGTTCGCCTTGTCAGCATCACGCAGGACCTGGGCGAAGACCCGATGAGCGTGATGATGCGGCAGGTCTTCGCCCTGTTCGACGAATACCAGTCGAACGAGAACGCCAAGCATACGCTTCAGAATGCCGCCCATGATCTCGTGGGCCAACGCATCGTTCGGCCGTAGGGAAAGCACTTTGGCGATCGTCGTTTCGGCCGACGCGAGGCGAGCGGCCTTCTCGTCCGAAAAGATATGTGACCCGCCCAACGCCAAGCAGCGCGTCGAGGTTGCATTAACGCATTTTTTCCTCGCGGCGGGGCTGGCGAATCTGGGCAAGCCGGAAGAGGCGCAATCTGAAACCAAGGCCGGCCTCGCGCTCGACCCGGGTTTTTCGATCCGCCGCTTTCGCAGCGACAGCGGGCCCGGCTTTCTCCTCGACGCCATGCGCAAGGCCAGAGTACCGGAAGAATGAGCGAGGCCCGGAAGCTCGCGACGAAAGAGCCGGGCCGAGAGTATGCGCGGAAGCGGGAGCGGTGCGATGCTCGTCGCCTGTCGACTGGCCGGTCTGTCCGCGCTTGAGGGGCGCTATGCGGGCGTCAACGCGCTCGCGCAATTCGAGCCGACGCCAGGGCTCCTCAGGGCCAGTGGGCAGGGGCAGAACCTACCTCTGCCGAACTCAAGCGGTTTTTGGCCTCGTCGGGCCGTTCCCGGCGGCGCTTCCCGCATTAAGGGTTTCGGGTGCCGGAAACCGGCTAAAGCCGTCAGCGAGGGCTCTGTGAGCGTCCTGGCGTTCCGGGGCCGCTCCAGCGCCAAAACGGCCGTCTCAGGCCCGGCGGCGGACAGTTCCACCTCGGCGGCCAGGGCGGCAAGGGTCCTGGGCCAGGAGCGTGCCGTGTGCCTGGGCGCGGCGGGAAGGCAAAGGGCGAGGCGTCCGGCGACCACTTGATCTGGGCGACATTGCGCCTGCGGGCGCAATTGTCGGGCGGGAAGGCAAGGGGCGGGCGGACTCGATTCAGGCTGGTTAATCTCGGCGGCTGGCCGCGCTCTTCAAGCTCGGCTTCGAGCCGCCGCAGGTGTTCGGGGTCTGGGTCGCCCACGATCTCGATCGCCACCTGGGAGGGGGTGAACTCATCGCCAACGCCTGGAGCCCAGCGCACGGGCGTGTCCAACCCCAGGAGCCTCGCTCTGCGCCGCATGATGCCAGCATGCGATCGATCGCCACAAGGTCGCCCGCGCTCGCGTCGGGATAGACAGCGAGCGTCATCTCATCCAGGCGCAGCGACTCAATCCGGCGGATTTGTTCGGTCGCCTCGTCCGCCATGCGTTCGATCGCCCGCTTGATCGTCTTGAAGATGGCGACGCCAGATACACGGCGGACGCTGCGCCTCGCCGATCGCTCGCAGGCTGTGGCCTTCCAGGCGCATCTGCATGATGGCGGCGGTGCGGTGTTCGCGCTCGATCTTGTCGGCGGAGGTGATCTTAGCCTTGCGCCCCATCCTTAACCGGACCGCCCACTAGCTCGATTATTAACTCTCTGTTCTGGCTGGCCCCTCGCTGGCCCTGAAGGCAGGACGGCCGCCGCGCGGGAAGCGGCAACGCACCCCAAGCAGATCGCCAGCGCAAACCTGCAACGGCCCTTGAGGCCCAGCAAGAGCCCCACGGACCGGGCGGGAACCGTCCCGACCGGGGATCATCGGACTGGAAGGCGCGGCGGGTCAATGCGCTCTGCCCGGTGCCGACGCCGGATCGTGCGACGCCTCTTCCAGCCTCACCCACCTGTCCAGTTCATGCACGACGCGGCGCTTCTCCTCGACGGTGCAATCGACCAGCAAGCGCCTCTCGACCAGCAACTCAACCTGCGCGTCGTCTCGCTGCGTCCTCATCGTCGTCTCCGATCGCCTCGACCATTTGATCGAGCTTCTCTTCGATCTCTTCGGTTCATTCACCCCAGCGCTTGCCGGAAACCCCCAATCGGAATAGTTCTGTCTGAAGGCCACCGGGAGAGCGGCTCGAACTGCCGCGCGATCCCGGAGCCAAAAAGAACGAAGGCGAGGAGACGACGATGGCATATGTCGACTGGTCAATGCGCGGTCCCGCGATCGCCAATTGCAACTGCGATTTCAGTTGTCCTTGTCAGTTCAATTCCTTGCCGACCCACGGCGACTGCCGCGCGATGACGGCGTTGCGCATCGACAAGGGTCACTTTGGCGATGTCGACCTTAGCGGCGTGACTTGGTGCGGGATGTTCGCATGGCCGAAAGCGATCCACGAGGGTAACGGCGAGGCGTTCGTCGTGATCAGCGATCATGCGACTGAGGCGCAGCGCCAGGCGCTGCTCACCATCCTGTCCGGTCAGGAGACAGTTCCGGGCGCGACGATCTTCAATGTGTTCGCCGCAACCCTGACCAAGATGCATGACCCTGTTTACGCGCCCATCGAGCTCGACCTTGATCTCGACAAGCGGGTCGGCCGGGTCCGCGTCGCCGGCGTGATTGATACCTCTGTCGGGCCGATCCTCAATCCCGTGACCGGGGAGGAACATCGCGTGCGCGTCGTGCTCCCGCGCGGATTCGAGTATCACGAGGCCGAATACGCGAATGGCGCGACCCGAGCGGACGGCCCGATCAAGCTGGCGCTCGACAATTCGCATGCGCATGTCTACGAGATGAACATGACGACCCAGGGCGTGGTCTGACCGCGATCCGGCCCATGTCGAAACTGACGCTCGAGCGCGCGCTGGCGCGCGACCGTTGGGTCGTGAGCGGCTGTCTTGCGCTCATCGTAGCGCTCGCTTGGCTTTGGCTGTGGCGCGAATGGGCGGCGATGAGCGCCAATCAATCCATGGCCGGCATGGATATGCCCGGCATGGACATGAGCGGACCAATGGGCTCCCCGGCTGAGGCTTGGGTCTATCTCTCCAGCGCATTTGTGATGTGGCTCCTGATGATGGTGGCGATGATGCTGCCCTCGGCGGCGCCGATGATCCTCATCTATGGAAAGGTGGCGCGCGGCGCGCAGGCGCAAGGCGCGGCGATGGCGCCGACGGCGGTTTTCGCCGGCTCATATCTCGTCATCTGGGGTGGTTTCTCGGCGTTGGCGGCCTTGGCGCAATGGCTGCTCGTGCGGTCGGGCGTCATTTCGGAAATGGGCCTGGCGATAGGCGATCGCCGCATCGCCGGCATCTTACTGATCGCCGCCGGTCTCTATCAGGCGACCCCCGTGAAGCGCGCCTGCCTCGAATCCTGCCGCTCGCCGCTATCGTTTCTGATGCGCCTCTGTCGTCCCGGCTGGGCCGGCGCGGCGCGTCTGGGCTTTGCGCATGGGCTCTATTGCCTCGGCTGTTGCGCGCTGCTGATGACGCTCCTGTTCGTCTTCGGGGTCATGAACCTCGTCTGGGTCGCAGCGCTCGCGCTCTTCGTGATGGTCGAAAAGCTGCTGCCTGTCGGCCCCCGCTTCAGCACGGGCGTCGGCATCGCCGCGGTGATCGTAGGGTTCGGCATGATCATCGGGGACCGGTTGTCGGGCGCGCCGTGACCTGCATGGGCGCGGTCCGGTCGCGGCGTCGGGAGGCTGCCGCTCAAGAGTGAACCCCGGCCGGTCCACCTCTTCCACCACGTGGCGCTTGTCCTCCACCACTAGATCGACCATCAGGCGCATGATCCGCGCCACCGTGTCCTCGATCTCCAGGTTCGTCGTCATTCGGGCTCTGGTGCGAATTGCTTGAGCGCAGCATAGTCGCCGGCAAATTGGTCGAATGATCGAGATGATGGGCTTGCCGAACATGGACGAACTCTTCAAAGGGCGCCATTTCGACCGTGAAATCATCGTCCTCTGCGTGCGCTGGTATCTGCGCTACAAACTCAGCTTTCGTGATCTCGTGGAGATGATGGGCGAACGCGGGCTCTCCCTGGCGCATACGACGATCATGCGTTGGATCCAACGCTATGTGCCGGAATTCGAAAGGCGCTGGAACCGCTTCGCGCGCCCGGTGGGCCGGTCCTGGCGCGTCGACGAAACCTACGTCAAAATCAAAGGACGCTGGACCTATCTCTACCGCGCCGTCGACAAAGAGGGAAAGACCGTCGATTTCCTGCTGCGCGCCAAACGAGACATCGCCGCCGCCAAGGCGTTCTTCCGGCGCGCTTTCAGAGGCCAGGGCAGACTGCCTCATAAGATCACGCTCGACGGCTATCAGGCTTCACATCGCGCGGCCAAGGAGGCTCTCGGCGAACATTCCGAGGGAAATCAATGCGAGATCCGGTCGTCCAAGTACGTCAACAATTTGATCGAGCAAGATCACCGATCGATCAAGCTGCGGCTCGGTCCGATGCTCGGCCTCAAGCACTTTCGAAGAGCCGCGACGACGATTGCCGGCATCGAACTCATGCATCGGATCAGAAAGGGCCAGTTCAAACTCGGGAAGCTTCGCGTTCAAGACAAAACCGGTCCCGAGATTTGGAAAGCCGTTCTTGCTACATGATCCGCGGTGACTTCCAGGCCTCTGATTGCTCGACCTCCAACGTTTGCACCAGAGCCATCGGCAGCAGGAATGTCACCAGCAGCAGGTTCGTGGCCCCTACCGTCGCCAGAATGCGAAAGTACAGCATGTAAGCCAGCGCGGTGCTGAGAATAGCGATGCCGGCGAGCGCCGCCCAGACATGCAGATCAGGAGCGGGGAGCGTCCAGGGCCTGTCGACAACGACCGCAATGGGCAAGAGGATGATCGTACTGGCCGTGATTTGCCCCGTCGCGACCTTGAGTGGAGGAACGCCTTTAAACCTTCGGCCATAGATCCCCGCAAATCCATATGTCAGGGCGGCCAGCAAGCACGAGACTTCGCCAATCCAGTCGCTGCGGCCGAGGCCGGACAGTGCATCGGGGCCGATCAGGACGGCCACACCGATTAAGCCAAACAGCACGCCCACGGCCTTGCCCCAGGTCAGGCGTTCTGATGTCGTAAGGAAGTGAGCCGCGATGACCGTGAACAATGGCGTCGTTGCGTTCAGGATGGACGCCAGCCCGCTTGCGATCCGGGTTTCGCCGAACACGATCAGCGTAAAGGGTATCACGTTGTTCAGCGTGCCCATGGCGAAAAACTGACCCCAGAGCCGGCCGCTTGAGGGCATTCGATCGCCTTTGGCGAGCAAAAACAGGTTAAGAGCGATGGCCGCCAGCCCTACACGCCCGAGGACGACGGTAAAGGGCGGCAGCGCTTCAACGATCACTTTAAAAAAGAAAAATGATCCGCCCCATAAAACAGAGAGAAGAACAAGCAAAGCCCAGTCTTTTGCGCCCATCTCGGGTTGACTCTCGTTGCGCCTCGACATTTATTCTACCCATCGCCACGAGAAATTAGGCTAGCGGCCAGTGGGCGCTGGGGACAACCCGTTTCCTGCTCTCAAATTGGCACACGCGACTCAGGCGTATGATCGCGCAATGGAAGCGAGCATTTATCGGCGTCGTCCGTGAGTGACCGCCCTTGCGCACTGCTGCCCGCCACGGCCCCGACTTCGCACGACTGACATTGCGCTCAAGCTGTCAGCTCGCAGCGGCTTCACTCGGAGAATTTAGACCACGAATGCGTCCAGTTCGGAACGCATCGTCGACGGCCGCCACACCGCTCGCGCCGCCGAGGACTGGCGCACGGCTGTCGAGCACGAGCTTAGCCTTGGACTCCACTGGCACGATCGGCTCAACATCGAAAATCCGTAAGTCTCGGACCCGTCGATCGACGCTGATTGAAGCCGGCGCACGATCGGTCAGCTCTAGGGTCAAAACCCAATCGGCTTGACCGGTTTCGACGTGAAGACGTCTTATTGTTCATGCATTGAAGATGGGTCGGCGCATCCCTAGAACCCCGATTCCTGCACAGCCAACAACCAGCGCCGCCACCCCGCCGAATGTGACTAAACTCGGACCGTGAAGGGGATGTCGCGCCAATGCGGTAGAATTCTCTCAGCCGTGTTGAACGGCTCATCGCTGTAGCGGCACATGACGAGAGATGCGTTGTTGTTCAACATCTCGCGCTCGATTTTAGCGATGAGCGTACGGACAGCCGTGCGGTCCCCCGGCATTGTCTGCAAGTGCAGGAGGAGCGCCCGCGTCGCGGCCAAATAGGCATGCGAACATTCGTTGAACGGGCTGCTCTCGTCCTGCGCGCCCCGGGCGCCCTCCGCCGAATGAACGACCAGCAACGCAGCCGCCGTAGCCGCCAGTCGACCGCCTCGAACCGGCATACGCGACCCCTTTGACCTGCGCGAAAGGCGGGCAGAGTATAGCCGAGCATTCCGTCTTCGTGCGCGGCCGCGGGTTGAGCCGGCGCAGACTCGCTATCGCATTCTTCTGAGGAGGCGATCCCATGGACGCTCTGCGCACTCCGGACGAGCGCTTCGCCGCCTTGCCCGGATTTTCGTTCGCACCCCATTACCTGCAGGGCGCTGGCGGCCTGCGCATGCATTATCTCGACGAAGGACCCCGGGCCGCGCCGGTCGCGCTCTGCCTGCACGGTCAGCCCACGTGGTCTTATCTCTACCGCAAGATGATTCCGGCCCTCATCGCCGCGGGTCTGCGCGTCGTCGCGCCGGATTTTTTCGGCTTCGGCCGCTCCGACAAGCCGGAAGAGGAAGCGACGTACACATTCATGTTTCATCGCGACTCCATCGTCGCGTTGATCGAGGCGCTGGACCTCAAGCGCATCACCCTCGTCTGCCAGGATTGGGGCGGCCTCATCGGTCTGACCATTCCGATGGACATGCCCGATCGCTTCGAACGGCTTCTTGTCATGAACACGGGGCTCGGCACGGGCGACGTTCCGCTCGGCGAAGGCTTTCTTGCCTGGCGCGCCTTCTCGAACAGCAAGCCCGACATGGACATCGCGGCGCTGATGAAGCGGGCGGTTCCGTCTTTAAGCGACGCCGAGGCCGCCGCCTATGCAGCGCCCTATCCGGACGCGCGCTACAAGTCCGGCGTGAGGCGCTTCCCCAATCTCGTGCCCGACCGGCCGGACGCCGGAGGCGCGGCGCTCTCGCGCCGCGCGCGCGAATTCTGGTCCAAGGAATGGGCCGGCAAGAGCTTCATGGCGATCGGCATGCAGGACCCGGTTCTGGGGCCGCCAGCGATGCGGGCGCTGCACAAGAGCATCCGCAATTGCCCGCCGCCGCTGGAGCTTGCCGACGCCGGGCATTTTGTCCAGGAAGCCGGCGCCATCATCGTCGAGAAGGCGATGGCGAGTTTCGCTGGGTGAGAACGGCGACTCATCGGCGGCCGGCCCGACGAATGGTCCAATGGGGCGCGGCTCGACTGAAAGTTCACCACAAAGGGCACGAAGGGCAGCAGCTATGCCTATTGCTTGGGAGGAGGGCAAACTCGTTTGCACGCCGCGCCGCGAGCCGCAAAAGTCAAGAAAATCCAAACTATGGCTCGGTGGCCCTAACACCGCGATGATACATCGCCACGATCAATCCAGTTACATCTTGGCTCAGTCTTTGCCCCGGTTCTGCCTTTTATCGATAAGATCGGTCACGACCGAAGGATCGGCGAGAGTCGAGGTGTCAGCGGCTAAGCTCTCGTTGGTTAGCGCCGCGTAAAGACCGTTGAGCGTGCCGGCGCAATTCGCGTGGATTTGCTCGACCATAAGGCTCAGGCGGCGCACCGGCATC
>CAVYPD010000040.1:0-10277 GCA_963770275.1 uncultured Alphaproteobacteria bacterium
ACGATCTTTATCAATATGGACCGGCACCAGGTTCTAACTCTACCGCCGCTGGCGTCTGCTTTCGCAAGGTGTGCTCGCCAGGTCTTTAATGGCCCGCCGGACGCCACTTTCGAGCATATTTGCCAACGTCATTGGCGGGAAGGTTTCGCTCACTCGCGCCGCACTTGCTCGGCCGGCTGTCCTCCCGCAGCCCGACATAAGCCGTCTGCCGTAACAGGCTGTCGGCCGTCCAGGTTAGATAGGTGATCTCTGCAACAAGCTTTGGTTCGACCCAATGCACACGCGAAAGAACGAGGAGCGAGCCAAAGCGGGTTGACCGCGGCGGCGAGAAGCTCATGTGCGACGTCCTGCGGGCCAGGGGGTCCAGCCGACGGCGCAGATCGGCGAGCACCCTTACGGGCATTCCCGTGCCCACTCGGCCGGCATAGATGAGCTTGCCGTCATCGGTGTAGTAGCCCAACAGCAGCACGCCGAGATGAGGCCGCGATCCTTCGGGATCGCTCCAGCCGACGACTACGAACTCTCGGCGGTTCAGCGACTGGCCTTGCGCCAGAGGCCGCGGTTTCCAGGCGCGTAGGGGGCGTCGATCGTCTTGGAGACTACCCCTTCGAAGCCGAACTTGCCGGCGTGCCGCGGAATGAGTTCGCCATCGCCTGAGTCGGGCCCTTGAACTGAAGGCCGGGCTTGTTTGTGATCAAGGGTTCCAGGAGCTTCTTGCGCTCGATGAGCGGCAAGCTCGAGATGTCCCACCCGCCGATATGCAAGAGATCGAAGGCGTAATAGACGACATGAACGCCGCGCTCGCCGTCGGTCGCGGCTTGGGTGTGAGCGAAGCTCGGCAATCCGGCGTCGTCGACGCCGCAGAGCTCGCCGTCGAGAAAGGCGGCCTTTCCGTTTATGCTGGCACGCGCCGCGACTGCGCTCGGATATTTGGCCGTCCAATCGAGCCCGGTGCGGGTCAAGAGTTGCACGAGCCCATTGTCGAGGCGTGCGTCTCATGCAGCTATTGAGGTCCTGACGGTGGCTTCTCGACCGGCTGCGAAAGTTGCGGTGGGGCGAACCGCGGAAGGAGACGCCTAGGCGCGATGGACCGGGCTTGACGGCCCCGGAGGCCGAACGCTCAGACGGCCGGAGTCGGACCCGAAGCGACGCGGGCCTTCGGCCGGAATGCGCACATAGCGGTCATTCCACCGCGATCCGGAGAGAGGTCGGATCTAACGGGAAGCGGTGAGTGGCGTCTCCGCCATGCGTCGCCAGCGGTAGTGTTTAGAACAACGGCGATGAGGACACCGCGGCAAAGAGACCGCGGGGTCACCAGAGCGGTGGCATCATATATTTACGGAGCTGCCACCTGTCGAAATCACAGTGGAGTAGGTTTCCCGTTCTTGCTCCGGTGTCGACACCAGTTTTGCCGCTTCTCTATTCGCGATCGACAACGCGACTTCAAAAGGGTCGCCGACCGCCATTTGCGCCGCGAGCGTCCCTACGAACGTGTCTCCGGCCCCGTGAGTGCTTGCAACGGCGACCTTGATTCCTGGCAGTTTGAATGCACCGGCCGTACCGGTCGAAACTGGCCACGCCGTCGCCGCCCGCAGTCACAACGACGGACTTGAATGTTGCTGCAAGCCTCTCGGCTGCACATGCGGCCGTTTCCAGCGAGGATACGTCGCCTCCGCCTAGCATCTCGGCTTCAATCGCGTTGACGATCAGAATATCAACAAGATCAGGAAGGCTGGTCGTGAAGGGACGCGCGGGCGCGGCATTTAAAATCGTCGTCACTCCCAGGTCCCGGGCGTGACGGGCAACGGCTTCGTTGACGACTTCGGGGATTTCGTTCTGGAGAACAAGAACTTTGCCCTGCGACAGCAACTCGATGCCCGCCTGGCCTGGAGCGATGGCGAGGTTGGCTCCCGAAACGATGACCGCGCCATAATCGCCGTCGTCATCGAATATCGCGACGCTCATTCCGGACCCGACCCCGCTGAGCATGGCGACGTTTGTCCTGTCCACCTTCGCGCGATCGAGACCCGCTAAAAGCGCCGCGCCGAAACTGTCGTCCCCGACGGCGCCCACCATAGCGGTGGGCACGCCTTGACGGCGCGCGGCGACCGCCTGATTGCCGCCCTTGCCGCCGAATTTCGGCGACCAACTTCTCCCGGCAATCGTTTCTCCCTTGCGGGGCCGGTCGGGCGCGTCGACCATAATGTCATAGTGCAGACTTCCGACCACAATCACCGCCGGGGGCGAGTGCGCTCGCGTCTCGGGGGACCTGCCGCTCGGCGCCACGCTCACGAGCACCTCCTAAAATCAGTCACGCTCGACGCAACCGGCGTCTGTGCCCTTGCGGCCCTGGCCGGACAACGGGAGATCATTTTTCCAGTTCGGCGCCACCGATTCCTCAGCTTCCGAACATCGCCTTGCGGACGATCGCTTGCGTGGCGACGGCATCCTGAAGGGCGATCGCGCCCTGCAACTCGTTGTCGGCGTCGAGCCTATCGACGACGCGAAGCATCGACTTCACGGTGGCTATGTTGGCTTCGCATTCCTTGATGGGATCGAGGCCTGTGCAGGTCCGGAAAGGTGTCGAAGTAGATCGGGCCGGCGAACCCATCAACCTTGACCTGGCGAAGCAGCTCGATCGTCTGGAGGGAATGCACGGCTCCAACCATGAGGCCGTCGTCTCGCTTTGAATATCCGTCGTTCAGATGCATGCCGAGAAGGCGGCTGTGCCGATTGATCAGCGCGGCTGCGAAGGCGGGCTGCTCGTCCGCGTAGAGCACATGCGCGAAATCGAGCGTCACACCGACATTCGGAAGATCCACTTCCTTAAGGGCAAGGAGGGTCGTCGCGCAGTCTGGCATCAGACTGTAGGAACGCGGCTCGTTCGGTTTGTATTCGATGCTAACGAGGCAGTCTGGATCGTGCAGCGCGACCTCCCGGATGCCCTGGATCTCATCCGCCCAGAGCCGCGGATAGTCGGCCTGAAAGGCGTAGTCGAAGCCATCCTGCCCAAGCCACAGTGTCATCAGATTGCAGCCAGCTTGCCGAGCGGCGTCGATGCCTCGTTTGGTGAGTTCAATCGCCTCGCGCCGGACTGCCAGGTCGGGATTGGTGAAAGCTCCGATCTTGAACGCTGGATTCGAATAGTACCGCATTGCGAGACCGTTCACGGCGAGCCCGAGGTCGCGTATCTCTTCGCCGGTCACGCGAGGATCGGGCCCCACATGATCCGGATAGTTGAGGTCGACGTCTGTAAGACCGTCGGCTTTGGAGGCGCGCTCGGCGAGTTCGAGAGGGCTCGGCTTGCCGTGACCTTTCGGCCAGTAGGCGTCTGGCCTCGAGCCGAACGAGTTCAGGCGGGTCGCAAAGCGCAGCTTGGTCTCATGCACGAGATTTTGCCTCATAGTAATTTCGAAGATACGCGAGCCTGATCGGTTCGACCCCGCCTCCCAACCGGGGCCGCTGATCCCGGTCGCGTAGCCCTGTTAAAGATGGTCTCTGAGATGCCGAAAGGTGATCCTGAAGGCCGGCGAGCTATTTCAGGCGGCTCGTGATGTTCGGACCCACTCCGTCATCGACGGGGACGGGCGAGCCGATCTGCATAGACCGCGAGGATGACGACCACGCCGGAGGCCACATATTGCCAAAACGACGGGACGTTCATGAGCGTCAGTCCGTTCTGCAAACCGCCAAGCGTCAGCGCGCCGATGAGCGAGCCGAGCGGATTTCCAACGCCGCCGAACAGGCTCGCGCCACCGATAACCGCGGCGCCGATCGCCTGCAGCTCGAAGCCGTTTCCGCCGATCGGCTCGGCCGCGCCGATCCGGGCGATGAGCACAAACCCGGCGAGGCTCGAAAGCAGGCCCGACAATGTGTAGACGACGATCTTGACCCGATCGATGTTGATGCCGGAGAGCCGCGCCGCCTCCTCGTTGCCACCAACGGCGACAATCTGCTCGCCTAGCGCCGTGAACCGGACCAGAAAAAAGGCGAGCCCAGCGACTACGATGGCCATGATGACCGGCGTCGGAACACCCAGCAGCTGGCCGCCGAAGGCCGCACGGAAACCTTCCGGCAGGCCGTAGATGGGTTGCCCGTTGGTATAGATGAGAGCCGCGCCGCGAAAGACGCTCAATGTACCGAGCGTCACGATGAAATCAGGCAGCTTTAGCTTGGCGATCAGCACTCCGTTGATGAGGCCACAGATCACCCCGACCAAGAGACCCGCGAAAATGCCGAGCGCGATGTTGTGGCTCATGAGGTCGGAGGCCACCATGCTCGACAGCCCAACCATTGAGCCAACCGAAAGATCGATGCCGCGGGTGATGATCACCAACGTCATGCCAACGGCGATCACGGCATTGATCGACGATTGCAGCATGATGTCGATCAGGTTGGACGGCTGATAGAAGCTGCTGGTGAGTACGGAGAAGATCGCAAAAAGAGCGACGCAGCCAATCAGGACGCTCGCTTGTCGGAAGAGGTCCCGGTTGAGCGGAGGGGTCGTTGAGGCGGGGGTACTGAGGCTTGGGGTCTTTGCGGCGCTTTGGATCATGATAGACCGCCTGCGGTTGCGTGACGCATCAGTACGTCCTCGTTAAGGTGGTTGCCGTTTTCCAGGATTTGTGTGAGCCGGCCTCGGTTGACGACGCCTATCCGGTGAGACAGCAGCAAAAGTTCGGGTAGTTCGGACGAGATGACCAAAACGGCCGCGCCTGCGGCGGCAAGCTGACGGAGCAAAGCGTAGATCTCCGCCTTCGCTCCGACGTCGACGCCGCGAGTGGGTTCGTCGAACATGAGCACCCGGGCGCCTGTGGCCAGCCAGCGCGCGATGACGACCTTCTGCTGGTTGCCTCCCGACAGGTTGGCCATGGGGGTCTGGATATTCGGCGGCCGGATCTGAAGATCCGAAGCATATTTTTGGGCCTCCGCCCGACGGGCGCCGCCGCGCAACACGCCAAACCGCGCGAAACGCTTCTGGTTGGCGAGACCAAAGTTCTGTTCGACGGACATCATTGGAACGATCGCATGCCCACGGCGATCCTCAGGGATTAGGGCGATACCGGCTCGCATCGCATCCTTGGGCTCTTGGATGTTGACCGTGGAGCCGGCCACCCGGATCTCCCCGCCTGTGCGCTCGTCGATTCCGAACACGGCGCGCATGATCGCCGATCGGCCCGAGCCAACCAGGCCCGCAAGACCCACGACCTCGCCGGGACGAACCGACAGATCAATATTGCGAAGACGGGTCGTTGAGAGGTCTCGGATCTCAATCAGCGGCGCCCCATCGATTCCAAGATGAGTGGGTCGCCCCTCCATAGCCAGAGACAGCTCGCGTCCGGCGATCAGCTCGTTGAGCTGCGCGTCGGTACATCTTTCCATGGCGTCGGTCGCGACGACCTTGCCGTCTCGCATGACAGTGAAACGATCAGCGATGGCGCGTATCTCTTCCATGCGATGCGAAATGTAGATGATTGCCTTGCCGGCATCTCGAAGCCCCCGGATCACTTGGAACAGGCCGTCGCGCTCCTGAGGCGTCAAGCTAGACGTGGGCTCGTCGAATGCGATGATGCGGCCGCCACGCGCCAGCGTCCGGCTGATCTCGACGAGTTGACGATCGGCCATGCCGAGCTTGGACACGGGCGTATCGACGCGGAGGTGAGGCGCGAGAGTTTGGAGAATCTCGACCGCTGCTTCGCGATGCCGCCCACGCGGCACAATGTCTAGACCGGCTGTCTGGCCCAGAAAGATGTTCTGCGCCACGTCGAGTTGCGGAACGAGGCTGAGTTCCTGGCTGACAAGTCCGATGCCGAGCGACAGCGCATGGCGCGGACTCTCGATCTGAACGACGCCAAGCGTGTCGATCTCGATTTCGCCCGCATCCGGCGGGACGATGCCGAACAAGACCTTCATCAATGTCGACTTGCCCGCGCCGTTCTCGCCGAGCAGTGCGTGGACCTCGCCACTCTGGAGTGTGAGGTCCACGTCGTTCAGCACGCGCGCGCGGCCGAAGGTCTTGGAGACGCCGCGCATCGCCAGCATGGGCGGGCGCGACGAGCTCGTCCCTCCTGACAATGCGACAGCGCTCATTGAGATGACCCTCAATTCGCCTGTGGACTCGGGAATTTCGCGACGTTGTCCTTTGTTATGACCGCGTTAGGCGAAACCACCCATGGCGGGACCGGCTGACAACCGAGGAGCCGCAGAGCCACTTCGACGCCGAGTTTGCCCTCTTCGAAGGGGAATTCGGCCACCGTGGCGCTCATCTCGCCAGCTTGAACGGACTTCTTGGCCTCGCGAATGCCGTCGGTGCCGACGACCAGTGTTTTGCCAGCAACGCTTCCGTTCTTCACCGCCTCGAAAACGCCCAGCGCCATGCCGTCGTTGTTGGCGTAGATGCCGATGAGATCCGGGTTTTGACGCAGAATGTTGCTCGTCGCATTGAGCGCCGTCAGACGATCCCAATTGCCCGGCTGGCTCGCGACCAGTTGAAGGTCGGGATAAGTCGCGAGCTGCTCCTTGAAGCCCTTGATGCGCGCCCTGGCGTTCGGAGAGCCTGCCGCGCCCTCGATCTGCGCCACCTTGCCGCCTTTGGGATTTGTGTCGTGCAGGAAGGTTGCGGCCTGGGCGCCGATCTTCACTTGGTCTGTGCCGATGTAGGAGCTAGCGCCTGACGTTCGCGCATCGTCAATGATCACCGTCGGGATGTTCGCCGCAATCGCGGCCTTGATCACGGGCGCGAGATTCGAGTCTGACTGCGGTGACAAGAGCAGAGCATCCGGCTTCTGCGAGGCCACTGTCTGCGCGAGGTTGAGCTGCTCGACCATTGACGACTCGTCTTTGGCCGCCTGCACGTCGACCTTGATCCCATACTTGGCCGCCTCGTTCTTCACGCCGGCCGCGACGTCCTGCCAGAATTCATTGATGAGCGTTTTGGTGACGTAGGCGAAGCGCAACTCCTTGCCCGGCTTCGGAACCGCGCCCAACTTTGAAGCCAGGTCAGAACTCTCGATGTTTTCTGCGGTTCCGGTCGGATAGGCGGAGCAACTCTCCGCAGCCTGCGCGGCGCCCGTGCCCATTGCGAGGGCGAGCAGGCTTGCAGTAGTCAGTATCGGTCGAGCTAAAGTTATCATAAGCTTCCTCCCGTGTTGATAAGCAACGATCGACTGCTTCAATTGGCGCAAGAGCCGTCGTTACATGCTGAAAGATTGAACTGTTCGATCGTAGCAACGACGAACATCTTCGAGGCTCCTCGCAGCGTTCCTCCGAGCGATCGGGCGTTAGTGCCCGGCGTCCTCTTTGCGCATCGGTTTTACCATCGAGGCAATCCGACTATGAGGAGCTTAGTTGCGCGCTTTGTTAAGAGCAATTTAGATGCTTTGCACAAAAGCTTAGAATTGCTAACGATACGGGCGGTCCGAGGCCATGCCGATGCAGCTTCCCATGCGCGCGATTTGCGTCTTTCACGCTGCCGCTAAGGCAGGCAGCGTCTCGAAGGCGGCGGCGGAGCTGAATGTGACCCCCTCCGCTGTGACCCAGCAAATTCAGCTCCTGGAGATGCAACTCGGGACCTCTTTGATGGTCAAGGTCGGGCGCCGTATCGCGCTCACAGAAGCCGGAGAGCGCTATTTCACTTCGATCCGCGATCAGGTTGAGCGGATCACCGAAGCGACAGACCAAATTCGCGGATTCCGCTCGCTGATGGCGCTGAACGTGCGCGCAACACCGACCCTTTCGAATAAGTGGCTGCTGCCGCGCCTCGGCTCTCTGATTGATCTCCACCCCGACCTGGAGGTGCGTCTGGATGGCACGAACGAGCCGACGGACTTCGACCGGGAATCGGTGGACGTCGAGATACGGCACGGCGACGGACGATGGCCGGGCTGTTCGTGGAGGGCTTGTCGGAGGAAGAGTTTTGGCCTGTCTGCGCCCCCGCCTATGCCAGTGCGGGGAGTCTCACTCCAGCCGATCTTCCGAGCCGCCGTTTAATCCATTCGGTGAAATCGCAGGCGCAGTGGCCCCGCTGGTTCGCATTGGCCGGCGTCGAACCGCCTACGCGATGGCGCAAAGTGCTCTTCGATCGTAGCCATATGGCAATCGACGCCGCCGCTGGCGGCCTGGGAATCGCACTTGAAAGCACGCTGATGACGGAGCGCGAGCTCGCGCAGGGGGCGCTAGTCCGACCTGTTCGAGATGCGCCCGACATTCGTATCGTGACGCAATGGATCGTCTGCCCTCGTGACCATCTTCGAAGGCGGAAGGTGCAGTTGTTCCTTGACTGGCTGCGTCAGGAACGAGACGCGTGGCAGGCGGCCCAGCGGAAATGACGAGAGGCGACCCGCTCGAGACGCCTCGCCGTCGCCCCTACTGCGCGGCGATGCTCTTGTGAGTTCTGAAGCGATCCTCCATTTCGCGGCGAACAGCGGCGACATCGCGATCATCCACGAGATCGACGTCGGCGTAGCTCACCACCTGGTCCTTTTTGATCGCTCGCCTAAGGCGGACATTGTGCGCAAGCCCCATCGGCAGTGCGCCCAGTTCAAGACTGCGCACGGCAGGAATTGCTTTCGCCCAAACTGCAAAACCGCCCTCGCCATCGAGCATTTCGCCCGGTTGCATGTCCTTCTTGGCGGTGGCGACAGCGTCTCCCCTGAACTCCTTCGAGGAACCGGTCGCCTCGCCTCGTAGAACCGCTGACAGGACGCTGACGGATGCTTCCAAGCCGATGAGGTGGAAAGGACGCCAGAGCGATGCGTACCAACCCGACGGGTCCGTCAGCAGGCCATATTGCTTGAAGCAGGCTCGCGCGTATTCGCTATGCGCCTTGAAGGTGACGAACACGCCGTACCGAACGTTGTTGAAGACTTCGCGGCCGTCAGGTTCCTGGCTCGCGGCGATATCGACGAGACCCGAGCGGGCCATACGGCCGCCGTCGGCTACCGGGCGGAACACTCTCGCGAGGTCATGGACGCCCGCAGGAGGAAAGGCGAGTCCGTCATCGGGACAATCGAGGCCCGTTCCATTCGCGACGGCGGCCATTTCGATGGCGGCCTTCGTACCGTCGGTAAAGGAATTGTAGAGCTTCGGATTGAGCCTGTCTTTCTTGACCATCTCCTCGCTCCAGCCGAACAGGCCCCACACAGTGTCCGGGGTTGAGTAGCGATAGCGAGGCTCGAAGTTCATGCCTTTGCCGGCCGCCGTGATCTCGAAGCCGCAGGCGCGCGCCCAGTCCACGAGCTCGCAGATCAGGGCTGGCTGGTCCCCGTAGGCCATCGAATAGATAAGGCCCTTCGCCCGCGCCTTCTCCGCAAGGATCGGCCCCACCATGACGTCGGCCTCGACGTTCACCATGACGACGTGTTTGCCGTGCTCGATGCAAGCGAGCGCGTGACGCGTGCCCGCGAGCGGATGGCCGGTGGCCTCGATGACACACTCGATCTCCTGGCAATTGAGCATCGCCTGAAGGTCGTCCGTTATGAACGTCGTGCCGTTCTTGATCGCTTCGCCCGCGCTGCGGGCGTCGTAGCGACCGTCCGCCCAGCCGACGCGCTCGAAGGATTGACGCGCCAGACCGACGTCGAGATCGACGACCACAGCCATATGCAGCCCCTCGATCCTCGGGATTTGAGAAAGGATCATGGACCCGAACTTGCCCGCTCCGATGAGTGCGGCGCGCACGGGGCGCCCCTTGGAGGCGCGGCTCGAAAGCAAAGTCGAAAGATTCATGAGTTATCGCGTTCCTTGCGCCGCGGTCTTGCCGTCAGGATAAAACTTGGTCGTCGACGAGAAGGCGATGCCGGGTCGACGATGACGTCTGCCGAGCTTCCTCCCGTGCGCTTTTCGGAGCGCAACCGTGAACGTCTGCTGATCTGAAAAATACGACGGGGATCAATTAGAGCAAGTTAGAATTTCGGGTCGGATTGTTAGAGTTACTAAAGCGCCCGGATCTCCTGGTGCGAAGTGGCTCGTCGGCTTCATGGGCCCGCGGAAGCTCTCGTCTGACGGCGAAGCACAGGAGTTGCGTACTATCGAAGTTAGCCGAGGGCCCTAACGGAAGCTGTATTGGCCTTTGTGATGAGCGCGCTCATTGCTGCAAGGAAAGGGGCGGATATCCGTCCCCAATGTCCGCTAACGTCGACAGCAGCCGCTAGGTCCCCATGCGACTACCGAGGCGACTAGATCGGCTTCGACCTCGATGCATCGATAGGAGATCCGGCGCATCGCAAACGCGATCGGGAGCGCACCGGCACAAAGCAGCGCCATGACCCAGAATGCGC
>CAVYPD010000041.1:0-94384 GCA_963770275.1 uncultured Alphaproteobacteria bacterium
CGACGATGTCATCCACCGAATTTGCGTCGACGATGACTTTCGGATGCGAGACGAGATCGCCGAACCAGTTGGTCACTTCGAGGTCGGCCATTCTTCCCCTCCAGCTCATGCTCCGCACCCCCGCGGGGCTCAATTACGGAAGTCAATAGCACGCTTCGCACGTCGTCCATCAGGCGCGTCAGCGTGAGGCGAATTAGGATCAGGTCGAAGGCGGCCGGCAGGCAGAGCGCCGAGCGAAGACAATACGGGCTTCGTGCTTTTGAGGTACCCCTTCACTCCTGGCACGCAACTGAGCCATACAGGAGGTCGTCCCCGCGCCGGGAAGGGGGTAGCGTCAACGCGGTGGACCGTCCTGAAAACAAGGCGTAATTCATTCCAATTTGACGCGGAGGAAAACGATGGCTCTGAATGCGAACCAGCTGCTCGGGATGTCCCAGGGAGAGCTCGATGCGCTTTTCAGTGCGCATGAGGCTGGCCCCATTCCTGACGGCGAAGCCGCAGGCACAGCAATCATCGCGCCGGGAACCTCGTTCAGTCCCGATATCGCAGCCGCCATCAATATCTTCGGCTGGAAGGGCAAGATCTTCGACGCCAAGGCCGGACTTCTCCGCAACGAGATTCTCTCCTTCGGTCTCAAAGCCATCGTCGCGCGGGTCTACAAGGCGTCCAGCTTGCTCGACGGCAAGGAATGCATTGTCCTCGACTATTCCGAGACCTCCCTCATTGCGTCGCACGTTCGGGATGAGATCCGACTCGTCGATGAGGGCTTTTATCTCGGCAAGGTGTATTGGGACTCGAAACGGCTGATCGATTTCTCGCTCAACTTCCGGAATACAGGCGCGAAGGCGTGAAGGCACGGTCCGCAGCTGAAGGCCGAGGATCGGTGGAGGGAAGGGGAGCCATGGGATTTCTCGAGGCGTCATGACGCCGCAGGGCCATCTCATCGTTGTCGCTGCGGTGCCGGACGATCGGGCCTCGGATCTGCGCGCGTTTCTCGCGACGATGACGTTGCCGGGGCTGCCAGGCGCAGCCGACCCCGCCAATGTGATCCTTCCCTTTGGCCGGTTCGACACGATCCATTTCGCCCGACTTCTCGTGCTTGAAGACAACACGCTCGACGATCGCGCGGTGTATCCGGACTTACCCAAAACCGAGCCGGCTTATCTCTGCCTCATGATCGACTGTGACGGCGAAGCGACCGAACTGATGGCGAGGATCGCGCGGGAATGTCCGGCGCTGAGGCAGGCGTTCGCGTTCTGCGCGGATTTCCAAGCCGACGGTGACCTCGAGCGTTGGATGGCGGCGCATCGGGTCGCGTCCGCCGCTTCCTACGTCAACTGGGTCGGGCGCACTGCGGTACAGGCCCGGGAAGAGGCTCGCCTGAGGGAGCTCTTGCGTGACGCCCTGCCGCGGGTCACGGCGCGGGAACCCCAGGCGATGCTCCAGGCGCTGCGCGCCGCCGTCGGCCCGCAGGTCTCGCTGACGCCAATCCCGCCGACGCCGGTCGTCTGGCGTAACGCCAACCTTTTTCACTTGCTCGCGCCGATTGTCGTCGCCGCTGCTCTACTTGTGTTCATCCCGTGGGTGACGATCCCCGTCGCGATCGTCGGCCTGATTCTCGCCCTCGTGGCGCTGAGGCGACGGGAGCTGACGGACCCGATTGTCGAGAACCCCTATGATCCCGCGTGGGTCGCAAGGCTGCGCCGTTTTGAGGATCACGACGTCTCCAACCAGTACACCGCCATGGGGTCGATCAAGCCCGGCCGCTTCCGGCTCGGCCTCGAACTCGTGATCCTCCATGGGATCAATTGGGTCGCGCGGCACATCTTCACCCGCGGCGGTCTCGGCCGGATTGGCACAATCCATTTCGCCCACTGGGTTCTTATCGACGACCGTCGCCGCGCGTTCTTCTGCAGCAATTACGACGGCGGCCATGAGGCCTATATGGACGACTTCATCAATAAGGCCGGCTTCGGACTCAACCTGTCGTTTTCGAGCGCGATCGCCTATCCGCAGACCGATTGGCTCATCAAAAGGGGCGCGTGGCGAGAGATGGACTTCAAGCACTTTCAGCGCCGTCACCAGATCCCGACCGATGTCTGGTACAAGGCCTACCCGGGTCTGACGACGCGTGATCTCGCGCGCAACACGCGCATCCGCAACGGGTTCGAGAAGCCCGAGATGAGCGACGACGAGGTCCGCCGCTGGCTTGCGGAAATCTGAGGGTCGTCCATGTTCCGTCGAGACGTCGACCGCCCCGACATCCAGGCCTTCGCCTACACCGGCTTCGGTTCGTTGTCGGGAGCGGCTTATCTTATCCTCCGGGTCGTGGACGCGCCGTCCGCGCGGCGTTTTCTTCGCGGACTCAGGATCGCCTCGGTCGAGGACCTCGAGCAGGCGAAGATCGCCGAAGTGACGCAATGCGCGATGACCGCCGCCGGCCTTAGGGCGCTCGGTGTCGACGAGGCCGTTATCGGGCGATTCAATCCAGAGTTCGTCGAGGGCATGGCCGGCAACCCGAACCGCTCGCGGCGGCTCGGCGACATTGGCGCCAATGCGCCGGAGAAGTGGACGTGGGGCGTCGGCGACGGCGAGCCGCACGCGCTCCTCATGCTGTTCGCCCGCCCGGAACGCATCGGCGGCCTCGTGCGCGAGACGCGCGGGGCGGCCGAACGGAGCGGTTTCTCCGCCATTGAGGCGCTGCCGACCACGGACATGGGCGATATCGAGCCGTTCGGCTTCGCCGACGGGATCTCGCAGCCGCTATTCGATTGGGACGTCGCGCGCACGCCCGGGACGAAGGCTGATCGTGCATTCACCAATCGAATTGCCCTCGGCGAGATCCTGCTCGGCTATTACAACGAATACGGCTTCCGAGCGGACTCGCCGAAACTCGCGCCGAGCGATCCGAACGCCGCGCTACTGAACCCGTCCCCCAAGGCCGGGTCGGTAAATGACCTCGGGCGCAACGGCTCGTATCTCGTCTTTCGCCAGCTCGCCCAGGACGTGCGCGGCTTCTGGCGCTGGGTCGGCGCGGAGGCCGAGCGCGTAGGCATGGACCCGGCAGCGCTCGCCGAGGCTATGGTCGGACGCCGCATGAACGGCGCGCCCCTGCCGGATATCGAGACGGGGCTCGACCTTCCCGGCGTCGATCCGGCCGACCGCGGCGTCAACGGCTTCGTGTTCGACGCGGATCCCGACGGCCTTTCCTGCCCAATCGGGGCTCATATCCGGCGCGCAAATCCACGCACAGGCGACGCCCCTCCGGGCGCCGAGGGCGCTATCGACAACCTCCTCGCGACACTCGGGCTTACGGCCCGCCGGCAGCGGACCCCGACCTCCTCCACTCTGCCGTGGGAGGAGAACAACACCGTGTGGCCCTACCTGCGTCGTGAGGACGACGCGATCGCTTCGGCCCGGTTCCACCGCATTCTGCGACGTGGCCGCGAATATGGGAGGAGGATCGACCCCCAGGCGGCCCTCGATCTCGCGACGCCCGATCCTGAGGCCGGCCTCCAGTTCATTTGCCTCAACGCCAACATCGCCCGCCAGTTCGAGTTTGTGCAGGGCGCGTGGCTCGCCAGCACCAAGTTCGCCGGCCTGACCGGCGAACAGGATCCGCTGCTCGGCAACCGGGAGCCGTTTCCCGCGCCGCCTATGAGCGAGACGCCCGAGCGCACTGACAGCTTCACACGGCCAGCCGCCGAGCCCGCCTGCCGTCGTGCGACAGGCCTGCCGCAGTTCGTGACCGTGAAGGGCGGCGCCTATTTCTTCATGCCCGGGCTCGCGGCGCTGAGGTGGATCGCGAGCCTGTAGAGCGGACTATTCCGCAGGCTCGAAAGCCTGAGCGGCCTCTCGCGCCACCCCAAAAACCTCGTCGCCGGTGGGCTCGATATGCGGCACGGCGTTCATCTTCTGCCGGAAGGTCGCCATTTCGTCGTACATGCGCTTGCGCGCCCGGCTCTGGTTGCCGAGCGGACGGTGGTCCGACAGACAATGCCAGGGATTGAAGCGCAGATAACGCGTAAAAGCGAGCTGATCCGGGTAGTCGAACGTCTGCTTCGGGATGCGCAGCGTCGCGACGGGGACGCGCGGCGAAAGTCTGGTCGGCCACATGACCGCGTTGTTCTCGATGGGCATGAGGAACGGGTCGGTCTGCAACTGGACGCGCAACTCGAACTCGACATCCATCCCGTTCAGCGTCCTAATCATATTATCGCGCAAGTAGTTGTCGGCGACCCAGAACGGCAGCCCCTCGATCCTCTTCGAGACCTTCGTCATCGGCCAAAAGCTGTACTGCATCGCCTGACCTGAGCCGATAAGGTACGGCACGCAGGAATAGTAAGTCTGACCGAGCGGATTGGTCTGGGTCTCGTTCCATAGGCCCTGCATGATGAAGTCGAGCAGGTGAGTCTCTCGCGGATCGAAGAAATAGAACACTGGCAGATGCCGGCGGCTCCAATATTGCAGCCGGGCGTTCGCCTTGACGTCGGGAGTGACGAAGGCCGGCGTGCACACGGAAGTGAAGTCTTGCGTGTGCTTCTCGTCGTCCCATAGCTTCTCGCCTGGAACGCCCATGACCTTCACGGAGATGCTGCCGAATCCGACGTCGTTGATGTCCGGCTCGATATGCGGTCCGGGACCCGAGAAGCGTACCCAACAGCGATAGGTCTCAGGCGTCGCGAACAGGCCCTTGCGAAGTTCGTCCGGAAGGCGTTCGTGGATGACAAGCTCGCCGCGCACGAGCCCGTGGGTTTTGGTGTTTCCCGCCCGCTCGAAGCCGCCACGCGGGAAGTCACGCATGAGATGGCGGCGCATCTCATCGATCATCGTCTGCACCGCCTCGTCTTCGCCGGGCAGAGGCGTCTCCTCGGCGAGGCCAATATCCTCGCGGCTGCGCAACGAATTCTGGATCCTTGTTACGAGCAAGGCGATCGGCATGCGGAGCGCCGCGTCGAGGGCCGGGCGGAGGAATGGTTGCTCGAAGCGTCGCTCCACATGAAGGAAGATCTCGAGCAGGCGGTGCAGGAATCTGAGGAACATCGGAGCCCGCTCCCCCTTCTGGTCGCCGGCGGCGCCCGGCTGCGGCGCAATGTGACACAGCGCACAGCGAAATGAAACGCGCCGCGGCAAAACTCTCCCTCGCGCGAACTATTGCGCCCCATCCGGAAAGGCGCAAAGAATGATCGAAAAGATTCTATGGACGCGCACCTTCCACATCTCGGCGGCGAGCGGGTCTCCAGGTGGCATTGGTGGGGAGAGGGTCATGCGGCTTTTGCTTTCGGGCCTTGTGCGTTGCGCGTTCAGCTTCGCGATCGCGTCCGCTGCATCGGCGGCGTCGGCCCCCCAGCCCGACGAGGCGCAGTTCGTCGGCCGCCCGGCGGCGAGCTTTCCTCAGGCTTCGGAAAACTATTTCCACGACATGGACAATGGCGCCCCCCTGAACGCCGACCAGGTCAAGGGGCGCAACATGTGGATCGTCTGGACCGGAGGCAATGACCGCTTCTGGGACAAGGTCACACAGAACAGCCTCGCCACCTTCGACCTGCTCAAGATCATCACCTCGCACCCAAGCCAAGCCTATTGCGACGGCCAGCGTTGTGACCGTGACACTCGCTGGAAATGGCTCGGTGCGCTCAACGAGCCGTGCTTCGAGAAGCCAACCACGCCGGACCCCACGCATTTCGGCCTCTGGCTCGACCATCGCAGCGCCGGCTGTGCGCCGGACCCGTTCGAGAACGCAACGAATTATCCGGGCGTGAAGATCGGCCAACGCGGCCAGGCCTTCAAGGACGGGACAACGCTGCCCGTTGGCTCCTATTTCGGCGAGGCGACCGGCATCCTTGGTCTGCGGCTCTTTCCCAACCCGGAATTTGACGAGGCCGCGAAGGCGCACTGGGATCCGGAGCGCTATTACAGCGATTACAAATATTACACCGACCCCAAGCTCGTTCGGCCGTATCGGGTCGGTATGTCTTGCGGCTTCTGCCACGTTGGTCCGAGCCCGACCCATCCGCCGGCGGACGCTTCGCATCCCGAATATTCCAACCTGAATTCGACAGTCGGCGCGCAATATCTGTGGATGGATCGTATCTTCGTGTGGTCGGCGGACGCGAAGAATTTCGTCTACCAGCTCGTCCATTCCTACCTGCCGGGGACGATGGACACCTCGCTCGTCTCGACTGACTACATCAACAACCCCCGCACCATGAATGCGGTCTACCTTCTCGGCGAGCGACTAAGGCAGGCTCATATCTGGGGCAGGGAGCGGCTAGAAGACAACGAGCGCCAGAACAAGCAGCTTCCTGGCACGTTCGATCCGCCCGCGACTTCGTGGTCGCCGCGCGTGCTCAAGGACGGCGCGGATTCGGTCGGCGTGCTCGGCGCGCTGAACCGCGTCTACATAAATATCGGGCTCTACAGCGAAGACTGGACAACTCATTTCAATCCGTTCTTCGGGTTCAAGCCGATCAGCCCGATCCTCATCCCGATCGCTGAGAGATATTCCTCCTACTGGCGCGCGACCGAGGCGGGCACGCCGTCGATGGCCGCCTTCCTGGTCGCCGCGGGCCAGCCGGACAAGCTCGCCAACGCGCCGGGCGGCGCCAAATATCTCAACGCGGACGCAGACACCCTGAAGCGGGGCGAGCGCGTCTTCGCCGAGACCTGCGCGCGCTGCCATTCAAGCAAGCAACCGCCCGAAGCGCTCAAGATGATGCCGGACGGCTGCTCCGGTGCGAACTATCTGCAGTGCTTCATGCGCTACTGGGCCTACACGAAGACCGACGACTACAAGGCCAAGATGCGCGACATCGTCGCCGCGCCGGACTTCCTCAAGGACAATTACCTCTCGACCGACGCGCGCATCCCAGTGACGCTGCTCCGCACCAATGCATGCAGCCCGCTCGGCACCAACGCAATCCGCCGCAACATCTGGGACAATTTTTCCTCCGAAACCTACAAGTCCCTGCCTTCGGTCGGGAAGGTTACGGTGCAGGATCCGTTCACGGCCGAGCGCTCGCAGTTCCCCATGCCGGATGGCGGTCTTGGATTCACCCGCGTGCCCTCGCTCATCAGCGTCTGGTCGACCGGGCCGTTGCTGCTCAACAATCGGCTCGGGCCATTCTCACCCGACCCGTCTGTCAACTCGCGGATGAGTGTGTTCGACGCGTCGATCGAACAGCTGCTTTGGCCGGAGAAGCGCCAGAAGGAGCCAGGCTTCGACGGCTATATCGCACGCACCACCGAGCGCAGCGCGGTCTATGTCCCCTATCGCAACATCCCCGGCGAGCTCTCGAGCCTCATCCACGGCTTTCACCTGCCAGTTCTGAACAAGCTCTTCGACAAGGATGGCGGCCTGACGATCGGGCCAATCCCAAAAGGCTTCCCGATTAACCTCGCTTCCAATGTCCAGCCGGCAGTGGATCTGCCGCACTTCAGCGCGCGGCGGGTGTTGCACGACGCCGCTGTGGCGGAGTTAATCAGACAGGTCGCGGCCGCTGTTCCCTCGCTCGACCCGAAGGCTGACGACGCGGCGCTGCTCGAATGGGGCAAGCAGTTCCGCGGGCCGCTGCTCAAGCTCCTCAAATGCCCGGATTTCGTGGTCAACCGCGGCCATTATTTCGGAACGGCGGAGTTCAACGACACGACCAGTCTCAGCAGCGACGAGCAAAGTTTCGGACCTGAGCCGGCGCTGAGCGAGGACGACAAGCACGCCCTGGTTGAATTCATCAAGACGTTCTGAAAACGATGCCCGAGGCCGGCGTCGAGACCTTCGACTATATCGTCGTCGGCTCCGGCGCTGGTGGAGGAACGGTCGCGGCCAGGCTCGCAGAGGGCGGCATGAGCGTCCTTATCCTCGAAGCCGGCGCGGATCCTGCCGCAGTGCCGGCCAAGGGCCTACCAGAGGACTACGATGTCCCGGCATTCCATCCGTTCGCCTCCGAAAACCGAGCGATAGCGTGGAACTACTGGGTCCACGACTTCGGCGACGACGCCAAGCGCCGCGCGCGGCCGCCCGGATCGATGCAGGAAGGCGTGCTTTATCCGCGCGCCTCAACGCTGGGCGGCTGCACCGCACATCATGCGATGATCTTCATGCGGCCGCCCGATTCAGACTGGAACGCTATCGCGGACGAGACCGGCGACCCGTCGTGGCGCGCCGCGGCGATGCAGGCCTATTTCCAGAAGATCGACAATTGCCAGTACCGCTGCTTTTGGCGCTTCATCCACAAGCTCTCGGCTGGGCGGATCAATCCGACCGGCCACGGCTTCGGCGGTTGGCTTAGCGTCGAATGGCCGATGCCGATCGAGGCGATCCGCGATCACCGGCTCATCAGGATCATCCGCAACGCGGCCCGCGCTGACCTTTTCGGCAATTCCCCGTCGCTCATCGGACGGCTCATTCATGGCGCCGCACGGCTGATCGACGGCTGGATCGGAATTATCTCGGGCGAAGGCGACCCCAACGACATCCGCCTCGACGGCGACAAAGGGATAGGCCTCACGAAGACGCCGGTTTCGACGGAGAATGGCCACCGGCGCGGCGCGCGCGAGCGGATTCAGCGCGTGATCGCATCCGGAGAATATGAGCTCAAGGTCGAATATGAAGCGCTCGCCACACGCGTCATCTTCGAGGGCAAGCGCGCGACTGGCGTCGAATACCTCAAGGGCCGTAATCTCTATCACGCGTGCCCCGAACCATCGTTGGCGCCAGGAGAACGCCGCGAGGCCAAGGCGCGCCGCGAGGTTATCTTGTGCGCAGGCGCCTTCAACACGCCTCAGTTGCTTATGCTGTCCGGCGTGGGCCCAGCCGGCATCCTGCGGGCCAACGACATCGAACCGGTCTCGGTCCTCGAAGGCGTCGGCCAGAACCTGCAGGATCGCTACGAGATCAGCGCGATCCACCGGACGACGAAGCCGTGGTCGTGCCTTGCGGCCGTCAGGTTCTCGACCGACGACCCGATGTTCGCCGAATGGCGGCTCGGTCGGGGCATGTATTGCTCGAACGGCGCGGCGTCCGCGTTCATCGGACGCTCCTCGTCGGCACGCGAGGCGCCCGACCTCTTCGGGATGGCGTTGCTGACGCGTTTCGGCGGCTACTTCCCCGGCTATTCGAAAGACATCCGCGCGAGCCGCAGCGACCTCAGCTTCGCGCTACTTAAGGCGCACACGCTCAATCAGGGTGGAACTGTCACCCTGCGCTCGCCCGATCCGCGTGACCCGCCGCTAATCGACTTTCGCAGCTTCGAGGAGGGAACGGACACGGAGGGCAAGGACCTTGGCAGCTGTCGTTGAGGGCGTCTCGCGCTTACGCAATATGATGAAGGCGGGCGTCGGCGGCGAGCTTGAATCCGAAGACACACCCGGCCCGGACGTCACTGGCGACGGCTCTGTGGCGCAGTTCATCCGCGACTGCGCCTGGGGCCACCACGCCTCCTGCACTTGCAAGATCGGGACTGGTCCCGACGCCGTTCTCACGAGCGACTTCCGCGTCCGTGGAACTGAGGGCCTGCGGGTCGTCGACGCGAGCATCTTCCCAAGGATTCCCGGTTTTTTCATCGTTTGCGCGATTTACATGGTCGCCGAAAAGGCCGCCGCGGTGATCCTCGATGCGGCGTCGGCAAGAGCTTGAAGTCGTCTGCCGCGACCGGTCGGGTTCTGTCGCCCAACGGTGGGCGAGGGCCTTCCCGGAGCGCGAAAATTGCGGAACCAGGATCCTCGAGCCGAGGGACAGAAGACACGATAGCCACGAAGCCCCTTGCGACCAATTTGCGGCGACGAGAAGGGCGCGCAATTGGCAAATCCTTCCGTGCCGGACCAAGTTAGGAGGCTGAGGAAAACAAGCTTCGACGACATCCTAGATCGTTTGCGACATAGCCGGCGCTCCAATACGTCCGCATTTCGCTCGACCAAATTGCCTGGTTGCTAGAGCGAGCGCCCCACCACCCGTCAAGGCGATAAACACCGAGCCCAAGACCGCAAAGGTTGCCCCGGCGCCGACATGGTCTGCGTAGGCCAGCGCATAGTTTGGGCTGAGAGCTAGCAGCACTCTAGTGCACGAGGTGAACAAGCGCCGAGACCACTAACGTCGCGAAGCAAACTGCCATCACCGGGCCGAACATGAAACCAACAGCGCCACTCCCCCGGCTCTGTATCGAGAAGAGCAAATCAACACGACAGCCGCATCGGCACCATATACGGTGCCACAATAGGGGAACACGATGCGAAGCCTCTCGACGGCGCTCAGCACCGATATGGCGGGTGTGATTATGCGTCACCCGCCAGCCCGAGGTGGAGACGGCTTCAGTCGACGAGGCCATGCGCGTTTCCAAGGTAAGCGCCCTTTCGGGGACTAAACACTCTTGGGCGATCTACCGGCTTCAAACCGCGGTTGAAGTAAGCGCAAGGCCGTGGAGGTCCATGGGCGTGAACAGGTCGGTCATGATCGCCTCATTCGCTTTGGAATCGTCTCTGAAGCGGGACGGCTAGCGGGCGCGACAGAGGCAGCAAGACCAACTCGTCCCATGGCTCGAGGTTCTGGGGGATGCGGCGCGTTCAAGGGCCGACCGCTTCATACCCACAGGTATTTCGCCGGGTGTCGGGGAACTTAATCGCCACTAGCCGGTTACTGCGCGCTCAACTCATTTCGGCGGCTTCAGGAATCTTAATGTTTGACGACCCATCCGGTGCGGGGGCTGGCCTCTTCTTCGCGCCGCCTGTCCGGGCTCGACTCGCGCACTCGACCAGGTTTTGTCGTCGCCATACCGGTCAAGGATGAACAAGAGCGCCTGCCGGCCTGTCTGCGCGCTCTTGCCCGGCAGCGCGACCGGTTGGGACAGCCGATTCCGGCTGCGCTCGTCCGCGTTGTCGTATTCGCGAACAATTGCGCCGATCGGAGTGCGAGCCTGGCCAGAAAGCTTAGCGCAGGTTTGTCGCTCGACGCCCGCGTCGTCGAAGCTCGATTGCCTCCGGCCACTGCACACGCCGGCGCCGCTCGTCGCGCGGCGATGGATCTTGCCGAGGCTTGGCTGATGGAAGCAGGCGAGACCGACGGCGTCATCCTGACCACCGACGCCGACAGCCAGGTGTCGCCGAATTGGATTGCGGAAAACCTTGCCGCCTTCGCGGCCGGCGCCGAAGCGGTTCTCGGACGCATCGATCTTGATGAAGAAGGGGCTTATCTCCCCGAGGCGCTCCACCGACGGGGTCAGTTGGAGGATACATACGAGCGACTGCTCACCGAACTGTCCTGGCTGCTCGATCCGCTAGAGCACGATCCGTGGCCCCACCACGCGACAATCTCGGGCGCAAGTCTTGGCGTCACGCGCGCGGCCTATTGCCGCGTCGGACGCCTTCCTCGCGTCCCCCTGGGCGAGGACAAAGCGCTGATCGCCTTGCTTTCCCGCCACGATGTGCGCATTCGCCATTGCCCGACCGCCCACGTGATCACGTCGGGTCGAACAGATGGGCGCGCGCCAGGGGGTGTCGCCGACACCCTCGCGATCCGAAGCAGGGAGCCGGACGCATTCTGTGACGAGGCCTTGGAGCCCTTTCGCACGGCGTTTGCACGCGCCGCGTGGCGCGCGTGTTTGCGACGGCGGCACGGCGCGGGACGGCTTTCGCTCGACCAAGACTGGGTGGAGAAGCTCGAGATCTCGCCTCGCGAGGTCGATGATCTCGTCCAGGCGTCGGCGTTCGGCGCGATATGGGCCGCCATCGAGTCTCGAAGCCCGATCTTTGCTCGACGATTGCTGAGACCCGCGGAATTGCCCGAACAGATATCGATCGCGCGTCGTTGGCTAGCCCACCTGCGCGAACGCCGCTCAGGTGCGCGACAACACGTCCAGCCGGAATTCAGCATATTGATCAGCCCGATCGACGACGTATCCCGGTCCAATTCGCTCGATGAAGAGAGCGGCGGCCTCGTCGCCGCTTAGGGGATAGTTCGTTGGGCCGGTCCAATGGACCAGGATCACGGAACCGCCCTTAGCTAACGAATTGCTGACTCTGGCGGCGAGGCGGCCCACATCATCGCGGCTCAAGTAATAGACGACCTCTGAAAGCAGGATGAGCTCAAAGGCGCCGTCCGGCCACTGATCAGGCACAAACATGTGCTCGAAGCGCACGCCCGGCAAATCGGCGCACCTGCGCCTCGCCTCGAGAAGCGGAGCCTGAGCGGCGTCGATCGCAATCAGGGTGCCGCAGCGAGAAGCAAGCGATCTGGTCAAAACGCCAATCGAGCAGCCCACTTCGAGCGCCGAACGATAGCGCGGCTTCGGCATCGCTTCGAGCGTGATCTCGTATTTGTCTCGCTCGTAAGGACTCGCCGCAAACTTCCAGGGGTCGGGATCAGCCGTGTAGAGCGCGTCAAAATAGTCAGGCCTGAGTGTTTCGCGCTCTCCGCTCATGCGCCGCTTTCAAGGAAGAATTCATACGGCAGATCGAAATGGGCCAGGTCGATCTGGCTGAAGAGAAAGCCGCCCGGATCGTCGTCGATGAGAGGCGTTGTCTGCGAGCGGTGTGCGGCAATGGCGCGACGCTTCTTCTCCATCGCTGCCTGATCGATACTGATCCTGAACCCGCTACGGATCGGATCAACCTCGGTTGAGGGCGGGAGCGTATGGCCCCAGACGACATACTCGAACAGTCTGACTTTCCCGACGCGACGCTGAACTTCACGTGCTATCGCGTAGGACGCCTCGTGGTCGCAATGCGGATCGTGCCGCCAGCTGACAAAGAGGGACCCCGCTCCAATCTCCGTCACGCAGTCAGCTATAATGCCGATCGCGCGCTCGGCGTCTTCGCCTTTATACGGAACAAAACGATCGGGGAGACCGAGGAAAAGCATCTCCCCCGGTTTCAGCCCAAGCTCGGCGCCCGCTTGTCTTGCCTCCTCTTCGCGCAGCGACGCTAACCGGTCGGGCGGATAGGCTCTACTGTTCGGATGCGAGCCGGCGCCGTCGCTGACAATGACGACCTTTGCGCGCAGTCCCTGTTCGCAAGCGTCGGCAATCAGGCCCCCGCAGGCCAAGGCTTTCATCGTCGGGATGGGGCGCGACAACAACAAACGGCCGGCCCTGGAGGGCGTCACGCACAAAGCGGAACGGAAGCGAATGCGCTGCGTCCAGAAGCTCGCCTGCCGTCATCGCCACAGATCCTGCGCGCCCACGGGCTGCGGAAGCATCCATGCCGCTGCGTCTGTCAGCGCGCGATCGGGACCGGGCTGGCGAAGATAGGTTGCGAGGTCTCGCGATATGCGCTCGATCGGATTCGGTCGCATGAACGCCTGGAGCCCGACTGACCGTTGAACGAGTTGCATGAGCTCGAGAGCCGCCGCCTCCACCGCCAGGCGCGCGAGATTGACGTAGGCGACAAGCTGTTCGGGCGCTCTTGATCCCAAAGGAGCCTCCGTGGTCGACGCAGCCTGGGCGACCCAAAGCCTCCCCGTTTCCACGGCCATCGCGGCTCGGCCCAAACGCGCAGCCTGGTGCGGATCTTGTCCGCGATTGGTCTCCTGCAAATGCCTCCGAAGGAGATCGAACAGTCTCTCCATGCCGCCGAGGTGCACCGCGGCGAAGCGCCATGCGCCTGCGGAAAACCAGGGTTGTCGTTCATAGTCGCCCTCACGACCCACGATCTCCATCGGCTCGATTTCGATACCTGTGAAATCGACGGCGCCGGTCGCGGAAGCGCGCATGCCCTGCGCCGTCCAGCGCGAAACATCCGCGCGATCGGGAGTGTCCAGTCTCGGAAGGACAATCAATCGACGTCCGTTTTCATCGGTCGCGGTGACGAGCGGGCGTTCGATGTGACCTGCGCCCGATGCCAAGACTTTTCGCCCCTCAAGCCAGGAGCGCCCATGCCGGTGGATCAAGCGCAGCCCATTCGCGTCATCTGTGTTCCAAACGCCGAACAACTTGCCCGCCCGCGCTTCCTCCGCCACCAGTTGCACCCGTCGGTCATTTCCGTAGCGAAGCACGAGTTCGAGTGCGTTGACGTGCCCCTCAAACAGCCGCCCCAACGGCAAACTGCCCGAACCAATTGAGCGCAGGACCTCGCTAAGGGACAGGCCGGTTAGCCCTGCTCCCCCGATCTTCACGGGCAAAACGGCGGTCAGGAGGCCCGATTCGTGTAACGCCGCGACATCGGCCGCCGGATAAACGCCATCCTCATCGTATTCGCCCGCGCGTGCGAATGCCTTTTCCGCAACGTCTCGCGCCGACCGCTGCAAGAGGCGCCTGCGGATTGAAGCGCGCTCGTCGATAAGGGAAATGATCTCGGCGGACGACGGCGCTGGGCTGGCCACGGTCATGCGTCGCTTTCCGAGAGGCGCGCTTCACGAGCCCACACGCGCTGCTGCTTCGCCACTTCGATGTATTGCCCCACAACCGGTTGGGCGTCGAGTTCAATGACGCCTTCGTCAGGATCATCGACAATGCCCGCCTTTGCGAATAGAGGCTTCGCCGCTGAGCTGTGGCCAATAATTTTAAGGTGGCCGAAAGCATCTCGAACCCAGTCTATCGCAGCGCTGTTCTTGAGAAGCGGCTTGATCCCCTCCGCCGAGGCGATCGCCGCAACATCGAAAAAAACGGACGGCGCGCCTGACAGCGCCGTGTCGGCCGCCAGATGCTTTCCTGATTTAAGTTCAACTCCACCGATCTTTGGCGCAACGATTGCGAGCTCCGCGTCCTCCTTCTCCAGCGCGGCGCGCAAGGCCTCGAGGCGATCGCCATCGGCGCCATCCGTCACCAGCGCGCCGACCTTTCGTTCCTTCAGCGTCGGCTTGGCCTTACCGACGAGCGAGAGTGCGGGCGACGGCTCCAGATCGACCGGCGCCTGATAGGGCGTGATCTCCGCGCCCTCGCCTTCCATGCCGATCGCGGTTTCGACCGCCTGGGCCAGCGCCTCCTCAACCAGCGCGACATGGCCAAGCATGCGGCTCGTGATGACGGGCGTTTCAACCTTGGAAAACTCGAAGGCGAACGCGTTCTGAACGTGCCGCTGTTCGGGCGCGGACATGGAGCGGTAGAACTGCCGCGCATGACTGTAGTGGTCGGCGAAGCTCTCGGACCGGAGGCGTAGCCTCTGTCCTGTCTCGCCCTCACCCGTTTGCGCGGCAAAGGTGCGAAATCCGCGCTGAGGATTTTCGCGCGGGCCGGATGGATCAAGGCTATTAGGCTCGTAGGACACGCGGCTTGGATTCACATCCGTCCGACGCATGCCCTCGCGTTGCAAATTCCGCATCGGACAGCGGGGGCGGTTGATCGGCAGCTCGTGAAAATTCGCGCCCCCGAGCCAGCTGATCTGGGTGTCCGCGTAGGAAAACAGACGCCCCTGCAGAAGCGGGTCGTTGGTGAAATCGATGCCCGAAACTACGTGTCCCGGATGGAACGCGGCCTGCTCCGTTTCGAGATCGAAATGGCCCTCGTCGGGGTGGAATTTGACCGCAAAGCCGCGTACATCGCGCGGCAGATCTCCCCCGCCCGCGCCCCCCGCGACGGTGGAGAATCGAGCGAAGACTTCCGTTTTCGTGCCTTTCTCGGCGAGGAACGACGCCCGCGTCAGATGCGGAATCGGATTGGTCATCTCGAAACAGCCATGCGCGCCCGATCCACGGGCGTGAATGATGCGCTCTGGAATTCGCTCGTGATCGAAATGGGTGATCTTCTCGCGGAACGCGAAATCTTCCGGGAGCGACGGACCGCGCCCCCCAGATTTCAGCGTATTCTGATTATCCGCGAGGATGACGCCCTGATTGGTGGTGAGCGACGCCTCCGCGTCTTCAGCGGTTTGACGCGTCGCGCCTCCTGGACCAGCGACGAGGTATTGCTCAGGATCTTTGACATTGTCGAAGCCTTTCGGCTTGCCTGCCTTTGCCATTCGGGCGCTCCGGGAGAATGCGTGTTCAGGCAGCAACGCCTCGCGAGGCGATTCGTGCCACTGGACCGGGCTAAGGCTTGCAAACTCCCAAGCTGATCAGCCGCGCTCTCGTCCAGGCAAACGCCTAAAGGGGCTTCGCCTACCTCCCTTCTCGCGATACCGCGCCTCGCCGCTCAGAAAGCCGCGCACAGCGTCCCCAATTTTGGGGTTGAAACGCCTCAATCGGCCGCTCGGGTTGGCGCAAACGCACTTCTTGAATTGGGAATGCCGTGGCGGTCTGCCACAGCCAATCTCATAGTCAGCCATGCCCAGCTCGTCCCGGCCAGTCGATCATGTTTTTGGCTAGGGTGTCTTCAATAATAATCTCGCGCACCTTATCATCCTTCGGGACGAGCTCTCGAAACTGCAATCGAATCTTGCCCGCACGTTTGCTCCCGGACATTTCTGTCGCCCATCGTCGCATCGGGACGGCTTCCAGGGTGCTCACCTTACGCGCAACTCCATTTTCGACAATTTCGACCGGCTTCACGAACAGCCGATCGATAATTTCGACCGTAGCCACAGCGGCTGGTCTGCGTTTCTTGGCGCCCGCGTTTCCTGACCGCCCCTTCTTCCACCGGGTCTCCTTCGGAGGCCGGCCATAGCCGACCTCGTAGGCGTCGTCCGGGGCGTTCACTTCGCGCTCCTCTCGCTTCTGACGTCGTGAAGGATTGGCCCGAGGCTCAGGCGCGCTTGTTGCTGGGTCAAGCGCTCCCAGCGTGTAATGACCGTATCGACGTAAAGCGGGTCGAGTTCGACGCCGTGGCACGTTGCGGGCGCGTTCGCGGCGAGCAAGGTCGTCCCGCTGCCGAGAAAGGGATCGAGGATGACGTCGTCGAGATTGGTTGAATCCAGAATCGCGTCGGCGACCATGACGATCGGTTTGACAGTTGGATGCAAGTCAAGATCGCTCTTGCGCCCGTTTCGCTTGAAAACGTTGGCGCCAGGGTAGTTCCAGACGTTGGTCCGATTTCGGCCGAACCTACCGAGTTGAACGTTGTTGCAATGAGCTTCGCCGCCGTTGCGAAACACGAAAACCAACTCATGCCTCAAGCGATAGAGCGAGCCCATGCCGCCGTTGGTCTTCACCCAGACGCACAGATTTAAGAGTTCGAAATTCGCTGCATCGCCGGCTGCGATCATTTCGGCCATGTGGCGCCAGTCCATGCAGGCATAGATGATCGCGCCTGGAGACGCACACGCCCGAGTGAGATCGAACGCTCCCGCCAAGAAGCCGGGCGAATTCCTCCCGCGTCATCTCGCCCGACGCCATGGCGAATTCTCGATGCTTGACCGCGCCGCTGCCGCAAACGTTGCCGTCGATTTTGACGTTGTAGGGCGGGTCCGTGAACACTGCGCTCGCCCTCTCGTTCGCCATGAGCAGTTCGTAGGCCGCGGGATCCAGCGCGCTGCCGCAATAGACCCGATGCTTGCCAAGCAACCACAAGTCGCCAGGACGGGAGACCGCCGGTCCAGTGGCGTTGCTGAACTCATCGGCCCGGTCGGCGTTATCTGTCGGGTCGAGCGATTGGATGCGCAAATCAACTTCAGGCATCTCGAACCCGATCGCCTCGAAGTCGAAGTCGAGGGCGAGCTCAGAGAGCTCTTTGAGTTGAAGGGCCAGGCTAGCGTCATCCCAGGACGAGCGCTCAGCAGCTTATTGTCCGCAAGAAGGTAGGCGCGGGCCTGAGTCTCAGTCAGATGGTCGAGACTGATGACCTGGTATTCTCAAGATCCAGGAACTGCACCGCCTCATAGCGCCCATGACCGACGACGAATCTGGTTGCGTTTGTCGACCAGAATGGGCGCGTTGAAGCCGAATGCTTCAACGCTTCGCGCGATCACCCGCACCTGGATCCGGCTATGCTTTCGCGGATTGCGTGGATCCGCGCGCGGCCTCACAGCACGCCGAAACGATCGAAGACGTCCTTCAGCTTGGCGCCGCGCAGGAGCTCGTCGCGCGTGGCGTTCTCGCCGCTGACCTTCTCGAAGGCCCGCGCTAGGACCGCCTCTTCGACCTTTCGCGGCACCACGACGACCCCGTCGACATCCCCGAAGACGAGATCGCCGGGCTCCACGCGAACGCCGGCGCAGACGATCGGCACGTCGATCTCGGCGACCTTGCCGCGTCCCTTCGAGTCGAGCGGCGCGATGCCGCCATGGAAGACCGAGAAACCGGCGTTGCGGATGGCGCGCACGTCGCGCACGAAGCCATCGGTCACGGCGCCGACCGCACCCCGGGCACGCGCCGCCGTCGTCAGCAATTCGCCCCAGGGCGCGATGCGCTCGGAACCGCCGCAGCCGAAGACGACGACCTCCCCTGATTTGAGGTCGTCGATGATCCTGATCTCGAGCTCGTAGGGATTCTCGCCCTCGGCTACGTGAAAGACCTCACGGAACAGGCCGGTGCGCGCGAAGCCGGCCATCACCAGCTCGTCATCGAGCGGTCTCACGCGCGCTGCCATCGCCTGATCGCGAAAGCCCGTCTCGTCGAGCACATCGGACAGTACTGCAGTATAGAGCTGCTTGCGGAGGTCCTCGAGAAACCCGCTATCGCGTCTCTTCAGCATGGATCAAATCTTTCCGTTGCCGGCGGCGCTCGCCTTGCGCAGACCATCATTCCACATCCGCCGGTTATCTGCCAGATCGGTGAAGCAACGCTGGCGTGTGCAATACCGCCCGCGACGGCCACGAGGAGCGATAGCACTTGACGCCGCACGGCTTCACAAATGAAGCTCGGCCGTCCGGACCACTTCCATCTGCCGGACTCCCCAGGTCGGGCGGCAACTGGCCTGAATACTGCTTAGCTCTCGCAAGACCCCGCTGGGGCTGGCCGACTTCCCTTTCGACGAGGGGTTTTGACGCGGATTAGTAACCGCAGTTCAGGAGGCAACGCATGGAACGATACGTCGCTAGAGTGCTAACCTGTTCGGCTCTCATCGCCGGCATGGTTGGCTTCGCAGGCGCAGCCTGGTCGCAGAGTGAGGTGAAGAGCCCGACTCTCGATGCCGTCAAGAAGCGGGGGGAAGTCATATGTGGCATCGACAGCGGCATTCCTGGCTACGCTTATCAAGACGCCTCCGGGAAATGGCAGGGGCTTGATGTCACGCTCTGTCGCGCGGTGGCGGCCGCGACGCTCGGCGACCCGGAGAAGGTGAAATATATCGGGACGACCTCGAAGGTCCGCTTCTCGGTGCTGCAATCGGGCGAGATCGACCTGTTGGTCCGCGACTCCGAGCTCACCTTGACGCGCGAGTCCGCGCTCGGCCTCGTCGAGGTCACGCCCAATTTCTATACGGGCCAGACCATCATGGTGCGCAAAAACCTGAATGTCGCGCACGTCAAGGATCTGAACGGGGCGACCGTCTGTCTTCTGACCGGCACAACCCTCGAGACGAACATCGCCGATTACAACCGGGCAAACAACATCAAGATCGGAACGCTCTTGTTCGATCGGCCCGAGGAGGCCTTCGCGGCGGCCGAGGCCGGGCGGTGCGACGGCTATACCGATGACGGCGGCAGCGTCGCGGCCGGGCGGTCAGCCATGAAGAAGCCCGATGACTGGATCTTTCTCCCCGAGGTCTTGTCGCGGCAACCGCTCGGGCCCCACACCCGACAGGGCGACGACCGCTGGACCGACATCGTGAAATGGACCCATTTCGCGATGCTGGAAGCCGAGGAGCTCGGCATCACGCAGGCCAACGTAGACGAGATGAAGAAGACGTCGACCGATCCGCAGGTGAAGAAGTTTCTCGGCCTCGAGGGCGATCTCGGCAAGGGGCTCGGCCTCGACAATGATTTCGCCTACAAGGTCGTGAAGGCCGTGGGCAACTATGGCGAAGTCTACGAAGCGACCTTCGGGTCGAAGGGCCTCGGCCTGCCACGAGGCCTGAACAACCTCTATCGCAATGGCGGCCTGATGTACCCGTATTCCTGGTACTGACAGGTCAGGCTAAAGCGACGTAATCGTGGTCAGGCGACCGTCACGCCGCGCCTACGCAGCTCAGTGGCTGCTACTGCTCGCGGTCCTCGCGGTCGCCTATCTCGTGGTTGCCGATGCGAGAGACAACCTCTCGCATCGGAACCTCTCCTTCGGCTTCGGCTTTCTCGCCGATCGCGCGAATTTCGAAATTCCGTTCCATGTCATCTCCTGGACGGAGTCCGACACCTATGGCCGCGCGCTGCTGGTTAGCTTCGTCAACACGCTTCTGGTCGCGGCCATGGGCATCGTCGCGGCGACCGGGCTCGGTCTGCTGATCGGCGTCATGAGGCTGTCGGTCAACTGGCTGATCCGCAACCTCGCGCTCGTCTACATCGAGTTCGTGCGCAATACGCCCCTTCTGGTGCAGATCATCTTCTGGTATTTCGCAGTGCTGCAGACGCTGCCCTCGCCGCGAAGGAGCATCGTCTTCCCGGGAGGATTGCTGCTCAATATCCGCGGCCTCTACGTGCCGAGCGCCGTGATGGCCGACCGGGCTTCAACCCTCTCCCTGCTTTCCGCCACAGCCCTGGTCCTGACGCCTCTGATCTGGCGGCTGCCGCTGAAGGGCGGACGCCTGGGCGCGAGGGCGCTCCTTCTGCCGCTCGTGGCGGTCGGATTGTTCGCGGCCGGCATCGAGCACATCGAGTTCCCGACGCTGACCGGCTTCAACATCACCGGAGGCGCGCAGATCCCGCCCGAGCTTGCGGCGCTGTGGGCCGGGCTGTCGATCTATTTCGCGGCCTTCATCGCCGAGATCGTGCGCAGCGCCATCGAGGCGGTGCCGAAGGGCCAGCAGGAGGCGGCCCGCGCGCTTGGTCTCTCCAAGCCGGCCGTGCTGTTCCTGGTCGTGTTGCCGCAAGCGGCGCGCATCATGGCGCCGCAGCTGACGAGCCAATATCTCAACCTGATCAAGAGCACCACGCTCGGCGCCGCGGTCGCCTATCCCGAGATCTTCCAGATCTTCGCCGGAACGGTCATGAACCAAGCCGGCAAGGAGATCGAGACCATGATCATCGTCATGGCGATCTTCCTCACCGTCAGCCTCATCTTCTCGGCCTTCATGAATTGGTACAACAGCCGCATCACCCTGGTGGAGCGTTGAGCGTGCAAGATCATCTCGGCGTCGGGTTCGCAGGACCGGGCCGCCGCGCGACGCAAGGCGCCCGACCATGACGATGCAAGCGCCGATTCGGGTCGTCGCGCCGCCGAGCGGCGGCTTCGAAGGCTCGCCCGGAGGCGGCTCGCTCATCGTCGACTGGCTGCGCCGCAATCTCTTCGGCTCGATCTCGAACACGCTCCTGACCTTGCTGGTCGTTGCGGCGTTCGCCCTGATCGTTCCGCCCGTCTTCAACTGGGCGATCGCAGATGCGACGATCTCGGGCAGTGACAGATCGGCCTGCACCGGCGACGGCGCCTGCTGGACCTTCATCAGGCTTCGCCTGCACACCTTCTTCTGGGGCCACTATCCAGATTCCGAGCTGTGGCGGCTCGCTCTCGCCGCCGCTCTCATGGTCGCTTTCAGCGCGCCGGTGCTAAGCGACCGGACCCGGCATCGCGGCCTGTCGCTCCTTTTGTTGCTCACCGTATTTCCCCTGCTTGGCGGCGCCCTGCTGATCGGCGGCGTGGCAGGCTTGCCCTATGTTGACACCAACCAATGGGGAGGGCTGATGCTCAATGTCATCATCTCCTTCGTCACCGTCGCGGGCGCCCTTCCGTTCGGCATCCTTCTGGCGCTCGGCCGGCGCTCCGAACTCGTCGTCGTCAGGTCTTTCTCCATCGCCTTTATCGAGCTGTGGCGCGGTGTGCCGCTTCTGACCGTGATCTTTATGTCGGCCGTCATGCTCCCGCTGTTCTTGCCGCATGGCGTCAGCATCGACCGGCTCATCCGCGCGATGGCGGTCTTCACGCTGTTTAACTCCGCCTATATGGCCGAGACGGTGCGGGGCGGCCTGCAGGGCGTCCCGGCGGGCCAGGAGGAGGCGGCCGCATCGCTCGGCCTCGCCTGGTGGCAGATGCAGCTCTTCGTGACCTTGCCGCAGGCCCTTCGCATCGTCGTGCCCGGGATCGTCAACAACATCGTCGATCTGTTCAAGGACACGTCTCTCGTGACCATCATCAGCCTCGTCGACCTGCTCGGCGCCGTCGAGCAGGCACTGAAGGATCCGGCCTGGCTCGGCTTCGCCAAGGAGGGCTATATCTTCACAGCCGCCGTGTTCTTCCTGTGCTGCTTCGCCATGTCGAGCTATGGCCGCCGCTTCGAGCGCCGCCTCAACCGGCATCGAACCGGATTAGCGTGACGGCTGTAGGGAACGCGATGCCGACCGAGATCATCGAATCGAAGGAGATCTACCGCGGCTTCATCGCCGGGCGGCTGGCGGCTTGCAGCACCGTCGGATCGATCGGGCTGTCTCATCCCCGCCAGGAAAAAGGAAAGTCTTCGGCCGCGCTATCCTGCCGTAGGCGCAAATCAGGCCGAGCAACTGCGACTACAGAAACCACGTTGCGAGAAGTTCGGTGCCGCGGCGCATGCCCTCGAGGTCCGGCTGGCGCGCTGCTTTCCTGCCATCCGGTGAGCGATACAAGCCTCGGGCGAATTGGGTCTCGCCTCGACCTCGCTTAAGGAAGCCGCCGAGTGTTCCCTCATCGCCGGCAGCTCGCCCTGTGCGACGCTGCCGCCCCAGAGGCCGTACTCGACCGATAGCCGTTCGGGCGCGCCCTCTTCGCCATTCGCCTCCTCGCGAGCCGTGGTAAAAGCTCTTGTCGTCTCCGGCGAGCCATAGCCGCGCGCCGGAATCAACGTGTTGCCATAGGCATTTGCAAGTACCGCCGCTCGCCCGCCGCTTTGTCCGCTATGGCGATCGCCTTGCCGAGATGGGCGATCGCCTCGTGGAGGCGGAGCTTGGGGGCGCCTGGTCGCCCGCGCCTTGCCCCACCATTCGATCGCGAGATCGTTGAGCCCGGCCTCGGTGAATGATGCGCGATGATCTCCGGCGCGGCTGCCGCGCGCTCCTGGTCGTTGCGCAGGCTTTCAACGGCGCGGCGGTGCAGCGCGTGGCGGGGGTCCCTGAGCAGGCTGTCATAACCGCGTCCTGGAGCAGCGCGTGCTTGAAGCGATAGGTCGCCTGCGGTCCGGCACCTGCGGCAATGAGAATATCTCCTTCGGCGAGCTGATCGAGCGAAGATTGCAAGGCGGGGGCAGCGACCTCGCCTGCGGCTTGTAACAACGCATAGATGAAATCTCGCCCAAGCACCGCGCCGATCTGCGCGACTTCGCGCGCTGGCCCGCCCCGGTCGAGCCGCGCCGCCAGCGACTGCTGAAGCGTCGGCAGGGCCGCCTGCAAGCCGCCGGCCTCGCCGCGCTCGAACAGAAGGCGCGTGACCTCCTCGACGAACAGCGCAACCCGCCGGTGCGTTCGCTCACGCCTCGACCACCTCTTTGCTGAGCGTGTGGTGCGCGGCGAGATAGCCGACCATCCGCGCGACGCCGGCGCGGTCGCGAGCCATCGACATAAGTCGGAATGAGCATCTCCGGAGAGACAACGAGCTTCGCCCCGTTCTGGGCCGCCTCGCGGATGAGATCACAAGCCTTTGCGACGGTCGCGTCGAGATCGAGGATGATCGGCTCCGCCTGAACCGCCGCCGCTCGTATGATTGGTAGCTTGGACGCGACCCCTTCCACGCCCAGGTCTCAGGCCGGAGCAGCTTCGATCCGCGCAGCAATGTTTGCAACGACCGCGCAGCGTCGATCTCTCCCCCGTCTCACAGTGCTTGCAGCGAATGACAGCAATTTGGGCATTCTTGCCGTTGCACGGCGATCGCTGAGTGCAAGAATCCGCTAAACCGGATCATGTAGACCGACTCGCGACGCGGGATCGTGCGGCCTTCCCCTCTCTGATTTGAGCGCATGGAGCGGGTTCAGGAGTTGGTCGCGGCTAGCGCCGCATGGTTCAATACAGTGTTCCACGTATTGGTATTGTGGTGACGCGTCCGAATGGAGCAACTTCGCCGCCCGCGCGTTAAGCCCGCTGATTGGATCAAGCGGAGTACGCGATGCGCTGGATTGTGAATCGCCGCGAAGTGGAGCGGGAAGTGGACGTGCGAACGTCGCTTCTCGATCTCTTGCGCGAACATCTTCACCTTTTTGGAGCAAAGAAGGGATGCAATCAGGGAGCGTGCGGCGCCTGCACCGTCCTGGTCGCCGGTGAGCGCATCAATTCCTGCCTCGCTTTGGCCGTGCAGTACGAAGGCCGCGAGATCACAACGATCGAGGGCCTCGGCGCCCCCGGCGCGCTCCATCCTTTGCAGCAGGCGTTTGTCGAACATGACGGGTTCCAGTGCGGCTATTGCACGCCCGGTCAGATCTGCTCGGCGATCGGCATGGCGGCCGAGCTTCGCAAGGGCGTGCCGAGTTACGTCACTGCGGATCTCGAGGCGGAGACGATAGCGCTCAGTGACGACGAGCTGCGCGAGCGGATGAGCGGCAATCTCTGCCGCTGCGGCGCCTACAACGGCATCGTCGATGCGATCCATGAGACCTTCGGCGACAGGCCGCGCCGGTTCCTAAGCGGGAGGCCGCCTGATGACTCCATTTCAGTACGAACGCGCTTCCGACGTGAGCGCGGCTCTCACGGCCCGGGCGCGCGCTGGCGCCCAATATCTTGGCGGCGGCACCAATCTCGTCGACCTCATGCGCGAGACCATCGAGCATCCCGATGTGCTGGTGGACGTGACCGGGCTTTCCCGCGATATCGAAGAGACCAAAGGCGGAGGCTTGAGGATCGGCGCCGGCGTGAAGAACACAGCCGTCGCGGCCGATCGGCGTGTGCGCGAGCGCTTTCCTCTGCTCGCCCAGGCGATCCTGGCCGGCGCCTCCGCGCAGATCCGCAACATGGCGACGGTCGGCGGCAATCTCATGCAGCGCACCCGCTGCCTCTATTTCTACGACGACGCCGCGCGCTGCAACAAGCGTAACGCCCGGCGAGGGTTGCGACGCGCGCGACGGCTTCAATCGCAACCACGCCGTGCTCGGCGCCTCTGAGAGCTGCGTGGCCACTCACCCCTCGGACATGTGCGTCGCGCTTGCGGCCTTGGACGCGGTCGTGACGGTGAGGGGAAAGAACGGATCGCGCGACATTCCGCTGATTGCGTTCCACCGCCTGCCCGGCGACACGCCGCAAGTCGACACCGTGCTCGAGCCCGGCGAACTCATCATTGCGGTGACCGCTGCCGCCGAACGGGGTCGCCGCGCGCTCGTCCTACCGCAAGGTGCGCGATCGCGCCTCTTACGCCTTCGCCCTTGTCTCGGTGGCCGCTGGCCTCGAGATGGAGGGGGGCATGATCAAGGACGTGCGCATCGCGCTCGGCGGCGTGGCGCACAAGCCGTGGCGCGCAGAGCGAGCGGAGGCGACGCTGAAAGGCCGTCCGGCGACGGAGGCCGCCTTCCGCCAAGCGGCCGAAGCGGAGCTCGCCGCGGCTCAGCCGTTGCGCGACAATGCTTTCAAGATTGAGCTCGCCACGCGCGTGATTGCGGACACCCTCGGCAAGCTCGCCAAAGCCCAGGGAGCCGCGCAATGAGCGTTGTGCAGGACGCCGTCCAGGCGGTGATGAAGAAAGCCATCGCGCTTGCGCCCGACGGCTGGATTCCCGGCGGCCACCCCGATCCGCTGATGCATCATAAGCACGGTCTGATCGGCGCGTCGGTTTCGCGAATTGACGGCCCACTGAAGGTGTCGGGCAAGGCGCAGTTTTGCGCCGAGTTCCCGATGGAGGGGCTGACCTACGCGGCGCTCAAATACTCGACCATCGCCCGCGGCCGGATCACCGAGATCGACACCGAGAGCGGCCGAAGCGTCGCCGGGCGTCGTTCTGGTGATGACGCATCACAACGCCCCGAAGCTCAATCGGGCGCCGCCGTTCATGAGCAAGCCCAAGGCCGCTGGTCCCGATGACTTGCCGATCATGCAGGATGATCGCGTCCACTGGAACGGCCAGCCGGTCGCGCTCGTGCTCGCCGAGACGCAAGAGCAGGCGGAGCACGCGCAGACGCTGATCCGCGTCGCCTATGAAGAGCAGAACCCGGTCATCTCGCTCGCCGCCGCAAAGGCCAAGGGCAGCGAGTTCAGGCCTGTTCATGGGCGAGCCGCTGAAGCAGAAGGTCGGCGACGCCGAGGCTGCGCTTGCTGCCGCCCCGCATAAGGTGGATGTTACGTACACGACGCCTCGTCACCACCACAGCCCTATCGAACTGCACGCCTGCACCCTCGCTTGGGAGGGCGACACGCTGCGGATCCACGACGCTTCACAGGCGGTGGCGCATGAAGCCTGGACGATCGCAGAGGTGTTCGGGCTGAAGGAAAAGCAGGTGCGCATCACCTCGCCTTTCGTTGGCGGCGGCTTTGGCAGCAAGCTTCTTTGGCAGCATCAGATTCTGGCGGCCGCCGCGGCGAAGCTTGCAGGCCGGCCCGTGCGGATCATGCTCTCTCGCGAGGGCGTATTCCGTGTCGTCGGCGGCCGTACCGTCACCGAACAGCGCGTCGCGCTTGGCGCGCAAGCCGATGGACGGCTCGACGCCCTGATCCATACCGGAGTGGTGGCAATGACTCCGCACAACAACATGCCAGAGCCATTCGTGCTGCCGGCGAAGAGCGTCTACGCGTCGAAGACCTTCTTCTTGGACGTCGAGACCGTGAAGATGAACATGGTCGCCAACACCTTCATGCGCGCTCCAGGCGAAGCGGTCGGCACGTTCGGGCTCGAATCCGCGATGGACGAGCTGGCGGTTGAACTTGGCATGGACCCGATCGAGCTGCGCATCCGGAACGAACCCGACAAGGATCCGCTGACCGGACTTCCCTTCTCGCAGCGCGGGATCGTGCAGGCCTGGCGTGACGGAACCAAGCGGTTCGGCTGGGACAAGCGCAGCGCGACGCCCGCGGCGAACGCGCGAGGGCGACTGGCTTATCGGCATGGGCTGCGCCACCGGCACGTATCCATACTATCGGATGCCCGGCGGCGCGGCGCGCCTCACCATAACGCGTGAGGGTCGCGCGACCGTCGCCATTGCGGCGCACGAGATGGGCATGGGGACCGCCACGGCCCAAGCGCAGGTCGCGGCCGAACGGCTGGGCCTGCCGCTGGAGCAGGTGGAAGTGCTCTACGGCGACACCTTGTTCCCCGGCGCCGTGTTGGCGGGCGGCTCGCAGCAGACAGCCGCAATTGGCGCTTCGATCATCGCCGCTCATCGGGCGCTGGTGAAGGAACTCCTGAAGCTCGCCGGCAACGACTCGCCGCTGGCCGGCCTCAGTCCCGACGAGGTGGGCGGTTCCGAGGGCGGGCTATGTGCTCTCGACGATGAGGCTCGCCGAGAAAGCTACGTCTCGATCCTCAGCTCGCGCGCGGCGCGAGGAGGTTACGGTCGAGGCGGAGGCGCCGATGCCGCTCGAGCTGCAACATTGGTCGATGCACAGTCACAGCGCCCTGTTTTGCGAGGTTCGAGTGAACGTCGTCACTGGCGAAGTGCGCGTCAGCCGATTCCTGGGATCGTTCGACTGCGGCCGCATCCTCAACGCCAAGACGGCGGCGAGCCAGTTCCGCGGCGGCATCATCATGGGCCTCGGCCTCGCGCTCATGGAGGAGGTTTCGTTCGACGAGCGCACCGGGCGGATCATGAACCCGTCACTCGCCGAATATCACGTGCCGGTGCATCTGGATGTGCCCGAAATCGACGTGATCTGGACCGACGAGCCGGATCCTCACGCTCCGGTGGGCGCGCGCGGCGTCGGCGAGATCGGCATCACCGGCGTCGGCGCCGCGGTCGCCAACGCGGTGTTCAACGCGACGGGCAAACGCGTGCGCGACCTGCCGATCACGCTCGACAAGGTGATATAGCGAAGCGTCTCCGGGGAGTGGGCCGGGCTTGTGTCGAACGTTGCGGCCGCGTAGACGGCCCCAGCAGGCCATGCTGCGCGACCGGCTTCATCGCTTCAACGCGCAAGATCGATTGGGTTGAGGGCGAAGATCGCTTTGGAGGCTGCGCGAGCGGCGACGGTAGCCGATTTGACCCAGCGTTACGCCGCAGTGCGGCAAGTGATCGATGAAGTCGAGGATGCAGAGTTTTGAGACGTCGAAGTGGGCGGTGGGGCCCGTGCCGCGCCGTGTTATTGGGGGCAGCGCCCGCTATTGCGATCGTGTTTTCAGGACGCGGTCGCGTGGGATGCATCCAGAGCAGATCATCGCAGGATGACGAACAAAGGAGCGTTGCTCCGGAAGAGGGCCCCGTAGCGAGCCGCCGTTCAAATTAGCACAATACCGGTGAGGGTCACGCATTCAACTGAGCCGAAGGAAAGCAACCGCAAGGCGATGAGCGAAGGGTGGCTTTGGACGATTGACCCATCGGCCACACGATCGCGACGTGATCGCTATTTGCGCGTTGCGGCGCCCTATCGAGCGGCCACCGGCGCAAGTGCGATTAAGTTTGATCCTAGGGCCCATATTCCGGCGAACGAAAATACACGATATTGTGTTGCGAAAATCAGAGGTCCATGCTATTGATTTCTCAATCCCGCTCGGACCGATTGCTCGTTTGGTGGCGTAGTTGAGGACCAGCGCGGCGTTCGAGACAGAGGATAACAGCGGAAAGGATTTTTTTATTTGAATCGGTCGTAACCCATTGAAAAGTCCCGATTCGGAAAAATAAACGCTAGTAAACGCTAGCTATTTTACTAACGTTTATTCGCGTTTAAGAGCGTTTATTGGCGCTTATTTGGCTGTTTGGCGGCTGGTCCGGGCCGAGGGATTGCTTGTCGAGACAGCGGCCCTCCGGCACAATTGAAGCGCCTCGCGTTTTGGCTCAGTCATTGATATCCGGAATCGTGCCTCACCGATGATCGCCGCGCCCCCGCACGTCTTCTCCCAACGCCATCTCCTTGGCATCGAGCATCTGTCGCGTGAGGAGATCGTGGCGTTGCTCGATCTCGCCGATGAGGCGGTGACGATCTCACGGCAGGTCGAGAAAAAGCGCGCGACCTTGCGCGGCCGCACTCAGATCAATCTGTTCTTCGAGGCGTCTACGCGCACGCAATCGTCGTTCGAGCTCGCCGGCAAGCGACTGGGCGCGGACGTGATGAACATGGCGGTTGCGGCGTCGAGCGTCAAAAAAGGCGAGACGCTGATCGACACCGCCATGACGCTCAACGCCATGCGGCCCGACATTCTGGTGGTGAGGCACCACCATGCGGGCGCCGTGCATTTCTTGGCTCGCAAAGTCGACTGCTCGGTCGTCAACGCCGGCGACGGCGCCCATGAGCATCCAACCCAGGCGCTGCTCGACGCGCTGACCATCCGGCGCAACCTCGGCCGCATCGAGGGTCTCACCATCGCGATCTGCGGCGACATCCTTCATTCGCGTGTGGCGCGCTCGAATATCCTGCTGCTCAGTAAACTCGGCGCTTATGTGCGCGTCGTCGGGCCCTCGACGCTGCTTCCGGCGGGCGTCGAGCGCATGGGCGTCGAAGTCGCGCGCGACATGCGCTCAGGCCTCAAGGACGCGGATATCGTCATGATGTTGCGCCTGCAGCGCGAGCGCATGAGCGGCGCCTTCGTGCCGTCGGCGCGAGAATACTTCCGCTATTTCGGGCTCGACGAGGAAAAGCTCGGCTACGCCAAACCCGGGGCGCTCGTCATGCATCCGGGCCCCATGAACCGTGGTGTCGAGATCGACACGCTGGTCGCCGACAGCGCGCAGTCGCTCATTCGCGAACAGGTCGAGATGGGAGTCGCGGTGCGCATGGCGGTGCTCGAAGCGCTCGCGCGCAACATCCCGAACGCATGACGACGGTTCAACGACCCCCGAATACCTGGGCGCGCAGGTCGCTAAAGACGATCAGCAGCCTGGTCAATGTCGACGGCTCGGGGGCAGCAAGGGAGCCTATGGCGTCCGGAGCATCGTCGCCCGATTCGCCGCGGCTTCTCAGCGCCATCGGATCCGAAGCTGAGGAGCCGCCCAGGGCCAGCGAATCCGCGCCGCCCTCGGGATGGTCGCTTGTCGCGGGGCGACCGAAGCCAGCCTCGTTGACCGTCGCAGGAACGTCAGATCCCTTCCCGCCGTCGACCTGCGAAGGAATGGCAATGGTCTCCGACCAACTGGCTCCGAGGGTAACCGTGTATGCAGCCGCACCCAGCGCCGCGGCTGAAAAGGCCGCCTTGCAGTTCATAAGTCCCTACCCGTATTTGGATTGCGCCGCCGGACCAAGCCAAGACAGCATTGATTGTTTCTTCAGTATATTGGAAAGCAAAATGGCCGTCAATCTGCCGGCTCGTCGATCTCTTTGACTGCCGCAAGCTTATTTACACGCATCTTTCGCAGATGCGAGATGGTACAATCTCTTGGTTGTGCTTACATACCGCGATCCGTTGCTGTGCCATTTCTCTCCTTCTGCTACGCTGGCGGTCCGGCATTATCCATGGTCGCTTCGCGGCTCACCGCCGAGCACGTATCTCGAGAACGCTAAGGCCGCTCGCGCGGCTTCATCCATCTGAGCTTCGTCGGCGTTGTCGCTCAGATCGCGCCAAACCCTGATGTCAGCGCCGACCTGGCCGCCCATCTTCACGAACGGCTCCATGACGACCGCGCCGGAATATCCGATCTCGCGCAGCGCCGTCCCGATTTCGTGCCAGGGCAGCCCGCCTTTGCCGGGAACGCGCCGATTGTTCTCGCCGGTATGGAAATGGCCGAGCAGGGAGCCAGCGGTGCGGATCGCCTTGCCGAAACTATCCTCCTCGATGTTCATATGGAACGTGTCGAGCATGACCTTAACGTTGGGCTTGCCGACCTCCCGGACGAAGGCGACTCCCTCCTCGGCGGTGTTGAGGACATGGTTCTCGAACCGGTTGAGCACTTCGAGGCACAGATTGACGCCGAGGTTGGCGGCAAAATCGGCGAGGCTAGAGATGCCCTCCAGGCCTCGCGCTCTGTCTCCCGGTTTGTCGACTGGCTTCGAATAATCGATCGGCCAGTAGGAGTGCAGAGCGCCGCCGATGACGTGGATATCGAGTTTGGCGAGGTTGGTCAGGGTCTCTTCGAAAAAGGCGCGGCCCGCTTTTCTGATCTCAGGGTCGGCGGAGGAAAGATTCCTCTGCTGGGATGGACCCAGTCCGGCCGTGATCACGATGCCGTTGTCTCGCGCGGAACGGCCGACTTCGGCGATATGCGAAGGGCTATAGCTGTTCAGGTGATGAGCGGCGATTTCTATGACGTCGAAGCCCAGCTTGGCGACTTTCTCGACATATTTCAGGCAGTCGGCGCTCCATTCCTGCTCCCAGTACGAGTAATAAATGCCGAATTTCAATTGCGTCTCCAGTCTTGAAGGGGCTTCATCCGCACTCGGGCCTACGAAGCTGGCTCCGAATGCGCGCCGACGATATGGGCGACGACGGCGTTCATGCTGGTGTCGCGGGTCGCGTCGTCCGCGATGACCTGACCCTGGCGCAAGACGACAATGCGATCGGAGACCGAGAACACGTCGGTTAATCGGTGGCTGATCAAAATGACGGAAATGCCGTCCTTCTTGAGAGCACGGATGAGGTCCAGCACGTGCTCGACTTCTCGGACGGCGAGCGCGGCCGTCGGCTCGTCCATGATCACGAGCTTGGGGTTGAAGGTGAGCGCGCGGGCGATCGCGACCGACTGCTGTTGGCCGCCGGAGAGCTGACCCGTCATTTGGGACACGGAGGGAATGCGGGCGCCGAGCCGCGCGACCATCGCCTCCGCCTCGGCGTGCATGCGGTTGGTGTCGATGAACCTCACGCCGAGAACGGAGCGCGTCAGCTCGCGGCCGAGAAAAATGTTAGAGGCGACGTCGCGCATGCGGGCAAGCGCGAGGTCCTGATAGATCATCTCAATACCGGCCTCGCGAATGCGGCCCGGCTCCTTGCCGACAATGGAGACGCCGTCGAAGCGGATCTCGCCGGCGTCGGGACGATTGACGCCGGTGATCGTCTTCATCAGCGTCGATTTGCCTGCGCCGTTGTCGCCAACGAGCGCCACCGCGCTGCCTGCGTCGACCGAGAAGGTGACGCCGCGCAAAGCTTCGATGGCGCCGAAGGATTTGCGGACATCCTTAAGCTCAAGAAGGCTCATCGACGCCAGCCTTCTTTGCTATTGATGCGGTCGAGCCATACCGCGAGGATCAGCACCGCACCGATAGCGATTTGCTGGTAGAAAGGCCGCACGGCCATCAGATTCAGCCCGTTCTGCAGGACCCCCATGATCAGCGCGCCGATCAACGTGCCAAGAACGCTGCCGCGGCCGCCGAACAGGTTTGTGCCGCCGAGAATTGTCGCTGTGATCGCGGTAAGCTCGTAGCTGAGGCCCGCGGTCGGCTCGCCCGAATTGACGCGAGCGGCGAACAGCAGACCGGCAAGGCCCGAGAGCAGGCCGGACAATGTGTAGATCAGCACTTTCATCCGCTTGACGCCCACGCCCATCGCGCGCGCCGCGCCTTCGTTGTCGCCGATGACCTGCGCATAGACGCCGAAGCGCGTATGGGCGAGCAGCACGTGCGCTACGAGCGCGGCGAGCAGAAGGACTATGACCGGGGTCGGCACTCCGAACGGACGTCCCTGTCCAAGCCAAACGATCTCCGGGGGTAGGCCATAAATTGAAATGCCGTTGCTCAGCACCAGCGCGAAACCGCGCGCGATTCCAAGCATTCCGAGCGTGACGATGAACGGCGGAATCGCTGCCTTGGTGACGAGGAATCCATTGAGCGCGCCAGTGAGCGACCCCGTTGCAAGACAACCCAGAACGCCGATCCACCAGGGGAGCTCAAGGTTGGAAGTCAGGATCGCGCCGACAACGCCCGAGAGCGCAAGAATCGATCCGACCGAAAGGTCGATGCCTGCGGACGAAATGACAAATGTCATACCGATCGCCAACGTGCCGAACACCGACGTCGAGAGCAGGATATTGAGGATGTTGGAGACGGAAAGGAACGCGTTCGACAACATCGCCATCGTCACGCAGAGAACCGCGAGCACGATGAGCGATTCAAGCCGCACCGCGGCTCCGCTGGCGAAGCGCGCGCGCCACGAGGGAGGCGCGGCGCCCGTTGACGCCGAAGTCATCAGGCCATCCTCAAATCAAGTAGGCACGCCCGATCAGGCGCGCCAACGGAGCCAGTTGGATTCACTTGACGTATTGCAGCATCGGATCCTTGTTCGCCTCGATGACCTCCTTAGACAGAACGAGTGTCGGGACATTGATCGTCTCTTGAACTTTGTCGCCGGCAAGGAGCTTTTTCACGTTCTCGACTGCCTGCTTGCCGACTAGATAGGGCAATTGCGCCACCGAGGCGTTGAGCCGGCCTGCCTTGATCGATTTGACGGCGTTGGAGTTGCCGTCGACACCAATAACGATGAGCTTGTCCTTGCCCGCCGCGCGCGCCGCCTCGACCGAACCCAGCGCCATGTCGTCATTGGCGCAGAAGATGGCGACCAAATCCGGCGTTCGCTGCAGGGTGTCATTGGTGATGTTAGCGGCCTTCAGGCTATCCCAGTCGCCAGGCAGCGAAGCGACGATGTTGAGTCCCGGGGCCTGTTTCTTGAGCTCTTCGGCGAAGCCGTGCGCCCGCTTCTCGCCTGTGATGTTGCCGGAAAGGCCTTCGATCACCAGCACCGGCCCCTTGGCGTCTTTGCCGAGCACACTGACCAGATAGTCGGCGCCTTTTGCGCCCGCCGCCTCGTTGTCCGAACCGATGTGGAAGGCGATGTCGACGCCAGCTTTTTTGGTGATGGCGGGATCGAGATTGTTGTCCAGGTCGACGACTGGGATCTTCATCTCGTTCGCCTGCTTGAGGCAGGGCAAGAGGATGGTCGAATTGATCGCCGCGGTGATCATGGCCGCGGTCTTCTTCTGTAACATGGTGTTGCAGGCGTTGAGCTGCGGCTCGGCGGCCTGATCGGATTCGACCGCGTCCAGGAAGATCTCGACACCGGCGTTCTTCCCGCCCTCGTCCACGCCCTTCTCCATCGCGCCCCAGAACGGATTGGAGAGCGTCTTCATCAGGACGCCGTAGACCGGCTTATCGGCAGCGAAGGCGGCCGATCCCGCAAGGCCGAGCGCAAGCGCCGCGATTGAGGCGGCTAAAGTCGAACGTTTGAACATGTCTCACTCCCTTGATGTTTTTGTGTTCATCGGACCTCCGCGACGGCCTTGAGCCGCGGGCGCGCTGACCCGGTCGATTCCCGCACCTTGAGGGTGCAGGGAAGTTCGATCCGTTCGACGTCGCTCTCCACCTCGCCCTTGAGGCGTCGCATCAGGAGGCGCCAGGCGGTGGAGGCGAAATCGTCGACCGGTTGGGCGACGGTAGTCAGATAGGGGCTGAGCGCCGACATCCAGTCGAAATCGTCGAAGCCGACAATCGACACGTCGCCGGGGATTTCGAGGCCGAGACTGCGCGCGGCCTTGATCGAGGCCAGGGCGCAAACGTTGGTGAGGGCGAAAATCGCGGTCGGCCGATCGGCGCGGTCGAGCTCGAGTTCGATCGCGCCGCGCTGGCTTTCGAGATCATGGCCGCCGTAGATGACGCGGTCTCGCCCATCGAGCCCTGACTCGCTGAGAGCGCGCCGATAGCCGGCGATGCGCTGCTCGATATTGTTGAGACGCTTCGAATGGGTGAGAACGGCAATGTCGCGGTGTCCGAGGTCGATGAGGTGGCGCGCCGCCGCATAGCCGCCAGCGACGCAATCGGCGCGCACTGTGTCGAATCCCGGCGCGTCCGCCCCCCGGTCGATCAGCACCGTTGGGGGCACGCGCGAACCGTCTCTGCCGTCCTTGAGCGCCGGCATCGTATCATCGGCCGCCGGGACGACGATCAGCCCGTCGATGCGGCGAGCGACGAGCGCCTCGATACGGCGGCGCTCGTTCGCGGCGTCCTCGCTCGTCGAGACGATGAGGAGATCGTAGCCGTCGCGTTCGGCAAGCGCCTCGACTCCGTTCACAAGGCTGGCGAAGAAGACATTGGTGATGTCGGGGACGACCATGCCGATGAGGCGAGTAGACCGGCCGCGAAGGGCGCTGGCTGCACGGTCGAGTCGATAATCGAGCGCCCCGATCGCTTCGAGCACCTTGCGGCGGCTCGCCTCTCCAACCGGACGGACGCCATTGACGACATTGGAGGCAGTCGCGACCGAAACCCCCGCGCGGAGCGCGACGTCGCGAATGGTGGGCGCTCTCCCCATCGACCGTTCGCCTCCCGGCGTCGCCGACAATCGAGCCGGCTCGCTGCCGGCTTCTCTATAACGTTTTAGGCTACGTCTCGGCTCAGCTCAATGTCAAGCAGCCCTCGCCTCAACTGCGCTCGATCGGCTTCGACCGCGAGAGCGCGACCGTCTCGCGCTGGGCGCGCCGTGAGGAGAGCGGCGGCAGGCCGCGCAGGATGAGATCGGCGTCGGCGACCGTCTGCCGCCCGATCTCGTATAGCGCATCGGTCATCGCGCCGGCCCGATGCGGCGACAACAACAGGCCCTCGACCTTTCGCGCCGGCTCGTCGCTCGGCGCGGGCTCTTGCGGAAAGACGTCGGTCGCGGCGCGGAACCGACCGCTTTCGACCTGCCGCAGGAATTCGGGGAAATCGACCACCCCCGCCCGGCTCATCAACAGGAACACAGAGCCAGGCGCGATCATCTCGAATTCACGTTTTCCGAGGAAACCCTGGTTCGCGCTGGTCACGGCGGCGAACACGACGATGATCTGGCTTGTTTTCAACACCTCCTCGAGCGACGCGGAGGCGACACCGAAGCCGGCCATGAAATGGTCGGACACCCACGGATCGTAGGCCTTGATCGGGCAGCCGAATGGCGCGAGGAGCGGCGTAAAGGCGCGCGCAAGATCACCAAAGCCGATGAGGCCCATCCGCGCGCCGTAAAGCGAGAAGCAGCCCTCGGCGCCGTCGAGCAGCCATTTCTCCTGGCCGCGCCGCATCGCGCGGTCCGCTGTGGTCACGCCGCGGCAAAGGTCGATGGCCATTCCGAGCGCCATCTCGGCGACCGGTTTGGCGAAAGCGGAGCCCGGCGCCAGCACATGGATACCGCGCTCAAAGCAGACGTCGTAGTCCACGTTCTGAAGGAAATTGGTCTCGACGTTGATGATGGCGCGCAGCTTCGACGCGCGGTCGAGGCGCGCCTTCGGCATGTCGCTCTGGCCGATCAAAAGCGCCATCTCGGGAAGATAGGATTCGAAGCGCTCGGCCGGCATGCGGCCGGGCCCTTCGTGAATCGCGAGCTCCCCAAGGTCCTTCAGCCGCGCCCAGATCTTCGGTTCGAAGATCTCCTCGAGCGACCGCGGCTGCGGATCGATCACGATCAGGGGTTTGGCCACCACTCTCCTCCCATGAGACTTCCGCCGTCGCCGTGCGGGCAAGTCGAAGCGATACCACGCAACGGCGCGGTTCGGCCAAGGTCAAAGTGGCGGAGTAAACGCCAATAAAGGCCAATAAACGCTAGTAAACGCTAGTAAAATAGCTAGCGTTTACTAGCGTTTATTTTTTCGAAACGAGACTTATCAATGGGTTACGAGCCGATTTAAATAAAAAAATCTTCTCCCTTTCACACCGCCTCCGAAATGCCAAGCGCACAGCGCGCTCGGTTCGTCGATTGGGAAAACAATAGCACGAGTTTCAGCTTTTCGCCAGAGATTTCCGCAGTGCGGGTCGGGTCGACGCAACCTCTCGATCACGCATTCGCGAGCCCCGGGCGGAAGCGGCAAAGACGGAACATTTCGCCTTGCGAGTGCAGACGCGCGAGGCTATCGCAGCGCGTTCGGGATCGGCATTGGCGACTGTCTATCGCTTCATGCGTCAAGCAGCATAAGGGGAGGCAGCGGTGAAAGAGAACGACATGCAATACCGAAACGCTCGCCTTAGGCGCAAGATCGAGGGCGCGCTGAAAACCCGTCCGGAGCTAGAACCCGTTGTAAACGGCATTGCGTTGAAGCAGCCCGCGAACGCTTCTCTGGAACAGGTTCAGGCCAATCTGCAAGAACGTGCGCGCGCCATCATCGCGGCCAAACCGGAGCTTGACGGCTATTTCGACCTTTGACCGCATTTCGCACGCGTCCTCCGTGAGGCCTGCGCCGCTCATCGCTTCTGCGCCTCCATGAAGTCGCGCACCAGCGCCGCAATTTCATCGGCTTTGGTGTCGAGTGCGAAGTGGCTGGCGTCGAGAACGTGAATTTGAGCGTCGGGCACGTCCTTCCGATAGCGTTCCGGCTCGCCGAGATCGAAGGACAAGTCATGCTTGCCCCAGATCACCAGCAAAGGCGGCTGCTTCTCGCGCATCCAGGCCTGCCACTTAGGATAGGCGTCGACGTTCGTTCGATAGTCGTAAAAGAGCTCGGTCTGGATATCCGCTTGCCCCGGCTGGCTTAGAAAAGCCAGTTCGTCCGTCCAAAGATCCGGGTCGTACGGTTCCGGGTTTGGATCATCGCCCGCATGGCGGGCGCGGGTCGTCGCCAGCGAGAGGAAATTGGCGCGAAACGCGCTCTCATGGGCGGCGCGATCCGCCCAAAAGGCGCGACGCGGTTTCCAAAGCTCGCCCAAGCCTTCGTTATGCGCGACCGCGTCTTGAACGATAAGCGCCTCGACCCGCTCCGGGTGGGCAAGCGCCATACGGAAGCCCACCGGGCCGCCGTAATCCTGCATGTAGAGCGTGTAGTGCGACAAACCGATCGATTGGGTGAAGTCGTCCATCACCGACGCGATATGGTCGAAGGTGTAGTTGAACGCTTTCGGGTCCGGCCAGTCGCTATGCCCGAATCCCGGATAGTCGGGCGCGACCAAGTGATAGCGGTCGGAAAGCCGGGCAAAAAGCGGCTCGAACATCCGCGATGACGAAGGAAATCCGTGCAGCAAGAGGAGCGTCGGCGCATCGCTCGGCCCAGCCTCCCGGTAGAAGATGGAGAGCCCGTCGACCTTTGTCGTGCGATAGAAAGTCGGATGTTCCACAAGGCTCTCCCCCCGGACCGGCCCCTGCGACAAAGCCAAAGCCATTAAGGCCGCGAAGGCCATGCAGCAGGCCGAGCGAAACGGATCCAAACGGCGCAATGACTGGCTCACCATCATTCATCCCCGCGCTAGCCGGGATGCCGCTTTTTGGACGCGAGCCCGGACATACGCCGCCATGTAACTTTGACGTTCATATCGCGAATTTCAACTCAGACTCTCCGCACGACCAAAAATTCCCGATCAATGCCGAAAAAATGAAGGAGTGAACAGGTAACTTGCGACGTTGCCCCGTCCCGCGCACGACTCAAACTGTGGGCGAGCACGCAACCCCATGATTAAGCGAAGGGCGAACGCCTCGTGACAATGCGCCGAACTCTATGTGCAGGATTTGCCGCACTGCTGTTGTCCGGGCAGATGTCTTTCGCCCAAACGCCGATCGACATCTACGCGTTCTTTCAAAAGGCGAGCGACCTCGGCGGCGACGGTCTCGCTCGTAAGACAAAGATCGTTGATGCGCGAGAGGCGAAGCCGGGCGAAGTCGTCGTCACCGTCATCAAAGGGGAAGGCAAGGAAACGCAGAGCCCGCCCGCTAAAGCAGGCGACATGGTGGTTCGCAATCGGTGTCCTGAAAGCGGAAACGAGGAGTTCCTCGTGCCCAGTGCGAAATTCGCCAGCCGATACGAAGGGCCGACCGGACCCGCAGGCGACGACGGCTGGCGTCCATATCGGCCGCGCGGCGCGGATATGCGCTTCGTCGTGGTGACGGAAAAGGACGGCGAGTTCACCTTCACGGCGCCCTGGGGCGAGACAATGGTCGCACGTCCCGGCGATGCGATCGTGCAGGACGCCCAGGACCCGAAGGACACCTACAGGGTTCAGAAAGCCGCCTTCGCTTGCACCTATGAGGAAATTCGATCGCCCTCGAAGTGAAGAGAATTGCCGCTAGACGTGGCGGCTGCAACGCCGTCGGCGACAATTGCGTGCGCCTTCCCTATATGAGCGCCATGTCTCGACCCTATAGCGCACGCTTTTCCGTGGCCCCGATGATGGACTGGACCGACCGGCGCTGCCGGGCGTTCCATCGCATCCTCACGCGCCGCGCCCTGCTCTATACAGAGATGGTGACCGCGGACGCGGTCGTATTCGGTCCGCGCGAGCGCCTGATCGGCTTCGACCCGAGCGAGCATGCCGTGGCGCTTCAGCTCGGCGGAGCGACGCCGAGCCGGCTTGCGGAAGCGGCGCGCATCGGCGCCGAGTTCGGCTATGACGAGATCAATCTCAATTGCGGCTGTCCGTCCGACCGGGTGCAGAGCGGCCGCTTCGGCGCCTGCCTCATGCGCGAGCCCAGCCTCGTCGCCGAATGCGTGACGGCGATGGTCGCGGCAGTCGACAGTCCGGTTACGGTCAAGTGCCGCATCGGCGTCGACGAGCAGGAGCCGCGGGAGGCCCTGTTCGCCTTCGCGGAAGCGGTGAAGGCGGCGGGCGCTGCCGCGCTCATCGTCCACGCGCGCAAGGCCTGGCTTGAGGGCCTGAGCCCCAAGGACAACCGGTCGATCCCGCCGCTCGACTATGAGCTCGTCCATGCGCTGAAGCGCGCGCATGCCGACTGGCCGATCATTCTCAACGGCGGCCTTTCAGATCTCGCCGCGGGGCGCGCGCAATTGAGCCATGTCGACGGAATCATGCTCGGGCGCGCGGCCTATCAGAATCCGGAGCTTCTGATCGGCGTCGATCCGGAGCTCTTCGGCGAGCCCGCGCCAGTCGCCGACGGGTTCGAGGCGATCGAAGCCTTCATGCCGACGATTGCGCGGGGGCTTCAGCGCGGCGAGCGTCTGCACGATTACACCCGCCACTTGCATGGGATGTTTACCGGCCGGCCGGGCGCGCGCGCTTTTCGTCAGGTTCTGGCGACCGAGGCGATCCGTGCCGGCGCCGGGCTCGAGGTGTTGCGCGAGGCCGTTTCCCGAGTGGAGAGACGGCGAGAGTACGTCATAGGGCGTCCGGAAGGACGCCCGTCTCTCGACGGGCTATGGGCAGCCGAATAGGCGCGCCTACTTCGCCACCATGACCAGCCGATCGCGTTCGACGGTGTAGCTCTTCAGCCGCTCAAGAAAGCTCATGCCGAGCAGGCTCTCGTCCAGTGCGCCGCGGCGCGCCACCATCGCGGGCACGTTGCGCATGACGATCGGCCCGACCGCGACCTGGTCGAGCCGCACCTCCGCCGCCATTGCCCCGCCATTGGCGGTGGCGACGGGAACGTCGAAGACGAGGCGGCTCGTCTCGACGCCCGCCCGCCGTGCGTCCTCGGCGGTCAGCACCACCGCGGAAGCGCCTGTGTCGAACAGGAAGGTCACGCGCGCGGCATTGACCCGCCCGGCAATCGCGAATTCGCCGCTGAGGCGTCGGTTGACGACGACTTCCCCGCCTCGTTCCACCTGAGGTTCCGAGGGAAGGAGTTCGCCCGTGATGCGTCCGACAATGGCGGAAGCCTCGAAGCGATAGGCGTAGACGCCGGTCACCGCGATCAAGAGAAGCGCCCAAGTCATGGCCGCCGTGGCGAGCCGCGCAATGTCGCTCGGGCGCGCCGAACGCAAGCCGCTGAGCGCGAGCCACAGCAGGAGCGACACGCCGATTGCGGCGCTCGCGAATTGCTGGTGGCTCAGCCCAAACAGGCGCGTATCGTGCGGCGTCATGAGCAGCGCCGCCATCGCGACCGCCAGAGCCGCAACGGGCAGGATGAAGCGCATCATTGCCGCCGATTGCGCGCCGCGACCCGGCCGCTGCGCGCCGCTCGCGATCGCGCCTCGGCCAGCCGCTGGTCGAGTCCGGCCATCACGACAAGCCGCTCGGTCTCGCTCATCGTCGCCCAGGCGGTGATTTCCTCGCCCGTGCGACCGCAGCCGATGCACAAAGCCGACAGCGGATCGAGAACGCAGACGTTGATGCAGGGCGTGGAGACGGTAGGCACGGCCCTTACTTAGGTGGACGTGTGCCCGATGAGAAGTCCGCACCAGGCGGCGATCTCGCCGCATTGTTGCGCGGCGCCGGCGACATCGCCGGTCTGTCCCCCGATCGCGCGGCGCGCCAGAGCCACCATCGCCAAAGCACCTGCGCCGCTCATGAGCGCCGCGAGGAGCGCATGGGTCGGCCCAAGCGCGACGAGGCCGAGCGCGATTGCAATGACAAGGGCCGAGCCCCAGGCGGCGGCGAGCGCGCTCGAGTCGAGCCGGCCAGCCGCAGCGCCCGCGCCGTCGGCGCGCGCTGGCGGCAGGAGCGCGAGCGGCGTCAGCGCCGCGGCGCGGGAGAGCGCCGCGACCAAAGTAAGGCTAAATGCGGCGCGCCAGAACCCGCCGTCGAGCGCCGCGGCCAGCGCGCCAACGCGCAGGATGAGCGCGAGCGCAATCGCGAGCGCGCCATAGGCGCCGATGCGGCTGTCGCGCATGATCTCGAGCTTCCGAGCCCGGGTCGCGCCGCCGCCGAAACCATCAGCGACGTCGGCGAGCCCGTCCTCGTGCAGCGCGCCGGTCGCAGCGATGAGCGCCGCCGTTGCGAACGCCGCGCGAAGAAGCGGGGGCAGGCCGAGCAGCGCGGCGAGCGCAAGGATGAGCGCGCCGACGAGGCCGACCGCGACGCCCGCGACCGGCGCCGCCCAGGCGATGCGGTCAATGTCGAGAGGCGCGCCCGGCTCCGATTCGCCAACGCGCAGTCGGGTGAAGAAGCGCAGCGCGTCGGCGATGTCGCGGATGAAGCGGCCAGGCGAGCCCAAGCCCATGAGGGGCGCCGCTCAGCGGTGGGCCCACAGAAACACGAGGACCGCCACCGCCCCGATCGCGGTCAGCCCGGATTCGACGATGCCCCACTGGCGAACCAGAGCGCGCGCCGCCCCCACGTCGCCGCCGCGCAGCGAGCGCACCTGGTTGTCGAGCGGCGACATGACGAAGAAGGCGTAAAGCCAGCTTCCGATGATGATGACCGCGCCGACCGCCCAACGCACGTCCTGCGTGTCGAAATAGGCGATGAAGCCGGCGATCGCCGACACGAGCGCCAGCGCGATGAGAAGCGAGACGCCGCGGCTGTCGCTCGGCCCCCATTCGCTGAGCAACGCCGCATCGTCGAGCTTGAGGCGAGCCGGCTGCTCAACCCAGTTCACATAGAACGAGGCGCCGGTGAAGGCGGCCGCAAAGGCCAGCGCAAGCGTTCCCCAGATCATGACGGCTCCCTGTTGCTAAGCGGCCCATCTAGCATGAAGCGGCGCCGGAAAGCGCGGGCGCGCTTGACAAGGCGTAAGGGCGAGACCACGCTTAGGAAGCAGGCGATGGGGTTCGCCTTTAACCGCCCTCAGGGCTGATGACTCCTGTCCAGCCATTTTGGCAGACGGAGAGTTATGCTTTGATCGTGCGCAACATCATCCTTCCACGAGCCCACGCTCTCACGACGCTCCTGCTCCCGCGGGGCGCCTTCATGATTGCGCTTGAGGTTCCGATTCGCTCGCCGCGCCCCTTCCGCCCGACCCTCGCGCATTAACAGAGACGCACGATGTGGACTTACGTCGCGATTGCGATTGGCGGCACGCTCGGATGCTGGGCGAGATACGCGCAAAGCGTCTACGTGCAAGCAACATTCGGTCGCGATTTTCCGCTTGCGACGCTCAGCATCAACGTGATCGGAAGCTTTCTGATGGGCTTCTTGTTCATCTTGACGCTTGAGCGCCTGATGATCCCGCCAAGCGTTCGGGTCGGCGTTCTGACGGGTGTCCTGGGCGGATACACAACCTTTTCAACTTTCGAGATGGAGACCCTCCTGCTCGCCGAGAGCGGCGAGTTCTTCAAGGCTGGGCTCTATGTGGTCCTGTCCGTTGTCATCGGATTTGCGGCCGCGTTCGGCGGCGCCTATCTCGCGCGAAACCTGTAAGCTCGGAGCCACGAATGTCGACTGACGTCCTCATGGTTCGCGTCTATCTGAGCGAAGGCGATCAGGGCCTGCGCACAAATTTGATGCGGGAGATCCTTTCGGCGTTGCATGACAAGCACGCGGTGAAGGGAGTCACTGTCTTCCGAGGCGTCGCCGGCTTTGGCGCCGATGGCGAGGTTCACGCGGACGACATGCTGCGGCTCAACGTCGATCTCCCCTTGGTGATCGAGTTCTTCGACGAGCCCGCTGCCGCGGAGGCCGCGATCCATCTCCTTGAAACTATGGTTACTCAAGGACACATCGTCTCCTGGCCGGCCAAACGCCATGGCTCCGCCGTTCAGCTTCCGGCGCAAAGCTAAGCTCGACGCCAAGGCGACCAGATTAATGGTGTGTGCTCGTGCGGACGTGGCGCGCGTGTTCCGAGGTCGCTCGCGCTCTCTGCCGGTTGAGGGTGTTTCTGTGCCGCGTCCGGGCCGCGCTCGACCCGGCGCCAGCTCCCGTCCTTGGGATGGCGGCGGCCGCCGCAGCGCCCGGCGGCGGATTGCTCTGCGCTGAGGCTCGCGGAGGCGCGAGCGCGAGAACGAAGGCGACGCCAATCAAGGCGAAGATTGCGTTGCGCATTGTCGTTTCCCCATTTTGTCCGCCAACGGCGGCGCCAAGCTCGCAAAGGCCCTTTATACGCTCATTGTCCGGCCCGACGCACTACCCCTCAAGCTCGGCAACCCACACCTGCATCGAGCCTGGCGTACGATTGGCCCATAGATGATAGGGCAGAGCGACAAGCGGGGCGTCTTGAACCGCGGGCGGCTCAGTCGAGTAGAGCGCGCCGACTTCCTTGTCCGGAACGAGCCTCTTCGCGCTCGCTTTCAGAGTCATGGCGCCGCCAAACAGGTCCGCCCTCCATGCGGCGTCGAGCGGCGCTGAGCGTGGCAGGGACAGAGTCTGGACCAGCCCGCCAGGATTGTCGGCCTCCTCGACGCAATAGATCAACGGGCCGCGCCTGAGCGCCGCGCGCCCGACATCCATGCGGACGTTCGGATGGGCGTAAAGCCGCTCGGCCTGCATCTTGAGATCGAGCGTCACGACATCGCCCGTTCGCCAGACCCGGTGGATGGTCGCGTAGCCGTTCACCGGCGCAAGTGCGATCGGCTCTCCGTTGATGGCCGCAGCCGCATCCTTCGCCCAGCCGGGAATGCGCAGCTTGAGATCGAAAGCCGCCGGCGTCTCGGGATCGATCTCGATACGGACTTCGCCTGCCCATGGATAGTCGCTCGTCTCACGCAAGGCGACCTTCACGCCGCCCAAAGTCGCGGTGGTTTCGAAGCCACCGTAGAAGTGGAAGGCGACGCCATCCTCGCGCGCCGAGATCGCATACCCGGCCACCGACGCCACCAGACGCGACACGTTCATCGTGCAGCACGGGCAGAGATGCCACGCCCACCTTTTGTGCTGCCCGCGGCTCTCGAGCGGATTGGAATAGAAGTAGTGCGTCCCGTCCCGCGCGAGGCCAGTCAGCGCGCCATTGAAGAGCGCAAGCTCCATCACGTCGGCATAGCGCCCATCGAGATCAAGATGAAGCATGCGATGGGCCCAGAAGATGAGCGCGACCGAGGCGCAGGTCTCGGCATAGGCCGTCTCGTTGGGCAGATCGTAAGGCTCGGTGAAACCTTCGTTGGTTTCTTTCGGTCCGAGACCGGCCGTCACATACATCTGCGCCGTGGTGACGTCGCGCCACAACGCTTCGCAAGCGCGCTTGAGGCCGTCATCGCCGAGCTCTGACGCCAGGTCGGCCATCGCGGACGCCATATACATGGCGCGTACCGCGTGCCCCACGACGCGGGTCTGCTCGCGGACGGGGATATGCGACTGGTTATACTCATAGGTTCCAGCCCAGAAGCTGGCGGGATCCTCGCCGCGCGCCAGCGCTTCTTGGGTGAAATAATGCGGCTGGGCGCCGCGCTCGTCGATGAAATAGGACGCAAGATCGAGGCGGCGGCGGTCGCCGGTCAGCCGGTAAAGCTTGACCAAAGCGAGCTCGATCTCCTGATGCCCGCAATAGCCGCGCTTCTGCTCCGGACCGCGGCCGAACGTCGCGGCAATGTGATCGACGTAGCGCTCCATGATGTCGAGCAACTTGCGTCGTCCGGTCGCGCGAAAGTAGGCGACGGCGCCTTCGAGCAGATGCCCCGCATTGTAGAGCTCGTGGTTGTCGCGCAGGTTCGTCCAACGCTTCTCGGGCTCGCGCCCGTTGTACCAGCAGTTGAGATAGCCGTCGGGCGATTGGGCGCGCGCGAGATCGTCGACGATGGCGTCGATCTTCGCCTCGATGTCGGCGTCGCGCCGATGGGCGAGCGCGTAACTCGCCGCCTCGATCCACTTGCCGACATCCGAATCCCAGAACACCTGCATGGTGAAATTGTGGCTGTTCCTCGGGATCGTGAGCGGCGGAATAGGCTTCGGCAGCTTGAGAGAATCGAGGATGCCCACTTCTTTGAGCTTCGCGTGCTGGCTCGGAATCGTGTGCTCGAGCACGGTCTCGAGCCGCTCGCGCCAGAACGGGCCGGTGATGCGGACATCCGCAAACGGGATCGCGGAATAGGCGCTCTCGCTCATGATCGTTTTCCCCTTTCGGCGCGCCGCCCGCGGGCCCCGCATGAATCGCGAATGACGAGCGAGCACGGCAATCGACGCACGCCCCTGAGCGCGCAGCCCCCCATCATCTCCATGAGCGATGCGCCGGCCTCGCGGCCCAAGGCCTCAAGGTTCATATCGACGCTGGTGAGCGCCGGTCGCGCCGCCTCCGCCATCACGCCCCAATTATCGAACCCGACCACGGCCACGTCGTCAGGCACGCCAAGACCCATCTCGCGCAGCGCATCAACGGCGCCTCGCGCAATCTGGTCGTTGCCGCAAAAGAGCGCGTCGGGCATGGCCCGGCGGCGCGAGAACAGAGTCTGCGCCGCCTCGCGTCCCCAGGCTTCGGACCATTGGCCAGGCCGGCAGTCGCTCGCGCCCGCCTTCAGCCCCGCCTCGGCCAGCGCCTTGCGCCAGCCCATTTCGCGTAAGCGAACCGCCTCGAATCGTTCGGGTCCGGTGATATGGGCGATCCTCCTGCGGCCGAGAGCGGCGAGATGGCTGACCGCAAGCCTCGCGCCGCCCTCGTCGTCCGGCAAGAGGCAAAGCGCGTCGGGGTTCTCGACCTGCGAGAACACATAGACCACCGGAAGGCCGAGCGAGGCCGGTTCGATCGGAGCGCGCCGGTCGGCCCGCCGCGCGGTGACCACGAGACCGTCAACGCGCTTGCCCAAGAGCTGATCGATGTGGCGGCGCTCGCGCATGGGATCGTCGGTGGCGTTGCACATGAAGACGGCGATGCCGTGATCGGAGAGGCGCCGCTCGAGCGCCTCGACGATCGGAAACGCGAAGCGGCCGAAGCTGTCATTGGAGAGAATGCCAACCGTCATCGAGCGCGCCCGATGCAGGCTCTGCGCGAGATCGTTCGGGCGATATCCGATGGCTTCCGCCACAGTCGCGATTCGTTCGCGGGTCTCCTGGCGCAAGCTGCCAATGTTGTTCAAGGCTTTGGAGACCGTGCCAATGCTGACATTGGACGCGCGCGCGACATCGTGGATGGTGGGGGTCGCACGCGTGTGGGCGTACTCGCGCCGATTCTCGCCGTCGGAGGATCTGGCTGACTTCTCAGTCATGCGGTGAGAATCCAGTGCTCATTTCACCGCGCCGCTTGTGAACCCTGAGACGTAATATTTTTGCAAGAGCAGATAAAAGAGCACGCAGGGAATGATCGAAATCGTGATGCCGGCCTGCAGCATCCCCCAATCTGTGCCCCCGATGCTGGTCTCCTGACGCGCATTCGCGAGAACCAGCGGCAGGGTGAAGGTGACGCCGCGGTTCATGATGACCAACGCGCCGAGGAACTCGTTCCACGAGGTGATGAAAGCGAACAACGCCACCGTCACGATCGCCGGTCGAATCGCTGGCAGGCAGATGCGCGTGAGAACCTGGAAGAGCGACGCGCCGTCGATGACCGCCGCCTCTTCGATTTCCCGCGGCACCGCCTCGAAGCTGTTGCGAATAATGTAAAGGCTGAAGGGGATTTGAATCGTGGTGTGGACGATCGCAAGGCCGACTAGCGTGTTGGTCAGATGCCACTGGGCGAACATGAAGAAGATGGGAGTCAGCAGCGATTGGTAAGGAACGATTAGCGCAAGCAGCAGGTAGACGAAGATGAATTCCTTGCCGGCCACCGGGAAGCGCGCCAATGCGTATCCGGCCGGAATCGTCAAAAGAAGGCAAAAGGCGATCGTGAGGAACGCGGCGCCGCCGCTGTTCATGAGATAGGTGGGCAAACCGGCCTGATAGTTCCAAAGTCTCTGATAGCTTTCGAAACTGAGATGATGGGTAAAATAGGTCGGCGGGATCGCAGCGGCTTCTGACGTCGTTTTCAGCGACGCCGAAATCGACAGGACCAGCGGCGCCAACATGACGGCGCAGATCGCCATGCAAACGGCGCCCACGAGGAATTGACGGCCGTCATACCGACGGGGCGCAAAAGATTGCCTCGTCTTTGGCCGAGAATATGCAAAGCTCGCGCTGTCATCGTTCACGCGAAAGTCCCGATTTTGGCCATGCGGCGCGTCACGTACGACTGCGTTGCGTCAGGATCAGCTGGATGATTGTGAACACAAGCACCATGGCCGCGAGCAACAGCGACAGCGCCGCGCCATAGCCTAGCTTTAAATAGGGGAACGAATTCAGGTAGATCCAAAACACTAACGACGCCGTGCGGTTGAACGGCTGCCCGGCGGTCATTAGGAAGAACTGATCAAACGCCAGCAACGAGCCAATCACACTCACCAATGTGACCAAAAGGATCGTCTTGTAGGTCAGCGGTAATGTGATCCTGACGACGCGCTGCCAATAGGACGCGCCGTCAACCATCGCGGCTTCGGTAAGCTCTTCGGGGATCGCCTGGATCGCCGCCACGAAAAGCAGCATGCCGAAGCCCACGACCTTCCACACGATCGAAGCGATGACCGCCCAAAGCGCTCGATTGGCGTCCTCGCCGAACCAGATGATCGGGGCGTGGACAATGCCGAGATCGACGAGGAGACGATTGACCAGGCCGAAATTGTAGCTGAACAGCCAATACCAGAGCAGACTTGAAACCCCGAGACCAATGACAACCGGAATGAATACGACTGCCCGCGTAAATTGGCGCAAAGGCGTGTTTCTCGCGACGAGCAGCGCGATCAGATACCCCGATATCATGAGAATAGGTGTGATGTATAAAGTGTATTTTAGCGTGAACCATAGGGATTGCCAGAATTGCTGATCATTGTACGCTTTGGTAAAATTTGCCAAGCCAACCCATTTTTTTGTCTCCAGTAATGACCAATTGTGAAGCGACATCCATACCATCTGGACGAATGGATACGCAGTAAACACAGACACAAACAACACAATCGGCATCAGATATAACGCGCCGATTAGCGCGCTCGTCCGCGTGTTGTACATCGACTAAACCTTCGTAACCCCGCCGAGCAGGATCTCGCAGATAACAACTCATCTATGTCGCTTCGGCCGCCTCGTTCACGGATGTGGGCGGCCGGTTCCCGTCGCGCGAGAATTTGCCGCGCTCTTTTGGAGCGCGGCGCGTGAGGCGTTTGTTCACTGAGTGGCGATCGCCTTCATCTGCGCTTTCGCATCCTTGATGATCTGATCGATCGGGTCGTCGGTGTAGTACGCCCGCTGCAGCATTTGCAGCCACGGTCCCTGCGGCGAGTTGATCTGCTCGAAGAACGTGAGCGTGTACGGGGTCTTGCCGACGGATAGGGCTTTGGCGACATCTTGGACCAGCGGCTCGGCCTTGAAGTATTTGTTGTCGACCATATCCGCGCGGGTCGTCAGGTTGAGAAGCTTGGCGTAACCCTCGACCTGAACTTCATCCGACAAGATGAATTTCATGAAGTCGACAGCGTCATTGACGCGTTTCGAGCCTTTCGGCACGACGACCAGATCACCGCCGATGAATGACGCTGACGACCCCGGCTCCATTCCCGGAAGCAGGGAGATGCCAAATTTCATGTTCGGATTTTGGTCCCGGGCAAGTTTGATGTTGAAGTTGCCCGTCCCCATCATTCCAACTTTGCCCGACCCGAATTGAAGATGGAAAGTCTCGCCGTTTTCCGCCCGGTCGCTTGCGTGCACATTGCCCGACTTGACCATGTCGCGTTCGAACTGAAGCACCTTTGCGACGCCGTCCCCGACGAGAGGTTCATCACCTGCGTCCTTCGCTTCGATCTTGGCGCCTGACGCCCACATGAGCGGACCGACGGTGAAGATGTTGCAGCCGGCGCACGAGCCCGCAAGGTAATAACCCTTGATGTCGCCGCCGAGGGCGGTGATCTTGTCGGCGTACTGGCGGAGTTCTGGCAGACTCGTCGGCGGCTTGTTGGGATCGAGGCCCGCTTTTTCGAACAAGTCCTTGTTATAGAATAGGGCCGAGACGTCGGCGTAGAGCGGCACGCCATAGATTCGTTTGTCGAACGTTGCGACCATCATGTGGCCAGGGCTCGCCGTCTTCAGCTCCGGCAGATTGCCAATCAGGTCGGTGAGGTCGACGAGCTGGCCCGCCTTTTCGAATTGCGGGGCATAGATGAGGTCCATCCCCATCAAATCAGGAACGTCGCCGGACGCGATCGCCTGGGCGAGCTTAGCCACCATCTCCGCATGCGGGATATAGGTGAGATTGATATGCCGGTCCGGGAATTTGGCGTTCCACATCTCGACCAGCTTGTCGACCATGTCCTTATTGCCGCCGCTGCGTTCCCACATGACCAGGTCGGCCGCGTAAGTCGGCGAGGCGGCGGCCAGGAAGCCAAACGCGGCTAAGCTGAGCGCCGAGTTTCTCAGGATTTTGATAAGCGTCATCAACTCCTCCCATTTGTCGCTTTCCCATTCAGAACCGCCGGCCGCTGGTGCGGGCGGAGGTCGGAAAAGCTTTTCCCAAATCTATATCGCCGCTCTAGCCGACCTGCAAGTCGGTCGGCTGCAGGGCGTCGCGTACGAGCCCCGGCGGGAGAAGGTCAGCTCTCCGCCAGCGCCTTCAGGAGATGCGACGCCAGCGGATTTTCATGGGCTTCAGGCGAGGTGAGATCGAAGGTCGACACGGTGAGCCAGCCCTTGCCGAGGAAGCTGCGCTTCACAAACGCGGCGGCGTGATGCAGCCAGCCGACCGCCATGCCGGCATCAACCAATCCGCCAAAGGCGGTGGAGGGAAAGCCGGTCAGCACATGATTGGGCAAGAGCCCGCTCCAATGCTCGTCGAGCATGGGGCCGCCGGGCAGGCCCGACCATGGGCCCTCCATGCGCCGCCAGGTGAACGCGCCCATCCACTGACCGTCCCACGGCGTGCCGGCGCGCTCCCGCAGCAGCATCGAGGGGAAGTTGTGCCGATCGTTGAGCGGCAGCTTCCGTTCCGGGTCGATCAGCGCGTCGGCAGAATTGGCGATGAGGACGACCTTGCGCCCAGCGATGAAGCGCCTCGCGGATCGGGGTCGTGAGCCGCGTCGCGACAAGAGTCGCCGCTTCCTCGGCGGTCGCGACGCGCTTCGGCCACCCGATCGCGGCGAGCATGTTCGAGGCTGCGCTCATCGATGGGGAACAGCGACGGCGCCGCGCCAACGAGTGGGGGGACGACACAGAGTTCAAGCGCGTTGCGCGATAGGACGCGCCCCTTGCCGTCGCGCGCCTCGAGCTCGAGCGGAACGATGGCGATCGCGTCGGCGGCGCTGGCGGAGAGCGCGAGGGTCGTCGGCTCGGATCCCAGCGCCGCCTCGTCGCTTTGATCTGCGAAGCGCCACGCGAGCCGCGCGCCGTCGGGCGGATTGGCGGCGCCCGCGAGTCGAACGGAAACCTCAAAGCGCTCGCCCGCGCGAACAGCCGTGCGCGCAGTCTGCGCGATGATAAGCCACGGCTGTTGAAGTTCGGCCAACCTTCCAGCGAAGGTGCGCGGGTGGTTTCGAACGTCCATGAGACCGTTCGATTCCCACTGCACGTCGTTGAGCTCGGTGATGACGTAACCGGATATCGCACGCTCCCAGCGCAGCGTCTCGATCTGGCGCTTGAGCCCGCGATATTGAAGCTCCTGCGCCGCGCTCACGAAGCCGATCGAGGTCGCCAAAGATTGGCGCAAGCTGGGCGTCGCGAAAGCGCGTTTCGATCCCATGCGGATAGGCAGCGCCGAGGTTCCAGTCGTGGCCACTTTCAAACCACCAGGGCTCGCTTCCGTCCGCCTCCAGGATCTCGCGCGGGTGAGGCAGCCCCCATACGCCGAACTCCGAGCAGATCAGCGGCTCGTCGCCGCGCCGCTCTGCGTCGCCATGCGGCGAGAAGGTCCAGGCCGCGCGGCTTGCGAAGGCGCGCGTCGTCGCGGCGAAAGCCTCGTTCTGATGCGGGAAGCCATTATACCAATGGAAATCCTCGATGTCGGTCTTGAGGTGGTAGTTGCGCGGAAAGCAGGGGGAATTGTCGACAAGCAGGCTGTCGGGGACGAGCGTCTTCGCCCAGTCGAAGGTCTCGATCAGCCAGCGCCGGTCGTCCGGATTGTCGTCGAGATCGATACCCCATCCCTCGTTGAACAGCGTCCAGATTGCGATCGAGGGATGATGCCCTTGCGTTGCGACCGACGCCTGGAACACGCGACGCAAGTCCACGCGCGTCGCCGGCGCGAGGAATTCCATGTACGGCATGTCGAGCCAGACAATGAGACCGAGCCGGTCGGCGAGCTCGAAATAGAGCGGGTCGGGAATCTTGACGTGGCAGCGCAGGGTGTTGAGGCCCATCGCCTTCGCGTTGGCGAAACGCTGCTCGAGAAATTCGGCGCTCGGCGCGCGACACTCCTCCTCGGGATGCCAGTCCTGATCGAGGGCGCCGAACATGTAGAAGGGTTCGCCGTTAAGCATGAGGCGCCCGTCCTTCGCCTCGAAGCGCCGAAAGCCGATGCTTCTCTCGATCGCATCGACAATTTTGTCGCCGACGATGAGTTCGATCACAAGGTCGTAGAGGTTCGGCGCTTCCGGCGACCAAGCTTCAGCTTGAGGAAGCGTGAGAAACGCCTGAAATCGGTCCGACTGGAGAAGTTCAGTGAGGCGCGCGACCGCTGCTCCCGCGGCGCGAAAGCTTGACCTGCAGAATTGTCGCTGGGGCGGCGCGCGATATCTCACCGCTCACCGACACAACGCCCGTCTTGAGGTCGAACGATGTTTGCACGGAGGCTTCGGCAATGTGGATTGGATCCCGCGCCTCCAAGCGCGCGGACTTCCAGATTCCGCCTTGGACCCCGTACCAGTCCTGCTTGGCCGCGAGCGATTGGCTGAAGCGCCCGCCGTTGCGATCGTCGGGGGTTCGCGCATCGACGCCGAGCACGAACGAGGTCTTGCCGGCAAGCGCGTCGGTCATATCAAGTTCAATCGGCGTCCAGCCGTCGCCATGAACGGCGACCGCCGCCTCGTCCACCAGGATCACCGATTCGTGGAAGACGCCTTCCATGATGAGGTGGATGTTCTTGTCCGCCCAGTCGGCAGGAATTTGAACGCCACGCCGATAGCGGCCCATCCCCTGCGCGTTGCGCAACGCTGGAAATTGGGTCTGCCAGATGCCGGGCGTGCGGATCGTATGGCCCTCGCCGTCGAGCCGCGCGGTCGGGCCCTCAAATTCGAAGTCCCAGAGGCCATCCAGCGTCAGCGTTGGGCGACGGCCCGCTACGTCAACATCCATTTGAGGTTCCGCAGTGTGTTTGAGGGGCGAACCCGACGCGGGCAGCAATTATCAAACTATCCGAAAAGCTGATACAAAAACCAGAAGTACGCACAGGCTGGAGAATGTCGCGCAATTTCCTGGTGATCGATCCCGCGGAACGGCCGGACGTCTTGCGCGGTTTGGCTTCCCCGGCGCGAGCGCGAATTTTACGCCTGCTCCTTCGTCGCCCCGGCCTCAATGTCAACGACATCGCCGAGGCGCTCAGTCTTCCTCAATCGACTGCCTCATCCAATCTGCAGCTTCTCGAGAACGCCGGCCTAATTCGGACAGAAACGCAAAAGGGCCGGAAGGGCAATCAGAAGCTCTGCTTCTCCGCTTTCGATGAGGTGCTGGTGATGCTCCGCGACGATGTCAGCGGCGTCAACGCCAACGCCATCGAGGTCGCAATGCCGATCGGGCTCTACACCAGCTGCGAAGTGAGCGCGCCTTGTGGACTCTGCTCGCCGAAAGGGGTGATTGGTCTCCTTGACGTACCCGGGACCTTCCTCGATCCCGACAGGATGAATGCGGGGCTCATGTGGTTCACGCGCGGCTTCGTCGAATACCAATTTCCCAATAACGCCCGCCACGTCGGCAAGGCGATCACAGCGCTCGACCTGTCGTTCGAGCTTTCTTCCGAGGTTCCCGGGACCGCTTCCGACTGGCCGTCCGACATCACCGTTGCGATCAACGGCCGGGAGCTTGGGGTCTGGACCAGCCCCGGCGATTTCGGCGATCAGCGGGGACTTTATACGCCGGACTGGTGGAAGCTGAAGGGTAGCCAGTATGGCATGCTGAAGAGCTGGAGGGTGACGCCCGATGGCGCGTTCGTCGACGGCGTGAAAATCTCGTCGCTGACTTCGAAAGATCTCGACTTCTCCGCTCACCATTCGGTTCGGGTGAGGATCGAGGTCAAGCCGGATGCGCGCCATCCGGGCGGCGTCAACATCTTCGGCCGTGGCTTTGGTAATTACGATCAGGATATCGTGCTGAGACTCACGACCGACGCGTGAGCGGTGGAACGGCGTCCCCGCGCACGGATCAGAGCGCCGCTCCCGTTTCGCCGAACAGGCGCGCGTGATCCTCGTTGAGTCTGAGCCCGACGGCTTGGCCTGATTTCGCGTCGAGATTGCCTTCGCCTTCGACGATCAGCTGACCGGCTGGTGTGTCGACATAGAGGATCGTCGAATTGCCGAGATGTTCGATGATCGCGATGGCGCCGGCGAAGGCGGCGTGAGGATCGTTCCGATCGACGATGGCGAGATGCTCCGGCCGCACGCCGAGCTCGGCCGGGCCGGCGTTGGCGCTCGTGCTTATGCCAACCTCGGCCCTTTGGCCTCCGGGCAGAACGACGCTCGCCGTTCGACCGTTCATCGCGGCGATGTCGACGCCGAAAAAGTTCATGCCGGGCGAACCGATGAAGGCCGCGACGAACTTGTTCGCCGGCGTGTTGTAAAGCTCGAGCGGCGAGCCGACCTGCGAGATGATCCCCTTATCGAGCACGACGATCTTGTCGGCGAGAGTCATCGCCTCCGTCTGGTCATGCGTTACATAGATCATCGTCGTGCCGAGCTCGGCATGGAGCTTCGCCAGCTCAAGGCGCATCTGCACGCGCAGTTTCGCGTCGAGGTTGGACAGCGGCTCGTCGAACAGGAAAACCTCGGGCTTGCGCACCAGCGCCCGGCCGATCGCGACCCGCTGGCGTTGGCCACCCGAGAGCTCGGCCGGACGACGATCGAGATAGGGCTCGAGCTGGAGGATGCGCGCGACCTCAAGCGCCCGCTCGTCCTGCACCTTCCTCGACTGACCGGCGACGGAGAGCGAGAAGGCGATATTTTGCCTCACCGTCATGTGCGGGTAGAGGGCGTAGGACTGGAACACCATCGCGATACGCCGCTTTGCGGGAGGCACGTCGGTGACATCCGTATTGTCGATGAAGCACTGGCCCTCCGTGATCGCCTCGAGCCCGGCGATCATCCGAAGCAGCGTCGACTTGCCGCAGCCGGACGGGCCGAGCAGCGCTGTGAACGAGCCTTTGTCGACCGTGAGGCTGAGGTCGGAGATGGCAGTGACCGCGCCGTAGCGCTTCGTCACCCGCCTCAGTTCGACGTGGGGGCCGGCGGCGGCTTCGCTCCCGTTCGTTGCGCCCGCGGCGGTCATCCCTTGATTCCAGCCGACAGCATGATGGCCTGCGTCACCCGGCGCTGAAAAAGGAGGTAGACAAGCGCGACAGGCAGCGCCGCGGCCATGGCGACCGCGAGGTCGCGCGCGTACTGGACGCCGAAGGCGTCATGAACCTGCGTTATCCCGACCGTGATGTTCATTTTGTCCTCGGCGTTCACGGCGATAAATGGCCACAAGAAAAGATTCCAGGCGGCAATGAACGTGATGATCGCCAAGGCGGTGGTGATGCCCCAGTTCATCGGCAAATAGATGCGGAACAGAAGCTGGAATTCATTCGCGCCGTCGATCATCGCAGCTTCGCGAAAATCCTTCGGCACGGAATCGAAAAACTGTTTGTAGATGATGACCGTGACCGGGGCGATGAGCTGCGGCAGGACGACGCCGGGCAGCGAGTTGATGAGACCGAGCTGATTGATCAGGATGAAGTGGTTCACGGTCAAAGCTGGGATCGGGATCATGAAGCTCGCCAGAATTATCCACCAGAAAAGGCGCCGGCCGGGAAAATTCAGTTGCGAGATCGCATATCCCGCCCCCGCCGCCGTCACGATGACAAGGACCGTGACCGCCGCCGAGGTGATGAGCGAATTGACGTACCAAATGCCGATCTTCGTTTCCAAGAGGACGTGAATGTAGTTCTGGAACGTGAAATGCTCCGGCCAAAGCTGCACCTCCGGACGCACGACCTCGTTCTCCGGCTTGAACGTCGTCACGAGCCCCCAATAGAGCGGGAATGCCCACAGCACCGCGCCGACGACGGTGGCCGCCGTAATGACGAGGCCGACGAGATCGAGATGGCGAAGACGGGCCAATCGGCGCGCTCGCGGCGGGCGCGAAGACGGCAGCGTCGGTCTCGGCCGACGCGCTCACCTGTCGCCTCGCGCGCGCAAGAGCTGAAACTGCAGCACGGAGAGCGCTGCGATGAGCACAAAGAGGACCATCGACGCCGCTGCGGCGAGTCCGCCCTTATTCATCTGAAACGCTTGCTTGAGAATGTATTGCACCATCACGATCGTCGTATCGATCCTGCCGCCTTGCGCGAAGAGATAGACCTGATCGAAAATCTTGAGCTGCAGGATCAGCTGGATCGTGAACACAAGGACAGTCACCGGCCAGATCAAGGGCCAGGTGATGCGCCGGAATTGCGATCCAGCGACCCGCTCCGTCGAGCTCCGCGGCCTCATAAATCTCGCTCGAAATGTTGCGCAGGCCAGCGATGAACAGAAGGACGTTGAAACCGATGAGCCACCAGATCGTCACGATGGCGACTGCCGGCATGAACAGCGGGATCGTCCGGAAGATCGAGAGGCGCTCACCGTTGTTGAACAGTTGCACAACGTGCTGAGCGATGCCGAAATCCTTGTCGCACATCCATTGCCAGATCCTGAAGACGACCGATACCGGCAGGACGTAGGGCAGGAAGAAAGCGGCGAGCACCACGCTTTGCAGCCAGCCTTTGAGACGGTTCACCCCGAGCGCGACTAAAAGACCAATGAGCGTGCTCGGGATGACGGAGAGGATGACGAAATAAAGGGTGTTCCAGATCGCGACCGAGAACAAACGATCCGACGCCAGACGGAAATAATTATCGAGGCCCACCCATTTTCCAGGCCCGATCAACGGCGCGTTGGTCAGGCTGAGCTGCGCCATCTTGATCGTCGGATAGATGAACAGCACGCCATAGGTTACGACGAACGGCGCCATCAACATGGACGCGGCAAGGATCTCGGTGCGTTTGCTCCTTAGCATCGCCTTGACGGTCTCCACTCCCGCGCTTGAAACGCCGCCGGTCGGGATTTGGCTCCGACTGGCGGCGCGCAGAGTGTCGAGCCTACTTGGCTTGGCCCTGGAGATCATCCCGCATCTGTTTCGCGGCGTCGGCGGGGGCCATCTCGCCGTTCATCGCCGGCATCACGTAATTGCCGGCGGCATCGTAGACCGGCGAGGCGACGCCGGCGAGCACCGACACCGGATCGAACACCGCGGTCTTGGCGAGCGAGACGTAGTCGGAGTTTGGCTTCAGCGCCTTGAACTCAGCGCTCTCCTGAACCGGCAGATAGGCCGGGACATGGCCGCCGCCCGCCCATTCGAGCGAATGCTCGTTGAACCAATGGATGGCGTCGAGCACCTCTTTGCGCTTCGCGGCGTCAACCGGGTTGCCCTGGCGGTTGGGGATGGCGAAGGAATGCGAGTCCGCCCAGGTCGCGGGATGCGCGTAGAAGGTCGGGATCTGGATCGCGCCCCAGTCGAACAGCTGGCCCTTCTTGGCCAGGTCAACCATGGTCGGCACTTCCCAGACGCCGTTGATGTGCATCGCCGCCTTGCCGGAAGTGAACAGGGCGATCGAGGCGGGATATTCGGTCTTCGCGGGCGTCGCGCCGCTCTTCACCCACTTCTGCATTTCGGCGATCGCGGTCGTCGCCTTATCGAGGTTATCGCCATCCAGGAACTTGCCGTCCTTCAGGAACTGGCCATCCTGCTGGCTGAGCAATGTGTAGAAGATGCGCCACATCGTGGCGTTGTCGGCGGTCGGCGTCGACAAGCCCACAACGCCGTTCGCCGTGAGCTTGGCGAGAGCCGCGTCGAAGTTCGCCGCGCCGTCGAGGCCCTTCGGCTTCCCATCGTCGCCGAGAAGCCCCGCCTTCTTCAGGAGGTCCTTGTTGTAATAGAGAATGACCGAGTGGATATCGAGCGGCACGCCATATTGCTTGCCGTCCGGGCCCTGCGCCGCCTTCCAGTTGGCGGGGCTGAAGTCGCCCGCCTTGATGCCGGATGCGGCCAGCTCCTCAGGCGTGAGCGGGCTGACCACGCCCTCCGACACGCCGAGCGGCATGCGCGATTCATGGTAGGTCATGACGTCGGGACCCTGGCCCGTCGCAGCCGCGGTCTGCACCTTGGTGTAGAAAGGCGTGCCCCATTCCGAGGTCGTGGCGTCGATCTTGACCTTGCCGGCGTGCTCCTTGTTGAACTCCTCGAGCATCGCCTTCATGCGGACGCCGTCGCCGCCGCTCAGAAAATCCCACCAGACGATGGTGTCTTCGGCGCGCGCCGCGCTGACGGTCAGCGCTAGGCTCGCCAAGGTCGCGAAAAGGACTTTGCGGATCATCTCGACTTCCTCCCAAATATGGCCCGGCGGCTTCCCCGCGTCGCGGCGCTCGGTTCCGGAATCTGCGCCTTCGGGAAGCCTTAGAGGAATGGTAGCGAGGAAAGCGCGAGGCGCCAAGGATTTTCAATCAGCAAATTTGATACAGACGCGCATGGAACAATTTGAGAAGTTAGGCTAAACGGCGTCAGCCGGGCTCGCATTTCTTCCAGGTCTACGCTGGCAAAAATCGCGTCGGCCCGTATCGGCGCGCAGCTTGACGCCGCGGGCGGAAGCAGGTCCAATATATCGACTTTCTTGATATTGAGTAGGAGGGATGATGCGCGCCTCGGTTATCGCCAATCGGGACTACAAGATCGCGACAATCGACGACCGCCTGTATGGCGCCTTTCTCGAGCATCTGGGGCGGGCGATCTATACCGGGATCTACGAGCCGGATCATAAAAGCGCCGACGCCAACGGGATGCGCAAGGACGTCATCGAACTCGTTCGCGAACTCAAGGTCCCGATCGTTCGCTATCCCGGCGGCAATTTCGTCTCGGCCTACAATTGGGAAGACGGGGTTGGCCCACGCGAGAAGCGGCCGACACGACTCGACCTCGCGTGGCATACGTCCGAGTCCAACCAGGTCGGCGTGCACGAGTTTGCGGAATGGTGCCAGTCCGCAGGCACGGAGATGATGCTGGCCATCAATCTCGGTTCGCGCGGGCTCGATCATGCGCGCAACTTCGTCGAATACGTCAACGGCCCGACCGGCAGCGCGTGGGGCGATCTGCGCAAGGCGCATGGACGCGCCGAGCCGTTCGGCGTCAAGCACTGGTGTCTTGGCAACGAGATGGATGGACCGTGGCAGGTCGGGCACAAGACCGCCGACGAATATGGCCGCCTCGCCAACGAAGTGGCGAAGACGCTCCGCGCCTTCGATCGTTCGCTCGAACTCATCGTGTGCGGCTCGTCAAACGCCGATATGAAGACCTATCCTGAGTGGGAGCGCATCGTCCTCGAGCACACTTACGACGCGGTCGATCACATCTCGCTGCACATGTATTTCGCCAATCGAAGCAAGAACGCCGCCGAATATCTCGCGCTCAACGCGAAGCTCGACGCCTATATCGACGCCATCGCCTCGACGATCGAATTTGTCCGCGCCAACAAGCGCAGCCGCAAGCGGGTGACGATCTCCTTTGACGAATGGAACGTCTGGTATCATTCCAACGTGCAGGATCGCGAGATCCTCGGTGGCGCCAAAGGGTGGCCGCATGCGCCGCGGTTGCTCGAGGACATCTACAATTTCGAGGACGCGCTGCAGGTCGGCTGCATCCTCAACACCTTCATCCGCCGCTCCGACGTGGTGAAGATCGCCTGCATCGCGCAACTGGTGAACGTCATCGCCCCGATCATGACCGAGCCGGGCGGCGCGGCATGGCGTCAGACGATTTTCTATCCCTATTTCTTCGCCTCCGTTTACGGGCGCGGCGAAGCGCTCCAGCTCAGCGTCAAGTCGCCGGGCTATGATTCTGCAGGTCGCCGACAACGTTCCCTATCTCGACATTTCCGGCGTTCACGACGAGGCGAGCCGCACGCTGACGTTTTTCGCCGTCAACCGGCACGCCAGCGAGTCGCTCGACCTCGAGCTCGACCTGCAAGGGTTCGGCAAGGCCAGGATCGTGGATCACCAGGTGATGACGAACGCCGACCTCGAGGCCGTGAACACCTTAAGCGCGCCGCTCGCCGTTGCGCCAAAGAAGGGGTCGGGCGCGGAGGTCAAGGACGAACGCCTGACCGCGAAACTGCCGCCCTATTCCTACCAGATGCTGCGCCTCGCTCTCGCTTAGACTTAGAACCCGAGAACCGTCGCGTTGATCGAGGCTTCGAGACCCCCGTCGACCGGCAGATTGGCGCCGTTGATCCATCGCGCGGCGTCGGAGCAGAGGAACAGCACCGCCGGCGCGATGTCGGGCGCGGACCCGGCGCGGCCGACTCGCGCGATGTCGTCGTCAACACGCGGATCGCCGAAGATCTGGCGGAATTCCTTGAGGATCGGCGTCGCGACTGGGCCCGGGCTCACCGCGTTGACCCGCAATCCGCGGTCCTTGAAGAGCGGCTGATTCGCCGCCCGCATCGTCCATAGGAGCAGGAGCTCCTTCGACAGCGGATAGGCCTCCCCGTCCGGAACCTCGTGCGCTGCGAGAAGCTCGGCGAGATCTGGAAACCCGGGCGCGCTCACGAACGCCTTCGCGCGCTCGAGATTGGCGCGCCAGCCGTAGCCAGCGATCGACGCGACGTTGACCACCGCGCCGCCCTCGCGCAGCCTCGGCGCGAGGCTTTGAGTCAATTCGCGAAGCCCATAAAAGTTGATTGCAAGCGTCTTGGCCGCGCCAATCATGCCGGACACGCCAGCGACGTTGCACAAGGCGTCGAAGCGCTGCGGCAGCGTCTGCACAATCTCGGCTACGCCTTGAGGTGAGCCAATATCCGCCTTGATGAAAGCGTCAAGCGGCCGAGTGGGTTCATTGATGTCGACGCCAATGATGTCGGCGCCGAGCGCCTGGGCGAGTTCGCCGACCCGCGAGCCGATGCCGGACGAAATTCCGGTGATGACGATCGTCTTTCCCAGAAGCATGTCAGCCCCCTCCCTGACGCTCGTTCTTGGTTTCCGCGCCGCCGCTCGCTCGAGTGGCGGCTCCATCAGGGCTCGCGAAGCGGAGGCGGTAGCCGACCGGCAGAAGTCTGAGCGAGGTGCGATCCTCGATCCAGCCCCAGATGCCGCGCGGGAAGAGAAGCGCAAAAATAAGCGCGGTCGCGCCGAGGCCGACGAGATACCAGACGCCCATGTCGCCAAACCAGGTTTCGATCGCGAAAAAGATGACGGCGCCGAGAATCGCGCCCTCGAAGGTCCCCAATCCTCCAACCAGCGCCATGAAGATCATGTACGCCGTCCATAGCGGACTGAAATAAGCCTTCGGCTGGAAGGTGAGCGCCGTCGCCACCCACAGAGCGCCCGCCATCGCCGCGCCGAAGGCCGAGAGCGTGAACACGAGCCGCTTGGCGCTCATGACCCGCACGCCGATCGATTCCGCCGCCTCCTCATTGTCGCGGATCGCCTGGATCGCCGCGCCGAGCGGGCTACGCAGCAGGCGGAAGACGATCGCAAGCAGGCCGGCCATCGCGCCGAGCGCGCACCAATAGGTGAGCGCTCGCCGGCTGTCGTTTGCGTAGGCGTTGAGTTCGATCAGGGAAGTGCCGGTTTCGCCGCGCACGAGCGTGTCGAGGTTGACCAGGAGATGCGCCAATTCCGACACCACCCACATGCCGATGGCGAATTCGCCGCCCTTGAGCCTGAGCATGAGGAGTGACAGGGGCCAGGACAGCGCGCCGACGATGAGCGCGCCTAGGAAGAGCGACGGATAGACGCTCACTCCCAGATCGGCGAGACGGATCGCGGCATAGGCGCCGAGTCCAAAGAAGGCCTGTTGGCCGATCGACACCAGGCCGCAGAATCCGACCAGCGCGTTCCACATCAGGGCCAGGATGACATAGATGAACAGTGTCGTGAGCTTGTCGACGGCGTTGGCGCTGAAGATGGCCGGTCCGACCGCCAGCAGGGCGATAATGACGGCGGTCGCGGCGACCGCAATGCGCGACTCGGGCGTCCAGCGCTCGACGACGGCGGCGCCCGCGCTCATGTTCGCATCGCCCCGCTGAAGGCGGTCCGGAGACGATAGCCGAGATCGCCGAAGAACAGTCGCGCAAATAGAACGGCAAGAAAGGCGAGGTGGCCAGCGATGAAGAAACCTTGCGGAGAGACGAGCGCGCCGAGGCTTTGCGCAACGCCAAGCACAATGCCGCCAACCAGCGTGCCCCATAGCGATCCCGCCCCGCCGATCACCGACGCCTCGAAGGCGAAGATGAGCTGCGGCGCTCCGGCATAGGGATCGAAGGTAGCGCGCATGCCAAGAAAAGCGCCGGCGACAGCGACCGTCGCCAATGCGATTGCGGCGGCGATCGCATTGACCCACCGCGCGTTGACGCCGACCAGCCCGACCGTGTCAGGATCCTCGGCGGTGGCGCGGATCGCGCGCCCCGTCAGCGTTCGGTTGAGAAAGATCTCAATTCCGCCGAGCAGCACGATCGCAACCGCCATCGTGAGCGCCGCGAGCTTGCCGATCGAGATGTCGTCGCTGAGCGTCCAACTGTCATAGGAGAGGTCACCGATGTAAGGCGCGAGCGAGCGCGTGTCGGCGCCGAAACCCTGGAACAGGAGATTGTCGAGGATGATCGAAAGCCCGAAGGTCGAGAGCACAGGCACCAGCAACCCGCCGCGCGCGCTGCGTTCGAGCACGAGCCGCTGCAGCGCCCAGCCGATGACAGCCATCAGCGGGATAACGAGGCCAAGGCCGAGAAACGGCTGCACGCCGAAACGATCAGCCAAAACGTAGAGAGCGTATGCCGCGAGCACCGCAAGGCTGCCGTGCGCGAGGTTGATGACGCCCATGACGCCGAACATGAAGGACAGGCCGCAAGCGATGAGCGCGTAATAGCCGCCGAGCAGAACGCCCTGAATGATCTGGTTGACGAAAATCACGGCTGCAGCGCCTCGGCGCGCGATGATGTCCTCAGCCCGAAATAGGCTTCCGTGACCTGCTCTCGACTCAGCGTGTGCGTCGGCCCTTCGATCGCGATCGCGCCTTCGAGCATGCAGATGGTGCGGCTTGCGGTCGACATGGCGCGCTTCAGGTCCTGCTCGACCAGAAGCATGGCGACACCGGACGATTTCAGCGCCTCGAGCCGGACGTAAAGGCGATCGACCACCAGAGGCGACAGGCCCAGCGAAACCTCGTCGAGCAACAAAAGCTCGGGGTTCATCATCAACGCGCGCCCAATCGCGGTTGCTTGCTGCTCGCCGCCCGACAATGTGCCGGCGAGGCTGCGGCGGCGGTCCTTAAGGTTGGGAAAGGCCTCCATCACGGCGTCGAGCGTCCATGCGCCCGTTCGGCCGGCAGAGCGCGCGAGCTGGAGATTCTCTTCTACCGTGAGCCGGGCGAACAAGCGCCTACCTTCCGGAACAAGCGCAAGGCCTAGCGCGGCGCGCGCATGAGAGGGTCTTGCGCCAATGTCCTCGCCTTTGAAGGCGATCCGGCCTGCCGCGATTCGATGCGCGCCGGCGATGGCGCGCAGGAGAGTGGTCTTGCCCGCGCCGTTGGCGCCGACAAGCGCGACGGTCTCGGCCTTCTCGATGCTCAGGCTAACGCCGCGCACAGCCTTAAGCTGGCCGTAGCCGGCTTCGAGACCTTCGATGGAAAGAAGCGTCACACCACGCCTCCGCCCAGATAAGCCTCAATCACGCGCGGATCGGCCATCACGCTTTGCGGCGGTCCGTCGGCGATGATGCGTCCCGCATCCATGCACACAAGGCGCTCCGCGACCTTAAGCAGGATGTGCACGATGTGCTCGATCCAGACGATCGCGATCTCGCGGGCTTTCAGTTCGAGGATGATGTCGACGAGCTCGTTCGCCTCTGCGTCCGTCAATCCGCCGCCGATTTCGTCCAAGAGCAGCACGGCGGGATTTGTGGCGAGCGCGCGGGCGAGTTCGAGCCGCTTTCGATCGATGAGTCCGAGCGTCTCCGCGCGCCGGTTGGCGACGGCCGTCATGCCGGTCAGCGCAAGCGATTCAATTGTCGCCTCGTAGGCGCGTTCCCGCTCGAGCCCACCGCCATGCGCGGCGGCGGTGAAGACATTCTCGAACACCGTCATGCCGCTGAAGGGTCTTGGAATTTGGTGTGTGCGCGCGAGCCCTCGCCGGCATCGCTCCGCCGTCGATGCCAGGGTCACGTCTTCGCCGAGAAAGCGCACCCGTCCGCTGGTTGGCGCATGTGCGCCGACCAGCAGGCTAAGCAAAGTTGTCTTTCCGGCGCCGTTCGGCCCGACGATGCCCAAAGCTTCGCCGGCGCCGACCGAAAAGTCGACCCCGTCGAGCACCAGGAGCGCGCCGAAGCTTTTGGTCAGGCCTTCCCCCTCGAGCAGAAGGCCGTCGGCTCGCGCGCCGGAGGTCACGCGTGCGCCACCGTCAGCTGTTGAACGGCCTGAGTTTCGCTTGGATCGGGACCTTCGGGTCGGTTGCGTTCTCGGTCACCGGATAGTCGAGCGGGAATCGCGACCCCGCTGGCGCCTTGACCCATTGCGTGCCGATAATCGGGCCTGGGGAGACGTTAGGCACCGGTCCAGAGGTGAAGTCGATCGGACCATCGATCGTGACCGTCTTCAAAGTGGACATCGCCTTGGCGAGGGCTGCCTTGTTCGACGGATCGCCGCTCGCGGTCAGAGCCGCCGCGCCGGCGTCGAACAGCGCGAGCGTCGCGCCGAGCTGCTGCGTCCACATCTTGCCTGAGGCCTTCTCGTAGCCATCCGCGAGTTCGTCGCCGCTGACTCCCGTGAGCGAGGACTTATAGGGGAAGGCTTTGTGCCAATAGGCCGCGCTCGCGAGGTTGTAGCCAAGATTGCCGAGCGACGTCACTTCGGAGGGGAAGAGCCCCGTCTTGGCGATCTGGGCGATCTTGACCATCTTGGTGTAGCCCTGCTGGGCCGCTTGGCGCCAAAACGCGGCGAAGTCGGGCGGGATCGGGAACGTGTTGAAGATCTCGCACTTCTCCGCCTTGAACTTCGCAATCTGGGCCGAATAGTCGGTCGTGCCGTCTTCATAAGGGCCCGGATCGATGATCGTGAATCCGGCCTTGGCCAGAGCCGGCGCGAGATTTTCGCGGATCGCGTTGCCGTCGGCGTCGTTGGGATAAAGCACGCCGACCTTCTTGTTGGTCTCGATGAGGCTCCATTGCGAGACATAGGCCTTGAAGAATTCGCCGCCGCCGAAGCCAAAATGAAAAGTCCACTTGAACGGCGAAGGCTGGCCGGGCTTCGCGCCGCGCCCGAAGTACCAAGCCTCCCATGGCATGACCGTCGACATGCAGGGAACGCCCGCCGCCTCGCACGCGTCAGCGACCGGATTGATCGTCTCAGGGGTCGAGACGACCAGCATCATATCGATCTTGTCGGAGTTGATCAGCGTCTTCGCCAATTGACCGGCGCGCGATGGATCGGACTGGGTGTCGCGATCGAGGACGTTGACCCCGTAGGTCTTGTCGCCGACCTTGAGCCCAGAGGCGAGCGACTTACGCGCGAGTTCGAGAATATAGCCATCGGTCTCGCCAAATCCGCCGAGCTTGCCGGTGCGCGGACTGATGAAGCCGACTTTAAGCGTCGTCTCGGGTCCGGCGGCGAAAGCGCCGTAAGGGCGGGCGGCGGCCGCGAGGCCCGCGGCGCCGGCGGACACGATCAGTCCGCGGCGCGATATTGGCTCGCCTCTGAGAGAGACGAGGGTGGATTTGGCTTTCATGTGTTTCCTCCCGGGCGCCGTCCCTGCCATGAGGCCGGCGCATCCAAAGTCTCTACACGCTTCAGGCGCCAATCGAAAAGCCTGACGTCCCCGGCGCACCGGCGGAGACTTAAGCTCAGGCGAGACCGGCCCTCGTCTCATCCGAGCGGTTCATCGACGAGCGCGACGCAGCAATCGTGTGGATGGCGAGACGGATATCGCGATTGTCCTCCATGAACCGGTCGAAATCGACCTTCCGCAGCACCAGGAGCCGGCAATAGGTCATGGCGACGACATCGGCTTGGCGCGTCATGCCGGTGAGAAGCGCCATTTCACCGAAGAGGTCGCCGCTGCCGAGCGGGATGCGGCGACCCGGAAAGACCACTTCGGCGGCGCCGGAGGCGATGAAGTAGCAGGCGTCACCCTCGTCCCCCTCGCGCACGATCAACTCGCGAGGCACCGCGAACCGGGCCTTGAGCAGCTTCTGCACCCGCTCGAGCTGCTGGTCGTTGAGATCGGCGAACAGATCGAGTCGCCCGATCAACTCGCGCGTATCGAGGCCAAGGTCGAAACGGGGCCGCGCTTCTCTCTTTCTGTCCTCGACGCTGCCCTTGAGGTCCTCATAGACCTCGGCCGCGATGAGACCTTCTTGAAACAGGGCGTCGTATCGCCCCATCTCGCGACGCATCGCTGATTGGCGCAAGAACCTGGCTTCGAGGGCCGCCGCGTATTGAGGATATTGACGACGCAACGCCTCGAGAGCGGCTGTCGTGCGCTTGAGGCGAACCTTGAGAATGACGTCGATGAGCTCGACGACGCGCTCGCCGAAAATTGAGCGCGACCTAACGGCGTGCGCGCCCGTGAGCTCCTGGATCAACAGACGCGTAACGAGCAGCATCTCGAAGCGGTCGCCGAGCCGGTCGGCGAGAAAACGCACGATCCCAAACCGGCGATAAAAGAAATAGGCGACGGCGAAAGAGAACGGAAAAGCGAGCGCAGCTTCGGCCCCCCGCTGGTATCCGAGACGTCCGCCGCTCCTCGCGCCTTCGCCCAGAGCTTCGGCGTTGCGCAACAGCGCCTGCACGGTGATCGGCGAGGCGGCTCGCTCCGCCATGATTTCAAGCGCCAGCATCCGTTCTTGGTTGCCGAGCGCCACCAAGCCGATCGCGAGGCGCTGATGATCCGTGAGGCTCGCTTCGGCGGTGGCGGGCGATTTTGCCGCCGCCATCCCGGCCTCATACGGCGCGAGCGCGCTGGTGACCGCTAAAAGAGAGATCTCATGCTCGCTAGCCGTCGACCGAATTGTCTCAGCGACCTCGGTATAGGAGAGCGCCAACACCCGGTCGCGCAACGCCTGATCAACCGGCGACAGGCGATCGAGGCGCAGGAGACGGATAACGAAGCGCAATGTCGTGCCGTTGATGAGCAGCGTGAACAGCACGAGGCCTGTGGCAAGCACCGCGACAAATCTTTGGATCTCAGGTTTTAGCGCCGGGTTCTCCGTGACAGCGAGCGCCAGCACCAAAGTCAGGGCGCCGCGCAAGCCGCCCCAGGCGATGGCGAGCTTATAGGCGGTGCTGATTGGTTCGGTGAGTTTGGCCAGGCTCAACAGCGGGAGGAGCAGGAAGAGCACGAGAATGCGCGCGGCGAACACGGCCACGATGAGCGCCGCCAGCAGCACGACATCGTGGAACTGCATGTCGAGCAACAACTTCGGCACCAAGATGGAAGCCAGCACAAACACCAGCGAATGCGCCCAGAAGGCGATCTGCGCCCAGAGATCTCTAATGAACGACCAATTGTACGGGGTGATGCGCGAACGCCCAAAAGCACTCACCGTCAATCCGGCGCACAGCACGGCGACGACGCCGGAAACATGCACGACCTGTTCGGCGGCAATGAAGACGAGATAGGGAAGCGCGACGGTCAGCGTCGCTTCGGCCAATCGATCGTCGCGTGTCCAGGGGATCAGCTGCAACAACGCCCGCCCGGCCAGGAGGCCCAGAGCTGCGCCGCCGAAGAAGGAAACCAGGAACTGCTCCTCGCCAACGAGGAGGTTAGGTTGCTGTCCGGATACGATCACCCCCAGCAGCACCGTGAACATCACGATCGCCGCGGCGTCGTTCAGAAGCGCCTCGCCCTCGACAAGGCGGGTTAACCGCGCAACGGCGCCGACATCGCGGAATACCGCAATGACCGCCGCCGGATCAGTGGTCGCCACCACCGAGCCCAGCAGCAGGCAAACCACCAGCGGCAGGCCTGCAATCGGCCAAAGCGCGAAGCCGACCACCGCGGTGCAGACGATGGTGGCGACGACAGCCAGCATCAGAATCGGCGCGGCGTCCTCGAGCATGCGCCGGACGTCGACCGTGATTGCGCCCTCGAAGACGAGCAGCGGCAAAAAGACATAAATGAAGGTCTCCGCGCCGACCGGCAGGTCGGCGAACAGCCCTGCGTAGTTGCCAAAGCGGTCGGAAACGGGCGCGTGGACCAAGACAATCGAGACCGCGCCGATCGCCACTCCGATGACGGCGAGGAGCACCACCGGCGCAACCTTCAGGCGGACCGCCACCGGCTGGGAGACGGCGACGACCACAAGCAGGGTCGCAAGGACGGCTAGGAGCAGGACGATATTAAGCATAGAGGCAGAGTCCTATCCGGTCGTCGCCTTGGGGGGCAAGGTTGCCCCGGCGTTCCGATGCGCAGAAGTGCCCGCATCCCGATGGCCCGCCTAAATCAGCGGCGACTGCGCCCACTGGCAATTCGTGCGGTTCAGCCGCTGCTCGGCAGATTTTTCGGCTCGTATGGACAGAGATCGACCAGCACGCAAACCCCGCATAAAGGTTTGCGGGCCACGCAGACATAACGGCCGTGGAGGATCAGCCAGTGATGTGCATGCAGCAAAAAGCGGTCCGGGACGACGCGCATAAGTCCGTCTTCGACCTCGCGCGGCGTTTTGCCGGGCGCGATGGCGAGGCGGTTGGCGACTCGGAACACGTGGGTGTCGACGGCCAACGTCGGCTCGCCGAAGACGGTGTTGAGCACCACATTGGCGGTCTTGCGGCCAACACCAGGGCAGGGCTTCCAGCTCCTCACGGATGCGAGGGGTCTCACCGCCGTGCTGTTCTACGATGGCGCGCGAAAGAGCAATGACGTTTTTTGCCTTGGTCCGATAGAGCCCGATGGACTTGATCAGATCTGTAATCTTCTCCACGCCAAGCGCCGCCATCTTCTCGGGTGTGTCGGCGATGGCGAACAGCGCCGGCGTGGCTTTGTTCACGCCCGCGTCTGTCGCCTGCGCCGATAGCACCACCGCCACGAGCAGCGTAAAGGGGTTAATGTACTTGAGCTCTCCCTTAGGGGTGGGATTGGCGGCGGCCAGGCGCTCAAAGATCGCCTCGGTCCTCGCCGCCCTCGCCTGTCGGGACTCTCGTCGCGCCATGGCGGATTTATAGGCGCGCGCTGGGTGGGGCGACAAGCGCGGTTGCGACTAAAGCGCAAGTTGCCATGGGCTGCAGCGACAAGCATTATACCCGCATGAGGCTAGGGTATTGGCGGCGCGCCGCCTGACGAACCGTGAGATCGGAGGAAAGAATGACATCACATCGACGGACACTGGCGTTGGCTGGCGCGCTTTGCGCGTCGCTCACCGCCGGCGCGGCCTGGGCCACCGACAACAAGGTCGTGATCGGCGACATTGACGACATGTCGGGACCCTATGCCGACGTCATCGGCGCGTCGGGCGTCGAGTCGATCAAAATGGCCATCGCCGATTTTGGCGGATCGGTGCTTGGCCAGCCGATTCAAATTCTGACCTTCGACCATCAAAACAAGCCGGACATCGCCGGGCAAAAGCTTCGTGAATGGGCTGACACAGCGGGCCTAACGATGCTGCTCGGCGGCTCGAACACCGGCGTCAGCTTAGCCATGTCTGCGGCGGCCAAAGAGAAGAAGATCCCCTTTTTCGCCATTGGCGCGGCCGGCGCGTCGCTGACTGGCAAGGACTGCACGCCATATACGATCCACTACGGCTACGACACGACCGCGCTTTCCAACGGCACCGCCAAGACGATCCTCGAAGAGGGCGGCAAGAGCTGGTTCTTCATCACTGCGGACTACGCCTTCGGCAAGCAATTGGAGGCGACAGCCAGCGAGCTCGTCAAGGCGGGCGGCGGAAGCGTGGTCGGCGACGTTCGGGTGCCGCTCGGGACGTCGGATTTTTCCTCCTATCTCCTCCAGGCGCAGAGCTCCGGCGCGCAAGTGCTCGCGCTCGCCAATGCTGGCACGGACACGTCGAACTCGCTCAAGGCGGCCGCGGAATTCGGCCTGACCAAGACGATGAGACCCGCCGCATTGCTGGTCTTCATTTCTGATGTCCACGCCCTTGGTCTTGAAACCGCACAGGGCCTCGTGCTGACGACCTCGTGGTACTGGAACACGAACGACACGACGCGGGGATTCGCCAACCGGTTCTTCGAAAAGACGAAGAAGATGCCGACCTTCCCCCAGGCCGCTTACTATTCGGCGACGCTCGCCTACCTCAACGCCGTCAAGGCGGTTGGCTCGACCGATTCCGACAAGGTTATGGAGCAGCTGAAGAAGACGAAGATCAATGACATGTTCGTCACGGACGGCGTGATCCGCCCCGACGGTCTCTTGGAGAAGGAGATGTATGTCGTTCAGGTCAAGACACCGGCCGAATCGAAGGGTGACTGGGACTTCTATAAGATCCTCAAGACGATGAAGGGCGACGAGGCTTTCGGCAAGCTCGCCGATTCAGCCTGCCCCCTGGTCAAGAAATAAGGAACGCTCGGCGAGAGCGCGCGGCTTCCAGCAATGCTCGCCGCGCTCGGTTCTCGCCAATGCCCTGATCAACGATATGACAAGGTGAATATGAACCGCCTACGCATGAGAAGGCGAGACGGATCGGAAAAGGCGCCGCAACCCGCTGGAATCGCTCAAAACGGACTCGGAAATGGCGCCCGTTCCAGCTCGCTGAGGCGAGCGCTCTAACCCGCGACCGCCGCCTCGCTGGGCTGGTTCAGCGCAACCCGGTAGGTCGCCTCGGTCTTGGCGGCGATTTCGTCCACGGTCACGCCGGGCGCGAGTTCGATGAGCGCCATGCCGCTCAGTCCGTGCTTGTCGATCGTAAACACGCCAAGATCGGTGATGACGAGGTCGACGACCTTCGCGCCGGTCAGCGGAAGGGTGCAATGATGCAGGAGCTTCGGCCCATCCTTGGCTGAGTGCTCCATCACCACGACGATGCGCTTGACCCCGGCGACGAGATCCATCGCGCCGCCCATGCCCTTCACCATCTTGCCCGGAATCATCCAGTTGGCGAGGTCGCCATTCTCGGCGATCTGCATGGCGCCAAGGATGGCGAGGTCGATGTGGCCTCCGCGGATCATGGCGAACGAATCGGCGCTGGAGAAGAAGCTGGTCGTCGGCAATTGCGTGACGGTCTGCTTGCCGGCGTTGATGAGGTCAGGGTCTTCCTCGCCCTCGAACGGGAACGGCCCCATCCCCAGCATGCCGTTCTCGCTCTGCAACTGCACGCTCATTCCCTTAGGGATATAGTTCGACACCAGGGTCGGAATGCCGATGCCGAGATTGACGTAGAAGCCGTCCTTGAGCTCCTTGGCGGCGCGCGCCGCCATCTGATCGCGGGTCCAAGCCATGGGTCTGCCTCCGAAATGTTCAGGCCGCGTCGCGCTTGCGTGTCGTGCGCTGCTCGATGCGCTTTAGCTCGTTGGGCACGTGAACGATCCGTTGAACGTAGATGCCGGGAGTGACGATGTGGTCGCCGTCGAGCTCGCCGGGCTCGACCAGATGTTCAACCTGGGCGATCGTCAAACGCCCCGCCGTCGCCATATTCGGGTTGAAGTTTCGCGAGGTCTTCCGGTAGACGAGATTGCCTTCCGTGTCGCCCTTCCAGGCATGAACCAAAGAAATGTCGGCGATGAGGCCCGTTTCCATCACATAGGCCTCGTTATTGAACTCGCGGATTTCCTTGCCCTCGGCGACCATCGTGCCCACACCGGTGCGGGTAAAGAAAGCCGGGATTCCCGCTCCCCCGGCGCGGATGCGTTCGGCAAGCGTTCCCTGCGGGTTGAATTCAAGTTCGAGTTCGCCCGCGAGATACATGCGCGCGAAGATCTTGTTCTCGCCGACATAGCTCGAGATCATCTTCTTGATCTGGCCGGTTTCAAGCAGAATGCCGAGGCCAATCCCGTCGACGCCGGCGTTGTTGGAAACGAAGGTCAGATTCTTCGCGCCCGATTTGCGCACCGCTTCGATCAGCGTCTCGGGGACCCCACTCAGGCCGAATCCACCGGCCATCAAGATCATGCCGTCCTTGATCTGGCCGGCGAGCGCCTCGTCCGCGTTGGCGTAGACTTTTCTCATGGAATGAAGAGTTCCTCTCGGAAGAGCAGCCTGCTCCGTAGCCGTCTCACGCGCGCCCCGCAAGGCGCCCGCAGCCGTAGCGATCGCGCTTGCAAGGATGGCGGTCCTAGCGCTGCCGGGCAGACGACCGCTGCGCCCTCATTGAACTTTTTCGTCGGGGTACACGCCCCACAATTTCTCCTGCTCAATATATCCCTTGAATCCGTCTCCATCGACAAGGCACCAGGCGCCGTCGCAATTCCGGATGTTGACGATCACGCCCGATTGAAGCGTCGCAGCCAAATCCGCTGAGGCGGACGCACGGGCGTAGAGCTTCGAGTTCTCGCCCTTTTTATTGGGCGTGACCAAGGCCGTTCGCCGCCCGGAAAGGAGCGAATGAAGCACCCAGCCCTCGATGCCTTCCGAATCGCGGACCTTGCGCCAGATTTCAAACTCCGCGGTGATTTCCACCGGAAGCCCGGCCCGCTCATAGACCCATTTTGTCGCGTGCTCCTTGGATGGACCCTCTCGCAGGTTGACCCGGTCAGTTTTCAAACTGGCGAATCGTGGCATCGGCAGTTTGGTGACCGGCCCGACGGGATCGGCGCGCGCCGCGTGGGGCCCCAGAATCAAGGCGCAGGCCAGCGCGAGCACGTCGCGACGGGCGAATACGAGCGCATTAAGTGTTCGCTTGTCTCGGTTCATGCCGCCTTCCTTGACAGCGATCCGGCCATCCTTGTCTTTGCCCGTTCTTCTGCTAAGGAGGCCAACCCGGCGGATCGGAGTTCGTGGGCGCGCCGGCTAATCCATTTGCGTCGTCTATCGTTAACGCGGCGTGAACTGTGTAAGGGCGCGGAACCGATGATGGCGGCAAGGGCGGCGTCAGCGCCGCGCGAGCGATATGAGCGGCGCTCATGACCAAGAAAAAACCCCTCGTTGTGGTCACGCGGCGGCTGCCAGAACTCGTCGAAACCCGCATGCGCGAGCTGTTCGACGCTCGCCTTAACATCGAAGACAAGCCGATGTCCCAGGCCGAGATCGTGGAGACGATGCGCGAGGCCGACGTCCTCGTGCCGACCATCACCGATCAGATCAACGCCGCCATGATTGCCCAGGCCGGCGACCAGATGAGGCTGATCGCCAATTTCGGCAACGGGGTCGATCATATTGACGTGACCAGCGCGCTCCGCCGCGGGATCACGGTCACCAACACGCCAGGCGTCCTGACCGAGGATACGGCGGACATGACGATGGCCTTGATCCTCTCGACGGCGCGCCGTCTGGTCGAGGGCTCGCGCGTCATTCCCGAGGGCCAATGGACCGGCTGGTCGCCAACCTGGATGCTGGGACGGCGCATTACCGGCAAGCGTCTCGGCATCGTCGGCATGGGACGGATCGGCCAGGCGCTGGCCCGCCGCGCGCGGGCGTTCGGCATGTCGATCCACTACCACAACCGCCGCCGGGTCGCGGCGCAAGTCGAGGAAGCGCTCGAGGCGACCTATTGGGATTCGCTCGACCAGATGCTGGCGCGAATGGATTTCGTCTCGATCAACTGCCCGCATACGCCTGGCACCTTCCACCTTCTGTCGGCCCGCCGGCTGAAATATCTCCGTCCCGACGCCATTCTGATCAACACCGCGCGGGGCGAGGTGGTCGACGAGAATGCCCTGATCCGGATGCTGGAGGCGGGCGAGCTCGCCAACGCCGGTCTCGACGTGTTCGAGCACGCCCCAGCTGTCAACGAGAAGCTGATCGCGCTTGCGAAAATGGGCAAGGTGACGCTCCTTCCGCACATGGGCTCGGCGACGCATGAGGGCCGCGCCGACATGGGCGAGAAGGTCATTATCAATATCCGCACCTTCGTCGACGGCCACCGCCCCCCCGACCGGGTGCTGCCGAGCATGCTTTAGACGGCTGACGTGATTCGCCCAAGGCACAGGGGCGGAACGCGGTCCGCGCTGGGCGCAAATTCATAGCAATAAAAGGCAGTAAACGTCCGTAAACGCGCATAAACGCTAGTAAAAGTGCTAGCGTTTACTAGCGTTTATTTTTCTGAATCGGGCCTTTTCAATGAGTTATAACCGATTCAACTAAAAAAATCCTCCCAACTAGGCTCAGGACCTATTAAAGTTCTTGCTTGGGCGTGGAATGGCTGATTTATAGGCGGAGGTTGGGAGGCTTCGCCATGGCTGATTTGTTTTTGCTGTCGCGGGTTCAGATGCGTCGGATTGAACGGTATTTTCCACTCTCGCATGGGATTGCGCGGGTGGACGATCGGCGGATCGTCAGCGCGATCGTCTTTGTGATCAAGAACGGGCTGCGTTGGCGCGACGCTCCGCGCGACTATGGCCCGCACAAGACAATCTACAATCGGTTTGTTCGCTGGAGCCGCCTCGGCGTGTTCAACAAGATTTTCGCCGAACTGGCGGCCAAGGGCGGCAAACCGGAGCGGATCATGATCGACGCCACGCATCTAAAGGCGCACCGCACGGCTGCAAGCCTTTTAAAAAAGGGCCTGTTCCCCGACGTATCGGGCGCACCAAAGGCGGCCTGAACTCCAAGCTGCACGCGGTTTGCGACAGCCGTGGGCGCCCGCTTGTCATGCTCTTAAGCGAGGGGCAGATGAGTGACTACAAGAGCGAGGGGCAGATGAGCGACTACAAGGGCGCGGCGCTGATGTTGCCCGCCCTGCCCAAGGCCAAGGAGCTTCTCGCCGACAAGGGCTACGACGCGGATTGGTTCCGCGCCGCCCTCGCAAAGCGCGGCATCGCCGTCTGCATCCCATCGAAATCCAATCGGAAGGTCGCCATCCCCTATGACGCCCTCCTCTACAAGCAGCGCCACAGGATCGAAAATATGTTCGGACAGCTCAAAGATTGGCGGCGCATCCACACCCGATACGACCGCTGCGCCCATACCTACTTGTCGGCAATCTGTATCGCCGCAGCCGTCGCCTTTTGGCTCTGATCAATGAGTCCTGACCCTAAACGCCGCGCCAACGTGTCAAAACGAGACCCCTTGCTTTTCCTTCAGCGCCTTGCGCCCGTTAATTCTGTTGGCGTGGATAGATATAGCATATATTGTCCTTTTCCGCAAGGCATTCCAATGTGAGAGTTACTCATAAACGTCTATCAGTGCGAAAATCGAATCGGCGGAAGCGAGGCTGATGTTTCGGCCCGGCGCTTCTTGCGTGGCGGTCACGCGCGTGGCCGACGTCATTCCGCGCAAATTGAGGAACCGGCGAGACGACGCCATCGAGAACGCACGGGCGCGGCGACCGGAAGGATTTCCACCGCGCGGCCAAGTCCGGCGCACGATGAAAGTCGCGAATAGGAGCAAGATGCCGATGATGAGGCTCGAGAGGTATGTCGGCGCCGCGAGCAGCGAAAAAAGCTCCTGCAGGAGGCTCAGCGTCAGGGCTCCGGCCGCGATGCCGAGTGCGCTGCCGAGACCCCGCCGGCCAGGCTTACGCCGCCAATGATGGCCGCCGTGACCGCAAACTGCAGGGGAAAGAGGCCGGGGTTCGAAAGCGCCGTGGCGAAACTGTAGGCCAAAAGGATGCCGCACAGCGCCGACACGACGAAGACGCCAATCAGCACACGGTCCACCTCGACGCCCACCATGCGGCTCGCGCGTCGGTCACCTCCAACCGCGCGAATATCTCTCCCGATGCGGGTGTAACGCATGACGACGAAGACGAGCGCGAAAACAAGCAACGCGACGATGCTGCGCCAAGAGAAGATGGAGAACTGGGCGGCGTCAAGGGTCGAACCCACATCGAGGTTCGAGAACGACACGCTCTGGGAGTTTCCGATTGCGATGTTCGCTCCGAGAAGCGCGATATAGAAGCCGAGCGTCACCGGCATCGAATGAACGCGCAGTTTGGCGACGATCGCGCCTTCCAGGAAGCCGACCAACGCAGCGAGAGCAAGAGCCGCTCCGAGGCCTACAAACAGGTTGGTTTCGCCAAGCTTGACCGCAATCATCGGGCAGAGCGCGAAAACGCCTAAAACGCCGAAATCAAATTCGCCTACGATCATCGTCAGCCCGACGCCGAGCGCGATCAGCCCATAAGCGGAGAAAAGCTGGCGCGCGTCGTAGACGTTGAACGCCGATGCCTGCCTGCCGGCCGGCAAACTGTGGCAACACAAGCAGCGCCGCGCACATAATCGTCAGCAAAACGTATGGCATGGACGTTCGCACGCGCCTGGATACCGGAATCTTGCGGGCCGATGGCTCCTTGCTCAAGGTCATGGCGATCGGCGCTCGCGGCGCGACAAATGGAGGAGCACAACGACCATTGTCACGATCAGACCCTTGACGAGGATTTGCATGCCCGTGCTCGCTCCAACGAGCAGAAGCATGTTGGTGACGGTCGCAATGATCAGCGCACGGACGACGGTACGGCCGACCGAGCCCCATCCGCCAGTGACGGCGCTGCCGCCGACGAGGATCGCCGCGATCGCGTCGAACGTATAGGTTCCCGCGACCTGCAGGTTAGCGTTCGGCGCGAAGCCCGCGATGAGAACGCCTGCAACAGCGACGCAGAAGCCGGCGACCGCGAAGGCCGCGGTGGTGAGAAGCGCGACCGGCAAGCCAGCGGCCAGCGCCGCCGGCTGATTCTTCGCCCAGGAGTAGATTTCCAGGCCGAACCGGGTGTGGCGCATGCGCAGATCAAGCACGAGCGCGAGCCCGAGAAATACATAGACCGAAAACGGCAGGCCAAAGAAGGTGCGCGCTAGGAATTCGAGCCGGCGCTTGGAGGCGGCGTGATGTCGCCCGGCGAGAGCCAGCCGATAACGCCTTCCTGGATGGCGCCGGCGCCGATCGTGACGATGATCGGGTTGGCGCCGATTAGACCGGCCGGCGCGCCCTGGATCGCGAAGATGACTGTCCCGCCAATAGCGTGCCGACAATCGCGGCGCCCACGCCATAGTGCAACAGGGCCATGACAGGATTGCCGTTATGGCGGCCGTCGTGCCGAGGGAAATGGAGAACAGGCTGCCGGAAAGCATGATCAACGTCGAACTGACCGCGATGATGCCGACGAACGCGGTGGAGGTGGGGATCGCGCTGAGTTGCGGATGCTGAGAAAGCCCGGCGTGGCGAAAGCGCCGAAAACGATGAGCGTCGCGACGACGGCCACGAACGCGTAGACCGCGAGGGTCGCAAAGTGGAAATGCGCCACCCGTCCGGTGGCGGGCGAGACGCCGGACTTGGTTGTGGTTGAGTCCGCGCCGGTCACGCGGCGGCCTTCTTCGCTTGGCCGTGAGTCATCTCGGCTAGGGATATCGGCCGCTGTCATGTCCTCGCGCGGGGCGATCCCTGTAATCCGGCCGGCGAACATCGTGACCACCGTGTCGGCCAGATCCACGATTTCGTCGAGTTCGGTGGATGCAAAGATGACGCAGGCGCCAGTCGACGCCGCGTGGCGGATAAGGTTGTGAATATCGGAGCGCCAGCCAACGTCGACCCCGCGCGTTGGCTCGTCAAACATGAGCAGAGTCACCCCCTCCTTCTCGAGGCAGCGTCCCAGAAACACTTTTTGCTGGTTGCCGCCGCTGAGTGTTTCCGCCGTCGTTGCGAGACGCTTGCGGTCGAACCCGATCAATCCGGCGAGACGTTGGGCCAGCCCGGCCGAAAGGCCTCGATTGATAATACCGCCGTGGCTTACCGTCTTCAGCCGAGTCGCCAGCAGATTGCGGGCGACGGATTGGTGCAGGAACAACCCCTCGCTTTTTCGGTCGTTGGAAGCGAACACCGCGCCGGCCTCAATCGACCGCTGCGGGGCGCCGAGGCGCATGGGGGCGGCCGGCGATCGATACGTGGCCGCGCGCATCCGGCATCAGACCAGCGAGCGCCCGCAGGACCTCGCTGGCGCCCGAGCCCACTTGGCCCGCGATGGCGACGATTTCACCGCCGCTCGCGCGCAGTCCGAAATCCGTAACATGTCCTGGTACGGACAGTTGGTCGATAACGACGAGGCCCTCGCGGGCTTTGTTGTGACGCCTCTCGAGTTTACTCCTCTCGGCGACCTTCCGAGCATGAGCTCGACGATGCTTTGTCGATACATTTCGGCAGCGGGTTGCGAGGCAATCATCCGGCCGTCCCGCAGCACAGTCACCTGAGAGCACAGATCCAACACCTCGCCGAGCCGATGCGAGACGAAGATGACGCTGCTTCCTGCATTGGCCAGTTCCCGGACGCCAGCGAAGACGCGCTCAATCTCCCGCTCGCCAAGAGTCGCCGTCGGCTCGTCGAGGATCAGAATGCGTGCGTTGCGCCTGAGCGCGCGTGCGATCTCCACCGGCTGGCGCTCCGCCATGGAGAGATCCTCCACCATGGTATCGGGCCGCACATCATTGAGGCCTAATCGCGTCAGCAGGCCTTGGACCTGGCGCCGATCGTCTGTGCGCGAGCGGAGATTGGCGCCAACTCGGCCGAGCAGGATATTCTCCAGCACAGTCAGCGCCGGCACGCGGCTGAGCTCTTGTTCGACTACAGCTATGCCCGCTGCTTGAACCTGTCGGGCGTTCGTCAGTGTGACAGGCGTCCCGTCGACCAGGATCTCGCCCTGATCGGGGCAGTTGCCATCCTGGATGTCGACGACCTTGTACTCGGGATATTTGTCGAGCACCGATTTGAAGCCGTCCATGCGCACGGCCACTTCCGGCTGAACCTGAGCGCCGGTGACGACGAAGATATTCGCCGTCGTGCGGTTTTCCTTCTTCAGGCCCTCGACAAGGTTGGTCGCGGCGAACTCACCCAATTGCCGATGGTTATTTTCGATCGACGCCTTGAAGTAGGGTTCGGACTCGGGGACCGTCGGACCGACGAGATTGATCATCGGAATGCCGGCGGCCTGGGCCCGTCGCAGCCCCGGGACCACAGAACGGGCGTTGGTGGCGAGAAGGGCGATGAGATCAGGCTTTTGAGCGACCGCCTGATCGAGATGCTGGGGCTGCAGAACGGGGTCGTATGGGTCCTGTAGGTCGGTCACGATCACGCCTTTGGCCTCGAGCGCCAGAACGATCTGATGCCTGAATTCTCGGCACCACCTATTGAGGTCGGAGCAGGCGACATAGGCAACCTTCTTGCCCTTCAGCGCGCTGTCCGGCACACCGGAAGCGTCTTCGCCAAATGCAGTCGTGGCCGCGTAGCTGGAAAATATTTAGATCCCTGCGGCCGCAATCGCGTGCACGCAGGATATGGCTTTACTGTTCATCATTCCCTCGCTTGCAATTTCAACGGCTCGTGGTCTGTCCTTTTTGTGGACGCAAATAGCATGCGGGCGAGAGCACGCAGGATCGTATCTCAAGAAGGCGACATCCAGGTTGACGAATTCGCGTAGCGCCAGCTCGGCGACATCATCCCGTCCTCTTCGCCTGCTGCTTGCTGGCCTCGGCGCCTTCGGCAAGGAGCATCTCAGCCGACTGACTGAACGGTCCGACGTCAAGGTGGTCGGGGTGGCCGATTCCAATCCGGCCGCCCTCGAGCCAATCCGCGCAAAACTTGGCGTCGCAGAATGCCTGACCGACCCCCTGCGAATGATCGACGCGGTCGAGGCTGACGCCATCATCGTCGCCACTCCCGCCGTCTCGCATGTCGAAATCGGCGTGCGCGCGCTTAGCCGAAACCTCCCTGTGTTGCTCGAAAAGCCCGTTGCGCCGTCAGCGGGATCCGCCGTCCCGCTCCTCGCGGCCGCGCGCAGCTCTGCGGGCTTCGTTGCGCCCGGCCACGTGCTGCGGTTTTCGCGGGACCACGTTCGGATGGTTGAAACTGTTCGCTCCGGGCGGATCGGCGAGGTCCTCTATGTGAGCTCGCGTCGTTACCGCGACGACGGTCATGCCGTCCGCTACCCCGACGACGACCCTGTGTTGATGACTCTCGTTCACGACATCGACATTGCGCAGTGGGTCACGGGTTCAGACTTCCATTCAATTGTCGCCCGCCGATCGGAAGGCGTCGGCTACCGATCGATGACGGCGGTGTCGGCGACCACTGCGACCGGGGTCATTTGCGACCTACGCACGGCCTGGACGTTCACTGATGGGGAGTTGCCGCCTGACCGCGTCGAAGTGGTGGGAAATCGCGGCAGCATCGAGCTTACCGTCGGGGCAGGCCTGGAAATCTATGCGGAGGGACAACACACACACTATCCCGCGGCCAGCGAAGACGATCCCTTGCGGAGCGAACAGGATCATTTCTTGGCGTGCGTCCGCGATCGTTCAGTGACGCCAGCGCTCACTCTGTCGCAAGCTCTGATTGGATTGACGCTAGCCGATGCGGCGATCGAATCTCTGCGGCGAGGATCGCCCATCGCGAAACGCGAAACGGGGATATTCAACCACGACTTCGGCTAAACGGCCCGAGCTTCCTATAGCTCGACTTGAGACTGTCGCTTCCATTTTGAAGCCGTCAGCATCGTCGCTTCGCGGGTCTGTCGCCTGCCGAAGACGTAGGGAGGATCGAAATGACTTGCAGAGGACTTCTCGCCGCGGGCATGGCGTTGAGTGCGGTCGCGCTGGCTGCAATGCCGGCTTCCGCGAAAGAGCTGAAGACCATCGGCATGAGCGTCGGCTCGCTGAGCAATCCTTACTTCATCGCGCTCGCCGAGGGCGCCACGAACGCCGCGAAAAAAATCAATCCCGACGCCAAGCTGACCGTAGTCTCGTCCGAGTACGATCTTGGCAAGCAATTCTCTCAGATGGACAACTTCATCGCTGCGGGCGTGGATCTGATCCTGGTCGCGGCGGACGATCCGCACGCCATCGCTCCCGCCGTGAAACGCGCCCAAGACGCCGGGATCCCGGTGATCGCCGTTGACGTGGAAGCGGAGGGGGCCAACGCGACCATCGAAACCGACAACTATCAGGCCGGCTTGGTGTCGTGCGCGTATCTCGGCGAGAAGATGGGCGGCGCCGGCGACGTGGTCATGCAGTGGGTCGGCCCGCTTTCAGGATCGATCGCGCGCATCAAGGGCTGCCATGACGCGCTAAGCAAATATCCCAACATCAAGGTTGTGTCCGACGATGAAAACAGCGGTTGCACCCGTGAAGGCGGCCTGAAGTTTACGCTGGGCGATTTGCAGCGCTTTCCAAATCTGAAGGGCATGTACACGATTTGCGAGCCCGAAGCGCTCGGCGCCAATCTCGCCATCAAGCAGCTTGGCCGGTCCGGCATCGTCGTCACGTCCACCGACGGCTCTCCGGACGCCGCCGACGCCTTGAAGACCGACACCGCGCTTATCGCCACCTCCAGTCAGGATCCAAGGGAAGAGGGCCGGCTTGGAATCGAGGAAGGCTACGCAATCCTGAACGGCAAGGAACCCGAGACGAAGGTCTTGAAGCTATCGCCGAAGCTGGTGACGCGCGACAACGTCTCGCAGTACAAAGGCTGGTGAAGCTGGCCTGAGTGTCCTGAGCAGGAAGCCGTGCTTCTTCGCGGCTTCCCGACAGGAGCGCAAAGTGCTCTTCCTTTCGAGCTCCAATTCGTGCGAAGCGACGCTCGAGCCGCGGAGGGCTACGCGCGCAACCTTGCAAGCAGGAAAGCGCGCGACGTCTAATCTCCGTTCATTTATAGGTGCATTGGGAGGCGTGGATGGCCTCGGACGCTGATCGAGCGCCCCTTCTCGAGATGCGTCACGTTTCCAAGACTTTCGGCGCCATTCGCGCGCTGAACGACGTACAGCTTACCGCCTACGCGGGCGAAGTGCATGTCCTGATGGGGGAAAACGGCGCCGGCAAGTCCACCTTGATGAAGGTGCTTGCAGGCGCAAATCTTCCCGATCCTGGCGGCGAGATCCGCATTGACGGCAAGCCAGCGGCCATCGTTGATCCGTCGAGCGCCAAAAGCGCCGGCGTCGCCATCATTTATCAGGAACTGGCGCTCGCGCCGAACCTGTCAGTGCTCGAGAACATTTACCTCGGACGGGAGGCGCGGCGCGGTCCCATGATCGACCGACGCCGCATGACGAGCGGTAGCGAAATTCTTGCTCGGCTTGGAGCGAGCTTTGGTCCGAGCACGCTCGTGGCCGACCTGTCAATTGCCGAACGGCAGCTGGTCGAGATCGCGCGCGCCATCGACGCCAAATCTCGCATCCTGGTGATGGACGAGCCGACGACCGCGCTCTCCGACCGCGAAACCCGGCGGCTGTTCCAACTGATCGCGCGGCTGAAGGCCGAGGGGTTGGCGATCATTTACATCACCCACCGGATGGCCGAGGTCTACGAGCTCGCGGACTGCGTCACCGTCCTCCGTGACGGCCGCTATATCGGGTCGCTCGCGGGCGAAGAGATCAAGCCCGAGACAATTGTGCAGATGATGGTTGGGCGCGACTTGTCGTCGTTCTACAAGAAAGCCCATTCCGGCTTCAGCGCCGGGAAGCCGATGCTCGAGGTGAGCGACCTCTCCGATGGGCGACGGGTGAAGCGGGGAACCTTCCGCCTGCACGAGGGCGAGGTGCTCGGCCTGGCCGGCTTGGTCGGGGCTGGACGCACAGAGCTCGCGCATCTCATCTACGCGGCGGGGCCGAGGGTCGCGGGAACGGTGAAGCTCGGCGGACGCGATGTGCGTCACCGAGGGCCAAGGGAGGCGAGGGAAAGCGGCCTTGCCTATCTCACCGAGGATCGCAAGGGACACGGCCTGTTTCTCGACATGACCGTGAGCGAGAACATCAATCTTCAAGTCTGCGGCAAGGACGCCAGATGGGGCGGTTGGCTCAACCTGCGCCGCGCCCGTCAGCGCACCCTCAACGCCATCCGCTCGCTCGCCATTCGGGTCAGCGGCCCCGACGCCCAGGTCGGCGCGCTGTCCGGCGGCAACCAGCAGAAGGTGCTTCTGTCGCGTCTTCTCGAGACACAGCCGAAGGTGCTGATGCTCGATGAGCCGACGCGTGGCGTCGACATCGGCGCGAAATCCGAAATCTATCGCATCATAGACGACCTCGCGCGGGCGGGCGTGGCGATCCTGGTGATCAGTTCCGAACTGCCGGAGATCGTCGGAATCTGCGACCGGGTCGTGGTCATGCGCGAGGGCGTGACCGTGGGCGAAGTGGGAGGCCGGAGCGGAACGCCAATCACCGAACAATCAATCATGGCGCTGGCGACCGGCGTCGAGCTTTCGCAGGACGGAATATGAGCGGCAGCGTGAGCCCGGGCAATCCTGCGCCGATCCAAGTCGCGGGCGCGGAGGACGCGCGCCGCCAACGCATGCGCGTGATCGCACGTTCGTTCGGCATGTTGCCGGTCCTCATTGTGCTTGGGATCCTTATTCAGCTCGCCTGCATCCATTTTACCGGCGAAGGCCGCTTTCTGACCGCACAGAACCTGTCGATCATGGCCCAGCAGGCGTCGATCAATACGGTGCTCGCAGCCGGCATGACTTTTGTGATTCTGACCGGCGGCATCGACCTGTCCGTCGGATCGATCCTTGCCGCCGCGGCTATGGTGGGCATGATCGTGTCGAAAGAGGCCGGTTTGATCGGGGTCCCGGCCGCGATGCTCGCGGGACTCATGTTTGGCGTGTTCAACGGCGCGCTGATTGCTTATCTCCGACTGCCCCCGTTCATCGTCACATTGGGATCTCTTACAGCCGTGCGCGGTTTTGCCCGCCTGGTCGGCAACGACCTCACCGTGTTCGATCCGCAATTGTCGTTCGCCTTTGTCGGCAACCGCTCGCTCACGATCATTCCGGGCGTCGTTTCGATTCCTTGTCTGGCGCTAATCGCATTCCTTGTGGTCGTCATCTCATGGTTGATCCTGCGACGCACTGTGCTCGGCACGCATATCTACGCGGTTGGCGGCAATGAGAGCGCTGCGCGGCTCGCGGGCATCAACGTCCCAGGAGTGCTCCTGTTCGTTTACGGCGCGTCCGGCCTGCTTGCCGGCGTCGGAGGGGTCATGCAGGCGGCGCGACTCTACGCCGCCAACGGCCTGCAACTTGGCCAATCCTACGAGCTTGACGCCATCGCCGCGGTCATCCTGGGCGGGACGAGCTTCGTCGGCGGAGTCGGCAGCATCTGGGGCACGTTGATCGGCGCGCTGATGATCGCCGTCTTGGGCAATGGCCTGATCCTGCTCGGCGTCTCGGACGTCTGGCAGTACATCGTCAAGGGCGGGGTGATCATCGGCGCGGTCGCGCTTGACCGTTACCGACTGACGGGCGCAGCCCGCACCTAGGACGAGTACGCCTCGTGCATTTCGGAACGCGCGTCGATATCGGGTGTCGGACGTGAATCCGCGGCTTTCGATCCCGCCAAAGCATTTCGCTTTCCAACACGGAGCTCAACAACGGGCCGCCGGCCAGATCGTTTGGCGTCGAAGTTCAGCAGGAAGGACAGACTCGATCTCGCTTTGAACAAGAAGATCGGGTCTGTTCCCTAAGGCTCGCTCGAGGTCGAGTCTGCTTGCCAATAGGCGCTCGAGCAGTTGTTAGTCAGCCGCTATGCGCGACGCTCCGACCAGCTTCGCAGCGGCGACCAGACTCTTCATTTGCTTTCCGACGCTGTCCATCTGGGCCTGCATGGAATACAGGCTCGCTTCGACAAGCCTGTATTCCGCCTCGCTTGTCCAACCGGGGCCGTGAACGATCGGAATCAGAGTTGGCGGTGCTCCAACGATAATGATGATCGTTTCGTGGAACTTCTTGATCTTGGCTTCTAATCGCTTGATGTCATGTGTCATCGCAAATCTCCGTTCAATGCTCTCAAAGAATATTGCAACTCTTCTAAAATTGCTGACAGGCGCGTTTTAAGAATCGCCGATCAAACGCGCAGTCGTCTGAGGGCGATCGCGCGAGGCTCAACGCCCGAGGAAGGGCAAGCAACGCCTAGTCTAACTCTCGAAACGCGCGGAAGGAGCGCTAAAAGCACGTTGACAATTCAACGACGGCGCGGACTTGGCGTTTGGGCTGTGAGGGAGATCACAATGGGTGCGTACAATCGCGCACTTGGCCGACCGGCATGCGTGAAAGACCGCAGGCGTCGCCTCGCGAAGGACCGGAGTCCGCGCCAAATCGGCTTCACCCGCCAATTCCGGGAGAGTCGTGAAGCGTCGTGTCCGAATGACCGCACGCCTGATCGTATCGCCGCAGGACTTGAAGCACCGCTCCGACCACAAGTTCTCGGGGCCGCGCCGAGAGCGAGCCGTCGACCACCTCGGGGTAAAGACCACCCAAATACTGGCTGATGAGAGGCCCAGGGATTTCCTTGTCGCCGAGTTTGGCGAAGAGCCGATCGACAGCGGCCTGAGCCTCTGGACGGGGCCAGTAATATCGGATGCGGTCGCTGAAACTGAAGTGCCGCTGCAACCTGAGCTCGTCGGCGTCTCCTTGATAATATTTACGCCAGTTTCCAGGCTCTTTCAGCATCAAGGCTTCCATCGCGGCCGGCAGGCCTTCCCCGGTCGACGTAGGGTCGAGAACGCGTGCGATGCAATCAAGCCCGTAGAGTGCTTCGCGTAACGCAAAGGTCAACCAGGGTCCTACCTTGAGGATTGCGAACCCGTCCCTGACCAACGCATTAAGGCTGGCCGACGGCTGATAATCTGTCGAGTGCGCCTCGAAGACAAAGCCTGACAAGCTGGCCAAAGCGTGCACGAGGTGCGCGGCCTTCTCGGGCTTATATGGAATGACTTGGGTGCTGGCGAACTCGACGCCCGGTTGCACCACTGCGCCAATCGCACGGGCGAAGGCTGTCTCAAGGCCGGCGTCCCCGAACGCCTTTTCGTGGACCTCGACGGTCCGCAGCGCCGCTTCCGGCTTTGTCACCTCAAGAGAATTGAGGGCGTGCTGTGCTCCGCCGGGAACTGGGACTTCTGTGCCGATGATATAAATCGGAGGAGTGCCGTTCCCGACCGCCGCTTCGGCTACCTTAGCCAAAGCGGCGGCGCGCTCAGCGGTTACTTCATCCGCCAATGCCGCCGGCTCACCGGCGCATCCCATGCTGGTGTCGAGATGCAGCTTGGCGAAGCCGGCCCGGGCATAGCCTTCGATCATTGCTTTGGCTCGTTGCATAGCCTCGTCTGGGGCCAAATGCTTCCATGGACTGGGGCCAAGATGATCACCTCCAAGGATCACTCGGGCCGGGTCAAGACCAACGCGCGCGGCGATGCCGTCGACGAAGCGGCGAAAATCGGCCGGCGTCATGCCGGTGTAGCCGCCCTCCTGGTTGACTTGGTTGCAAGTCGCCTCGATGAGAACGCGCCGATCAGTGCGCAGCGCGAGAGACAGAGCGGCCTCGATGACGATGGGATGGGCTGTGCAAACCGATGTGACACCAGCTCGGCCGTCGGTCAGCCTTTCGCTCACGAGCGGAGGGAGGAGCCGAGTCACGGCAAGGGCCTCCCGGAATGAGCCAAAAGGAAAGCGTCGAGATCGGCTTGGCTGGCGGCGCCCTCCATCGGTCCTTGCCGCGTCACCGCCAATGCTCCACTCGCTGCGGCGTAAGCCAGACACCGGGCCGGAGGCATGTTGCGCAGCCAGCAACTGATGAAGGTGGCGCCGAAGCAGTCCCCCGCCCCCGTCGGATCGAGCTCCTCGACCTCGAACCCGGGCTGTGTGAGGCGCGTCGGGGAATCGAAGTAGCTAGCGCCTTCGGCACCCTGCTTGTGAACGATTGCCTTGATACCGTGGGCGAGAATCTCCTCGACGGCTGCCTTCTCTTCATTCGCATTGGTAAAGAGATAGAGTTCAACGCCGCTCGGTAGGAACACATCGCAACGTCGAAACAGGGTTTCACAAGCTTCTCGAAGGCCGGGCAGGTTCAGAATCTCTGGACGAAGATTGGGGTCGAATGAAATCGTACCCCCGCGGGCCTTGATCGCCTCAGCGGCGCGGAGGACAACCTCTACGATGCTTGGCGAGAAAAGCGCCGTGCCCATCACATGAAGGTGGTCGCTGCGGTCCAAAACGGCTTTGGCCGCGGCGTCGAGGACAATATTGCCTGACGCGCTATGCTTGATGTTGTACACGAAGGCTCGCGATCCATCGGACCTATAACGCACGAAGGCGCTGCCCGTGGCCGTTTCGGGGTCAATCCGGACGCCTTCCACATTGACCCCATCACGACGTAGGCGGTCGAGATTGACACGCCCGAAGTCATCGTTCCCCACGCAACCAATGATGGCCGCTGGCTGACCAAACTTCGCAGCCTGATCGATGAAGATCGCCGGGGCGCCGGAAGGGAAAGGGCCAATCAGATTGACCGGCTCCAGGAAGCCGTTGCCCTTGTCGGTCGCCATGATCTCAACGAGGATCTCGCCGATGGTGAGGATTGATTTCATCACTCAGCTCATCCAGTTGCCACCGTCGATATTGTAGGTTTGGGCGACGATGTAATCAGCGTCTTCGCTTGCGAGAAATGTCGCAAGACCACCAATCTCGTCAGGGCGCGCCATACGGCCAAAGGGTACAGATGCGCCGACGACGCGCTTCTTCTCGCCGGGCTTCAGGTTCTCGTACTTGGCGAACATTGCGTCGACGTGATCCCAGTGCTCATTGTCGACGACGCCAGGCGCAATACCGTTCACGTTAATGCGGTGCTTGATGAGATCCAGGCCCGCGCTCTGCGTGAGGCTGATGACAGCCGTTTTCGACCAACAATAGATGGCGACTAGCGGTTCTCCTCGACGACCGGCCTGAGAAGCGAAGTTGATGATCTTGCCTCCGCGGCCCTGCTTGATCATCTGCTTGGCGACCGCCTGGAGCGTAAACAGCAGACCCTCCACGTTCACTGAATAGACACGACGGTAGCTTTCGCGAGTGATCTCGACGATGGGAGCGAGGTCAAATAGTCCAGCATTGTTAACGAGGATGTCGACGCCGCCGAACTTCGAGACCGTGTCGGCCACCATGGCGTCGATCGAGACCTGATCGGTTACGTCGAGCTTGAGACCAACGACATTAGGTCCGAGCTCAGACGCGACGGCCTTCGCGCCCTGTTCATTCAGATCGGCGACGACGACCTTTGCGCCTTCCTTCGCGTGGCGTTCCGCGATCGCCTTGCCGATGCCGCGAGCGGCTCCTGTGACGACGGCGACCCTGTCGTTTAGTTTCATGAGGACGCCGCCCGCTTGATTGGACAATGAAAGCACCGCCCCACGTTGCGCTCGAGCGCGTGGGCTTGGCTCTACGGAACTGCAATAGGCGTGGGCCACGGACTTCGCGAACCCGTGGCCCACATTGTCGCGACTCGATCTAGCCGAGCGGCGCTCGATTGAGATTGCCTTCGCGATCCGTCCAAAGCGATTCGACATGCCCATCCAGCCCGGGGCCCGATTTCTTCGCCATGCGCGAGGCTCTCCGATCACCGCACTCAGCGAATGGTGTTTCCGCCGTCCACAACCAGGTTCGCGCCGTTGATCATCGCTGCCGCGTCGCTCGCCAGGAACATGGCCGCATATGCGATCTCCCTCGGCTTCGCGAAACGACCGACCGGGATCTCTGCGCGAGCGAGCTCGCCCTTCTCGCCGCCCCAAAAGAGGGCGGTCATTTCCGTATCCACCACAGTCGGCGAGATGGCGTTGACCGTGATCCCACGCGGTCCCCACTCGACCGCCATGGACCGCAGCATTCCGAGCAGACCCGCTTTCGACGCGGCGTAGGCTGCATGCCCGACCAGGCCAACGAGCGCTGCTTGGGAGGCCATCATGACGATACGTCCTTTCCCGGCCTCCAGCATGTGTTTCGCAGCCTCCCGAGCAACAAAGTATTGGCCGGTGAGATTGATCGAGAGGACCCGATTCCAGTCCGCGCTTGCAGTAGCCTCGGCCGGCCAGACCCCTCCAATGCCGGCGTTGTTGATCAGCACGTCGATCCGGCCGAGCGTTGCGACGATCTCTCCAACAATCCGCGCGACTTGCGCGTCGTCCACGATGTCGGCCTCCCAGGACCGGGCCCCGCGCCCCAGCGCGCTCGCAACAGATTCGATATGCGGCGATTTGTCGATGAGCGCGAGCTGCGCTCCTCGCTCGCTGAACAGTTTCGCAATCGCTTTTCCGATCCCGCTGGCCGCTCCGGTTATCAGGACGACCCTGCCCGAGAAGTCGAAGACGCGCGAAAATTCAAGCGCGCTCTCGTCTGCTAAATCCCTACTAGACATCCAACGCACCTCGATGTTTTCGTGTTTGACCGCCATTATTGCCTGATCTTGTCGGGCGCATGAGGAGAATTCGGATTTGAAAGGTCGGGTCACGGTTGTCGCCAACCGTGACCCTTACTGGCGCTACTTGATGTAGCCCGCCTTCGTCATGATGCTGGTGGTCGACGCCTGCGACTTCTCAAGCGCGTCCCCTACCGTAGTCGAGCCGCTGAGAGCGGCGGCAATGTTTTGCCCTACGTTCGTCCCGATGCCCTGGAATTCCGGAATGGTGACGAACTGCACGCCTGTGTACGGGACCGGATCTTTTGTCGCACGAGTTGGGTCGGCCACCATAATTGCGTTCAGCACGATCGGGGCGAATGGGGCCGCCCTCTGATACGCAGGGTTCTCATAGGTTGACTTGCGCGTGCCGGGAGGCGCCGCGACCCATCCCTCCGTGTCGCCGACAAGCTTGACGTAATCCTTGGAGGTCGCCCAGCGGACGAAGTCTTTAGCGGCCGCTTCCTTCTTGGAAGAAGTCGGAATGGCGAGAGCCCAGGACCAAGCCCAGGCTGAGCCATTCGGCGTCACTTCGGTGGGTGAGACGGCGAAGCCAACTTTGTCGGCGACCTGACTCGACTTGGGGTTGGAGACGCGCCCGGCGGCGGAAGTCGCGTCGATCCACATCGCACACTTGCCACCGGAAAACAGGGCCTGGTTCTCGTTGAACCCGTTTGCGGAAGCGCCTGGCGGTCCGTCGGCCTTCATAATATCGACGTAGTAGGTGATCGCCGTCTCCCAGGGCTGCGAAGTCAGCTGCGGCTTCCACTGCATGTCAAACCATTCGCCGCCATTGGTGTTCACCAACGTGCCAAGGAAGGCCATATTCTCGCCCCATCCCGGCTTTCCGCGCAGGCAGATTCCATAGACACCGCTCGCCTTGTCGGTAAGCTTGTCCGCGAACTGTTTGATTTGCTCGTACGTTGGATGCTCCGGCATCGTGAGGCCGGCCTTCTCAAACAAATCCTTCCGATACATCGTAAAGGAGCTCTCAGCGTAGAAAGGCACGGCGTAGAGCTTACCGTCGACCGATAGTCCCGACTTCACGGGCGCGAGCAGATCGTCATAGTCGTAGTCCTTGAAATCATCCAGGCTGGTGAGCCAACCCTTTTTGCCCCAGATCGGCGTTTCGTAGGCGCCGATCGTAATCACGTCGAATTGACCGCCCTTCGTTGCAATATCGGTCGTGACCTTCTGACGGAGGACGTTCTCCTCCAGGATCACCCAATTTATCTTGTTCCCGGTCCGCTGCTCCCATTTCGACGACAGCTTCTGCATGATGATCATGTCGTCGTTGTTCACTGTCGCGATCGTCAAGGTCTCTGCGTTGACGAAGGTCACACAACCCGCGGCGAGCGCGACGCCAACCGCCATAGCTCTAAACCCAATCATGGCGTTCCTCTCCTCATTTCGGACTTGACGGTTACCCCGCCCTGTGGGCAGCTATCAGAATGTAATGACCCTGTCAATCGTACGTATCAGATAATCTTCACGTATGTAACACTTTAGGAACCGCTCCATGAACGCCCGCGCTTCAGCCCGTTTTGCGCCTATTCGGACCATGGAAGAATTTTCCGTCGCGAGCGGGATTTCACGTCCAACTCTTTCGCGTTTCTTCAACGATCCCGGGAGAGTGCGGCCGACAACTCGCCAAAAAATCGAAGCGGCGATGGACCGTTTGGGCTATCGGCCAAACCTGTTCGCGATAAATTTCAATCGTCGGAATACGAAAACCGTTGGCATCATCGTTCCCACCCTGCTGGACCCGTTCTATGCAGCACTAGTACAAAGGATTGAGTTCCAAGCCTTAGAGGCGGGCTATTGGAGCGTGATCCAGAGTAGCCAGGGCGATCCGGATCGCGAAGCGGAAGCGGTTGCGACTCTTGTCTCCACCAAGAGCGCCGGAGCAGTGGTGGTGCCGCTTGGCGCGGCGTCGCGTAAGAACCTCTATCGGCAGATGGAAAAGGCGATGCCGCTGGTCTTCCTGGACGCGCGGGTGGACGCGGACGGAGCATTCGTTGGAACTGACAACCACGTCAGCATGACCCTAATGGTTGACTATCTCCTGCGCTCGGGCGCACCGCCGAGTTATTTCGATATGCCCGCGGTCAATCAAAACGCAACCGAACGTCGGCGGGCTTACGAATTATCAATGCTCGAACGAGACGCTCAGCCAGTAATCTTCGATGTCCCCTCTCTTGATTGGGACTTCGAGCGACTCGCTTTTCAAGAGGCTACGCGGCTTTTCAAAACTGACCCTCGGGTTGGCGGAACGATACTGTGCGCCAACGACCGCGTTGCGTTCGGTGTGATGGCGGCCGCTTGTCAGATGGGGATTTCCGTTGGTCGGCTTGCGGACCTGCGAATTGCAGGGCACGACGATCACCCACTAAGTCAATACGCATGCCCGTCGCTGACGACGGTCGCGCAAGATGTTGATCAACTCGCGACGCTGAGCTTGGAGCGCTTAATGCAGGGAATTGCAGAGGGGGCAAACAAAAACTCCACCGATTGCCTAGAGGCCCGGCTGATCATGCGTAACTCGGCATAGCGGCGCCTCAATTGTTGATCGGCGCCGTCGCGCCCGACGATCGGCTATGCTACAGCCTTCGCCTTCGGCCGAAGACCGCTTTCTCGCGCACTCCGGCCGAAGACTAGAGCCGAGGCGGCAGCGACTCAAGCCAAATCAAATGTTTGCGCAGGGAGCGGACAATGCTGCTGCCAACTACGGGCTAACACTATTAACTGCTACGATTCAAAGTAACGGGGGCGACGCTGGCCTTACCCAGAGGCACTTCGCTAAAGCATTCCACACCATCCCGACGAGTGCATTGATTGCGGGGTTTGCGTGCCGGAATACCCAGTTTACGCGATCAAGCCGGACACCGGGCCTGGGCTAGAGAAATGGTTGCGGCTGAATGCCGAATTCGTGAAAGTCTGGCCAAACGTTACGATGAAAAAACCGCCTCCGCCTGACTTTAAGGATCGGCCTCGATCATGCCCGGACCAAAAATGATCTGTTCCCCGAAAACTGAACGCGCTTCGGATCAGGGACGGTCTTGGGTTTGGTTGAGCTCAAACGCAATGCGGGTCAGCGCGCTGAGGCGGCGCCACTGTCCTTTACGGTCCTTAAGAGGCAGGCAAAAGACACCTTACCCGGCTATCACCACAGTTGCGCGCCCCATGCAGGAAGGACTGGCTTTCCGTTCGAAAGTAAGCATTGGTGTCGTCGTCAGACGGCAGAGAGCGCGCGTGACCCAACGGCCCCATCGGCATTGACCGATCCGGGGCTCGTCCTGGTGAGGCCCGGATAACCCGGATCTTCGGGACGAAGGAAGGGTTAAATTATGAGTGTCAAACTGACCGACGCACAAGTTGTGATGATGAGCGCTGCGGGACAACGCAAGGACCATTGCTTGTCGGCGCCGGCGATCATCAAGAGGGCGCAGCTCTCAAAAAGGTCGGCGTCAAACTGGAGAAGCTTGGTCTGGCCCGTGAGATCGGGCGAAAACTGGAGCCCCGATCTGGGCCGCCGCGATGACGCTGGACACGGTTACGCGCTCAATTGACGGCGGCCGGTTCGAAGCCATCGCCGTAGACAAGGGATCGCACGACACGATTGAGCCCAGCGCAGCGGCTCAGCGGAAGGCGCAGGTGTGCCCGGTTCGGAGAAGGCGGCCGCCGGGCTCGTGCGGTCGCCCCGCGAGACGGCAGCAGCTGGCGCTGGTGATCGGAAATGTGCAGCGCGCCAAGGGCGCGACCGTCATCGATTGATCGAGACCACGGGATGGCTGCCGCACACGACGCGAGCGGCGCTCACTGGGCTCCGCAAACGAGGGTATGCCGTGATCCGCGAAGAGATCGGCGCTGGCGATTTCGTCTACCGGATCTCGGACGCCCCTACTGGCGGCGGAGATGGTAGCGCACTGCCGCGCGACGCGGGCGACGGCCGTGAGCCCAGCAGAAGGCGATGCAAACGGAGTGAAGGGCATGCCTTCTGCGCGCGCAACTCCGGGCGGGCGGCGAAGCGACAGATGGCGACAACGCCCGGCGCTTCGCTGCCGCTCGATGCTTCACTTCTATCGATCGTCGCCAACCTCGACGGCCTTGATCTCAATGGGTTGCGCCGTCAATGGCGCGCCCATTTGGGGGGCGAAGCGGCCGCCCATCTTTCACGCTGGCTCCTGATGAAAGTGCTCGCTTATCGGCTCCAGTCCGACGCGTTCGGCGATCTCGACGAATGGATCAGAAGAATCCTGCGCTCTGGGAAAGAGGATGGCGTCGGCGCTCCTTTCGAGCGCCGCGCGCCTCAGACGCGCGAGGGCTTGGGTTTGAAGACCGGCGCGCTGCTCATGCGTGAATGGAACGGTAGGCTCGAGCGGGTCATGATCTTGGAAGAGGGCTTCGCCTGGAACGGTCAGACCTTCGGCAGCCTGTCCCAGATCGTCAAGGCGATGACCGGGACCAAGTGGAACGGCCATCGCTTCTTCGAGACTCCGCCAGGGAAAGACTGCGTCGGCAGACGCGGGCACGGATCGCCGAACGAGCAGAAGGGGGACCGCCTCCTATAGAGCGAATGCCGCGTCGCCTGAGGACGCGCCGCCATGAAGGACCACTCGGTCAAACGCAGCTTGCGTAGCGCCATCTATACGAGGGTCTCGACCGACCAGGGGCTCAACAGGATTTCAACTCCCTTGATGCCCAACGAGAGGCTTCGGAGGCCTACATCAAAAGCCAGGCGCATGAGGGCTGGCGGCTGATCCGAGATCATTACGACGACGGCGGCTTCTCCGGCGGGTCGATGGTTCGGCCGGCCCTGCAGAAGCTGCTCATTGACGTCCAGGCGAGACGGATCGACGTGATTGTCGTCTATAAGGTCGATCGGCTGACCCGCTCGCTCGCCGACTTCGCCAAGCTGGTCGAGACATTCGATGCCCATGGCGTCTCTCTTCGTCTCGGTGACCCAGTCGTTCAACACCACGACCAGCATGGGGCGATTCACCCTCAATGTGCTATTGTCCTTCGCACAGTTCGAGCGGGAGGTTACGGGCGAGCAAATTCGAGACAAGATCGCCGCTTCGAAAAAGCAAGGGATGTGGATGGCCGGCGTAGTCCCACTTGGCTACCGGGTCGACGACCGCGCGTTGCATATCGTCGAGGATCATGCCGAGATCGTGCGCTCCCTATTCAGGCGCTATCTCGAAGCGGGAAGCGTGGTGAGCCTCAAACAGCAACTCGACGCAGAGAAGGTTCGGCTTCCGATCCGCATCGATGGCGGTGGCCGCTCGACCGGGGGCGGTTTGATCAGCCGCGGGCACATCTACAAGATCCTGTCGAACCCGATCTATGTGGGGCGGATCGCTCATAAGGGCCAAATCTACGGTGGAAACCACCCCCCGATCGTGACAGGAGAGCTGTGGGACGAGGTCAGGCAATGCCTGCACGATCATCTCGGCGCTGCGAGGACTAAGCGAACGCGCCAATCATCCGATGCGCTGCTCGCTGGCAAGCTCTATGACAACGGCGGCAACCGGATGAGCCCGACCTGGGTGAAGAAGGGATCCAAGCGCTGG
>CAVYPD010000042.1:0-9856 GCA_963770275.1 uncultured Alphaproteobacteria bacterium
GCCGTCAAAGCCGGGCCTGCGGGCGCGCCGGAGCATATGGTTTCGTAGTACTGATATGTGTCGTCGCCGAAGGTAAAATTGTTCATCGTCCCTTGCGACGAACCGAGCGCGCGGAGCGCGGCGAACAAGGTGTTGGTCACGATCTGCGACACCTCGACATTGCCAGCGACCACTGCGGCTGGGTATTTGGGCGACGGCATCGAGCCTTCCGGCACGATGATGCGGATCGGCCGCAGGCAGCCGGCGTTCATCGGAATGTCGTCGTCGACCATGACCCGAAACACGTAGAGGATCGCAGCGCGGGTCACCGGCTCGGGCGCGTTGAAATTCGACGCTTGCTGCGGCGAGGTGCCGGTAAAATCGACCGTCGCTTCGCGCCTCTCTTTGTCGACGGTGATCTTGACCTTGATGATTGCGCCCTGGTCGGAAATGCTCTCAGCCTCGCCGTCGGCAAGCCTGTCCAGTACGCGGCGCACGCTTTCGTCCGCATTGTCCTGAACATGGCCCATATAGGCCTCGACCACCTCAAGCGAAAACATCTCGACCATGCGCTTGAGCTCCCGCACGCCCTTCTCGCAGGCCGCGATCTGCGCCTTGAGATCGTTCACGTTCTGCAGCGGATTGCGCGCCGGATAAGGCCCGCTCTTGAGCAGCGCATAGAGTTCGCGCTCGCGGAAGCGGCCACGATCGACGAGCAAAAAGTTGTCGATATAAACCCCCTCCTCGTGGATCGAGGTCGCAAGCGGACTCATCGATCCCGGCGCCGTTCCGCCAATGTCGGCGTGATGGCCGCGCGAGGCGGTCCAGAACAGAAGCGTCTCCCCGCGTTCATCGAAGACCGGCGTGCAGACGGTGATGTCGGGCAGATGCGTGCCGCCGTTGTAGGGGGCGTTGAGCGCGAACACATCGCCCGGGCGAATGCGCCCTTTGTTGTCGCGGATGATCGACTCGACCGAGCGATCCATCGAGCCCAGATGCACCGGCATGTGCGGCGCATTGGCGATGAGGCGTCCCTCGCGATCGAACACGGCGCAGGAGAAGTCGAGCCGTTCCTTGATGTTGACCGAATAGGCGGTGTTCTGCAGCGTCACCCCCATCTGCTCGGCGATCGACATGAAGAGATGATTGAAGATCTCGAGCATGACCGGGTCGGCCTTGGCGCCGATCGCCTCGCGCCGGGCCATGGGCTCGACGCGTGTCATCACCACATGGTTTTTTGTTGTGACCTCGGCGCGCCAGCCCTGTTCGACGACGATCGTCTGATGCGGCTCGATGATGAGCGCCGGCCCGTCGACGGCGGCGCCGACCTGCAAGCGCCTCGCGCAGAAAGACATTCGCCTTGCGCCAGCCCCCATGCGAAAAGAAGCGCGTCGCGCGGGCGGGAACGGACGGCGCGGTCGATGGCGTTGGGTGAATCCGCTCGACGATCCGCGCCGCGCCTCCGACGGCCTCGACCGACACCGCTTCGATGACGATCGCCTTGTTTCGATCGATGAAGCCGAAGCGGCTTTTGTGGGCGCTTTCGAACGCGCGCCGCATCGCCGCTGGCGTCGAGAGCGGAACCTCGATCGTCGTATCGGAACCCGAATAGCGCAGCTGCGCGCGGCGATGGACCTTGATCGCCTGCCGCGCGATCCCCTGCCCTTCGACCTCGGTGACCGCCGCGCGCGAGAGCTGATCCACGATGGCCGCGATCCGAACAAGCGCCTCGATGCGAAGGGGCTCGTCGACTCCCTGCGCCCGCTGCGCGGCGATGTCGGCCAGTCCCATGCCATAGGCCGAAAGCAGCGACGAAAATGGATGGATGAGGACGGTTGAAATCGCCAAGGCGTCGGCGACGTCGCAGGCGTGCTGCCCGCCCGCGCCGCCGAAGCAATTGAGCGCATAGCGCGTGACGTCGTAGCCCCGCGCGACCGAAATCGTCTTGATCGCCTCGGCCATCTTCGCAACCGCAATGGCGAGAAAGCCGTCGGCGACCGCCTCCGGCTCCCGTCCGTCGCCGATGTCGCGCGCGAGCGCGGCAAAGCGCTCGCGCACGATCTTATCGTCGAGCGGCTCATCGCTGCCAGGGCCAAACACTTTCGGGAACAGATCGGGGATCAGCTTGCCCGTCATCAGGTTGGCGTCGGTGACCGTGAGCGGACCGCCGCGGCGATAGGCTGCAGGTCCGGGATCGGCGCCGGCGGAAGCGGGACCGACGCGAAAGCGCGCGCCGTCGAATGAGAGGATCGAGCCGCCGCCCGCGGCGACGGTATGGATTTTCATCATCGGCGCGCGCATGCGCACGCCCGCGACTTCGGTCTCGAACGCGCGCTCGAATTCGCCGTCAAAATGGGCGACGTCGGTCGAGGTGCCACCCATGTCGAAGCCGATGATGCGCTTGAAACCTGCGCTGATCCCGGTGCGCGCCATCGCCACGACACCCGCCGCAGGGCCTGACAGGATCGCGTCCTTGCCAGCGAATAAGCCTGCCGAAGTGAGCCCGCCCGACGACATCATGAACATGACGCGCGCGCCGGTGCGCTCAAGGTCGAGATCGCGCGACACTTGGCCGACATAGCGCGCAAGGATCGGTGAGAGATAAGCGTCGACCACGGCCGTGTCGCCGCGCGAAACGAGCTTGATGAGCGCGGAGGCGACATGGCTTTCGGAGACTTGGGCAAAGCCAAGCTCGCGGGCGATCTGCGCGACCACGCGCTCGTGCGCCGGATAGCGATAGGCGTGCATGAACACGATTGCGACGGCGTCGTAGCCCTGGGCTCGCGCGTCGGCGAGCGCGGCGCGGACGCGCTCAGGATCGGGCGCCGTCTCGACCGCGCCGTCGGCGCGCACGCGCTCGTCGATCTCGACGACACCGGAATAAAGCTGCTCGGGCTTTATGATGTTGCGCGCGAATATGCGCGGGCGCGCCTGATAGCCGATCTCGAGCGCATCGCGAAAGCCGCGCGTGGTCACGAGCAGCGTGCGCTCGCCGCGCCGCTCGAGCAGGGCGTTGGTGGCGACGGTCGTTCCCATCTTGACGGCGCGAATTGCGCCGGTCGGAATTGGCTCGCCCGAAGCGAGACCCAAGAGCCGGCGGATCGCCTCAACCGCCGCGTCCGTGTAAGCTGAACTCTCGGACAGAAGTTTGATCGGATGCAGCCGTCCGCGCGGGTCGCGGCCGATCACGTCGGTGAACGTGCCGCCGCGATCGATCCAGAAGTCCCATGCCCCCGCTGGCTTTTCTTTGGATGGGCCGCGCTTCGCGTTCACGTTTGGTTGATCTCCGGTTCGGGTTCTCTCTTTGCCGCGAGCCCGCTAATGGTCCTATCATTGGGGCAAATCAAACGAGAAACGTGGGGACTTCGACATGGAAACCGTGAAGTTTGGCAAAACCGGCATGCAAGTGTCGAAGCTTTGTCTCGGCTGCATGACTTACGGCTCGACGAAATGGCGCGAATGGGTGCTGGAGGAGGAGGCGTCGCGTCCGTTCATCCGCGAGGCGCTGGAGAAAGGCATCAATTTTTTCGACACGGCGGACGTTTATTCGCAAGGGGTCAGCGAGGAAATCCTCGGCCGCGCGCTCAAGGAATATTCCAAGCGGCCAGACGTGGTGATTGCGACCAAAGTGCACGGCGCGATGGGACCGAACGCAAACGCCAAGGGCCTGTCGCGCAAGCATATCATGGAGGCGATCGACGCTTCGCTGAAGCGCCTCGGCACCGACTACGTCGATCTCTACCAGATCCACCGCTTCGATCCGCTGACGCCGATGGAGGAGACCCTCGAAGCGCTGAACGATGTCGTTCGCGCCGGCAAGGCGCTCTATATCGGCGCTTCGTCGATGTACGCCTGGCAGTTCGCGCGCATGCTCGACATCGCGCGCGCAAAGGGACACGCCCAATTCGCCTCGATGCAGAACTACTACAACCTCGTCTATCGCGAGGAAGAGCGCGAGATGATGCCCTTGTGCGCGAACGACGGCATCGCTGTCATTCCCTGGTCGCCGATGGCGCGCGGCTACCTCGCGGGCTCCGGAGTCGGCGCCGAGGCCTCGACGGTGCGCGGCCGCACCGATCCGTTCAGCGTGACCTTGGGGCTGGGGTCACGGCAGGACGAGGCGATCCGCAAGCGCGTGGTCGACACAGCGGAAAAGTTGAACACCAAGCCTGCGGTGGTCGCGCTCGCCTGGGTGCTGTCGAAACCGTTCGTCACCTCGCCGATCATCGGCGCCTCGAAGCCTCATCACCTCGCCGACGCCGTCGCGGCGACCGAGCTCAAGCTCGACGCGCGCACCATCGCCAAGCTCGAGGAGCCGTACAGCAGCAAACCCGTGGCGGGCCACGGCTAGCGGACCGCCGGGCTCCCGCTTATGTATGAGGTTGCATGACTTGAAGCCTTTGAGGAGGCCCATGATGACTCAAGCTGGAACCAAGGATCATCCGATCACGATCGAGCCGATCCGCGAACGGGTGCGGGTGACCTGGCATGGGCGCACGATCGGCGACAGCAAAAGCGCGTTGGAGTTGCGGGAAGCGAGTTATCCGCCGGTCGTCTACGTGCCGCGCGCCGACATGGACATGAGCGCGCTCGAACGCACAGCGCGCGTCACGACTTGCCCTTACAAGGGCGAAGCGAATTACTTTTCGATCACCGACGGCAAAGCTCGCGACGACAACGCCGTCTGGACTTACGAGCTGCCGAAAGCAGACGTGGGTGAGATCGGGTCCCACCTCGCATTTTATCCCGACAAGGTGGAGATCACGCGCGGCGGATGAGCGCCATTCCGCGCGCCGGTTGAGGACGGCTCAACTCGCGCTCTCGCTGCAGGTCGCCGCCATCTCCCAGTCGTCGCACGAAGCGAACCAATGGCGGCTGTGCATTGGGTTAACATTGTTCTACAATGACCCCAACTCGGTTGGGACAGGGAATAAACACAATGCCATTTGAAGGCGGATTCACATTCAGCAATTTTATCGCCGACGCCTTCACAATATTCATGTTCATATTGTGGTTTTGGCTGCTCATCGTTGTGTCGGGCGATCTGTTCCGCCGGCATGACGTGTCCGGCTTCGCCAAAGTGCTCTGGGTCATCGCGTTCATCCTGTTTTCCTACCTTGGCGTCTTCGCCTATCTTCTCACGCAAGGTCGGGGCATGGCGGAACGCAACAGGGCGCAAGCCAGCGAGGCCCGGGAGGAATTGCGGCACATCGTCGGTTTCAGCGCCGCGGATGAGATCGTGAAGCTCGACAAGCTGAAGTCGGCGGGCTCGATCACCGAGCAGGAATACGGCCGCCTGAGAGCCAAGCTGGTCCAATAACGGCTCCAACGCGAACGCTGGTTCGCGCCGACAGATCATCAAGCCGGTCGAACGAAACGACCCGCATATTCAAGACGGCTCGTAACGAGCCCGGACGTCAGGGAGGCGCGCGATGTGCATCAATTGTGAAAGCAACGGAATCGGCCGGCGGGATTTGATGAAGTTCGGCGCGGCGGCCGCGATCGCGCTTGCCACGGCAGGCGCGTCACCTGCGGCGCGGGCGGCGGAAGCTACGACGGGCGCGCTCTCGCCCGCGGACGCGCTCGCGGCGCTCAAATCGGGCAATGAGCGCTTCGTGAGCCATCCAGAACTTTGTTCGGTCGATCTCGCGCAGAGCCGCAGCGACGTCGCCGGAGGCCAGGCGCCCTGGGCGACGATCATCAGTTGCGCAGACAGCCGCGTGCCTCCCGAGCTCATTTTCGGCGGCCATGGCGTGGGCGAACTGTTCGTCTCGCGCGACGCCGGCAATCTCGTCGATACCGCCACCTTGGGCACCGTCGAATTCGGCGCCGCCGTTCTCGGCTCGCCGCTGATCGTGGTCCTTGCCCATACCGCCTGCGGCGCTGTGAGGGCCGCCTGCGATGTGGTCACCAAGAACGCAACCTTTCCTGGCGCAATTGGCCAGATGATCGAGCCGATCATCCCCGCCGCGCTTGCAGTGCGCAACGACCCCGGCGATTTCACCAACAACGCCGCCAAGGAAAGCGCGAAGCGGACCGCGGGCCGGCTGACCGCGGCGAGCACGCTCATCGCCGACCTTGTGAACACGGGCAAGGTGAAGATCGTGGCGGCGATTTATGACCTGAAAACCGGCGTCGTCACTTACCTCGACTAGCCGCGCGGGTCGGAGCGATCGGCCGTGAACTTACGCGCGATCCGTTAGGGTCAGCCGTATGATCGCAAGGCGTGCGCTCGGCCGCAAGATGGTCGCGCAAATTCGCACTCCTGGAGCCCGCTGCGCTAGGACGGAATCGTCATCGCGAGGAGCGAAGCGACGCGGCGATCCAGGAATCGTAGAGCGCCGACGTTCCGCTGGGTTGCTTCGCTTCGCTCGCAATGACGCCGCTGGTTCGACCCAAATGCAATGCGCTAGGCAATAGGCTTTGCGGCCGCCTGATACTTCGTACGCGATTGCGGAGCACAGTTTCATGACCACGAAGGGCAAGACCGCTCTCATAACCGGCTCGACCGATGGCGTCGGGCGCTATGTCGCCGAGCGCCTGGCCGCCCAGGGCTGGCGCGTCATCGTCCACGGCCGCGATCGGAGCCGCGGCGAGGCCGTGGTTGAGCGGATCACGCAGCAAGGCGGCGAGGCGCGCTTCCTGGCCGCTGACCTCGCCTCGCTTGCCGAGGTCCGCTCTCTCGCCGATGCGGTGCAGCGCGATGGCGACGGCCTCGACGCGCTCGTCAACAACGCCGGGATCGGCACGAGCGGCGCCAAGCGCGAACTCAGCGCCGACGGCTTTGAATTGCGCTTCGCGGTCAATTATCTCGCGGGCTTCCTGCTGACGCGTCTTCTGCTGCCCATGCTCGCGAGCCGCAAATCCGCGCGCATAGTCAACGTTTCGTCGGCGGGCCAACAGGCGATCGACTTCTCCGACGTGATGCTCACGCGCGGCTATAGCGGCGTGCGCGCCTATTGCCAGAGCAAGCTGGCGCAAATCCTGTTCACCTTTGATCTCGCCAAGGAACTCGCGGGACAAGACATCGCGGTCAATTGTCTGCATCCAGCGACTTATATGGACACGACAATGGTTCGCTTGAGCGGCGTCCAGCCGATCAGCACCGTCGAGCAAGGCGGCGCGGCAATTCTACAGCTCGTCGATGAGCCCGCGTTTGCGGGCAGAAGCGGGCTTTATTTCAACGGCATGCAGGAATCGCGCGCCGACCGCCAAGCCTACGACGAAGACGCCCGCCGACGCCTGCGCGCGCTGAGCTTCGATCTCGTGGGCCTCCCCGATCCGCTGGCGGGCCCGGCAAATTAGGACGAAGCGACCTTCGCTGACTTTGTTCGTATGCGCCAAACGCGCGGCTGACAGGCCGCCGCGGCATTCATCGAGCGTTCATTGCTCCCCATATCTGTTGGCGCGCCAGCACCCTTGGCCAGACTAGCGCCGGGGTTGCCCCTGCACTAATCTACTGACTGGCCACGAACGTCAGGACAATACCCATGGCTGGCCGCCTCTTTGGGAGCCAACGAAATGGATATGATTGCGGCCGTGGCCGCGAAGAAGCTCGGCAAGTATCTCGCCAAAGACTTCCGCGAGATTTTTGGCTCGGGCCAGAACGACGAAGCCGAGCGTCTGGGCGCGCTGGCCCGAACGACAATTGAATGCATCGCCAGGAGCGACGCGCTCTACCACACGTACGAGCACACCATGCTTGTATCCATGGTTGGCCGCGACATCTTGCGAGGACGGACGCTGGCGCACACGGTCCAGCCAGAGGATTACATCCACCTCATCGCCGCCTGTCTCTTGCACGACATCGGCTTCGTCCGCGGCGTCCTGAGCGGCGACACCAAGACTGAGTTCGTGATCGACAAGAACGGGCGCACGGTCACGCTGCCGCGGGGAGCGTCGGACGCATCGCTTGCCGCCTATCATGTCGACCGGTCAAAGTTGTTCGTTTACGAGCGCCTCGGGAAGTCGACAACGATCGACCCCGCCCGCGTCGCCGCGGCGATCGAGCTTACCCGCTTTCCCCCGACCCCGACTTCCGACTCGGATCAGCCCGGACTCGAGCCGCGGCTGGTTCAAGCAGCCGATCTGATCGGGCAGCTTGGGGATCCCTTGTATCCGAGGAAGGCCAATGCGCTGTTCTACGAGTTCGAGGAGCTCGGCAGCAACCGGCAGTACGGCTATTCTTCTCCAGCCGACCTGGTCGAGAAGTTTCCCGCATTTTACTGGAACACCGTCTCGGGGCATCTCGAGGAGGGGATGAAATATCTGAGCCTGACGGCCTCAGGGCGCCAGTGGATCGCCAACCTCCACAACCATATTTTCAACGCCGAGCACTTCAATTGGCAGATGGGCCCGCAGATCTGAGCAACCGCGAGCTGCCCGCGAAGACCATAAGCTCGTTATCAATCCGATGAAGGCCGTCGATCGCGCGCGGATTCGAGCGTAGCCGCGAGCACCCGTCGGAGCGAATGCATCTGATCCAGGAGATGCAAGATCACCCCTAGGCCCTCGTTGTTCACGCCCATATTGTCTTTGAGATCGCGAATGAGGTTGGCGCGCGCCAGATCCATGTCGGTAAAGGCGAGCTCGTCGGCGGCGCCAGAGGGGATCAGCCACTCCTCTTCGATCCAGACCGTGAGCGTTCGCCGATCGAGCCGCGCGCGCTCCAAAAATTCCCGCTCGGTGATCATCGCTCACATCTCCTTACGCGGATCGTAAGTTCCCGCCGGCTTCCAGTCGGCCAGGAAGGCGTCGAGCTCGGGCTCGGCCTCGGTCGGCATCATCACTTTGAGCTTGACCAGTTCGTCGCCGGCGCGGCCGCGCGTCTTCACGCCCTTGCCGCGCAGGCGCAGCACGTCGCCGGTGTTCGATCGCTTCGGGATTTTGAGCATGACGCTTCCCGTGGTCGTCGGCGTTCTGACTTCAGCCCCGAGCGCCGCCTCCTTCACGCTGATCGGCAAATCGAGCAGGATGTCGTCGCCTTCGCGGGTGAAATAGCGGTGCGGCTTGACCACGATCTGCACCAGCGCGTCGCCGGGCGGGCCCTCACCCGGGCTCGGCGCGCCCTTGCCGCGCAGCCTTAAGGTCTGCCCGTCCTCGACTCCGGCCGGAATGGTCACATCCAGCGTCCCGCCTTGCGGCAATGTGATCGTGTTGGTCGCGCCGTTGACCGCGTCGAGGAAATCGATCGGCAGTTCGTAATGCAGGTCCGCGCCGGGCCGGCGCCGCGCCTGCTCGGCGCTGCGGCGCAAGAGCTCCGCGAACAGATCGTCGCCCTGCGCAAAGTCCCCGTAAGCCGATTGGCCCTCATAAGGGTGGCCGCCCTCGGCGGCGTAATCGCGATAGTAGCGGGCGTTGGGCGGCGCTTTCTCCGTCCCCGAGGCGTCGATCTCGCCGGCGTCGAAACGGCGCCGCTTCTCCGGGTCGGAAAGCAGATCGTTGGCCCCGCTGACTTCCTTGAACCGCTCCTCGGACTGCTTGTCGCCCGGATTAAGATCCGGGTGCAGCTTCTTGGCCAGCTTTCGGTAGGCGGTGCGAATCTCGTCGGGCGAAGCGGTCTTGGCGATTCCGAGGGTTTCGTAAGGGTCTTTCATACACGCATCCGTCGCGGGCGAGGCCGGTCAGCCTTAGCAGAAATGCCGGCCGTGTCTCCAGGCGGGCGGGCGGCGCCGCGGGCGCCTGGCGGCTCGAAAGGTCAAGACCGGCGGCGACAGCGTAGCCCTTCATGTTCGCGTCAAATCGGCTGGCTATCTTGCGCCTGCTTTGGCAGTAATTCGTGGCCGGCTACAAGTCGATTGCGAAATCGCGCAATCGTGTTCCAGAAATTGCAAAGCAATGATTGACTTGTGACCAAAAGAGAGCAAAAACGCGGCAG
>CAVYPD010000043.1:0-47793 GCA_963770275.1 uncultured Alphaproteobacteria bacterium
CTTGGCTGCCTAGTCGAGTCCTGGGGCCGCTATTGGAAAGCCGTCGCGGCTGACGTAGGATATCATCGTTAGGTCGAGCGACCGAGTCATGCGGATTGAGGAATCTTCAATCCGCGAACGGGTCGCCCACGAGGACGAGGGAGGAAGCCCATGCGTTGGACGCGTCTGGCCAGAAACATGTTTCTTGGCGTTTCGCTTGTCTGTTTAGGTTTGCCTGAGGCTGAGGCCCTCGAAATCTTTTCCCCGCCGAGCGTTGCAGCGCAGATGGACGACGGCCTGATCACCCAGGTGAGAGGCGGCCGCGGAGGCGGCGGAATGCATCGCGGTGGCGGGGGACATCGGGGAGGCGGAGGAATGCATCGCGGCGGGGGCGGCATGCACCGCGGCGGCGGGGCGTATCGCGGTGGCGGGAGCGTGCATCGCGGCGGAGGGGCGTATCGCGCTGGTGGCGCTTACCGTGGGGGAGCCCATCGCGGCGGCGCCTATCGTGGCGGGACGGCCTACCGTGGGGGCGCGTACCGCGGCGGCGCCTATCGTGGCGGGGCGGCCTATCGAGGCGGCGCTTATCGTGGCGCAGCTTATCGCGGCGGCGCCTATCGTTATGGCGGTTGGACTCGTCCCGGGTACGGCTGGGCGCCTGGCGGCGCCATCGCGGCGGGCGCGGCGCTTGGCTTTGTCAGCGCGGCGGCGGCGTCGTCTTGGGCGGGCGCCGCTCCGGGGCCCGGCCTCTGCTGGTTCTACACCGACCCGAGCCGGCAGCAGGGCTTCTGGGACGCCTGCCAGTAAGCCGCCGGACCTGCGGACCGGCTTGGCCTTGCGCGAGCGAGGATGGGCCGGTCTTGAGGTCGGAAGAGCGTCGCGAGGCGCTGCCGCTTTCAACGCGTCCGCCGGCCCTCGAGCCCCGTCCGAAAGGGCTCTGGAGGGAAGCATGACTGCCCAGCCGGAGAACGGCGCGCCTCGCCCACGGCTGCGGAAACGTTGCGGCGAAAGGCTGGACAGCATCGCCGATCGCGCACAAGGTCGTTTCCTCGCTTCCCTTCCGGCGCCTCGCCCATGATCCCCAACACGCCTCGTCCCTTCGACTTCGATCTCGGCGAGAGCGCCTCGATGATCCGTGACAGCGCCCGGGCCTTCGCCGAGAACGAGATCGCTCCGCGCGCCGCGCAAATCGACCGCGACAACACGTTTCCGCGCGACCTGTGGCCGAGGATGGGGGAACTCGGATTGCACGGCGTCACCGCGCCTGAGGAATATGGCGGCCTGGGCTTCGGCTACCTCGCGCATTGCGTCGCGATGGAGGAAGTGTCGCGCGCCTCGGGATCGGTCGGGCTGTCGTACGGGGCGCATTCGAACCTGTGCATCAACCAGATCGTGCGCAACGGCAATGACGAGCAGAAGGCGCGCTATCTCCCCAAGCTCATCTCCGGCGAGCACGTTGGGGCGCTCGCGATGTCGGAGCCGAATGCCGGCTCCGACGTGGTGTCGATGACCACCCGCGCGGCCCGCAAGGGCGACCGCTTCGTGCTCAATGGCTCGAAGATGTGGATCACCAACGGTCCCGTTGCCGAGACCTTCGTCATCTACGCCAAGACCGATCTTGCCGCTGGCTCGCGCGGCATTACAGCCTTCATCGTCGAGCGCGGCATGAAGGGCTTTTCGCAAGGGGTGAAGCTCGACAAGCTCGGCATGCGCGGCTCCGACACCGCCGAGCTCATCTTCACGGACTGCGAAGTGCCGGCGGAGAACGTGCTCGGCAAGGTCGGCAAGGGCGTCAACGTGCTGATGAGCGGCCTCGACTACGAGCGCGTGGTGCTGGCTGCCGGGCCGCTCGGCCTCATGCAGGCCGCGCTCGACGTCGTCCTTCCTTATGTCCATGAACGCAAGCAGTTCGGCCAGGCGATCGGGACGTTCCAGCTGGTGCAGGGCAAGCTCGCCGATATGTACGTCACAATGAATGCGGCGAAAGCTTACGTCTACGCCGTCGCCAAGGCCTGCGACCGCGGCCAGACGACCCGCGAGGACGCGGCGGGCGCGATCCTCTATGCCGCTGAGCGCGCGACCCAGGTCGCTCTCGACGCGATCCAAACCTTGGGCGGAAGCGGCTACACCAACGACTATCCGCTCGGGCGCCTGCTGCGCGACGCCAAGCTTTACGAGATCGGCGCCGGCACGAGCGAAATCCGCCGTATGCTGATCGGACGCGAGCTGTTCGAAAAGAGCGCTTGAGCTAAGGGCGCGCTGACGACGCCGCGACAAATTGGCGCCCGTCTCGGAATCGAAGAGATGCATGTGCTCCGGGTCGAAAAGGAACGGTCTTTTTTCGCCGATGCGCGAATCGTCTGAAGCGCTCACTCTCGCGACAATCCTGTGCGGTCCGCTCGAAGCGTCGAGCAACGTTTCATGCCCGAGATGTTGGAGGACATCGACGGAAAGAAGCGGGGCGTCGCGCGCGTCCATATTCCGCGGAACGGGACGCAACGCTTCCGGCCGCAAGCCGAGCACCACCTTGGGCTTTTGATATGCGCCTAAGGCTCCGCGCAGCCGGTCCGGAATCGCGATCGCGAAGCCGTTGTCTGGATCGATCAGTTTCGAACCATCGATCGCGAGTTCCAGGAAATTCATCGCGGGCGAGCCGATGAAGCCGGCGACAAAAGTGTTGGCGGGCTTGTTGTAAACCTCAAGCGGGGAAGCGGCCTGCTGAATAAGGCCGTCTTTCATCACGACGACGGTGTCGCCCATGGTCATCGCTTCGGACTGGTCGTGCGTGACATAGACCGTCGTCACACCGATTTCCTGGTGCATCTTGGTCAGGAAGCTTCGCGCTTCGATACGCAGCTTGGCGTCAAGGTTCGACAGCGGCTCGTCCATGAGAAAGACGCCGGGGCGCCGCACAAGCGCGCGAGCAAGCGCGACGCGTTGCCGCTGTCCGCCCGAAAGGGCCTTCGGCAGCCGGTCAAGCAGCGAGTCGATACGCAGCCGATCGGCGACGCTGCGAACCTGCGAGTCGATTTCGCTCTTCGCCTGGCGCCGGATCCTCATGCCGAAGGCGATGTTTTCGAACACCGTCATATGAGGAAACAGCGCGTAGGACTGGAAGACCATCGCGATGTCGCGGGCCTTCGGCGGAACGTCGGTCACGTCGCGGCCGCCAATCAGCAATTGACCGCCCGAAATGGTCTCGAGCCCCGCGATCATGTTGAGGGTCGTCGTCTTGCCGCATCCGGACGGACCGACGAGCACCACAAACGAGCCGTCCGCGATTTCAAGATTGAGCTGCGGGATGACGACGTGCGCGCCGAAGCGCTTCTCGATGTCGATCAAGGAAACATTGGCCAACGGCGCGCCTTTCCCTTCAGCCCTTGACCGAGCCGACAAAATTGCCGCTGGAAATCCAGCGATAGGCGAAAATGAACAGGATCACGATTGGGATCTGAGAGATGACCAGACCCGCCGAGGGCAGGTTGAACGCGGAAATGTAGCGGTCGCTGTTGAGTTTGAGCATGCCAACCGTGACCGGAAAGATCAACTCGCTATTGAGGAACACGAGGGCGAACACGAACTCCTTCCAGATCGCGATGAAGTTCAGCGTGTAGCCGACGACGATGCCTGGGACCGCGAGCGGCAGGATCACCTTGGTGAAGATCTGGAAGTCCGTCGCGCCTTCGATCTGCGCCGCCTTCTCGATGTCGCGCGGGATGGTGGTCATGAAGCCGCGCAGGATCAGGATCTGCGAGGGCATGCCGTAAACGCCATGAACGATGATCAGGCCAATGCGGGTGTCGAACAGATGCAGCCAGCGCAGGATGTCGTAGAGAGGAATGAGAACCGTCTGCTGCGGCAGCATCAGCCCCGTCAGCAGCAACGCGAATATGTATCGCTTGCCCGGCGGCTCGAACCGGCTCAGCGCGAACGCCGGCACAAGAGCGAGGCCCACCGCCAGCGCCGAGCCGAGGACGGCGTAGAGCAGGCTGTTTTGCATGAGCACGCCGAAATGGAGCCCCTGCCAAACCTTCACATAAGGCTCGAGGGTCGGCGCGATCGGCAGCGCAAAAGGTCCGTTGAGGAACTCTTTGTTCGGCTTGATCGACGTGATCACCATGAGCGCCAGCGGGCCGATCCAGATAGCCGCGAGCAGGAGCGCAAAGAGCGTCGCGAGTATCTTCGGCGCCGCGTAGCGAAGGCGGACCAGCGTCCGTCCCGAAGGGGCCGCGAGAGCAGGACTAGACATCGAAGGCGCCCTTGAACACCTTGCCGAGGAGCAAAGCCGCGACGGCGATCGACAGCACGAGGATGGCGACGCTGACCGTCGCGCCATAGCCGAAGCGAGAGTTCCAGAAGCTCTCGAGATAGACGAGATAGCCGAGAACGTTGGTGCGCCCGAATGGCGCTCCCTTCGTCATCACCGCGATGAGATCGAACGCCTTCAACGACTCGAAAAGGGTCAGCATCACGACCACGGCTGTCACGGGACGAAGCTGCGGCAACGCGACGCGCAGCATCATGCGCAAATGGCCCGCGCCTTCGATCCTCGCCGCGTCGAACGTCTCCTTGGGCACGTCGCCAATCCCGGCGAAATAGAAGATCATCGGCAGTCCGGTGAACGCCCACCCGCCCACGACCGCGAGCGTGTAGATGGCGATGCGATAGTCGCCGAACCACTCGCGGACCAGAAAGCCGAGGCCGAGCGCGCGCAGCACGCTGTCGAACGCGCCGAAAATCGGGTTCAGGATCAGGAGGAACATCAGTCCGACGGCGACGAGCGACATCGTCACCGGAAAGAATATCGCCGTTCGCAGAAGGGTCGGGAAGATAGACCGCGCGCGCACGCATCGCGTAGGCGATGAGAAATCCGAGAACGACCGGGAAGGCCAGCGAGACCGCGAGCCACTTCAGATTGTTTTCAAGCGAGATATAGAAATATTTGTCGCCGAGCATGTAGCTATAGTTGGCGAATCCGACGAACTTCTTGACCGGCGTCATGCCGTTCCATTCGAAGAAGCTCAAATAGATCGTGTAGACGATCGGATAGCCGATAAAGCAGAGGAAAAGGACGACCGGCAGGACCAGTCCGAAAACCGTGACGAAGACGTGCTGGCGCGCGAAGGCGACGAAGGACGTTCGTTCGTCGCTCATCCGCGCAGCCATTGCGATCCCCCGTCGGGAAGCGCGGAGCGGCTTGCAAGCAAGCCTCTCCTCGCTTTCCCATGCCGATCTTTTAACGCGCCTTCTCACGAAGGATCGCAGAACTCGGCCCTTGCGGAGCCATCCGGCTCCGGCCAAGGGCAATCGGAATTCAGGAACTCCGAGCGATCAGATCTAGATCTTGCCCCGCACGCGCTGAGCCTCGGTCTCCGTCGCCTCCATGGCCTCCTCGAGGCGATATCGCGCCGGCGAGCACGCCCTGAAGGCCGTCGAGGAAGCGGTCCGAAATGGCGGGCGGCGTCCCGTGGTCGACATGCATGAACGTGTAGGATCCGGCGTCGGACATGGCCTTGCCCAAACGCTGCTCCATCGGCGACAGGTGGGAGAGATCGGTCGAGGCGTTCGAGGCGTAGGGCTTGTCGATCTCGAGCTTCTTTGCCGAGGCTTCCGGAGAAACCATCCAGTTGACGAATTCGGCGGCGGCGTCCTTGTTCTTGCTCGCCGCATGGATCATCACGGTGTCCTCGTCGTAGATCGACATGACCGGCTTTTTGTCGCTCATCGTCGGGAATGGGAACCAGTCGATCGGCTCGGCGCAGCATTGCGCTTTGTCTCCGCGGAAGCTGCCGAGAATGAACGACCCCTTGTACCAGTAGAGCGCCTTGCCCTGCGCCCAGGGAACCTGCGCCGGCGCGAAGTCGATCGAGTTGAAGTTCTCGATGAACATGCCGTCGTCAGCGAGCTTCTTCATCATCGCGGTGATGTCGACGGCGCGCGGATCGGTCCAGGGGATCTTGTTGTCGATCAGGCCCTGATAGGCGTCGAGGCCGTATTTGTTGACCATCATCGCCGACCACATGAACTGCGCCGGCCACTTCTTCTGGTTGGACAGCATGAATGGCGCGATGCCGGCCGCCTTGGCCTTGGCCGCGTTGGCCATCATCTCGTCCCAGGTCGTGGGGACTTTCAGGCCGAGCTTGTCGTGCAGGTCTTTGCGATACCAGACGACCGACGCGCCGAGCTCGGTCGGAACGAAAAAGGGCTTGCCGTCGAATTTTGCGAGCGAAACGCTCGCCGTATTGAGCGACTTGTCCCAGCCATATTTCTTGTAATAGTCGGTGAGATCGGCGGCGAAACCGCCCTTGACGATCTCGCCGGCTCGGCCGCCTTCCCAGGAATAGAAAACGTCCGGCGGCTCGCTCGAGCTGATCTCGATCGTCTGCTTGGTCTTATACGTCTCGCCGTCGACGCTCGCGCCGGTCACATGGATGCGGTCGCCGTTCTTCTTGTTCCACTCGTCGATGAGCCAGTTGGCGTAGATCTCCGACGTCGGCCATGCGGCGCGGTAGAAGTATTGGATTTCGAGTCGGCGCCGCGTGGGCTGGCGTAAGGCCTATCGCCGTCGTCGCCGCTCCAGCGCCAACGAATGCGGTCGAGCGCAGAAAATTGCGTCGCGTCAGGCGGTCCATGGACGTTGGCATTGCTGTTTCCTCCTTGAATTTGGCGTCGCGAGTTTTTGGCGACAGTCGAACCGGCGCGGGTGAAGGCGCTCAACCGCCCCGCACTGCAACCGCTTCGCCGATCGCGTTTAATTAAAGCCAGCTTACTGTCATCCCGTCGGCGGGGGCTGTCAAGCAACGCCTTATCCATTCTCGAGAGCGACGGTTCGGCCGGAAGCGGCCGCCGCCCGGTGCATTGATTTGCATCCGAACAAACGCGGCATCGCTCCGCCGGTCGGACAGCCGGTCGATTTCTAACCCGCCCTAACCGCATCTCACTGGGACCATCACCTGAGATCGACTAGCGTCAATCCTGCGAAGAGTCAGTCCAAGCGGCGCCTTTCGACCGGAGAGGGCGCTTGGAAAATGATTGGCTCGCTTGCAATTGGGATCGAGCATGAACCCGTCATCCGTATTGCCCTTTCGCCCGAAAACGACAGAGCCTTGCGCGACCACGCCTGTTGCGCTGGAGACCAGTGAGGAAGGCGCCTTCGGGCGACGCATGGCGGCTTACCTCAGCCCACGGGATCGGTACGCGGTAACCGCAAACACTTTGAGCAGTCCGCGACTCGTCGCCACGAGTCTGCAATGCGATTGGGGATTGTTTGGGCTTTCGGACCCGATTCCGGCGGAAAAGGCTTTCATTGTGTCGGTGCAACTCAAAGAGCTCCCGTTCCACGAACTGCGACTTCGTGGAGCGACCGTCCAGACCGGCTACCATCCTAAAGGCGGCGTGAGCGCATTGGATCTTGAGGACGATCCCCGTTTCTTTTTCCCATGCTCGTTTCACTGCCTGCATTTTTACCTCAGCCGGACGACGCTCGAGGAGCTCGCGGACGAACATCACGCCAAGAGGATCGATACGTTGTCCTGGCCACACGCGGCGGTCGACGAAACGGTCAGTCATCTCAGTTTGGCGCTGCTTGCAGCGTTCGAGAACCCGGTGACCGCGAGCAAACTTTTCGTGGATCACGTCGCCCTCGCGCTGAGCACGCACTTTGCCTACGCATACGGGGGAATGCGCGCTGCCGCGCGAGACACCCGGCCCTCTCTCGCGCCGTGGCAGGAGCGTCGCTGCGAGGAGCTGATGAGCGATAACCTTGCGAAGGACATTTCGCTCGGCGATTTGGCCAAAGAGTGTCGACTATCGGTCGGCCGTTTTGTCCGCGCATTCAAGCAATCGACCGGCGAGGCGCCCTACCGGTGGCTCTTGAAGCGCCGCGTCGAGACGGCAAAGGAGATGCTGCTGTTCTCAGAGCTTGCGACTCAGGAAATCGCCGTCGCCTGCGGGTTCGCTGACCCACGTCGCCTGACAAGGGCGTTTACCGCGGTCGTCGGCACGGCTCCGGAGGTCTGGCAGCGTCATCGAGGGGCGTGAGAGCCGCGGCCGGGGCGAAATGACTACTTCCGACGAGCCGGCCGAGTGAGGGGCGTAGCGCCCCGCTGGCCTCGGCGACCGAGCTGCGACTCGTCTGATGTTTCCCCAAGCAATTGGCGTGCGAGGACAAGGTCACCGCTTGAGTGGCCTTCGGTGAATTTGCGATAGACGGCTTTGAGCAAGTCGCTATTTGCCTGCTGATTCCCGTGAGGCAGGCGAACAAGACTGATCGCGGTTCGCAATTCCCACGACGCCGTCTCCTGCCGGCGCGCCCACTCCAGCGACTGGTGGAAAAGCTCTTCGGCTTCAGCGGCGGCCCCCTCGCCCGCGCGCCGTAAGATGAGCTCCCCCCTCACGCGCAAGAGCTCGGGCCTGTACCAATTCTCTTCGTTTCGGGTCGATCGGGCGAGCGCCTCGTCGACCGCAGCGAGTCCCTGTGCTGGATTTCCCGCCCGACCCAAGGCTTCGCCGTACTCGCAGAGGAAGACGATATAGTACACGCCATACTGGATGGCGCGAAGTTCTTCCATGGCGACGCGAAGCTCAATCAACCCTTCTTCGAGCCGGCCGCTTTTTATCGACAGCACGCCTTTGAAACAGTGGCCCCAGACTCGCCAGAAGCCGAGCGCGTTTCGTGACGAATAGTCGAGCAGCATCGCAACAAACAATTCGAGCCGTCGATAGTCGCCCGCGAGAATTGATATCGGACAAGCGGCCTGAACCAGCACCTGGCAGACGGTCAGCATGTCGTTGGCGGCTTTCGCCTCGTCAATCGCGGTTTGCGCCGCGGCGGCGGCCTGATCCGGGAAGCCCTGCAGCCAAAGAATTCGCGCCAAGAAACTGCGTGCGGTCGCTCGTTGATCGAAGATAAACCTAACGATGCGCGGACCGGTCGAGGGCGCGACATAATGAGCGACCATTCGCTCGATACGCAGCCGCGCGGGACCTTGCTCCCCTAAGAGATGCAGAACGTAACCGGCCATGCGATCGCCGACGAACGGGTCGTTCGAATCGCTGCTTTTATCTGCAAGCGCGCAGAACCGCTCCGCGAGCGCCTGCGCATCCCTTAGCCGTCCATTGTTCAGTTTCGCCGACCATAACCCCCACAGCGATCGCAACTGATAGTCGACGTCCCCAAGACCTTCAGCGAGCCGAAGCACCTCTGTCCAGGCGGGGCTCGCAGAATCGGAGCCCCTCGTCTGCATGAGCGACCACGCGAGAGAGGCTTGCAGCTGCATTTCGCGGCGGGGATCGGGCATGGACGATTGCTTTGAAAGCGCGAGTTCGACACGCTCGCAACACTCGCTCATCAGCGACAGCTGAAACCACAGCGGCACAGCAGCCTCAGTCAAAGCGATGCCGACGCCCGCATCACCCGACGAGGAGAAAGCCCAATCAAGCGCCGCTCGAACGTTGTCGATCGAGCGCCAATGCATCTCAAGCCATTCTGCGGCCGGACGTCGATGCCATTCGATTTCGGCCTGCTTGAGCGCCGTCAGATAGTGCTGAGCGTGACGCCTCGCCAAGTTATCCTTCTCTCCGCTCTCCTCCAGTTTGATCAACGCGTAACCGCGTGTCGTTTCGAGGAGCCGATAGAAGGATATGCCTTTCTCCACGCTGAGGCTGACGAGCGATTTGGCGACCAGGTTGGCGATCGACTCCAAAATATCCGTTCGGGTCACGTCGTCGCGCTGCAAGACCGCGCAGGCCGAGTGAAGCGTGAAAGCGCCCGCGAAAATCGCCAGTCCTCGCAGGATTGCGCGCTCGGCCTCCGAAAGAAGTTGGTAGCTCCAATCGAGCGTCGCGCCCAATGTCTGATGCCGGCTGAGCGAAGTCCGGCGCCCGCGGATGAGCAACCGAAGTCGGTTGTCCAGGCCTGAAGCAAGCTCGGCGATGCCGAAGGTGTCCACCCGACCTGCCGCGATTTCGATCGCGAGCGCGATGCCGTCGAGTCCGCGGCAAAGTTCAGCGACCGCAGGGGCATCCTCGTCGGAAAGCTCGAAAGTATCCTGGCTCGCAGCGGCGCGTTCGACGAACAATTGCACCGCGGGGAAAGCAAGCGCCTGCGCCGCGGTGAGATCCGGGGAAGCGGGCGGCGTGGCGAGCGGCGCCAGGCGATGCACGCGCTCGCCGTCCGCGCGCAAGGGCTCCCGACTGGTCGCGAGGATATGCGCCTTGGGGGCGTCTCTGAAGATTGCCTCCGCGAGCGCGGCGATCGGCTCGATCAGATGCTCGCAATTGTCGAGCACGATGAGAACGTGTTTGTCTCGAAGAAGGGAAACCAGGCCTTGGGTGGCGTCGGCGGTATGAACCGCTAATCCGAGCGCCGCCGCGACCGCGCTCGCAATGAGCGATGGATCGGTCAGCGGCGCCAGATCGACGAATCCGACGCCATCACTGAAAGCTGCGACCAGCGCGTCGGCGACAGCCACTGCAACCGTCGTCTTGCCAATGCCGCCTGGTCCAACGATCGTAACGAAACGATGCTCCGGCAGTCGCGTGGCGAGCGACACGATGACATCAGCTCTGCCCACGATGTGTCTGAGCGCGGCGGGCAACCGACGGAGTTCGGTCGCCGGGTTGATCGCCACGACCGCCGGAACCTTCGCCTCCACACTCTCGACCGGCGCGACGAAGCAATATCCCCGGCCTGGAACGTTGCTGATGTATCGTGTGGCGCCTTGGCCGTCGCGCAGCGCCTTTCGAAGGGTTGCGACATGAAACTTGAGGTTGCCCTCCTCAACGAACTGTTTGGGCCAGACCCGGGCAAAAAGCTCGTCCTTGGTAACGACGACGCCTGGCCGTTCGACAAGGGTGGCGAGAATTTCAAACGCTCGCGCGCCAAGCCGGACTGGCGTCTCGCCGTCGAGCAGAAGCCTCTGGTCGCGAAGCAAACGGAACGACCCGAATGAGAACTCACTGGGTATAGGCGTCCCGCTTTCGGTCATGGGGCATCTAGGTTAGGCGCCTCGCGGCCGGCGCATCCGCCGTCGACCAGCGCGTGATTGCATCAGACCCGACTCCGTCAGGGCCGGGCCGAACGATCGGGACTGGATTCGGACTCGACCGACTATGCCCGGCGACCTCGGCCGCGACAAGAGGCCAGTTGCCGGCTAAGCGCAACCGGACGACGATGCGGTCAATTGGCAGCGGAGCGGATAGGCCGAAGATTGCGGGATCGCGCAGGACTCGTCCGCGCCGGCCCACTGACACCCCTCTGGGGTCAGGCCTTGGCGACCGGCTGAGATTGTAGTTTCGCGTTCATGTTGACCAACTCTGCGAACGACTTGGCCTTCATCTTTTCCATCACCTTTCCACGGTGCGCCTTAACGGTTATCTCGCTGATGCCCAGTTTGCCGCCGACTTGCTTGTTCAAAAGCCCGGAGGCCACCAACGCCATGACTTCACGTTCTCGACGGCTGAGTGCGGCGAAGTTTTCCCGAAGCCTCTGCATCTCCGCCTCTTCGCGCAGCGCGGCTTCGCTGCGACTGATCGCCTCGCGAACCGCTGCCAGCAATGCGTCGGTGTCGAACGGCTTGGTGAAGAATTCGGCCGCTCCCGCCTTCATGGCCTGAACCGTCGTCGGGATGTCGCCGTAGCCGGTGAGGAAGATGATCGGAATATCGACCCGATCCGCAATTCGCTTCTGCACGTCGAGGCCGTGGAGATCCGGCAATGCAAGGTCCAAGATCAAGCAACTTGGAATCGGCGCTCGCGGCCGGGACAGGAACGCCTGCGCCGAAGCGAACGTCTCCGCCCGCAAGTTCTCTGCGCCAATCAGCAACTCAAGCGACTCGCGCACCGAAATGTCGTCGTCGACAATGAACACGATCGGCGTTGGCTGGGACACGGGCTGCGTCGCCATCTTGATAGGGACCTTCAATCCTCCGCCAAGGCCATGTCGAGCGCCTTGCGCAAATCCGTGTCGCTGAATGGTTTCAACAGGCACTCGACGGCTCCTTCTTCTATCAAGCGAGGCCGAGCAGACTCATCGGCGTGAGCGGTGATGAACACAATGGGAATCTCGCGGCGCCGGCGCTTCAGCTCATGTTGGAGATCGGGCCCCGTCATTCCAGGCATGGCGATATCGAGGATGAGACAGCGGGTCTTGGCGACGCAGTCAGACGTCAAGAATTCCTCGGCTGACGCAAATGCACGCACCGCAAAACCAAATTCCCGTAGCAAGTCAGGCAGCGACTCACGAACAAACTCATCGTCGTCGACGACCGAGACCAGTGGGCGTTCAACCGTTGTGGTTAGCACGAGCTCTGTCACTGCGACTGACGCTCTCTGGATCTTGGCGCCCCGGCGCGGACGGTCGTCTCTGCGTCCGTCTTTTGCTCCGGGAGAAGCGGAACGGAGAACGAAAAGCTGACGCCTGGGCCCTCGTTGCCCGCAGTCCACATTCGGCCCCCGTGACGTTCGACGATGGAACGGCTGACCGAAAGACCGATCCCCATGCCGTCGCCTTTCGTCGTGTAAAACGCATCGAAGAGTCGCCCCCCATCTTCCTCGCTGAAGCCAGCGCCGACATCCCGGACGGTCAGGCACAAGGCCTCATGTCCGTCGCGTTCAGTCTTGACCAACATGTCTCGAGGACGGTCGTCGATGGAGCTCATCGCGTCCGAACCGTTCTGAATGAGGTTCAGAATGACTTGCTGAAGCTGCACACGGTCGCCGCTCACATTGGGCAGATCGTCCGCGAGTTCAGTTCGTAGAATCACTCGGTTCGCCTGAAGCTTGCTCAGCGACAAGGCGATCACCTCTCGCGTCGCCTCGTTCAGATCGACCGGTTCGAGCGCGGGATCCTTCTTGCTGAACAGCGCCCGCAATCGCTTGATCACCTCGGACGCACGATTGCCGTCCCGAATGGTGCGCCGCGCCGTTTCCTTTGCGCCTTCGACGTTCGGCGGACTAGCCGCTAGCATCCTGAGGCACGTATTCGCGTTCGTAATGATGCCCGCCAGCGGCTGGTTGACTTCGTGGGCGATTGACGCCGTCAGTTGTCCTATCGTCATGAGGCGCGTCATATGCGCCAGCTTCGACTGGGTGTCCCGAAGTTCCTCTTCGGCGCGTTTCCGGTCCTCGATGTCGAAGTTTATGCCGAACCATTTGACGACTTTGCCGACAGGATCCCGCAGCGCCACTGCGCGGCATAAAAACCAACGGAACTCGCCATCAAAGCGGCGGATCCTGGCCTCCACCTCTCCGACAGATTCCGAGGCGAGAATCGCTTCCCGAGCGCGAACGAAGCCTTTGACGTCCTCGGCATGAATCGGAAACGTCCACCCAGATTTCTGCACTTGCTCGAAAGCCAAGCCCAAATAGTCGAGAAAGTTCTGATTGAGGAATTCGATGTGACCGTCGGACCGGATCGACCACGCCAAGCCGGGAACCGTGTTGACAATCAGACTGAGATCGCGCTCGCTTGCCGCTAGAGCCTCTTCGGCGCGCTTGCGCTCGGCGATTTCACTCCTGAGCTCCTCGTTGGCCGCGGCAAGTTCGCCAGTTCGTTCCGCGACTCTTTGATCAAGCTCTTCTGCGATGCGCTTCTGCTCCGTGGGCAGCCCGCCTTTCTGCACATCGAGTGGAGAGGCGCCAAAACTGGCGAAGACGGTCTTCTTCACAGCGAAATTCCATTCAGTTCATTCTGAGCACCCAACTTCTGCTCCACGGTCCAAGAACACATTGCGCGCCGATCGGAGCGCGAGTCCATTGCACGTTGGTATTGGTCGGGGCCCAATCTTCGACGAAAGAGGAGGTCAATCCAAAATCGGGAATTCTCCACCCAAAGTGCTGCCCGTTGCGCAACAGCAGCGATACTAACGTACCGACAACACCATCGTACAATAGATTTGGGTCACCTTCTGAAGCCTCATGGGCGCCGCAGCCAGCACGATATGGCTCGCCATGATTGGATTTTTTCGCCTCCCTGCCGACAAACGGAAGAGGCGCGTTTCAGGAGGGCTCAATGAAACGATTGCCTTTCCTCTTCTTCGCGGCGGCAGTCGCCATTTGGGGCTTGGCCTCAATTCCGGACGGAAGCGGCGACGAAAAGTCTTTGCGGATCTCACGCATTCAAACCGCCGCCGCGCATCGGCATGGACAATTCGCCGGGTCCGCTCGCGATGCATTCGCGACAGGAACGGCTACGCCTTCGTCCGTGCGGGCCGCCCTGATCGTTGTGGGGCTCGGGCCGGAATAAGAGAGCTCGTCCAGTCAAGGTCAGCATGTGCCTCGGTGGGCGATCTTGGTGGTGATTTGTGAGCGCCGGACGTTCTTGCTAAATGCCGAAGCTCCCTGCCCGAGGGCGATGAAGCGCCGCGTATCGCGGTGGCTACGCAGCGTCTACGATGCGGTGATTAGGGATCGAAATGCGCGCTGATCGTGGGTTCGAAGGACATCCCTCACCCTCTCTTCGCACCGAGCGCGCTAAGGGCCAGCCCCGACGGACTCGCTTTGAGTCAACTCGCCACAGGCGTCATTTTTCGGCGCTCGATTCCTTGGCGACGTCCAAAGCATCCAGCCCGCGGGACACACGGACCCGCGGACCAGACGCCATGGCCGCTTCAACTCAGGCAGCTTCTAAAGACCTCTCCTCAAGCGCCGCCTCGACGATTGCGACGTCTTGCTCGGCTGTGCCGCCGCTGACGCCAACACCGGCGAAGACTTCACCGTCTTCGGTCAAAGGAATGCCGCCGCCCATGGGGCAGAAGCGACCGCCGGCGACCGTGGGCAGCACGTAGAGCGGCTGTCCCGGCTGCACGAGCGCGAGGAGGTCGGCGGTGCGCATCCGTACGAGAGCGGACGTGTAGGCCTTACGCTCGGAGATCTCGAGCGAGAAGAGCGGCGCCCCGTTCATGCGGTGCTGCAGCACCAGGTTGCCGTGGACGTCGACGATGCAAACCGCCACCGGCACTTTGGCCTTTGTCGCCTCGGCCTCCACCCGCTCGGTCAGCGCCTTGGCTCTTTTGAGCAGATCCATGAATCTCATCCTTTCTGAGTATGAGGGACTGCGCGGAGCGCCCTCAGCGCGCCAGTTGACCCAAGTGGAAACCGAGCCGGGTTTCGGCGTCTCCCGGCTTCTGGAAGCCAATCGCCGTCAGGGCCTTGATTCCGTCCTGCGCGGCGGGTCGGCCCAGCGAAGCGATGCAGGCGTCCCACCCGGCGCCAATCTCGACATCCGGCGGCAGGCTCGTGTTGACCAGGCGCTTGGTGTTGGCGATCGCCCATTTGTCGAAGCCCGAAATCCGCGTCGCCAGCGCTTCGACATGGGCGTCGAGCTCGGCGTCAGGCAAGGTGCGGTTCACATAGCCGTAGGCCTCAGCCTGATCGCCGTAGATGTCTTGCGAACTGAGCAGCACCTCCATGGCGCGGTTGCGGCCCATGACCTGGGGCAGCCGAGCCATCGGGCCGCCCCCGGCCACCATGCCCACGCCCACCTCCCATTGCGAAAAGATGGCCTTCTCCCGGCTGGCGAACGACATGTCGCAGGCGAGGGTCAGTTCGCTGCCGTTTCCTGTCGCCCGTCCACGGATCAAGGCGATCGAGGCGACAGGCGCCCGCGTCAGACGCACGAGAAAGTCCGGCCACGGCGGCAGGCCCGTGGGGCCAGCCGGCATCGAGGTCAGATCCTCCAGCCGGGCCATGAAGTCGGAGTGGTTCAGGAAATAGCCTTCGACGGCGCTGTCGAAGACCACGACCCGAACATCGCCGTCGACCTCAAGCTCTTCGATCACCGCCTGGAACTGCCGAACCGTCTCCGGGCCCATGACGTTGAGTGGCGGGTTATCGATGGTGACGCGCCAGTAGGCGGGCGAGCGTCGGGTGAGACGAACCTGTGTGTTGATTGTCTTGGCGTCCACGGAGAGCCTCCTTTGGCGATGCAGGACGCTTAGTCAGTGTCACCCGCGCTTCGGCTTGGCCATTAGACGATGGTGTCGCCGAGACTATGGTGTGGGTCGAAACTCGACACCGGTCCGCTCCATCACCTGGCGAAAACGAGCACGCTGTTCGCGGGAATTACGACCGCTGCCGACGAAGGCAATTCGTGCATGGGAGGACCGTCCGCCACGACTGATCCTCCGTTTCCGGCGGCCCAGGGATTGGGAAAGTTATCGTAGGTATCGCTGTTGAAAACCTCTCGCCAAACGCCTGGGCCGGGCATGCCGACGCGGTAATCGGAGCGCGTGAACTCGGCCAGCGAGACGACCACGACGACGTCGCCGCCCACCCCGTCGATCCAGCGTTGAAAGGCCAAAACCCGATCGCCATCGTTAACGTAGTAAGGGTTCACGCGATCTCCGCGCAGCGCCTCGAACTGGCGACGCAGGGCGATCAGATCCGCGGTGCAGCGCCAATGGTCGGACATCGCCTTGTCGGCACCCTCGAAACCCGCCCACCAAATGAGGTTCCCGATATTTGGAGAACTGTTCCACTGCTTGTCTTCCAGAAATTCCTGGCCCATGAAAATCTGCGGGATGCCGGGAGCGGTCAGCAGCAGCCCGGCGGCGACGCGGGCGCGACTGCGCGCGTACCAGGATCGATGGTTGGAGGGATCGGCAAGCGCGGCGATTCGCTGCTGACGACCGACATAAACCAGATCGTGATTCTCCACGCAGGTCACCGTCCGCCAGGCGTGATCGAAGCCCGGCGGATAGAGAGCAGCCGCGATGCCGCTCATCGGCGCCGGGCCGCCTCCGCCTTGCGACACGGCCTGAATCGCGTCACGAATCTCCTTACGGAGATAGTCGTGCTGCACGACATCGAAACCGGCTCCGCCTGCGGTGACTGGCGCAACGATCGGCAGAGCCGAGTTGGGCACATCGCTGTATTCGCCGGGCCAAAACTCGGCGTTTTGCAGGAAGCGCGGCCAGCGTGATCGCAACTCCGTTGTGAGTTCGCGACAAAACTCCCAGCCGTTTTCCTGGTTGGTGGACAGAAGAATACTGATCTCGTCATAACGGAGGCCGTCGGCGTGCAGGTCGTCCGCGTACCAGCGCGCGTTTTCCTGCAGGAACTGCCGCACCGGCGTCTTCCACATTGCGAAGGCGAGTCCGCCGGTGCCTCGGTCCTGGTTGGTGAAGTAGAGGCTGTCGTTGTTGTCGCCGACGTTTCGCTCGCGATCGAAATAGTACAGGCAGTTGTCATCGCCGACATTGTCGATCGCAAAGCCGCCGGCGTGGTTGTAGACGACGTCGAACACGATTGCGATGCCGTGGATGTGGCACAGATCGACCAACGCCTTGATTTGGTTCGGCGCGGAAAGTAGCGTGCCCGGAGGCAGAGGGTCGAGGCCCTTCTGCGCGAGAATGGCGTCAATCCTTGGCGCCAAACGATCGACGTCCGTCGCCGAGGCGACATAGGGAAAATCCGGCGAAAAAAGGTCGGCCCCGCCGTACCCCATCGACGGATGGGCCTCCTGTTCGTCAACGGGCAGGGGCTGCAGCACATTGACGCCGAGACTCGCCAGATAGGGCGCAAGGCAGGCGACTTCGAGCAGGGTCGAGGATCGACCCTCGGTGCGGGTCGCGAACGTGCCGATATGCGCCTGATACACGACCATCGCCGAATAATCCGGCGCGCGGAAGTCGGCGTCGTGCCAGGGGTAGGTCGAGGCGCTGCGCAAGATCGCATAGGCGTTGGGAAAGGTGGCGGGATCGAGCTCGCGCGCGGTCGGCTCACGCTTGAAACCCTTCGATCCGTCGCCTTCGACCCAATACCGATAACGGTCGCCTTCCCGCGCGCCCGCCTGAAACCCGGTCCAGAAACCGAGAGCGTCCGTGATCATGAGGCGATCTTCAGACTGACTCTCGAAAACGGCGCCTCCGAATGCGCCGTTCAGGTAGACTGCGCTCGCGAGCGGCGCCCAGACCTTGAATGTCGCGCCGCCGGGGACAAGCGCCGCGCCGAGCGGCGTATCCGCGCTGATTGCGTCTTGCGAAAGCATCTCGTGTCTCCTTCTTGAGGGACAAGGCGAAGCCTTGAGAAGGGATCAGACTTTCACTATTGCGCGCGCCCGTACAACCGGACAGCGCGCGCGTACTCGGGGACCCATACGCGCCCGCGATCGATCGCCGGTGGATCAAACTCGTTGAACATAAACTGCTCCGGCGCGCCGCGAGTCCAGATGGTGCGTCTGCCTTTGGCGAACGCTCAGCCTTCAGGCGCCAGATCGGAATCTCCCCCGGTGACCTTAGGAAGGAAACAGCCGTTCAGAAATTGCGCCACACGGAGACCGCGACGCCACGCTCGGTGTTGGTCCTGACCGTCCATACGGTCGAAAACAGGCCGAGCTGCAACGACCATTTGTCGTTCAGCGCATAGACGACGCTCCCCTCGACCACGGACTGGCGCCAGGCCGGGAACGTCCGATTGTTCGTCGACATCGACACCGTGGTGAAGTCCTGCAGCATCAGCATGATCTTGGGCGTGAACTTGAACCCGACCGTCAGGTCCCCGTGCCATTCGTCTGGCGGGCCTTCGGTGCGCCGCCGATAGGCGACCTCGGCGTCGAGGAAGCCGGGAACGGAGTCGATGCCCGGAAACCAACCAAAACCGGGGATTGAAGGCACCGCGAAATTGCGGCCCGCGTTGAGGCGCGCTTCGCCCGCCCACCCGGTGTTCCCCTCTTGAGCCGGCGCGTGCGAATCATGGGCGCCCGGAATGAACGCGGTCGCCTCGCCCGAGAACACCCATTCGCCGGTCGACCAGAGCTTCTGCCTCAAACCCAAACCCGAATAGTCGAGGCCATTGTAGGTGTTCGGCGTCGGCTCGCCGATCGCATAATGTTCGAACGCCGTCTCGCCATAAACGGTGAGGGAATCGGTCAGGCCGAACTGAACATAGGTCTGCGCGTCGAAGCGGCTTTGATTGGCCGGGGGATTGCCGCCCCAGGGCGGGCCGAAGCCGGTCCAGCCGTACAGGGTTTCGATGAGCTGGCCGGTTCCTTGCGGCATGGTCCAGGCGCCGCCAAATGCGCTCGCCGGCGCGCCGGCGATGAACGCGAGCGCGGCTGCGGCAGCCCACCAACGGTTCGGGCCGGCGCGGGTCAAGACCATGCCCCCCAACGCGAACTACGCAGTCCTGCAAGGACTCGAAACAACAACAGAAAAGAAGCGGCAACTTTTCCGCTTCGTCAAGCGTAAATTAGCTTGCCGGCGCGAAAAACGTAACACACGCAACGGGTTGCGAGTGATCTGCGCGCCTAGACAACTCGATTGCGAGACCCGCGACAGACCTGTTTAAGGAAATCGGTCCGGATCGATTGGACCGGCGGTTGGGGCTTCGTCCACGCTCGCGCCTGAACGCTCCATCTGATAAAAAGCGGCGTGCTCAATTCGCGCCTTGCCTCGCGCGCGTCGTTGTTTGCCCCTGATGATGCGCCGCCCGTCGAATGGGTCGTCACCCCCGGACTGACGCAATATTCCGACGCCCTGGCGGAGATGGAGTCGCGCGCCGAGGCGATCGCGCGCGGAGACGCGCCCGAACGCGTCTGGCTCATCGAGCATCCGCCGCTTTACACCGCCGGCACGAGCGCGAAGGAGAGCGACCTCGTCGAAGCCCGCTTTCCGGTCCATCGCGCCGGACGCGGCGGCCAATTCACCTATCACGGACCCGGACAGCGGGTCGCTTACGTCATGCTCGACCTCAAGCGCCGTCGACCCGATGTGCGAGCCTATGTGGCCTCGCTCGAACGCTGGCTGATCGAGACGCTGAAGGCGTTCGACGTCGTGGGCGAGACGCGCGAGAACCGGGTTGGCGTATGGGTCGCGCGGCCCGACAAGCCGGCGTCGCCGCTGGGCGAAACGGCCGAGGACAAGATCGCCGCCATCGGCGTGCGCGTGCGGCGCTGGGTGACGCTGCACGGCGTCGCGCTCAACGTCGATCCCGATCTCACCCATTTTTCCGGCATCGTCCCGTGCGGCGTCGCTGAAGCGCACTATGGCGTCACCAGTCTCGCCGACCTCGGCCGCCCCGTCACCATGGCGCAAGCGGACGCGGCGCTGCGCGGCGGCGTTCGAAACTGTGTTCGGCCCGACCCGATCCGGCTAGCGAAGGCCGCGCCTCCGGTTGCCCGACCGACCGGCCGAAACTATAGGCCTGACATGGGTCTTCCAACTGGGCTTCCGGAGAGAAGCCGGCGAGCGTTCTGGGCGCGCCTCTACGCGCGGCGGCGCCTGCTCAGCCACCTCGCGGCGCCGTTCGCGCCGCTGCATTACGCGCTGATCGGCGAGCGCCTCGGCTATCGTCCGAACGCCTTCTTCGATCCGAGCTGGTTCCGCGCCCACGCGAACATCGCGCGAGACGCGAGCCGAGGCTTGCTCGAAGCCTATCTCGCCCACCCCGAACCCGATGCGCCCTCCCCTTCCGCCGAATTCGACCACGGCTGGTACGTGTCGCAAAATCCGGACTGGGCGCAGAGCCATCCCCATCCGTTCCTGCACTTTCTCGAGCGCGGACTGCATGCCGGCAGGCGTCCGCGGGCGGATATCGATGTTGAATTCGTCCGCGACATCACGCGTGGCGTGAAACCGCGCTCGCTCGAAGAAGCATCCTTCCGCGTCTTCGACCGCACGCTCGGCGAGGGCGAGATGGGGCCGCCGCTCAATCGGCCAAGAATTGCGGGCGCGCCAGGATCGCTTCTATGCCGCTGGCCAACTGCGCATCGAACGCGAAGCGCGCCATTCGGATCGCAACGTCCTTGTCTTCGTCCAATGCGGGCGGGGATTCGACGCAGCCTACCTTGAAGAGCCGCGTGCTTATGACGTTCTCCTCAACTACTACCACGAGAGCGACGTCCATCCGAAGGCCGACATTGCGGTTGTTCAGGCGGGAACCAAAACAACCTCCATTCGACGTCTCCTCGAGCTGCGGCCGGATCTGCTCTTGCGCTATCAGGCGGTCCTGTTTCTCGACGACGACGTCGAAATTGGCGCCGAAGGCATCGACGCTCTTTTCCGCGCAATGACGGCCGAAAAACTCGATCTTGCGCAGCCGGCGCTCACCGCGGATTCGGCCACCGCCTATGCCGTTCCTGAAAAGACCTTCCGTCGGCGCTGGCGTGACGCCGGTCTCGTCGGTCGAGATCATGGCGCCGGCGCTGACGCGCCGCGCGCTCGAATGCGCGAAATGGGCATTCGCAGAATCGGTCAGCGGCTGGGGCAGCGACCTGCTTCTGGGACCGGCGGTGCGCTCCGCCTGTGGACCGAACAGCGTCGGAGTCATCGGCTCGGTCGCCGTCCGGCACGCGGCGCCCGTCGACCTCGGCGCCGGCGCCTTTTACGCGTTTCTGCGTCGCTACGGCGTCGACCCCGGGCATGAGGCCAACCGGATCGCGGTCGACTTCGGCGTCGAACGCTTTTTGCGGCCGCTCGGACCGGGCGAACCAGGGGAGACTTGCCGAGCGCCCTGGCGCGCCCAGGACTCATCCACTTGACAAGAGAGGCATATCCTCGATCTTGACGGTCTCACGAGTGACAAAAGCGACATGCGAAGGGCGCACGAGGCCAGACTTTACGCATTGACCACGGCGACCGCTTGCGGGTTGGCGCTGCTCGCTGGAGTCGTTGGCGCGCCCGCGCGGGCGGTGATGCAGAATCTGGTCTTCGACCAATACCAGCGCTGGAAGCCGCGCCCTTACGCCTTCGACCAACCCGTCCGCATCGTCGCGATCGACGACGAATTGCTCAAACGGCTCGGGCAATGGCCGTGGCCGCGCGAGCGCCTCGGCGCGCTCGTCGACGCGTTGAAACGCGCCGGAGTTGCCTCGATCTCATTCGATTTCCTGTTCGCGGAAAAGGACCGCGGCGACGCCACGGCGCCCGGCCGACAACACGCCCGACGCAGTCTTTGCGCGATCGATGGACGACGGCGCCGTTGTCCTCGGCAGCTTCGTCACCGAGCTGCCCACTGGCGCCACTCCTTCCAAGGCCGGATTCGTGACCGCCGGCGACGACGCCGCCAAGTTCCTGACGCCGTATCCGGGCCTTCTGTCGCCTGTACCCGAATTGGCGCAGCACGCGGCTGGCGTCGGCTTCCTCAATTGGCGGCCGGACGCGGACCGGGTCGTGCGCAGGGTGCCGCTCATCCTCAACGTGAATGGCGCTTTGCAGCCCAGTCTCGCCATGGAAGCGCTGCGCACCGCGCAGGGCGCCTCGACCTATATCGTCAAGTCGTCGAACGCGAGCGGCGAAACGGCGTTCGGGCAAGTCTACGGCGTGCTGGCGATCCGCAACGGCGACCTGACGATCCCGACTGACGCCACGGGAGACATCAGAGTCTATTTCGCGCGAGCCGACCCGCGCCGCTCGATCCCGGCGTGGAAGGCTCTCGAGCCCGGCGCGGATCTCAGCGACCTTCGCGGGGCGATCGTGTTCTTCGGCGCATCCGCAGCGTTGCTCTCGGACATTGTCGCGACGCCGTTGTCAGCGGCGATGCCGGGGGTTGAGGCCCATGCGCAAATCGTCGAGCAGCTCTTGAGCGGCCAAACGCTCAGGCGGCCGGATTGGGCGCCGAGCGCGGAATGGATGGCGACGGCGCTCATCTGTGCGGCGCTCGTGGTGACGACCTGGATGCTGGGGCCTTACCTTGCAGCGCTCGCCTATGGCGCCGTGCTCGCCGGGATCGTCGCAGTGAGCTGGTTCGCGTTTTCCCGTCACGGAATTCTGATCGAGCCGACCTATCCGGCGTTTTCCGCCGCTGCTGTCTATTTCGCCGGAGTCTCGACCCTCTATGCGGTGAAGCGCCACCAGGAGCGCGAGATTCGTTCGGCCTTTGGCCGGTTTGTCTCGCCTGCGGTTGTCGCGCGCCTTGCGGAAATGCCTGGCGCGCTCGAGCTCGGCGGCTTGCAGCGCGAACTGACGCTGCTCTTCTGCGACATCCGAGGGTTTACGACCATCTCGGAGGGGCTCAACGCGTCGGAGCTCACCCACTTCCTCAACCAATATCTGACGCCGATGACCGACGCCATTCTCGACCGAGAGGGCACGATCGACAAATATATGGGCGACGCGATCATGGCGTTCTGGAACGCGCCGCTCGACGATCCCGATCATGCGGCTCATGCGGTCGAATCGGCGCTGGAGATGCGCGAGACGCTGGTCACGCTGAACGAAGGCTGGCGCAGCCGCGCTGAGGCCGAGGAGCGTCCGTTCAAGCCGGTGCGTTTCGGCATCGGGCTCAACTCGGGCGAATGCTGCGTCGGCAATCTGGGTTCGCTGCGCCGATTCGACTATTCGGCGATCGGCGACGAAGTGAACGTCGCTTCGCGTCTCGAAGGCGCGTGCAAAATCTTCGAGGTCGATATCATTGGCAGCGAAACGGTCCGCTCCGAGGCGCCCGACTTCGCCTGGCTCGAGATCGATTCCGTGCTGGTCAAGGGCAAGACGCGCCCGGTCGGCCTTTATGCGCTGGCGGGAGATTCAGGGGTCGCCGCGAGCGACGAGTTTGCGGACTTGAGCCGGTTGCATGCGGCGATGCTGGCGGCTTACCGGAATCGAGACTTTGCGGGCGCAATTTCGATGGCGAAGGAGGCTGCGGCTCGCGCGCCCGTCGCGGTTCGTGGCCTCTACTCCTACAACTTGCGTCGTTTCACCCAATTGGCCGAGAGCGTGCAGGATCCGGATTGGCGCCCGCTGGTTGCGCTCGACGAAAAATAGCCGCCGATCCGCTGCGCGGGCACACGTCCTGACCTTGCGGCCCAGACGCCCAAGCGTCGCAATGCAACGAGCCGACGCGACGTGAACAGAACGGCGGCCGCGCGAACTCCGCGCGGCCCGCCTTCCATCCCGACTACATCTGCTTTTGCTGTTCCGTCTTGCTCTTCGACGCGTGATAGCCGGCGGCTCCAGCGTCGGCCTCGCACATATAGGCGCCCTGCTTCGTCGTGCCGTACCAGCGGGAGCCCGAATAATGATAGGTATGGGACTTGCCCTTGGTGTTGACCCAGACCACCGTATCGCCGGGCAACGGCCCTTGGCTTCGCGCCTCCGAGGCGAATTCGCCGGCGCCAGTCGGGCGAGCAGCTTGCATGGGCTTCGGCTTCGGCTGGTAGGTTTGCATCGGGGCCGGCGCGAGGAGCGGGAGCGGCGCAGGAGCGGCGACAGGAGCTGCGGCTGGCGCCGCGGCGCCTTCTTTCTGGTCGCGGCATTGCTTCAGGAAGCCCCGCCAGTCCATGCCGTTGGTGGTGTTGTTTTCTTTGGCGGCCTTCCAGTCATCGCCGCACTGCTTCATGATGCTTTGCGCTTGAACCGGGCCGGTCGACGCCAGACCCAGGGCGCCGGCAAACAGAAGGGCCGAAAGCGCGACCCTGATAGATCTGCTGATCATCGTTGTTCCTCCACTATGGGCTCCCGGCGACTTCGCCAGCCCACTCCCAGCCCAAGCGAGTCGCCGAGCTCATTCCCCCTCATGTCGCATTTCCACTGAACCGAACATGAACATTTATGGTCGGCGATCCGGGCGCATCCTCCGTGCCCGACCGGCCGGCTTGCTTCTATCACCCGTCGTCGAGATGCGACCGCGCCAGGGCCAACGTGTCGCTCACGGTCCCCGAGGCGACCACTGCCGCCCATCCTTTCTCGCTCAGAGGCTCCGCTGCCTGACGCCGCGCCACATCGGCGTCGGCGTCTGAAGCGTCGGCTTGCCGCGCGCTGATGCGCTCAAGGCGCGTCGCCAGGGGCGCGTCGAGAAAAAGGCCCGCGAAAGCGACGCCGAGTTCCGTCGCCACGGTAGCCACGGCGCTGCGTTCCGCGGCTGCCGCGAAGGTGGCGTCGAGGAGCACAGATTGCCCCGCAAGGAGCGCCGTCCGCGCCTTCACGACGAGCCGTTCATAGACGTCGTGCGTAACGGCGCCGATATAGGCCGCGGCCGGCAGATGAACCGTCTCGTCGACCCCGAACATCACTTTGCGCTCGGCGTCGCTGCGCAGCCATAGCGCCCCGAGCGCACGGCCGATCTCGGGCGCCAGCGCAGCGGCTAGCGCACTCTTGCCGACGCCGGAGAGCCCACCAACGGCGACGAGCCGCGGCGGAGCAGCAACCAGAAAATGCACCGCGCAATCGAAGTATCGATGGGCAAGCGCGCGCGCTTCCTTGCGCTTGTCGCCCTCGAGCCGCTCAGCGTTGGCCGCCTCGACTTTTGCGCGAATAGAGGCGCGTAGGCTCAAGAACAACGGCAGCGCAAGAAGACCGGCGAAAGCACCCGGCGGCTCGGAGGCAAGATAGCGGTTGAACAGACGGTTAGCGGCGGCGCGCAGACCCCGCTCCTCCAGGTCCATCAGAAGAAAGGCCAGGTCGTATAGAACGTCCCCGGTTGCAATTTCGTCGGAGAACTCGACCGCATCGAACAGCGTCGGCTGGCCCTCGAGGAGGACGATGTTGCGCAGATGCAAATCGCCGTGACAGCGGCGAACGAAACCGGCCTCCCCTCGTTCGAGCAGGATTGGCCGCACGTTCGCAAATGCGCGCCGCAAATCGTCGGTAAGCTTGCCTGCCGTCGGCGGATCGAAGAGATCGGGCCGCTCGGCGAAAGCCGCGCGGTTCTGCTCGATGTAGGTTTCGAGCGAATGGGCGGCGCGCGCGCCGTCCCTGATCGGGGCGCGAGCGTGCATGCGGCGGATGACGAGCGCCAGCTTGTCGACGATTGCGTCTGAGACGCCCTCGCGGTCAGCAACGTGATCGAGCGTCGCGTTCTCGTCGAATCGACGCATGTGGACGGCCCATTCAACAATCTCACCGTCACCCCCGATCGCAAAGGCCTCGCCGTGTCGGACAATGGGAAGCGCCGCCAGGTAAATGGTAGGCGCCAGCGGCCGATTCACGGCGATTTCCGCTTCGCAAGCGTCGCGCCGCTTGTCGAGCGTGGAGAGATCCATGAACGGGAATTTGACCGCCCGCTTAAGCTTGTAAACGTCGGCGCCCGCAAGAAATACGACCGCATTCGCCGTATCGACGCGCCTGACGGGCTCGCTCAGCTTGTGCGTCTTGGGATCGGCGAGAAACCGGAACACCGCCTCCTGCGACTCGTGAGGAGCGTTGGTGTGGAGAGAATCAATCGGTCGCGCGGTCAATGCGAATGCCTCATCTCAGCGCGCTTTTCGCGTCAGCCCGGCGGCGCTGATTCCCCACTCGCAATCTTGGCGACGAGCGTCCCGATATGCGCACCCGCCATGGCCTTCGCCGTGGACCCGCCGACAGCAATGCCAGCTGAAATGGCGGGGCGGCGCCCGCCGAGGCTCACAGGCCGGCCCGGGCAAACGCGCCGAGCGACACATGACCGAGCAACGCGGAAGCGCGGCCAAGGTTCCGAGCCGGTAATCGCGCAGGCTGAGCACCGAGAAGCCGAGCAAATAGCTGGCGGCGACGAAGGGCATCAGCGGCGACGCCCGCAACAGGCAAATCAGTCGCCAGCCGTCGCGAGCAACCGCCGCTTCAAGATTGCGAATTCGGTCCGCACCGACCATCATGCGTTCGATGAAATGAGGGGGCGGATGGCGCCCTGACAGCCGGGGCCCTGTCGCAAAACTGTCGCACCCATCGGTGAAGAGTCGCCGCATCGCCGACGTTTCGTTTTGGCGAGGGCGCCAATCAGAGGAAGCTGCCCCATGAGCGCGAACAAACCGAGCGCGGATAAACAGGCTCCGGTCAGCGAGCTCCGGAAGCGCGTCAACGCCGAGATCCAGGATAATTTCGACGAGGACATCGAGCTTGAGCTCGAGGATTCCGAGCTTGCTGACCTGCTGTCGGAGAGCGAACATCTGCAGTTGCACGATTCCTTGCCGCGGCGGCTCTATTTCAAGGAGCTGTTGCGTCTGCAGCGTGAGCTCATCAAGCTGCAGGACTGGGTTGTGGCCAAGCGGCTCAAGCTGGTCGTCATCTTCGAGGGGCGCGACTCAGCGGGCAAAGGCGGCGCGATCAAGCGCGTGACGCAGCGTCTCAACCCGCGCGTCTGCCGCGCCGTGGCGCTGCCCGCGCCGACCGAGCGCGAGCGCACGCAGTGGTACTTCCAGCGCTACATTCAACACCTGCCGGCCGCCGGCGAGATCGTGCTGTTTGACCGCAGCTGGTACAATCGCGCCGGCGTCGAACGGGTGATGGGCTTCTGCACCGACGAGGAATACGAGGACTTCTTCCGATCCGTACCCGACTTCGAGCGCCTGCTCGTGCGTTCGGGGATCGTGTTGGTCAAATACTGGTTCTCGATCACCGACGACGAGCAGCACATGCGCTTCTTGATGCGCATCAACGACCCGCTCAAGCAGTGGAAGCTCTCGCCGATGGACCTTGAATCGCGCAGCCGCTGGGAGGCTTACACCAAGGCCAAGGAAATCATGCTTGAGCGCACCCACATTCCCGAGGCGCCGTGGTGGGTGGTCGAAGCGGTCGACAAGAAGCGCGCCCGCCTCAATTGCATCGCCCACCTTTTGACCCGCGTGCCTTATCAGGAAGTGCCGCACCAGAAGCCGGCCCTTCCGGCGCGCGTGCACAGTCCCGAATACCACCGTAACCCGGTCCCGCATGAGTTGTACGTGCCGGACCACTACGCCAGTGTCGCGGCCGAACATGCTGAGCGCGTGGAGGCGGAGGCGCAGAGCAGCGAGGCCAAAGCAAGCGCGGCGAATTAGCGGCTCCGATCGGACCCGTTGGGCTTACGCGATCGCGACATCGGTGTGCGAAAAGTCGTCGCCTTTGAACAGCAGCGGCTCCCTCATCGATTTGGCGAGGGCGTAAGCGAAACAGTCGCCAAAATTCAACTGGGCCGGATGGCCGCTACCCTTGCCGAAGTCGCGATAGGCGGCGCGGGCGATGTCGGCCTGTTCCAGCGTGACAGGCTCCGCCCGGATTTCCGTTTGAACGATCAAGTCGTCGAGTCGACGAGACAGAAGGGGGTTGCGGTTAGCGTCGACGACGATTGCAGCCTCCAGATAGTTCGCTGCCGACATGCGCTTCGGCTCGGCCGAGATCGTGAGCGCGCGCAGGAAACGAGGCGCGTCGGATTCTTCCTTGAGAACCGCGATGACTGCAGACGTATCGACTATCATTTCGGTAGTCCGCGCTCGTCATAAAGCAGGTCGCCATGGTCGATGGTCAGCAAAGACTCTTGCCAGAGGCCACGGCTATCCTTCACGAGAGCCTTTAGCGCCTGATAGCGCTGTTCATCTATCTCCGTCGTTCGCTCGAGCCGCTCAAGTCGCTCGCGTAGCGCAATGGTGACCGCGTCGGTCAGAGTCTCGCCCGTCTTCTTCGCAAGACGCGCGGCGAGTGCATGAGCCTCGGGATTTTTGATGTTGAGGGACATGTCTACCTTTCCTGGTCCACCTTTCTACCATATGAGGTCAAGAAATGCCAAGAGAAAGCCGCCAATCGCACTGCATGGCGCGGACAATGCTCAAATCTCGATCTCCCGGCCGATCTCGACCACCCGGTCGCAAGGCAATTCGAGATAGTCGCTGATCCGCTCGGCGTTGCGGCCCATCGCCGCGAACAACACCTCCTGCCAATGCGCCATGCCCTTTCCGTTCTCGCGCGGCACGATGGTTTCGTGGCCGACGTAATAGGTGACGTCGTCGAGGTCGATTGCCGCGCCCTTCGCCTTGCACTCCGCCAGGATCGCGTGAATGTCGGGACGCTCCATGAAGCCGCGCCTCGCCTCGACCCGCCAGAAGTTGTCGTCGATGCGCTCGAGGTTCAGCCGCTCCTCGGGGTCGGTCCGCGGCACGGAGAGGACCGTCAAGGTCACCGCCAGCACGTATTCGTGCAGCGCCTTGTTCTGGCGCACGTGAAAAGCCAGGACCGGCGGCGTCTGATCCTTGACGCGGGTGAAGAATACGGCCGTGCCGGGCACGCGCGCGACCTCGCCCCCATGCAGCTTTTCGAGGAGCGAGGAGAGCGGCGTCAGCTCCGCCTCGACGCTGCGCTGGACCTCGATCGCCCCGCGGTGCCAGATCCACATCACGCCATAGACCAGCGAAGCCAGCAGCAGCGGGACCCAACCGCCTTGCATAACCTTGGCCAGGTTGGCGGCGAGAAACGCGCCGTCGATGATGACGAACAGTCCCGCGGCCGCGCCCGCGGCCAACACTGGCCAGCCCCAAATGTCGCGCATGGCGATGAACAGGAGCACGCTTGTCATCAGCATCGTCGCCGACACCGCGATGCCGTAGGCGGCCGCGAGATTGTCGGACTTGCCGAAGCCGATCGTCAGGCCGAGAGTGACGATCATGAGCAGCCAATTGACCACGCCGACGTAGATCTGCCCGTAACCCTCCTCCGAAGTCTGAGTGATTTTCATGCGCGGCAGCCAGCCGAGCTGCATCGCCTGGCGGGTCATCGAATAGGCGCCGGTGATGATCGACTGGCTGGCGATCACGGTGGCGATTGTCGCGAGCACGATCATCGGCGTGAGAAGCGGCTGAGGACAAAGCCGGTAGAAGATATTGCCTTCGGTCGGCGCGCCGGCGAGCACGATTGCCGCCTGTCCGGCGTAGTTGAGAATGAGGGCCGGAAAGACGATGAGGCTCCACGACAGGCGGATCGGCTTCGGCCCGAAATGGCCCATGTCGGCGTAGAGCGCCTCCGCCCCGGTCACGCACAGAAACACGCCGCCAAGGACCAGGAATCCCTGCAATCCGCCCCTCGACAGATAGCCCAGGCCGTAGCGAGGATCGACCGCGGCAAAGACCGACGGGTGCTGCAGGACGCCATGGACGCCGAGCGCCGCGATCGCCGCAAACCAGAGGAGCATGATCGGCCCGAACGCACGGCCGATCGCGGCCGTCCCGAAGGGTTGCGCCGCAAACAGCGCGAGCAGGATCACGGTCGCCGCGGGCAAGACGTAGGTCTGCAGACTCGGCGCGATCTGCTCCACGCCTTCGAGCGCCGAGAGCACCGAAATCGCGGGCGTGATCGCGCCGTCGCCGTAAATGAGCGCCGCGCCGAAGAGGCCGACCGCGATGATGAGAGGCCGCTGATGCTTCTTGACGCCAAGCAGGGTCATCAACGCGATGATGCCGCCCTCGCCGTCATTGTCGATGCGCATGGCGATGTTGACGTATTTGACCGTCGTGATGAGGAACAGCGTCCATAAGATCAGCGACAAGGCGCCGAGGGTGTCCGCCGGATTGGGATGCGGCCCCGTGTAGTCGAGCACGGTCTTGAGTGTGTAGAGCGGGCTCGTGCCGATGTCGCCGAACACCACGCCGAGCGCCGCGACGCCAGCGAGCCCAAATCGCCCGATCGATTGCGGCTCGGCGCCGGTTGCTTCGGTCGACATCTCGTTCTCCACTCGACCCTAAGGCGCGAGATCGCCCGGATGTTCCTCGATAGGGGGCCGCTGAAACAGATTGGTGACGCTTGCAGGCTCCGTCTCGGCAACATCCGACAGTGGACCGCCGGCGAAACTTACCCACCGTCAACGTTAACGAATTTTGCCTGCCGCGCGCGGCCGAATCGATAAAATTCAATCTATTTTGTTTCGCGCCCGCCAAGTCGCGACGGCGATAGTGTCCCCATCAACCTGGCGGACAACCCAATGCTCTCTCGGCTCTTTCGTTTCCTGACCGCGGCGGTGATCTTCGGCCTCGCCTGGAGCACTTTCGTCGAAGCCTCCGAACCAGGCCTTCCCCAGGCCACGCGCGCGCCAGTCGGCGGCGAAGCTTCGATTCCCTACGGCTGGGTCGACTTCTGCAATCGCCACAATGAAGAGTGCACGCTCGGCAAGCTCAAGCCCATGGATGTGCGCCTGACGAAGCAGAGCTGGAAGACCCTCAACGAGATCAACAACAAGGTGAACAACGCGATCGAGCCGATCAGCAACCTCGACCATTGGGGAACGACGCTCGACCATTGGGACTATCCGGTCGACGGCAAGGGCGACTGCAAGATCTATGCTTTGTTCAAGCGCAAGCTGCTCGTCGACCGCGGCTTTCCGCGCCAGGCCCTGTTGATGACGATCGTTCGCGACCTCAATGGCGAGGGCCATGCGGTGCTCACCGTCAAGACCGACCACGGCGACTTCGTGCTCGACAATCTGTCGGATGAGATCCGCCCGTGGACCGCCACCGGCTACCAGTTCTACAAGCGCCAGGCCCAGGACGACCCGAATGTCTGGCTCAGCCTCGGCGGCGCGACCGGGTCCGCGCCGGGAACGGCCGCGTCGAATTAAAGGCCGACAGGCGATGGTGGCGGGAAGCCGGTCAGCCGGGGACGATTGGTGGGCCTTGGGTTTGCGGACAAGACCCGTCCCTCGCGCATCCCATCGCTCGGGTCCGAGGTCGCCGAGCGGTGGCGGGGCGAACAGGGTGAATCAACCGCAAGGGCACGCTTGCGCGCTCCGGCCAAGACAATCTTTTATTCTAACTTAGATTGTGGTTAACTTTTCACTTTACATATCTGGATAATGATGATGAAGAAGCTTCGCCCCTTTGTACGGGGATAAGAGGTGGATCAGTGTCCGCGCCGGTAGACGTCGCCATTGTTGGCGCGGGTCCATATGGTCTTTCGCTTGCAGCGCATCTGAACGCCGCCGGAATTCAGACCCGCGTATTCGGTCGGCCAATGGACAGTTGGCGAAGCCACATGCCGGAGGGCATGCTGCTGAAATCGGACCCCTTCGCCTCTAGTCTGTCGGACCCGCAAGACTTCTATACACTAGCCCGGTTTTCCGAAGAGCAATCGATCCCGTACAGTGAATCGGAGCCGGTTCGACTCGATGTTTTCTGCAACTACGGCCTCGCTTTTCAAAAGCGTTGCGCGCCTCGGCTGGCGGAAGTCCAAGTCAGCACGATCGAACGGAGCGGGAGCGAGTTTATCGTAGGCCTCGATGAAGGCGACAAGGTGAGCGCCCGCCGGCTGGTCATCGCGATCGGCGTTGGTCCGTTCCGATACGTGCCGGAGATCTTGGGCGCGCTTCCGAACCAGCTTTTATCGCACAGTTTCGACCATCGTGATCTCTCGGGTTTCTCGGGGGCCCGCGTCGCCGTCGTTGGCGGCGGCGCCTCGGCCATTGATCTTGCCGGTCTCCTGCACGAGCGCGGATGCGACGTCGCTTTGGTCAGCCGTCGCGCGGAGCTGAGGTTTACCGGCGGCTCAGGCTCGCAACACAGCGGACCCGGTCCATTGTGGCGCCGAATCCGGCAACCGTCATCAGGCTTGGGCCCGGGGTTGCGATCCCGTTTCAGCACCGACGCGCCGCTGTTGATCCACGCGTTGCCAAAGAGGCTCCGATTTGAATTCGTCCGTCAGCATTTGGGCCCGGCGGCCTCAAAGGTGATGAAAGATAAAGTCGTTGGCCGCGTCCCTTTGTTGCTCGGGCGCGAACTCCTCGCCGCGGCGGTCGAGGATTCCCGCGTGGCGCTGACCCTGAGCAGCAAGGACGGCCCGCACGAGGTTCTTCGTGTTGATCACGTCATCGCGGCGACCGGATTTCGTGTCGACTTGGGCCGTCTGACCCTTCTGAGCCCCGCTTTGCGAAGGGATATTGCTGAGTACAGAGGAGCACCGATCCTGACACGCAACTTCGAATCGGCTGTTCCCGGCCTCTATTTCATTGGGCCGGCGGCGGCGGCGAGTTTCGGCCCAATGATGCGCTTCACCTTCGGGGCGCGCTATGCCGCCCGCCGACTGACGCGCGCCCTTGTCAGGGCGCAACACGCGTCTGCAAAGAGCTTCGCGGGGTCCAGTCTCGATAGGCATGCGGGAACGCCCGTCTAATGCCGTATGTCCTTGTGGCGGCCGCCATACTTTGGCCGAACGCCGTGCGTCTTTGCCGCGCATTCCGCGAGGTTGGCTTCGAAGTCGGCGCAATAGCGGTTCCCCAACACCCAGTTCACCGTTCGAAAGCTCCAGACCGCACTTTCGAGTATCGTCCAAACGCCCCGCTCGACAGTTTGCGTGAGGCAATCGCGGAGCGAAGGCCGGACATCATTGTTCCGTGCGACGACAGGATCGTCAGCCACTTGTGCGCTCTGCGAGCGCTCGGGGAGGACAACACTTCAACTCTAATCGAAACGTCGCTCGGCCTCGGCGGCGCCAGTGGCGTGCTCGCCAAGCGAGCCACACTTGGAGAGATCAGCCGATTGCCCGACGTGGACGTGCCGCGCACGGATAGCATCGCCAGCGTTTCGGATCTTCGAACTTGGGTTCGCAGATTCGGCTTGCCGGCGATCTTGAAACTGGATGGCAGCTGGGGCGGCAACGACGTCGTGGTTGTGCGCCATGAATCGGAAATTCGCAGAGCCTTCTGGGAGATGAGGTTTCGCCAGCGAGTCGTCCGGAGTATCAAGCACTACGTAACCAGGAAGGACGTTGAAGCTCTGGGCCGCCTCCGGTCGGCTATCAGCGTCCAATCCTTTGTGGCCGGAAAACAGGCGAACGCTACCGTCGCGTGCTGGCGGGGTGAGGTGCTTGCGCAGGTCGCCGTGGAAGTGGTCCAGTTGGCGAATCCCTTTGGAGCCGCGACCGTGGTGCATGTCGTCGATGGAGAGGCGATGGCGGCAACTGCCCGCTCCATATGCAGTCACTACATGCTGTCAGGGCTGCACGGCTTCGATTTCGTCATCGATGAGCGAAGCGGGGCAACCAAACTCATCGAGATCAATCCGCGGGCAACGCAGATCAGCCATTTTAACTTGGGCCCTGGCCGCGACTTAGCGGCGGCTTTGTTCGAGGCCGTGTCAGGCCGCTCGGCAGCTTGGCGGCCACCTATTCAATCCGCGGACATTTCCCTCTTTCCAGGCGAATGGCGTCGCAACTCGCAAAGTCCATATCTGACGAGCACGTTCCACGACGTGCCGTATGACGATGTGGACTTGGCTCTGTATTACGGCTTCGATCTTTCCAGTGACCCCGTCACAGCAGCGCTGACAGCGTCCCCGCCCCAAGGTGGTGGGTTAACATGCGGTGTTTCGCGGAAAGCGACAGTCTGACCGACCTCGAGGTCTCTTCTGCTTAATTGCGAGATTCAAACGCATCCATCATCGCGATCCGAAGTTCGGAACGTCCTGTTGTCGGCCGGCGCCATTTGTCAGATGCGCCTCGCCAGTCTTTCCAGCGCCTCGACGCCTTCCGCCAGAAGCGGCCATGACCGTGCCGCGGCCAGAACCTCCGCAATGTAGGCGGGACGCAGATCGCCAGGCCCGGAATTGGCGCCGATATAGACAATCGCCTGTTTCGGCCCGCGCTCGGCGATGACCGCCTGGGTCAGCTTGACGTAGAGGCCCTGGGACAGGCTCTCGTGCGCGGTCGAGCGCCGGGATGTCGGACAGGGCCAGATCCCACAGCACGCCGTGGACGGCGGAGGACGGATTGCGAATTGCGGTCAGCCAACCCTCGCGCATTGCCGCCAGCCGATGCCGTTCGAGCCGCGCAAGCCCAAGCGCCTCCGAGCGCGGGCAGCGGCGCGCGATGGCGTCGACGTCCATGCGATCAGAAGTAACGGGTGACGCGGAAACGGCCCTGGAAGCCGCTGCTGTCGCCTTGCCACTGTCCCGGCACAAACGCGCCGGTGTTCAAGACAGTTCCGATAAGCGCGGTTGGCCGATCCTGAGTCACGTGCTGATACATCAACTCGAGGTCGAAGTTGAGGTTCGTGACCGGGTTCCAGCCAAAGTCCGCGCCAATGAGATAGGTGAAGGCGTGGGGCGAAAGGACGCCCGTGCCGACGCATGTCGTCAACGTGCAGAAGTTGCCGTTCATGTTGCTCCAGTTGATCCCGCCGACGGAACCTTCGAGATCGGTATAGAAGGTCGGCGTCCAATGGTGCTCGAGCAACCCGCTAACCGACCAGGCGCGCGGCGTCGACCACGAATTGGTCAGCGGATTGAAGTAAGCGTCAGCCAAAATCATCGGCTGACCGTTACCGTTGACCTGCCCATTCTCACTGTTCATCGCGTCCGGCAAACCCGAATACCAAACGGCGTTTTGGCTATAGACGCCGGTAAGCAGTATGTCGTCGCCGTCGGCAAAGATCCCGCCCCAGGCCGGCAGATTGATCTTCACGCCCGCATCGACGGCCCAGCCGACCTTGGACTCGGTGGCGTCGCAGAGGGCGAGCGCAGTGACTCCGCAGCTTGTGGTATCGGTAAAGCCGTAATCCTTGACGTTGACGTTGTGGATCACGCCAGAGAGCTGGGCTTCGCCCCACCCCTGCTTGACATGCAGCGCGCCAACTATGTCGGGCCAACGCTGACCGCCAAACGTCGTCGGGCCATCGACCACTGGGCCGTTGCCGCCGGAGGAATAGCCGCCAGTCATATTGGTGCCGCCGCCGGAGTTGCCCGCTGTGCCCTGGCTTTCCGCCGACAGCGTCGCGGTGAAGCCGCCGCCGAACGAAGCGGTGTAGGCCAACAGAACGGGTTCATTAAAGCCCTTCCGATCTGGCGAGAAGAAGTTGTTCCAGTTGTCGCCGCCAGCCGTGAAGGAGAAGAACGACTGCGCCATACCTGCCGTGACGCCCGCCCAGGTCACATACCCCTGGTTGACATAGGTGGCGGAGCCGTTGGGGCTGTCCAAGCCGCTGCCGAGATCCGAATTAAGGTCGAAGTGACCAATCAACGGGCCATAAGCGGTGTTCGAAGCGAGATCAAAGCCGAAATTGGCGCGGATGTTCCAACCGATCGCATTGCGATTGAAAATCGCATTCTGCTGGTTGGGGAGAAAGGCGCCTGGGATAAGCGCGCCCGGAGCGATGACGGCGGCGCCCACTGTGATCGGGACACCCGCGCCATTGAAGACCGACACCGCCGAATCGCCGCCTTGAACCATGAGCACCTGGGAGAGATGGGCAGGGGCAAACGGATCAAGCGCCGTCGCCGCTGCGGTCCCGATCGCTTCCGCGGAATTGTACTGGTTCGAAAGATTTCCAGCGATGAAATGCGCGGTCATAAAACCGCTGAACTTCACGCAGGTGTCGGAGCCCGGCAGGGTCCAGCCGGTGATGCCGCCGACGTTACACACCCTGACATATTCGACCGGCGCCGCTTTCCGCGTCGGGAGATCGGCGGCGTGTGCGCCGGCGCTGGCGACGATGCTGGCGGTGGAACAGAGAAGAAGGCCCTTCATCAGTGTCATTTTGAGTCCAGTCAAGGAGAATGAAAATTCTTTACTTTATGGTGAATTTTATTCATACCTAAATTGTCTATACATCGTTGAATATTTAGTTTATTTTGCAATAAAATTCCTGCTTATACCAATTCTTGGCCAAAAGTCCGCGCCGTATAAGATTATTCATGATCCTCTCTTCGGGCGATAATTGATAGACAATCGCCGTAAACTCAGAAATACAACAGCACCGGCTCGAGCAGCAAGCTCTTGGTGCTAAATTGTAAAGGCTTCAATTTAAAATGATTTCAAAACCACGGGCGTTGTCTTGCTCAGCGGAAGGCCAAAGATCGGCGCAGTCCGACCTCGCGCACTGCTAGTGGCCCGGCAACCGTCGCGCGAAATTGTTGGCGTCGCGACGCGCCGGGCATGATGCGCACAAATAGTGGGGCTTGCCCATTACGCACGTGCCTGTGGTCGAGGGTCGCTCGGAGTTAACTGTGACATTCAATCCCCGATTGAATGCCGATCAGCGCCAACGAACAAAAGCGCAAGTAAGCCACCGAATAATTCGCGCGCGTACACTTGTGCGAAGGCCGAGCGCTCCCGTGCGGAATCGAAAGCACGGACCTACCGCCTCGCCAGTCTCTCCAGCGCCTCGACGCCTTCCGCCGGAAGCGGCCATGACCGCGCCGCGGCCAGGACCTCAGCAATGTAAGCCGGACGCAGGACGCCAGGCCCGGAATTGGCGCCGAAATAGACAATCGCCCGTTTCGGCCCTCGCTCGGCGATGACCGCCTGCGTCAGCTTGACGTAGAGGCCCTGGGACAGGCTCTCGTGGCGGTCGAGCGCCGGGATGTCGGACAGAGCCAGGTCCCACAGCACGCCGTGCACGGCGGAGGACGGATTGCGAACGGCGGTCAGCCAGCCCTCGCGCATCACCGCCAGCCGATGCCGCTCGAGCCGCGCAAGCCCAAGCGCCTTCGAGCGCGGGCAGCGGCGGGCCATGGCGTTGACGTCCATGTTGGAGCCATAGGCGAAATAGAGCGGCATCGGCGCCTCCTATCCGCTCAGCCGCTCGACCTTGTGGACCACGCTCTTGTCCCGAAGCTGCGACAGGACCGCGTTGAGGTGCTGGATGTCGCGCACCTGAAGATCGATGACGAAGCGCCGGAAGTCGGCGCCGCTGGGCGAGGTCACAACGGCGTCGATATTGGCGCCATATTCCCCGATGGTCGTGGCGATCACGCCGAGCGCGCCGGGCTCGTTCAAGAGCGTGACCACGATCTGGGTCGAATAGATCGCGCTCGGCGTGTTCTCCAGGTCCCAACGCACGTCGAGCCACAGCTCCGGCCGATCGTCGAATTGGATGAGCGCAGGCGAATGGATCGGATAGATGACGATGCCGTCTTCCTCGCGAACGCCGACGATGCGCTCGCCCGGCACCGCTCCGCCTTTGGGCGCGAACCTGACCGGCGTGTCGAGGCCGATGCCGCGCAACGGCAGCGCGTCGCCCGCGTCCGATGCGCCGGGCACGCGGAACACGAGATCGGCCGCTTTCGGCAAGCCGAACCAGCCGCTCTCGTTTTGCGGAACGGCCGGGCCCGGCCTGCGCTCGTCCTTGAAGTTCGGAAACACGGCGCGCACGACGTCGGTCGAGAAAATCTCGCCGCGCCCCACGCCGATGAAGACATCGTCGGTCGAGGCGCGCGCCAGACGCGACAGCGCGGCCTTGAGCTTCGCTTCCGTGAACTTCTTGCCGGCGCGCTCGAACGCGCGTTCGACGATCTGGCGCCCGAGGCCGCCAAACTGCGCCTTCGCCGCCTCGCGCGTCGCTCGGCGAATGGCGGCGCGGGCGCGCCCCGTCACCACCACGCTGTCCCACGCCGCCGGCGGGGCGCCGCCCTCGGCGCGCGAGATCAGCACTTCGTCGCCGTTGTGCAATTCCGAGATGAGCGGCGCGATACGGCCATTGATCTTCGCGCCGACCGCGGAATTGCCGACGTCGGTGTGGACCGCGTAGGCGAAGTCAATCGCGGTCGCGCCGCGGGGCAGCGCGATCAGCCGCCCCTTGGGGGTGAAGCAGAACACCTGGTCGTGAAACAGCTCGAGCTTGGTGTGCTCGAGGAATTTTTCCGAATCGTCGCTCGCGAGCGCCTCGATCGTCTGCCTCAATCCGCGATAGGCTCGGCTCTCGCTCACCGCCAGCGCGTCGGCGCTGAGCCCCAAGTCTTTATAGACGCCGTGCGCGGCGATGCCGTATTCGGCCACTTCGTGCATCTCGTGCGTGCGAATCTGCAGTTCGACCCGCTGACTGCCAGGCCCGATCACGGTCGTGTGGATCGAACGATAGTCGTTCTGCTTCGGCGTCGAGATATAGTCCTTGAAGCGCCCAGGAACGCTGGGCCAGGTCGTATGCGCGACGCCGACGGCGGCGTAACAGTCGGCGACGGTATCGACGAGAATGCGAAAGCCATAGATATCGGACAATTGCTCGAAGGCGATTGAGCGGCGCTCCATCTTGCGCCAGATCGAATAGGGCTGCTTCTGGCGGCCCTTCACCTCGACCTTGATGCCGCGCCGGGCGAACTGGTCGGTGAGCTCCGCCGCGATGCGCGCGATGATCGCGCCATTCTTGGTCTTCATCGCCTCAAGACGCGTCACGATCAGCTTGTAGGCGTCCGGCATCAGGCAGCGGAAGGCGAGGTCTTCGAGTTCATTGCGCATGCTCTGCATGCCCATGCGGCCGGCAAGCGGAGCGTAGATGTCGAGCGTGTCCTCGGCGATGCGGGCGCGCTTGGCCTCCGGCATGAACTGGAGGGTGCGCATGTTGTGCAGGCGGTCGGCGAGCTTGACCAGGAGCACGCGCGCGTCATCGGCAATGGCGAGCAGGAGCTTGCGGAAATTCTCCGCCTGCTCGGCGTGCTTGGTGACGAAGTCGAGCCTGCCGAGCTTGGTCAGGCCGTCGACCAGCCCGCCGATCTCCTCGCCGAACGCCTTGTCGACTTGTTCGCGGGTGACCGTCGTGTCTTCGATCGTGTCGTGCAGCATCGCCGTCGCGATGGTGGCGTCATCGACCTTGAACTCGGTCAGAATGGCCGCCACCTCGAGCGGATGGGAGAAATAGGGATCGCCGGAGGCGCGCTTCTGGCTGCCGTGCGCCTTCATCGCGAACACATAGGCGCGGTTCAGCAAATCCTCGTCGGCGTGAGGATTGTAGCGGCGAACCCGCTCCACCAATTCGTACTGCCGCATCATCGCCGGAAGCCGACCCGATCCGCGCCCCGCGCCGCCGATTTGTCATGGCGACGCCGATGCGGTTCAACCAGGACGGGTCGGCGTGAATGAAAGAGGGGTCGGCGTTTCGCTCGCGTCCGCCGGCTCCCGCTCTCGCGCATAAGCGCGGGCTGCCCACAATCATCCACCGCGGCGGCCACGCGCGCAAGCTTTAATGTGAGCGCGTCTTAAGGATCCGCTCGCTGCGCCGAGTCCGAACAAAAAAACCCCGGAGCTTTCGCTCCGGGGTTGTCAGTTTCAACTGATCGGGATGCGATCAGAAGTAACGGGTGATGCGGAGACGGCCCTCGAAACCGCTGCTGTTGCCTTCCAAGCGCCCGGAATGAAGGCGCCGCTGCCGAAGACCGTCCCGATGTTCCCGCTCGGCGCAGTCCTGGGTCACGTGCTGATACATCAACTCGAGGTCGAAGTTCAGGTTGGTGACCGGGTTCCAGCCAATGTCCGCGCCAACGAGGTAGGTGAAGGCATGGGGCGAGATGACGCCGGTGCCGACGCAGCCTCCGAAGCCGGCCGAGCAGACGCCGCCGCTCTGGCCGCTCCAGTTGATGCCGCCGACCGAGCCTTCAAGATCGGTGTAGAAGGTCGGCGTCCAATGATGCTCGAGCAACGCGCTCACCGACCAGGCGCGCGGCGTCGACCACGAATTGGTCAGCGGGTTGAAGTAAGCGTCGCCCAGGATCATCGCCTGGCCATTTCCGTTGACCTGGCCGTTTTCACCATTCATGGCGTCCGGCAGACCCGAATACCAGGCGGCGTTCTGGGTGTAGGCGCCGGTGACGATGACGTCATCGCCTGCGCCGAACGACGGCAGGTTCCACTTCACGCCCGCATCGACGCCCCAGCCGACCTTACCTTCAGAAGCGCCGCAGACGGTTGTCGCGAGGCCAAGGACCCCGCAGCCGCCGTCGTTGAAGAAGCCGTAATCCCTGACATTGACGTTGTGGATCACGCCGGAGACCTGGGCCTCGCCCCACCCCTGCTTGACATGCAACGCGCCGACGATGTCGGGCCAACGCTGACCGCCGAACGTCGTGGGACCGGCGACGGCTGGGCCGCCATTGTTCGGCCCGTAACCGCCGGTCATGTTGGTGCCGCCGCCGGAGGACCCGTTCGTGCCCTGGCTTTGCGCCGCGATCGTCGCCGTGAAGCCGCCGCCGAACGAGGCGGTGTAGGCCAGCAGGAGCGGCTCGTTGAAGCCCTTCTGGTCAGGCGAGAAGAAGTTGTTCCAGTTGTCGCCGCCGCCGATGAACGAGAAGAACGACTGCGCCTTACCAGCCGTGATGCCCGCCCAGGTCACATAGCCGGTGTTGACATAGGTGAAGGAGCCGCCGGGACCGTCAAAGCCGTTACCGAGGTCCGAGTTGATGTCAAAGTGACCAATCAACGGACCGTAGGCGGTGTTCGACGCGAGGTCGAAGCCGAAGTTGGCGCGGATGTTCCATCCGATCATACTGCGATTGAAGATCGCATTCTTCTGGTTGGGGATAACAGGAACGCCCGGGATAATCGCTCCCGGAGCGACGACGACGCCGCCCGACAGAGTGATCGGAACACCCGCGCCGTTGAAGACTGGCAGCGAAACATCGCTGCCTTGAACCATCAGCCTTTGATGGAGATGGGCGGCCGCGAACGGATCGAGCGCCGTCGCCACTGTGCGTCGCGATCGCCGCAGGCGGAGTTGTACTGGCTCGAAGCATTGCCGCCGATGACGTGCGCGGTCACGTAACCGCTGAACTTCACGCAGGTGTCGGAGCCAGGCAGTGTCCAGCCTGTGATGCCGCCAACGTTACAAACTCTAACATATTCCACCGGCGCCGCCTTCCTGGTCGGAAGATCGGCCGCCTGAGCGGTGGCGACGGCGACGATGCCGGCCGCGGAACCGAGCAGAAGGCTCTTAATGAGCGTCATTTGTGACCTCCAGTTACGTATTGGGCGTCGGTTTTCTTCTCACCTTCGATTTCCGCGGCCCGCTTGCGAACCGAATGACACCGAAGCCGGTCAGCCCCCTCGTCCCGTTTGACTTCCTGATCGTGGCGCTTGCCCCTGCAAAAGCCGCCGACCTCCGCGATCGGGAAATCTCCCGCTCACCTGGGTCACCATAGCTTCTCTAAATTTGGACACAATAAATTTTCTTCATAAACTGGGTTTCAGACATCGTTTCCCGGACGATGTTGCATAATTGTCACGAGACTTTCGCACGACCCGAACGCAATCAATTATCATAGTTTTATCAGCGCTTTATGCGAAAGATCTGCGGAATTTCCGACGGCGATCGCGATGGCCGTCGAGCGGGTCGGCGCCCCGGCTCGCGGACCGTGCGGGAGGCACGCAACTTCTAAACCGGATCGTCAAAATTCGACCGTAGTCCGGCCTGATTCGCCGCGCAACGAAGGGCTTCGGACGAAGGCTTGGGACAAGGTCCGCGATCTGCGGCCTCCCCTGTATTCGGCGGCTGATTCGCGGGGCGAAAGTTCCACGCGGCCGCCTCGCGAAAGGTTCACCGGAATTGTAACCAGAGCTATAGGAGCGGCCGATTGGCCCCTATTTCACGGGCGCATTGCGCCTGGATAGTGAAAGGGGAGATCCGGTCGCTAATTTGTCATAAATAAGTATTTATAATGCATTCTTTAATAAGACAAGACTTTGGCAACAAGGTGACCATGGTACAGTCAATCTTCTGCCAATATGATCACGAATCTGTGTTCACCTGATCACGAATTTGTGTCTGTCTGCTCACGGCAATGTGTTGATGGGCATTGGGCGATGACGTGATAACTTTTCACACGGCGCACCGAACAGGCTCGCGGGAAATCGCCAACTCGACAACTTCAACTCGGGGACAAATCGTGAAAGCTGACAGCTTATATGATTGGCGCCCACGTAGGCGCGTAAGTCCAAGTGAAGAAGAATCCGACGCCAAAACGATGAATGACCATCTTTCGTCTTCTGTAGACTTGGGTGTATTCAAAGAGGAACAGCCGAAGCCGGGAGGCGCCAGTCGCGTTCTCGTCATTCAGGACGATCGCGAACTCGCGGAGGAAATTCGCCTCGACCTGGAGGCCGGCGGCCACACTGTCCAGGTCGCCGAGACATTGACCGAGGGGCTTCGGGCGGCGCGTTCGGGCGACGCGGCGTCCTCGTCGTCGACCGGCTCTTGGATGGCGAGAACGGACTTTCGATCATCGAGGCGTTGCGCGGCGAAGGAAAGTGGACGCCCGCCCTCGCCATCAGCGAGCTTACCTCCGTCGATGAACGAATCGCGGGATTGAAAGCCGGCTGCGACGATTATTTGGTCAAACCGTTCGATGTTCGCGAACTGACCGCGCGGGTCGAGGCCCTCTTGCGCCGAGGCGGCGACATGGGCGTCATCCGGCTCCGGGTGGGCGATTTGGAAATGGACTTGATCGACCGAACCGTCAGGTACGAAGGCAGGCTGGTCGACCTGGTTCCGAGGGAATTCAAGCTGCTCGAATATTTCATGCGCCGTCCCGGCCAAACCGTGACTCGAGCGATGCTGCTCGAGGACGTTTGGAATTTCCAGCCCCCGGCGTACACCAACATCGTCGACGTACAGATCGGCAATTTGCGCCGCAAACTCGACCCGACCGGCGATCGACGCGTCATTGTCTCAGTCAGGTCGGTCGGCTTCAAATTGAACGCGGATCACTGAAGGCTTTCGACTGAGTCTCGACCAAAAGCGCGCTTTAATTCGCTTGTATTAGCCCCGGCTGGCGCTTCGAGGCGTGCGTCCAGGCCGCATTTCAAGCGCAGATCGGCGGCCGGCATTTCTGCATTGGGCTCTTATTGGGTTCGCTGTCGGGCGCGGGAACGCGGATTGGAACTGCGGGACAAAAGAAGGCGTCATGGCCGGGCTTGTCCCGGCCACCCACGTGGTTCGGCGCCAACGAATGACCAGAAGCGTGCCGCACGGCTGGAGAGCCTTGTTCTGTAAGCTTTGCTGCTGATGCGGCGGTGTCGGAGACGGCGTTGCGTGGATCGGCCGGGACAAGCCCGGCCATGACGGCAAGCGCTCGGGGCATGTCCCAGGACGACAGCTCACGCGCCAAGAGCCTGCAATTCCTTTGAATAAATAGAAATATGTGATAGTATCTTCTCTCTGTCGGAATATGGCGCCGCGACCAGAGACGCAAGCAAAGTAAGGACGTCCAGGATCTTAAGTAAAAGCACAATCCGGGAGGCGAGTTTCAGGGTGCGGCGATTTTTTTATTTGGATTCGTCATAACCCATTGAAAAGTCACGATTTCGACCAAAGGAATCCAAGGAAATCCAAGGACTTTTCCTTGGTTTTCCTTGGATTTCCTTGCACGAAACTCGCCCTAGAGTTGTATTTGCGGCGTTTTCGAGTTCGGTCCAGCCCATCAAAAAACCCCGGAGCTTTCGCTCCGGGGCTCTCAGTTTCAACGGATCGGGATGCGATCAGAAGTAGCGGGTGATGCGGAGACGGCCCTGGAAACCGCTGCTGTCGCCTTGCCAAGCGCCGGGCACAAACGCGCCGGTGTTGAAGACGGTTCCGATGTTCCCGCTCGGCGCATCCTGGGTCACGTGCTGATACATCAACTCGAGGTCGAAGTTCAGGTTGGTGACCGGATTCCAGCCGATGTCCGCGCCAACGAGATAGGTGAAGGCATGCGGCGAGATCATGCCCGTGCCGGTGCAGCCGACGCCGACGGCGCAGAATCCGCCGCTCTGGCCGCTCCAGTTGATGCCGCCGACCGAACCTTCGAGATCGGTGTAGATGGTCGGCGTCCAATGGTGCTCGAGCAACCCGGACACGGACCAGGCGCGCGGCGTCGACCACGAATTGGTCAGCGGATTGAAGTAGGCGTCAGCCATATACATCGGCTGACCATTTCCGTTGACCTGCCCATTCTCACCATTCTGGGCATCCGGCAGACCGGAATACCAGACCGCATTCTGGGTGTAGGAGCCGGTGAACAAGATGTCGTCGCCGGCGGCGAAGATCCCATTCCAGCCTTGCAGGTTGACCTTCACGCCGGCGTCGACGCCCCAGCCGACCTTGCTCTCGCTCGCGCCGCACGCGGCGAGGCCGGTAAGCCCGCAAGTGTCCGTGCCGAAGAAGCCATAGTCCCTGACGTTGACGTTATGGATCACGCCGGAGACCTGGGCCTCGCCCCACCCCTGCTTGACATGCAGCGCGCCGACGATGTCGGGCCAACGCTGACCGCCAAACGTCGTCGGACCTGTGACGCCGGCCGAATAAGCCCCGGTGCCCAGGTTGTTCACGCCATCGCTGTAGCTGCCGGTCATGTTGGTGCCGCCGCCGGAGGCGCCGTTGGTGCCCTGGCTTTGCGCAGCGAGAGTCGCCGTGAAGCCGCCGCCGAACGAGGCGGTGTAGGCAAACAGGATTGGCTCGTTGAAGCCCTTCTGGTCAGGCGAGAAGAAGTTGTTCCAGTTGTCGCCGCCGCCGACGAACGAATAGAACGACTGCGCCTTACCAGCCGTGATGCCCGCCCAGGTCACATAGCCTGTGTTGACATAGGTGAAGGAGCCACGCGGACTGTCCAGACCGCTCCCGAGGTCCGAATTGAAGTCCATGTGGCCAATCAACGGGCCGTAGGCGGTGTTCGACGCGAAGTCGAAGCCGAGATTGGCGCGGATGTTCCAACCCTGAGAGTCGCGGTTGAATGTCGCGTTCTGCTGATTCGGCAGCGTGATGCCAAGCGACTTGCCGGTGGCGGCGTTGAACACTGGCACCGCCTGATCGCCGCCCTGAACCATCAGGACTTGGGAGAGGTGAGAGGCTGCAAACGGGTTTATCGCGCCCGCGGCGAAGGTCGTCAGCGCCGAGGCGGAATTGTACTGGTTCGAAAGATTGCCGCCGATGTAGTGCGCGGTCATGTAACCGCTGATCTTCACGCAGGTGTCGGAGCCAGGCAGTGTCCAGCCTGTGATGCCGCCGACGTTACAAACTCTAACATACTCGACCGGCGCCGCCTTCCTGGTCGGAAGATCAGCCGCCTGGGCGCTGGCAACGGCGACGAGCCCCGCCGCCGACCCCAGCAGAATGCTCTTAATGAGCGTCATATGTGACCTCCAGTTCAATGTTGTGGGCGTCGGGTCGGTTTTTCGCCTGACTGCCAATTCATCCGGATGTCGGCGCATTGCCCCAGCAAGTCGTCGGACCCAGTTGCGATCGGGAATCGTCACGCTCGCATAGTTGACCATACGCAAATTCACTCGGCCCTCAACTCAGATTTGGCAATAAATCGCCAAACGACGGCCATTATTTCTACGGTGTTGCATAACTGGCACAAATATTCGATGAAATTGATCTTTATATACCTTATTTATAAATATAATTTTCACAATTTGATTGACCATATGTGGCATTAATACTTGAAATAAGATTATGATCTTTAATTTATGAATTATAATTTATATTCTTCCTGTCTCGTGATACCGGACTCAACCGTCGCCCACCAACTTCGCGCGGGCGCAGCTCCGGCTCGGCGCATCGATCGAGTTGCAGAAATGTGCGCAAGACTGCCAGCGTGGCGCGTCGGATCGCAGGGATTCGGCCTTTCGGTGAGGACCTGACCCGACCGCGCAGGCTGGATCTTGCGTTGACAACGCGTGAGCCCTCAGGCTAGCTCGGACATGTCAGTCGAAGACACTTCGCGGAAGAGTTCGGCTTAATCTTCGCCGGCGCCGAAGGCGCAACCGCCCCGGAAACGCTCAGGCACTAGGGACCGCGCAAGTGATGACGCTCTGGAAAGAGGCGAACGCCGTTCAAGGCGTGCGCCCACCGACGGGGGTAACCGCGTAAGAAGCGGGAAATCTCTCAGGTCATGGGACAGAGGGGGCGTCCGCGAGCGCTAAAGCCGCAATATTGCGGTCGGCGTTACTGCGGGCGCTTGTGCACGACCGGCGGCCCCATGACCGAAGCCACGAGCCTAGAAGACACCGCTCCACGCTCTGCACGTCGAGCTCGGCGCGCGCATGTCGCCGTTCGCGGGCTACGACATGCCGATCCAATATCCTGCCGGGGTCCTCGCCGAGCACCTCCATACTCGCAAAGCCGCCGGGCTGTTCGACGTTTCGCATATGGGTCAGGCGCTGATCGAGGGCGGCGACCACGCAGCCGTCGCGGCTTTTCTTGAATCGCTCTGCCCTGCCGACCTTCTCAATCTCGCGCCAGGTCGCCAGCGTTATACCCAGTTGCTCAACGAAACTGGTGGCATCGTCGATGACCTTATGGTCACCCGGCCGCCCGGCGCAGAGGGTGCGCTGAGGCTCGTTGTCAACGCGTCGCGAAAAGAGGTCGACTTCGCGCTCATTCGCGAAAGCTTGCCATCAGGCGTTCGGCTGACGCCGCTTACCCGAGTTCAGCGCTGATCGCGCTCCAGGGCCCTTTGGCCGCCTCGACTTTGGCGGGGCTCGCTCCTGGAGAGGCGGTCGAGACCATGGCGTTCATGAGCGCACGACCGGCGCGGATCGCGGGAGTCGAGACCTTCGTCTCGCGCTCAGGCTACACGGGCGAAGACGGGTACGAGATCTCCATCGCGTCGGCGCAGGCGGAGAGCTTCGCCCGCATTCTGCTCGACCAGCCTGATGTTGCGCCGATCGGCCTCGGCGCGCGCGACTCGCTGAGGCTCGAGGCGGGCCTTTGCCTCTACGGGCATGAGCTCGACGAGACGGTAGACCCGATCGAAGCCGCTCTCTCCTGGTCGATTCAGAAGCGCCGACGCGTCGAGGGCGGCTTTCCCGGCGCCAAGCGGATTCAGGACGCGTTCGCGATTGGCCCGGATCGTCAGCGCGTCGGCGTGCGGCCGGATGGCCGTGCGCCGGCGCGCGAAGGAACGGAGATCGTTTCGGCCGACGGCGCTGCCGATCGGCGTCGTGACATCCGGCGGATTCGGGCCAAGCGTCAACGGGCCGATCGCGATGGGCTACGTCGCGCGCGCCCATGCGGCGGTCGGAACGCCGATCAGTCTCATGGTGCGCGGCAAGCCCTTGAGCGCGCGCGTTGTCACGCTGCCTTTTCATCCCCACGCCTATTATCGCGGTTAAGCAAGGAGACGCATGATGTCGGAGATCCGCTACAGCAAGGACCACGAATACGTCCGCGTCGAGGGCGGCGAAGGCGTCGTCGGCATCAGCGACTACGCGCAGCAGCAGTTGGGCGACGTGGTCTTTGCTGAGACGCCGCCGGTCGGCAAGGCGCTGAAAAAGGGCGATCCGGCCGCGGTGGTCGAGAGCGTCAAGGCGGCGAGCGACGTGTTCGCGCCGGCTTCGGGCGAAGTCATCGCCGTCAATTCCGAGGTCAAGTCGACGCCGGGCCTCATCAACGAGGACGCGCTCGGCCGCGGTTGGCTCTTTCGCATCAAGCTCGCTGACGCCAGCGAATTGAGCGCCTTGATGGACGAGGCAGCCTACGCCGACTTCCTCAAGACTTTGG
>CAVYPD010000044.1:0-22769 GCA_963770275.1 uncultured Alphaproteobacteria bacterium
AAATAGGATGCCTGGTTTTCGTAGGCGTCGCCGGGCGCAGCGGCCAAGGCGTAGGATTTGCCGGGTTCATAAACGACGAGAGAGTTGGCGCCGCCCATCTCGACACTGACACCGCCGGCGCGGAACATGAACTCGACAACGCCACCCTCGCACAGAACCTTCAACGCGGCCGTGAACGGGTAGCCTTCGGGCATGAACTCGCTGCCTTCGACAAAGCCTTCGGAGTCGCCGTAGTCGACCGTAGCATGGATGTTGTTCCATAGTCCTGGCTTCAACTCACGCCCACGGGCATAGACCGATCTCGGCGCGCCAAAGATCCAGTTGAGGACGTCGAAGTCGTGGACGCACAGGTCAAGCACCGCGCCCCCGCTCCAAGCCGGATTGAGGAACCAGTCGTTCCAGCCGGGCAATTGGGATAACCGTGTCGCCACGGCAGATAGCGGCTTTCCGATTTTGCCGCTCTGCACGAAGTCGACGAGGGAAACATATTCGCCCCAAAAGCGGAGGACATGGGCGACGAGGAGGATCTTGCCGCTTTCCTTCTGCGCGGCGATCATGCCGTCGCAGCCGGCGGCGGTGAGCGCAAACGGCTTCTCCAGGAGCACGTGTTTCCCCGCCTTGAGCGCGGCGATCGTGTACTCGGCGTGGAGATGGGTCGGCAGCGTGTTGCTGATGGCGTCGATCGAGGGGTCATCGATGATCGCCAGATTGTCAGTGGTGGCGCGACCTCCGACTTCGTTCGCGAGCGACTCCGCCTTCTCGATGTGGAGCGAGGAGATCGCCGCCACCTCGACGCCCCTCATCTTGGCGTAGGCGCGCGCATGCGTCCGACCCATGAATCCGGAGCCGAGGATACCTACCCTCATGACAATCCGCCTATCGAGCTTTTAGGACAGACCGAGCGACGCGAGCTTCTCGTGCGAAGCCCGCATTGCGCGGTTGACTTCCGCAAGCGGCGGCCAAGGGTCGCCGTGGAACTCGATCTCCACGCTGAGCGGACCATTAAAACCGCCCCTCTCCATGGTGTCGAGCGCCCTTTTGAAATCGATGTGGCCCTCGCCGATCGCGGGAAAATCCCAGACACGACCTTCGCCGCGCTTGTCCTTCAAATGGCAATGGACCAACTTCGGCAGCGCGATCTTCAGATCGGCAACGGGATCGACCCCACCGTAGAACTCGGCGTTTGCGGTGTCGTAGTTGATAAGGACGTTCTTGCGGTCGATGCGCTTAAGGACCGAGAGGGCCGCTACGGCCGACTTTGTTATCTCGCCGTGGATCTCGATGCCGAGCAGAATGTCGCGCGCCGCGGCGTAGTCTGCCAGCTCATGGATATTGCCCATGAACGCTTCTTCGTCTTCGCTCTCGCTGTAGTGACCGCCGATGGCGGTGTTCATGATCTCGATGCCCATACGCTCGCACAGATCGACTGCTTTGAGACCATCCTTCAGCCCGTCCTTGGTGGTTAGGTCGGAATGGCCGCTGAGGCTTAAGGACATCAGTCCGAGCTTGTTCATCATGCGCTGTATGCGGCCGAGCGTCTTGGCGTCGGCTTCCAGCGGGACGTGCTCGGTCCAGCCGCGCACCGCACTTAACTCGACGAATTTGTATCCTGCGGCTGCGATGCCTTCGAGCGCCTCTTCCAGGCTGTAGGTGTGGTAGCTGTTGGAATGCCCGCCCAGCCGGTTCCTCAACGCCATGCGACCCTCTGTCTTTCGACCGAAAGCGCATTCTCAGGTTCGCGAGTTCTACTTGTCAATCGCGAGAAGCGCTCATTTGGCGGTGTGAAGGGGCTTTGATCCAGGGCCACGAACCACGAGCCGAGAGCAACACTCCACCAACTGCCTCCCGCAAGGCTCATCCTCCGGCGCCGTATCCCCTCGACAACACACTCCGTTTCGACCATTTTCGCTTCGGTGAGTGTGTCGGCGGGCGCGATCAATCGCCCCTTGTAAAGCCTAATTCGGACTGGGAAGGATTTGCAGACCGCTAACACGATTTTGGACAGTGACGGCGGGGGCCCTGGGACAGAACTTTGCCGACTAGTCAATCGATATCGACACACTGGTAGGAGGTGAAATGGAGGACAAACAGACGCCCGAGTGGATGGGAAAGAACCGCAAGCTCACGCCCGCCGAGGTCAAAGAATTCTTGGCCGAGGCGGTAGTCGCGCGGATCGCCACCATCGACGAGAACGGCGTGCCTTACGTGACCCCGGTGTGGCAGGAATGGGACGGGGAAGCTTTTTGGATTGTCCCCCGCGAGCGCGCGGCCTGGATTGGCCACATCAAGAAAAATCCGAACGTCGGCATTTCGTGCGCGGAGGATAGCGGGACCTATAAGCGCATCACCGCGCAGGGAAAGGCTGAGATCGCCTTCGGCCCGGCTCCGATGCAGGGTCAGTGTCTCGACGTCGCCAACCGCATGGCAGTGCGTTTTCTCGGCGAACACGGGCCGGAATATCTGGTGCCGACCTATGACCGGCCGCGCTACCTGATCAAGATCGTCCCCACGAAGATGCTCACCTGGGATGGCGTCGAGTGGGCCAGGAAATATACCGAGAAATGAGCATTCGCCGGCGAAGCTTATGGATGAAAGTGCGCTTACTGGACAGTACACCCTGCTGATCGGGCTAAACGCAGACGGACCGGCCTGTTGGCCCGAGGGTGGTACGTGAGCGATTTGTGAGCAGCGTTGGTCAAAAATCCTTGCCCGCTCGCACGCTTTCGTGGTCGTCACGGTTAGTGATCCAGCGGTACGGCGTCTACTGCTCGCTGGCGCTTCTGCTTCTCATTGCACTCGTCATCCGGCCGGAAGTGTACCATCCGGAGTCGCTCTTCCTGATTCTCCGCTCGGCCTCGCAACTTGGCATGGTCGCCCTTGGCCAGACATTGGTCATGCTTGTCGCTGGCCTCGATCTGTCGGTCACCGGCTTGCTCGTGTTGACGTCTGTCGTGATTGCTCAAGTGGGAGCCGGCCAGGACAGCCGGATCTTGCCGGGGCTCGTTATTGCGCTTGGCTTCGGCGCATTGATCGGGCTCGCAAATGGGCTCCTGATCACCAAGCGCAACGTCCCCCCGTTCGTCGCGACGCTCGGCATGCTAGTGCTCATCCGCGGCGCGCAGAGCGCTTACACCCAGGGCGTTCCGAGCGGCCAGGTGCCAGACGGGCTGAAAGTGCTCAATCAGTCGCTCGGACCGCTGCCGATCTCGTTTGTCATCTGGATCGCTTTCACCGCGCTGTTGACGTTCGTCCTGTATGCGACGCCATTTGGTCGACGGATCTACGCTATCGGCAGCAACCGCGAGGCGGCTCGGCTGTCGGGCATTGCAGTCGACCGTTATCTGGTGGCCGTCTACGTCATCTGCAGTCTTCTGGTTGTCGGCTCCGGCATCATCCTGAGCGGCTACGTCGGCTACGTCGATCGCTATCTTGGTCGCGGCTTCGACCTTGACTCAATTGCCGCGGCGGTCGTCGGCGGAGTTGCTTTTTCTGGGGGCCGGGGCAGCGTCGTCGCGGCAATGGCCGGCGTGCTGCTGGTGGTGTTTCTCAGTAGCCTGCTGCTGATCATCGGCATGGATGTACAGGCTCAATTGATCGTCAAGGGCCTAGTCGTCATCGGCGCGGTCGCGCTGTACAGTCTCGCGGAACGCCGACCATGAGCTTTAGACGAAGCGACGCGTATGGGCCGTGAATCCTACCATAGGAGGAGGAAACCCGATGAAAAAGACAGCCGCGTTATCTGCGCTACTGATGACTCTGAGCGGAGCGATCGCCCACGCCGAAGAGGCGGCCCCGACTCTGCAGAAATACACTCAGGCTGAACTGGACGCGAGCCCCTATCTCAAGAGCGTCGTCACCCGTGAAGGAACGATGGCCGACACCTCGAAGTTCAGGAAGAGCGGGCCATACAAGATCGCGCTCGCCGCGCAAGGGCCGACCAACTCTTGGGCCGCATTGTTCGATCAAGAAGCGCGCTACCATGTCGACCAGCTTGGCAAAGGCAAGGTGTCCGAACTGCTCTACGCCAGCGCTGACGGGAACGCCGACAAACAGGTGCCGGAAGTCGAAGACCTGCTGAGCCAGAACCCCGACGCGTTGATCCTGGTGCCGATGGGCCGCGCAGCGCTCGCCGCCTCCGTTGACCGCGCCGCCGTGCAAGGCGTTCCAGTGGTGCTGTGCGCGAGCGGCGTCGATGGCGACAGCTACGTGACCGAAGTCGGCACCAACCTATATGACCTCGGGGCCCGTGCGGCGAACTGGCTGTCCGACCAGCTTGGCGGCTCCGGCAATATCCTCGTCATGGACGGCATCCCCGGCGTCGACACCGCTGAAATTGCGAAGGCCGGCGCGGGCGCCGTTTGGAAGAACAAACCGGGCATCAAGATTCTGGACGAGCAGTACGGCCAGTGGTCGACCAGCGAAGCCAAGAAGGTCGCCGAGCAGTGGATCGCCAAATACGGTAAGACCATTCAGGGCATCTGGTCCGACGGCGGCCAGATGTCGCAGGGCATTGTCGAAGCCTTCCAGGAAGCCAAGCTCCCGGTTCCACCGCTCGCCAGCGCCGACTACAGCAACGGGCTCCTGCGCCAGGTCAAGGACGGTCACATTGCTTTCTCCGCCGGACAGTACCCCAACGCAATGGTGATCCTGTGCATCGACACGGCCCTCAAGATTCTCAATGGCGAGTCGGTGCCTCGCTTCATCGACTTCCGGAGCGCGATGGAGAAGACACAAGACGTCAACGCGTCGAATATCGACACCTTCTTCAATCCTAAGTGGAGCGACGATGTCTTCCCGCCGATCTTCCTCCCCAACTCGAAGATGGTGGAACTCAAGTATATGACCAAGTAGCGAGTTCAGACCGCGCGGGGGATGCGGCGTCAACACGCCCCCCGCGCTTCTTTGAAAACTCCTCTTACTGACCTGCGCAGCCTAACCGCAGACCATGATGCACGCTCCGATCCTTGAAATGCGAACCATCTCGAAGGCGTTCGGTGGCGTCCAAGCCCTAAGCGACGTCTCGTTTTCGTGCCGCAAAGGCAAAGTTCACGCGTTGCTTGGCGAGAATGGAGCCGGCAAGTCGACACTGATCAAGATTCTGGCCGGAGCCTACCGGGCCGACAGCGGCGAGATCATTTTCAAGGGGCGGCGTCACGCCGGATTCAGTGCGCGCGGGGCGATGGCTACGGGCATCAGCATCATTTATCAGGAATTGAATCTCATTCGGTACATGACCGTCGCCGAGAATATTTTCCTCGGCCGCGAGCCGCGCAACCGGCTCGGCGTCATAGACACACGTCGAATGGCGAAAGAAACCGCCGAGCTGCTTGAGCAGCTCGACGTTCGGCTATCTCCGTCCGCATACGTTGGCGATCTAACGGTCGCCGCCCAGCAGATGGTCGAGATCGCCAAGGCTCTGTCGCAAAACGCCGACCTGATCGTCATGGACGAGCCTTCGGCGATTCTGGCTGGTCAGGAACTCGAGAGCCTCTTCGCCACCATCCGCTCGCTGGTCGAACGGGGCGTGACGGTTGTTTACATCTCCCACCGACTGAACGAGATCTTCGAGATCGCCGACGATGTCACCGTCTTGAAGGACGGCCGGGTTGTCGGCGCACGGCCGATCAGCGAGGTCACCCGCGCCCAGCTGATTCAAATGATGGTGGGCCGCTCGCTTGAAGAAATTTTCCCGCGTGCAACTCGCCCACGCGGCGCGCCAGTGCTGACCGCTGCAAATGTCACAACGGAACGACTCCCCCACCCCGTCAGCCTCGCGCTTTACGAGGGCGAAATTCTTGGCCTGGCCGGAATGGTTGGCTCAGGTCGAACCGAAGTGGCGCGGGCGCTGTTCGGCGCGGACGCGGTCCGCTCCGGCAAAATCATACTTAAAGATACGCTGCTTCAACCGCGCAGTCCGAAAGAAGCGGTCGAGGCTGGGCTTGCACTGGTGCCGGAAGACCGCAAAACTCAGGGGCTGTTCCTTGAACAGTCGATTCGCAGCAACATTACGCTATCGAGCCTGAACAAGCTGACGCGCTTCGGGGTGATCCAGCGCGGTCGGGAAACCGAGACGATTGAGCGCGCGCGGCGTGAATTGTCGATCGCGATGGCGTCGCCGGAACTCGAGGCGCAGTATCTCAGCGGCGGCAATCAGCAGAAAGTCGTCCTGGCGAAGTGGCTGCAAACGTCGCCGTCGGTCATTATTTTCGACGAGCCGACGCGCGGAGTCGACGTCGGGGCCAAGTTCGAGATTTACCGGCTCATGCGCCAACTTGCGGAGCGCGGGGTCGGCATTCTGATGATCTCGTCAGACCTGGTGGAAATCCTCGGTATGAGCGACCGCATTCTGGTCATGAACGAGCGCGAGATTGTCGCCGAGCTCGCGCGCGACCAGGCCAGTGAGGAACGGATTATAGAACTGGCGACGACGGGCAGGCCGGCGGAAAGCATGCTGGGGTGAGCGCGGTTACATCGTCCCCGTCCAAAGGCGGCGGCGTGCGCGTTCCGCCTGGCGTGCGCCGGTACGCCTCGTTGCTGATTGTCTACGGCTTGATTCTGGCCTTGGGCGTTTATGCGTCGTTGTTGTCGCCAAATTTCATGACCGAGCGCAACATCTTCAACGTTCTGCGCACCGCCTCCTTTCTCGGAACGGTCGCGATTGGGCAAACCTTCGTTATTATCAGCGGAGGCATCGATCTCTCGGTCGGCTCGGTCATCAAGCTCGCGGTGCTGATGTCGGCCATCCTCATGGACGGCAAGCCGGAGAACATCGCTGTCGCAGTCGCCGCCACGCTGGCGATGGGCGCGGTCGTCGGCCTGATCAACGGTCTCCTGATTGCGAAACTGCGGATCGCGCCGTTCATCGTCACCCTTGGCGCCTACAGTATCTTGCGTGGGATCGCCTATACGGTCACGACAAAGCCGGTCGGCAGGGCCGCGCGTGGCTTCCTGCGCCTGTACGATCTCAAGGTTGGGCCGGCGCCGCTGCTGGTGATTTTTCTGGCGCTGCTGCTTTTGGCCGGGATTTTCGTGCTGCGGCGGATGACTTTTGGCCGCTACGTTTATGCCATCGGCGGGAACGAACAGGTCGCGCGGCTGTCCGGTATCCGCGTCGATCGGGTCAAGATCGGCGTCTACGTGCTGTGCAGCACTCTGGCCGCGCTGACCGGCTTACTCTATCTCGGCCGCTCCGGAGTCGGCGACCCAGTCACCGGCGAGGGCGCCGAGCTTCAGGCGATTACGGCTGTGATTCTTGGTGGGACGAGTCTGTTCGGGGGCCAGGGGGGACTGATCGGCACGCTTGGCGGCGTGCTGCTCATGGGCCTTACCAATAACGTGCTGGTCATTCTCAACGTCAGCTCGTGGTATCAGGAATTGATACAAGGGCTCGTCATCGTCGGCGCGGTCGCGCTCTACAAGCAAAAGCGACGGTAAACGAACGTTCGCACGAAAGGTGTTTAGGCGGTTCTCTCGGTTGTCACTGGCCGCATCCGCCCCTTTTTCCCGATTTCGGCGGGAAGGCTACGTCAGCGGGCGCTCTCTGCAAATGCGATAGGCGTCGCTCCAAGGCCGCGTTCGTTCAACCGCTGCCGCAGCGGCGAGTACGTCGCTGTCGGCGTAGCGCCGGCCGATCAACTGCACGCCGACTGGAAGGCCGTTGCTTAGGCCCCCTGGCACCGAAGCCGACGGGTGGCCGCTGAAGTTCGTGAGATAGGTCAGGCACCAGCCGATGAGTGGGTCAACTTCGACGCCCTCGACGTGAGTAGGACCTTGGGTGTCGCCGTTGGCCGCGTTGTCGACCGGCATGGCGGCAACCGTGGGGCAGACGAGGATTTCGTGCGTCGCAAGGACGCCTTGGATCGCGTCGTAGACTTCGCTCCGGATCGCCTGATCGCGCGCGAGATCCACCGCCGAGAGCGTCCGAAAGGCGTCGATTCGCTCGAGATAGGCCGGCGGGAAGTCATCTCGGTGCTGCCCCATGAGATCGATGCCGAAGGCCTTCATGCCCTCGAGCGCGCCGACGTTGAGCGGCGTCATGAGCCTCGTCCACGCGTCACTCAATTCGCGTTGGTCGCGCTTAAGTCCAAGCCGCACTTCCTCCACCTCGGCGCCCACGTCGGCGAAACAGCGCACGGCTTCGTCGACGGTCTTGCGGACGGCCGGATCGATCGGAAAGACGTCGAGATCGGGGCTGTAGGCAATCTTCCAGCCCTTGATCGAACGGCGCGTCGCGGCGAGAAAATCCTCGTTCGTCTCGATGGCGAAAGGATCGCGTGGGTCATAGCCGGCAATGGCGTTCAGCACGAGCGCGGCGTCCTCAACCGTCCGCGCAATCGGGCCCTCAAACACGAACGGCGTGTCAGCCGCAAAAGCGTTCGGCCGCATTACGACAGGCACCCGGCCGAAGGACGGCTTGAAGCCAACCACATTGCACCAGGCGGATGGAATACGGATCGAGCCGCCAGCGTCCGTCCCTTCCGCGAACGGGACGAGGCCGTCTGCGACCGCTGCGGCGCTGCCGCCTGATGAACCGCCCGTGTTCTTGGCGAGATTGAAGGGATTGCGTGTCGGACCGAAGAGGTAGTTGTCGCAAGTTCCGCGCAGGCCCATCGTTGGGCTGTTGGTCTTGCCGAGCAGAATGGCGCCGGCCTTCTCGATCCGCTCGGCGAAGACGCAATGCCACTGCGCGACACAATCCTTCATTGCGCGCACCCCGCCGAAGGTGAAGGGCCAGCCCGGCTTGAAGTCGAACAGGTCCTTGATGGCCGTAGGGACGCCATGCAGGGGGCCCAACGCTGCGCCCGACATCACCGCGGCTTCCGCTTTTCTTGCGTCGCGGCGCGCATCGTCGAACCCCTCGAAGACGAACGCGTTGAGGCTCGGATTTCGCCGCTCGATGCGAGCGATGCAAGCGTCGACGACTTCGACTGGAGAGAGACGCCGCCTGCGAATGCGTTCTGCGATCTCGGCCGCGCCCATATAGGCGAGTTCGTCGTCGCTCATAGCTCTTCCTCCCGAGTTAACAATTGGATTGTCAGCGCGTGTGATGCGACTTCTGCAGTCCATAAATCGGCGTAGGCAGTCCCTCCATGCGCGCCTTGATCTGGAGCGCGAGCACGAGCGAATAGTGGCGCGACAGGTGAAGGTTGCCACCGTGGAACCAGAGGCCGGGCTGCTGGGTTGGCTTCCACATGTTTCGTGGCTCGCCCTCCCATGGGCCCGGGTCGCCTGGAACGCCGGAGCCGAGCCCCCAGCACTTGCCGACCTTGTCCGCAACTTCCTCGGAAATGATGGGCGCCACCGCGCGGTTCATCGATTGGAATCCGGTCGCCATAACGATGAGATCGGCGGGCAACTCCGAGCCGTCGGTGAGCTCGACAGAGCGCTCGTTGACGCGGCGGATCTCGACGCCGCTTCTGACGCCGATGTGGCCCTTCGCGATGAGATCCGAGGCGCCGACATCGATGTAATAGCCCGAGCCGGTGCGGAACGCCTTCATCATGAGGCCGGATTCGTCCTCGCCGAAGTCGAACTGAAAGCCGGACTTTGCGAGGCGATCATAGAAAGCCGCGTCTCGGCGGCGCACTTCCTTATAGACGGCAATCTGACCCCGCGGCATGAGACGGAAGGGCGTCGCAGCGAAGGCGAGATCGGCGTTGTCGGTCGTGATTCCGTTCTTAAGTGCGCTCTCCGAATAGAGCGGCTCGAAGCCCAGCTCCATCAGCGTCTCCGACCGAACGACGGTTGTCGGCGACCGCTGCAGCATAGTGACGCGCGCGCCGTACTCCCATAAGTCCGCAGCGATGTCGTGGGCGGAGCTGTTGGCGCCGATGACAATGCAGTCTTTGTCCTCATAAGGAGCACCGGTCTTGTATCCGCTTGAGTGGAAATGCTGTCCCTGGAAATTCTCTAGGCCCGGCAACGAAATAACGTTGGGCGGCCCGTATGCGCCAGTGGCGAACACGAGCTGCTTTGGCTTCAATGTGACGCGTGCCCCGTCGCGTGAAACCTCAACCGTCCACTCTCGTTTGTCAGCGTCGTAAGCGGCGTGGACGGCCTCCGAGGAGCTCCAATAGTTCAGCTCCATCACCTTGGTGTACATCTCGAGCCAGTCGCCGAGCTTATCCTTCGGCGTGAATATCGGCCAATTCTCGGGGAAGGGGATGTACGGCAGATGGTCGTACCAGACCGGATCGTGCAGCACGAGGGAACGGTAGCGGTTCCGCCAAGAATCCCCGGCGTGCGAGTTCTTCTCCAGGATGATGGTCGGGACATTGAGCTGCTTCAGCCGCGCCCCAAGCATGATGCCGCCCTGTCCACCGCCGATCACGACGCAGTAGGGCTGCCTCCCTTTCCCGAGCGCCCCGTCTTCCGCGCGCTTCGCCTCGAGCCGAGTTCTTCTCCCGGCGATAGACGCCATGCTCAACTCCCATCGGCCGCGACGGGCCTTTGCGCTCCTCGAAGCCCTTGAGCTCCTCAATCGCGGTGAGCAGCGTCCAGGCGCGGCCGTGCCTTCAGCCGAAGGATGGACCGCCCGCGAGCGAGCTTCGTCTCGAACTTTACCCATGCTTCGAGAACTTCGCCCGCAACGGTCGGTCTCGCCCTCGACGCGCCAGGCCGTCGGACCGACCGAGTCGAGCTGGGCGGCGAGCATCGCCTCGATCTCGTCGCGTCCCTCGAGTGTCTTGACGTTCCAGGTGAAGGCCGCGAGGTCGCGCCAGAAGCACTCGTCGCCAAAGAGCGCAGCCGCGCGGGCGGGATCGCGTGCGTCGAGCGCCTCGCTGAACGCCGCGACCCAACGGTGAGGCTCATCGGCAGCGTACGGACTGATCATTCCTCATTCCTGCGGCTGGGGCGTCATGAGGGGCGTCGGGTCCGAGGACGGCGATGGAATTGCGATGCCGATATTGGCCAGCGCGTAGCGCACACGCCTCAGCGCTTCGCGTGATCGCGCTCCCATTTCCGAGGCGACGCCCGTCGCGATCGTATCCACCACCGCCATATGCGCGTAGCGCGAAGCGGTCGGCATGAGAGCGTTCGCATGTTCCGGTATGACGACGGTAATGACCACCTCGGCCGCGGCCGCGAGCGGCGTGTTCGGCCGCGTAAGCGCGATGGTCGTGGCTCCGTACGATCTGGCGATCTCGACGGCGCCGATCACCGCCTTGGATCGGCCGCTGTTCGAGACCGCGAAGGCGACATCCTTCGGCCGCAGCGTCGCCGCCGACATACGCTGCTGGTGGCCGTCGGCATAGGCGCAGACTGGCAGTCCAAGCCGAAAGAATCTCAGTTTGGCGTCCTCCGCGATGCTCGCTGACCCGCCGCCCTGCCCATAGATATCGAGCCGGTTACACTGGGCGATGGCCGCGATCGCGTGCTTAACAGCCACTGTGTCAAGCTTCTCGAGACAATCACGAATCGCGTTCGACGCTCGTAGCATCACGACCTGGGCCACTTGTCCCACGTCATCGTCGAAGACGCGGTCGGTCCGCAGATAAACCGCGGCGACCGTTAGCGTCGTCGCCAAAAGAACCTTGAATTCGCTGAAGGAGGTGCAGCCGACCGAGCGGCAGAAGCGCGTGACGCTGGGCTGGCTGACGCCGGCGCGCTCGGCGAGGTCGCTAATCGTCATGCGCGTGGTCGCCTCATAATCGGCCGCTACCGCGGCGGCCACTCGCCGCTTTGCTGCCGAGAGGTCTCCTTCGATGCGCTGGATCCTCGATATGAGGTCGATCGGCGCGAACGGCGAGCGCTGGACGCGGGCGCCGCCGATCTGTCGCGTGGCGCGAAACTCTCGCCGTCCGGTCTGGACCCGCGCCCATCCCGCCCTCCTGTGTCGGCGCCTGTACATGCCGCGCTCCGCAGCGCTGTAATTGAATTACATGAGACGATTTGGAAGACAAGGGACGCCGTCCGGATGATTGCGATTGGCCGGACGAGCGAACAGCAAAAGCGCCTTCTCGGTGGGGTTTCTCCGAAAAGACGGGGGATTCGGCAGAAAAAAGGCGCGTCTACTTGGCTCTTTAGCGAGCGCCAAGTTTCCCCTTGCGCCATCCGAGATTGTGTAACATCTTTTCATGAAGTCAGAGGGCCGGCGGCAATCGGCCCGGTCATGGGAGCAAAACGCCGCATCCGACCTTGCCCGGGCGGATGGCGTTCTCGTCGGAGGAGGAGCAACGATGGCCAACAGCGCTGCCAGTGCTCAGCCGAAAATGCTGGTTGAGAACGCAACCAAATTCTACGCCACTAAGTCCGGCTCGGTGCACGCGCTCGAAGACGTGTCGCTCGAGGTCCGCGAAGGCGAATTCCTCTGCATTCTAGGGCCCTCGGGCTGCGGCAAGACGACCCTGCTTGTGGTCGATGGGAGGTCTGCATGATCTGACGTCGGGCCGGATTCGGCTTGGCGCGGAAATCATCACCCAGCCGCATCCCGAGATCGCGATGATCTTTCAGGACGCCAATCTCTTGCCGTGGCGCAATCTGCTCAAGAACATGGCGTTCCCGTTCGAATTGAAGCGCCGCCGGCCCGACATGGAGCGGATCGAGCATCTGCTCGAACGGGTCAATCTCAAGGGCTTCGAACACAAATTCCCGCGCGAACTCTCGGGCGGCATGCAACAGCGCGTGTCCATCGTGAGAAGCCTCGCAGTCAATCCGTCCGTGCTGTTGATGGACGAACCTTTCGGAGCGCTCGACGCGTTCACCCGCGACGAAATGAATATCCTCATTCAAGAAATCTGGATGGAGACGGGGAAGACGATCGCCTTCGTCACCCATTCGATTGCTGAAGCGATCTTCCTTGCCGACCGTGTCGTGGTGATGTCGGCGAGGCCGGGACGCATATCCGCCGTGTATGATATCGACCTTCCGCGGCCGCGGAAGGTCGAGATTCAGACGGAGCCCGATTTCATCGCCCGAGTGCTCGAAATCAAGGCCAGGATCGACCGAGGCCGGACGAGCGCTCCCGGGCTTGAGGTCGCCTGAACGATCGGAGAGAGGCGTGGACAAGGTCTTGGGCGACCAGATTCCCGAATTCAACCGGAAGGCGGCGCCCGCAAACGAGCCCGGCCTCTCCGGGCTCAGGTCGCTCGGCCTAGGCGAATCCCGCACGCACTTGGAGACGGCAATCATCGTCCTGGTTGCCGTGATCATCATCGGCGGCGCCGAACTCCTGCTGCGGGCCTTCGACGTGCCGCAATACATCATGCCGAAACCGAGCCAGATCGTCTGGGCGCTTTTCACCGAATGGCCGTTTCTCTGGCCGCATCTTCTTGTGACGCTCTATGAGCTGTTCGTCGGCTTTGCTATCGGCGGGGCGATCGGATTCGTGCTGGCCGCGGTCATCACCCAGTTCCCCTTCGTTGAAAAGATCGTCACCCCCTACATCCTGCTTCTGGTGACGACGCCGATGCTGGCGCTGGTGCCGCTGCTCATCCTTCGCTTCGGCTTCGGCAGCGAGCCGCGCATCATCGCCGTGGCGCTCGCGAGCGGCCCCATGGTGATGATCAACGCGGCGACCGGCTTCCGCCGGGTCGATCTCGCCAAGATCGCGCTTGCGCGCTCGTTCGGCGCAAACACGTTGCAGATCTTCACCAAGATCCGCATACCCATGGCCATGCCGATGATCATCGTCGGCCTGATGGTCGGATCCATTTTCGGGTTACTCACTGCGATCGGCGCAGAGATGGTCGGTGGGGCCGAAGGCCTGGGCAATCGGCTGACCTACTATTCGGCTCTGATCCGGATGCCGCAGTTCTTCGCGGTCATTCTTATTCTCGCGGTGATCGGCATTTCCATCTATGTTTTCTTCTACTGGCTCGGAAAGAAATGGGCCAGTTGGGAGGCGTGAGCGCGTCGCACAAGGTTGGGGCAATCAAGAGAAACGACTGAAGGGAGAGCGGAATGCCAACGAATGATGGAACGGGTCCGGCGATCGATCGCCGACGTCTTTTGACCCTCACGGCGGGCGGAGTGACCGCGACAGCACTGTTTGGAGTCGGAGGCGCGAGGCGCGCCTTCGCCGCCGATAACACGGTGCGCTGGGTGTCGCCGCGCGGCACAATCGAGGTGCTCGACGACTATCCTTATTGGGTCGCGAAGAAATACGGCTATTTCGGCGATATCCAGACGACCCTCGAGCCGGGCCCGTCGGACGCGACCGCGTCCGTCAAGCTCGTTGATCAGAATCAGGCGGATATGGGGTATCCGTCTCCCGGCGTGTTTTCGCTCGGGCTCGAACAGGGCATTCCCATTGTCTCCGTCTTTCACATGGGCGGCTCTGATGTGTTCGACTTTGCCTTCCGGAAGGGAGAAAAACCGAAGGACCTGAAGGATCTCGAAGGCAAAACGATCCTCTTGGGCAGCGCCGGCTGGCAGTCGATTTGCGACCCGATGCTTTACGCCGCCGGCGTCGACATCAAAAAGGTGAAGTACGTCGAGGCCGGCTGGCCAACGTGGGGGACCGCGCTGAAGGCCGGCAAGGGCGACTCGGCGCTGTGCTGGGAAGGCCTGCGCGCCCAATGGAAAGGTCAGGGGCTCGACTTCGACTACTTTCTCGGCAAGAACTTCTCGAAGCTGCCCGCGAACAGCTTCGTCATCCGCAAGGCGGATTTCGAGGATCCGGCGAAGAGGAAGCTCTACGCCCGCTATCTCCAGGGCTGGGCAGCGGGCCTCGAGTTCGGGAAGCAGAACCCGCGCGCAGCGACCGAGATCGTCATGGCGCAGTTCCCGGGCCTCGCGTCTCAGATGAACCCGACGGTTGCGACCGAGTCGATGATGCAACTCGGCAGCGTCTTCGCCGGGCGCATGGACGAGCGCAAGAAGTGGGGTTATCACCTGCCGTCGAGCTGGGAGCTCTTCTTCGAAACCGCCCGAAAGATTGGGCAGATCACTCACCCGATCAAGTTCGAGGACGTCTGCAAGAACGACCTCATTGACGAGGCCAATTCTTTCGACAAGGCCAAGGTCCAGGCGGACGCGGCAGGGTTTGCGATCGCCCCCGACTATCAGTCGATCGACCTCGAGGCGATCCAAAAGGCGCTTTAATCGCCGGGCGCGGAGCGCGGGTTTCGGCCCGCCCTCGCGCTTGATCGTAAGATCGAACGCTGCGGGAGAGCGCTCAATGTTCGTCTTTGACCATGTCGGCCTCACGACGACGGAGCCTCAGCCGGACGAGAACTGGGTCGAGCAGAGCCGCTGCTGGGTCACGAGCCCACGCAATCACCCGGAACATATCGAATTCCTGCGCTATGCGCCGGACACGACCGTGCCGGAGGCCGTGCGAGCCAATCCTCACGTGGCCTATCGCGTCGACTCGATTGAAGCGCATATCGAAGAGCTGGAAATCCTCATTCCGCCTTTCGTCGTCGGCGATTTCGTCCGTGTCGTCTTCGTTCGTAAGCACGGAATGGTGTTCGAATATATGCAGTATCTCCGCGACTTGTGGTTCGACGCCTAACGGACGCGACCGGAAGCGATCGCAACGCGTGGCTAAGCGCGAGCATTCTCAGGAGGAGCCCTTGGACCGGATTCGCATTGCGGTGATCGGACTCGGATGGTTCGGGGAGATCCATTGTGACGCGATTGTTGGTGTTCCGAATCTGGAACTTGCCGCGCTCTGCACGCGCACGCCGGAGCGGCTCAAGGCTATGGCGGCCAAGTTCGGCGTGAAGAAAACGACGCCCGATTATCGCGACCTACTCGCCGATCCCGATATCGACGCGGTGTCGATCGTCACCATGTGGGATCAGCATACCGAGCCCGCAGTCGCCGCTCTCGAAGCCGGCAAGCACGTCTTCCTCGAGAAGCCGATGGCGTCGACTGTCGAGGATTGCCGCAAAATCATGGCCGCCGCCACGCGGTCAAAGGGGATTCTGCAGATCGGCCACATCTGCCGCTTCAACCCGCGCTACCGCACGGCCAAGCAAGCGATCGCCGAGGGCAAAATTGGCAAGATCGTCGCGATGAGCTCGCGCCGCAATATTCCCGCCGCTTGGACGCCGGCGATCCTGAACAAGATCGGCCCGATTGTGGGCGACGCGATCCACGACACCGACCTGATGCTCTGGTTTACCGGTGATCGGATCGTTAGCGCCTATGCGCAGACGGTTGACGTCCGCGGCCTGAAGTTTCCTGACATCGGACAAACGATGTACCGCTTCGCCGGCGGCGCGACGGCAACCTTGGAGACGGTCTGGTGCATGCCCGAGAAGACGCCGTTCGATATTGACGAGCGCATGTCGATCATCGGCGATGCCGGCATCATTCATATCCAGGACACGTTTCCGAACCTCGGCATTGTGTCCAGTGACAAGCTGCACAGCCCGGACACCACCTATTGGCCTATGTTTGACGGGATGCGCGGGGGCGCGTTGCGAGAAGAGTTTTCGTATTTCGCCTCATGCGCGCTGAAAGGAGAAGCGCCGGCGATCGGAAGGCCGGAAGACGCCGCCGCGGCGCTCGAGGCGACGCTCGCGGCCGAGGAATTGGCGCGAACCGGCGAGGTGGTCCGCATCAAGAGGTAGAGGCGCATCGAGGGAGAGAGAGATGGCCAAGAGAGTGCTAGTCGTCGGGCTTGGCAATATGGGAATGAGCCACGCCCTCGCTTATACGCGCATTCCGGGATTCGAAGTTGCCGGCGTATGCGAGCGCCGAATCGCCGACCGGAAGCTGCCGCCAGAACTCGGCAAGGCGAAGAAGTTCGACAACTTCGAGAGGGCGCTCGCCGAGCTAAAACCTGACGTCGTCTCGATCAACACGTTGCCTGACACGCATGCCGACTTCGCCATCAAGGCGATGGAGACGGGCGCAGATGTGTTCGTCGAGAAGCCGCTCGCCGACAACGTCGCTAACGCCGAGAAGGTCGTCGCCACTGCTCAACGCACGAAGCGCAAGCTTGTGGTTGGCTATATCCTTCGCCAGCATCCGTCCTGGATCAAGTTCATCGAGATCGCGCGCCAGCTCGGCTCTCCTCTCGTGTTCCGGATGAATCTCAATCAGCAGTCGAACGGCGAGACTTGGGCCTGGCACAAGCGATTGATGGACAGCTTTCCGCCGATCGTCGATTGCGGGGTGCACTATGTCGACGTGATGTGTCAGATGACGAAGGCGAAGCCGACCAAGGTTCACGCTATCGGCGCTAGGCTGACCGACGAAGTGCCGGTCAACAACTACGGCATGCTACAGGTCGTCTTCGAAGACGGATCGGTGGGATGGTACGAAGCCGGCTGGGGACCGATGATGAGCGAGACTGCGTTTTTCGTCAAAGACGTGGTTGGGCCAAAAGGTTCGGTGTCGATCGTGATGGCTGAGACCGCGGGCGCGGTGAAGTCGGACGACATCAACGCCCACACCAAGACGAACCAGATCCTTTGGCATCACACCGACATGTCAAAGCCGGACGAGCGGATCGACGTGAGCGACGAGCCCGACCACAACGCGCTGTGCGAGCGAGAGCAGCGCTATCTGCTCAAGGCGATCGACGAGGACATCGACCTCACCGATCACATGAACGACGCTGTGAAAAGCCTCAAGATCGTCATCGCGGCTGATCAGTCGATCCACACCGGGCAGGTTGTCGCTCTCTGAGACTCCATTCACGCTGCTCGATCTTGTCCTCCGTCGGACGAGGCGCCGGGAGAAGAAGACAGTCAGGCGCTTGAGGACCTGCGCACCACGGCTACGGAGTTCTGGATCAAGGGTCGGTTCCGAGGCGTCATACGTGCGCTAGCTAGGAGAAGCGTGCCTCCGCCGCGATTTCCACGCATCCCAATCTTGTGACTCAATCCGACCTCTGTGCGCTCAAGCACGCCCCCGCCGACGGCCAGCATGCTAATTCCGGAGGAAGCCGCCCCCTAATTCCTGGATGACGTCGCCCCTCGTAACGGAATGATGCCGCCCCCCGATTCCGAGATGATTACGCCCCCATAACGGAATGATCCCGCCCGGGGTGATTTCTGGATTGGCGGGCGCCGCCGTTGGCCTGATCAGGTCGCCCCTTTGGCAACCCAAGGGAGCAATCGGTGCCAGCGGAGCGGATTACGATGCGCCATGCGCGCGAGATTATTCGGCTGAAGTTTTCTTGCGTTTCGACGGATGAGATCGCCCGGCGGCTCGGCATGGCCCGCTCGACGGTGCGGGAGACCTTGAACCGGGCGGACGGCGCAGGCCTGTCCTGGCCGCTTCCGGAGGGCATGAACGACGAGGCGCTGGAGGCGGCGCTCTACGCCAACCGGCGCAGCAAACGCGGCCATCGGCGGATCTCGGAGCCCAATTGGGCCTGCGTGCATCGCGAACTGAAGCGCAAGCACGTCACCCTGTTGATCCTCTGGGACGAATACATCGCTGCGAACCCGGGCGGCTACAGCTACTCGCGGTTCTGCGAGCTTTATCGAGCCTTCGAGAAGACGGTGTCGGTGACGATGAGGGCTATAATACCTTGGTTTGGCGGCGGGAGCAGAGGCATTTTGGACCGGGGCGACCACGGTCGTTTCCACCGACTTACTGGAGGAGCTGAGCGGATTCGAAACTCTGACCTCCGCGGCGCAGGCACCCGCTCGCCAGATGGCGGCACCGCTTCCGATTTTGCAAGGCTTAATAGCGAAGGCAGCCGCGCGCGAGGGCTCGCTTCCGCCAACGCGATGTTTCCCACCAGTCCGGCCATCGGACCTTCGTATGCGTCCGCGTCGCGGCCACGACGGTTGCCTGCTCCGTGACATTTGGACGCCGGTCGCCAAGCCGATCGAGCGCGCGCTGGACAAGCCACGGCTCAAGCTTGATCTGGGCGTAAGGTTGGAAGCGATAGAGCTTCACCGCCCATTTTCAATAGCTGGCGCGCATGGTGGAACAGCCCGCAGGGTTTTGTCACGGCAACGATGGCGCGCTTTCATTCGATGGGTACGATGGAGCATGACGATCTCGGTTGCCCGCCATCAGTTTCCGCCTACGATCATCCGGCACGCCGTTTGGCTCTATGTGCGTTTCACGCTCAGTTATCGCGACGTCGAAGATCTGCTCGCTGGGCGTGGGGTCGATGTGTCCTACGAAACGGTGCGGCGATGGGTCTTGAAGTTCGGACTATTGTTCGCCCGAGAACTTCGCCGTCGACGCCCGCGGCCAACGCCGCGGTGGCATCTCGACGAAATGGCCGTGACGATTGCGGGCCGGCAGTTCTGGCTTTGGCGCGCGGTTGACGACGAAGGCGAGGTTCTCGATCTCCTTGTGCAACGACGGCGCGACAAGGCTGCAGCCGTGAAACTGATGCGCAAGCTGCTCAAGAAACAAGGCTTCGCACCCGACGTGATGGTGACCGACAAACTGCGCTCCTACGGCGCAGCAAAGGCAGAAATCGGATTGTCGGCTCGCCACGAGCAGGGCTTGCGCAAGAACAATCGGGCTGAGAATTCACATCAGCCGACGCGACGGCGCGAGCGCAAGATGCAGCGTTTCAAATCGTCCGGATCAGCCCAACGAGGGTGGACAGCGGACCTAAGGAAAAGCCGCGACGTTCGCGGCGAGGACCGGGGCAAGTAGGCAGGCGACGGCCCAATTCGGCTGGTCCCTTGGCGCAAGCCACGTAAAATCGCGCTCCAGAGCTGGGCCGCATGAAGACCTAGAATTCCACGTTCACTCGGACTCGGAAATAGAGCTCGAGCTAGACGCGGGAGGGATGCATCCCGCGCCTTGGGCACGCTTGCCCGAAAAGCGACAACAGGCGAAAGTCGTCATCGGTTCGGCGGTCCCCCGGAAATGCCAGCCCAAATGACGGCTTCCGTCTGACGACGGCTCGCGCTGGGCGCCAATTCCCGTCGTTTACCCAAACGGCGGCGGCTGTCAGTCTCTGACCTGGACCGCGCGACGCGTAGGGAGCATGCTCTTGAGACGCATTGGCGTGCTGGTCGCCGTCATCGTCTTCCTCTTCGCGCTCGCACGCATCAGCAGCATCGTGGTCGATTGGGCGTGGTTCTCGTCGATCGGGTATGTCGGCGTCTTCTGGACAGTGTTCGCTACGAAGGCCGCTCTCTTCGTGGTTGTCTTCGCAGTCTCGACCCTGCTTCTCTGGGCGAACGCAACCTTGGCGCTCCGGTTCACGTCGAGGCGGCCGCTGCGGCTTCCGGTGGCGTTCGATCCGGGCTTCGCGACTTTTCAGGCGTCGCCGGGGCCATGGGCAGGGTCGTATGGACTTCAGCCTTCGCCGTTCGTGTGGCGTTTGCTCACCGTGGCCGTTGCAGTCATCCTCGGACTGCTGATCGCTTGGGGCGAGACCGGCAGGTGGGACCTCATCCTGCGGTTCATCTACCAGACGTCGTACGGCCGGAACGATCCGCTGTTCGACAAGGACATCGGCTTTTACCTCTTCTCGCTACCGGTCTACGTCGCGGTCAAGAACTGGCTGCTGTGGATCCTGCTGCTGGCTGCGCTGATGGCCGGCGCAATTTACTTCCTGCACGACGACATCAGTCTGGATCCTCCCGCCTGGAGCTTTTCGTCCTCGGCAATCGCTCATGGCTCCGCGCTGCTCGGTCTCTATTTCGCGGTTAAGGCCTGGTCCTATGCGTTGGACCGCTACCTCCTGCTCTACAACGACAACGGCGTTGTCGTCGGCGCCGGCTACGCCGACGTTCATGTCGAGCTGCCGGCGCTCTGGCTGCTCATAGGCCTTGCCGCCGTTGCGGCCATTGTCGCGTGGGCCAATGTGCGGCTGCGCACGATCCGCCTCCTGATCGCCGCGCCTCTCTTGGTGTTCGGCGGCTCGTTCCTGTTTGCTGAACTCATCCCCGGACTGTTTGAGCGCTTCTTCGTCAAGCCGAACGAGCTGCAGCTGGAGACGCCGTACATTCGGCAGAATATCGCTCTCACGCGGGAAGCCTACAACCTCGGCCAGATCGCGGTGAAACCGTTTCCCGCGGAACAGGATCTCACCTTTCAGTCGCTCAAGGACAACAGCGGGACCATCGACAACATTCGGCTTTGGGATTGGCAACCGCTGATGGACACCTATGCGCAACTGCAGGAGATCCGTACCTACTACCGGTTCCTCGACGTCGATGTCGATCGCTACCATCTCGGCGATTCCTATCAGCAGGTGACGCTCGCGGCGCGCGAGCTCGACCCTTCGCTGCTGTCAGCCAACGCCCAAACCTGGGTCAACCTGCATCTCCTGTTCACCCACGGGAACGGCGTGGTCATGTCCCCGGTCACCCAGAAGTCCGCTGAAGGCCTGCCGATCTTTTACCTGAAGGATATCCCGCCGGTTGCCACCGGCGGTCCCCCGATAACCGAGCCGCGCATCTATTTTGGACAGGGGTCGCCTGGCTACGTGATCGTCAAAACCGGCACGCCGGAGTTCGACTATCCGAAGGGCAAGGACAACGTCTACGCGCGTTACGATGGCGCGGACGGCATTCCCATCGGTGGGATCGGTTGGAGGGCCCTGTTCGCCTGGCAAATGGACGACCTCAACATCCTGCTCAGCGACTACATCACCAGCGAGAGCAGGATCCTGCTTCATCGCAACATCAAGGATCGCGTGGGGACGATCGCGCCGTTCCTTCAGCTCGATCGCGACCCTTACGTGGTGATCAGCGAAGGGCGGCTCTACTGGATGCAGGACGCCTACACGACGAGCGCCTGGTTCCCCTATGCCAAGCCGGAACCCGACGGCGGCGATCTCAACTACATCCGCAATTCAGTGAAGGTGGTGATCGACGCCTACAACGGGACGGTCGACTTCTATGTGACGGACGCCAGCCGATCCGATTGTCGCAACCTATCGCCGAATCTTCCCCGCGCTGTTCAAGCCGTTCGATGCGATGCCGCCGGATCTGCAAAAGCACATTCGCTACCCCGAGGACCTTTTCAAAATTCAGGCTCTGCAGTACCGCGCGTATCACATGGACGCGCCTGAGGTCTTCTACAATCGCGAAGACCTTTGGCAATTTCCTCGCGAGCCAACCGCCCCCGATGAGATGAATGCCGGCGGCGAGACCAGGATGGCGCCGTACTACATCATGATGCGCTTGCCCGGTGAACCGCAGACCGAGTTCTTCCTCATGCTGCCCATGACGCCGAGCCAGCGAGAGAACATGATCGCCTGGCTGGCCGCGCGCTGCGATCTGCCCGAGTACGGCAAGCTCATCGTCTACGAGTTCCCCAAGGACAAGCTGGTCTATGGGCCGTTCCAGATCGAGGCGCTTATCAACCAGAACACCGAGATCTCGCAGCAAATCTCGCTGTGGAATCAGATGGGCTCGCGGGTCATTCGCGGAACTCTGCTGGTCGTGCCGATCGGGAACTCGATCCTGTACGTGTCGCCGCTGTATCTCCGCGCGCAGTCTGGCCAGTTGCCGGAACTCAAGCGCGTGATAGCGGCCTACGGCGACCGCGTGGTGATGGAGGAGACACTCCCCGCGGCTCTGGCCGCATTGTTCAAGGAATCCGCCCCGGTCGCGGGCTTGCCGGCTCCCGCCGGACCTTCGCCGTCGGGCCCCGCGGATGAACGAGCCCGGCAGGCGCTCGCGGACTATGATCGGGCACTTGATCGGCTGAAGGCCGGGGATTGGGCAGGTTTCGGCGCCGAACTCGACGCGCTGCGCCCGCTGCTTGAGGAGTTGAGTCGGCAGCCGGCCGCGCGTTAGCTGGGTGTCATCTTGCTGACCTATGATGTCGCCTGAGGGGTCATTGCTCAACCCGATTCCGGCCACTGACTGATCCACACAAACGCAATGCCCGCTCGAGGCCGCGTGGCGGCCCCGAGGTCGACATCTTAGTTG